>NZ_SLUL01000001.1 GCF_004341205.1 Thermolongibacillus altinsuensis
GCTTTTGTATTTTGCATTTGATTTATCCAAAAAAATCCCTCCTGTATAGCAGTGTGTCCTTTTTCTACACTGTCTACACAAGAGGGATAATATCATTCCGACTCGGAGCGCTTCTTTTTTTGGAAACGAGGTTGCACTTTATTTCGTTTGCGGTCGCGATGCAATATAAATCCGCCAATGAACGCTAGACCAACGATAAAAAATAAAAGTCCAGCCAAAAATTGCACGAAAAGAGAAGGGAGCGGGGGATGTAAAATTCCGAAAACGGTATCTCTCATCCATTTGATTCCGAGTGCCGCTAAAAAGCCAGGAATGAGTAAAATGATTAAGGCAATCATTCGCTGCATAAGAAAAATCCTTTCCGAAGTTTCTGATTCCATCATAAATGTTTTCAACTATTTGTCAAGAAGAGAAAAGAACGCTATGATGAAATTGTCTGCAAAAAATTGCAAACAAATGGGTGATGGTGAGAAACGATGAAAAAAGTGTTGATTGTTGGCGCTGGAAAAGGCGGCAGTGCATTATTAAAAATGTTTCACGAAACAAAATTAATGGAAGTAGTGGCGATCATCGATCAAAATGATCAAGCACCGGGACTGGAGTTAGCTCGTTCGATGCATATTATGACGGGAAACGATTGGCGTTCTTTTTTAACAGACGATATTGACATTGTCGTTGAGGCAACAGGAGATAGTCGCGTGTTTTCTGAATTGCGTCAAGCATGTTCAGATCATACGGTTGTCATTCCTGGTTCGATTGCTTATATTATCGCTCAATTAGTAGAAGAAAAAGAACAGTTAATTACGACCTTAAAGAACGAAACGACGAAACACGATTTAATTTTTAACTCGACGCACGACGGAATGATCGTGATTGATGAAAATGGCTATATTACCCATATGAATCCAAGTGCAGAAAAAATGATAGAGAAAACAAAAAAGCAAGCGTTAGGAAAACATATTTTAGACATCATCCCATCAAGCGGGCTTCCGCGTGTGTTAAAAACGAAAGCGGTTGAACTCCATCAAGAATTAAAATTAGAAAACGGACGAAAAATTATTACGACACGAATTCCGCTCATCGATGAAACAGGAAAATCATTTGGAGCGTTTGCGGTATTTAAAGATATTACAGAAGTCGTTCAATTGGCGGAAGAAGTAACAAATTTAAAAGAAATTCGGACGATGCTGGAGGCGATTATTCATTCTTCGGAAGAGGCGATTTCCGTCGTTGATGAACATGGGAAGGGAATTTTAATTAACCCGGCTTATACAAAGCTAACGGGCCTTTCCGAAGAACAAGTCATTGGGAAACCCGCAACGGCTGACATTTCCGAAGGGGAAAGCATGCATATGAAAGTGCTAAAAACGCGCCGTCCTGTGCGCGGTGCGCGCATGAAAGTTGGACCGAAGAAGCGTGAAGTGGTGGTTAATGTCGCTCCGATTATCGTCGATGGCGTGTTGAAAGGAAGCGTTGGTGTCATTCACGATGTATCGGAAATTCAACGGTTGACAGCGGAATTGGATCGCGCCCGACAAATTATTCGAACATTGGAGGCGAAATATTCATTTGATGATATTATCGGCACATCAGAAGAAATGATGATTGCGATTGAACAAGCGAAATTAGCCGCCAAAACGCCAGCAACCATTTTGCTGCGCGGAGAGTCCGGGACGGGAAAAGAATTGTTTGCCCATGCGATTCATAATGCGAGCGACCGAAAATATCATAAGTTTATTCGCGTGAACTGTGCAGCCATTTCTGAATCGCTTTTGGAAAGCGAATTGTTTGGCTATGAAGAGGGCGCCTTTTCGGGTGCAAAGCGCGGCGGAAAAAAAGGGTTATTTGAAGAAGCAAACAACGGAAGCATTTTTTTAGATGAAATCGGTGAACTGTCTGCCAACATGCAAGCAAAATTATTGCGCGTTTTGCAAGAACGGGAAATTGTGCGCGTCGGCGGAACGAAGCCGATTCCGATTAATGTTCGCGTCATTGCCGCAACAAATGTTCATTTAGAGAAAGCGATTGCTGATGGCACATTTCGCGAAGATTTGTATTACCGTCTCAATCGCATGCCGATTTATATTCCTCCTCTTCGCGCTCGAAAACAAGATATTCCTGCTTTATGCCAGCATTTAATTCAAAAATTGAATCAAGATTATGGACGAAACGTCGAAGGAATTACGGATGAAGCGCTTGCGTATTTGCTTTCTTACGATTGGCCAGGGAACGTTCGCGAGCTTGAAAATGTGCTTGGCCGAGCCATGATTTTTATGAAATACAATGAAGTGAAAATTGATCGAAAACATATCCCAATGTTACATGACGAAAAAGAACGAAACGTTCCATCTGCATCAATTGCGTTAAAAGAAGAGAACAAAACGTTAGCAGAAATGCTTGATCAGTACGAAGCGTCCGTTATTGAAAGCGTTTTAAAGGAGTGTAATGGAAATAAAACAGCAACGGCAAAAAAATTAGGCATTTCGATTCGCAATTTATACTATAAACTCGAAAAATATGGACTTGATAAAAATAGCATGCAATAATCTTCATAGTATGCAAAAACATGCAGACAAAAACAGTGGAAAATAAAGCGTTTTCAATACAAAAAAAGTTGGCATGGTTTTTGCATAAATAAAGGGTGAACGTAAAAAACAAAGGGGTTGAATGCATGAAATGAAGCTGGAATCGTTGATTACCAAAGCAACCCAACTTGCCGAAGCAACTGTTGCGGTGGCAGCGGCGGAAGATTCAGAAGTCATCAAGGCGGTTATTCAAGCGTTACAATCTGGATTCGGTCAGTTTTTGTTATATGGCGACGAACCAAAGATTTATGATCTTTTAGGCGAATATGTTCACTACGTCGAAAGCGGAAACATCCGCATTATTCATGCTGATTCGAAAGCGGAGGCAGCAGAACTTGCGGTTCGCGCTGTTCATGGAAATGAAGCGAATGTGCTGATGAAAGGAAATGTGCCGACCGCTACGATTTTAAAAGCGGTTCTTCATAAAGAATATGGTTTGCGAACAGGGAATGTATTGTCCCATGTCGCCGTTTTTGAAGTTCCAAATTATGATCGCTATATCATTGTGACAGATGCGGCGATGAATATTGCGCCTGACTTACAGCAAAAAGCTGAGATTGTTGCGAATGCTGTAAAAGTGGCGAAAGCAATCGGCATCGAGAAGCCGAAGGTCGCACCGCTTGCGGCGGTGGAAGTCGTCAATCCGGCGATGCCGGCAACGATTGATGCGGCCGCATTATCGCTGATGAGTCAGCGGGGACAGTTGACTGATTGCATTGTCGATGGTCCGTTAGCGCTTGACAATGCAGTGTCCATCGAATCCGCTCAACATAAAGGGATTCGAAGTGAGGTTGCAGGGCGAGCCGATATTTTGCTCGTGCCAAATATTGAAACAGGAAATGTGTTATACAAATCGCTTGTTTATTTCGCGAATGCTAAAGTTGGCGCCATCATTGCAGGCGCAAAGGCACCGATTGTTTTGACATCACGAGCTGATTCTGCAGAGAGTAAACTATACTCTTTAGCATTAGCCATTTGTGCAACAAATTAATTCGAGGGGGAATATACATGGAAATTTTCAAATACATGGAGCAATACGATTATGAGCAATTAGTATTTTGCCAAGATAAAGAGTCAGGATTAAAAGCCATTATTGCGATTCACGATACAACGCTTGGGCCTGCTTTAGGCGGTACACGCATGTGGATGTATGAATCCGAAGAGGCAGCGATTGAAGATGCTCTTCGCCTTGCGCGCGGGATGACGTACAAAAACGCAGCGGCTGGATTGAACCTTGGCGGCGGAAAAGCCGTGATCATCGGTGATCCGCGCAAAGATAAAAACGAAGCGATGTTTAGAGCGTTCGGCCGCTTTATTCAAGGATTAAACGGAAGATATATCACAGCGGAAGACGTTGGTACAACCGTTGCGGACATGGACATTATTTATGAAGAAACCGATTATGTGACAGGCATTTCGCCGGCGTTCGGTTCATCAGGAAACCCTTCTCCTGTTACCGCTTACGGTGTGTATCGCGGCATGAAGGCAGCGGCGAAAGAAGCGTTTGGCAGCGATTCATTAGAAGGAAAAGTGATCGCGGTGCAAGGCGTTGGAAACGTTGCGTACAACTTATGCCGCCACCTTCACGAAGAAGGAGCGAAATTAATTGTTACGGACATTAATAAAGAAGCGGTCCAACGCGCGGTTGAAGAATTTGGCGCAAAAGCGGTCGATCCGAACGACATTTACGAAGTTGAATGCGATATTTTTGCACCATGTGCGCTTGGCGGAATCATCAATGACGAAACGATTCCAAAATTAAAAGCAAAAGTGATTGCCGGTGCGGCAAATAACCAATTAAAAGAGGCAAGACACGGTGACATGATTCATGAATTAGGCATCGTTTATGCACCGGATTATGTTATCAACGCAGGGGGAGTTATTAACGTCGCTGACGAGTTATACGGTTATAACCGTGAACGTGCGATGAAAAAAGTAGAGCAAATCTACAACAACATTGAAAAAGTATTTGAAATTGCTAAACGCGATAACATCCCGACTTACAAAGCGGCAGACCGTTTGGCAGAGGAACGCATTGAAAAAATGCGCAAATCACGCAGCCAATTTTTACAAAACGGCCAACATATTTTAAGCCGCCGTCGCAGTCGTTAAATGGTTTCGGAAGCGGATCTTCCGCTTCCGAGCGATCAAAGGAGGTTTTACACGTTGCACGAACGATCATTTCGCATCCTTGTTATTAATCCTGGATCAACCTCAACCAAAATTGGCGTGTTTGACGATGAGCGTCCAATATTAGAAACGACGATTCGTCATGACACAGAAGTATTGCAAACATACAAATCGATTATCGATCAATATGAATTTCGAAAACAAACGATTTTGGAAGCGCTTGATAAGGAAGGGATTAACATTTCCAAATTAAGTGCGGTATGCGGACGAGGTGGATTATTGCGTCCGATTGAAGGGGGCACGTACGCCGTCAATGAAGAAATGTTAAAAGATTTACGACTCGGTTATTCAGGACAACACGCTTCCAATTTAGGGGGCATTTTAGCTTATGAAATCGCATCGGCGTTAAATATTCCGGCGTTTATTGTCGACCCTGTTGTCGTTGATGAATTGGAGCCGATTGCTAGAATTTCGGGATTTCCTCTGATTGAAAGACGCAGCATTTTTCATGCGCTCAATCAAAAAGCAGTCGCTCGCCGCGTAGCGAAACAAATGGGCAAAAAATATGAAGAAGTCAACTTCATTGTCGCGCATATGGGCGGTGGAATTACGGTCGGTGCCCATAAGCAAGGGCGTGTGGTTGATGTGAATAACGGATTAGACGGAGAAGGGCCGTTTAGCCCAGAACGTGCAGGAACCGTTCCGGCGGGAGATCTCGTTTCGCTATGTTTTTCCGGCGAGTATTACCGTGAAGAAATTATGAAAATGCTCGTCGGCCGCGGCGGATTAGTCGGTTATTTAGGCACAAACGATGCGGTGAAAGTTGAAAAAATGATCGCTGCTGGCGATGAAAAAGCAAAGCTCGTTTACAGTGCGATGGCGTACCAAGTTGCAAAAGAAATCGGGGCGGCAAGCGCCGTGCTCGCCGGTCGAGTCGATGCGATTATTTTAACGGGCGGCTTAGCCTATGGAAAAGAATTTGTGAAAGAAATTGCGGATCGCGTTCAATGGATTGCCGATGTGATCGTGCAGCCAGGCGAGAATGAATTGCAAGCGCTTGCTGAAGGAGCGTTGCGTGTTTTACGCGGTGAGGAAGAAGCAAAAGAATATCCGGGAAATGTGGTCAAAACAACCGTTTGGAAATAGAGAGGAATGAGGACGATGGCAAAAGAGTATGATCTTGTCATATTAGGTGGCGGCACAGGCGGATATGTGGCGGCGATTCGTGCGGCTCAACTCGGATTAAAAACGGCTGTTGTCGAAAAAGGAAAGCTTGGCGGAACGTGCTTGCATGCGGGATGCATTCCGAGCAAAGCGTTGCTTCGCAGCGCGGAAGTATATGCGCAAACGAAACAAGGCGAAGCGTTCGGGGTGCTTGCAAGCGATGTTCGTCTTGATTTTGTGAAAGTGCAAGCGCGCAAACAACAAATTATCGATCAATTGCATAAAGGCATTCAAATGTTGATGAAAAAAGGTAAAATCGATGTTTATGAAGGAACGGGACGCATTTTAGGACCATCAATTTTCTCGCCGATGCCGGGAACGGTTTCCGTTGAGATGAACGATGGTTCGGAAAACGAAATGCTCATTCCGAAAAACGTGATCATCGCGACAGGATCGCGTCCGCGCACGTTACCGGGTTTAGCGATTGACGGTCAGTACGTATTAACATCCGATGAAGCGTTGCAACTAGAAAGCTTGCCAGCTTCAATCATCATTGTCGGCGGCGGCGTGATCGGCATTGAATGGGCATCGATGCTTCATGATTTCGGTGTGAATGTCACCGTCATTGAGTATGCGGATCGCATTTTGCCGACAGAAGATCGCGACATTTCTAAAGAAATGGAACGGCTTTTAAAAAAGCGCGGCATTCGCATCGTCACAAGCGCAAAAGTGTTGCCTGAAACGTTACAAATTGAAAACGGTATCACAATTCAAGCCGATTGCGGCGGGAAAGTCGAGACGTTCTTCGCTGAAAAAATGCTCGTTTCGGTCGGACGACAAGCAAACATTGAAGGAATTGGACTTGAAAATACGGACATTGTCGTGGAAAAAGGATTTATTCAAACGAACGAATTTTATCAAACGAAAGAAAAGCATATTTATGCGATCGGCGATGTGATTGGCGGATTGCAGTTAGCGCATGTTGCTTCTCATGAAGGAATCATTGCCGTTGAGCATATCGCAGGAAAAAATCCGCTTCCGCTTGATTACACAATGGTATCAAAATGCATTTACAGCCGTCCGGAAGCGGCAAGTGTCGGTTTGACGGAGGAAGAGGCGAAAGCGAAAGGGTATGACGTTAAAGTAGGCAAATTTCCGTTTAAAGCGATTGGAAAGGCGCTCGTTTATGGTGAAGCAGAAGGTTTTGTGAAACTCATCGCTGATGCCAAAACCGACGATTTGCTTGGTGTGCATATGATTGGTCCGCATGTGACCGATATGATTTCAGAAGCGGGATTAGCGCGCGTGCTCGACGCGACACCATGGGAGATCGCTCACACAATTCATCCGCATCCGACGCTTTCGGAAGCCATCGCGGAAGCTGCGCTCGCGCTTGATGGAAAAGCGATTCACATTTAAAAGGAGGAATTTTTATGGCGGAAAATCGTCATCACGCGTTAGGATTAAGCGACGAAACCGTTTTGCAAATGTATGAAACGATGTTGTTAGCACGAAAGATTGATGAGCGGATGTGGCTATTAAACCGATCTGGAAAAATTCCGTTTGTCATTTCGTGCCAAGGACAAGAAGCGGCTCAAGTCGGTGCTGCATTTGCGCTTGACCGCACAAAAGACTACGTTTTGCCTTACTACCGTGATATGGGAGTTGTGCTGACGTTTGGAATGACGGCGAGAGAATTAATGCTTTCGGCATTTGCGAAAGCGGAAGATCCAAATTCCGGCGGCCGTCAAATGCCAGGTCACTTCGGGAAAAAGAAAAATCGCATCGTGACGGGTTCATCTCCAGTAACGACGCAAGTGCCGCATGCGGTCGGCATTGCGTTTGCTGGAAAGATGGAGAAAAAAGACTTTGTTGCGTTCGTAACGTTTGGAGAAGGTTCTTCCAACCAAGGCGATTTCCATGAAGGAGCGAACTTTGCAGGCGTTCATAAATTGCCGGTCATCTTCATGTGCGAAAACAATAAATACGCCATCTCCGTTCCGATCCAAAAACAGTTGGCGTGCGAAAAAGTATCGGATCGCGCGATCGGTTACGGCATGCCGGGTTATACGGTCGATGGAAACGATCCGCTTGAAGTGTATCGCGTTGTGAAAGAAGCCGCTGATCGTGCTCGCCGCGGCGAAGGTCCGACGTTAATTGAAGCGGTATGCTATCGCTTAACGCCGCATTCTTCGGATGATGATGATCGCACATACCGCAATCCAGAAGAAGTGGAAGAAGCGAAAAAGAAAGATCCGATTCATACGTTTGGGTTGTATTTAAAAGAAGTGGGCGTATTAACAGAGGAAAAAGAAAAAGAGATTCTCGATCGTGTCATGAAAGAAGTGAATGAGGCGACCGACTATGCGGAAAAAGCGCCGTATGCGGAGCCTGAACATGCATTACGATATGTCTATGCTGAGTAAGGGGGATTGCGTATGCCTGTTATTTCCTATATTGATGCCGTTACGATGGCTCTTCGTGAAGAAATGGAACGTGATGAGCGCGTCTTTATTTTAGGAGAAGACGTTGGAAAGCGCGGCGGCGTGTTTCGCGCGACAAACGGTTTATATGAACAGTTTGGCGAGCAGCGCGTCATCGATACGCCGCTAGCGGAATCGGCGATCGTCGGAGTGGCGATTGGAGCAGCGATGTATGGGATGCGTCCGGTTGCCGAAATTCAGTTTGCTGACTTTATTATGCCCGCGGTGAACCAAATTATTTCAGAAGCGGCGCGCATTCGTTATCGTTCGAACAACGATTGGAACTGTCCGCTTGTCATTCGTGCGCCATATGGGGGAGGCGTTCACGGTGCGCTCTATCATTCCCAATCGGTTGAAGCGATTTTTGCGAACCAGCCAGGATTAAAAATTGTCATGCCGTCCACTCCTTATGATGTGAAAGGATTGTTAAAAGCGGCGATTCGCGATGAAGATCCCGTTCTTTTCTTTGAACATAAACGAGCTTACCGCTTGATTAAAGGCGAAGTGCCGGAAGATGATTACGTATTGCCAATCGGAAAAGCGGATGTGAAACGTGAAGGGGAAGATATTACGGTTATTACGTACGGATTATGCGTTCATTTTGCGCTGCAAGCGGCAGAAAAATTGGCTCAAGACGGCATTTCGGCGCACATTTTAGACTTGCGCACGGTCTATCCGCTTGACAAAGAAGCGATCATTGAAGCAGCAAGCAAAACAGGAAAAGTGCTTCTTGTAACCGAAGACAACAAAGAAGGAAGCGTGATGAGCGAAGTGGCTGCAATTATCGCGGAACATTGCTTGTTTGATTTAGATGCGCCGATTATGCGTCTAGCCGGTCCAGACGTACCAGCGATGCCATATGCGCCGACGATGGAAAAATTCTTTATGGTCAATCCGGATAAAGTTGAAAAGGCGATGCGCGAGCTGGCGCAGTTTTAAGGAGGGGTCACGATGGCGATTGAAAAAATTACGATGCCGCAGCTCGGCGAAAGCGTAACGGAAGGAACGATCAGCCAATGGCTTGTGTCCGTTGGCGATCGCGTCAATAAATACGATCCGCTCGCGGAGGTCATGACCGATAAAGTCAATGCTGAAATTCCGTCTTCGTTTACAGGCGTCATTAAAGAATTAATCGCAAAAGAAGGCGAAACATTACCAGTTGGCGCGGTCATTTGTACGATTGAAGTGGAAGGAGAAGACGGAGCGGCCCAAGAAGCGGAAACAAAACAAGAAGAAGCGCCAAAAGCGGAAACAGCACAAGCCGCTCCACCACCGAAAAAAGGAGCAAAAGGCCGCTACTCACCAGCCGTTCTTCGCTTGGCCCAAGAGTATAACATCGACCTTGAGCAAGTACAAGGAACGGGAATGGGCGGCCGCATTACGCGTAAAGATCTTTTGAAGTTAATTGAATCTGGCAATATTCCAACAGCGGGTCAAAAACCAGCTGCCCAAGCGGCTCCGGTTCAACCGGCGACACCAGTTCAAGAAGCGCCAAAAGCGGAAGAAGAGGCTGCTCCAAAACAACCAGCGGCACCAACCATCCCAGTTCAAGCAGGCGACATTGAAATTCCTGTTACACCTGTACGCAAAGCGATCGCAACGAACATGCTTCGCAGCAAACATGAAGCGCCGCATGCATGGACGATGGTTGAAGTCGATGTCACAAACTTAGTCGCTTACCGCGATTCGATTAAAGACGAATTTAAGAAACGCGAAGGCTTCAATTTAACATACTTTGCATTCTTCGTGAAAGCCGTGGCGCAAGCGTTAAAAGAATTCCCGCAAATGAACTCGATGTGGGCGGGAGACAAAATCGTGCAGAAGAAAGACATCAACATCTCGATTGCGGTTGCGACAGATGACGCGTTATTTGTACCTGTCATTAAACATGCCGATGAAAAGTCAATCAAAGGCATCGCCCGCGAAATTGCCGAGTTAGCCGCAAAAGTGCGCGCAGGCAAACTTCGTCCAGAAGATATGCAAGGCGGCACATTCACGGTCAACAACACCGGTTCCTTCGGCTCTGTGCAATCGATGGGCATTATCAACTATCCGCAAGCGGCGATTTTGCAAGTCGAAGCGATCGTCAAACGCCCGGTTGTCAAAGACGGCATGATCGCCATTCGCGACATGGTGAATCTATGTCTCTCTCTTGACCATCGCGTCCTTGACGGTTTAATTTGCGGACGCTTCCTTGCACGCGTCAAAGAAATTTTAGAAAATATGTCCAAAGACAACACGCCGATTTATTGATAGACGAAAACCACCGCGAAAATCATCGCGGTGGTTTTTTATGGACTTCGATGGAAGTATCAAAATTTAGTGGAGAATCCAACCATACGTTAACTGCTAATAGAGTAAAGGAGGACTTTCTTTTTTTTTATCTATATATGATAAGCTTAATTTTCCGACATAAACAAGCTTTTCTGCCACTTCTCCGAACGAAAACGCCATCAGACAAATGAATTTGTCTGTCATGCGTTTTACGTTCGGAATCGGCATGCTTCTAGCATGCCGGGGCGGCAAGAAAAATCTTGCCGCCTATGGCAGAAAAGCGGTCTTCTATTCATGATGAGATATGTCGGAGACTCAACTTGAATCTTACTACATATTCACAAGCTTCAGCTACTTAGTGGGGGACTATTAAATTTTATGAAAGAAAGCCATTTTAGTATAATATGTTAGAATATAATGAAAATTTAAATATTTAATCCTGAGGAATGGGAGATGATTTTGTGGATATCAAAGCAGGAGACGTATTTACCTGGGAAAGAACGTTTACTGAGGAAGAAACGTTCCAGTTTGCGCAGCTATCGGGAGATAAAGGAAGGCATCATATGGAGCGGGATGAAAAGGGACGTTTCATGGTACACGGCTTATTTACAGCTAGCATTGGCACAAAAATCGGCGGAGATTTGAATTATATTGCGCGAGAAATGAATTTCGAATACATTCGCCCCGTTTTCACAGGCGATACGATTACGTGTGAACTAACCATCACCGAAGTTACACCGATGGAAGGATACAAAAAAGTGGCCATGGAAATTGTCTATCGAAACCAAAATGGGAAGGAAGTTTTAATCGGAACAAGCCGCGGAATCATTAGGGACTGAATGGAAAGGGCTCATTCTCATTGATCGTTTGCTTGGACTGCTCGAAGAAGAACAGTTCTTTTTTATTTTTAAAATTATATGAAAGTGCAAGAAGCTTTCGTTTGTTTTGTTCATTGCTAGAACTATACAGATATACTACAATAAACATATATAGAATATTTTTAAAAATCCGAAAGTAAGCGATTTCTTTTATTTTATTTTGACTAAGGGTACAGGAGAAATGGCTTTCTTAATGCAAAGGGGAGGGAGTATGAATGGAACATATCTCTGCGATGAAAAACCAGTCGTTTCCGCCTCCGACTTATGAAGAGTGGAAGCGAGAAGTAGAGAAATCTTTAAAAGGAAAACCAATTGAAAAGCTTTATTCGACGACTTATGAAAATTTGCGCATAAAACCAATTTATACACGCGAAGATCTCGAATCATTGGAGCATATTGAGCAGTATCCGGGATTTCCTCGTTATGTACGCGGAATTCATGTGAATGGTTACATTCAAGAACCGTGGTTGGTCAGCCAAGAATTGTCAGCTCGTAACGCGAAGGAATGGAATGAAATCGCCAAGCATGATCTAGCAAGAGGGCAAACGGAAATTCATCTTGTGTTGGACAAAATTGGCTTTCCTGTCACGTCACTCAACGATCTAGAAGAGATGTTCTCGGGAATTTCTCTTCAAAACTACTCTCTCCGAGTGGATGCGGGCGAATGCTCTCTTCCGTTTTTGGCATTGTTAGCGGCTTATTTAGAAAAACAGCAAGTTCCGCTCGATGCATTGCGCGGCACAGTCGGCATGGATCCGCTTGCGGCTCTTGTTGAAAAAGGACAGTTATCCACATCTTTAACGACATTGTACGACGTCATGGCAAATATGACCGCATGGGCGAAAGAGCATATGCCGCGTGTCAAAACAATCATCGTTCACAGCGAGCCGTATCATAATGGCGGAGCAAATGCCGTTCAAGAATTGGCGTTTGCGTTTGCCACTGCGGTGGAATATTTGAACGAGTGTCTCAATCGAGGGTTAACGATCGATGAAGCGGCGCAGCGCATCCATTTTTCGTTTGCGATCGGTTCGAATTTCTTTATGGAAATTGCGAAGCTTCGTGCGGCTCGTCTCGTTTGGGCCAATATTGTTCAAGCGTTTGGCGGCAATGAAAAGTCGCAAAAAATGGCCATTCATGCGCGCACGTCCTATTTTACAAAAACGGTATATGATCCATATGTGAATATGCTTCGGGCGACAACAGAAGCGTTTGCGGCAACGGTGGGCGGAGCGAACAGTTTGCATGTTTCTCCGTTTGATGAACCGATTCGTCTAGCTGATGAATTTTCGCGTAGAATTGCGCGCAACGTTCAGCTCATTTTAAAAGAGGAAGCGCATATCGATAAAGTCATTGACCCAGCTGGAGGTTCGTATTACGTCGAGTCGCTCACTGCTCAATTAGCGGAAGAAGCATGGAAGCTGTTTCAACAAATCGAAGCAAAAGGCGGCATGACCAAAGCGCTTGAAGAAGGATTTGTTCAAGCAGAGGTGGAAAAAGTCGCCGAGCTGCGTAAGAACAATGTGAAAACGCGCAAAGAAAAAATTGTCGGCACAAACTTCTATGCAAATTTGGCAGAGCCACCTGTACAAAGAACAGAAGAAAAGAAACAGGTTAAGGCATCTTTTGAAGAATCAATCAATGAAGAGAATGTGTCACAATTAAAATCTGGATTCAACGAGAAACAATTGATGCAAACAGCCATTGCTTTGGCTGCAAGTCGAGCGACCGCTCAAGAAATGATGAAAGCATTGGAGGAAAGTGGCCCATCTATTCGCATTCAATCCATTAAGCAATGGCGTTTAGCCGAGCCGTTTGAACAATTGCGCCAAGCTTCCGAGGCTCATTTAGAAAAGCACGGCAGCCGTCCGAAAGTGGTTTTAATCAATCTTGGCACCATTCCGAATCATAAAGCGAGAGCCGATTTTATTACCGGTTTTTTTGAAGCCGGCGGTTTTGAAGTGGTGAAAAATGATGGCTATATGTCCGCAGGGGAAGCGATTAAAGGAGCGCTTTCCGTTGAAGGTACGCATTATATCATTTGCGGTTCAGACGAAAGCTACGTCAATACGGTTCCGACGATTGCGGAGGAAATGAAAAAAGCCAATCCGCAGCTGAAACTGTATGTCGCCGGAAAACAAGCTCCTGAAATCGAAGGGACATTTGTCCAAGCAGGGATCGATGGCTTTATTCATATCGGTTCGAATGGTTATGAGACGCTGGCGGAATTTATGAAAGAGATGGGGGTGGCTCTCGATGAGTAGAAAGGTCGATTTTACGAACGTTTCTTTGCAAGTGATGAGCGAAAAAGTAGACGAACAGCAATGGAAGCAAGCGATTGAAGAAAAATTAAAGGCATCGCTGGACGATTTGCTGTTTCAAACGAATGAACAAATTGCGATTAAGCCATTATACACGAAAAAAGATATAGAAGAATTGGATTTTCTTGATTATATGCCGGGCATTCCGCCGTATTTGCGTGGACCTTATCCATCGATGTATGTCAATCGGCCATGGACGATTCGCCAATATGCCGGTTTTTCGACAGCAGAAGAAAGCAACGCCTTTTATCGCCGCAATTTAGCCATGGGGCAAAAAGGTCTTTCGGTTGCCTTTGACCTTGCGACACATCGCGGTTATGACTCCGACCATCCGCGCGTTGTCGGCGATGTGGGAAAAGCAGGGGTAGCCATCGACTCTGTGTTGGACATGAAAATTTTATTTGACGGCATTCCGCTTGATCAAATGTCGGTGTCGATGACGATGAACGGGGCGGTATTGCCGATTATGGCGTTTTATATTGTCACCGCGGAAGAACAAGGAGTCAAGCAAGAGCAATTAACCGGAACGATTCAAAACGATATTTTAAAAGAATACATGGTGCGCAACACGTACATTTATCCGCCGGAAATGTCAATGCGCATCATCGCTGATATTTTTGCGTATACAGCGAAACATATGCCGAAGTTTAACAGCATCAGCATTTCCGGATATCATATGCAAGAAGCGGGAGCGCCTGCTGACCTTGAATTAGCCTACACGCTCGCTGATGGATTAGAGTACGTCCGTACAGGATTAAAGGCTGGAATTGACATTGACTCCTTTGCGCCAAGACTTTCATTTTTCTGGGCGATCGGCATGAATTACTTTATGGAAGTCGCGAAAATGAGAGCGGCGCGCGTCATTTGGGCAAAAATGATGAAAACATTCAACCCGAAAAATCCGAAGTCGCTCGCGTTGCGGACGCATTCGCAAACATCCGGCTGGAGCTTGACGGAGCAAGATCCGTTCAATAACGTGACGCGCACATGCATTGAAGCATTGGCAGCGGCGCTTGGTCATACGCAATCGTTGCATACGAACGCGCTCGATGAAGCGATCGCCTTGCCGACCGATTTTTCTGCGCGCATTGCCCGCAATACACAGCTTTATTTACAAGATGAAACCGGCATTTGTAACGTGATTGATCCTTGGGCTGGATCTTATTATGTCGAAACATTGACGAACGAATTAATGAAGAGAGCGTGGCAGCATATTGAAGAAATCGAAAACCTCGGCGGGATGGCGAAAGCGATTGAAACTGGACTGCCGAAAATGCGCATTGAAGAAGCGGCCGCAAGACGGCAGGCGAGAATTGATTCTGGTGCAGAAACGATTATCGGCGTGAACAAATATCGACCTGAAAAAGAAGTGCCGATCGAAATTTTAGAAGTGGACAATACAGCGGTGCGCATGCGGCAAATCGAACGGTTGAAGCAGTTGCGCGCTTCTCGCGATGAAGAACGCGTACAGCAAACATTAGAAGCGATTACGAAAGCAGCGGAAACAGGGGAAGGCAATTTGCTTGAATTAGCGGTCGAAGCGGCGCGGGCACGCGCAACGTTAGGGGAAATTTCGTATGCGATTGAAAAAGTCGCCAAACGCCATAAAGCGACGATTCGTTCCGTTAGCGGCGTTTACAGCTCGGAATATACAAACGAAGAAGAAATTGAACGCGTGAAGCAAATGACGGATGAATTTTACGAGCTGGAAGGAAGAAGACCGCGCATTTTAGTTGCGAAGATGGGGCAAGATGGACACGACCGCGGAGCGAAAGTGATTGCGACGGCGTTTGCTGATTTAGGATTTGATGTCGACATCGGTCCGTTGTTTCAAACGCCGGAAGAAACCGCGCGGCAGGCGGTGGAAAACGATGTTCATGTCATCGGCATAAGTTCATTGGCGGCTGGTCATAAAACGTTGTTGCCACAATTGATGGAAGAGTTGCGCAAGCTCGGGCGAGAAGACATCGTCGTTGTTGTCGGCGGAGTCATTCCAGCGCAAGATTATGAGTTTTTATACGAACACGGGGCTGCGGCTATTTTTGGTCCGGGAACGATTATTCCCGTTGCCGCCCAAAAAGTGCTTGAAGAAATTTATAAGCGATTAGGTTATGAGGAAGCGGGCGAAAGCGATGAATAAATATGACCGTCCGGAATGGACTCCGGATGAAAACAATGAAGCGTTTGCGACATACGTGCGCAAAGAAGAGCCACTCTCATCCTCCATGAAAAAAAGATGGGTGAAACGAAAAGAGCGTTCCATTTCTGAGTATGTCGAAGGAGTGCTCGCGAGCGACCGGACGATTTTGGCGCAAGCGATCACCCTTGTTGAAAGCAATGCGGAGCGTCATATGGCGATGGCCCAACAGCTTTTGCAACAGCTGTTGCCTCATACGGGAAATTCGCTTCGCATCGGCATTACAGGCGTTCCCGGAGCGGGGAAGAGCACGTTTATTGAGGCGTTTGGCACATTTTTATGCGAACGAGGACATCGTGTGGCGGTGTTGGCGGTTGACCCGAGCAGTTCATTAACGGGCGGAAGCATTCTCGGCGATAAAACGCGCATGGAGCAACTCGCCCGCCATCCGCGCGCGTTTATTCGCCCATCGCCATCGGGCGGAACGCTGGGAGGGGTGCATCGAAAAACGCGGGAGACGATGCTTTTATGCGAGGCAGCAGGCTATGACGTCATTTTGATTGAAACGGTTGGCGTTGGCCAAAGCGAAGGAATGGTGCGCGGAATGGTCGACTTTTTCCTGTTGCTTGCATTAACAGGTGCTGGCGATGAGCTGCAAGGGATGAAAAAAGGAATTATGGAGCTTGTCGATGCGATTGTCATTAATAAAGCGGACGGAGACAATAAAAAGCGCGCTGAATTAGCAAAAGCGGAGTATAATCAAATTTTGCACTATTTACGCCATGCGACAAAAGGATGGAAAACGAAAGCTTATACATGTTCTGCACTGCTCGGAGAAGGAATTGCGGAAATTTGGGATGTGATTCAACAGTTCATGGAAGTCACGAAAAAATCCGGCGTTTTTATGGAAAGACGGCGAATGCAAATGAAAGACTGGCTTTACGCGATGATTAAAGATTACTTGGAAACAAGCTTTTTTGCTCATCCGATCGTCAAGCAGACATTGCCGTCGCTTGAGCGAGAGGTGATGGACGGGAAACAGCCTGTGACGATGGCTGTTCAGCAACTGATTGAACAATATGAACGAGGCGCTCGTTAAGCGTCTCGTTCTTTTTTTAACGAAAAATTGTTTATTATTCTTTGAAAATAAAAATATTTATATTTAAAAAAAATGTTGTATATTTATTAGTTTATGTGTTAATATACATACCATCGAATATATATTCAATCTTATGAAGATCAAGATTGAAACGGATTAAAACTTATTTCAAAATATTTTTAAAATTATTTAAAATTTTTAGAAAATAAAGGGGGACTTATTGTGAAGAAATGGTTGACATTATTATTAACAAGCGTGTTATCGATCGGTGTACTATCTGCGTGTGGTGCATCCGGCGAGAAAACAAATAGTGAAGGCGAAACGAAGAAAGTTCTCAAAATGGGAACATCTGCGGATTATGCGCCGTTTGAGTACATTGACACGGCGAAAGGAAACGAAATTATTGGCTTTGACGTTGATTTAGCCAAAATGATTACCAAAGAGTTGGGCTATGAACTTGAAATCGTCGACATGGATTTTAACGGTCTTATTCCGGCATTGCAAGCAGGGAAGGTTGACTTTGTGCTTGCGGGGATGACTCCGACGGAAGAACGAAAGAAAAATGCTGATTTTTCGGATGTGTACTATGTCGCTAAAAATATGATTGTAGCTAAAAAAGGAAGCGGGATTAAAACGGTAGAAGATTTGAAAGGGAAAACGGTTGGCGTCCAGCTTGGTTCGATTCAAGAAGGGGAGGCAAAGAAATTAGCGAAAACGATTGATATGAAAATTGAAAGCCGCAATCGCATTCCTGAGTTGATTCAAGAAATTCTTTCCGGACGTTTTGATGCGGCGATTATTGAAGATACAGTTGCGAAAGGATACATCCAAAACAATAAAGAAAAATTAGAAGGTCATACGATTCCAACGAATGAAGAAGAAGCCGGTTATGCTATTGCTTTTCCGAAAGGTAGCAAGCTAACCGAAGAGTTTAATAAGGTGTTAAAAGAAAAAATAGCAAAAGGTGAAGTGGATAAACTCATTCAAAAATGGTTTGATCAGAAGTAAAAAGGGGGAGATTGGGCATGAATTTTGCACAAATCGTGCCCTCGATCCCTTTTATTTTAGAAGGGATATGGGTCACGCTTAAAATTGTCGGATTAGCCGCATTGCTTGGGTTTGCCTTTGGAATCATTTTAGCATTGTTTAAAATTGGAAAGATCAAAGCTCTTACATGGTTTGCGGATGTGTACACATCCGTATTTCGGGGAACACCTCTTATTTTACAGCTCATGGTCGTCTATTACGGTTTGCCCCAATTGATCGGTTTTCAAATTGAGGCATTTCCAGCGGCGGTCATCTCATTCGGTTTAAACTCTGCCGCTTACATTTCTGAAATTATCCGCGCCGGGATTTTAGCGGTGGACAAAGGGCAAAGGGAAGCGGCGATGGCATTGGGAATTCCTTATCGTAAAATGATGTGGGATATCATTTTGCCGCAAGCGTTAAAAAATATTTTGCCGGCATTAATGAACGAGTTTATTACGCTTACAAAAGAATCGGCAGTGGTGACGGTCATTGGTGCGATGGATATTATGCGCCGCGCATACATTGTCGGCGGCGAGAAGTATGCGTATTTTGAACCGCTTCTGTTTGCTGGTCTCATTTATTATGTGATGGTCATGGGATTAACTCTGATCGGCAAAGCCGTTGAGAGGAGAATGAGAAAAAGTGATTAAGGTAAACAATCTTCATAAGTCGTTTGGAAAGTTAGAGGTGTTAAAAGGAATTACAACGACGATTTCTCAAGGGGAAGTGGTGGCTATTATTGGACCATCCGGCTCTGGAAAATCGACGTTTTTGCGCTGCCTGAATTTGTTAGAAGAGCCGACAAGCGGTGAAATTTGGATCGGCGAGCATGAGATCACCAATAAAAAAACGGACATTATGCGAGTGCGCCAAAACGTTGGGATGGTGTTTCAACATTTTCACTTATTTCCGCATATGACAGTGATGGAAAATTTAACGTATGCACCGATTCATGTAAAAGGGATGGCAAAGGAAGAAGCCGAACAAGCAGCGCGCGCCCTTTTAAAGAAAGTAGGTTTGGAAGAGAAAGAAAGCGAATATCCGAGCCGTTTATCAGGCGGACAAAAGCAGCGTGTAGCGATTGCGAGAGCATTGGCGATGGAACCAGAAGTGATGTTGTTTGATGAACCGACATCTGCATTGGACCCAGAAATGGTCAAAGAAGTATTAGATGTAATGAAATCACTCGCTCATACAGGGATGACGATGTTGATCGTTACGCATGAAATGGGGTTTGCGCGCGAAGTGGCAGACCGCGTACTCTTTTTAGATGGTGGAATGCTTGTGGAAGATGCACCGCCGCAACAATTTTTCACAAAACCGAAAAGCAAACGCGCTCAAGACTTTTTAGAAAAGGTGCTATAATAAAAAGATGATCGGATGATCATCTTTTTATTTTGAGAGAGGTTTGATTGACATGTTCAAAATCGGCTATCGAACGGCAAAAACAGCGGTGGGAACAGCAATCGCAATCAGTTTAGCGCAGTCGTTGAATTTGCAAAATTTCGCATCTGCAGGGATTCTTACCATTTTGTGTATTCAAGTGACGAAAAAAAAATCATTGAAAAGCGCTTGGGCGCGTTTTATCGCTTGTGTTACGGGAATGCTTTTCTCGTTTTTATTTTTTGAAGGAATCGGTTATCATCCGATTGCGATTGCTCTTTTGCTTCTTTTTTTCATACCGACAACGGTTGCGTTAAAAGTAACGGAAGGAATTTCGACGAGCTCGGTTATTATTTTGCATTTTTATATGGCAGAACAAATGACAGCGAAGCTCTTATACAATGAATTGTTGTTGATTATCATCGGCATTGGCGTCGCGCTGCTTGTCAATATGTATATGCCGAGCGTTGAAAATAAACTGAAAGAATATCAGCGCATTATTGAAGATTTATTTCGAATCATTTTTAAAGAGATTGTTCATTATTTGCGGACAAACGAAAGCCAATGGGATGGAAAAGAAATTACGCTGACCGCTGAGATGCTTCAACAAGCCAAAACGTTGGCGCTGCAAAACGTCGAAAATCATTTTTTGCGCAATGAAGATTATTATTATCGATACTTTCGCATGCGTGAAAAGCAATTTGAAATTATTGAACGCGTCTTGCCGCTTATTACATCCATAACCTATACGGTCGAACAGCGAAACATGATTGCTGATTTTATTGATGAATTGAGCGATGCGATTCACCCGGGAAATACGGCATTAAAATTTATTCGTCAGCTAGAAGAGATGAAAAAGCAGTTTCAAGAAATGCCGTTGCCAAAGACGCGTGAAGAGTTTGAAGAACGAGCGGCTTTGCTTCATTTTGTCAAAGAAATGGAGCAATATTTGATCATTAAAAGTCAATTCAAAGCTTCGTAGCATCATTTGCTCCTTTTTGTCGAACAATAAGGAAAAAAGGGTGATTTCATGCCGCTATTGCTTGCGCTTTTTCTTCTTATTTCACCGCTTTGGCCGCTCGGGCAAAATCCGCGCGTTGGCGATCCGATGTTAATTGTCAATAAACAGACCAATCAACTGGCTTTTATTCGCAATGGAAAAATTGAAAATGTGTATCGCGTTGCGACGGGAAAAACCAATCAATTAACACCCGAAGGATTGTTTACGGTGACGGTGAAAGCAATCAATCCATAC
Source organism: Thermolongibacillus altinsuensis (assembly GCF_004341205.1). Taxonomy (GTDB): domain Bacteria; phylum Bacillota; class Bacilli; order Bacillales; family Anoxybacillaceae; genus Thermolongibacillus; species Thermolongibacillus altinsuensis. The sequence continues at coordinate 20,739 of NZ_SLUL01000001.1, forward strand.
TATCGAAAGAAAAACATTCCGGGTGGAGCGCCGAACAACCCGCTCGGCAGCCGCTGGATCGGTTTTGATGCGAAAGGAACAGAGGGGAGAACGTACGGCATTCACGGAACAAATGCGCCTTCTTCCATTGGCCGCTATATTTCGCAAGGGTGCATACGCATGCACAATCGCGAAATTGAGGCGCTTTTTCCGAAGGTGCCGATCGGAACGAAAGTGGCGGTTGTCAAAAGTTATCAATCGTTTGAACAGCTAGGAAAGCAATATGGAGCCATCAAAAGATAAATAAGGAAGGCTGACCCATTTATTGGGACAGCCTTTTTTCATACCCACATGCTCAACCCTGCTAGCAATGTTGTTAGTAGCATCGAACCGAGCATTAAATAGACGATGATTTTTTGAACTTTTTTCCGGCGCATTTCTTTCACCTCTATACTATTTTAGCTTGTTAAAAAAAGGTGGACAAGGTGAAAAAATTTTGTAAAAATAGCAGGTAATTTTCAGAAAAATATCGAAATATAAAATGTTAAATCTATTCCAACGTTATTTACGAAGCAAAGGGGATGGGATGAATGGAAGTAAAAAAAATTGATCACGTTGGAATTGCGGTGAAGTCGCTCGATGAAGCGCTGCCGTTTTATGTCGAGACATTAGGGCTTGAATGCTTAGGCATTGAAGTCGTGGAATCTGAAAAAGTGCGTGTTGCTTTTTTAAAAATTGGCGAAGCCAAGATCGAATTGCTTGAACCAACGGCAGAAGATAGTCCAATTGCCGCCTTTATCGAAAAGCGCGGAGAAGGCATTCATCATATCGCGCTTGGCGTGGATGATATTCAAGCGCGCATTGATGAGTTAAAGGCAAACGGCATTCGCATGATTCACGATCAGCCAAAGCGAGGGGCAGGAGGCGCAAATATTGCTTTCATGCACCCAAAATCCGCTCATGGCGTCCTTTATGAGCTTTGCGAAAGGGGGCGCGCATGATGACAGACATTTACGATAAAATTAATGAGCTTTACGACCGACGCCGTGAAATTGAAATGGGCGGCGGCGATGACAAAATCGAAAAGCAGCATGAAAAAGGAAAGCTAACCGCTCGCGAACGCATCGATTTGCTGGTGGATGAAGGCACATTTGTCGAGTTGAACCCATTCATTGAGCATCGTTGTACAGATTTTGGGTTGGCAAATAAAAAAGGACCTGGCGATGGAGTTGTGACCGGTTACGGAAAAATAAACGGTCGACGTGTTTATTTATTTTCCCAAGATTTTACCGTTTTTGGCGGGGCTCTTGGCGAGATGCATGCGAAAAAAATTGCAAATGTAATGGATTTAGCAGCCAAAACAGGTGCCCCTGTCATCGGCTTGAACGATTCAGGCGGCGCGCGCATTCAAGAAGGAGTGCTTTCGTTAGACGGATATGGACACATTTTTTACCGCAATGCCATTTATTCTGGCGTTATTCCGCAAATTTCGGTGATCATGGGGCCCTGCGCAGGCGGTGCGGTATATTCGCCGGCGATTACCGATTTTGTGTTCATGGTTGAAAAAACGAGTCAAATGTTTATTACCGGTCCAAAAGTAATTGAAACGGTTACCGGGGAAAAAATTAGTGCCGAAGATTTAGGGGGGGCGCGCGTACATAATACGATTAGCGGAAATGCCCATTTTTCCGGAAAAAGCGAAGAAGAAGTGCTTATGCAAGTTCGCAAGCTATTAAGCTATTTGCCGCAAAACAATCGCGAGAAACCGCCGGCGGTTGCCGCTCCAAACGATGACGATTATCGTCCAGATTTGGCTGATGCCGTTCCGTTCGATGCCGTACGTCCATACGATGTTCGCAAAGTGATCGAGCAAGTCGTTGATGCGGATTCATTTATGGAAGTGCAAAAAGACTTTGCGAAAAATATTGTCATTGGTTTTGCGCGCATCAAAGGCGAAGTGGTCGGTCTCGTGTGCAATCAGCCAAAGTTTATGGCGGGCGGACTCGATATCGATTCATCGGATAAGGCAGCACGTTTCATTCGTTTTTGCGATTCGTTTAATATTCCAATTATTACGTTTGAGGATGTCACGGGCTTTTTCCCGGGCGTTAAGCAAGAACATGGCGGGATTATCCGTCATGGTGCCAAAATTTTATATGCGTACTCGGAAGCAACGGTGCCGAAAATCACCGTCATTTTACGCAAAGCGTATGGCGGTGCGTATGTGGCATTAAACAGCAAATCGATCGGTGCCGATGTCGTTTATGCTTGGCCGAATGCAGAAGTTGCGGTTATGGGACCAGAAGGGGCGGCGAACATTATTTTCGCTCAAGAAATTGCTAACAGCCCAGATCCGCAAGCAACGCGGGCTCAAAAAATCGCCGAGTACCGTCAAAAATTTGCCAATCCATATGTGGCGGCCAAATACGGGATGATTGACGATGTCATCGATCCGCGCGAGACGCGCATCAAGCTTATTCAAGCGCTTGATATGTTGCGTGATAAACATGAAGAGCGACCGAAGAAAAAACATGGAAATATTCCGTTGTAAATAACAAAAAAGGCCTCTCTACGCTTTTGTACAAAAATGATGTATAATCTTAAATGAGTACATAGCGTAGGAGGCTTGTTTTTATGATCAATGAACAACGTTTAGTCGACGAATTTTTAGAGCTTGTGCAAATTGATTCGGAAACGAAACATGAAGGTGAAATTGCGAAAGTATTGAAACAAAAATTCGAGGCGCTTGGTCTTCATGTCATTGAAGACGATACGACCGCAAAAACGGGGCATGGCGCCGGAAACTTAATTTGTACGCTAGAAGCGACAAAAGAAGGCGTTGATCCGATTTATTTTACATCCCATATGGATACCGTTGTTCCTGGTAAAGGCGTGAAGCCATCCATTCAAGACGGCTATATCGTGACAGATGGAACAACGATTTTAGGCGCCGATGATAAAGCAGGATTGGCGGCGATGCTTGAAGCGATTCGCGTATTAAAAGAGAAAAACATCGCTCATGGCACCATTCAATTTATCATTACCGTCGGTGAAGAGTCAGGCCTTGTTGGAGCGAAAGCATTGGATCCATCGCTCATTCAAGCGAAGTTTGGCTATGCGCTTGATAGCGACGGCAAAGTTGGCGATATTATTGTTGCGGCGCCAACACAAGCGAAAATAAAAGCGGTCATTCACGGAAAAACGGCGCATGCCGGAGTGGCGCCAGAGAAAGGCGTTTCAGCGATTACGATTGCGGCAAAAGCCATTGCCCAAATGCCGCTTGGTCGCATCGATGAAGAAACGACTGCGAACATCGGCCGTTTTGAGGGCGGAACACAAACGAATATCGTGTGCGACCGTGTCGATATTTTAGCGGAAGCACGTTCACTCGTTCCAGAAAAAATGGAAGCGCAAGTAGCGAAAATGAAAGAAGCGTTTGAAAAAGTGGCGGAAGAAATGGGCGGACGTGCGGAAGTTGATGTAGAAGTGATGTATCCAAGTTTTAAATTTGCCGATGGCGACCATGTCGTTGAAGTAGCAAAACGGGCGCTTGAAAAAATTGGTCGCACTCCGCGTCTATTGCGTAGCGGCGGTGGAAGCGACGCAAACGTGATTGCTGGTTTTGGCATTCCAACGGTCAACTTAGCGGTTGGCTACGAAGAAATTCATACAACGAACGAGCGAATGCCGATTGAAGAGCTTGTCAAAACAGCGGAAATGGTTGTCTCAATTGTGGAAGAGGTCGCAAGCAGGGGATAAAAAGACTCCCCTGCTTTTTTGTGGTATAATAAATGAAAAAACTTGAGGGGGAACCTTCGGGATATGAATAAAGTTGTGGTTTTTCAAGTGCAAAATGAACAATACGCGATTCCGGTTGAACATGTCATTTCAATTGAAAAAATGGAAGCGCCGACATTCATTCCAAACATGCCGGATTATATGGTTGGAGTGGTGCGCATTCGCGAAGAATTAACGCCTGTATTAGATACAACGCGCATTTTGTATAACCGTCCGTTCACGCCTACTGATCGGACACGCCTTGTTGTTGTGATGGCGGACGGATTATCGGTCGCGTTCATTGTTGATGATGCGAAAGAAATTATTGATATTCCTGAAGAAGCCATTAAGCAAGTCAATATGCTTGCGTATCGTCAAACGCCATATTTTATCGGCATCGCAAACTTGCCAGAGCGCCTCATTACGATCATTGATCCGAAAAAATGGTTTGCATCTTTAGAAGGATCCGATGCGATTAAACAACATGTGCAAAACATGGAAGAAAGCAATCACAATACTTGATATTGTGAAACGAGCGTGGTATGTTCTTTCATGAACAAACAAAAAAGGAAAGAAAGGACGTTTTGTCATGGCAAAACAACAAATTGGTGTGATTGGTTTAGCCGTCATGGGCAAAAACCTTGCGTTAAATATTGAAAGCAAAGGTTATTCGGTTGCCGTATACAACCGTTCGCGTGAAAAGACGGATGAATTTTTAAAAGAAGCAGCAGGAAAAAATATTGTCGGTACATACAGCATTGAAGAGTTTGTTAATGCGCTTGAAAAGCCGCGCAAAATTTTGCTGATGGTAAAAGCGGGAGAAGCGACCGATGCGACGATTGAACAGTTAAAGCCATATTTAGAAAAAGGAGACATTTTAATTGACGGCGGAAATACGTACTTTAAAGATACGCAGCGCCGCAATAAAGAATTAGCTGAGCTCGGCATTCACTTTATCGGCACAGGAGTGTCCGGCGGTGAAGAAGGAGCGCTAAAAGGTCCGTCTATTATGCCGGGCGGCCAAAAAGAAGCGCACGAATTGGTTCGTCCGATTTTTGAAGCGATTGCGGCAAAAGTGGATGGCGAGCCGTGCACGACTTATATCGGTCCAGACGGTGCCGGCCATTACGTAAAAATGGTGCATAACGGCATCGAATATGGCGATATGCAGCTCATTGCCGAAGCATACTTCTTGTTAAAACATGTGCTTGGTTTAAATGCTCAAGAGCTGCATGAAGTGTTTGCGGAATGGAATAAAGGCGAATTAGATAGCTACTTAATTGAAATTACAGCGGACATCTTTACAAAAATCGACGAGGAGACAGGAAAACCGCTTGTCGATGTCATTTTGGACAAAGCCGGCCAAAAGGGAACCGGAAAATGGACGAGCCAAAATGCGCTCGACTTAGGCGTGCCTCTTCCGATTATTACAGAGTCAGTATTTGCTCGCTTCATTTCAGCGATGAAAGAAGAGCGCGTCAAAGCAAGCAAGATTCTTTCAGGCCCAGCAGTCAAACCGTTTGAAGGGGATCATGCGCAATTTATTGAATCGGTTCGTCGCGCGCTTTACATGAGCAAAATTTGCTCATACGCGCAAGGTTTTGCGCAAATGAAAGCGGCGTCTGAGGCGTATAATTGGAACTTGCAATATGGAAACATCGCGATGATTTTCCGCGGCGGCTGCATTATTCGTGCGCAATTTTTACAAAAAATTAAAGAAGCGTACGATCGCGATCCGCAGCTTCCAAACTTGCTGTTAGATCCATATTTCAAAGAAGTCGTCGAAAACTATCAACAAGCATTGCGCGAAATCGTGTCTGTAGCGGTGATGCGCGGCATTCCAGTTCCAGCGTTTTCAAGTGCGTTGGCGTACTACGACAGCTATCGAATGGAAACATTGCCTGCCAACTTAATTCAAGCGCAACGCGACTATTTCGGTGCGCATACGTACGAACGTGTGGATAAAGAAGGAGTTTTCCATACAGAATGGTTAAAATAAAAGGTGCCAAGTTCGGCACCTTTTCTATTATTTGAAGTAGGTGAGAAACATGAACGATTATTATGTCGATTTGCATATTCATATTGGCCGCACCGCTTCAGGAAAGCCTGTGAAAATTACAGGAGCTAAAACGTTAACACTTTCCAATATTTTAAAGGAAGCGGTTCAAAGGAAAGGATTACAGATCGTCGGGATTGTCGATTGCCATGTGCCAGAAATTTTAGATGAAATCGAACGAGGGATTGCTTTGAAGGGGTGGAGAGAAGAGCGAGAAGGCGGAATTCAGGCGAATGGGGTTACGGTTATATTGGGAAGCGAAGTCGAAATCTATGATGAACATTGCCGCGGACCGATTCACGTTCTTGCTTTTTTTCCAACGGTAGAGAGGATGCGCCTTTTTTCAAACTGGTTAAAAACGCGCGTGAAAAACATTTCGCTTAGTTCGCAACGAATGTACGGAACAGGGAAAGAATTGCAGATGATTGTGAAACAGCTAGGAGGGTTGTTCATTCCTGCGCATGCGTTTACTCCTTTTAAAAGTTTATACGGAAAAGGTGTACATAAAAGTTTAACGGAAGTATTCGAGGCGGCTGCAATCGATGCGATTGAATTAGGATTGAGCGCCGATACACATATGGCCGATCAACTCAAAGAACTTCATCGGTATCCTTACTTATCCAATTCAGATGCCCATTCGCTATTAAACATCGCCCGCGAATATCAAGTAATTCGCATGGCAGCTCCCACGTTTCATGAATTAGAAAAAGCGTTGAAAAAAGAAGAAGATCGAACCATTGTGGCCAATTATGGACTGAATCCATTGCTTGGTAAGTATTATCAAACAGTTTGTGCAAAATGTTTGCATCCCGTTCAAGCAATGGATGAACGCTGTTCCAATTGCGGACACCATCAGTTCATTACAGGCGTTTTTGAACGATTGCAACAATTAAAAACGAATGATCGTGATCAGCCTGAGCGCCCTCCATACTTTTATCAAATTCCATTACCATTCATTCCAGGAATCGGTCCGAAGACGTATCAAAAGTTGCTTTTACGATTTGGAACAGAGATGCAGGTGCTTCATAAAGCTTCGATCGAGGATTTAACAGAAGCGATTGGGGAGAAGCTTGCTCATCTTATTATTCAAGCACGACGCGGTCAGTTGGCCATTCACGCAGGCGGGGGTGGACAATACGGAAAAATCGCTCCGTCGTAACGGAGCGATTGGTTAATTTATGTCTTCAAACAACAACACGCGCGCAGGAGCAGCGTCTGTGCCGACGAGTTTTAACGGTGCGGCAACCATAAAATACTCGCCTTCAGGCACATCTTTTAAACGCAATCCTTCGATCACGATCACGCCGCTGCCAAACAACGTCTTATGGGTTGGATGCCCAGGTTGGCTTCGTTCAATTCCTAATGCGTCAATGCCGACTCCGCGCACCTTTTTGTCCGCAAGATATTGTGCCGCATCTTCCGCAACATAAATAAATTCAAAATTGAACGCATCTTCCATGGAATTTTGCGTTTTAAATAAAACAAAGTCATTTTCTTCAATATTTAAATGTTGTAAATTTTCTTTTGAAATTTTATCTTTTACATTTGTTAAGTCAAACACTTTGCAGTTGCCGACAAGCTTCTCAAGCGGGATCGTTTCAAACGTTTCTCCGCCTTTGACCATATGAAGCGGGGCATCGATATGCGTTCCCGTATGTACGTCCATGTCAATGCGAGATTCGGTTACATAATCATTCGTTACCGTTGTCAGTTTCGGTTGTTTTTCTGGTTTGTTTTTATAAACGGGCATTCCTTCAAAAATCGGTGCGGTCACGTCATACATTTTCATCATCATTTTCCCCCTTTACATGGTGGAGCTGATTGGCCACCAATGGAATCCGTCTTTTTCAAGCAATTGATCAGCAGCTTTTGGTCCCATCGAACCGGCTTCGTAGTTTGGAAAATCAACAGCTTTCGTATTTTCCCATACTTCGGAAATCGGATCAACGAAGCTCCATGAAGATGCCACTTCGTCCCAATGGGTGAAGTTTGTGGCATCGCCGCGCATGCAATCATAAAGCAACTTTTCATACGCTTCTGGCGTGTTAATGCCGTCAATGCAATTGTTGCAGTAATCAAGTTTAATCGGCGTCGTTTTCATGCTTTCGCCGCTTTTTTTCGCATTGAGGTGAAGAGTAATTCCTTCATCCGGTTGAATGTGGATGACGAGCAAATTCGGATGAATCGTTTCGCCTGTCGGATAGTATAAGTTCATTGGCACATCTTTAAATTGAACGACAATTTTCGTTGATTTTTCAGTCATGCGCTTTCCAGTGCGAATGTAAAACGGCACGCCTGCCCAGCGGAAATTATCAATCATTAACTTTCCAGCGACAAACGTTTCCGTGTTCGAGTTCGGATCGACGTTATTTTCTTCGCGATAGCCGACGACTTCTTTGCCGCGAATGAAGCCGCGACCGTATTGTCCGCGCACGAAATATTGATCGACTTCATCATGAGAAATCGGACGAAGTGCGCGAAGTACTTTTACTTTTTCGCTGCGAATGTCATCGGTCGTTAGTTTAATTGGCGGTTCCATTGCCAGCAAGGCAACCATTTGCAGCATATGGTTTTGGACCATGTCTCTTAACGCGCCAGAGTGGTCGTAATAGCGGCCGCGGTCTTCAACGCCAAGCGTTTCGCTCGATGTAATTTGAATGTTGGCGATGAAGCGATTGTTCCAAAGAGGTTCGAAAATGGCATTGGCAAAGCGAATGACTTCGATGTTTTGCACCATTTCTTTGCCGAGATAATGGTCGATTCGGAAAATTTGTTTTTCCGAAAACGCTTGACGAATTTCTTCATTTAATTTTTGCGCCGTTTGCAAGTTATGTCCGAACGGTTTTTCGATGACAAGGCGCGTCCAACCGTTTGTTGCGGTTAAGCCTTCTGCTTTTAAGTTTGCACTAATCGTTCCGAAAAACTCTGGTGCCATCGCTAAATAAAAAATGCGGTTGCCCGGGATGTTGTACTGTTCTTCTAATTGTTCGAGCAACGATTTTAGTTGTTGATAGGAATCTGTATTGGTTACATCGAATGGATGATAATAGAAGTGTGAAATAAACGTTTCATCTATTAATTCTTGTTTTGTCGCTTCTTCAATCGTCTCTTTTACATAGTTGCGGAATGATTCATGAGTATGAGGGCGACGTGCAACGCCGACGACCGCAAACTCTTCAGAAATTTTTTGTTTTTGATATAGTTTATAAATGGAAGGGAATAGCTTCCGTTTCGCTAAATCTCCCGTTGCGCCAAAAATAACAATCGTAGATTTCGGCTTCATGCTACTCACGGACTATGTACCTCACTTTAATTAAAATTTTAACTCTTTACAATTATGTAATTTTAGAGGTTTATTGTGGCAAACGCAAATGTTTTACTATTGAATTGTGCCAAAAAGCTTGGTAAGCTAGCAAAAAAGGTAGGAGGAATGGCATTGGAATTAGTATTTTTAGGAACGGGAGCAGGAGTTCCATCCAAAGGACGGAATGTGTCAGCAATTGCCTTGCAGCTGCTTGAAGAACGCGGTGCGACTTGGCTGTTTGATTGCGGTGAAGCAACGCAGCATCAAATTTTACATACATCGATACGCCCGCGGCGAATCGAAAAAATTTTTATTACTCATCTGCATGGAGACCATATTTTTGGTTTGCCCGGCCTGCTTGGAAGCCGGTCGTTTCAAGATGGAGATACGGCTTTAACCGTTTATGGTCCAAAAGGGATTCGAGCTTTTATTGAAACAGCGCTTTCTGTAAGCATGACACATGTGCGCTATCCGCTTCACATTGTTGAAATTGAAGAAGGCGTCATATTTGAAGATGAGCAATTCATCGTCTCAGCAAAAAAATTAGCACACGGCATTCCATGCTTTGGGTATCGCATCGTTGAAAAAGATTTACCGGGTCCTCTGTTAGTTGAACGGTTAAAAGAAATGGGCATTCGCCCTGGACCGATTTATCAACAAATTAAGCAAGGGAAAACCGTTGTTCTCGAAGATGGGCGAGTCATTGATGGGAGCGAGTTCGTCGGTCCGCCGATTCCAGGAAGAGTGGTTACCGTTTTAGGCGATACTCGCTTTTGTGAACAAAGTATTGAACTGGCGAAAGATGCGGATGTGCTCATTCATGAAGCAACATTTAGCGCTTCTGAAGAAAAGCTAGCGTACGATTATTTTCATGCGACAACAGCGCAAGCGGCAGAAGTGGCAAAGCGTGCCGGAGCGAAAAAGCTCATCTTAACGCATATTAGTTCCCGTTACCAAGGAACCATGTGCGATGAATTGCTTGCGGAAGCGAAGGCCATTTTTCCTCATGTAGAGATGGCTGAAGATTTTGCTTCGTTTTCCATTCCAAAAAAGAAATAGAGAGAAATTTTCATCTTGCTTATGAAGTCGGAACATCCAACGATGAAATGATGGCGAAAGACACCTCCTTATCATTCAGGAGGTGTTTTTTTCTTTGTCTCATTTTATGAGTCGCTTTCATGGTTTAAAAAAATTAATAATGATTTTCTGATGATCATAACGAATAAGAACATTTTTTCATATTAAAATGAAATTTTGGAATACTATAAATACTATGATGAAATGAAAAAATACGACAGGGAGGAATAATATATAATAATCGTTAGTTTTAAGCGATCCAGTTAGAACAAAGTTGCGATGGAAAATTTTAATCTCTCCAAAAAATCGTTTATTTTTTGACGAATTTAGCAAAAGTCATGAAATCGTTTTACTTTTTTTCAAAAACATGTTCACATTTGTTCAATTACCTGCTATATTTATGATGAACGCGATCGCGAATAAATCAAAAAAGGCTGATGGCGAGATACAAAAAGATCACTGTTCCAGTGTTTTTTTTGAAAACGTTGTCACCTATCACTTATTTTTGGAGGGACTGACATCATGAGCATTGTGTTTTTTGCAACAGGTTTGTTTCTCGTATTTATTTTGGCTTATCTCGTAAGTTATGACAGAAAGAACATCCGTTATAAGGCGATTTTATCGATGCTCGCCGTTCAAATTGTTCTTACGTTTGCATTGCTGAATACGAAAGCAGGTATTTTTATCATCGGATTTATTTCAAAAATGTTTAACAAACTGATTGAGCTAGGTATACAAGGCGTCGACTTTGTGTTTGGTGGTTTGGAAAACAAAGAGATGTCTTCATTTTTCCTCGATGTGTTATTGCCGATTATTTTTATCTCGATCCTTATCGGAATTTTGAACTATTTCAAAATATTACCTGTTATTATTAAATATGTCGGTATGGCATTAAGCAAAATAAACGGAATGGGAAAATTGGAAAACTATATTGCTCTTTCATCCGCTATATTGGGACAGTCCGAAGTTTTCTTGACAACGAAAAAACAAATCGGTCTTGTATCGCAAACGCGTCTTTATACGTTATGCACTTCCGCTATGAGTGCAGTTAGCATTGCGATCGTTGGTGCATATATGACGATGATTGAACCAAAATATGTTGTTATTGCTATTATGTTGAATATCCTTTCAGCTTTAATCATTGCTAATATTGTGAATCCTTACGAAATCAAGGATGAAGAAGATTTATTAATCGTCGAAGAAGAACATAAAATGAGCTTTTTCCAAATGATCGGCGAAAGCATCATGGATGGATTGAAAGTCGCTATCATCGTAGCGGCCATGTTAGTAGGGTTTATCGCTTTAATCAACCTTATTGATTATGTATTCACGCTCATTTTCCATGTTTCATTCCAGACAATATTAGGATACATCTTTGCGCCAATTGCCTTTTTAATGGGAATTCCTTGGGATGAAGCAGTGAAAGCAGGAAGCATTATGGCGACAAAATTAGTAACCAACGAATTTGTTGCGATGTTGAATTTTAAAGATATGGCTGGAACGTTATCCGAAAAAACAGTTGGAATTGTATCTGTATTCCTTGTGAGCTTTGCTAATTTCAGCTCCATCGGAATTATCACAGGAGCTGTGAAAGCTCTTGACGAAAAACAGGGAGATGTTGTAGCTAAATTCGGCTTGAAGCTTTTATATGGTTCAACACTTGCTTCAATGTTATCAGGAACGATCATGGGATTATTTTTATAAAACCGTTTGGCTGGTATCCTATCATGTTCGAATTCGTTCGACAGTGAGGGTTCATGAAACAGATTCAAATTTATAAGAACGGTCGATTTATATATGATAAGCTTAATTTTCCGACATAAACAAGCTTTTCTGCCACTTCCCCGAACGAAAACGCCATCAGAAATGCCATGCGTTTTACGTTCGGGATCGGCATGCTAGAAGCATGCCGGGCGGCAAGATTTTTCTTGCCGCCTATGGCAGAAAAGCAGCCTTCTATTCATGATGAGATATGTCGGAAACTCAACTTGGATTTATTTATATATATGACAAAGATAAGGGGCTGACATTCATTGTTAAAAGAAAAAGCTAGAATGATCGATCATACCCTTTTAAAACCGGAAGCTACAAAAGAACAAATTGTAAAACTTGCCGAAGAAGCCAAAACGTATCATTTTGCTTCTGTTTGCGTGAATCCAACATGGGTTAAAACCGCTTATGAAATCTTAAAAGATACGGATGTAAAAGTGTGTACGGTCATCGGTTTTCCTCTTGGGGCAACGACACCGGAAGTAAAAGCGTTTGAAACAAAAAATGCGATTGAAAACGGCGCGAGCGAAGTGGATATGGTCATCAATATCGGAGCTTTAAAAAGCGGTGATGATGAATTAGTCGAAAAAGATATTCGTGCCGTAGTAGAAGCTGCGAAAGGAAAGGCTTTGGTCAAAGTCATTATTGAAACATGCCTTCTTACGGATGAAGAAAAAGTGCGCGCTTGTCAGTTAGCAGTGAAAGCCGGTGCAGATTTTGTCAAAACTTCGACAGGTTTTTCAACAGGCGGGGCTACTGTCGAAGACGTTGCATTAATGAGAAAGACGGTTGGACCAAACGTTGGCGTTAAAGCTTCAGGTGGAATTAGAAGTGCGGATGATTTGTTGGCAATGGAGAAAGCAGGGGCTAACCGCATTGGAGCAAGCGCAGGAGTTCAAATTATAAATGGGGAAACAAGCACATCTAATTATTAAATATTGGACGTTATTTAGATTATAATATAAGTGAATGAATAAAAGCAGAATGATGATCTAAATGACAATTTCAAACAGAAGGGTCGGAATGAAAATGGATAAAAAGCAATTAATCAACGAAGCGCTTTCTGGAAGAGAAAAAGCTTATGCCCCATATTCTCGTTTTCAAGTAGGTGCGGCAATCTTAACAAAAGACGGAAAAATCTATAAAGGCTGCAATATTGAAAACGCTTCTTACGGATTAACCAACTGCGCTGAACGCACTGCCATTTTTAAGGCTGTATCGGAAGGACAAAAAGAGTTCACCATGCTGGCGATCGTCGCTGATACCGATGGTCCGGTATCTCCATGCGGAGCCTGCCGGCAGGTGATCGCGGAATTTTGCGACCCTGACATGCCAGTCATTTTAACCAATCTAAAAGGGGACATTCAAGAAACAACCGTTAAGGAATTACTTCCATTTGCCTTTTCGTCCGAAGACATGTAACACATAAAGGAAAACACCTCCAAAAATCGATTGGGTTATCCATCGATTTAGGAGGTGTTTTTTCTTTTACCATCCTCGGCTGTATTGTACAGGAGCCTCTAAGGCAACGCCGAGTTGTTTGGCAGCGGTGCGTGGCCAATACGGATCGCGCAATAGTTCGCGTCCGATAAAGATTAAATCTGCACGCTCGTTGCGAAGAATTTCTTCCGCTTGTAAACCGGACGTGATGAGTCCGACCGCGCCTGTTGCGATGTCAGCTCCGTGGCGAATTCGCTCCGCAAATCGAACTTGATAGCCTGGATAAACATCGAATTTCGCTGGAACAACCGCTCCTGAGCTGACGTCGATAAGATCGACGCCTTGAGCTTTCATGCGTTTTGCGTATTCGACATAGTCTTCTACTGTTAACCCTTCTGGATGATAATCGGAAGCAGAGATGCGAACAAAAAGCGGACCGTCCCATACTTCACGCACCGCATCGATGATTTCGCTTAAAAAGCGGTAGCGGTTTTCGGCGCTTCCACCATATTCATCTTGACGTTTGTTGGTTAATGGCGATAAAAACTCGTTAATTAAATAGCCGTGCGCAGCGTGGATTTCGATGATGTCAAACCCTGCTTCTTTTGCACGGCGTGCTCCGTTTTGGAACGCTTGAATCGTTTCTTCAATGTCCGCTCTTGTCATTTCTTTCGGTACGCGCATGTTTTCATCAAAAGCAATCGGCGAAGGGGCGATAATTTCTCCGTCAATCGTCGCTTTTCGTCCAGCGTGAGCCAATTGAATTGCTGTTTTTGCTCCGTGTTCTTTCATGAGAGAAACTAATTCTTGAAGGCCGCTAATATGTTCATTGCTCCAAATGCCTAAATCGCGAGATGAAATTCTTCCTTGCGGTGTGACCGCCGTTGCTTCGACAACGATCAGTCCGACTTGCCCAACAGCACGTGAAGCGTAATGAATTTTATGCCAATTTTCTACTTTGCCGTCTTCGTGATGACAAGAATACATGCACATCGGCGACATGACGATCCGGTTTTTTAACGTTACGCCTCGGATCGTGTAAGGTGAAAAAAGTACCGCTTCCATTGCTTTCCCCTCCAAGTATGTTGTTTTCAGCTTGATGATAACACGTCTGCTTGGAAAAGAAAAACATTTGCACTTTAAAAGATGTTATTTTGTCATCGCGATGAGCTCTTTTCCCAACTCGATGGATCGTTCCATCGCCCGTTTAATGCAAGCGATCATCGCTTCTTGATAACGATATGCTTCGAGTACGCGAATGCCTGCTTCCGTCGTACCGTTTGGACTTGTCACTTCTTTACGCAAGGCAGATGGATGTTTTGGTGAATGTTTTAGCATTTCCGCTGCACCGATAATCGTTTGCAAAATAAGTGATTTAGCTACGTTTGACTCGAGGCCGATTTCGTTTGCGGCTTTTTCCATCGCTTCGACTAAGTAGTATACGTAGGCTGGACCGCTTCCGGATAAGGCGGTGACGGCATGCAAATGATGTTCTTCGACGACGGTAACGAGTCCGACCGTTTCGAATAATGATTTGGCAATCGCTAAATGCTGTTCATTTGCAAATTTGCCCAGGGAAATGGCGGTTGCTGATTTACCGATGGCCGCGGATGTGTTTGGCATAGCTCGAACGACAGGGACGCGTTTTTTCGCCAATTCGACAATGCTATCAGTGGCGACGCCTGCTAAAACGGAAATGATTAAATGGTCTTCGCGAATAGAAGAAACAAATTCCGCCATGCTGTTTGCGACATCTTTGGGTTTCATTGCTAAGATGATGATATCCGCTTCTTGTACCGCTTGTTGTTTATTCGTTTCCGTTCGCACGCCATACGTATTGGCTAAATAGGAAAGGCGGTCTTTGTTTGCGCGGTTTGTGACGATGAGCTGATTTGGTTTGTATAGCGTTTTCGTCATGCCGGCAATCATCGCTTCCGCCATGGCTCCTGCGCCGATAAAGGCGATTTTATGTTGCTTTTCCATTTTTATACCTCCCGTCCATATCGTGAAATAAAAAAGACCTTTCGTCCATAAAAGGACGGAAAGGTCTTTGTTTCCGCGGTACCACCTTTGTTGGCACAACTGTGCCCACCTCGTTAGCCGGTATCGTCGGCCAGACGGTTAGGTTTGCCTAACAGCTCTTGGGGTAGGTTCAATGATGAAGAGGGTAATGAAACCTTTCAGCCTATGGGTTTCACTCTCTTGTACCATTCATCATCTACTATTCCCAATCATCGCCAAGTCGTTCATTTTGTTTTTTGACATTATGCAATGAAATGTATTACGTTGTCAATAGGATTTTTTGAAATTATATGTTAATTATCTGAAAATAATGACAAAAATAAAAAAGATGTGTAAACTGTAAAAGTAAATGAAAAAGGTTAAAGAAGGGATTTGTGATGATGAAAGATGTAGAGAAACTTGTGATGCCGACGCCATTTGCAGTTGGGGATGTATATGCATATTTAATAAAGGGAGAGAGATTGACGCTTGTAGATGCGGGAGTCAATACAGAGGAGGCGTTTGCGGCGCTTCAGAAGCAGCTTGCAGAGAAAGGCTACAAGTTTGAAGATATCGAACAAGTGATTATTACGCATCATCATCCGGATCATGTCGGGTTATTAGACCGCTTTGGCGAGGATGTGCCGATCATTGGTCACCGTAAAAATGGTCCGTGGATTGCACAAGATGAGGTTTTTCTGCAAAAATATGAGCAGTGGGCAAGGCAGTTGTTTGTTCAATTTGGGGTCGATGAACGATTTTTTTCATTGTTGAAACGGTTCCAGCGTTCATTCCAATATAGCTGTCGCCGTTCGTTGACCGAAACGGTGCAAGAAGGAGATGTCGTTTTAGGGGAGTGGCGTGTGTTGGAAACGCCAGGACATGCGCAAAGCCATATTGTGTTGTATCGTGAACGGGACGGAGTGATGATTGGCGGCGATTTATTGCTTGCCCATATTTCTTCGAATCCGCTGCTTGAGCCGCCTTTATTCGATGAAACAGAGCGGCCAAAAGCGCTTGTGCAATACCGACAATCGTTACAAAGGCTTCTTGATTATGACATTTCCGTTTTGCTACCTGGTCATGGCTCGAACGTGACAAATGTTCATGAGCTTGTACGCACTCGTCTTAAAAAACAAGAAGTGCGGCTGCGCATGGTGAAAGAAATGTTGTCAAAGCCAATCACGGTGTACGAACTCTGTCAAAAGTTATTTTCGGATGTGTATGAGACACAATTAATGTTAACATTATCACAGACGATTGGCTATTTAGATGTGCTGGAGGAAAGAGATGAAATTGTTGTAGAGCGCGCTCAGCTTCCTTGGATGTACACAGCAAAATGAGGTGGTTTTGGTGAAGCTTTTAGGAAAACATGTCGTCATTACGGGCGCTTCAAGCGGGATTGGTGAACAGCTCGCCTATGCGGTCGCGAAACGCGGAGGAGTGCCCATTTTATTAGCGCGCAATGAAGAAGCATTGCGCCGCATTGCGGAAGACATTGAACGTACATATCGAATTCCATGCCATTATTTTCGTTTAGATGTAAGTGATTTAGAAGCAGTGAAAACAGTGTTTCAGCGCATTTTTGACCGCGTTGCGACGATCGATGTGCTTGTAAACAATGCTGGTTTCGGTGTTTTTGAGTCCGTCGTCGATCTCGATTTAAAAGAGATGGAAAAAATGTTTGCGGTGAATGTATTCGGACTCGTCGCTTGCACGAAAATGGTGCTTCCGCATATGATTGAGCGAAAGACGGGGCATATTATCAACGTTGCTTCGCAAGCGGGAAAAATCGCAACGCCGAAGTCGAGCATATATGCTGCAACCAAACATGCGGTGTTAGGGTTTACAAACAGCTTGCGAATGGAAGTAAAGCGAGAAAACATTTTTGTAACGGCCATCAATCCTGGCCCAATCGCTACGAACTTTTTCCAAATCGCGGACCGTTCAGGAACGTATGTCCGCAATATTCAAAAGATGATGCTTCGTCCAGAAGCGGTTGCTGAGAAAATAGCGGATGCGATGCTCACACCGGTGCGCGAAATTAACATGCCGCGCTGGATGAACGCTGCAAGCGTGTTTTATCAATTATTTCCGCGTTTTGTTGAAACAATCGCAGGTGACGCCTTTTATAAAAAATAAACAGGCTGCGAAAAAGCAATAGGGTTCAGACACTGAGTCTGAACCCTATTTTGATGAAAATTATTCTTGTTTTGGTGCGCGAACAACTGATTCAAATTTTCCTTTATGGGATCCATCACAGAATGGCATTTTTTGTGAGAGACCGCAACGACAGAGGGAGAATGTTTCTTTCGTTTCAAATTTGTTTCCTTCCATATCGATTAATTCGACATCGCCAGTGACGCGAAATGAACCGTTGTCCATCACTTTGATTTGCACTTTTGCCATCCCTTTTTCACCTCCTTTTATACGGTGTGCAGTATTTATAGTACGTGTCTTGCGGAAGAAATTCAAGCAATCGTTGCCAATTGTGTCGAAAAGATGACAATATTTTAACACAAATGTTTTTGTGATATAGGTCACATGAGCTTTTTTCTCTCTCCTATACAATGGAATTAACGAATCAAATCAGGAGGGAAAATGGTGCGAGATTTTCATCAAAATCCTTTTATTGTCATTTGGGAGTTAACGAGAGCATGTCAATTAAACTGCCTTCATTGCCGGGCGGAAGCGCAATATCATCGCGATCCGAGAGAGTTGACTTTTGAGGAAGGAAAGAATTTAATTGATCAAATTTATGAAATGGATCAACCGATGCTTGTGTTTACCGGCGGCGATCCATTGATGAGACCAGATGTGTACGACATTGCGAAATATGCGATCGATAAGGGTCTGCGCGTTTCGATGACGCCGAGCGCCACACCAAATGTGACGAAAGAAGCGATTCGTAAAGCAAAAGAAGTCGGCTTAGCGCGATGGGCATTTAGTTTAGATGGCCCAAACGCGGAAATTCACGACCATTTTCGGGGCATGTCCGGTTCTTTTGATTTAACGATGAAGGCGATCGAATATTTACATGAGTTGGAAATACCGGTGCAAATTAATACGGTCGTTTCTCGATATAATGTTCATGTGCTAGACGAAATGGTCAAGTTAGTGGAAGAATTGAAGTGTGTTCTTTGGAGCGTGTTTTTCCTTGTGCCAACGGGACGCGGCAAACAATCGGATATGATTTCTCCGATTGAGCATGAAAGGGTATTTCGATGGCTATATGAAACGAGCAAACGAGTGCCATTTGATATTAAAACAACCGCCGGGCAACATTATCGCCGTGTTGTATTGCAAGAAAAAATGCGTGAAAAGAAAACAGCTCATGAAGAAATTCGTTATGAAGATGTATTGATGAAAGGGCTAACAGGACAAGTCGATGGGTTAGGAAGGGCGCCAAAAGGCGTCAATGACGGAAACGGCTTTCTTTTTATTTCCCATATTGGCGATGTATATCCGAGCGGGCTTTTGCCGATTAAAGCAGGGAATGTACGTGAAACGCCGCTAGCGGATATTTATCGTCATTCACCGATTTTCAAAGATTTGCGCAACCCGGACAAGTATAAAGGAAAATGTGGTGTTTGCGAGTTCCGTTTTGTTTGCGGCGGCTCTCGTTCGCGGGCATATGCGGTAACAGGAGATTATTTGGAAAGTGAACCGTATTGCATTTATATTCCGAAAGCATTGCGGAAAAAAGAAGGGGTTTAACGTTACATGAGAGCGAAAAAGTTACAAATCATTTTAAATAACTTTAACGCATCGTACTGTCGGAATTTTAATCTGAACATCGGCTAAAAAAACCGGACTGACTCATTGCGTGAGTCAGTCCGGTTTTTTAATTTTTATCCTCAAGAATGCGAGGGAATAAAATGTTATTTTCTAAATGAATATGTTCAAATAAATCAGACTCTAACGCTTCTAACCGGTTATATACAAGCCGATATGTTCCGCATGCATCGGCTGGAGGAGTGAAATCGTTTGTGATTTCACGAATTTCTTTTATGATATCCCCTGCTGCGTCATGTTCTGAGACGAGTTCTTGAATCACTTGTTTCATTGCTTTTTCATTTTCGCTCGTTGGATGTTGATCAAACTGTAAAATAAGCGGAAATGCTTTTGTCTCTTCTTTCATCATATGTTGTTCTAATTCGGTTTTTAATTCATTAAACAGCTTATGAACCTTTACTAAATGAGGATGTTCCGCACCGTGTACGCGCAACACTTTCGTCACATAAGGACTAAGCTGCGGCAACTCCTCTGCCAAATAGCGATGATGTCTTTGAATGATGTGATCGATTAACTCGGTATAAGAAGCTTGAAGCCAATTTTTTTCAACTTTCTCAAGAGACTGCTGGTACATTGTATTTAATTGTTGCAAGATGTCTTCAACCGGTAAATTTCTCTCTGTTAGCACCTCTTGCAAAGCGCGATTTCCTCCGCAACAAAAATCGATTTTATATGTTTTAAATAAGTCGCTGGATTTTGGAAAAACGGCGACGATTTCTCCAACAGTTGATTGTGCTGTAAACACTTTTTCCATATCTAAACCCTCCATTTGGTTTTTACGGTTACATTGTAAGCATACTCTCTTTTTATTGTTAAAGTTGTGACGCACATCACACATTTAACATGTTCACCGAGAAGTCTCCCACCTCTAAGCGAAGTGTAGGTGGGAGAGGTTCATATCTATTTCGGAAAATCGTGTAAGCTATTAAAAAAGTATGACGGCTGTCACCATTTTTTTGCTTCGTGCTTCAAGCTAATTGCGCCGTTTGCGTTTTTCTTATCGATGTCCCAATTGTCTTAGCGCTTCCTCGCTCATACGCTCTGGCGTCCATGGTGGATTCCACGTGATTTGAACATCGACGTCTTTAATCCCCTCGATGTCCAAAAGCGCTCGTTTCACTCCGCCGACAATGGAATCATGGAGCGGACAACCCGGTGTCGTGAGCGTCATCAAAATAGACACGTTTCCTTCGTTTACAGTGATGTCATAAATGAGACCTAAATCGACGACATTGATCCCTAATTCAGGATCGATGACATAGCGAAGTTGCTCGATAATTTTTTCTTTCATACCCATTCATTATTCCTCCTTATTTGAGCAATACGGAAATGATAGAACCGGCAAACAAAAGCGAAAATAGCAACATTCCACCTTGCGCGATGTAAAATAGCGGCAAGCTTGAAACGATTAATGCAAGTAGAACCCCAATGAAGCTCGCTACAAACAAGCTGCATTGAACAACCGTCCATTTTTCATTCATCATTTGTTTTAATGTCGGCACGTTTTCTTTGCCGATTTTTTTGCTATAGCGATGTGTCCACCATAAAAACGGTACAATTTTATATAAATAGCCGATAATGCTTAAGATAATCCAGCCAAATATATAGGCGTAGATGAGAATATTGAAAATAGGAACATTTTTGGAAAAAGAACAAAACAAAGCCGCTCCATGCAGAAAAAGCGCAATTCCGATCGCAAGCAGAGCAAATAGAAACGGACGATCCAATTTTTTCTTTACTCTCGTTTGTAAAATAGTGAACATATGATAAGCAAACAATGCAAAGCCAACAAATAGAAGGCTCATGCCAATCGGGAATAACGCTTCATATTTTTTAAAAAAGCCGAAAAAGGAAACGATGAGTCCGCTTATATAAACAATGTATACATACCGTGCCAACTTCATCGAAAAACCGTGCGCCAATGAAAACATCGGAACCATTTTATAAGAAAAACCGATAATGAGAAGAGTAAACCAACCGAAAATTCCAAATAATACATGCGTCTTCAAGACAAGTAAATGATCAAGCGTTTCTGTACCGCTCCAAAAATGGAACGTAAGCGTTACGCCGAGTCCGATCGTCAACAATAAGCAAACAAGCGCTGTGCCGACAAATAGAGTCATGATATTTTTTTTCGCTTGTTTACGTAATGTCATGAACATTTGCAAGAAAAAGAGAACGAATCCGAATGTAAGCAGTAAGCCTGGGAAAAACGCCATTTGCATCTTGAGTGCTAGGCTAGCTGAAAACGATAAAATTCCTAAAGCGGTTACCAAAAATTGAATAAATCCTACGGTTTCGTTCCAAATCGGTGTTAAAAAGGCAACCGGAACAAGCTGA
Organism: Thermolongibacillus altinsuensis; assembly: GCF_004341205.1. GTDB lineage: Bacteria > Bacillota > Bacilli > Bacillales > Anoxybacillaceae > Thermolongibacillus > Thermolongibacillus altinsuensis. The sequence goes on from NZ_SLUL01000001.1 coordinate 42,278, forward strand.
TACATTGCCCCCATTGCCACCATGAGGGCCCAACCGAGCACCGTTAAGTGAACGGCTGCCCACACGCTTGGAATGCGGAACGCTCCAATGACCATTTGTGGACCGGAAAACAAGAACATCATTTGGGAAAATAAAAAGGCAACGGTGCCAAAAAGAATAAACGAAAACGGTAATCGAATGTTTGTTTCATATGTTTGATGAGTCGTAAGCATGATCGTCATTCCTTTGTGATTGTAATTTCAAAGCTTCCGTCATCTCGTTCAACCGTTTCATATGAATAGCCAAGCTCATCAAGTTGTTCGTACAAAAACATTGGACGGCGGTCGTTAATAATGGTAAGCGTTTCTCCGCTTTTCAGCTTTTCCAATGCGGCTAATGTTCGCATCATTGGTTGCGGCGGTTCTAAACCGCGGTTATCAAGAATCATCGTCATTCCCCCTGTTTTACAAATGTGACTTTCCAATGCTTTTTATCGAGCTGTTTTGCTTCATACGTAAATCCTTTTGCTTTCATCACTGCAAAAAGCGGCACAGGTTTAAATGGAGCATGCAAAATAAACGTATCTCCCGCTTCAAGCGGCTGAATAGAATTCATAATTTTTTGAAACGGCTCTAATTTCTTTTTTAAATCTTCACGAACATCTAACTCGATGATTTTTCCCATCATCATCCCCCTCTCCACACATACCTTCATATATTATGATAGTGATTTTCATTATCGTATATTGTGATTTTTATCATAGGTTACAAAAAAATCTCTTTTTCTAACTGTTCGGCATCAATGAGATAAAATCCGTTATCGTCAATGTCGATCAGCCCTTTTCGTTTCAGCTGGCTGAGCGTGCGGCTAATCGTTTCGCGCGAAGTGCCGATCATATTCGCCAATTCTCGATTTGTAACATGCGTTGTTAATCGATAATAACGACCTTGTGGAACGGCGTTTGTTTTGGTTAAACGCAACAGGAGCATGACAATTTGTTCATACGTATTATGAAGAATTTGTTCTTCTAAGCGGTTTTGTAAATCAATAATTTTTTCACCCATCACGCGAAATAGTTTCATGCATAATTCCGGATAGCAAATTAACGTTTGTTCAAAATCAGCGATTGGAATCACAATTAATGTTGCTTCTTCGACAACTTCTGCGTGTGCAGGATAAGCGCCTTTTCGGAAAAATCCGGCATGAGGAAACATTTCCCCTGCTTGTAAAATAGAGACAATTTGTTCCTTTCCGCTCACATCCGTTTTATAAATTTTTACCGTTCCTGAATGAATAAAAAATACCCGCTCTAACGGTTCACCTTGCATAAATACAAACGTTTTTGGTTTATAGACACGCACTTGTGAAATCTTTACGAATGAATCAAGTTCGTGATCGCTTAATTCGCGAAAAAGCGGAACGTTTTTTAATCTCGTTTTAATCCAATTGTTGTTCATTTTGTTCACTCCTTATGGAATTTCTAAGAAAAATTTTATGGTGTTTTCAATGGAAAAGCTGTGACGTAAATCATATCTCTCTTTAGACGTGTGACGAAAATCATATTCGATGTTTGCGGTACTTCACATAGATTGCTGTTTTCTCACGTTACAATGAAGATGAATCGATAAAAAGGAAGGTGGCATGACATGGAAGTAAACCGGAACGTTCACACGTCGCTCAAACGTTCTACTCAAAATAGTTTTTTAAAATCCATCTTAGTTTTTACGATCCTTATTAGTTTTACCGTTTTACTTGTCGGGGGGTATTGGATTTTTAAAGAAATGGCCCCGCGTCCAAAAGAGGTGCAAAACGAAAAAGGAGAAGTCTTATTAACAAAAGAGTCCATTATTGGCGGACAGTCTGTATTCCAAAAATACGGGTTGATGGACTACGGTACCGTTCTTGGACACGGATCTTATATGGGGCCTGACTACACAGCAGAAGCATTAAAGATTTATACAGAAGGAATGCAAGATTATAAGGCAAATCAACTTTACCATAAGCCTTTTAAACAATTATCCAACGATGAGAAGGCGATTGTTCGTGAAAAAGTGATCAAAGAAATGCGGAAAAATCGTTATAATCCAATAACGGATGTACTCGTATTAACGGATGCGCAAGTATACGGATTAGAAAAAGTACGTGACTATTATCATCATGTATTTACAAATGGTGACGGCTGGGGCTTGAAAAAAGGTTTAATTCAAGAAAGCCACATGCCAAAATCAAATCGTGCTTGGGTAGCGGATCGTGACCAAATCAAACAAATTGCGGATTTCTTCTTCTGGACGGCTTGGCTATCAAGTACATTGCGCAACGGTGATGACATTACGTATACGAACAACTGGCCGTATTATGAAGATGCTGGAAACACGATGTCATTCTCCGCGATGTGGTGGAGCGGTGCAAGCGCAACGATTTTGGTTCTGTTTGTAGCCATTATTTTATTCATTCAACATCGTTACCAACTCAACATGCAAGAGGCCTATAAAAAGGGGCAGTTCCCAACGATTGATATACGTAAGCAGCCGCTCACTCCTTCACAAGTAAAAACAGGAAAATATTTTGCGATTGTGTCGGTTTTATTCTTTGTTCAATCGATGTTTGGTGCTTTGCTTGCTCATTATTATGTCGAACCGGACAGCTTTTTCGGAATCAAGTGGATTCACGATTTATTGCCGTTTAATATTGCGAAAGGTTACCATTTGCAGTTAGCGATTTTCTGGATTGCGACATCATGGTTAGGAATGGGAATTTTTATCGCACCGATTGTAGGCGGGTATGAACCGAAAAAACAAGGGCTTCTTGTTGATATTTTGTTCTGGGCGCTCGTTGTATTAGTTGGCGGAAGTATGATTGGGGAATGGTTAGGTGTAAACGGATATTTAGGGAATCTATGGTTTTTATTAGGTAACCAAGGCTGGGAATATATTGAATTAGGTCGCATATGGCAAGTTGTTTTAGTCATCGGTATGTTGATTTGGCTCTTCATTGTCTTCCGCGGAATTAAGAGCGGATTAAAGCGGGAGAGTGATAAAGGCGGTTTAATTCATTTATTGTTCTATTCAGCCATTGCGGTTCCGTTCTTTTACATCTTTGCGTTCTTTATTAATCCAGATACGAACTTTACGATGGCCGACTTTTGGAGATGGTGGATCATCCATTTATGGGTCGAAGGAATTTTTGAAGTGTTTGCCGTCGTTGTCATTGGATTCTTGTTAGTTCAAATGAAGCTTGTCACAAAAAAATCAACGGTCCGAGCGTTATATTTCCAATTTATCATCTTGCTCGGTAGCGGTGTCATCGGTATCGGTCACCACTATTATTACAACGGTTCAGCGGAAGTATGGATTGGCCTCGGGGCCGTATTCTCTGCATTGGAAGTGATTCCACTAACATTGCTTGTCCTTGAAGCATACGAACAATATAAGATGATGCGTGATGGCGGAGTGAACTTCCCGTATAAAGCAACATTCTGGTTCTTGATTTCAACTGCGATCTGGAATTTAGTCGGTGCCGGTGTGCTCGGCTTCCTCATTAACTTACCAGCTGTTAGCTACTTTGAACATGGTCAATTTTTGACGCCAGCTCACGGGCATGGTGCAATGATGGGCGTATACGGTATGTTCGGGATTGCTGTATTGTTGTACTCCTTGCGCAATATTGTCAAACCAGAAGTATGGAACGATAAACTTTTGAAATTTTCTTGCTGGATGTTAAATATTGGACTTGCGGGAATGATTGTCATTACTTTATTGCCAATCGGAATGATGCAATTGAAAGAAGCGTTTCAACATGGATATTGGGCATCTCGCTCTCCGGCATTTTTACAACAAGATATCGTCCAAAACTTACTCACGCTTCGTTCCATTCCAGATACGATTTTCTTAATCGGTGTTATTACGTTAATGGTCTTTAGCGTGAAATCATTGTTCCATTTACGTAAACCGACACACGGTGAAGAGGAGATGTTGCCAGTTCCGGATTTATCAAGGGAAGAATAAGCGGAAGCGACGCGTTAGATCCGCATCATTAATAAAACAAAAGAAGAATCACAGAGCGAATGTTCTGTGATTCTTTTTTACACGACTAACGGCTCTTCAACTTCTTTTTTTCGTAACATTGAAAGCAATACAGCGTTTCTTTTTCATCGTTAATGACACCGTTTAAAAATCCATGCAAACAATGAATCGGTTTACCGCACACCGAACAAAAGCCCACGAACTCCTCCAACCGCCATTCCCCTTTCGCAAGCGTTGAGAATTTTCATAACAAGTTGTGATGCCCATCACTTCATCGAACATATCAAGGAATTATGATGTGTATGTAAACTATTATAATACAAAGGAGGTTCGTTTTATGAGCCGATTTGCTGCAAAAATTCATGCGCCTGATTATGAACCAAAAGACAGACATCCAGCGATTTTTCGCTTATTTGACAGTCTAAAGCCGGGAGAAGTAATGGAGTTAACGAATGATCACGATCCACGTCCGCTTCATTATCAGTTTATGATTGAAAGAGAAAATCAATTTACATGGGATTATTTAGAAGAAGGTCCGGAAATTTGGAGAGTGGCCATTGGCAAGAAGTGATAAAGAGATGATAAAGATAAAATGGTTCCCTATATAAATATATGGGAATCTTTTTTTTTGTTTCGTTCGTGTTACAGTGTGAGACAAAATGAAGAAGAGTCAATTTTTTAATATTCTATGAACAATGAAAATTTGTGATACTTATCACATTCTTTGTTTTTTTATTTTCTTATCATGAAAGCACAGAAAATATATATCAAAAAAGGAGAGGCGATTTCGATGAGCCAACCAGTTAGAACGTTCTCACAAAATGATGTACCGAAGAAAAAAGGACGCATTGGCATGGATTGGAATCCTGAAGATCCTGTGTTTTGGGAAAGAGAGGGGAAGCGACACGCTCGACGCAATCTTTGGATTTCCGTTCCAACGTTAATGCTCGCCTTTATTGTTTGGCAAATTTGGTCTGTTGTCGCTGCCAGATTAAACGATATTGGTTTTAACTTCACTGAAAGCCAATTGTTTACATTGGCGGCGATACCGGGATTAGTAGGAGCAACATGTCGCTTCATTTATACGTTTGCGGTTGGAAAATTTGGCGGTCGAAACTGGACTGTTTTTTCAACGGGGATTTTGTTGCTTCCTGCGCTAGGGGTTGGAATAGCGGTTCAAAATCCTGACACTCCTTATTGGGTTATGTTGTTGCTTGCAGCGCTCTGTGGACTTGGTGGAGGAAACTTTTCATCAGCGCTTGCGAATATTAGCTTCTTTTTCCCGAAAAAAGAAAAAGGAACGGCGCTCGGTATTAACGGCGGTTTAGGAAATATGGGCGTATCCGTCGTTCAGTTTGTCACACCGCTCATTATTACAACGGGTGTATTCGGAGCAATTGGGGGAGAAGGACAAGTTCTCGCTGATGGAACAAAAGTATGGTTGCAAAACGCCGCATTCATTTGGGTCATTCCGATTATTTTCTTTACGATTTTGGCTTATTTCGGTATGGATAATCTTCCAAATGCGAAACAATCTGTATCTGAACAATTCGTGATTGTGAAGCGCAAGCATACATGGATTATGACATGGCTTTATGTGGCGACATTCGGTTCGTTTATCGGTTATGCAGCAGCGTTTCCGCTTTTGTTAAAATCGCAGTTTCCTGAACATGTATCGCTCGCTTTCTTGGGTGCTTTCTTAGCGGCAGCGTTCCGTCCAGTTGGCGGTTGGTTATCGGATAAATTTGGCGGAGCAAGAGTGACAAGTTATGTGTTAGTGGTCATGGGGCTTGGTGCCGCAGCGGTGATGTACTTTACGAACGAAAAACAATTTGTCGGTTTCATCATTTCATTCTTAATCTTGTTCATCGCAGCGGGAATGGGTTCTGGTTCTACATTCCAAATGATTCCGATTATCTTCCCGCCAAAAGAAGCGGCACCTGTTCTTGGGTTTACTGCAGCGTTTGCGGCATATGGTTCATTCTTTATTCCAAAATTGTTTGGTTGGGCTTCCAAAAATACAGGTACACCGATTACAGCGTTTTATTTCTTCATCGCTTTTTACGTTGTATCTTTGATTATGAACTGGTATTATTACGGAAGAAAGAATGCAGAAGTAAAATGTTAAGGGAATATCTGAAAAGGATATTCCCTTTTTTAAAATGAGTTATAGATGAGGAGAAAAGTTTATGAGAACGTTATTGCTTACCGTCATATGTGTGTTGATCACCGCATGCAGTCGTGTTGAACAAGAGCCGTCACAGGAATTAAAAATTGCCGCTGCGTCGGATTTAACGCTCGCCTTTCATGAAATTGGCCAACAATTTGAGAAACAAACCGGAACGAAGGTGACGTTCATATTTGGTTCTACCGGTCAGCTGGCTGAACAAATTAAAAATGGAGCGCCTTTTGACGTGTTTGCTGCCGCAAACGTTCAGTATGTTGATGAATTGAACGACAAAGGCCTGATCGTTCCGGATACCCGACAAATTTATGCGCTTGGAAGAATTGGAATTGCGACGAAAGCCGATAATCCTCTTGTCGTACAAACGCTTGAGGATTTATTAAAGCCCGAAGTGAAAAAAATCGCCATTGCCAACCCGAACCATGCTCCTTACGGATTGGCCGCGAAACAAGCATTAGAAAAAGCAGGAATCTGGGAAAAAGTGAAGAACAAATTGGTTTACGGCAAAAATATTTCAGATACATTTGCTTATATTGAATCCGGAAACGCCGAAGCGGGAATCATTGCGCTTTCCCTTGTAAAAAAAGGCGAGGTGCGTTTTCAGCTCATTGATGATGCGATGCACGAGCCGATTCAACAAGCGATTGCCGTTATTAAAAAAACAAAGCACGAAAAACAAGCACAAGAATTTATTCAATTTTTGAATCGTTCAGCAGGTCAACAAATAATGAAAAAATACGGATTTGTCATTCCAAAGGGGAAATAAATGGTGGAAAACGTCAACTTATTTCCTTTATTTTTGTCGTTAAAAGTATCAACGATCGCCACCGTGCTGGCCGTGATCATCGGTTTACCGATTTCTTATTATTTAAGCCGTTCAAACGGAAAAATCGCGGATATGGTCGATGCGCTTATCACATTGCCAGTTGTGTTGCCTCCGACCGTTCTTGGTTATTATTTACTTGTTTTATTCGGACGACAAAGCGCATTGGGGAAGTTTTTAGAGGAGAAATTAGGACTTCTCATCGTATTTACACCGACTGGAGCGGTCATCGCTGCTTTCGTCGTTTCGATTCCTTTTTTTATAAAATCAGCACGAACGGCATTTGCAAGTATTGAACCGAATTTGCTGAATGCCGCCCGAGTGTTAGGCCGTTCCGAATGGAATATTTTTTTTACGGTCATTATTCCACTGTCTTGGCGCGGAATTGTTTCAGGGATTACGCTCGTTTTTGCGCGATCGCTAGGCGATTTCGGGGCAACGTTAATGGTGGCGGGAAGCATTCCAAACGAGACGATGACGATGCCGATCGCGATTTACGATGCGTTGCTAGCAGGGAATCAAAAGTTAGCTAATTTGTTAGTGATGATCATGACCATTGTGTCTGTGACGTTGTTATATGTCATCAAACGATTAGAGAAACGAATCATTCGAGGTGAACGATCATTCCATGCTTCACGTAGCGATTAAAAAATCTTTCCCGCATTTTACCCTTGATGTGGCATTTACAATTGAAAAAGGAATTGCTGGCATTTTAGGTTCATCGGGCTGTGGAAAAAGCTTAACGCTGCAATGTATCGCGGGACTTCAATCGCCCGATGAAGGTTTGATCAGGTTAAATGAACGCGTGTTTTTTGATTCGAGCCAAAAGATCAATATGAAAACGCGATATCGAAAGATCGGGTATATGTTTCAAAATTACGCGCTTTTTCCCCATTTAACCGTAAGTCAAAATATTGCGTTTGGCCTGAAAGGAAAACCGAGAGAAGAAGTAGAACAAAAAGTAGCAACGATGATCGAAAAAATAAAGCTAAACGGTTACGAACATCATTATCCTGCTCAGCTGTCCGGCGGGCAGCAACAGCGTGTCGCTCTTGCCAGAACCCTTGTGACAGAACCCGATGTTTTATTGTTGGACGAACCGTTTTCGGCTTTGGATCATCATACCAAACAGCTGCTTGAAAAAGAATTTCTTTTATTTATTAAAGAAAATTTTGCAGGTGTTGTCCTACTAGTCACGCACAATATGGAAGAAGCGTATCGTTTATGCGATCAGCTTATTCTGTACGATGAAGGCAAAGTCGTGCAAGTGGGCGATAAACAACAAGTGTTGAACGAACCGTCCAATGTGAAGGCAGCGAAAATTGTTGGCTGTAAAAACGTTTGGCCGCTTGATTCAGTAGCGATCGATGAGGAAATCAGCTGTTATGTAAACGGAGCGAAAATTATGGTTCCGCGGAAAAAGGAACGAGCTCATCCGCGGTTTCTTGGCATTCATTCACATCATATTCGTTTTGTTGAGGAACAATCTTATAACACCTTTGACTATGAAATTGTAGAGTGTATTCCGAACATGCATGCGCATGATTTGACTGTTCAAACGAAACATTTTACATTGCATGTCACCGTTCCAACGAATGAGCTGCATGCCGTGTTGTCACATGAAAGAAAATTGTATCTTCCTCCGGATCGTCTTTTTCTTTTGTCTTGAATATTTTATGAACATTCCAATAAGTGTGACGCGCCTCACATTTGTTTTTCTTTCTTTTTTATAACATATGGATAGACCTGTGAAGCGAAATGAGGGATTATGAATGTTATATGATGCCTATAAACGACCGCTTTTAGATTTGCGTATTTCCGTGACGGATCGTTGTAATTTTCGTTGTATTTACTGCATGCCTGAAACGGAAGGACAACAGTATTGCTTTATGAAGCGGGAGCATTTAATGACGTTTGAAGAAATTGTTCGGTTAGCGAACATTTTTGCGCGCCTTGGGGTACGAAAAATTCGCTTGACGGGCGGAGAACCGTTGTTGCGTAAAGATATCGATGTTTTAATTTCGATGTTAAAAGAAATCGAAGGAATTCAAGACATTTCGTTGACGACCAACGGATTTTTGTTGAAGCAATATGCGCGGCGGTTAAAAGAGGCAGGAATGAAGCGAGTCAACGTCAGTTTAGATGCGTTAAATAACGATATTTTTGCTGTGATGAATGGAAGAGGGGTTAAATCGGAGGTTATTTTAGAAGGAATCGATGAAGCGCTTGCACAAGGTCTAGCCGTAAAGATAAACATGGTTGTCAAAAAAGGAATGAATGATTCGGAAATTTTGCCGATGGCGCGTTTTTTTAAAGAAAAAGGTGTAACGCTTCGCTTTATTGAATTTATGGATGTCGGTTCATTAAACGGGTGGAAGCTAGATGAAGTAGTCACGAGCAAAGAAATTTATGAGATGATCACGAAAGAAATGCCGTTGGAGCCGCTTGAAGCGAATTATGTTGGCGAAGTAGCGAAGCGATATCGTTACGTCGGCACCAATATCGAGGTTGGATTTATTTCTTCGGTGTCGGCAGCATTTTGTTCAGATTGTACGCGATGTCGCATATCGGCGGAGGGGAAGTTGTACACGTGTTTATTTGCAACCGATGGCGCAGATTTATTAAAAAACATGCGCAATGGAGCAACCGATGAAGAAATCATCGCGCAGATTCGACGCATTTGGGAAACTCGCCATGATCGCTATTCCGAAGAGAGAGGAAAAAACACCACATTGAAAGGAAAACGCATTGAAATGTCTTATATTGGTGGATGAGGTGAAAACAGATGGGCGTAATCGATCATAAAAGCAAAGCAACCTGTCCGGTTCGCTGCAAAGTAGTGACCGTTTCCGATACTCGAACGAAAGAAACAGATCAAAGCGGCGCGCTCATCATCGATTTATTAAAGCGCGAACAAATGAATGTCGTAGATTATGAAATTGTGAAAGATGATCGCGAGGCGATTCAAGCGGCCATTCAATCAGCCGGTGCGGAAGTGGATGTGATTTTAATGAACGGCGGAACGGGATTTACGAAGCGAGATGTGACTGTGGAAGCCGTGCAAGAGCTGCTTGAAAAAGAAATGGTAGGCTTCGGTGAGTTGTTTCGTTTCTTAAGTTATGAAGAAATCGGCAGCGCTTCGATGCTAAGCCGAGCGATCGCCGGAACGATCGAAAGAAAGATTGTTTTTTGCATGCCCGGCTCAACGAATGCGGTGCGTCTTGCGATGGAGAAATTGATTTTGCCGGAACTTCGTCATCTTGTATGGGAGCTTCAGCGCCAATGAAAGAGATTGTCGGCATCGTTTTAGCGGGCGGACAGTCGAGACGATTTGGCGAACCGAAAGCGTTCGCGAAAAGGGATGGAAAGGAATTTATTTTATATAGCGTTGAAGCATTGCAGCATGTGGTTGAAGAAATTGTGGTTGTAACCCGACCAGAGTTCATGGAACATTTACCGGTTATGGAACATGTTTCATTCATTGAAGATTTAAAAAAATACAAAGGAAAAGGACCTCTTGCTGGACTGTTTTCGGCGATGTCTCAATGCGAGGCGAAGTGGTACATCGTTTTGCCGTGCGATACGCCTTTTATGAATGCAAGGATGATCAAGGCGTTGCAATCGCATCAAAATGAACGGTGGGAAGCGATTGTTCCGCGAGTGAATGGACAGATTCAGCCTCTGATCGCCATGTACCATGATCGCGTGAAGGAAAAAATACAATCCATGTTGGAGAAAAACGAACTGAGCATGCATCGCTTTCTTTCCGTTTGTCATGTAAACTATGTTGATTTAATGGATGAACGGGCGTTTGTTAATATTAACACAAAAGAGGAATATGAACGATTTATTGGATGAAAAGAGGCCCTTTCAAAAAAGCCTCTTTATTTATTTAGCAAAAAATGAAGAAAGTGTGAAAATGATCACGTTACGTACTTGTTTTGTGACGTGCATCACACTATTTAAGAAAGCTGTATAGTATAGTGGACATAGATAGAAGCAGTTGGGGAAAGGGATGGAGAAACGTGCGAAAACCGATAAAAGTGGAAGAAGCGATTGAACGGGTAATGAAATGGAGTTATGAAGGCGAAAAAGAGTATGTGTCGATTGAAGAAAGCTTTGGTCGAGCGTTGGCGGAAGATATAAAAGCGACGACGGACGTTCCTTGGTTTGACCGTTCACCGTATGATGGATATGCCATTTGTGCAGCTGCGACGGAAAACGCGTCTGCTTCTACACCTGTGTTGTTAGAAGTCGTTGGAACCGTCGGAGCCGGTTCGGTTTGGGAAGGGCCCATCGAACCGCATCAAGCCGTTAAAATCATGACGGGTGCCGCGATTCCAGATGGTGCAAATGCCGTCATTATGGTGGAATTAACGCAAGAAGTGATCAAAGACGGGAAGACGTTTGTGCAAATCAAACGAAGAGTTGCAGAAGGAGAAAATATTTCGCGAATCGGCGAAGATATGCAAGAAGGCTGTTTACTCGTTGAAAAAGGAACCGTGATCAATCCGGGAGTCGTGGCGGTTCTTGCCACGTTTGGTTATTATCGCGTACCGGTGATGAAAAGACCAAAAGTCGCGATCATTGCGACAGGAAGTGAATTGCTTGAAGTTTACGAACCGCTTGAAAAAGGGAAAATTCGCAACAGCAATGCCTATATGCTAAAAGCACAAGTACGGCGAGCAGGCGGCGAACCGATTGTGTACGGAAAGGTGAAAGATACATTTGAGGCTACATTCGAAGCGGTAACCAAAGCGATGCAAGAAGCGGATATCGTCGTGACAACGGGCGGCGTATCGGTTGGTGATTTCGACTATATTCCGAACGTGTACGAGAAACTGGGAGCGCAATTATTGTTCAATAAAGTAGGCATGCGTCCAGGAAGCGTCACCTCCGCTGCGGTTGCCGACAAAAAAGTATTGTTTGGACTATCGGGAAACCCTTCGGCATGTTATGTTGGTTTTGAGCTTTTTGTTCGTCCGTTTTTGAAAGCGATGCTCGGACAAAAAAATTGCTATTTAAAGAAAGTTCAAGCGATCTTAAAAGAGGATTTTTTAAAGACGAATCCGTTTACTCGGTTCGTGCGTGCCAAACTTTCATACGATGATGGAATGTTACACGTGGAACCAGCTGGAAAAGATAAATCAAATATCGTTTCTTCGTTAGTACAAGCCAATAGTTTGCTTGTTTTACCAGGTGGATCGCGAGGTTTTAAAGCGGGAACGAAAGTCGATGTTCTGCTGCTTGAAGATGAAGAAGGAGCGCCGAAATGGCCATGATCATTTTACAAGTTGTAGGATATCAAAATAGCGGAAAAACGACGCTGATTGAAAAGTGTGTAAAAGAGTTAACGAAACAAGGATATAAAGTGGGGACATTAAAACACCATGGACATGGCGGGAAGCCGGCGCTTCCAAAGGAAAAAGATTCGACGCGTCATTGGGAAGCGGGAGCGGTTGTTTCCGCTGTTGAAGGAGACGGCACGCTGCTTTTGACGGCAACAGCTAAAAACGGTTGGAATCTCTCGGAGCTAATCGAATTATACCGCCATTTTGCAATCGATCTATTGCTCATCGAAGGATTTAAACATTCTCCTTATCCAAAAATCGTTTGTCTTCGCGATGAAAGCGATGTACATTTATTACAACTGCCCAATGTGGTTGCTTCGATTAGCCGGATGCCGTTAAAACAAGGAAATTCGTTTTTCATTCAAGAAGAAAACAAGTATATGCAATGGATCATGAACTATGTTAAGGGGGAAAAGCATGTTTGCGATTGTGAAAGAACCGATTGACGTTTCGCGTGTCATTCAAGCGGTTGTGGATCGAAATGCGGGGGCGATTGTCACGTTCATCGGTACGGTAAGAGAATTAACGAACGGAAAAAAAACGCTGTATTTAGAATATGAAGCATATGAATCGATGGCCAAAAAAAAGCTTGAACAAATCGGTGCGGAAATTATGGAGCGCTTCCCGGAAGCGAAGGTGGCGATTGTCCATCGCATTGGCCGTCTAGAAATTATGGATGTAGCGGTTGCGATCGCTGTCTCGACCCCTCATCGCGCCGATGCGTATGAAGCGAATCGGTATGCGATTGAGCGCATTAAAGAAATGGTGCCAATTTGGAAAAAAGAACATTGGGAAGATGGCGAAATGTGGATCGGCAATCAACAAGGAACGATCAAATACGAAAACGGTTTCCCGAAGGAGAGAGAGGAATGATTCGTGTTTTACTATTTGCCCATTTAAAAGAACAATTCAATCGTCAGGAACTCATTTTTCCTCACCAAGAAATAACCGTTCGTCAACTGCGCGAAGAACTGGAAAAAAACTATTCGCTCTCATCCGTTTCTTCGATCATGATTGCGGTGAACGAAGAATTTGCAACTGATGAGGAAATCATTCGGGAAGGGGATGTCGTCGCTCTGATCCCCCCGGTGAGTGGAGGATGAAAAAATGAAATTAACCCATTTAAACGAGCAAGGACGAGCGAAGATGGTCGATATTTCCGATAAAAGCGAAACGGTTCGTACCGCACATGCGGTCTCAAGCGTCATCGTTTCTAAAGAAGTGTATGAAAAAATAACAAACGCGCAAATCGAAAAAGGCGATGTTTTAGCGGTTGCACAAGTGGCTGGCATTATGGCGGCGAAACGAACCGCCGATTTGATTCCGATGTGCCATCCCATTTCTTTAACAGGTGTAGATATTCAATTTCAATGGCGATGTCAGGAAGAGCGCTATGAATTAATGATCGATACGTTTGTAAAAACGAAAGGGAGCACAGGAGTGGAGATGGAAGCGCTAACCGCCGCTTCGATTTGTGCGTTAACGATTTACGATATGTGCAAAGCGATTGATAAAGGGATTATCATCGGACCAACGTATTTAGTAGAAAAAACAGGCGGAAAAAGCGGGAATTTTAAGCGCCAAGAGGTGTAACCAATGGAGCGATATTCACGACAAATTCTTTTTTCGCCGATTGGCGAAGAAGGACAGAAAAAAATTCGCAGCAAACATGTGCTCATTGTCGGAGTTGGCGCGCTTGGGTCTGCAACTGCCGAATTGTTGACGCGGGCAGGGGTCGGAAAATTAACGATTGTTGATCGCGACTATGTGGATTGGACAAATTTGCAAAGACAAACGCTATACTGCGAACAAGATGCCGAAAGCGGATTGCCAAAAGCGATTGCAGCAAAACAGCGATTAGAAGCGATCAATCATGATGTGGAAATACGTGCGTTTGTCATGGATGCCGATGATGAACCATTCGTTTCGATCTTTGAACAAGGTGTCGATGTCGTGATCGATGGAACCGATAACTTTGAAACGCGGTTTCTAATCAATGATTTAGCTCAAAAATATAACGTTCCTTGGATTTATGGAGCTTGCGTCGGAAGTTACGGCTTATCGTTTGCGATGATCCCTGGAAAAACGCCTTGTTTTCGCTGCTTGGTTCATCATTTGCCTTCTTATCATATGACATGTGACAACATTGGCATTATTGCACCGACGGTTCAGATGGTCGCTTCTTATCAAACAGCAGAAGCGCTCAAAATTTTAGTTGAAGATGAACGAGCGATTCGGGATTCTCTCGTTGTGTTTGATTTATGGAAAAATGAACATCGTTTTCTGAAAGTGAACAAATTAAAAAATAAGCAATGTCCTTCTTGCGGAGAGCATCGATCGTATCCATCGCTTCAAGAACCAAAAGCAAAAATGGCCGTTTTATGCGGAAGAGAAACGGTGCAAATTCGCCATCCTCATTCGTTTGATTTAAAGGAAATGGCGCAACAAATCAAAGCAAGCGGACAAAAAGTACAATACAATGATTATTTAATGATCACCGAATTAGAAGGGCATCGCACGGTTTTGTTTGCGGACGGAAGAATGCTCATTCATGGCACAAAAGATTTAATGGATGCGCGCTCCTTGTATCAAAAATATTTTGCTTAAGGAAGGAGGCAGCATGATGTCGAATATATTAAGCAAAAAACACTTCGAACAATTAAAAAACTTAGCGTATAAGACCGCCAAAGTAAAAAAAGGAACGTTTTTATTTCAAGAAGGGCAAGTGGGCGAGAACTTTTTTGTTGTGCTGTCTGGAAAATTTCAAATCAGCAAATTTTCCGGTGACGGAAAAGAGCTTTGTTTACGGTTGTGCGGACCGAATGCGGTCATTGGGGAATTGATGATCTTCTCCGATAACGGACGATATTTGTTTAACGGTCGAGCATTGGAAGATAGCGAAGTGCTCGTCATTAAAAACGAGTCGATTGAAAAAGAGCTGCTCGCGAATCCGGAATTTGCGGTGGAATTTTTAAAAATGATGACCGATCATTTTCGAAAACAACATACGAAATTTCGCGATCTCGTATTGTATGGAAAAAAAGGGGCGCTTTACTCTACCCTTATCCGCATGGCCAATAGTTATGGCGTGCAAACGAGCGATGGCATTTTGTTAGATGTTCCGGTTACTCACCAAGATTTAGCGAATTTCAGTTCGACATCGCGTGAAAGTGTGAATCGTGAATTGAACGCATTGAAAAGTAAAGGGATCGTTTCCTTTAAAGGGCGGAAAATTATTATTCATAGTTTAGATTATTTAAAGCGGCAAATTAATTGTGAAAGCTGTCCTTCGTCATACTGTAACATCGAGTGAAAATGTCAATCGATATTCATTTTTTGATTGAATGATGTGATGCGCATCACACAAGCCCGTGCGCATTCTCCTGTACAATAAACATGTAAATAGTAAAAGGAAAGAGGGAGAAACGATGGAATTTTCACCATGCAGCATCATTGGAGACGGAGAAGTTGAATTATGTCCGCCTTTACAACGGTTAAAAGAAGAACACGGACCGTTAAATGAAAAAAAATACGCGTTATTTGTTGCCGCACAAAAAATTTATAACGGGGAAGAAGAAAATGTGCTCGAAGCGCTCGTTCGTTTACGCGAAAATGTGCAGCAATTTTTACAAGAGCTCGATCCTCATTCTCGTCGCGAAGAAGATGTTCTTTTCCCTATGATGGTTCGATACATCGGCAGAGAATCTGGACCGATTGCGGTGATGGAATATGAACATCATGAAGCGAAAGAAAACATCTCGACGTTCTTAAAGAAAACGGAAACGATTGACATCCATGAGGCGAGAGAACTCGCTTCCTATGTGATGAACGCTTATATGATTTTAACCGATCATTTTACGAAAGAAGAATGCGTTCTTTTCCCGATGGCAGAAAAGCTATTATCATCTGAAGAAAAAGAAGAACTTGCGAAAAAAATGAACGAAATAGAAGGCTGACTAATGATTTAGTCGGCCTTTTTTATATATTTCGACATATTTGTGACAACGGCAAAATATGTGAGGTAGCTCATATTTATTTATGTTCAGCCTCTTTATAGTTAGGTTTAGAAGGAATCAGAGAATAAAGGAGTGAGCGATGTGAAGGAAAAATCACCATTGTTCAAGCGTTTAAAATATGTAAAGCCGATTGAACGACATGCGAACGATCATAGCGAAGTGACATATGGAGATCGCGACTGGGAAAATGTGTATCGAAGAAGATGGCAACATGATAAAGTCGTTCGCTCGACACATGGAGTAAACTGTACAGGTTCATGCAGTTGGAACATTTACGTAAAAGATGGAATCGTCACGTGGGAAGGACAGAAGCTGGATTATCCAACAACAGGGCCGGATATGCCTGATTTTGAGCCGCGTGGTTGCCCGCGTGGTGCAAGCTTCTCATGGTATATTTATAGCCCGCTTCGCGTGAAATATCCGTATGTGCGCGGTGTCCTTTTAAATATGTGGCGCGAAGCGTTAAAAGAACATAAAAATCCGCTTGAAGCATGGAAAAGCATCGTCGAAAACCCAGAAAAGGCGAAGCGCTATAAACAAGCGCGCGGAAAAGGCGGATTTGTACGGGCTGAATGGGATGAAGTGCTAAACCTTATTGCGACTTCCTTGCTTTATACCGTCATCAAATACGGACCAGACCGCAACGTTGGGTTCTCGCCAATTCCAGCGATGTCGATGATCAGTCACGCAGCAGGTGCGCGATTCATGTCGCTCATGGGCGGTCCGATTTTAAGCTTCTATGATTGGTATGCGGATTTACCTCCAGCGTCTCCGCAAATTTGGGGCGATCAAACAGATGTACCGGAAAGCAGTGACTGGTACAATTCCGGTTATATCATTACATGGGGTTCAAACGTTCCGATGACGCGTACACCAGATGCCCACTTCCTAGCAGAAGTGCGCTATAAAGGAACAAAAGTTGTGTCCATCAGCCCAGATTTTGCAGAATCGACGAAGCTTGCCGACGATTGGATGAGCGTTAAGCAAGGAACAGACGGGGCGCTAGCGATGGCAATGGGCCATGTCATTTTAAAAGAATTTTATGTTGATCGGCAAGTCGATTATTTCATCAACTATGTGAAACAGTACACAGACTTCCCGTTCCTTGTCACATTGAAAAAGCAAGAAAATGGCCAATTTATCGCGGATCGTTTCCTTAATGCGAACGATATCGGACGAAAAACAACGAACGGCGAGTGGAAGCCGGCGCTTTGGAACGACAAAACCAACACATTTGCGATTCCAAACGGAACGATTGGTTCGCGTTGGGAAGATAAAGGAAAATGGAATTTGCATATGGTTGACGAAGAAACAAACGAATCCATTGATCCACGGCTTTCGCTTTTAGGAATCGAAGATGAAATTGTAACGATTCAAATTCCGTATTTCTCTCATGAGGGAAATCAAATTTTAGAACGCGCCGTTCCGATGAAGAAAGTTCAAACGGAAACAGGTGAATTGTACGTTACAACGGTGTACGATTTAGTGCTTGCCAATTACGGCGTCGATCGCGGAATCGGTGGAAATGTTGCCAAAACATTCGATGATGCGATTCCATTCACTCCGGCATGGCAAGAAAGCATTACAGGAGTCAAACGTGAACTCGTCATTAAAATTGCGCGCGAGTTTGCTCAAAATGCAATCGATACAAAAGGCCGTTCAATGATTATCGTCGGAGCAGGAATTAACCATTGGTTTAACTCCGATACGATTTATCGCGCCGTTTTAAATCTTGTCTTATTCGTTGGAGCACAAGGGGTCAACGGTGGCGGCTGGGCACATTACGTTGGTCAAGAAAAATTGCGGCCAGTTGAGGGGTGGCAAACGATTGCGATGGCGCGCGACTGGCAAATGCCTCCGAAGTTGCAAAACGGTACATCTTTCTATTACTTTGCAACGGACCAATGGCGCTATGAAGATACACCAGTCGGTCAACTTGTATCGCCGCTTGTGAAAGAAGCACGTTATCAACATTATGCGGATTACAACGTGCTTGCGGCACGATTGGGTTGGCTTCCGTCTTATCCGACATTTGAGAAAAACGGAATCGATCTTTACAACGAAGCGGTTGCTTCTGGAGCGAAAACGCCGGAGGAAATCGGAAAATACATCGCTCAGCAATTGAAAGAGAAGAAGTTGCGCTTTGCGATTGAAGATCCAGATAACGAGAAAAACTTCCCGAGAAACTTAATTGTATGGCGTGCGAACTTAATTTCAAGTTCCGGAAAAGGACATGAATATTTCTTAAAGCACTTGCTTGGAACAACCCACGGTTTAATGAACGACGACAAAGATAGCTTGCGTCCGGAAGAAATTCAATGGCGCGATGAAGCTCCGGAAGGAAAATTAGATTTATTAATTAACTTAGATTTCCGGATGGCTGGAACGGCATTATATTCGGATATCGTATTGCCGGCGGCTACTTGGTATGAAAAACATGATTTAAGCAGCACAGACATGCATCCGTTTATTCATCCGTTTAATCCAGCGATTGAGGTGCCGTGGGAAGCGCGTTCAGACTGGGATATTTTTAAATCTCTTGCTGAAGCGGTATCGAAATTAGCGGAAGAAATTGGCATGGGGCCTGTCAAAGAAGTTGTCGCGACGCCGATTCTTCATGATACGCCGCAAGAATTGGCCCAGCCATTAGGAAAAGTAAAAGACTGGAGCAAAGGCGAATGTGAGCCAATCCCAGGAAAAACCATGCCGCAAATCCATGTCGTTGAACGCGATTATACGAAAATTTTTGAAAAGATGACGGCGCTTGGACCAAATGTCGTGAAAGCTCCTTACGGCGTGAAAGGAATGACATGGTCGGTTGAAGAGGAATATGAAAAATTGAAAAAAACGCTAGGGACCGTGAGCGGTGCTTCCGTTGCGAACGGCTGTCCAGACATTAGCGAAGCGAAAAAGGTAGCGGAAGCCATTTTAACTCTTTCATCGACAACAAACGGACGTGTTGCTGTCAAAGCATGGGAGTCGCTTGAAAAGAAAACAAATTTGCGCTTAAAAGATTTAGCAGCCGAGCGAGAAGAAGAATGCTTTACATTTGAGCAAATTACAGCGCAGCCAAAAACCGTCATCACTTCTCCAGCATTCAGCGGTTCGGAAAAAGGCGGCCGACGTTATTCGCCGTTTACAACGAACGTTGAACGACTCATCCCATGGCGCACGTTAACCGGCCGTCAATCGTTCTATGTGGATCACGAGTTAATGCAAGAGTTTGGAGAAACGATGGCAACATTTAAACCGATTTTACAGCATAAGCCGTTTAAGAAAAATCGTCCGGAAATCGAAGGAAAAGAAATCACATTAAACTATTTAACACCGCATAACAAATGGTCCGTTCATAGCATGTATTTTGATTCGCAACCGATGCTGACGTTATTCCGCGGCGGACCAACCATTTGGTTAAACAAAGACGATGCAAAAGAAGCAGGCATTCAAGATAACGACTGGATTGAATGCTTCAACCGTAACGGTGTTGTCGTTGCGCGTGCCGTTGTTTCGCATCGCATACCTAGAGGAATGGCGTTTATGCACCATGCGCAAGATCGCCATATTAACGTTCCTGGTTCGAAATTAACGAATAATCGCGGCGGTACGCACAATAGCCCTACTCGGATTCATGTCAAACCAACTCATATGATCGGCGGATATGCGCAGCTCAGTTACGGATTTAACTACTATGGTCCAACCGGAAACCAACGCGACTTGAATGTCATCATTCGTAAGTTGAAGGAGGTTGATTGGCTTGAAGATTAAAGCGCAAATCGGCATGGTGATGAATTTAGATAAATGTATCGGCTGCCACACATGCAGCGTTACATGCAAAAACACCTGGACAAACCGTCCAGGTGCTGAATATATGTATTTCAACAATGTTGAAACAAAACCTGGAATCGGTTATCCGAAAAAATGGGAAGATCAAGAAAAATATAAAGGCGGCTGGGAATTAAAAAACGGTGAATTGCAACTAAAATCAGGTTCGAAAGCGAACCGGCTATTGAACTTATTTTACAATCCGAACTTACCGACGATTGATGATTATTATGAGCCTTGGAACTACGATTACGAAACATTAACCAACAGCCCGGAGAAAAAACATCAGCCTGTGGCGCGTCCAAAATCGGCATTAACAGGCGAATTTATGGAATTAAAATGGGGACCGAACTGGGAAGATGACTTAGCAGGTGCTCACGTAACTGCGTTAGAAGACCCAAACGTCGCAAAAATGGAAAATTCAATTAAGACCGAATTTGAAAATGTATTCATGATGTACTTGCCGCGCATTTGTGAACATTGTATCAACCCGCCTTGCGTGTCGAGCTGCCCATCAGGCGCGATGTATAAACGCGATGAAGACGGAATTGTTCTCGTTGACCAAAATGCATGCCGCGCTTGGCGCTATTGCGTATCGAGCTGTCCGTACAAAAAAGTTTATTTTAACTGGCAAACGAGCAAAGCCGAAAAGTGTACGCTTTGTTTCCCAAGACTCGAAGCGGGAATGCCAACGATTTGTTCGGAAACTTGCGTTGGCCGAGTGCGGTATCTCGGCGTGATGTTATACGATGCCGATCAAGTAAAAGAAGCGGCAAGCGTAACGGATGAAAAAAGTTTATATGAGGCGCAATTATCGATTTTCTTAAATCCAAACGACCCTGAAGTCATTCAAAAAGCAAAGGAAGAAGGCATTCCGCATCAATGGATCGAAGCTGCACAAAAATCGCCGATTTATAAAATGATTGTCGACTGGAAAATTGCGCTTCCGCTTCATCCAGAATATCGAACGCTGCCAATGGTTTGGTATATTCCGCCGCTTAGCCCGATTACAAACATGATTGAAGGAAAAGGAAGCGAAGCGCATGAATACGATATTTTCCCTGCGATCGATCAAATGCGCATTCCAATTGAATATTTAGCGAATTTGCTAACCGCGGGGGATCAACATCATATTCGCACAGTTTTGAAAAAAATGGCGGCCATGCGCATTTATATGAGAGCGGTGCAAACGAATCAAACACCGAATATCGAGATGATTCAATCGCTTGGATTAAGCGCGAAAGATATTGAAGAAATGTATCGTTTGCTAGCCATTGCGAAATACCATGATCGTTTTGTCATTCCAGCATCTCATCGCGAACAAGTGGCCGACTTATATGCGGAACAAGGTATATGTGGTTTATCGTTTGCTGGGGGACCAGGCTCTTGCGGCACACTTTCATAATAAGGAGATGATGGCAATGGATTACGCCCATGCACAAACGGTGTTTCAAGTCATTTCATATTTATTGTCTTATCCGGATGAGCAGTGGAGAGAAGGGCTTGACGATTGCATGGACATAATCGGCGATTTGCCGCATCGGCAAATCGTCCAAAATACAAACAAGTTTATTGATTATGTCAAAAGCGTTGATCCAAACGAACTGATCGAATCGTATGTGTATACGTTTGATTTTGGCAAAAAAACAAATTTGTATGTCACATATATGAATACAGGGGAACAACGCGAACGGGGAATTGAGTTGCTTGAACTAAAACAAGTATACAAAGCAGCCGGATTTGAAGTGACCGAGCGAGAGCTTCCCGATTACTTGCCGCTAATGCTTGAATTTGCTTCGCAAGCTGAACAAACATACGTCGCTTCGATCATGCAAAAATATTTCAACAGCATTTCCGAAATTCGCCGGCAACTGATTGCGGCAGAAAGTTACTATGCGATTTTGTTTGACGTCTTATTCATGGCGCTTGAAGAGATCGGCGTTCGAAAAGCAGCGGAAGGGAGTGTGTAAAGATGCTCGATCAATTTCTTTGGGGATTTTTCCCTTATATCGTGTTAACGATTTTCATCGGCGGACATATTTATCGCTACAATCATGATCAATTTGGTTGGACGACGAAATCAAGTGAATTTCTTGAGAAAAAAAGCCTGCGTTTTGGCAGCGTACTGTTTCACTGGGGCATCCTCTTCGTATTTGTTGGACATGTCATGGGAATTTTAATCCCAAAATCGTTTTATGATGCGATTGGAATTTCCGAAGAAATTTATCATACGATGGCGATCGGTTTCGGAATTCCAGCAGGGGTCGCGGCGATCATTGGTTTGGCGATTTTAGTGCAACGCCGCCTAACAGTGAAACGAATTCGATTGACAAGCAGCAAAGCTGATTTTCTCGTTCTCTTCCTTTTAGCGATCGTGATGTTAACAGGATTGGCTTCCACTTTGCTCAATGTGGATTCAAAAGGATTTGACTATCGCACAACGATTAGTCCATGGTTCCGCAGTGTGCTGATGTTTCAAGCCGACCCATCTTATATGGTTGATGTTCCAATTTGGTTTAAAATCCACATTGTCGCCGCGTTATCGATTTTTATCGTCTGGCCATTTACGCGATTAGTTCATGTCTTCAGCATGCCGTTTCGCTATCTTGGCCGCAGCTATGTCGTTTATCGTAAGCGCATGCCAAAAAATCATCAACTGTAAAGGGAGCTCTTTGCGGAGGTCCCTTTTCTATTGAACGATATTGCGATAAAATAAAATCATTATTACATATTTACATATAAATAGGAAAGAGTGGTAAGATGAAAGACCAATTGAATCGGATCTATAAAATCGCAAAAGAAAAAACATGGGTTTCGTTTTTGTGTGAAAATCATCCGTATAGCTTGCTTCACTGGTCTGTCGCTGGTTTTCATGAGGATGGACGGGATGTTTGGCTTTTGCAAGATGAAATGACGTTTGAAACGAAATCATTCGTTTCGCTCGATGAAGCATTGAAGTGGATTGAGGAACATATGAACAATATTACAGAGATTTTATAGGAGGCCGCTTCGACCTCCTTGTCTTTATTTACTGTTGAGCGTTTTGCCTTTTCGTTGGATGGATCGCTTTTTTAAGTTCTTCTTTTGCGATCACAGGCTGAGTTGTATCGGCTGTCGGTTTGCCTTTTTGACTTCCGTTTTTCGCCATCTTTTTCACTCCTTTGTTCATCTTCGCTGTTAGTATGAGAAAGCGTGAAAATTTCATGCAAGGAGGGAAGAAAAATGCTTCAAGAGATGTTAAATGAAAACGTCTTGAAACGATTAAAAGAAAAGCAAAAAGAATTGGAGGAAAAAGAAAAGCGGCAAAAAGAAGAAGAGGAAGCGCGTCGACGGGAAGAGGCGCGTCAACGCGAAAAAAACAAATCATTTGCCGAGCTGCTTGAAGAAAGCGATTTAGATTGGCGCCAATTTAAATAAGAGGCTGTCTTACGGACAGCCTTTAACGATGATCGCGATAAAACGATTGCTTCGTCATTTCTTTTAAACGATCATATTGCTCGGCGCTTAAAGGAGAGGATTGAGCGGCAACATTTTCTCGCAGTTGTTCTAAGCGGCTTGCGCCAGGAATGACGGCCGCAACGACAGGATGGGCTAAACAAAATTGCAAGGCAATCGTTGTTAACGAAAGGTCGCTCGCTACTGCTTTCATGCGCGGCAAAAGCTGTTCAATTTCTTCGTATGAATAGTCGAGATAGCCGTTTGTTTTGACGTCTTCGCCCGCCATTTCAAGCGGCCGTTCTGTGAGAATCCCTTTGGCGAGAGGCCCGCGAGCGATGACGCTAATATTATGTTCGTGCAAAAGCGGGAATAGCTCTTCTGGACGACGGTCAAGCAAACTATATTGCATCATGACGCTGACGATGTTGGACCGCTTCACATATTCGCGAATGACGTTCGGACGGATGGAAGAGATCCCATAGTAGCGAATGACTCCTTCTTGTTTTAATTCCTCGAACGCTTCAATGGTTTCATCAATCGGGTCATTGATCGTGCCGCCGTGCAGTTGATATAAGTCGATATAGTCGGTTTGCAAGCGGCGCAAGCTTTCTTTCACCGCTTGTTTAATGTAAGCTTTCGATGGATCCCACGTCCAGCCTTCTTTTCCTTCTTGCCAACGATTTCCTACTTTCGTGGCGATGATGACTTCATGGCGCTTTCCTTTAAGCGCTTTGCCGATAAACTCCTCGTTTAATCCGCGGTCGTAAAGATCAGCCGTATCTAAATAATTCACTCCCAGTTCTAACGCTTCGTGAATGAGTTTGATTGCTTTTGCTTCATCTGTTCCGAGCGACATGCAGCCGAGGCCGATTTCGCTCACATATAAATCCGAATTTCCGAGTTGTCGTTTGTTCATGGCGATCCCACCTTTTTTCTTCCACTATACAACATTTTCAAAAACGTGTCATCGTTGACAAAAGTTGTAGTACAATAGAAAAGAAGTTTTTTAGATAGGAGCGACAGGCATGGATCATTTAGTTGAAAAAACGATCGGTCAAGAGAAAATTTTTTCAGGAAAAGTCATTGATGTATATGTTGAAGATGTATTGCTGCCAAACGGGCAAACGAGCAAGCGCGAAATTGTGAAACATCCAGGGGCAGTCGCCGTTTTAGCGGTGACGGACGAGGAAAAAATTGTGCTCGTTCGCCAATATCGTAAAGCATTAGACCGCGTTCTCGTTGAAATTCCAGCGGGAAAATTAGAAAAAGGAGAAGAGCCGATTGCAACGGCAAGACGTGAACTGGAAGAAGAAACAGGGTATGCATGCAAAGTGATGCGCCCGCTTCATTCCTTTTATACGTCTCCCGGTTTTGCTGATGAGCTCGTTCACGTGTTTTTAGCAGAGCAGCTTGTCAAAAAGAACGAAGAGCAGGCACTTGATGAAGATGAATTTGTTGATGTGTTGGAAGTAACATTAGATGAAGCGTTACAGTTAATTGAACGAAAAGAAATTTATGATGCGAAAACGATTTATGCCATTCAATATTGGCAGCTAAAAAAAGCGCTTGGCGATCTCAAATGAGGAGATCGCTATTTTTTTTATCGTCATACATTGATCGTTCGCCAATACAATTTAAGTAAGAGAGAAAGTAGGAGGAGAACGAAACGATGCGAAAGCGATCTTTGGCGACGATATGGAGACAACACGTGCAAGAACATTACTCGATTTATGTGTTTACCGTTGTGCTATTTTTAATGGGAGTCATTTTCGGGGCAATTGTAGTCAACAGTTTGAATTTTAGTCAAAAAGAAGATTTGTATTACTATTTAACGAGTTTTTTTGGACAGGTTTCGGAAGGAAACTTAGCGAGCTCCCATGATTTATTAAAGGAAAGCTTTTTTCAAAACATTAAATATATTGGTTTAATGTGGATTTTAGCGATGTCGCTCGTCGGGTTGCCGCTCATTCTAATTTTATTGTTTTTAAAAGGAATGGTTGTCGGTTTTACTGTCGGTTTTTTGGTCAATCAAATGGGATGGAACGGTTTTTTACTGGCGTTTGTGTCTGTTGTTCCGCAAAACCTTGTTCTCGTTCCAGTTTTTATGGTGATGGCGGCAATTTCGATTGCTTTTTCATTAAAAATGATTCGCCATCAGTTTATTAAGCGAACACATGAGCCGATTTTCCGTGCGATGATGCGCTATACGGTGACGATGTTTGCCTTTAGTTTGACACTGCTTGTCGCCTCATCATTAGAAGCGTATGTTTCCCCGTTTTTAATGAAAGAAGTGATTCAAATGATAGAAAAATAATAATTATTATTTAATAATCATTTTATTTATCAATTTATAATAATTTTATTTTGACAGTTTCCTTTCTTTTGTTATAATGATGGTGAGTAACGAGGGAGGGAAAAAAGATGGAAAATCGACTTGAGCGAATTAAAAAGCAACTGCATGCTGCGAGCTATAAGTTAACGCCGCAACGGGAAGCGACCGTTCGCGTACTTTTAGAACATGAAGAAGATCATTTGAGCGCGGAAGATGTCTACCTCCTCGTGAAAGAAAAAGCACCAGAGATCGGATTAGCGACAGTATATCGCACCCTTGAATTGTTAACGGAGTTGAAAATTGTCGACAAAATTAACTTTGGAGATGGCGTTTCCCGCTACGATCTTCGCAAAGAAGGTGCGGCACATTTCCATCATCACTTAGTTTGTATCGAATGTGGAGCGGTCGATGAAATTCAAGAGGACCTTTTAGAAGATGTTGAAGCGATTGTCGAACGAGAATGGAAGTTTAAAATTAAAGATCATCGTCTCACATTTCATGGCATTTGTCATCGTTGCCAAGAAAAAGAAGAAAGCGAGTAAAACCTTTTCAGTTATGAAAAGGTTTTTGTACTTTTGTTGTATAAAATAGCGCGAAGCTGGCATATCCTCTACTAACAACGATAAGGTGGAGGATTGCGATGAAATGGTTCACGCTTCTTTTTGATCTCTTGAAAGTATTTCTTTTATTTACGGGTTGTACCATTTTATTTTATTATGGTATTGTGTGGATCAATGAAGAATACAACTACTATCGCCGATACGATGAGCCGATGGGCTCAGCGATAAAAGTGTCAACGACCGAACGACAAGAATACAATTGGTTTGACCGCTTATTGTTTTTCTATCAAAACGGGGAGTAGAGAGGCCGTGGAAGATCAATTAAAAGATTTTATTCATTATTTAATCGTTGAACGTAATTTAGCTCATAATACGATCGTTTCGTATGAGCGCGATTTAAAAAAATATATTCATTACTTGCAAAACGTTGAGCAGCTTTCATCTTTAAACGATGTGTCTCGTTTACATATCATGCAATTTTTAAAATTTTTAAAAGAAAACGGATGTTCTCCGAAAACGATCGCTAGACATATCGCATCGATTCGCTCGTTTCATCAGTTTTTATTGCGTGATAAGGCGACTGATCATGATCCGTCCGTTCATATTGAAACTCCTCAGCTGGAGCGTACGTTGCCGAAAGTATTAACGATGCAAGAAGTGGAGGCGTTATTGGAAGCGCCAAAGACGAATACTCCGTTTGGGATTCGTGATAAGGCAATGCTCGAACTGCTTTATGCGACAGGCATTCGTGTCAGCGAGTTAATTCAGTTAAATCTTTCGGATGTTCATTTAACGATGGGGTTTATTCGGTGCTTCGGAAAAGGCAGCAAAGAGCGGATCGTTCCGATCGGGCGCATGGCGACGGAGGCATTAAAAACATATATTGAGTTGGCTCGTCCTGAGCTGCTAAAGCGAAAAAAAACAGCGACCGATGCGCTCTTTTTAAACCACCATGGTGAGCGCTTGACCCGCCAAGGTTGTTGGAAAATTTTAAAAAAATTAGCTCGAGAAGCAAACATTCAAAAAGAGCTAACGCCACATACGTTACGCCATTCGTTTGCGACCCATCTGCTTGAAAATGGAGCCGATTTGCGTGCGGTGCAGGAAATGCTTGGACATGCCGATATTTCGACGACACAAATTTATACGCATGTGACAAAAACGAGATTAAAAGATGTATATAAACAATATCATCCGCGCGCCTAACTGTGACGATAAATTGTCACAGTTTTTTTATTGCATTCTGCTATGAAAACGTTTTATAATTTATTTAGTTGTCAGACTTCTGACGAGTAATAAAAATGTGTGATTTTCGGCGATGAGGGTATGCTACGAAATGATGAATTTTTAATGAGGAGGTAAAAAAGTGAGCTCTACATATAAACGTTATAAACGTGTTTTTTTAATTGTGATGGATTCAGTCGGAATTGGGGAAGCTCCTGATGCTGAAAAATATAACGATAAAGGGGCAGATACGCTTGGACATATTGCGGAGCATCGCGGCGGCTTGAACATGCCGAACATGGCGAAGCTCGGTTTAAGCAACATTCGTGAAATTAAAGGAATTCCAAAGGCAGAAAAGCCGATGGCGTACTACACAAAAATGAAAGAAGCGTCAGCTGGAAAAGATACGATGACAGGGCATTGGGAGTTAATGGGGTTGAGAATCGATACGCCATTCCAAGTGTTCCCTGAAGGATTCCCGCAAGAGTTAATCGATGAACTTGAAAAGCGGACAGGGCGAAAAGTGATCGGGAACAAACCAGCAAGCGGAACGGCGATTATCGAAGAGCTTGGAAAAGAGCATATGGAAACAGGTGCGTTGATCGTCTATACGTCAGCGGATTCGGTATTGCAAATTGCAGCACATGAAGAAATCATTCCACTTGATGAATTGTATCGCATTTGTAAAATTGCGCGTGAACTAACGCTAGACGAAAAATACATGGTCGGTCGCGTTATCGCTCGCCCGTTCATCGGAACACCAGGCAATTTCCAACGTACAGCGAATCGTCATGACTACGCATTGAAACCGTTCGGCCGCACGGTCATGAACGAATTGCAAGATGCTGGTTACGACGTCATTGCGATCGGAAAAATTTCCGACATTTACGATAATGAAGGAGTTACGAAAGCACTTCGCACAAAATCGAACATGGACGGAATGGATAAATTAGTCGATACGTTAAAAATGGATTTCACAGGCTTAAGCTTTGTCAACCTTGTTGACTTTGACGCCATGTATGGCCATCGCCGCGATCCAAAAGGTTATGGAGATGCGCTTGAAGAGTTTGACGCTAGACTTCCAGAAGTGTTTGAACGATTAAAAGAAGACGATTTGCTGATCATTACAGCTGACCATGGCAACGACCCTATTCATCACGGAACAGACCATACGCGTGAATACGTACCGCTTCTTGTGTACAGCCCAAGCATGAATGGCGGAAAAGAATTGCCGCTTCGCGAAACATTTGCCGATGTTGGAGCCACAATTGCTGAGAACTTTAACGTGAAAATGCCAAAATACGGAACAAGTTTTTTAGCGGAATTAAAGTAAGGAGGAACACAAATGAATCGAGCAGCGATTGAACAAGCCGCACAATTTTTAAAAGAAAAATTTTCAACTCCGCCACAAATTGGGTTGATTCTCGGTTCAGGCCTTGGTGTGTTGGCAGATGAAATCGAACAGGCGATAAAAATTCCGTATGGCGATATTCCAGGCTTCCCGGTTTCAACCGTTGAAGGTCATGCAGGACAATTAGTGTACGGTCAATTAGAAGGTGCGACTGTTTTAGCGATGCAAGGCCGTTTCCATTACTATGAAGGGTACAGCTTTGACAAAGTGACGTTCCCTGTTCGTGTGATGAAAGCGTTAGGCGTGACGCAATTAATCGTTACGAATGCCGCTGGGGGCGTTAATGAATCATTCCAACCTGGCGATTTAATGATTATTTCCGATCATATTAACAATATGGGAGGAAATCCGCTCATCGGTCCGAATGATCCAGAGCTTGGCGTTCGTTTCCCAGATATGACGGAAGCGTATAGCAAACGATTAAGACAGCTAGCAAAAGACGTCGCGGCCCGTCTAAACCTAAAAGTGCAAGAAGGTGTATATGTCGCCAATACAGGACCATCATATGAAACGCCAGCAGAAATTCGCATGATTCGCGCGATCGGTGGCGATGCGGTCGGCATGTCAACGGTTCCAGAAGTGATCGTCGCTCGTCATGCGAATATGGAAGTATTAGGAATTTCTTGTATTTCGAACATGGCTGCAGGCATTTTAGATCAGCCATTAACACACGATGAAGTGATTGAAACAACCGAAAAAGTAAAAGCGGACTTTTTGCGATTTGTAAAAGCGATTGTTCGCGAAATGGCAGCAAAATAAAAGAGGAGAAGGTGACAAACAATGAGAATGGTTGATTTAATTGAGAAAAAACGAGATGGACATGCGTTAACAACAGAGGAGATTAACTTTATTATTGAAGGTTATACAAAAGGTGATATTCCTGATTATCAAATGAGCGCGCTCGCAATGGCGATTTTCTTCCGCGGGATGACTGAGGAAGAAACAGCAGCATTAACGATGGCGATGGTTCATTCCGGTGAAACGATTGACCTTTCTAAAATTGAAGGGATTAAAGTTGATAAGCATTCCACTGGCGGTGTGGGTGATACAACGACGCTCGTTCTTGGTCCGCTTGTTGCCTCTGTCGGTGTGCCAGTTGCAAAAATGTCCGGCCGCGGCTTAGGTCATACGGGTGGAACGATTGATAAGTTAGAGTCTGTACCAGGTTTCCACGTAGAAATCAGCAATGATGAGTTCATTGAATTAGTAAATAAAAATAAACTAGCGGTCATTGGGCAAACAGGAGATTTAACGCCAGCGGATAAAAAATTGTATGCACTTCGTGACGTGACAGCAACGGTCAACAGCATTCCGCTCATCGCTTCTTCAATCATGAGCAAAAAGATTGCCGCAGGCGCGGATGCGATTGTTCTTGACGTAAAAACTGGCGCAGGAGCGTTTATGAAAGAATTAGACGATGCAAAAGCGTTGGCAAAAGCGATGGTCGATATCGGCAATCGCGTTGGACGTAAAACGATGGCGATCATCTCTGACATGAGCCAGCCGCTCGGTTATGCGGTCGGTAACGCGCTTGAAGTGAAAGAAGCGATTGACACGTTAAAAGGAGAAGGTCCAAAAGATTTACAAGAGCTTTGCTTAGTGCTCGGAAGCCATATGGTTTACCTAGCGGAAAAAGCTTCATCGCTTGAAGAAGCACGTCAAATGTTAGAAAAAGCGATGAAAGACGGTTCAGCGCTTGAAACGTTTAAAAAGTTCTTAGCGGCGCAAGGCGGCGATGCTTCTGTTGTTGATGATCCAAGCAAATTGCCGCAAGCAAAATACGTGATCGAACTTGAAGCGAAAGAAGATGGTTACGTATCTGAAATTGTGGCTGATGCGGTTGGAACAGCAGCAATGTGGCTCGGTGCTGGTCGAGCAACGAAAGAATCGACAATCGATTTAGCAGTCGGTTTAGTGCTTCGCAAAAAAGTTGGCGATGCGGTGAAAAAAGGCGAATCGCTCGTTACGATT
The DNA here is from genome assembly GCF_004341205.1 of Thermolongibacillus altinsuensis. Classification (GTDB taxonomy): domain Bacteria; phylum Bacillota; class Bacilli; order Bacillales; family Anoxybacillaceae; genus Thermolongibacillus; species Thermolongibacillus altinsuensis. The sequence continues at coordinate 73,412 of NZ_SLUL01000001.1, forward strand.
TACAGCAACAGCGAACAGATCGATCATGTGAAACAAAAGTTGTATGAAAACATTAAAATTTCTTCTACTCCAGTTCAAGCACCAACATTAATTTATGATAAAATTTCGTAAAACAGAGGGACGATTGTCCCTCTGTTTTTTTTTATGTATAAAAAAAGAAAAATTGGAAAAGATGGCATGTATAAAGAATGGAGGGGTTGGAGATGAAGCGATTTGCTATTAGCTTATTTGTGATCATGTTATTATGGATTCCCATTGTGCCTGCTTATGCACAAGAACCAAAAGTGGAATTAGTCCGTGATGCAAAATCGGCGATTTTAATTGAGCGTGATACGGGAATGATTTTGTATGAAAAAAACGCCCATGAAAAATTGCCGCCAGCGAGCATGACGAAAATTATGACGATGCTTCTTATTATGGAAGCGCTTGATCAGGGAAAATTGAAGTTAAATGAAAAAGTACGGGCAAGTGAATATGCGGCATCGATGGGCGGTTCACAAATTTTTCTTGAAGCAGGAGAGGAAATGACCGTTAATGATTTATTAAAAGGGATCGCTATCGGTTCTGGAAACGACGCATCTGTCGCGCTTGCGGAGCGAATTGCGGGATCGGAAGAAACGTTTGTGCAAATGATGAATGAAAAAGCAAAACAACTCGGTTTGAAAAACACATCTTTTCAAAATCCGACGGGATTGCCAGCAAAAGACCATTACAGCACCGCTTATGATATGGCAATTATGGCGAAAGAGTTATTAAAATATGAACTTATTACAAAGTATACAGGTCAATATGAAGACTATTTACGGGAAAATACGGATAAAAAATTTTGGCTTGTGAACACGAACCGTCTTGTCAAATTTTATACGGGCGTTGACGGATTAAAAACAGGATATACGAGCGAAGCAAAATATTGTTTAACAGCGACAGCGAAAAAAGGAAATATGCGCGTCATTGCCGTTGTATTTGGCGCACCGACACCGAAAGAGCGCAATGCTCAAATTACGAAAATGCTCGATTATGCGTTTAGTCATTACGAAACGCATCCTCTTTATAAAAGAGGAGAAACAATCACAACGGTTAAAGTGAGCAAAGGAAAGAAGAAAGAAGTAAAGGTTGTTACATCGGAGCCAATTTCGGTGTTAACAAAAAAAGGTGAATCGGTCGAAAAAATTGAAAAATCATGGAACATATCAAAAAATGTGAAAGCACCGGTGAAAAAAGGAGATGTGCTCGGCACACTAGTGTTGAAAAAAGACGGAACGACGATTACGAAAAGTCCGCTGATCGCAAAAGAGGATGTAGGAGAAGCGAATTTTTGGCAGCTTTTTAAACGCATGTTTGGATCATTTTCACGATCATCATGACGAAATGTAGCGAATGAACACTAGTTTTGTCGTTAAGAAGGATTGCTTTGGCTTTGGAGCGAAACCTTTCTTATCCAAATGGATAAGGAGGAAGTAACAGTGAGTCTATCGATTCAATTAGAAGTCAAACAAGATGTTTTGCTCATTCGGCTGGCTGGTGAACTGGATCATCATACGGCGGAAGAGTTGCGTTTGCACGTAACAGAAGTATTGGAAAAAGAAAATGTACGTCACATCATTTTAAATTTGGAACAATTAACGTTTATGGACAGTTCTGGATTAGGTGTCATTTTAGGAAGATATAAACAAATTAAAAGAATTGGTGGAGAAATGGTGGTTTGCTCTGTTTCGCCATCGATCAAACGATTGTTTGATATGTCCGGACTGTTTAAAATCATTCGTTTAGAAACGGATGAACAATTTGCATTGCAAACGTTGGGGGTGGCATAAATGCGAAACGAAATGCACCTCCAGTTTTCTGCGCTCAGTCAAAATGAATCGTTTGCGCGCGTGACGGTTGCTGCTTTTGTTGCTCAGTTAGATCCGACGATGGATGAGTTGACAGAAATTAAAACGGTTGTTTCAGAAGCGGTTACCAATGCGATTATTCACGGGTATGAAAACGATCCAAATGGCATTGTTTACATTTCTGTTGTGTTAGAAGATCATGCTGTTCGTTTAACGATTCGCGATGAGGGAAAAGGAATTGTTGACGTTGAAGAAGCTCGTCAACCGTTGTTTACGACAAAGCCAGAACTTGAACGCTCCGGAATGGGATTTACGATTATGGAAAATTTTATGGATGAAGTACGCATTCATTCAGAAGTGAATAAAGGAACGACGGTTGAACTCATTAAGTATTTAACGAAAAGCAAAGCGCTATGCAATTAAGGGAGACATGCCTATGGATGTCGAGGTACAAACGTATTTAAAAGACCATGAGGTAAAAGAGCTCATTAAGCGTAGTCAAGAAGGAGATCAAGAGGCGAGAGATGAGATTGTTCAAAAAAATATGCGCCTCGTTTGGTCGGTTGTGCAACGTTTTTTAAACCGTGGTTATGAAGCGGAAGATTTGTTTCAAATCGGCTGTATCGGATTAATGAAGTCGGTTGATAAATTTGATTTATCGTATGATGTAAAATTTTCCACATATGCTGTGCCGATGATTATCGGTGAAATTCAGCGCTTCATTCGTGACGATGGTTCGGTAAAAGTGAGCCGTTCATTAAAGGAAATGGGCAATAAAATTCGGAAAGCAAAAGATGAATTGGCAAAAAAATATGGTCGTGTGCCTACCGTTATTGAGATTGCGGAATTTTTAGCGATTTCTCCTGAAGACGTTGTTCTTGCTCAAGAAGCAATACGCTCGCCAACTTCCATTCATGAAACGGTATATGAAAATGATGGGGATCCAATTACACTTCTTGATCAAATTGCGGATCAACAGGAGGATGTATGGTTTAATAAAATTGCGCTTAAAAAAGCAATGGAAGAGCTTGATGATCGTGAACGATTAATTGTCTATTTGCGTTACTATAAAGATCAGACACAATCAGAAGTGGCATCTAGATTAGGCATCTCTCAAGTACAGGTTTCGCGATTAGAAAAAAAAATTTTACAGCAAATGAAATCCCGAATGGATGAATAACATCTGTTTGGGATTTTTTTATGTATACCTCTTTCTTTCTTATCTCATACTACATGTCAAAGAGAGGAAGAAGTAAGGTGGGGGGAAGAGATGGAACAAACGGTATTTTTGAAGTTGCGTCATCGTATTCAAGTATATCCGAATGCAACGGTATTCATTAGGGATATTGCACAAATGGTAACGGTTGATGATGCGCTTATGTGCCGCTTAAAGGACATTCCGCTTTATACCGTACAAAAGCGAGACCGCAACATTGTGATTATCGATGTGATGCATGTGATGAAAGCCATTGTTCGCCATTTTCCGAATGTGGATGTTCAAACGGTCGGACCATCACAAACGATTGTTGAAGTCGTATATGAAAAAAAGCGTCTTTCTTTTCTTTATTTTGCGCTTGTTTGGTTGCTTCTTTTTGTCGGTTCCGCGCTTGCGGTTATGAATTTTCATGAAGATGTAAGCATGCAGCAAGTGCAACAACGTTTGTATCGCATCATAACGGGTGAAAAGGAGGCAAAGCCGCTTTGGTTTCAAATTCCGTATTCATTAGGTTTGGGAATTGGCATGATTTTATTTTTTAACCATTTTTTCCGCAAGCGAATCAATGAAGAGCCTAGTCCGTTAGAAGTGGAGATGTTTCAATATCAACAATCGCTTGATCAATATGTCATTATGCATGAGAACAAAGAAGCGATGAGGCGAATCGAGGATGATTAGTCATTTTCTTACGATTTTTGTCGGATTTTCAGGCGGATTGGCGGTAGGGGCTGGATTTGTTGCCTTTTTAACAGTTCTTGGCGTGATTCCGCGCATCACTCAATTGACGAAGACGATGAAATTAATTGCGGCCTATGAATGGGGAGTGATCCTTGGTGCAATATGTGGAGGTTGGGTGAGTTTACGTGATCCGCTCTTGTTTTTAACCCCATATGTCCTCATACCGCTCGGATTATTTAGCGGTGTGTTTGTCGGGATGCTTGCTGCGGCGTTAACGGAAGTATTGAATGTCTTCCCGATTTTAGCGAAGCGTATGGGTGTTTCCGATCAAATTGTTGTTTTATTAATGGCGGTTGTGTTTGGCAAAGTGGTCGGTTCGTTGTTTCATTGGCTTTATTTTGTTGATCATTAACGGAAGGTGAAGGCTATGCAGAAAAAAACGTATGAAAGCATTGCTCAACCGTTTCAACCATCTGTGCCATACGTGATGAATGCGATGAAAGCGTTCATTGTCGGTGGGTTAATCTGTTTGTTCGCACAATTGCTTATGGATGCGTATCGCTTCTTTTTTTCAATGGAAGGAGAGCAAGCGGTGCGCTGGGTGAATGGAACGCTAATGGTGGCAGCCGCCCTTTTTACCCCTTCTGGCTTCTATCGAAAAATGACTCAATTTTCAGGTGCGGGCGCATTGGTACCGATGACGAGCTTAGCGAACATTTGGACAAGTTCAGCGTTGGAATATCGAAAGGAAGGATTGAGTGAACATGTGTTTCACGTTGGAGGAAGCATCGTTGTAACAGCTGTTGTCGCTACATACATCGCGTCACTATTTTTATAGAGGGGGAAATGAATGAAGTTGACTGGCAAACAAACGTGGTTATTTGAAAACGACATTTATATTGAAGAGACAGGAACAGTCGTCGGGCCGAAAGAAGGGGAAGGTCCGCTAAGGCATCAATTTGATCGAACGTATGAAGATCTGTATTGTGAACAACCTAGTTGGGAGCTTGCGGAGCGACAATTAATGAAAGAAGCGATTGAAGTTTGTTTGGAAAAAGCAAACGTAAGAAAGGAAGCGATTGATTTTTTTGTGGCAGGAGATTTGTTAAATCAAAATGTTACGGCCAATTATGTCGCTCGAGAGATGGGTTTCCCTTTTTTAGGCGTTTTTGGTGCTTGTTCAACGGTGATGGAAGCACTGTTAATCGGGGCGATGCTTATCGATGGGCAATTTGCGCGCCGCGTGTTAACAGCGACAAGCAGCCATTATGGAGCAGCAGAGCGGCAGTTTCGGTTTCCGACGACATTAGGGGTGCAAAAGGCCAACAGCGCGGCTTGGACGGTGACAGGCGGAGCCGCTGCGCTTGTTAGTAAGCAACCTTCTCCATTCCGGATTCGCGCTGCGACCGCGGGGAAAGTGATCGATGGCGGCAGCGACAATCCGCTTAATATGGGAACAGCGATGGCACCGGCAGCGGTCGATACGATTCGCCAACATTTTTTTGATCTTCAATTGGATGAACGAGCATATGATCTCATCGTAACTGGAGATTTAGGGAAAGTCGGAAGCATCATCGCTAAGCAAATGTTGAAAGAGGAAGGATTGGAAGTTGGCGAACGTTACCGCGATTGCGGTGTGATGATTTATCATTCGGAGCAAAACGCGTTTGCAGGCGGCAGCGGTTGTGCGTGCTGTGCTGTTGTCACGTATGGTCATTTATTCAATGAAATGAAAAGAGGAAAGGTGAAGAACATGTTGATAGTCGCCACAGGTGCATTGTTTAGCCCAACGATGATCAAACAAAAACAAACGATTCCATCGATTGCTCATGCAGTGGCGATTGAAGCGGTGAGTAGATGATGGATGCTTACGTTTCTGCTTTTTTCGTTGGCGGAGCGCTTTGTTTGATCGGGCAGCTATTGCTTGATCTGGTGAAATGGTCGTTTGTTCGTGTGATGAGCAGTTTTGTTGTACTCGGCGTCATCATCGAAACGTTCGGGTGGTATGACGATGTGCAAACATGGGCGGGAGCAGGTGTAAGGACTACGCTTGTTCACCTGGGGCATGCGTGTGCCGAAGGAGTGAGGAATGAGCATTTTGCCGCCGCCGTTTTCTTTTTTTCTTTTCCTGTTTTCGTTGCTTTTTTAACGGCGCTCATGTTTAAGCCAAGGGGGCAAAAATGAATGCAAAAAAGAAAAGTCATTTTAGTGACCGATGGCGATGAGTATGTGAAACGAACGCTTGAAGAGATGGCCAAACAGTTTGGCGGTCGATGCATTAGCCTCTCGCAAGGCAATCCATCGCTGTTAACGGGAGAACAGTTAGTGCAACTGATTTTGCAAACTCCTTATGATCCGGTATTGGTTATGTTTGATGACAGCGGCATTGTCGGAGAAGGTGCGGGAGAGCGAGCGCTTCGCTATGTGGCCACACATGAACAAATTGAAGTGTTAGGAGCGATTGCGGTTGCCTCACATACGCGCCACCGCGAGTGGACAAAAGTGGATGTATGTATCGATCGCGACGGGGAATTAACGGAGTATGGCGTCGATAAAGAGGGGATTCGTGAGTGGGAATTGAAGCGAGTGAGCGGAGATACGGTTGATTGTTTAGATCAATTGCCGATCCCGATCATTATCGGGATCGGTGATATTGGAAAAATGGGGTATCGCGATCACATTCGCTTCGGCTCCCCGATTACGAAAAAAGCAATTGAACTCATTTTGGAAAGGAGTGGATACGATGCCTGTACAAAATCACATTCCAATTTCATCGAATTTGAAAGAAAATGAACAATTTTTCAAAGATGCGATTGGCGTTGGAACGAGTTTTGATTTAGGTGTTCGCAAATTAAAAGTTTTAAAAACGGATGTGCATCTTTACTATTGCAACGGTCTTTGCGATACGCAGTATATTATTAAGTTGCTTGAAATTCTTGTTGAGGCCAATGATCGTGAACGCCAGACTTCGAAGGTGAAAACGGTTATTGAAAATCGGCTTGTGCACCAACAAGTCAACCCTATTGAAAATTTAGATGAAGCGGTTGATTTTTTATTAACAGGGCTCATTCTCCTATTCATTGAAGGAGAAACGACGGCATTTGCTGTCGATGTGCGCAGCTATCCAGGAAGACAGCCTGAAGAACCAGATACGGAAAAGGTGGTGCGCGGAGCACGCGATGGATATGTAGAAAATATTATTGTGAACACGGCGCTGACACGTCGCCGCATTCGCGATGAACGGCTGCGTTTTGAAATGCTTCAAATCGGGGAACGTTCGAAGACGGACGTTTGCATTGCTTACATTCAAGATGTGGCCAATCCTGGGCTTGTCGAACTCATTAAAAAAGAGCTTCAAGAAATTGAAATTGACGGATTGACGATGGCGGATAAAACCGTTGAGGAATTTTTAGTAAAGCAAGGATACAATCCGTATCCGCTCGTTCGCTATACGGAGCGTCCCGATGTGGCGGCGAATCATTTGTTAGAAGGGCATGTTCTTGTGATGGTCGATACATCACCAAGCGTCATTATTACGCCAACGACGTATTTTCATCATGTACAACATGCGGAAGAGTATCGGCAGTCACCCGCAGTTGGAACGTTTGTCCGTTGGGTTCGTTTTTTCGGCATTATCGCTTCGCTCTTTTTGTTGCCGCTTTGGTCTTTATTCGTTTTAGAACCTTCGTTGTTGCCGAAAAATTTAGCATATATCGGTCCGAATGAAAAAGCGAACATTCCAATTTTGGTGCAACTGTTAATCGCCGATATTGGGATTGAGTTTTTACGCATGGCTGCCATTCATACACCGACGCCGCTATCGACGGCGATGGGCTTAATTGCGGCAGCGTTAATAGGGGAAATTGCAATTAATGTCGGTTTGTTTGTTCCTGAAGTCATTTTATATGTTTCAATTGCCGCCATCGGCTCATTCGCAACGCCAAGCTATGAATTAAGTGTTGCAAATAAAATTTCCCGGCTTATTTTGCTGATTGTGATTGCTGCGTTTGGCGTGCCCGGATTTATGATCGGTGTGACTGCGTATGTTCTTTTTCTTGTTAACATCCGTTCGCTCAATACGCCTTATTTGTGGCCGTTTATTCCGTTTGATCCAGGAGCGTTTATGCAAATTCTTGTCCGTCGTTCCGTCGCAGGTTCGTCGATTCGTCCAAGCATCGTTCATCCGCAAAACCGCCAAAAACAACCGACATAAAAAAAGGTTGAAACATCGTGCTAATTATGGTAAGTTTTCCTTAATTATTTTGTACGATTGATCATCAAGAGGAGAGGAAGACGAAAGATGTTTCATGGAACGAGTCGAGTTAATGAACGGGGGCATTTAGAAATCGGTGGAGTCGATACCATTGAACTGGCAAAAACGTATGGCACACCGCTTTACGTGTACGATGTTGCGCTCATTCGCAAGCGCGCTCGTGCATTTAAACAAACGTTTGAAAAGCACGGACTTCGTGCACAAGTCGCTTATGCGAGCAAAGCATTTTCCGCGATTGCGATCGTTCAACTGATGGCAGAAGAAGGATTGTCGCTCGATGTCGTTTCAGGCGGAGAGTTGTATACAGCTCTGAAAGCCGGTTTTCCTGTTGAGCGCATTCATTTTCATGGCAACAATAAAAGTCGGGAAGAATTGGAAATGGCGCTTCGTGCAGGCATTGGCTGCATCGTCGTTGATAACTTTTATGAGCTGTCGCTTTTAGAGCAGTTAAGTCGGGAGTTTGAACGAAAAACGCCGATTTTGCTTCGGGTTACGCCGGGAATTGAAGCTCATACGCACGATTACATTTTAACGGGGCAAGAAGATTCAAAGTTTGGATTTGATTTGCATAACGGTCAAGCGGATGAGGCGCTCAAGCAAGCGCTCGCTTCTCCGCATCTGCAAGTGCTTGGCATCCATTGTCATATCGGTTCGCAAATTTTTGAGGCAACCGGCTTTGTGCTTGCGGCGAAAAAACTATTTGAAAAATTAGCTGCATGGCGTGATCAATATCGCTTTGTCGCTGAAGTGGTCAACCTTGGCGGTGGTTTTGGCATTCGCTATACGAGCGAGGATGATCCGTTAGCGCCTGAACAATATGTCGAAGAAATTATTCAGGAAGTGAAGCGAGACGTTGAGATGTTTTCGCTCCCAATGCCAGAAATTTGGATTGAGCCGGGACGCTCGCTTGTTGGAGATGCGGGGACGACGATTTATTCGATCGGTTCGCGCAAAGAAGTGCCAAACATCCGTCAATATGTTGCTGTTGATGGAGGAATGAGCGACAACATTCGTCCCGCTCTTTATGAGGCCAAATACGAGGCGGTGCTTGCGAATCGCGTTCTCGATGAAAAAGAAGAAGTTGTCTCGATCGCCGGAAAGTGCTGTGAATCAGGCGATATGCTCATTTGGGATTTACCGCTTCCAAAAGCAGAGGCTGGGGATTATTTGGCGGTATTTTGTACCGGTGCATACGGCTATGCGATGGCAAACAATTACAATCGTTTGCCGCGTCCTGCTGTTGTGTTTGTGGAAAATGGCGAAGCCCAGCTCGTCATTCGCCGTGAAACGTATGAAGATTTAGTGCGTTTGGATGTGCCGTTGAAGACGAAAGTGAATAAGTGAAATGAGAAAAAGACTCTAACATGAAACGGCTGTTAGAGTCTTTTCTTTTATATTTGTTAATGGAATATGATGCAACGTAATCTCTGGACGACTGCCGACGCGAATATTGATCAACGTTTGTCCCAATCCTTCGCTGATATAGAACGGCTTTCCATTATAAAAATGCAAACCTTTAATCATGTTCATTTTCAACATTTTTTTCGCCATCTTAGCAAGATGGTAAGGCTTAGGCCAATGAATTTGTCCGCCGTGAAAATGACCGGATAAGAGGTAATCGAAAGGAAATTTTTTCATTTGAAGGACAATGCTTGGATCATGGGTTAAGACTAAATGAAAACCCCTTTTGGCCCCGGAAAATGCTTGATTTAAATCGCTTCTATTTGTATAAAAATCATCAATTCCAATAATATTGACCGGTCTTCCTTCAATGACAATCGTTTCATTTTCATTTTGCAATGTTTTGCAACCATATTTCTTTAATGTTTTTTTGAGTTGATCAAAATCCGCTTGTTTTAATTTGTAATCGTGATTCCCAAACACAGCATAGATCCCGTATTTGGCATCTAACTGATTAAAGACTTTTAAATAAGGAATCAGTTTTGGAATGCTTTGTTTTTTATCTAAATAATCACCTGTAAGCGCAATTAAATCAATTTTTTCATCTTTCAATCTATGATAAAGCTGCTTTGGTGAAATGGAAATTTTCTCAAGATGCATATCGGAAATTTGTAAAACCGTAAAGGTGTTTGGCGAAGGATCGCCTGATGTGTCCAAAGATAGATGAACTTTATTTAAAATAAGTTTATGTGTATTTTTATATGTCTTATAAAACAGCAGTATAAAGGCAACTATAACTATAATGAAAAAGATGATCACCATCATATTTTCCTCCTATATGAATCCCTTTCTCCTATGTCAATTATAGAGAAAAACAAGTGAGATGGTTAGAGGGAATTGATGGTGTAAAACCGTGAATGTAGATTACGAAAGGAATGCGGTAAAGTAAAGTTCGTTGTAAAAGAAACATTTTTTGAATTTCTTTAAAACCGTGCATTGAAAATCCCCTGCGGTAAAGTATTTTATATACTCATCCTCATTTCGTATATATTCACCTTTGTCGTAACGTTTCATAAACCAATTGCTGATGTGGCTATTTTCGAAAAAACAAGGCTCTATGGCAACCACTTTCCCATCTGCTTTTAAAACCCTTTTAAATTCCTTGATGTAGTTCGTGATTTGTTCAGGTGGAATGTGATGCAGAACAGCTATAATTAAAATGAAATCAAAACTTTGATCATCAGCAGGGATTTCATTTCCAGAAAACGAGCCAAAGCGATATTGCGGATATTTTTTTTGAGCAAAATCGATTCGCCTTTTGTCTGGATCGATTCCGAAATAATGTTCTGGAGAGGAGAGCGTACAGTTTGCTCCAGTGCCTGCACCGAAATCTAGTACTTTTTTATTTGCAAAATCGAAATGTTGCTGTATATGATTTTGGATATATTTTTTTGTGAACCATTTTGGCCGAACAAATGTATGGTAAACGCTTGGTGGTAATTGCAAACCGTCACACCGTCCTTATATGTTTGATGCAGTAAAATGTGCTCGATTGTTATTGTGCTTAAATGAATGGGTGAATATATTAGGAAATTTATGTTATCTTTCATTAATATGGCGATGAATAAAGCTTCTGACATATCTCAGCATAATAGAAGACCGCTTTTCTGCCATAGGCGGCAAGAGTTTTCTTGCCGCCTCGGCATGCGAACGGCAAAAAGCTTAATCATGACATGATGAACCGAGTGCATTTACATAAAAAAAAGGGGGATTCCCCCTTTTTTGCGTAATTTACAGTTTTGATCCTGAAATAAACGCTGATTTAATGGCATTCCAAATCTCTCTTAAAATATCGGCGATGCGTTGCATAAACGTTTGACCTTCTTCCGATTGAAGGAAAGCAGAGAGTTGGTCTTTTGCTTTCGCAAGCTGATCGTTCACTTGATTCCAATCAATGTTTGCATTTTTCATTTTGTTGAAAAGCGAAATTAAGCTGTTGATTTCGTCTTCGGTTAACGTAATGCCTAAATCTTTAGCGACGCGCTCAATAATCGCGCGCAAGTCCTCATCTGTTTTCGGAGCGTTTTTAGCGATTTCTTCCTTAATTCCTGCAAGAAGAGCGACCGCTTGATCGTTTCCGATCGATTTGCCGAGCTGCGCTGTTTTCACCATTTCCTCGTTGGCTACTTTTTTCACTTCATCTGGAATGACTTTGTCGGAAGACACTTCATATGCTTTCATCAAGCCGGTTAATGCTGCCGTTCCAGAGACAGGAAACGGAGCGGTGATATAGATTTTCGCGTCTTTCACTCCTGCGGTAATGAGGGCATTCATGTACATTTCTTTTGTTACCCAGTTAATGTTGTTCGTTTCCACTTCCAATCCTGAACCAGGTGCACCGATCGTAATCATGGAAGATGAAATGGCTTTTGTGCCAATTTGTCCTTTCGGAATGACGTCGCCGAGATATTTATGTTCTTCGGCGTTCGAGACGGTAATGATTTCGGCATTTTCCGGCGCGTTCATTTCTTTCAAAACTTGTTGTTTTTGTTGCTCCGTCAAGTTTTCGCCAAGCGTCACAATGACGTCTCCTTCAACAGCGTCAGCGGCGCTGATCGTTGGAAAAAGAAAAAGCATAGCTATGAATAAAAGCGATAATTTCTTCATGTCATCACACTCCTTTATTATGGATTCATTTTTCATTGTACAAACATTTTCGTGAAGATAGAAGCGAAATGTAGTAAAATGAAAGAGCATTTGTTTTTACGTTAGAAAGGTGGCGAAGGTTTCAATGGTGAAAAAAGGTTATATTTTAATGGACAGCGGAGAAAAAATCGAATTTGAACTGTTTCCGAATGAAGCGCCGATCACGGTTAAAAATTTCGAAAAATTAGCAAACGAAGGATTTTATGACGGATTAACGTTTCACCGCGTCATTCCGGGATTTGTGAGCCAAGGGGGATGCCCGCGCGGCAACGGAACAGGCGATGCGGGTTACACGATTCCATGCGAAACGGATGGGAATCCTCATAAACATATTGAAGGTGCAATGTCCATGGCTCATCGCGGCCGTGATACAGGAAGCTGTCAATTTTTTATTTGTCATGAACCGCAGCCGCATTTAGACGGTGTACATACTGTATTCGGCCAAGTAACATCGGGGATGGATGTTGTGAAAGCGATGAAAAACGGCGATGTCATGAAAGAAGTAAAAGTATGGGAAGAGTAAAGGAAAAAGCTTAACAGATGCGTTCTGTTAAGCTTTTTTGAAAGGATGGGACAAAATGAAGAAGAATTGGATTTTGTTTTTCATTTTGCTCGGTGCCAGTTTGGTGTGGGGACTTGTGTATTGGCTGTTCATTGCTAAATGATGGACATTTGTTTGTATTGTGATATAATGATAGAAAAATGAAATATATTCAATCCTTCGGGGCAGGGTGAAATTCCCGACCGGCGGTGATGAAACGAAAAACGTTTCTCAGCCCGCGAGCCGTATAGGCACGATCCGGTGAAATTCCGGAGCCGACAGTATAGTCTGGATGGGAGAAGGATTGCCGAAAACTCACGTTCGCTATGTTTTTCGAAACATGTTACGCGACGTTGGGTTATTTTTGCTATGCAAAAAAAAGGCGATCTTTACATACATCTGCCCTAGGACTTATTTCCTAGGGTTTTTATTTTTAGTAAAGAAAGGCGGTGAATGGATGAACGATGAACAATATATGCGCTTTGCTTTGCAGCTGGCGCAAGCAGCGGTCGGACAAACATCGCCTAACCCTGTTGTCGGTGCGGTCGTTGTCAAAGACGGAGAAATTGTCGGATTTGGCACTCATTTAAAAGCGGGCGAGCCGCATGCGGAAGTGCATGCGTTGCGCATGGCAGGCGAGAAAGCGAAAGGGGCAACGGTGTATGTGACGCTTGAACCGTGCAGCCATTACGGCAAAACGCCGCCGTGTGCGGATTTGCTCATTGAAAAAGAAGTGAGACGGGTTGTCGTTGCCACAACGGATCCAAATCCGCTTGTGGCGGGAAAAGGAATTGCGAAATTGCGTCAGGCAGGCATTGCCGTCGATGTTGGCGTGCTCAAAGAAGAAGCGGATGAATTAAACGAAATGTTTTTCCATTATATTTCAACAAAAACGCCGTATGTAACGTTAAAGTATGCGATGAGTTTAGATGGAAAAATTGCCACAAAAACAGGGGAAAGCAAATGGATTACGTCCGAGGAGGCCCGGCGAGATGTGCATCGTTATCGCCGCGCGCACGATGCGATTTTAGTCGGAGTGGAAACGGTGCTTGCCGATGATCCAAGCTTGACGGTGCGTCTTGGCGACGGCGGAAAAAATCCGATTCGCATCATTTTAGATACGCGTTTGCGCACTCCGCTTGAAGCAAAAGTCGTTCGTGACGGAGAAACTCCGACGTGGATCGTTGTCGGAAGTGAAGTAACCGAAGCGCAAATGGCGCCATACCGTGAAAAAAATGTGCAAATCATTCAAATGAATGAAGCGTCTATTACGATTCCGTCGCTTTTAAAGGTGCTCGGCGAAAAAAAGGTGATGTCACTGTTTGTCGAAGGCGGAGCAGCGGTGCATGGAAGCTTTGTTGCCGCTAAAGCGTTTCAACAAGTGATCGCGTATATCGCGCCGAAATTCATTGGCGGAAAAGAGGCTCCTTCGCCGGTCGGCGGAAGCGGATTTGCGCATATGGCGGAAGTAATGTCTTTACAGATTAAGCAGGTCGAAACAATCGGTCCAGATATCAAAATTGTGGCTAAAGGATGATGTCGATGTTTACAGGGATTATTGAAGAAGTCGGAACCGTAGAACAAATCAAGCAAACAGGCGAGGCGATGGTGTTTACGATTGGCGCCCGCAAAGTGCTAGAAGACGTTCAGCTCGGCGACAGTATTGCTGTGAACGGCGTATGTTTAACTGTGACGTCGTTTACGGATCGCTCGTTCACCGTCGATGTTATGCCTGAGACGGTAAAGGCGACTTCGTTGCGCACATTAACGCGCGGGGCGAAAGTCAATTTAGAGCGAGCGATGGCAGCAAACGGAAGATTCGGCGGTCATTTTGTCTCCGGACATGTTGATGGCATCGGAGAAATTGTTCGTAAGCAGCCTGTGGCGAATGCGGTATATTACGACATTAAAGTGCCGCGCGAATTGCGTAAGTATATGATTTTAAAAGGTTCCGTCGCCGTTGATGGAACGAGCTTAACGATTTTTGGCTTGACCGATGAAACGTTTACGATTTCGCTCATTCCGCATACGCGCGAAGCAACGATTTTAGGAGAAAAGAAAGTCGGCGATATCGTGAATATTGAATGTGACATCATCGGAAAATATGTTGAGCAATTTGTAAGCGGAAAAAAAGAGGAAACGATCACGCTTGACTTCTTGGAAAAACATGGATTTAAGTGATTTTAAGTAAAGGAGGGAGTACGATGTTTCATTCCATTGAAGAAGCGATTTACGATTTAATGCAGGGAAAAATTATTATTGTTTGCGACGATGAAGATCGTGAAAATGAAGGAGATTTTGTTGCGCTTGCCGAAAAAGCAACACCGGAAGTGATCAATTTTATGATTACGCACGGCCGCGGGCTCGTGTGCGTGCCGATTACGGAAGAACTGGCGGAACGTCTCGATTTAACGCCGATGGTTAATCATAATACGGATTCGCACGGAACGGCTTTTACAGTGAGCATTGATCATAAGTCAACGACGACGGGCATTAGCGCCTTCGAGCGTGCGCGAACGATTCAAGAGCTGCTCAATCCAGAAGCGAAAGCGAGCGATTTTAAACGACCTGGTCATGTTTTCCCGCTTGTCGCTAAAAAAGGCGGGGTGTTGCGCCGAGCAGGACATACGGAGGCAGCGGTTGATTTGGCGCAGCTTTGCGGTGCGAAGCCAGCGGGCGTCATTTGCGAAATTATTAAAGACGATGGCACGATGGCGCGCGTTCCAGATTTGCAAAAAATAGCCGAACAATTTGATATGAAAATGATTACGATCAAAGATTTAATCGCTTATCGCAATCGGAAAGAAAAATTGGTGAAGCGGGAAGTCGAAATTACGCTTCCAACCGATTTCGGCGAATTTAAAGTCATCGGCTATTCGAATACGCTCGATGGAAAAGAGCATTTAGCGATCGTCAAAGGGGAAGTCATTCCTGATGAACCGATTTTAGTGCGCGTTCATTCGGAGTGTTTGACGGGCGATGTGTTTGGATCGCACCGTTGCGACTGCGGTCCGCAGCTTCATGCGGCGCTAAAGCAAATTGAAGAAGAAGGACGCGGTATTCTTTTATACATGCGTCAAGAAGGACGCGGCATTGGATTGCTAAATAAGCTGCGCGCTTATAAGTTGCAGGAACAAGGGTATGATACAGTGGAAGCAAATGAAAAACTTGGCTTTGCGCCTGATTTGCGCGACTATGGAATAGGGGCGCAAATTTTAAAAGATTTAGGCGTGACGAAAATGCGACTGCTTACGAATAATCCGCGCAAAATCGCGGGCTTGAAAGGGTATGGTTTGGAAGTCGTTGAGCGCGTTCCGCTCCAAATGCCAGCAAGGCGCGAAAATGAACGCTATTTGCGAACAAAATATGAAAAACTAGGACATTTGTTGCATTTTTAAAAGGGGGAATGAAACGATGAAAGTATACGAAGGAAATTTAGTTGGCACAGGTTTAAAAATCGGCATTGTGGTGGCACGTTTTAACGAATTTATTACGAGCAAATTGCTTTCCGGTGCGCTTGATGGTTTAAAGCGTCACGGTGTTTCGGAAGAGGACATCGAAGTCGCATGGGTGCCTGGAGCGTTTGAAATTCCGCTTGTGGCGAAAAAAATGGCAGAATCGAAAAAGTATGATGCCATCATTACGCTTGGAGCGGTCATTCGCGGAGCGACGAGCCATTATGACTATGTATGCAATGAAGTAGCGAAAGGAACGTCACAGGCGGCACTTTCTTCGGGGGTTCCGGTCATTTTTGGCGTGCTAACGACCGATACGATCGAGCAAGCGATTGAGCGAGCTGGGACAAAAGCAGGAAATAAAGGATGGGAAGCAGCCGTCAGTGCGATAGAAATGGCGAATGTCATGCGCACATTTTCTTAAAAGAGGTTTAAAAAAACGACAAGAACGTTTATAATAGCTAATTAGAAGTAGCTAAAGAAAAGTCTTGTCGATAATGAGGGATTGTTTATGCTGATTCGCTATCGAAAAAACTATGAGAAAATTGCAATGGGTCTTTTGTCATTTATGCCGACGGAAAAAGATTTAAAACATCTACAACAAACGATGAAAAACTATGAAGCGAACGATGACTGGCAGCTGTTTTTATGGAAAGAGGATGAAGATTTTATCGGAATTATCGGTGTCATCATTCGCGAAGATGCCGTTGAAGTTCAGCATATTAGCGTCAATCCGTCCCATCGCCATCAAGGAATCGGAAAGCAAATGGTCAAGGCGTTGAAAGACCTTTATCCTGAAAAAAAACTGTGTGCGAATGACATGATTGCAGCTTTTTTGGATAAATGTGAACAGTGACAGGGATGCATCAGCGTCCCTGTTGTTTTTTTTGCTTTTGACGCTCGCGCTCGGCAATGACGTCGCTTCGATCGCGCAACATATGTTTATGAATGAGAAAGGCGTTCGTCATATCGCTCGGTTGCCCGAAACGTCCACTGCAAGCGAGTTCGCATCTTTTTTTTAGATGTTGGTCGCGAAACGGAAGTTCGACATCTTTGTACGGAACGTTTGCTTCAATGTCTTTTTGTCGTGTGACTAAAAGCGCAAGTAATTTTTCCTCATCGAGCCCTAAGGAACGAATCGCTTCTTTTTCAGCGGTGAGAAGGCGAATCGCTTTTTCAAGCAATCGTTTTGCTCCGTTTCGATTGCCGCGCCGTTCATGATAAAACGCGACCGCCAATTGAATGAGTCCAATCCAGACTCGTTCACCGCTTTTTTTCCAATGTTCTTCTAGTATTTCATGACATTCAAAATAATCGCGATCGCCATGAAAATAGACGAGATAGTCGATATAAGCTTGTGGATACAACAAATGCTCCCCCTTTTTTTCAATGAAGCTATTTATTAATTGTACCATAATGAGATGAATTGTATTATACTAGTCTTTAGCGGTAAAGGTGGGGTAAAGCGTGCAATATCATGTGAAACTTGAATCGTTTGAAGGGCCGCTCGATTTGTTACTGCATTTAATTCATCGCTACGAAATTGATATTTATGACATCCCTGTCGCACAAATCACAGAACAATACATGGCGTACATTCATGCGATGCAAGAATTGCAGTTAGATGTGGCGAGCGAATATTTGGTTATGGCGGCAACGTTGTTAGAAATAAAAAGTAAAATGCTTTTACCAAAGCATGAAGAAGAGGCATTGGACGATGATGTGTTGGTCGAGGAGGAAGATCCTCGCGAGCAGTTAATGCAGCAATTGCTTGAGTACAAAAAATTTAAAGAAGCGGCGAAAGAGTTGCGCAAGCGCGAAGAAGAGCGGGCGCTTTTATTTACGAAACCGCCGAGCGATTTGAGCGCATATGTTGAAGCGAAATCGTTTCCTCCGCTTGATGTCGATTTGTATGATATGCTTGGCGCTTTGGCAAAATTGCTGCGCCGCAAAAAATTGCAAAAACCGCTTCATACGAAAGTGGCGCGCCAAGAAATTCCAATTGAACGAAGAATGGAAGAAATTTTGCAACAGCTGCAAAGCGGACAGCGAAAAAATTTTTATGATTTATTTCCATATTATGACCGCGAACATATCGTTGTCACATTTTTAGCGATTCTCGAATTAATGAAGCGAAAACAAATTATCATTGAACAGGAAAACAATTTTGCTGATTTGTATATTTCGTTGAGAAAGTGAGGAGAAAAAGATGTCTAAGATTGAAGCGTTTATTTTAGGATTGATTCAAGGATTGACAGAGTTTTTGCCCATTAGCAGCACCGGTCATTTATATTTAGGACGACATTTATTCGGCTTGGATGAAGCAGGTTTGTTTTTAGATACGATGCTTCATATCGGAACGTTAGTAGCTGTATTTATCATTTATAAGCGTGAGCTTCTCCACGTGATAAAAAATCCGTTTAGCAAGCTCACCTTTTTATTGGTGATTGGAACGATTCCTGCTGTCGTTGTTGGTGTATTGTTCAAAGATTATTTTGAAGAAATTTCAAAAACAGGTGTTACGATCGGTTGGGAATTTTTAATTACAGGTATTTTTCTTTGGGCAGCCGATTCGATTAAAAATGGTTACAAGCGAATGGATGATATTACATATATGGATGCGTTTGTGATTGGAACGTTTCAAGCTGCTGCTATTTTCCCAGCGATTTCCCGTTCAGGATTAACGATCGTTGCGGCATTGATTCGGAAACTGGATCGCGAAACAGCGGCGTATTTTTCTTTTCTATTGTCGACACCAGCCATTGTGGGAGCGATTTTGCTGCAATCGATCGATTTAGCAAAAGGGAATGTCGAACAAATTAGCATGTCTTCGCTCATGATTGGTTTAATATCATCAGCCGTGTTTGGTTATTTGGCAGTGAAATGGATGATCGATTATTTAAAGAAACATTCGCTAAAAGTATTCGCTGTCTATGTTTGGATTCTTGGCATCGTTATTCTTTCATTCCAAATGACGGGGCGATTTTAGCGGCAGGGAGCAGTGAGGAACGATGGAGAAAAAAGCGATCATTGAAGCGCTTTTATTTGCATCAGGTGAGGAAGGGCTGTCGCATAAACAAATTGCTGCAGCGTTAGAAATCAGCGAAGAAGAAGTGAGTGAATTAATCGAACAGCTGAAACAAGCTTATGAACAGGAAGAACGAGGAATTATGCTTGTTGAAATGGCGGGGACCCTTCAACTTGTAACGAAAAAAGAATATGCCCCTTATTTGCAAAAGCTCGTTGAGTCACCGACGACTTCTTCCTTGTCCCAAGCCGCGCTTGAAACGCTGGCGATCATCGCGTATCGCCAGCCGATTACGCGGGCGGAAATTGAAGAAATTCGCGGCGTGAAAAGCGATAAGCCGCTTCAAACGCTTTTAGCCAAAGCGCTTATTAAAGAAGTCGGACGAGCGGAAGGAACAGGAAGACCCATTTTGTATGGAACGACGAAAGAGTTTTTAGATTATTTTGGGTTAAAGACGTTAGATGAATTGCCGCCGCTTCCGGAATTTAATGAAGAGGATGAAGAAAAAGAAGCCGATTTATTTTTTGAGAAACTGAGCGAACAGTTGACAGTAGGCGAGTAAACAAAGCTCGCCTTCTTTTTATTTTTATAAAACTTTTCGCATTATTCATAATTTATGGTAATATAAAAGTAATCTTTTGATTGATAAAAAGGGGTGTCGCGATGAAGATTGTCGCATGTCGAGGCTATGAATTAGAAAAAGCACAGCCGAATACGTCAGAAGACTTTTTTAACCGTTCCGAGGTGACGTTTATTGATGATGACGGGACGGAAAGAACGCTTCATGTGTTATATGTGCGCTATTTTGATGAACAGTTTACAAAATGGACGCCGTATGAGCAAGATCCGCTTTTCAAGGTAGGTGAGCGCGACGTCTTTTTTAAAGATATTGTGGCTCTTGTTTGCTTGTTAAAAAATCCAGCTTTTCGTCAGCGAAAGCGCGTATATATCAATGACGAACAACAATTTGGAAGCTATTTTGCCGATTTTCAGTTTGAGCGTTTACAAGATGTTTTCGAAGCGCTTGAAACGAAAAAAGGTTATGAATTGAAGTCGCCGCTCTTGTTTATTGCACAACCGTAAAAAGGGGGAATCCTTTGTGGGCAATACGATCGTACTGAATCAAACGAAGCAAGTGAAAGAGTTTTTGCAAAAAGTGGTGAACGCGATTTCTCATTATTTGAATGAAACAACTCTTTCGCAAATGCTCGAGGAGCAGGCAGGCGACCGCGCTTATTACGAAGCGCTTTTAAGCGATTTGCGCCGCTTGGTTGTTTATTGCGAGGAAGGGCTTGAAGCATGCCGCATCGTTTTACAAGAAGAACCGTTCCGTAAAGCGGCTGCGGAGATGACACTTTATAAAATTTATCATTCGTGCATTGCTGAATTTTTTACACCAAAACATGATTTATGGTATGAAGATAGCCGCTCGGCATATACCGGACGAAATTCAATTAAGTTTCGCCAGAGCGTTCCCGTTTCGCTTGAGCAATTGCTTCGTTCGCTTGAGAGCGATTTCCAAGCGATGCGCGAGGAATTGGAATTTTACGAGACCGATTATCGAACAAAAATGATTCAATCGCAATGAGGAAGCTGAGACATTCAGCTTCTTTTTTTATCAACAAAAAAGTCGTTGCGGCATACGATGAGATGATAAAAAAATGCGGGGGAATTTGTATGCAGCGATATATCGATGAAGTGCGGGCATGGACGGAACAAATGGAACCGTTTGTGCGCGAGGAGGAAGATTTAGAAAAGGAATTGGCACAATTGATTGCTGAACTGGAAGCGAGCGATGTCCGTCACATTCAGCAAAAAGTGGAGAATCTGTACATGGAAGTGGAGAATCGAATGAAACGCCAGGCGGTGCCGATTGGCGGCCATACGTTGCCGCCGCTTCCGTATCGTTACGATGCGCTTGAGCCATTTATTTCTGCGGAGATTATGCGCTTGCATCATACGAAACATCATCAAAGCTATGTTGATGGGTTAAATAAAGCAGAAAAAATGATGAAGCGAGCGCGTGAGGCCAACGATTACGACCTTTTAAAACATTGGGAGCGCGAAGCGGCGTTTCATGGCTCGGGACATTATTTACACACAATTTTTTGGAGAAATATGAAGCCAAAGGGTGGAGGAAAGCCAAAAGGGGAATTGCTTCGTCAAATCGAGCGCGATTTTGGCAGCTTTGACGCATTTCAAAAACATTTTACGGAGGCGGCAAAAAGTGTGGAAGGAGTCGGTTGGGCGCTTCTCGTTTGGTCGCCAATGGCTCGTCGGCTCGAAATTTTACAGGCGGAAAAGCATCAAAACTTAACGCAATGGACGACCGTTCCGTTGCTTGTACTCGATGTTTGGGAGCATGCCTATTATTTGCAGTATAAAAACGAGCGCAGCTCTTACATTGAAAATTGGTGGAATGTTGTAAACTGGGATGATGTCGCGCATCGCTTGGAAGAGGCAAGAAAAAGATAAGGTCACTGTATGTGGCCTTTTTTTATTAGCATATATGCTTGTCTTGTGCATACACTTGTACAAAACGGACAAAGGAATGAGGTTGCATGCGATTGATTCAGCGATGGATGGCGGCAGTGATGGCGCTCTTCCTTTTCTTTTCCGCTCTTCCTGAGGTAAAAGCGATGTCGGTTAGTGCCAAAAGCGCGATTTTAATGGAACAGTCGACAGGAAGAGTACTATTTGAAAAAGATGCGCATACAAAGCGGCGTATTGCCAGTATTACAAAAATTATGACGGCCATTTTAGCGATTGAATCAGGAAAAATGGACGAGATGGTGACGGTGAGCGAACGGGCGGTGCAAACGGAAGGCTCGTCCATTTATTTGAAGCCGAATGAAAAAATTGAATTAAAACATTTAGTGTATGGGCTCATGCTTCGTTCAGGCAACGATGCGGCAGTGGCAATTGCCGAACATGTCGGAGGAAGCGTCGAGGGGTTTGTTTTTTTAATGAATGAAAAAGCGGCGCAAATCGGAATGAGAAATACCGAATTTGCGAATCCGCACGGGTTAGATGATGCGGAAAATCACTATTCGACTGCTTACGATATGGCGCTGTTAATGCGTTATGCGATGCAAAATAAGCAGTTTCGCAAAATTTCCGGAACGAAAGTGCATCGAGCGCCCAATCCTGAAGAAAAATGGGATCGGATTTGGCGCAATAAAAATAAATTGCTTACCAATTTGTATGAATATTGTACAGGCGGAAAAACAGGGTATACGAAACGGGCGAAACGAACGCTTGTAACGACCGCTTCGAAAGATGCAATGGATTTAATTGCGGTGACGATTAACGCGGGGGATGACTGGAACGATCACATTGCCATGTATGAGCACGGATTCGATCATTATATGATGACGAAAATTTCGGCAGATGACATTGTTGAAGATATCGATGATCCTTTTTATAAAAAACGATTGTTTGTTGCTCGTGATTTCCTTTATCCATTGACAGAAAAAGAGCAGTCGTTGGTGCACATCAAACGGCAATTGCTAAAGCCGCGCAAGGATTGGAGCAAAAAAGATGTTCCGAATGTTGTCGGACGCGCACAGTTGTATATTGGCGATGAAAAGGTTGATGAAATGCCAATTTTTTATGAAAACGGACAAACGAAAAAGGAAAAGAATTCGTTCTTTCACTTGTTCCGTTTTTTAGGTGTGGGGCGCAATGGTTAATGTCATTTGGGTGATGATGGCGCTTGTTGGCATTGTGTTTGCGGCGTTGAACGGAACGATTCGTGAAGTGAATGAGGCGGTATTTCAAAGCGCTAAAGAAGCGGTGACGATCAGCATCGGGATGATCAGCGTGCTCGTTTTTTGGCTCGGTTTAATGAAAATTGCGGAGATGTCTGGATTGCTTTCTGCTCTCGCTCGCTTATGCAAGCCGTTTGTACGGCGGCTTTTTCCTGAAGTGCCGGCAAACCATCCTGCGCTCGGTTATATTTTATCGAATATGATTGCGAACATGTTTGGTCTTGGCAACGCAGCGACGCCGCTCGGCATTAAGGCGATGGAGGAATTAAAAAAACTAAATGGAGATCGCGATACCGCCAGCCGTTCGATGGTTACTTTTTTAGCCATCAATACGTCAAGCATTACGTTGATTCCTGCGACGGTCATTTCGATTCGCATGACATACCATTCCGCTTCTCCCGGAGAAATTATCGGTACGACGTTTGTCGCTTCGCTTTTTTCCACGATCGCCGCCATTATGATCGATCGATGGTTTTACATACGCCGGCGCAAAAAAGGGGGATAATGTGTGCAAATTGTACAGCTCATTTCGCTTTGGTTGATTCCAAGTATCATCGCATTTGTCTTACTGTACGGAACGTATAAGCGTGTGCCGACGTATGAAGCGTTTGTAGAGGGAGGAAAAGAAGGAATTCAAATCGCTTTCTCTCTTATTCCGTATTTGGTCGGCATGCTCGTGTCGATTGCGATTTTTCGCACATCGGGGGCGCTCGATTATTTTATTCAATTTGTGAAACCGCTCGTAGATCCGTTTGGCCTTCCCTCGGAGGTGATTCCGTTGGCGATCATTCGTCCGATTTCCGGCACCGCTTCCCTTGGCATTGTGACGGATTTAATTGCAACGTACGGGCCCGATTCGTTCATCGGACGGCTTGCTTCAACGATTCAAGGAAGCACCGAAACGACGCTTTATGTGCTTACCGTCTACTTTGGAGCTGTCGGGATTCGAAAAATGGGAGATGCGTTAAAAGTCGGCTTGCTTGCAGATGCGATTAGTTTCATTTTATCTTTTTTTATAGTATTATTAATCTTTGGACGATAAGCGATCCGTTTGCGATCGCTTTTCTTATTTTTGAACTCGTTTCACGAATGTGGTAAAAATAAAATGAGGTGAGTGACAATGGAACGATTGCAGAAAGTAATTGCACACGCAGGAGTGGCTTCGCGGCGCAAAGCGGAGCAACTTATTTTGGAGGGAAAAGTAAAAGTAAACGGAAAAGTTGTAACGGAGCTTGGCGTGAAAGTAGGCCCGCAAGATAAAGTAGAAGTGAACGGCATTCCGATCGAACGAGAGGAGCCTGTTTATTATTTGTTGTATAAGCCTCGCGGTGTCATTTCAAGCGTTAAAGATGATAAAGGAAGAAAAGTCGTGACGGACTTTTTGAAAGAAGTGGACAAGCGCGTTTATCCAGTTGGACGGTTAGATTATGATACGTCAGGTTTATTGCTGCTGACAAACGATGGCGAATTTGCGAACTTGTTAATGCATCCGCGCTATGAAATTGAAAAAGTGTATATCGCGAAAGTGAAAGGAATTCCGACGCGCGAAAAGTTAAAGCAATTGGAGCGCGGAATTGAGTTAGAAGATGGCATGACCGCTCCAGCGAAAGCAAAAATGTTGTCGTTTGATAAACGGAAAAAAACAGCGATTGTTGAGCTGCGCATTCACGAGGGGCGCAATCGGCAAGTGCGCCGCATGTTCGAAGCGATTGGACATGAAGTATTAAAGCTGAAACGCGAGCGTTATGCGTTTTTAGATTTAAAGGGGCTAAATCCAGGGGAATATCGTGAACTTTCGCCGCATGAAGTGAAACAGTTGCGCGCGCTTGCGTTATCAGGTTCCATTCACGGAAAATAATTTTGTCACATTTTGTTCACATAATTTTCATTATTTGCATGGTGACGATTAGTATAATTGAGGATGATGAAAACGGTAACGGGAGAGTTATGCGATGAAAACAAAGCGATTTTGGTTACGAACCGCTATTTTAGCTTTGATGGTGGCAGCGATTGGCTATACGATTTATGCGAACTTTTTTACGGAAAAGACGAGCGTGAAAATCGGCGATGAAGCGCCCGATTTTGTGTTGACTGACTTAAACGGAAATAAGCATCGCTTATCCGATTATCGCGGCAAAGGTGTATTTTTAAACTTCTGGGGAACATGGTGCAAGCCGTGTGAAAAAGAAATGCCGTATATGAATAAACAATATGAAGTATATAAGAAAAAAGGAGTCGAAGTGCTTGCTGTGAATGTCGGTGAGTCGGAGTTAAGCGTGAAAAAATTTGTTGAGCGATTCGGCTTAACATTTCCTGTCGTCATCGACAAACAAGATCAAGTGATGAATGCGTATGACATTGGTCCGCTTCCGACTACCTTTTTAATTGATAAAAACGGAAAGATTGTCGATATTATTACAGGAACGATGACAGAAAGCATGGTGCAACAATATATGGAACGAATTCAACCGTAAGGAGTTTTAGAAATGGAGCATGTAAAATGTGAATGTGGACATGTCAATCCGATCGGAACGGTATTATGTGAATCGTGCGGCAAACCGTTTGAAGAGAATGCTCCGGCGCTGTTGGACATGCGCTATGAAGGGAGCGCACGCCGTTCGCAAACATACAACAAAACGATCATCGATAAAGTGTGGAATTTCTTTTCTTCGGTAAAAGTGGGAGTTTGGCTCATCGTCATTACGCTCATCGCCTCAGCGATCGGCACGATTTATCCGCAAGAGATGTACATACCGCCGACCGTCACGCCAGCTGAATATTATGAAGAACAGTACGGCTGGCTTGGAAAATGGTATTATCAACTTGGTTTTCACGATTTGTACGGTTCATGGTGGTATATGTTGCTTATCGCCCTCATCGGCGTATCGCTCGTCATTTGCAGTTTGGACCGCGTTGTACCGCTTTATCGCGCCCTAAAAAAACAAGGGGTGACGCGCAATGAGCAGTTTTTGCGCCGCCAGCGTTTATTTAGCAGTTCGCATGTCGACAACTATGAAGCGCTTTTGCCGCAAATAAAAGAAAAGTTAGCGAAGCATCGGTATCATATTCGCGAAGAAAACGGTAACATTTTAGCGGAAAAAGGGCGTTTTTCGCGCTGGGGTCCTTATGTTAATCATATTGGGTTAATCATCTTTTTGATCGGGGCGATGCTTCGATTTGTCCCTGGGATGTATGTGGATGAAGTGTTTTGGATTCGCGAGGGAGAGACGAAAGAAATTCCGGGGACGAACGGAAAGTACTTTTTGAAAAACGAAAAATTTATTTTCCAAGTGTACGAGAAGGAAAAGGAGAAAAAAGTGTTCCAAGAGGCGATCGATCGCGTCGGCAGCGGAATGATGGCGAAAAACTATCAAACGAATGCGGTGCTTTATGAGCGTGTTGGCCCGATCATCCCGGGGGAAAAGCCAAAGTTAAAGAAAGTGAAAAGCTTCTCGATTCGCGTCAATGAACCGCTCAAACATGATCATTATGCGTTGTATCAAGTAGATTTTAAGTTAAATGAGCTAAGCAAAATGTCGTTTCATTTGATCGATAAACAGACAAATAAGCAATTTGGGACGATTACGGTTGATTTGTTGCAGCCAAAGGATGAATACGATTTAGGAAACGGCTATCGCGTTCAACTTTTAAGCTATTTTCCTGATTTTTATTTTGACGAAGAAGGGAACCCGGCGACAAAGTCAAAAGTTCCGAACAATCCGGCGTTTGTTTTTAAAATGATCACACCAGACCGTCCGGATGGAGAAGTGAGTTTTACCGCGATTCGCCAAACAATTGAACCGCTTGGCGACAATAAATATAAAATGGCGTTTGCGGGCATGGAAACGCGCAACGTATCCGCATTGACGGTTCGCCGTGATTTTACGCTTTGGATTTTGGGATTAGGCGGAGCGATTTTTATGATTGGACTGATTCAAGGAATGTATTGGAATCATCGCCGCATTTGGATTCAACGCATCAACGGAGAAGTGCTTGTGGCGGCGCATACGAATAAAAACTGGTTTGGCTTGAAAAAAGAATTGGCAAAGATTTGTGAAGGAACACCGCTTGTGATGCCAGTCGATCAAGCCGACAAAGGACGATAAGGGGGAAACGACGTGGCACAATTAAGCAGCACGTTGCTTTACATCGCATTTGTTCTTTATTTAGTGGCGACGTTCTTTTTTGGTGGAGCCATTCGTGATAAAAAAGCAAAATCGGGGCCGGATCGTTGGGCTATGATTGGGATTGCGGTAACGATCGCCGGATTTGTTGCTCAGCTTGGCTATTTTGTGACGCGCTGGATTGCTGCTGGGCATGCGCCTGTTAGCAATTTGTTTGAGTTTACAACGTTTTTCGGAATGATGCTTGTCGGGGCGTTCATTGTTATTTACTTTATTTACAAAACGAGTCTTCTAGGATTGTTTACGCTGCCGATTGCCATTTTAGTCATTGCGTATGCAAGCATGTTTCCGCGTGAAATTTCGCCGCTCATTCCAGCGCTTCAAAGCGATTGGCTGCATATTCACGTGACGACAGCAGCCGCCGGAGAGGCGATTTTAGCGGTTAGCTTTGCGGCTGGACTCATTTATTTAATTTGCGTAGTCGATCAATCAAAAGCGAGCAAACGGACGTTTTGGCTTGAAGTGATTTTATTTTGTTTAATTAGCACGCTCGGTTTTGTCGCGGCGACGACGGCATTCCGTCTCGCCGATTATGAAGCGAAATTTGAATGGATCGATAAAAACAATCAACAAACCGAAATGGTATATCATATGCCGGCGCTTGTTGGACCGCATGAAGGAAAGCTGAAAACGGAAGGGCGCATGGAGCCACTTGTGGACATGCCTGCCATCATTAATGCGCGCAAGTTGAATACGGTGATTTGGTCGCTCTTTGCGGGCGCGATTCTTTACGGGCTGCTTCGATTGGTGCTGCGCAAGCGCATTGCTGCGGCACTGCAGCCGCTTGTCAAAAATATTAATTTAGATTTGGTTGATGAAATTAGCTATCGTTCGGTGGCGATCGGCTTTCCAGTGTTTACGCTTGGCGCGCTTGTTTTTGCGATGATTTGGGCGCAAATTGCCTGGACGCGCTTTTGGGGTTGGGACCCGAAAGAAGTATGGGCGCTTATTACATGGCTGTTTTATGCGGCATTTTTACATTTGCGCCTCTCGAAAGGATGGCATGGTGAAAGATCTGCATGGTTAGCTGTGATTGGCTTTGCGATTATTATGTTTAACTTAGTGGCCGTCAATCTTGTCATTGCCGGTTTGCATTCTTATGCTGGTTCATGACGCCTTCTCTAGGAAGGCGTTTTTTTTTTGTCAAGATGAAGAGGGGGCAAGTAGAAAAATGTTGTCGAATTTTGTACAATAGTGAAAGAGGAGGGACAACATGGACAAGGAGATTAAAATTTTAGTTGTTGATGATGAAGAACGGATTCGCCGCTTATTGCGAATGTATTTAGAACGTGAGCAATACGTGATTGATGAAGCCGATAACGGCGAGGATGCACTGAAAATGGCGCTTGCAACGGATTATGATTTAATTTTGCTTGATTTAATGTTACCAGGAAAAGATGGAATCGATGTGTGTAAAGAATTGCGCGAGAAAAAAGCAACACCGATTATTATGTTGACTGCGAAAGGAGAAGAGGCCAATCGCGTGCAAGGGTTTGAGGCAGGAACGGATGATTATATTGTGAAGCCGTTCAGTCCGCGTGAAGTTGTATTGCGCGTAAAAGCGTTGCTTCGCCGCACTGCTAATTCACCATATGTACAAACGGACACAACAACGCGAGATGTGCTTGTCTTCCCGCATTTAACGATTGATAATGACGCTCACCGCGTTACAGCAGATGGTCATGAAGTAAGTTTGACACCGAAAGAGTATGAGTTGCTTCACTTTTTAGCGAAATCTCCTGATAAAGTGTTCGACCGTGAACAATTGTTGAAAGAAGTATGGCATTATGAGTTTTTTGGTGATTTGCGCACGGTCGATACGCATGTTAAACGTTTGCGCGAAAAATTAAATAAAGTCTCGCCAGCAGCGGCAAAGATGATTGTAACGGTATGGGGAGTCGGCTACAAGTTTGAGGTTGTGAATGAGTGATGTTTTTATGGCGTAGTGTCGTCGGCAAGCTTTGGTTGACGATTTTATTGCTCGTTGCCTTTGTTTTGTTTATTTTAACCATTCTTTTGCTTGGTTTTTTTGAGAATTATTATTTAGAAAAAGCAGAGCAAGAATTGACGCAGCAAGCGATAAAAGTTGCCCGCGTAGTGGAAGATCATGATGAACAGCTCGCTCGTTCGATCGCTTGGACGATGGTCGATGACGTTTCCAAAGTGATGATTGTAGAAAACGAACGGCATTATTGGTACTCCCCGAATGAAAATTTAGCCGATATGCCGCTTGCGTTTATTAAAAATGACCGCGATTTAGCCAAAGTGTTTAACGGTAAGCAAGTCGTGAAAAAAACGTATCTTCCAAATATTCAACGCGGAAATGACCGATATAGTCAGTTGCTCATCGTCGGTGTTCCGCTTCGCATGGCGGATGATCACGGAGCTGTATTTATTTATCAATCATTAAAAGCGATTGAAGATACGACGAAACAGACGACGAAGTTTATTTTGCTTGCCGCTTTTATTGCGATCGTGTTAACGACCGTATTTGCCTTTTTCTTATCGACGCGCATTACCGCTCCGTTAAGAAAAATGCGGCAAGTGGCGTTTGAAATTGCTCGCGGCAAGTTTGACTCAAAAGTGCCTATTTTAACGCATGACGAAATTGGAGAACTGGCTATGGCGTTTAATCAAATGGGGCGGCAGCTGCAATTTAATATGAATGCCCTTAATCAAGAAAAAGAGCAATTAGCGAGCATTTTAAGCAGCATGGCCGATGGGGTCATTACGCTCAATCGCAACGGGGAAGTGCTCGTTACGAACCCGCCTGCCGATCGCTTTTTGCAAGCATGGTATTACGAGCAAGGAAACAATAAACCGCTGTTGCCGCTTCCGCCTCAAGTGAACGAGCTGTTTGCCCTCGCTGTGTCAGAGGAAAAAGAACAGGCGACTGAAGTTGTGCTGCAAGGGCGCAGTTGGGTCATTGTGATGACGCCGCTTTACAATGGCAAAACGATTCGCGGCGCGGTTGCAGTGTTGCGCGATATGACGGAGGAGCGCCGGCTCGATAAATTGCGCAAAGATTTTATTGCCAATGTCTCGCATGAACTGCGTACGCCAATTGCGATGCTGCAAGGGTACAGTGAAGCGATTGTTGACGATATCGCCGCCACAGACGAGGAGAAAAAAGAATTGGCAAAAGTGATTTATGATGAGTCGTTGCGGATGGGCCGGCTTGTGAATGATTTATTAGATTTGGCGCGCATGGAAGCGGGACATTTGACGTTAAATGTTGAGCCTGTGCATATTGATGCTTACATTGAGCGAATTATTCATAAATTTCAAGGATTAGCCAAAGAAAAGCAAATTCAACTTGATGCGGAAATGAAAGAAAAGGGACTTATTGCTCACTTTGATCCGGATCGAATTGAACAAGTATTGACGAATTTAATCGATAATGCGCTTCGCCATACAAACGAAGGCGGCCAAGTAAGCGTTATCGTTGAGAAAGATCGCGAACATGTGCGCATTTCGGTGAAAGATTCGGGGTCAGGAATTGCTGAGGAAGATTTGCCGTTTGTGTTTGAGCGTTTTTACAAAGCGGATAAAGCAAGAACGCGCGGTCGCTCTGGAACAGGATTGGGATTGGCGATTGCGAAAAACATCGTCGAAGCGCATAAAGGAACGATTTCTGTTCATAGTAAATTAAATGAAGGAACGACGTTCACGTTTACATTGCCAATCAAGTAAAAGAGGATGGGGGAGCCATCCTCTTTTTGTTTACGGTCTTTCCGTTGTCACGTACGTTCCGGCGATAAAATCGTGAATGGCGCGTTTATCTCGCCGAACGCCAACCATAATCGCGCTGACGATAAGCGCAATTCCGAGCGTAACGACGTAAACGAGCGAAGCAACGATCGTGCGCAAAAACATTGCCCCAAAGCCAAGCTTTTCGCCGTTCACTTTGACGATGCGTACGCCCATGATCCGCTTGCCGATCGTGTAGCCGGACCAATAGATTGGAATGAGCAAGAAATAAGCAAGGTTTATGATCGACGTAATGGGATCGCCTTCCATTGAACCAGTGATGAAATAACTAATGATCGCAAGCGGAACGCCGACGATGAGTCCGTCTAAAAGGTTAGCGGCCAGTCTGCGCCAAAAACCTGCTGGATTTGAAACCATGTTAAAAACCCCTTTCATGTTGTCTTAGTAATGCGACGGTGTCGCGATAGCCTGATTGAATTGCGTACATAAGTGCGGTCATGCCGGAATGGTCAGCCTTTTTTGGATTGGCGCCTAAATCAAGCAATGTTTTGACCGTTTCTGTATGACCGTTCATCGCTGCATACATGAGCGCGGTCATGCCATCCAAATCTTGAGCGTTTACCTCTGCCCCTTTGCTTGCCAGAAGCGCAACCATATCGCTTTGTCCCGCTTGAGCAGCCATCATAAGCGGCGTCATCCCTGTATACTCATCTTGAGCCTCAATGTCAGCGCCTGCTTGAAGAAGAAGAGTTGCGATTGCATCGTTTCCATCTTGAGCCGCCCAGTGAAGCGGTGTCATTCCTTGGTCGTCGATCACATTGACGTCTTCGTCTTGTTCGATGAGCTGCCGCACTTCTTGTTCATCACCCGCAATAATGGCACCAACGAGTGGAAGAATTTCTCCGCTGGCCCATTGTTGTTCGCTTTCTTCTTCAAACCATGTCGTTTCGGATAAGGTTGTCCATCCGTAATAGCCGCCAGCCCCGATGAGAACGATTCCAGCGAAGAGGCCAGCAACCAATAATGCTGCTTTCGTAAAGGAACGTTGTTTGCTTGCTTCGCCGGCAAAAAAACGTTCGATTTCAGCGATTCGTTTCGGCAACGGCGGATGAGAAGAAAGAATTTCGCTTAACCAGACGAAAAAGCCTTTTTCTTCGCGCAGTTGTTCAACATATGCCTCGCGATTGACGCGTTTGTACAACTGTTTGCCGACCGCGAGAATCGTTAACGCGTTTTTTCCTGCCTCGCTGTTTGTATAGTATGCCCCATAACGATCGCACGTATATTCACATGCGCGCAAATAAAGTTCGGCTAATCCCGGAATCCACATCGCTGGTAAAATGAACAATGATTTGCTGATATGATTGCGTTTAATATGAGCAAGCTCGTGTGCGATGACGAAGGCGAGTTCGTCATGTCCACCTCGATCAATGAGTTCGAAAATTTCCGAATACAGCACGACCATGTTTCGTCCGAAAAAGCGTGCCGCAAATGCGTTGAGCGCTCCGCTTGATTCCATGACGTACACATCAGGAACGCGCGAGATCCCCATTTGTTCGCATAGCTCTTTTACTTTTGCATACACTTCGGGAAATTGCGCCTCGCTTAAGCGGACGGCGTTTGAGCGGATCATGCTGATCATAAGTGCATGAAGAAAAAGGGAAACAGCAATAAAACTAAGAGCAATGAGCAGCCCGACAATCGAAAGAGCAAGGCTGATGTAGAGAAGAACGCTTATCGTGGCCACAAGACAAAAATAACGGCGCTCATTTGGATGAATGAGCTCTTTTTCTGACATAAGATTTGATAAGTTCATACGTAAACCCCTTATTCCTTTATTAAAATGGTTTTTACAGTGCTTTTATTATAAAATAAATAAAAACGGGATAATATAGGAAATTTTTTACTATATTTTCGTTTACAAAAAATTTTTATTGCCATCGCTCCCTCTTTCCGTTATGATAGTAAATGTAAATTGTTCGACAATTCCAAACAATTACATATTATGACAAAAAAGGTGTCGAACGGGCATGCGCCCTAGTAGGCTTAATAGGGAATCTGGTGCAAGTCCAGAACTGTCCCCGCAACTGTAAATGCAGACGAAATGAAAAGGCCACTGTACGATCTTTCGTATGGGAAGGCTTCAGAGTAGGATGAAGCATGAGTCAGTAGACCTGCCTTTTTTGTCTATCGTGTTCGCGTCTTCGGGGGGTGAGACGGCGAAACGGCGGAAGTGTAGTGTCTCTTTTGCTGTTTCCAGCTCATTCCACTTGGAATGAGCTTTTATTTTTATACATTTTATACATATCAAGGAGGAAAACGAAAATGAAACAATGGAAACAGTATATTTTGCTGCTTGTGATGGTGCTGGCATTTGGTTTAGTTGCGTGCAGCAACGAAGCGGCTGAACCAAAGCAGGCAGACAAGCCAGCGCAAGAAACAAAAACAGAAGAAGCGGCTTTTCCAGTGACCGTTGAAGATGCCTTCGGTGAAAAGGTGACGATTGAAGCGGAACCGCAAAAAATCGTTTCGCTTATTCCGAGCAATACCGAAATTGCCTATGCATTAGGCTTGGGTGAAAAAATTGTCGGGGTGAGCGATTTTGACAACTATCCAGAAGATGTGCAAAACAAAGAAAAAATTGGCGGTATGGAATTTAATGTAGAAAAAATTCTTTCGCTTCAGCCAGATTTAGTGCTTGCACATGCATCAAGCGCACTCAATTCGAAAGATGGATTGAAACAATTAAAAGATTCAGGGATTGCCGTTCTTGTCGTTCAAGATGCGAAATCGTTTGATGATGTTTATGAGTCCATTGAATTGATTGGCAAGGCAACAGGAGCGACGGAAAAAGCAAACGAAGTCGTTCATCAGATGAAAGAGAAAGTAGCCGAAATCGCCGAAAAAGCAAAAAACATTAAAAAAGAAGAGGAAGCAACCGTTTGGGTCGAAATATCGCCAGCACCGGAAATTTATACAGCTGGAAAAGGGACGTTTATCGATGAAATGTTAACGTTGATTCATGCGAAAAACGCCGCTGGTGACCAAGAAGGATGGCCGATGTTTACAGAAGAGGATGCGGTCGCGTTAAATCCAGATGTCATTATTACGACATACGGTTATTACACGCCAAACGCTGTTGAGCAAGTGCTCGCTCGCCCAGCGTGGAAAGATGTTCCGGCTGTTAAAAATAAGCGCGTGTATGATGTCAATAACGATTTAGTTACCCGTCCGGGACCGCGCCTTGTTGAAGGGGTCGAAGAAATTGCCAAAGTCGTTTATCCAGAAGTGTTTAAATAATTATCCGCTCGCGCTTCTCTTGGCGCTTGTGACCATTTGGTTAGGGATATCGATCGGTTCACTATCGATTCCCTTTTCTGCTATATGGAACATTATCGCTCATGCTCTTTGGCAAGCGCCGCTTGATGATCACGTTTCGGCGGCGATGGTGCAAGTAATCGTAGCCATTCGCCTGCCGCGCGTGCTGCTTGCTTTTTTGATCGGTGCTTCGCTTGCGTTGGCAGGGGCCGCGTTTCAAGGGTTATTAAAAAATGTTTTGGCCGATCCGTATACGCTTGGCGTATCGTCGGGAGCGGCAGTCGGCGCTGTCGCCGTGTTCTTTTTCGGTATTCAACTTCCTTTTTTCGGTCGGTTTACATTGCCGATCGTCAGCGTCATTTGCGCCTTTTTGACGCTCTTTCTCGTCCTTTTTTTCGCGCGAATGGCTGAGCGTAAAATGGCGATTGAAACGATTGTGCTCATTGGCATTATCGTTAGCGCTTTTTTCGGCTCGCTTATTTCGCTCATGATTGCGCTGACAGGAGAGGAATTGCGCCAAATCATTGCATGGTTAATGGGCAGTGTGGCGATGCGCGGCTGGGATTACGTATGGATGCTCATCCCGTTTTTTATCGTTGGCTCCTTTGTGCTGTTGGTTCATCATCGTGAATTAAATGCGTTTGCTTTCGGGGAACATGCAGCAGCGAATATTGGCGTGCATGTGGCGCGGCGAAAAGTGATCATTTTAGCCGGAGCTTCGCTTTTAACCGGAGCGGCTGTCGCTGTGTCGGGGACGATTGGCTTTGTCGGACTTGTCGTTCCGCACATGACGCGTCTGATTTGCGGGGCGAATCATCGCCGGCTATTGCCTTTTTCTCTTCTGTATGGGGGAGCGTTTCTCGTTCTTGCCGATTTGGTGGCTCGGACGATCATTGCGCCGCGTGAGTTGCCGATTGGAGTGATTACATCCTTCATCGGTGCGCCGACGTTTGCTTTTTTACTTTTTAAAAGCTTGAAGCGAAAGATGGGATGAACATGATCAAAGTGCAGCATGTTTCGTATCAATACGGAGAGCAAAAAGTGCTACATGACCTTTCGTTTACCGTTCGTTCAGGAGAATTTTTTGGAATTTTAGGACCGAACGGAAGCGGAAAAACAACGCTTTTAAAATTATTAAGCCGCGAGTTGCCTTTGCAAGAAGGGACAATTTTGCTCGAAGGAAAACAGATTGAACGATACACGCCGAAGCAATTTGCGCGCCTTGTGGCGGTTTTGCCGCAACATGCGGACGTTTCGTTCGGATATGCGGTGCAAGAGATGGTTGAACTCGGCCGCTATGCGCATCAATCTTCGCTTTTTCCGCGCTGGACAAAGGAAGATGAGCAGGCGGTCGAACAAGCATTGCGATCTGTTTCGTTATATGAAAAAAAGAACGAGCCGCTTGAACATTTAAGCGGCGGGGAACGCCAGCGCGCTTCGCTCGCGCGCGCTTTGGCGCAGGAACCGCGCGTGTTGCTGTTAGATGAACCGACCAATCACATGGATTTGGCGCAACAGTTGAAGCTGCTTGATTTGTTAAAAAAGCGAGTGCGTGAAAAACAATTAACGGTTGTGGCCATTTTTCATGATTTAAACCTGGCTGCGTTGTACTGTGACCGCATACTTTTATTGCGGGAAGGAAAGGTTGCGAGCATCGGCAATCCGCACGATCTTCTTGAAGAGGAGACGTTGCAAGAAGTATTTCAGACTCCGCTTAAGCGCCAGGAACATCCGCTTGTGCCAAAAGCGCTTGTGACATTAATGCCGACGCAAGAGGAAATGAAAAATGAAAAAGAAAAGTGGGCCGTGAGCGCATCGGATGAAATGATTGTCATTCAGACCGTTCAGCCGTTTAAGGCGCTTTCTTCCGCACTTGTCGGCGCTGGCTTTCGCTGGGCAACGACATTTGTCAATCGTTACGTTCCGCTCGATTACCATTGCGATGAAGCGGAGAAAGAAATGCGCGAGTATTTGCAAAGGCATCAGTTCGATGAGCAATGGACGATTGGAATGATGACAGCGGTTCAGCTTGAAGACGCTGCCTATGTTTCGCTCGCGGATGAATCGTTTCGCTTATTGACCGTGGTGACAGCGGGAGTTGGAAATGCGGTCGATAGTGCGAACGCGTGGCGGCGCGACGATGTTTTGTTTGCGCCGGGAACGATTAACATTGTTGTTTTGCTTGATGCGCATTTGTCGGAAGCGGCCTACGTGCAAGCGATGATGACGGCAACCGAAGCAAAAGTGAAGGCGCTATATGACGAAGCCGTTTTTGATCCGAAAACGAATACGATGGCGACAGGGACATCGACCGATTCGCTCGTCATCGCTGCTTCGCAACAAAACGAATATTGCGAGTATGCAGGGACGATTACTCCGCTTGGAAAAATGATCGGCCGCGCTGTATATGAAGCAACGCGTGAGGCACTTAAGCGGTATCGAAAAAGAAAGGAACGATCATGATGACCCACGTGCTCGCGATTTTGATTGCGCTCATGTTGGATCGCTTATTTGGAGATCCGGCGCGCATTCACCCTGTTCGCTGGATCGGTACTTTAATCGCGTTTTGTGATCAACGACTGAACCGCGGAAGACGGAAAAAAGAAAAAGGAATGTTAACTGTTCTCTTCGTTGCCTTTCTTTCTTTTTTTATTAGTTTTTCTGTCATATCGGTAAGCTATCACGTTGCTACGTGGTTGGGTGTCTTCGTGGAAGGAGTCGTCATTTTCACGACCATTGCGGCAAAAAGCTTAAAAGAAGCGGCGTATGATGTGCTTTCTCCGCTTGAGCGCGGCGATCTTTCTCTTGCGCGCGAAAAACTAAGCATGATTGTCGGTCGCGATACGGAACGATTAACTGAGCAAGAAATCGTTCGGGCTTGTGTGGAGACGGTCGCTGAAAATACGAGCGACGGTGTGACCGCCCCTTTGTTTTATGCGTTTCTTGGCGGCGGGGCGCTCTCGATGTTGTATCGGGCGGTGAATACGTGCGACTCGATGCTCGGGCATAAAAATGAGCGCTATCGCCAATTTGGCTGGGCATCGGCCCGATTGGACGATGTGCTTAATTACATTCCTGCACGGCTCACTGCGCTTGTGATGATCAGCATTCATGCGCATGGACGGGCACGTATCGAAGCATTTCGCCTATTGTTTCGCGATGCCTGCAAACATCCAAGCCCAAATAGCGGCTGGGGGGAAGCGGCAATGGCGGCATTGTTGCGAATACAATTAGGCGGCATCAATACATATCAAGGTGTCATATCCGTTCGTCCAACGATAGGCGAGGCAAGAGAACCGCTTAAAAAAGAGCACATTCGCCAAGCTGTCGCTGTGATGGAACGAACGGTGACCGCCTTTACGATTGGGGGAATCGTCATTGCAATGGCCTGCGCATGGAGCTAATCCGCTTCGTTTATATGAAGCGTTACAAATGGTTCCACCGAAGCGCTATATCGATTTTAGCGTCAATACAAATCCTTATCCTCTTCCTGAAGCCGTCATTCCAACGCAAGCAGAATTTTATGAATGGGTGTGCCAATATCCTGATCCAGACGGCATGAAATTGATTTTAACACTTGCTGAACGAGAGGGAGTGCAGCGTTCCCAATTGTTGCTTGGAAACGGAGCATCGGAATGTATTTATTTGCTCGCTCAATGGCTGGAAAACAGACGCGTCGGTATTTTTGAACCGACATTTTCTGAATATCGACGAGCATGCGAGTTATATGGTTGTTCGATTCATTCGTTTCATGCAGTAAAGGAGAATGGGTGGTTGTACGAATTAAATGAGGTCAAACCAATATTGCCGACGCTCGATGCGCTCTTTTTATGTCATCCGAACAATCCGACCGGGACGATATGGCCAAAGGAAACATTGCAGCAATTATTGATGCTAGCCCGAGAAGAGAGCGTGTTTGTCATCGTTGATGAAGCGTTTTACGATTTTTGGCTTGATGGATTTTCCGTTGTCGATTGGCTCGATGACTATCCAAATGTCATCGTTCTTCGTTCATTGACGAAAATGTATCATCTTGCAGGAGCAAGGCTCGGTTACGTCGTGGCACATGAAAATGTGATCGCCGAACTAAAAAAGAGAAAACCGCCATGGAGCGTCAATACAATTGCTCAACAATTGGCGCTGCGTCTCTTGTCGTTATCAAGTTTTGTGGATGAGACGAAGCGAGCGATTGCATCGGAGCGACAACGTGTCATAAGCGAATTGCGCAAACTTGGCTATGATGTTTCGCCGTCGGTGACGAACTTTTATTTGCTTGGCGATGAAACAAAAACGCTTTTCTATGCGTTTCTTCGCCAAGGATTAATTCCGCGTCATACGTTTAATTTCCCGGGGCTTGCTGGAAATTATCTTCGCTTTGCGGTGCGAACAAAGGAAGAAAATGACGAACTGCTTTCGTTTTTAAGAAGGTGGAGTCGATGATCGTTTTTATTAGCGGCGGCGTTCGCAGCGGGAAATCACGTGTTGCTGAACAATGTGCACAAAGGTTAGCGGATGAAGGAGACCGCCTTCATTATATTGCGACAGCAAAGAAAACGGATGAAGAAATGGCGGAGCGCATTCGGCATCATCAGCTTCAGCGGGAAAAAGGCCGCTGGAAAACGTGGGAGCAGCCGCATACGCTTCGCGAAATCGTTTCGTTTTTTCATACATGTGATGTCGTTCTGCTCGATTGTTTAACAAACTTATGGGCGAATGAAATGTTTCAAGATGAACAGTGGCAAATAGAAGAGAAGATGCAAAAGCGAGCGCAAAACGTATATCGAGACATTTTAGATTTAGCATCACGCACGAAAGGACTTGTCATTGTCAGCAATGAATTATTTAACGGCGGAGTGCCAAGCGATGCCGGAACATACTTGTATATGAAAGGGCTCGGCTGGCTGCATCAGCAAATTGTGGCCGTTAGCTCGGTGGCGATCGTTATGCAATATGGCATCCCGATTGTGAAGAAAGGAGAAAGACCATGTGGAACGGAGCCATTTTTGCCTTGCAATTTTTAACGGTGTTGCCGATTCGTAAAGAAATCGCATGGAACGCTGAAACGGCGCGCTGGGCTGTTCGCTCGTTTCCGCTTGTCGGTGCGCTCTTTGGAGGTTTGCTTGTTTGTCAATATACGCTTTTCAGCGAATGGGTATCGCCGTTATTTCTTTCCTTTTGGCTCTTATTTTTTTCCGTTTTCTTTGCAGGGGGCTTGCATGCGGACGGATGGATGGACTGCAGCGATGCGTATTTTTCTTATCGCGACATCGCGCGCCGGCAAGAAATTATGAGCGATTCACGCGTTGGAGCGTTTGCGGTTTTATCTTTGTTCTTTTTATTTGGTTTTCGGCTCGTTTTTATGTATGAAACGCTGCCGACGCTTTCCTGGCAAGAGTTGTTTTTTATTCCGTTTTTGTCGCGCGCGTTTATGGCGCTTTTGCTCTTGTCGGCGCCTTTGGCGAAGCAGACGGGAATGGCGGCTGCTTTTCGCGCGCATGTAAAGAAAAGCGAGCGATGGGGAATTGGCTTATTTCTTACTTTAGCATTCATTTCGTTTTTTTCGCTTTGTTTGTTGCTGGCGATGATCGTTTTCTTTTTTGCTGCTCGTTCGTTTATTGTCAAGCAATTTGGCGGCGTGACAGGGGATGCGCTTGGGGCGTTTGTTGAAGGGAGCGAAACGTATTTATGGTTCATCATGTGGCTATTACATTTATTCGTCATGGGATAACCGCAGAAAATGAAGCCAAACAATATATCGGTTGGACGGATGTGCCGCTTTCAGAAAAAGGAATGAAGCAGTTAAAAACGGGATCGTATCCGACCGTTGATTTCGTGATCACGAGCGATTTGCTTCGCTGCCACCAAACAGCCCGTTGTTTATTTCCGCATCTTCGTGTTGAACAGTGCGAGCATTGGCGCGAGCTTCATTTTGGAGAGTTTGAAGGGAAAACGTATGAAGAGTTGAAAGCTGTTGATTCTTACGGGCGATGGTTAGCCGATCCGTTCGGTGTTGCACCGCCGAATGGCGAATCGTTTTTGGATTTTCAGAAAAGAATTGAGCAAGGAATCGAAAAAACATTATCGTTTTTTTCTGCTTCGGTTCGGCATATTGCCGTTGTCACTCACGGCGGTCCGATTCGCTATATCCTTTCGCGCTATGCACCTGAAACTCGTTCTTTTTGGGAATGGAGCGTTCCGTTTGGAGGTGGTTTCACGTTATACAGTACATTAGAGCGATGGAGGAGGCGAGAGCGATGCATTTCGTTAGCGGCGGTGCCTTTCAAGGAAAGCGAAAATGGGTGAAAGTACATTATTCGTTAGCAAACAAACCGCACATTTGGTGCAACGGCTATGAGGAAGAATGGTTTTTGCCAAACGACCATATAATGGAGCAAATCGTTGTCTTTGAAGGAGCGGAGCAATGGATTCGGCGCATGTTAGATGAACATGGTCAAGAAAGCATGAAACAAATCGTGTCGTACTTTACAGCATGGAAAACATGGGAGATGGGCGGAGAGCGGACGGTCGTTTGGATCGGTTGCGAAATCGGGCAAGGACTTGTTCCGCTTGATGAAAAGGAACGCATTTGGCGCGATATCGTCGGATGGAGCTATCAACGGTTAGCCGCGATGTGCGATCGCGTCGATCGTCTTTGGTGTGGAATAGCCGAACGAATCAAATAAAGGGGTGGAATCAATGAAATTGTATACAAAAACAGGAGACAAAGGGAAAACGAGTTTAGTTGGCGGTCGAGTCGATAAAGATCATTTGCGCGTGGAAGCGTACGGAACGTTAGATGAAGTCAATTCGTTTGTTGGATGGGCGATGACTCTGCTTCAAGATGAACCGTTTCAAGATATTTATCAAGAGCTTCAAAAAATTCAGCATGAACTGTTTGATTGCGGCGGCGATTTAGCGATCGTTGGCGAAAAAATACCG
This sequence comes from Thermolongibacillus altinsuensis, assembly GCF_004341205.1. Taxonomy (GTDB): domain Bacteria; phylum Bacillota; class Bacilli; order Bacillales; family Anoxybacillaceae; genus Thermolongibacillus; species Thermolongibacillus altinsuensis. The sequence continues at coordinate 114,464 of NZ_SLUL01000001.1, forward strand.
TACAAAGTGAAAGCGGAAATGGTCACTTTTTTAGAGGAGCGAATTGACGCATACATTCAAGAAGCGCCTCCGCTTGAGCGGTTTATTTTGCCGGGCGGTTCTCCGCAGGCAGCAGCTCTTCATCTTGCCAGAACGGTGACGCGCCGCGCGGAGCGGTGCATCGTGTCCCTGATGAAAGAGGAAAAAATTAATGAGATCGTGTTGCAGTATGTGAATCGGCTTTCTGATTACTTTTTTGCCGTCGCGCGTGTCGTGAATGCGCGTTTAGGGGTCAAAGATGTCGAGTATGAACGAAGCGCCATTGTGTTTCGCGAGAAGGAGGAAAAATGATCGTGCGTCGTTTGGCGTTGCTTGTGATGTTGACTAGTTTATCGGTGATTGGTTCACTCATTAAAATTCCGTTTACGCTCGGGAGCATCGCCTTAGATAGTGCGCCAGCGGTCGTCGCTGCGCTGTTAGTAGGACCGCGTTTCGGAGGAATCGTCGCCTTTGTTGGCCATTTAGCATCATCGTTATTTGGCGGTTTTCCGCTCGGTCCGCTTCATTTACTTGTCGCTGTGGAGATGGGATTGCTTCTTTATGTGGTTGGGACGCTGGCGAAAAGAGGCTGGAAAAAAGCAAGCGCGCTGATCTTTTTTATCGGAAACACGTTGTTCGTACCGCTTCCGTTTGTTTTTTTGATCAGCCCTGCTTTTGTGCTAAGCATTTTGCCATCGCTTTCGCTTGCGACAGCGATCAATTTAGCGATTGCGATTTTCGTTGTTCCGATGTTAGAAAAAGCGATGACAAGGAATGAGCGGCATGCGTGATGTGTTATGTTTACCATTGAATGAAAAAGAAGAACTCGTTCTTGCTGCTGATTGTTCAGGCGGCATCGGGTTAAAAGAAGACGATGTCGTGCGCGTGCCGTACGACATTGTCGGCTATTACGGAGCTAGAGTCGCACTTATGGAATTGATGAGTGTCGGGGCGACTCCGAAAGCGATGGTGATGCAAAATTTTGTCGAAGATGAAGCATGGAATGAGCTTGTTCGCGGAGTGAAACAAGCGATGAATGAATTGCAGCTTTCGCTTCCGCTGACGGGAAGCACGGAATCGAATATGCCGCTAAAGCAATCAGCGGTTGGATGGACAGCGATTGGAACGGTAGAAAAGGAGAAAAAGCGCATTGGCGTGACCCCTCCTTCAGCGCGCTGGGCCGTCATCGGTGAACCGCTTGTTGGCGAGGCGGTGCTTGAGAAGAACGATCGCATGTTGTCTCTTTCTCTCTTTCGTTCCCTGCTACAGTTTGATGGAGTGTATGAAATGATCCCGATTGGCTCAAAAGGAATTTTACACGAGTGGCAGCTTGTTCACGGCGATCGGCCGCTTCAATGCTCCTTGCCGCTTACAGCTTCGGCCGGCCCAGCGACATGTGTGTTAATAAGCTATGAGGGTGAAAAGGAGGAGGAATTGCGCGCGCTTACTTCTTCGCTTTTTTATCCGATTGTAAATAAATTGTAAAATTCAATGAGCAGCCGTTCTAATCGTTCTTTTTTGCGCATACAACATATATGGTCGAAAATGAACGGGAGGGATGGCCATGGAAGATCTTTTAAAACGATTGCTTGTTGTGGTTGGAATGGCGGCGTGTATTCATTTATTGTTTATTGTTGGATTAAATGGGTAGAAAAATCAAAAGTTGTGCTATATAATAAGGACAACTTGGGAGAGGGGGAGAGAGATGTTAACGGATTATCATAACCATTTAGAGCGCGGAACGCTTACGCTTGACTATTTAAAAAAATTTACGGATGAAGCTGAAAAAAAGGGAATTGCTCATTTTGGCATTTCCGAGCATGCGTACCATTTTTATCAAACGAAAAACATTTTGTCGAACCCGTGGATTGAAGAAAGGCGCTATTATGATATGAGCGATTATGTTCGCTTGTTTCACGAAGCATGGGATGCGGGAATCGATGTAAAAATGTCGATTGAAATGGACTATACGCCGGGAAAGCATGAAGAAATGGCACAATTTATTCGCGCTTACGATTTCGATTATGTCATCGGTTCGATTCATTGGGTCGATGACTTCGGCATTGATTTAGCGGAGTTTCGCAAGGAGTGGGATCGGCGCGATTTGTACGATACATATCGCAAATATTTTGATCAAGTCGTGACGCTGGCGCAATCGAATTTGTTTGATATTATCGGTCATTTGGACTTGGTAAAAATTTTTAAATACGTTCCGGAAGATGAAGAGTTTTTGCTTGAGCAATATGAACGGGCAACCGATGCGCTTGCCAATTCAAAAACGTGCGTCGAAATTAGCACCGCCGGCTTGCGCAAACCGGTCGGGGAACTATATCCGGATCCGCGCTTATTGCAAATGTGTTACGATAAAGGCATTCCGATTGTATTGTCGTCTGATGCGCATGTGCCTGAAGATGTTGGCGCGGATTATGACAAAGCGATCGCGCTTGCGAAAAGCGTGGGTTATACGGAAATTATGACGTTTTCCAAAGGAGAACGAAAAGCTGTTCCGCTCGGATAAAAAAAGGTTCAGACCATGGTCTGAACCTTTTTACATGTCTTGAAACGAGCATCCTCTTGTTTTTCGTCCCAAGGACTTCTTTCAGTTTTTTACAATTCCAATTTTTTGACCGTGTCGATATCGCTCACTTGTTCAAGCTTTTCAAGCAATTCTTCCTCGAGCGGCTTGTCGAGAGAAAGCATCATGATCGCTTTTCCGCCTGCTTCTTGGCGTCCCACTTGCATCGTGGCGATGTTGACTTGATGATCGCCTAAAATTTGACCGACTTTGCCAATCATACCCGGTTTGTCGAGATGTTGAATGTACAATAGATGGCCTTCTGGAGCAAAATCAATCGCAAAGCCGTTAAAATGAACGATGCGATCGCCGTAATGAGCGATATGGGTTCCTTTAATGGTAAAGGTTTGCGTTTCTCCGTATACCGTTAATGTGATGCTGTTGTTGTAATCGTTCCCGTTGGCTGAAAACTTTTCGCTAAAGGCGATGCCGCGTTCTTTCGCAATCATTGCTGCATTCACTTCGTTAACAGTGGAGGCGACGCGCGGTTTTAAAAAGCCGGCAAGCAAGCTGCGCGTAATAAACGTTGTTTCTAAATCTGCGACAGAACCACAATACGTTACCGCAATTTCATGGACAGGCTCGGTCATATATTGAGAAGCAAGCGAGCCCATTTTGCGGGCAAGCGTATAGAATGCTTGAATTTTTTCGTATACGTCTTTTGATAATGTCGGCAAGTTGATGGATGATGTAACCGGTTTGCCTTCAAGGAAATGCAACACTTCTTCGGCAACTTGAGTTGCGACGTTTAACTGCGCTTCCACGGTTGATGCGCCTAGATGCGGTGTAACGATGACGTTGTCAAACGAAAGCAGCGGATGATCCCCAGGCGGTTCTTGCTCAAAAACGTCTAAGGCAACGCCGGCAACATGTCCGTTTTCTAAAAACGGAATGAGCGCTTGTTCGTCAATGATGCCGCCGCGCGCGCAGTTGATGAGATAGACTCCTTTTTTCGTTTTTGCTAAATTTTTCGGTCCGAGCAATCCTTTCGTTTCTTTTGTTAGCGGCGTATGTACGGTAATGATGTCAGATGCGGCAAGCAATTCGTCGAGCGAACAAGCATCCACGCCGATTTTTTCCGCACGTGCTTTCGTTAAAAATGGATCATATACGTGAACATGCATTCCAAAGGCGCGTGCGCGTTTGGCGACTTCAGAGCCGATTCTTCCAAATCCAATAATTCCTAAATGTTTGCCGAAAAGTTCGACACCAACAAAGGCGGAACGATTCCATTCGCGTGATTTGACGGAAATGTGCGCTTGTGGAATGCGACGCACTAATGACGCCATCATCGCAAATGTATGTTCCGCCGTCGAAATCGTATTGCCGTTTGGCGCGTTAATCACAACAACTCCATGTTTGGTTGCTGCTTCGACGTCAATGTTATCGACACCGACACCCGCGCGGCCGATAATTTTTAGCTTTGGCATTTTCTCAAGCAACTCTTCCGTTACTTTTGTGGCGCTGCGGACGAGTAAGGCGTCAAACTGATCAAGCTCATCGGCCACTTCGCTTACCTTTTTTTGAACGACTTCGATGTCTTTTGCGGCAAGAAGCGGAGCAAGACCTTCCTCGCTGATCGCGTCAGAAACTAAAATCCGAAACACGAATATTCGCTCCTTTCATGATAGAAAATTTTAAATTTCTGATAATTTAACATACTCGCCAAAACGTGTCAATGAATTGCAGAAAGGTCATACAAATGAAAGCGTTTTTATTTAAAATGTTCGGAAAAAAGACAAATTTAATAAAAAAAGCTGGCGGATAGCCAGCTTTTTTCGTTATCTTTTCTGCTCATTATAGCGCGCGATGCACTCGTCAATGAGTTTTGCTGCGGCTTCTGGGCCTTCCCAAGTGCCGATTTCTGTTTTCTTGCCTTCTAAGTCTTTATAGCGTTCAAAGAAGTGTGCAATTTCTTTTAGTTTATGTTGTGGAAGATCTTCGATGCTGCGTACATCGTCAAAGCGAGGATCGTCAACTGGCACGCCGATGAGTTTTGCGTCTTCTTCGCCGCTATCAACCATTTTTAAGTAACCGATCACGCGTGTGTCAATGACGCAACCTGGGAATGTTGGATTTGTGACGATGACTAAAATGTCAAGCGGGTCACCATCTAATGCGAGTGTATTTTCTAAATAGCCGTACTCTGCTGGATAAAACATCGGTGAATACAAGACGCGATCGAGTTTGAAGACGCCGCGTTCTTTATCGAATTCGTATTTGTTTTGGCTGCCTGTAGGGATTTCAATAAATGCTTCCACTACTTTGTTTTCAAACGCCATTCCATTTTCCTCCTTTTTCTTATGTATACCTTTTTATTATAGTAGATTGGACAAAGAGTGACAATCGTTTCGAAAAAACAAAAAGGCAAGCTCGTTGCCGAGTTTGCCCTTTCCAAATCTTATTCGAATTTATTTGGATCGCCGTCAAACGGCTCGTCCGCTACTTTAATGGAATCTGTCGGACAGCCTTCGAACGCATCCATCATATCATCGATTAATACGTCTGGCACTTCAACGATTCCTTGGTTGTCGTCTAATGTAACGTACGCGATTCCTTCATCATCATAGTCGTAAATGTCTGGCGCTGCTGCACCACAGGCACCGCAGGCGATACAGGTTTCTTTGTCAACGATTGTGTACTTTGGCATAAAATGAACCCTCCTTGTAATATAAAAGCAACCCAATTGATTGCTTATGTAAGGTTGGAAACGCATTCCTCATAGCATTATAATAAATCTCTTCGTCAAACTTTTCAATAAAAAAGTCCAATGAAAATGTTTATCAACGCCTCTTTCCGTTTAGTTTTTCCTCACGTTTCTCTTCGTAATCTGTTAAAATGAAGGATGAAATGGAGTGAAAGGATGAATGATGCCTTCGTATTTAGCCAAAGTGGTTTTATTTTGTTTAAGCCGATTGAACGGAGAACGTTCGCTTGCAGCCATTTATCATCTGTTAAATGGAAAAAAATCGGCACAGACGTTGCAAGATAGCAAATGGTATCATCTCGATTTTTTATTCGGAACGTTAGCGGTGCAAAAGAGCGAGATTTTGCATATAGCGAATAGGTTGGAACATGAGCGATTGATTGAACGCATCGATAATGATACATATAAGGTGACGGAAAAAGGGGAAGCGGCGCTTGCGCAATTTTCTTTTCCAGCTTATTTAAATGGGCTTCGTTATGTGAATGAAACAGAAGCTTTTTGGCGGCGGCTTTCATTGCTTGTACAAACCATTTCGAATCTCGTGCATGAAACGACGTTTGAGCCGATTCAGCGCGATGAAGAAACGCTTTTATTTGTCAAGCGATGGCTGCTTTCGCGGCGAAATGCAGCCGCGCTTGCGCAGTCGCTGTATGAAGAGCTGCATCGTTTATTGTCGCGTTTGGATGAAAAAGAAGCGAACGTGTTCGTTTGGCGTTTGACAAGTTATGAGCGAATCGGTTTGACGAATGAGCAAGTGGCGCTTGTTTTGCAGGAAGATCCAGCCTATACGCAGCTGCTCTTTCAGCATGTGCTCCATTTTTTTCTCAAAACGACGGAAAAAGAATCGCACCGTTTTCCGCTTCTTTTTTCGCTGCGCGCTGATTTGTATGAAACCATTCCGCTGACAAGTTCAACGAAAAAAACGTATGAACTGTTGCAGCAAGGAAGAACGCTTGATGAAATTGCGCGCATTCGCCGCTTAAAGCGAAGCACGATTGAAGATCATATCGTTGAAATTGCCGCCAATATCCCTCATTTTTCGATCGCTCCGTTTTTGTCTGAGGAAAAGCGTCAGCAAATTATGAGGGTGGCAGAGAAGTTGCGAACAAAGAAGCTGAGAATGATTAAAGAAGCGCTTGAAGATGTTTCTTATTTTCAAATTCGGTTAGCGCTTGCAAAGCGAGGAGATGGGGATGGAGATCGTTAGTGTATTGAAAGAAAAATTCGGCTACGACTCGTTCCGGACGGGACAGCGTGAAATTATTGAAGATGTGTTAAATGGTTTTGATTGCGTTGCGATGCTTCCAACAGGCGGGGGGAAATCGCTTTGTTATCAGCTTCCGGGATATGTGCTTGAAGGAAGCGTGCTCATCATTTCGCCGCTCGTTTCGCTCATGGAAGATCAAGTGCAGCAGCTGCGCAATTTTGGCGAAAAACGGGTCATTGCGCTCAACAGTTTTTTGCCGCATGCCGAAAAGCAGGAAGTGTTGCGCCGTTTAGCTCATTATCGGTTTATTTACGCATCGCCGGAAATCTTACAGTCGCCATCGCTTCTTTCCGCTTTGCAAACGGTGCCCATTTCATTATTTGTCGTCGATGAAGCGCATTGCATTTCGCAATGGGGACACGATTTTCGCCCCGATTTTTTAAAGCTTGGCCGTCTTCGTAAACAGCTTGGTTCTCCTCCTTGTTTGGCGCTGACGGCAACGGCGACTCGCGAAGTGATCGACGATATTGTGGCGACGTTGGAACTGACAAATGTGAAAAAGCATCTTTACTCGATTGATCGCCCAAATATTGCTTTATGCGTTGAACATGTGGCTACGTTAGAAGAAAAAATCGAACGATTGATACATATTGTAGATGCCGTTAAGAAACCGGGAATTGTGTACGTATCGAGCCGGCAATGGGCGGAGAAATTGGCTGAATGTTTGCGTGAGCGCGGGCATCGAACCGCTTTTTATCACGGTGGAATGGAAGCGGAACAACGCCTGCTCATTCAACAGCAATTTGTTTATGATCAACTCGATGTCATTTGTTGTACGAATGCGTTTGGCATGGGAGTAAACAAGCCGAATGTGCGCTTTGTCATTCATTTTCATTTACCCGCTCAGCCAGAGGCGTATTGGCAAGAAGTCGGACGAGCTGGGCGCGACGGAAAGGAAAGCATCGCCATTTTGCTTTATGCGCCGGGCGACGAGCAAATCGCAAAAACGATGATCGAAGCAGAGTTTCCTTCATTGGAACAAATCGTTTACGCGATTCAATCGATCAAACATGGAAACGAGCATATCGGGTTGACGGAAGTGCAAGAACGGCTTATTTTTTATTGGTTAGAGCAAATAGAAGAAGCGGATTCTATCGAAGCGATCGCTAAGCAAATGCATGCACATGTAGAGAAGCGGCGACGCATGAAAGAAGCAAAGCTTTCCTTTATGTTGCGATGGATGATGGAAGAGCGTTGTCGTCGCCAAGCGCTTCTTGCTTATTTTCATGAGTCGTTACCGCATCGGCATGAGCGATGTTGTGATCGCTGTTCATTAGAATTGGCAGTTTATGAAGAAAAAAATGAACGAATGTCCTCTATTCCGCTTAAAGCGTGGCAAGAGGAACTTCGACGCATGTTTTTAGCAAAGGTGGGGAAACGATGATCAAGCAACAGCTTGATGCGGTCAAAATGATGAGCGATCGCGAGCTTCTTTATCATTTGTATGCGACGCAAGCAATTTTGTTAGGCTTGGCGATTGTCATTGGTAGCTTTCTCTTTACTTGGTCTTCTTTCCAAGCAATTTGGCAGTGGGATGTAAGAGAAATACTGTGGTATGGCGGCGGATGTGCACTCGTTGTGCTAGCGGTTGATTTTCTCATCATGCGCTATGCGCCTGAACATTGGTATGATGACGGCGGAATAAATGAGAAGCTATTTCGGACTCGTTCCGTTCCTCATATTTTCGTTTTAACGGCACTTATCGCGTTTTGTGAAGAATTGCTATTTCGCGGCGTCATTCAAACGCATGCAGGATTAGTGGTGGCAAGCACCATTTTCGCGTTATTGCACATTCGTTATTTACAAAAACGGTTGTTATTTTTAGCGGTCGTTAGTTTAAGTTTTTGGATTGGTTGGGTGTATGAATGGACGAGCAATTTATGGGTGACGATTTTCGCGCACTTTCTTATTGATTTTGTTTTGGCGCTGAAAATTCGTTACGATTATGTTCGGTCGGCTGAGGTGATGAGTGATGAATCGTCGTGAACATGTAGATCAAGCAGAACAGTTGCGAAAGCAAATGGAAGGAATCGACATAGACAAGCAAGGGGACGATCGTCGAGAAGAAGAGATGGCGTTACCGCCGCGAAGCGAAGTGCATAAAAAGAAGAAAACAAAGTGGAAGATTAAACATCCGCTTGTGCGTTTGTTAGCGTTATTTTTCATTTTACTTCCGATTTCTATTTTAAGTATTTATTATTTGTCTGACAAGCGCCCTGCTCAAATTGTGACGATCGATCGAAGCGGTAGCTATGAAACGGTCGATATTGAGAAAAAAAGGACGGAAGAAACGAAAACGACGCCTTCGTTGCCATCGGGTGAACAGAATGAAAACAAAAGTGAAGACATTGGCGAAAATGCGGATGAGCCTGTGGAGCCATCGTTTATTTATCATACCGTTCAAGAAAACGAAACATTGTATAGCATCGCGATGAAATATTATGAAAACACAAAAGGGATGGATTTAATTAAAGAATGGAACAATTTAAAAAGCGCAAAGCTGCATAAAGGACAAGTGTTAAAAATCCCGATCATCGACGGGGAAAAATAAAAACTGGCGATTTTTCGCCAGTTTTTTGTTCTAAACGATAAAGCTTGGACATAGTGTTGGAATAAAGAAAATCGGCAGAGGTGGTTACGATTTTTCCGATTGAGATCGATGAAGTAACGAAGCAAATGCTGTTGCATTTAATTGAACGAAAGAAGGAATGGGACGAGCTTGAGACAAAGCAGAAATGGATGAAGTGGTGCGCAATATTGGTGTTTGTTGCATTTGCCTCTTATTTGTACGTTGCCATTATTCGTCCAAGTCAAGGGACGATCGATCGAATGATCTCCTTATTTTTGGATAACTCCTTTCATCTTTATATGTTGATGTTCGTGTTTTCTATTTATTGGGGTTCGTCGTTTTACAAAAAGAAATGTGAAAAAGCGGAGCAAGAATTTCATGCGCTCCGCTGCGAAATGATTCAAAAAAGTGCTGATTTATTTCGAACGGAAGACGCTTGGAACGCACGTCATCTCCTTTTTGCTTGGATGAAGAACGAACATGATATTAATTTATATTATGAAAATAAGTAGTTTAGAAGATTTTCTTCTGATCGCGTTCTTCTTTTAATAATTCCACTGCTTCACGGAAACGTTGGGCATGAATAATTTCTCGTTCGCGTAAGAAGCGCAAACCGTCGTTTAAATCTGGATCGTCGCTCATATTAATAATCCATTGATAAGTGGCTCTCGCTTTTTCTTCTGCGGCAATATCTTCGTATAAATCAGCAATCGGATCTCCTTTTGCTTGAATGTAGGTCGCTGTCCACGGAGAGCCTGCAGCATTATGGTAAAATAGCGCTGGACCGTGGTTTACATAATGCTCACCTAATCCCGCTTCTTTTAATTGTTCAGGCGTTGCATCTTTTGTTAATTTGTAAACCATGGTCGCAATCATTTCTAAATGCGCAAATTCTTCTGTGCCGATATCGGTTAATAGACCAACCACTTTATCAGGAATGGTGTAACGTTGGTTTAAATAACGGAGAGCTGCTGCTAGTTCTCCATCTGCCCCGCCATATTGTTCAATTAAATATTTGGCTAGTTTCGGATTACAACTGCTGACCCGCACAGGATATTGCAGCTTTTTTTCATAAATCCACATCGGATAAGCTCCTTTCGGTTTTAAACTTGCCACGGCCAAGGGGTTTTTGACCAATCCCAAGGATAATGGGAGTAGCTATTTCCATATTGTTGAAGTGGGCCGAATTGCGTTTCATATTGTTTTTTTAATTTTTTTCGTTCTTGCGCTAACTCATTAAACTGTTGAATGGCTTCGTAATCGTGTGGATGCGTGTCTAAATATAAGGTTAAATCAATAAGAACAAAATCGATGGCTTGGAGCTGATGAAGGAGATCGTAATATTCTTTAGGCATTTGCTTCATGTGCGTTCATTCCTTTTCATTTGTTCGTACGGGCCGCAGTACGGATCATAAAAAATTTTCCACGTTGTCCCTTTTCTTAATGCCTCGTATGGAGCGTATTGCGGCAAACGCGGCGGCTGAAACCCGATGTAAAGATTTGGTGCGGTTACATATGTTTTTGGGGTTAGCGGTGGACAAGGATCGAAAGGGCTTCTATACGGTTGGTATGTTTTTCGTGTTGTAAACATAAAAAAATCCTCCCTCAAAGATTGTCAATGGATGTATATGAATTCGCTCATGTCCTCATTCCTTTTTTGCGAATGATTCCTCCTCTTTCTTTCATACGTTGAAAAAGAGGAGGTTTTTTTATGTTGCGACTCTTTTTTTGTCTCATTGTCGGCTTTGTTTCAGGATATTTGATGATTGCATGGACACCGTTAACGGTACCGTTTGTATTCGGAACGTTTATCACGGAACTCATTTTTAATCCGCTTAAAACCTTTTTGGCGCTTGTTTGTTTTTTGATCGGCTTTGTGGCGAATGCATTGTTAATTCGTTCGGCTATTCGGCAAACCATTTGTTTGTGGAAGAGAAAAGGAGTACGGATCGGCGAACTGGTTTTCTCTTATAGCGCGTTTGCAAGTTTTTATGCTTTATCGACGATGAATGCAGAAAAAACGTTTGTTTTTTTTCTCTTTTCGTTCATCTATGGTATGATGACGATGGACATTTTTATTGAAAGAAAGCGGTAGGAGGAATTATGTGGATTTTTTTCGTTGTGATCATTTGTTTTATTTTTTATATGTGGATGGAAGCGCATCGAAATCGGATCGTGCGACATCATTTTTCTTTTTCTTCGTTTCCGAAAAGCTTTCGCCGTTTTCATCTCTTTTTTATTTCCGATATTCATCGGCGCCGCGTTTCGCCAAAGTTGATTGAGCGGTTAAAAGGGGACGTCGATCTTGTTGTTATCGGCGGCGATTTGACAGAAAAAGGGGTGCCATTTGCGCGGGTAAAGGAAAATATTCTGTTGTTAAGGCAACTGGGTCCTGTTTATTTTGTTTGGGGAAATAATGATTATGAAGTCGATTTTCATGAGTTAGATGCGCTTTTGCTCGATTGCGGCGTGAAAATTTTAGATAATACGGCTGTCATGTTTGAGTCTGAAGAAGGGGAGAGAGTGGCGTTGATCGGGGTGGATGATGTAAACGGACGGCGAGATCGCCTCGATTTTGCGCTAAGCGATGTGCCACGGTCCGTTTTTCGCATTCTTGTTAGCCATGATCCGCGCATCGTTCAAAAAATTAAAAAAGAAGATGATATTCATCTCGTCTTGAGCGGTCATACGCATGGCGGACAAATTCGTTTTTGGAAGTTTGGTCTTTATGAAAAAGGCGGCGTTAAAGAAATCAACGGCATGAAGGTGCTTGTGAGCAACGGCTACGGAACGACTGCTCTTCCTCTTCGATTCGGTGCCCCAGCGGAAGTTCATCTTCTTTCTCTTCATTCTGAAAAAGATTAGACAAAAGATGTTTGGTTCGCGATCATGGACGGGAATACTTTGTTACTGGGGGATTTTGTATGTCAACGCAGTATTTGAAAGAATGGTTAAAAAGCAGTGAAAAATACTTGTCTAACAGCCATAAAACGATGTAAACTCATTAGTAAACAATAGAAGAACGTTTTGATTTGTTCTTCATATGCTAATAGTAAAGTCTGTGTAGGTAAGGAGGGATGTTTATGCGGCTTGAACGCTTAAACTATAACAAAATTAAAATATTCCTCACATTTGACGACTTAGTCGAACGCGGTTTAACGAAGGAAGATCTTTGGAAAGATACGTTTAAAGTGCATCAACTATTTCGCGACATGATTGATGAGGCAAGCGAGGAACTTGGATTTGAAATTAATGGATCGGTCGCTGTTGAAGTGTACTCTTTACCGGCACAGGGCATGGTTGTCATTGTAACGAGCGAAGGCGAGATGACGGATGAGGAAGACGACGAGTTTAGCGATGATTATATTGAAATGCAAGTAACGCTTGATGAAAGCGATGATATATTTTTTGAATTTCGCACATTGGAAGATGTTATTCAATTGGCAGAACGTCTTTATGCGCTTGGTTGTCACGGTGGCTCGCTATATAGCTACGAAGGTCGCTTTTACTTGTACTTCGAAGAGCCGACGATCGATACCGATGATTTTGTCGCGATTTTAGCCGAATATGGAAGCCCATCAACATTAACGATCCATCGCGTTCAAGAATACGGAAAAAAATTAATGGAAGATCAAGCGATTGCACAAATTTATCAATATTTTGTAAAAAAATAACCTTCGCTTTATGCGAAGGTTTATTTTTACTAGCCAACTAAAAATGTTAAAAAAATTAAGCGATAAGAGTGGCTCTTTCGGATTGTTTCGATGTCCAACCCCAAACTGTTTTCGGTTTTCCTTACGCGAACGGATTGCTCGGTTTTTCCCCATTTTTTGACCAAGCTAGCATGAAATATTCGCGATTTTGGAATTTATGGAACGAATCGCTATGAACGGATGGAAAGACGCGTTCGACCGATAAATGTTGCGTGCGATGGGCAAGCAAAGCTTGTTGGACTTTTTTCGCCTCTTCTTTCCCAAATGAAAAGATAACATCGATCTTTTCGATCGAGTCGCCGTAGCGGGAGGAAGGTCTGCCAACAACGGTGACGTAGTACAATTGTTCAACAGGCGTTTCTTTTGCCTCGGCAACGGCGCGATAGGTTGCGCGCTGAATGGCTTGGTGATCGCGGTGTCCCGAAATGCCATGCGGCGGAAACGTCACAACGATTTTAGGCTGATATTCGTCAATAAGGCGGCGAACGGAAGTGACAAGAGCATCTTCATGTTCAGGCAATTTTCCATCGGGATATGTATCGGTGACGAGATGGTCGACTCCTAAGATGGCCGCTGCTTGTTCGAGCTCTTTTTTGCGCACATGCGGCAGTTCCTCTTTTGTGCAAACAGGCGGATTTCCGCATTTGCCAGCATCGCCAAGCGTTGCTGAATAAACGATCGTCTCCACGTCATCGCGCTTTGCCAGCGAAGCTAGCAATCCACCAACCGTAAATGTTTCATCATCGGGATGAGCAAAACAAAATAAAATGCGTTTTTTCATCAGTTTTCGGCTCCTTTCTTTGCTTCCATTATATCGTTCTTATAAAATCATGTGAATGCTCTAATTTTTTGAAAGCGATTGCAAAAAAGCGATAAAAACTTCTTTGCATAAAAGCGCTTAAGGTGTATACTATGACATGAAAGGTGGACAATATTTTACAAATGGTCATGGGAGGTTTACAAATGGTAGCCGAAAAGCATACCAACGAAGAAAAACACGAAGACAAACACGATATTCTCCGCGCGACACAAATCGTCATACATAGAGCGCTCGAAAAACTCGGATATCCTGAGGAAGTGTATGAGCTATTAAAAGAGCCAATTCGCATGCTAACGGTGAAAATTCCGGTGCGCATGGATGATGGCTCGGTGAAAATTTTTACTGGCTACCGTGCACAACATAATGATGCGGTCGGTCCAACAAAGGGGGGGATTCGCTTTCACCCAAACGTAACAGAACGTGAAGTGAAAGCACTTTCAATTTGGATGAGTTTAAAATGCGGCATTGTTGACTTGCCTTATGGCGGTGGAAAAGGCGGCATCGTTTGCGATCCGCGCACGATGTCGTTCCGCGAGCTAGAGAGATTAAGCCGCGGCTATGTTCGTGCGATTAGCCAAATCGTCGGTCCGACAAAAGATATTCCAGCGCCAGATGTGTTTACAAACTCACAAATTATGGCGTGGATGATGGATGAATATAGCCGAATCGACGAGTTTAACTCGCCTGGATTTATTACAGGAAAGCCGCTTGTTCTAGGTGGATCACACGGCCGTGAAACGGCAACGGCAAAAGGTGTTACGATTTGCATTCGTGAAGCGGCGAAAAAATGCGGCATTGATTTAAAAGGTGCACGCGTGGTTGTGCAAGGATTTGGAAACGCGGGCAGCTACTTAGCGAAATTTATGCATGATGCAGGGGCGAAAGTAATCGGTATTTCCGATGCATACGGCGGATTGTACGATCCAAACGGCTTGGATATCGACTACTTGCTTGATCGCCGTGATAGTTTCGGAACGGTGACGAAGCTGTTTAAAAATACAATCACCAATAAAGAGTTGCTTGAGCTCGACTGCGACATTTTAGTTCCAGCTGCGATTGAAAACCAAATTACAGAAGAAAATGCGCATAACATTAAAGCGAAAATTGTTGTCGAAGCGGCAAACGGTCCAACGACGCTTGAGGCGACGGAAATTTTAACGGAGCGAGGTATCTTGATCGTTCCAGACGTGCTTGCTAGCGCTGGCGGCGTGACGGTGTCATACTTTGAGTGGGTGCAAAACAACCAAGGATATTATTGGACAGAAGAAGAGGTTGAAGAGAAATTAGAAAAAGTAATGGTCAAAGCGTTCAATAATGTTTATGAAACGGCACAAACGCGCGGCGTGGATATGCGTTTAGCGGCTTATATGGTTGGCGTACGAAAAATGGCCGAAGCGTGCCGATTCCGCGGTTGGATTTAATATTTGCACAAGTGCTAAAAATCTCCTATCATTGTATGATAGGAGATTTTTTTTCACGAGGTGAAATCAGTTGCAAAAAGAACAAATCATTATTGTTGGCGGCGGTCCGTGCGGATTAGCTGCGGCGATTGCTTTGCAAGACGTTGGCTTTTCTCCGCTTGTGATCGAAAAAGGAAATATCGTCAACTCGCTATATCATTACCCGACTCACCAAACGTTTTTCAGCTCAAGCGATCGGTTAGAAATTGGCGGGGTGCCGTTTATTACAGAAAATCGCAAACCGAAGCGCAACCAAGCGCTCGCCTATTACCGCGAAGTAGTGACGCGCAAAAACATTCGCGTCCATGCGTTTGAAAAAGTTGAGTCAGTCGTCAAAGAAACGAACGGAATGTTCACGGTCACAACGACGAAAGATGTGTATGAAGCTAAGTACGTTGTCATTGCGACAGGATATTATGACAATCCAAATTATATGAACGTTCCCGGTGAAGATTTGCCAAAAGTGACGCACTATTTCAAAGAAGCGCACCCTTACTACAATACGGACTGCGTGGTCATCGGCGGGAAAAACTCAAGCGTTGATGCGGCGTTAGAGCTTGTCAAGGCAGGTGCGCGCGTCACTGTTCTTTATCGCGGCTCTGAATATTCTCCAAGCATTAAGCCGTGGATTTTGCCAGAGTTTGATTCGCTCGTTCGCCAAGGCGTCATTAAGATGGAGTTCAATGCCCATGTAAAAGAAATTACTGAAGATGCGGTCATTTATACGGTGAACGGGGAGGAAAAGAAAATTAAAAACGATTTCGTCTTTGCGATGACCGGGTATCATCCGGATCATGAATTTTTAAAGAAAATGGGCGTCGGCATTGATGAAGAAACAGGACGTCCGCTTTACAACCCAGAAACGATGGAAACGAACGTTGAAGGCATTTTTATCGCTGGCGTCATTGCTGCTGGAAACAATGCGAATGAAATTTTTATTGAAAACGGTCGCTTTCATGGCGAACAAATTGCGGCATGCATTGCTGAGAGGGAAAAAAAGGTGTCCGAATAAGAAGGGCACCTTTTTTTTGTTGTGAAAAATTGTTAACTATTATAAAATATAAGTTAACAAAATAAAGGGGGAGAGGAAATGAAAGGATTTTTCATTACAGGAACAGATACCGATGTTGGAAAAACGATTGTGACGACTCTGTTGTTGCATACGCTTCAGCAAAACGGAGTTTCCTCCATCGCTTATAAGCCTGTGCAAAGCGGAGCGGAGTGGAAGGATGAAAAGTGGGTGGCTCCCGATGTTGAAATGTATCGGCGCGTTGCTCATGTGAATGAGGAAGAATGTTGTACATATTTGTTAAAAACGCCATGTTCCCCTCATTTGGCGGCAAAGTTGGACGGGGTAACGATCGATCCGAAGGAGATTGTTTCTCACGTCCGCTTATTGCAAGAAACATACGAATGCGTCCTCGTCGAAGGAGCAGGTGGCATCGCGGTACCGCTTGTTGATGATGCGTATATGATCGCTGATTTGGCAGCGGATTTACAGCTTCCTGTCATTATCGTCGCGCGTACAGGAGTAGGAACGATTAATCATACGGTATTAACGATAGAGTATGCGAAAAAGCGCGGTCTTTCATTAGCGGGGATCGTAATGAACGGATTTTCGGAGCCGCCGACGGACGTAGAAATGGACAATGTGCGAATGATTGAAAAAATGACAGGCATTCCTGTTATCGGAATGATTCCATACATGAATCCGATCCGGTTTGATGAAGTGAACGGAATATGGAAAGGGGAATGGTGGCGATGAGCGAACAATGGCTCGAAAAAAGCAAAAAATATTTATGGCTTCCGTTTACGCAAATGAAAGATTATGAAGAAAATCCGCTCGTCATTGAAAGCGGAGAAGGCATTTTTCTAAAAGATATAAGCGGAAAAACGTATTATGACGGGTATTCATCGCTTTGGCTGAACGTGCACGGCCATCGGAAAAAAGAAATGGATGAAGCGATTCGCAAGCAGTTAGAGCGCATCGCCCATTCGACGCTGTTAGGGGCAGCGAACATTCCAGCGATTGAGTTAGCGGAAAAATTAATCGAATGGACGCCGCCTAATTTGACGCGCGTTTTTTATTCGGATAGCGGAGCAGAGTCGGTCGAAATCGCTTTAAAGATGGCGTTTCAATATTGGCACAATCTCGGCGAAACACAAAAACAAAAATTTGTGACGTTAACAAACGGTTATCATGGAGATACGGTCGGAGCGATTAGCGTCGGATCGATCGACATTTTCCATACGGTGTATCATCCGCTTATGTTTACAAGCTATAAAGCGCCATTTCCAATGGTGTATCGCCATCCAAGCAACGACCCAAATGTCGTTCGCGATGAAGCGCTCGCACAATTAGAAGCGTTGTTTGAACAACATCATGAAGAAATTGCCGCAATGATTGTCGAGGCGATCGTTCAAGGAGCAGGCGGTATGCACATCATGCCGAAAGGATATTTAAAAGGTGTCGAGCAGCTTTGCCGAAAATATAACATTCTTCTCATTGTTGATGAAGTGGCGACTGGATTTGGACGGACTGGAAAACGCTTTGCTGTTGAGCACGAGAACGTTTCGCCAGACATTATGACGGTGGCAAAAGGCATTACCGGAGGCTATTTGCCGATTGCGGCAACGTTGACGACGGAAGCGATTTACGAGGCGTTTTACGGCGATTACTGTGAACTGAAGACGTTTTTTCACGGTCATTCGTATACGGGCAATCAGCTAGGGTGTGCAGCGGCGCTTGCGAATATTGCCTTGTTTGAAAAGGAGCGGTTGATTGAACAAGTCGAAGAAAAAGCGGCGTTTGTCGCGGAGCAGCTTGCGACATTTACCGAATTAAAACACGTTGGTGATGTGCGTCAGCTTGGGCTGATGTGCGGAATTGAATTGGTGCGCGACCGCGAGACGAACGAACCATATCCGTGGACAGAGCGCATCGGCTATCAAACAACGTTAAAAATGCGCGAGCTTGGTATGCTTACGCGTCCGCTTGGTGATGTAATCGTGTTTATGCCCCCGCTTACGAGCGCAATCGCTGATTTAGAGGCGATGATCTCAATCATGCGAGAAGCGATTGTAGCGACGACGGAACGGTAAACAAAGAAGGCTGTCCTTTTTTTGGGGACAGCCTTCTCGTTAAATTTATCCATAAACGGGTTCAGGGTTTTGTAGTTTTTCCACTTTTTCTTCTATGCCGTTTTCCGCGTTAATGAAAATGCGGTACGTATCATCCCCTAGCGTGCCTAAAAACTCATAGCACAGCACTTCTTTGTTTAAGTTGTTGAGGATGATCGCTTTTCGTTCCTCCATAATTTGAACGCTCGGATTGATTTTGGCGCGCGCCTCGGCGGCGGATAACGTTGGTTTCACGACTTGGCGCTTCGTAGGCGAAGATAAATAATCGCGAGCTGAGAAACCGATGATCGTGCCATCATCTAACGCGATTTTCATTTTAATCGCTTCTGGATAGATACGAATTCCGTTTTCGTTTGTGACGAACGTCAAAACGCCGATATTGTCATATTGTGTGCTTTCATAAAGCTCTAAGTTTTTAAACTTATGTTTTTTCAAAAAGTCAAGACCGCGCATCGTTGCTTCGTTTAAACTTATATTTTGCTTTTTGACGGGGCGGTTTTCAATGACCCAAATGGGATACCCGCCTTTTTTGGTTATGTCCATATAGGTTTCACTTTTTGTTTTTGGATTTTGAACGGTGACGCTATAAAAGCCGTCGCTTGCGCCTTTGCCGCTATGAACAACGCTTATTCGTTCATTTCCTTTTAAGCCGAGAAACGTTTTGGCGATTTGTTTCGCTTCTTTTTCGGTAATATTTTTTCCTTCTAAATGCGCAAAGCCCTTTTGTCCTTTTTCAGCGCTTGTAAACGTTGGACCAAAATCGGTTTCCTTATACGATTGGACATTTTTTTCAACGGTTTTAAAGCCGTCAATAATCGTATTGTCATTCGGCTTTTGATTCGTCGCAAGGGCCAGTTCTACATCCATCCAGCGCAAGTTATTTTGCAATACTAAATGTTGAACGTTGCGCAATTCTTGTTGAATGTCTGCCGCCTTTTTATAAAGCTGTTGCAGGGTTGCATATTCTTCTTTGTTTAACGGTTCCTTTTCTAAGTCACGAATAGCTGTTCGATAACTAAACGTGCCGATGTTCGCTAAAAATTCTTCCGTTTTATTGAACGGTAAGAGAGAAAGCGGGAGTTGTCCAACCGTCGCATGCGCTTCGGATGAAAGGCGCCACACTTCAGCAAGCGCTGGCGAGAGCGATTGCCGCGAATTCATGGCCAGCGTTGTCCCGATTTGATCATGAAGTAAATCGATTTGATATGTTAAATCATGAAATGCGCGCTGGTAGTTGTTTTCAGCGTGAATAAGCACCGCGTTTTTTTGTTGATGCTCGCGATAGCCCCAGTAAGCTGTTCCAGCAACGCCGATTGATAGTACAGCGATGAGCAATATTCTTAACAACGTGCTCCCCTCCTATTTGCAAAAAATATGTTTGCCGATTCGTTTAATTTGCGGACGGCTCCAAATCCATCCGTTCGTTGCTGTGCTCGGATTAAAATAGTAGAGCGCTCCTCCTGATGGGTCCCAGCCATTTAAAGCATCAAGCACCGCTTTTCGCGCGGTTTCGTTTGGAGTGAGCCAAATTTGACCGTCAGATACGGCAGTAAACGCCCCCGGTTCAAAAATGACGCCTGCGACTGTGTTTGGGAATGAGGGACTTTCGACGCGGTTTAAAATGACTGCTGCGACTGCCACTTGGCCGATGTACGGTTCGCCGCGCGCTTCACCATGCACCGCATTGGCCATCAGGCGAATGTCGTTTTGGGAAAAACCGTTTGGCACGTTGGCTGATGTATTCGCTGTTTTTTTTGCCTGTGTTGTGTTCGTTTTACGCGCTTTCACTTGCTGACTGAGCGGAACGCCGCCATAATGGGTGAACGAATTTCCTTTTCGCAATTGTTCGTAAACGAATGATTTGTAATATTTTGAGTTTCGTACAAGCTTTTGCTTTGTTGTTTGACCGACGAGGCCGTCAATCGGCAAGCCGAATTTGTACTGAAAGTTACGAACGGCCCAATACGTGCTCCATCCGAATACGCCGTCAATTTTTCCTTTGTAAAAGCCGAGATATTGTAATCGAGATTGCAGTTCGATAACGTCATCGCCTGATGCTCCTCGTTGAATGATTTGATTTGAAAATGCCTGAGCGTTTGGCGCATGACTAAAGGTGAAAAGAAGTAGAAAGCAAATAAGCACTTTTCGCATTGCTGGACCTCCCTTAATGTGTAAACCATGCCTTTTAGCACTATTTTTTGTAAAAACGGCAATTTTATGCGTAAAAAAAAACCAAGCATTACGCTTGGCTTTTGGCAGATTGTTCAATGAGATGAATGGCGGACATTCCTTTGGCGAGCTTCACCTTTTTGAGCGAAAGCCACCATAAAAAAATCATGAATGGGAGCATATAATACATCCATTTTTCTTGCGTCAGCAAAATGTAATCATACGTGCCGTGAAAGAAAAACGGAAGCAAAAAGGAGAGAAAAAGATAACGCTTTGTTTTGGCTGCGGCGCCAAACTTTGCTTTTCCTAAATAAAAGCCCATGATGACGCCAAATAACGCGTGGCTTGAAACAGGCAAGAGAGCGCGCGCAATCGCAAATTCGACGCCGTTGGCAAACAAGTATAAAATGTTTTCAAGCGTCGCAAAGCCGAGGGAAACGCTCACGCCATAAACGATTCCATCATATGGTTCATTAAATTCACGGTGATCATAAATGGCGTAGTAGAAAATAAACCATTTAAAAAACTCCTCTAACAAACCTGTTGCAAGAAAAGCTTCGAAAAAGTTCGTTGTGACGATATGCTCCACTTTTAATACGTATTGAATAAACATAAGCGGAAACACTAAAAATGCCCCGTATAAAAACATGCGGAAAACAAGTGATAAAGGTTCTGTTTCATATTCATCTTTTAAATAAAAATAGCTGAGCAATGCGAGTCCTGGCGCAATGCCCGCAGAAATAATGGCCCACATACTTCATCCTCGTTTCCATTTCTTTTCTTTTCATTTTAATGGTATCATGTTATTGTCATGTTGAAAATGATGAATTATGTAGTTTAGGAGAGGGTTGAATGAAAAGAATCTTCATTGTTCATACCGGCGGAACGATTTCGATGAAAGAAGATGAATCGGGGGCAGTCAAGCCCGATGAAACGCATCCGTTGCATGATGCATTGCCGTCCGTTTCGAGTCTTGCCGACATTGATGTCGAGCAATTGTTTCATTTACCTTCACCTCATATGACGCCTGAACATATGTTGAAACTCCGCAATTATATTCAACAAAAAGTACGAGAGAAACAGTTTGATGGTGTTGTTATTACGCATGGAACGGATACGCTTGAGGAAACCGCCTATTTTTTAGATTTGACGGTGCAATGCGATGTGCCGATTGTCGTAACAGGGGCGATGCGCTCAAGCAACGAAATCGGTGCAGACGGGTTGTATAATTTAATTTCCTCAGTGAAAGTGGCCGCGAGTGAAGAGGCGCGCGGCAAAGGGGTATTAGTCGTTTTAAACGACGAAATTCATACAGCAAAAAACGTGACAAAGACGCATACGAGCAACGTAGCGACTTTTCAAAGCCCGCAATACGGACCGATTGGAATCGTGACGAAGCGCGGGGTCTTTTTTCATCATGCGCCGACGAAACGAACGACGTATCCCATTTCTTCATTAAGTAAAAATGTGTTGTTGCTGAAGGCATATGCGGGAATGGATGATGCTATTTTTCATGCGGTGCGAACGCTTAAGCCGGACGGTGTTGTCATTGAAGCGCTTGGTCAAGGAAACTTGCCGCCAAAAGCCGCTAAAGGGGTCAAAACGCTGCTTGATGACGGCACTCCTGTCGTGCTTGTTTCGCGTTGTTTTAACGGAATTGTTCAAGATATTTACGGCTATGAAGGAGGTGGCAAACAGCTAAAAGAGATGGGTGTGATCTTTTCAAATGGGTTAAACGGACAAAAAGCGCGCATAAAGCTGCTTGTTGCCTTAGAGCAGACAAACGATTTTGAGCAATTGCAACAAATCTTTTTAGAATAAAGGGAGAAGCAAAAATAATAGAAAAAAGCAGCAAATCGGGGGGAAAATCATTGATTAAAATCGGCCATGTGCTTACGCTCGAACCGAAATATAGCGAGAAAGTGGAGACATATAAGTGCAAAGTTGTGGAATTAGAAGATGGAAAAGTATATGTCGATTATCCGTTCAATGTAAAGACGAACCGAACCGTTTTTTTACTGGATGGCATGCAGTTGAAAGCGGGTTTTGTCGGAGAGGATGAATCGTTTTATTCGTTTGATACAGAAGTGTTAGGAAGAGTAAAGAAGAACATTCCAATGCTCATTTTAGCGTATCCCGGTGATGAGCAACTGGTGCGCGTACAACGGCGGCAATTTGTGCGCGTCGATGCGATCGTCGATGTTGCCATTCATCCTCTAAACGGTGAATTTGAGCCGTTTACAACGGTGACAAGCGATATTAGCGCAGGCGGGGCAGCGATTGTCTTGCCGAATGAAATAGCAGGACTCAAAGCGGGAATGATGATCGAAACGTGGTTTGTTCTTCATATGCGTTCAGGCGACTATCATTATTTGCGCCTTTTAGCAAAAGTCGTACGCATTTTTAACGATAGCGTACCAAAGGCGTCATTACAATTTATGGAAGTGAGCGATGCAGAGCGGTTATTGCTCATTCGTTACAGCTTTGAAAAGCAATTAGAAGCAAAGAAGAAAGAAGAATGGCTGAAAGAATAAATCGCGCCCGTTTCTCCCATAATAAAAACAAAGTGTGAATAAAGGGAGAGCGGACATGAAAACGATCGAACGAATTTTATGGAAACTAGTCCTTATTCAGTTTATTTTTTTATTGCTTGCCCAATTTCTTCTTTTGTATACCCCTTTTGCTCCATATGTTGTAAAAGTGGTGCAATATGAAGGAGTAACGAAAAATTCTATGACAAAAGCGGTTGAAACATTCGACCGACCATAGCCTATATGTTAAAATAGAAAGAGCAGGGTCATTCCTGCTTTTTTGCTGAAAACGATGAAGTGTGGTAGGAGGGTTTATGGAAAAGAAAATTTCAATTGCCATTGATGGACCAGCTGCGGCTGGAAAAAGTACGGTTGCCAAACGATTGGCGGAAACATTATCTTATCTTTATATTGACACAGGTGCGATGTATCGCGCGTTAACGTACTGCGCTTTGAAGCGTGGCGTTGATGTGAACGATGAAAAAGGATTAATGAATGTACTGAATGATACATATATTGAATTAAAGCCATCTGAGCGTGGACAACTTGTGTTTGTCAACGGGGAAGATGTAACAGAGCTCATTCGCAAGAGCGATGTGACGAATTCTGTTTCCTATGTTGCCAAACATCCAGCAGTACGTGAAGAAATGGTGAAACGCCAGCGAGAGTTTGCCAAGGATGGCGGCGTCGTGATGGACGGGCGTGATATCGGCACGCATGTGCTTCCGAATGCTGAAGTAAAAATTTTCTTATTGGCATCTGTAGAAGAGCGGGCAAAGAGACGTCATGCCGAAAATATTGCTCGCGGCTTTCCTTCCGATTTAGAGCAGCTCAAAGAAGAAATCGCGCGTCGTGACAAAATTGATTCTGAGCGCGCAGTCGCTCCGCTTAAAAAAGCAGAGGATGCGATCGAAATTGATACGACGTCATTATCGATTGATGATGTCGTTTCGGAAATTATGAAAATTGTTGAAGAAAGGGTTGGGCGAGAGTGAGCTTTTACACGTTTGCTCGCGCAGTTGTTAAAAGCGTGCTTGCGCCGCTTTATCGCGTGGAAACAATCGGAGTGGAGCATATTCCAAAAGAAGGTAGCGTATTAATTTGCGCAAACCATATTAGCAACTTCGACCCACCGATGATCGGAATTACGTGCCCGCGCCCTGTACACTTTATGGCAAAAGCGGAACTGTTTCGCGTTCCGCTCTTAAAGCAGATCGTTCAACATCTGCACGCGTTTCCGGTGCGGCGCGGAATGGGGGACCGAGAAGCGTTGCGAACGGGCCTTGCGCTGTTAAAAGAGAAGAAGGTGCTCGGATTGTTCCCGGAAGGAACGCGCAGCAGAGATGGAAAGCTTGGAAAAGGATTGGCAGGTGCCGGTTTTTTCGCTTTGCGGAGCGAGGCTGCGGTTGTTCCGTGCGCCATTATCGGTCCGTACCGGCTGTTTCACCGCGTCAAAGTTGTTTACGGTCCACCGATTGATTTTGCACCGTTGCGCGAAAGAAAGGCGAGCGCCGATGAGGCGACAGCGCTCATTATGGAACATATTCGTCAGCTTCTTGAGGCGCATCAGTAATTCAAACTTGACAAAATGTTCGTTTTATTAGAGATTAGTAAAAAAGGAATTTTTTTCTTGTGTGTCAAATGGGACGAGCAAATGGTTGCTTTGCCCATTGAACATATATTTCTGTCGTCGAGCAGGTGTGGAGTGTAAGGAGGGTATTAGGATGGAAGAAATGAATCAAGTCGAGGTGCGCGCCTATGAAGTTGGCGACACCGTAAAGGGACAAGTAACAAAGGTGGAGGACAAACAAGTATTCGTTGATGTTGAAGGAAGCAAGCTAATGGGCATCATCCCGATTAGCGAAATTTCTGGCCTTCATATCGAAAAAGCGAGCGATGCGCTTTCCGTTGGCGATGAAGTCGTTGCGAAAGTGAAAAAAGTGGAAGACGAGGCGCTCATCTTATCAAAAAAAGCAGCCGATGCGGAAAAAGCATGGGAGGATCTCGAACAAAAATTTGCAGCTGGTGAGACGTTTACCGTTGTTGTGAAAGACATCGTAAAAGGTGGACTTGTCGCAGATGTTGGCGTTCGCGGCTTCATCCCAGCTTCGCTTGTAGAAACAAACTTCGTTGAAGATTTTTCAGATTACAAAGACCGTTCGCTTACCGTGAAAGTCGTTGAACTTGATCGTGAGAAAAATCGCGTCATTTTGTCTCATCGAGCGGTTGTTGAAGAAGAGGAAGCGGCGAAAAAGAAAGCGCTATTACAATCGCTTGAAGCAGGTCAAGTGCTTGAAGGCACGGTGGAGCGCATTACTGACTTTGGCGTGTTTGTCAATATCGGCGGCGTCGATGGGCTTGTACATATTTCGCAATTGGCACATACGCGCGTAGAACATCCATCTGATGTTGTTGAGAAAGGGCAAAAGGTGAAAGTCAAAGTGCTTTCGGTTGACCGCGACAATGGGCGCATTTCATTGTCGATTAAAGAAGCATTGCCTGGTCCGTGGGAAGGCATTGAGCAAAAAATAAAGGAAGGCGATGTCGTTGAAGGAACGGTAAAGCGTCTTGTTCCGTTCGGTGCGTTCGTTGAAGTGTTTCCGGGTGTGGAAGGACTCGTACACATTTCCCAAATTTCAACGAAACATATCGGCACGCCGCATGAAGTGTTAAAAGAAGGCGAGCAAGTCAAAGTGAAAGTGCTTTCAGTCAATGAACAGGAACGACGGCTGTCATTAAGCATCCGTGAGCTTTTAGAAGAAACGGCGGCAGAAGAAGATTATCGCGAATATACAAATACAGTGGAGTCAACGGGATTTCAGCTCGGCGAAGTGATTGGGGAGCAATTGAAAAAATTAAAATAATGGTGATGCAACGGTGGAACGAGCAAAACGAAAATTAGAGCATATCGAATATGCGCTCGCAACTGGTCAAAGCCGCTTGCACGGTTTTGATGACATCGTGTTCGTGCATAATAGTTTACCTGACGTTTCCACCACTCAAATCAATCTCGCGACACAAATCGGCGAACTTTCACTAAGTTCGCCGATTTTTATCAATGCGATGACGGGTGGTGGTGGCGAAGCGACGCTAAAAATTAATGAGCAATTAGCATATGTTGCTAAACAGTGTGGCTTGGCAATGGCGGTCGGCTCGCAAATGGCTGCGTTAAATGACGAACGCGAACGGGCTTCTTTTGCCGTCATTCGCCAAGTCAATCGCGATGGGATCATTTTTGCTAATTTGGGGAGTGAAGCGACGGTTGAACAGGCGAAACGAGCGATCGACATGATTGAAGCAAATGCGTTGCAAATTCATTTAAATGTCGTTCAAGAGCTAGTCATGCCCGAAGGAGATCGTGATTTTAGCAAAGCGTTGCGACGCATTGAGCAAATCGTTCGCGGAGTTGAAGTCCCTGTCATCGTCAAAGAAGTCGGCTTCGGCATGAGCAAAGAAAC
Source organism: Thermolongibacillus altinsuensis (assembly GCF_004341205.1). Classification (GTDB taxonomy): domain Bacteria; phylum Bacillota; class Bacilli; order Bacillales; family Anoxybacillaceae; genus Thermolongibacillus; species Thermolongibacillus altinsuensis. The sequence goes on from NZ_SLUL01000001.1 coordinate 140,892, forward strand.
GGCGGCAAAGCTAGCAAACGTCGGTGTGATAGCTGTTGACGTCGGAGGGTTCGGCGGCACCAATTTTGCGCGCATTGAAAATGAACGAAGGGCGAGACGCCTGGCTTATTTCGAGCGTTGGGGAATGTCGACGACCGTCTCGATTGCCGAGATTGCCCAAACGGTTCCGAACGTTTCGATTATTGGCAGCGGCGGCATTCAAAATGCGCTTGATGTTGCGAAAGCAATTGCACTTGGCGCATCCGCTGTTGGGATGGCTGGATATGTATTGCGTTTGTTAGTAGAAGAAGGGATAGAGAAACTCATGGAAGAAATAACGCTTCTTCATGAAGATTTAACGTTGATCATGACAGCGCTTGGGGCGAAAACCATTGCGAAGCTGCAACGGGTGCCTCTTGTCATTCGCGGTGAAACGCATCACTGGCTGCATGAACGCGGAATTGATACGACGCGCTATAGCCGAAGATAAAAGGAGACGGACAGATCCGTCTCCTATTTTTCTGTTTTTGTTGCTCCTTTGTAATTGTTTGCGGGATCGCGATCGGATTCAACGCGACGAGACTCCTTTAATTTCTTTTCTTGGCGATCTTTTCCCATCTCTTTCCCTCCTTCTCCTTTTTACTATGGCAATGGTTCTTTTTTTGTATGCATCGATTAATTTTTGGAAAATAAGCCATAATGGAGAATGGAGGTGCTTAGGTGGAAGGGATTTATTTTTATTGGCTTTCTTGGTTGATTTGGATCATTTATACGTTTTTCATGCGCAAAGATCGGTTTCGTTTATTTGTTTGCAGTCATTTGCTTTTGTTAATCATTTTATCCGCCCATGAAATGACGATTGGGCCGTTTCAGTTTTCGTTTGCCTATTTGTTTTTGCTCGCTGTCGCGTATCAATTTGTGATGAAACGGAGAGGTCGTGCGTTTATTTATTTCGCTTTTGCAAGTGCGATTGTGACGATTACGTATGTCAGTTTTCATTTGCTTGCGTTGTTTGATCCTGTTTGGATATTTATGAATGAAACGTGGATGCTTGCATGCATGCTAGTTTGTGTGACGTTTGCGCTGTATCGTCCGTTTTTTTCGCGATTGTTACTATTGACCGTTGGTTGTTGTCAAGGGGAATTTTTATATTCGTTCATTTTGCGGCAATTTTCGTTTCACAATCTGATCGGTTCGCTTTTCTTTTTCGATGGATGGATGTTGTCCGTTTCGTTTTTATTTGCTTGGCGCTTTTTTGAACAACTTCCAACGTACGTCGATTCGTTATTCCAAAGACGGATGAAGGAGATGAAAACATGAATGAGTATACGTACCCGATTTTATTCGGTATGACGGTCGGATTGTTGACTCGGCTTTATTTATTAAAAACGGATTACCGTCAATACCCGACCTATTTGCACGGCAAAATTATTCATATTGCGCTTGGCTTTATTGCGTCAGGGCTTGGGACGGTTGCCGTTCCAGCGATTATGGAAAAAGAATTTACCGCGATTACGTTTTTAGCATTAGCCGCATCACAATTTCGCGATGTGCGCAACATGGAGCGCAACACGCTTAATGAACTCGATCAATACGAATTGGTGCGGCGCGGAAAAACATATATTGAAGGAATTGCCATCGTGTTTGAAGGGAGAAACTATTTGGTCATTTTTGCTTCGTTCGTGTCGACGTTTGCGTATTTAGTCGGAAACATATGGACGGGTTTAGTGGCAGCGATTATTTCATTTGTGGTTGCGCGCAAATTTATGTCTGGCAGTCGACTTGGCGATATTGTCGATATTGAATATGTCGAGCCGCATTTTGAAGGGGCGGGGTTGTATGTCGACAACATTTATATTATGAACATCGGCTTAAAGGCGCGCCAAGAAGAGATTTTACGTTACGGCATGGGCTTTATTTTAAAACCGAAAAATTTTAACGCGCGTTCAACGATTGCGAACCTCGGCCAGCGTCAAGCAATTTTGCACGACGTATCGACGGCGCTTGGCGTGTATCGGGATTCGGGAACGCCTGCGCTTGTGCCGCTCGCAAAGCGCGATTTAGATGATGGACGGGTCGGAATTTTTATTTTGCCGCAAGAGAAAGATATTGAAAAAGCCAAAGCGATTATTCGCAACGTGCCGACGCTGGAAAACGCCATTCGGATGCCGACGAAAGCGGAAGCAAATAAGGAAGGGAGACCATTGCGATGACGGTTGAAAAAGTGATTTTAGCGATCATTACGACTTCGCCGCATAAAGTGGCAGGAGGAGCTCCGACGTTTGTGTGCCAAACAGATGAAGAAATGCAGCGTGTGGCGGCTAATTTAGAAGCGATTTTAGATGGAATTGCGCATGCGTTAAGCGAAGATTTGCTTATTATTGTGAAACATTGATTTTTTTGATAAAATGGGAAAGCTAGACCCTTCAGAAGAAGGGCTTCTTTTTTGTTCGGCCTTCGAATATAAGCTAAAGGAGGTATAAATGAAGATGGCAAAACCAGTTGTAGCGATTGTGGGTCGTCCAAATGTCGGGAAGTCAACCATTTTTAACCGAATTGTCGGAGAACGTATTTCGATTGTTGAAGACGTGCCTGGCGTGACGCGCGATCGTATTTATAGCAGTGCGGAATGGTTGAATACTTCGTTCAACATCATTGATACAGGGGGAATTGAAATTGGCGATGAGCCGCTGTTAGCGCAAATTCGCCAACAAGCAGAAATCGCGATTGATGAAGCGGACGTCATCATTTTTATGACGAATGGACGGGATGGCGTAACAGCAGCTGACGAAGAGGTTGCTAAAATTTTATATCGTTCCAATAAGCCGGTTGTACTGGCGGTTAACAAAATTGATAATCCGGAGATGCGCGAGCAAATTTACGATTTTTATACGCTCGGTTTCGGCGAGCCGATTCCAATCTCAGGAACGCACGGATTAGGCATCGGTGATTTATTAGATGCGGTTGTCGCTCATTTTCCGAAGCGAGAAGAGAAAGAATATGATCCAGATGTCATTAAGTTTTGTTTAATCGGCCGTCCAAATGTCGGTAAATCGTCACTTGTGAACGCGATTTTAGGCGAGGAGCGCGTGATCGTGAGCGACATTGCCGGCACGACGCGCGATGCGATTGATACGCATTTCAAGCGAGATGGGCAAGAGTATGTGATCATCGATACAGCAGGAATGCGCAAGCGCGGAAAAGTGTATGAAAGCACAGAAAAATATAGCGTATTGCGTGCACTAAAAGCGATTGAACGTTCTGATGTCGTGCTTGTTGTGTTAAATGCGGAAGAGGGGATTATTGAGCAAGATAAAAAAATTGCCGGTTATGCCCATGAGGCAGGGCGTGCGGTCGTCATTGTCGTTAACAAATGGGATGCGATTGAAAAGGACGACAAGACGATGCAGCAATTTGAGAAAAAGATTCGCGACCATTTCCAATTTCTCGATTATGCGCCGATCGTCTTTGTTTCGGCGAAAACGAAGCAACGCTTGCACAAACTTCTGCCAATCATTAATACGGTGAGCGAAAATCACGCCATGCGCGTGCAAACGAACGTATTGAATGAAGTGTTGATGGATGCGATTGCGATGAATCCGACGCCGACGCATAACGGTAAACGTTTGAAAATTTATTACATGACTCAAGTGGCTGTAAAGCCGCCAACGTTCGTTGTGTTTGTGAACGATCCAGAATTGATGCATTTTTCGTACGAACGCTTTTTAGAAAATCGCATTCGCGAAACGTTCGGTTTTGAAGGAACGCCGATTAAGTTGATCGCTAGACCTAGAAAATAACAAGGGGGAAATGCGAAGATGGAGCAAGTTGCGGTGTTAGGAGCGGGCAGTTGGGGAACGGCCTTGTCGATCGTTCTTGCGGATAACGGCCATGCGGTTCGATTATGGGGGCATCGAAAAGAACAAATCGACGAAATTAATGAAAAGCATACAAATGAGCAATATTTGCCGGGCATTCAATTGCCTGAAGCGATCGTCGGTTTTTTTGATTTACAAAAGGCGCTTGAAGGCGTAGAGGTGGTCGTTTTAGCCGTTCCGACGAAGGCGATTCGCGAAGTGTTGCAAAAAGTGCGCCAATGCGCAAAGGAGCCGCTTACGATCGTCTCGGTCAGCAAAGGGATTGAACCGGATACGAATAAGCGCATTTCGGAAATTATTGAAGAAGAGATGCCGGCACATCTGTTAAAAGATGTCGTCGTGTTGTCTGGGCCAAGTCATGCGGAAGAAGTGAGTTTGCGCCATCCGACGACGGTGACAGTCTCTTCAAAAAATATGGAAGCAGCCGAGAAAATTCAAGATTTATTCATGAATCATCAGTATTTTCGCGTCTACACAAACCCAGATTTGATCGGCGTGGAAATTGGCGGAGCGCTGAAAAATATTATTGCGCTCGCAGCGGGAATTACAGATGGGTTAGGATACGGAGATAATGCAAAAGCGGCATTGATGACGCGCGGTTTGGCAGAAATGGCGCGATTAGGAAGCAAGCTCGGCGCCAATCCGCTCACGTTTGCGGGGCTTACGGGGATCGGCGACTTAATTGTAACGTGTACAAGTGTTCATTCACGAAACTGGCGCGCGGGAAACTTGCTTGGAAAAGGTCATTGTTTAGACGAAGTTCTTGCGAATATGGGCATGGTTGTCGAAGGGGTGCGTACGACAAAAGCCGCTTATCAACTTGCGCAAAAAATGCAGGTGGAAATGCCGATTACAAATGTGCTTTATGACGTGTTGTTTAACGGAAAAGATGTCAAAAGCGCAGTTGATTCATTAATGGCGCGCGGAAAAACATCAGAACTGGAAGATTTAGTGAATATTTCTTTGTAATTTTTCGGGAAATAGGCATGTGAAGATGGCGGAAATCGCGCACATGCATACAATGCTATGAAACCATTCGCAGGCTTGAATGGGTGGAGCGTGTTTAGTCGTAGACTGAAGTAAAGAAGCCCCGCTTTACTTCAGCTTTTTTGTGTCGAAATATGCTATAATGGGACCGATGATAAAGAAAGAAAACATTCGGCTAAAGCTTTCGGCTTGAAACATAGAAAGCAGAGGGATGCTCGCTTGAGATGAAACATGAATAAACTTGGCTCCAACATGGATCGCATATACTTTCTTAAACAGGAAACAAAGGGGGATGTCGATGTCACCGGGACTTGTGAAAATGTGGGTTGCGCTGACAGGAATGGCGCTCATGTTTATTGCGGTCTTTTCCATTTATTTCAGCCGTTATAAATTAAAAAATAAATTTTTCAAAGCGATTCTTGCGATTATTGCGTATATATGTATGATCGTAGCGGGATTCATTATAGTGCTTGTCGTCTTTAGCGGACCAGTACAAGAATAAAGAGGGCGGATGCGATGATGAAGAAATGGATGCAAACAATTTTCGCAACGATCGTCATGCTGGCATTATCGGGGTGTTTATATCCAGAGGAGCGGCTGGTGCAAAATCAAATTCCGTATAAAGATCAAGTGCAAAGTGTACAAGCCGCGGTCGACCAATATCGAGAAGCAACGGGCGGATTATTGCCGATTAAAACGCGCGATATGACGACGCCGATTTATCAAAAATATCCGATCGATTTTAATTTATTGACGCCGCGTTATATGGCGGAGCCGCCGGGAAACGCGTTTGAAAGCGGAGGCGTCTATCAGTATGTTCTCGTCGATGTTGAAACGAATCCGACGGTGAAATTGCTCGATTTGCGCATGGCTGAGGCGATTCGCGATTTGAAATTACGAATCAATATGTATCGCGATACGCATGGTTATCCTCCGTTTAAAGAGATGTTGGCGAAAGGAATTTTTACGCTCGATTACAAAAAGCTCGGCTTAAAAGAACCGCCGTATGTGGTCAGTCCGTATTCGGGGAAAAACCTTCCGCTCATCATTGATGCAAACGGTGAAATTTATGTTGATTATCGAATCGATTTGTACGAACGTTTGCAAAAAACGAATCATTCGTATCAATATGGCGAAGATATTCGCGATTTGCTTGTTGATGACTCGCTATTTGTTCCAGCCTATTCGTTGCCCTATACGGTCGATCCAAACAAAAATGAACCGATTTTTCTTGTGAAATGAGTCATGATCCCTTCTCTAGTGAATACATTCTAGAGAAGGGATTTTTTTAGTCATAAATGAATGGGACAACAACATATTCATATAGTGTCCTCATAGGATGAAGGTAGATAAGGGAGGGAAGGCAGTTGGAAAAGGTTGATCTTTTTAAAGATATTGCCGAGCGTACCGGTGGTGATATTTATTTAGGGGTTGTCGGCGCTGTACGGACGGGAAAATCAACATTTATTAAAAAGTTTATGGAATTGGTCGTCATTCCAAATATTCAAAATGAAGCGGATAAAGCGCGAGCACAAGACGAATTGCCGCAAAGCGCCGCTGGAAAAACGATTATGACGACAGAGCCGAAGTTTGTGCCGAATCAAGCGGTGAAAGTGAAAGTGGACGAAGGGCTTGAGGTGAATATTCGTCTCGTTGATTGCGTAGGATACGCTGTTGCAGGAGCGAAAGGATACGAGGATGAAAACGGCCCTCGCATGATTCATACGCCGTGGTACGAAGAGCCTATTCCGTTTCAAGAAGCGGCGGAAATAGGGACGCGCAAAGTCATTCAAGAGCATTCGACGATTGGCGTCGTCATTACGACGGACGGAACGATTGGCGAAATTCCTCGCCAAAATTACGTCGAAGCAGAAGAACGCGTCGTGAACGAGTTAAAAGAAGTCGGTAAGCCGTTTATTATGATTGTGAATACGGTGCGCCCGCAACATCCAGAAACCGAGGCGCTCAGAAAGGAGTTAAGCGAAAAGTACGACATTCCGGTGTTGGCGATGAGCGTTGAAGGAATGCGTGAGTCGGATGTGTATAGTGTGTTACGTGAAGCATTATATGAATTCCCAGTGCTTGAAGTGAATGTCAATTTGCCGAGCTGGGTCATGGTATTGCGAGAAAATCATTGGCTGCGGGAAAGCTACCAAGAAGCAGTCAAAGATACGGTGAAAGATATTAAACGGTTGCGTGATGTGGATCGCGTTGTTCAGCAATTTGGCGAATACGACTTTATCGATGATGCGCGGCTTGCGGGCATTGAAATGGGGCAAGGAGTTGCTGAAATTGATTTATATGCGCCAGATGAATTATATGATCAAATTTTAAAAGAAGTGGTCGGCGTCGAAATACGAGGCAAAGATCATTTGTTGCAATTGATGCAAGATTTCGCTTATGCGAAGGCGGAATACGATCAAATTGCAGATGCGTTAAAAATGGTGAAACAAACCGGATACGGCATCGCCGCTCCGGCACTTGCTGACATGAGTTTAGATGAGCCGGAAATCATTCGTCAAGGTTCACGCTTTGGCGTTCGGTTAAAGGCGGTTGCCCCGTCGATTCATATGATTAAAGTCGATGTGGAGTCGGAATTTGCGCCGATTATTGGCACGGAAAAGCAAAGCGAGGAACTTGTTCGTTATTTAATGCAAGACTTTGAGGATGATCCGCTATCGATTTGGAATTCTGATATTTTCGGCCGTTCGCTCAGCTCGATTGTTCGCGAAGGCATTCAGGCAAAATTAGCGCTCATGCCGGAAAATGCTCGCTACAAATTAAAAGAAACGCTTGAGCGGATCATTAACGAAGGCTCTGGCGGTTTAATCGCAATTATTTTGTAAAAGGCTCCGAATGAGGAGTCTTTTTTTCTATGTTTTTTTAAGGTATATTGATATCGTACGGAAAAAAAGCGGTCTTTTATTTCATGATCAAATATATCAGAGGCTTAATTTGAATTTATATAGAAATTTGCTCTTGCGGTCGGAAATCGTCATATGATACTCTTTATTCAGAAATCGTTGGATTTGTTGGAGAATGATAGGAATTTTGCATGGTTTTGCTGAAAAAATGTTGAATTATGCGAATGAATCGGTTAATATTAGGCGTGTTAATAAATTCTAGTTTTTTGATGTATAGAAAAACTAGAAAGTGTAAACAAATGAAAATAACCCATTCGCATAGGTTTCAAACTTTGGGAGGAGGTGAATGGCATGAACAAAACGGAATTAATCACTAAAGTAGCTGAAACAAGCGGCCTTTCAAAAAAGGATGCGTCTAAAGCTGTTGATGCTGTTTTTGACGCAATCACAGAAGCGCTTAAAAACGGCGAGAAAGTGCAATTGATCGGTTTTGGCAACTTCGAAGTGCGCGAGCGTGCGGCACGTAAAGGACGCAACCCGCAAACAGGCGAAGAAATCGAAATTGCAGCAAGCAAAGTTCCTGCTTTCAAACCAGGGAAAGCGTTAAAAGATGCTGTGAAGTAATCTACATACAGCATATAAGGAGAGGTGGCCGGTTGCGCGGCAACCTCTTCTTTTTTGCTTTTTGTAATCTTTCTATGCTAGAATCGGATTACGTGAAGTTCAATGCTAGGGGGATTTTTATGTCAATCAATCATGAACAAATTGAACAAGCCGTTCGCCTTATTTTAGAAGCGATTGGAGAAGATCCAAATCGTGAGGGCTTGCTCGATACACCAAAACGCGTTGCAAAAATGTACGCGGAAGTGTTTGCGGGATTAAACGAAGATCCGAAGCAACATTTACAAACCGTTTTTAGCGAAGAGCATGAAGAACTTGTGCTTGTAAAAGATATTCCGTTTTATTCAATGTGTGAACATCACCTTGTCCCATTTTTTGGAGTCGCCCATGTCGCATATATTCCGCGCGGCGGAAAAGTAACAGGGTTAAGTAAATTAGCGAGAACGGTCGAAGCGGTTGCGCGACGCCCGCAATTGCAAGAGCGAATTACGGCAACGGTGGCTGATGCGATCGTTGAGGCGCTTGATCCGCACGGAGTGATGGTCGTTGTCGAGGCGGAGCATATGTGCATGACGATGCGCGGCGTGAAAAAACCTGGAGCCAAAACGGTGACAACAGCCGTGCGCGGCGTATTGGAAACAGATGCGGAAGCGCGCGCAGAAATATTAGCACTTATTAAATCATAAGGAGGGAAAGAACGCATGCAAATTAACAGCGACTATGTTGTTATTAAAGCGTTGGAAGATGGTGTAAACGTCATCGGGCTGACGCGCGGTTCGGATACACGTTTTCATCATTCCGAAAAGCTTGACCAAGGAGAAGTGCTAATTGCGCAGTTTACTGAGCATACGTCAGCGATCAAAGTGCGTGGCAAAGCGCTTATTCAAACACGCCACGGTGAAATTCAGTCAGAGACAAAAAATCATCGTTAACGATTGCATGGTTTATGATATAATGAATTTTGTTGAACTTTAGTTTTCGGGAAGCAAGGGTGATGGTGTTGGAACAATTGCAAAAACGAATTGAAGCGGTAAAGGAGCGCATCGAACAAGCGATTACGCATCCTTATTTATGCCGATATATGAATCCGCGAATGATCGATGAGGATCGAATCGCTTTCTCTCTTTCGATGCTCGATGCGGCTAACATTGATAGGAATATAGCAGAAGATTATGTGTTTACGATGATGTTAATTCAAATCGCCCTTGATACCCATGATGAAGTTGATGAACACGAAGCGATGCATCTCCGCCAGCTAACGGTGTTGGCTGGGGATTTATATAGCGGTTTGTATTATCAGTTTTTAGCAAACAACCACGGGATGGCGCTCATCCGTCTCTTTGCGGAGGCGATTAAAGAAATAAACGTGCAAAAAATCCGTTTGCAACGAGGAAATGTTGATGCGATTGAACGCTTCCGTTGCCTTGGAACGATCGAATCAGCGCTTATTTGCAAATTAGCACAATATGTGAACGCGGAAAATTGGAGCGAGTTTGCTTACTATTTTTTCTCGCTCAAGCGCTTAAGCGACGAAAACAAAAAAGAGAAAGCGGTTGCGGATTATGTGGAGCATTGCAAGCGCAAACTGAATGACCTTCTTCATTCGCAACCGATGCATGAGGACATGAAAGGGCGACTTTACCATCTCCTCGACCAATCAACGTGAAAAAGGAAGAAGGGGAAACAGATGCAACAATCGAAAGAAGAACGGGTTCATCGAGTGTTTGAAAAAATTTATGCGCATTATGATCAAATGAATTCCGTCATTAGCTTTAAACGTCATTTAGCATGGCGGAAAGATACAATGAAGCGCATGAATGTGCAAAAAGGAGCAAAAGCGCTCGATGTGTGCTGCGGTACGGCGGATTGGACGATCGCCTTAGCGGAAGCGGTCGGGCCTGAAGGGGAAGTATATGGGCTTGATTTTAGCCAAAATATGTTGAAAGTTGGCGAAGAGAAAGTAAAGGCGCACAAGCTTGGCAATGTGACGCTTGTGCACGGCAATGCGATGGACTTGCCGTTTGCCGATAATACGTTTGATTACGTGACGATCGGCTTTGGATTGCGCAACGTTCCGGATTATATGACGGTGTTAAAAGAAATGTATCGCGTTGTCAAGCCGGGCGGGAAAGTCGTTTGTTTAGAAACATCACAGCCGACACTTATCGGTTTTCGGCAGTTATATTACTTTTATTTCCGCTACATTATGCCTTTGTTTGGAAAAATTTTCGCGAAAAGCTATGAGGAATATTCTTGGTTGCAAGAATCAGCGCGCGATTTTCCGGGAATGGATGAGCTAGCACAAATGTTTCGAGAAGCGGGATTCGTCAATATTGAAGTGAAGCCATATACGTTTGGAGTGGCGGCGATGCATCTCGGATATAAACCTAATCAACGTTAAGGTGAACCATGATGAAGTTAAAAGCGATGTATTCGTTTTTGAATGCGGATTTAAATAAAATTGAACGAGAACTAGAAGCATCGATTCAAGCGGATGATCCTCTGTTAAATCAGGCATCTCTTCATTTATTGCAAGCGGGCGGAAAGCGCATTCGTCCCGTATTTGTTCTGCTTGGCGGCCAATTTGGCACATATGACTTCGAATGTATAAAGCATGTGGCGGTTGCTCTTGAATTCATTCATATGGCTTCTCTCGTGCACGATGATGTCATTGATAACGCGAAGTTGCGGCGCGGGAAGGAGACGATTCAATCAAAATGGGGCAACCGTTTTGCTATGTATGTTGGGGACTATATTTTTGCTCGTTCGCTCGAGTTGATGGCGAACATTAAAAACCCGCTTGCTCATCAAATCTTAGCTGACACGATTGTGGAAGTATGCCGCGGTGAGATTGAACAAATAAGCGACAAATATCGTTTTGATCAAAATTTACGCCGCTATTTGCAGCGCATTAAGCGAAAAACCGCGCTTTTAATTGCTGCAAGCTGTCAGTTAGGCGCCGTTGTGGCAGGTGCGCCTGAGTCGATTCATCGCAAATTATATTGGTTTGGCTATTATGTGGGCATGTCGTTTCAAATTACGGATGATATTCTCGATTTCATCGGCACGGAAAAAGAGCTCGGCAAACCAGCAGGAAGCGATCTTTCGCAAGGCAATGTGACCCTCCCTGTGCTGTATGCGATGGAGGAAGAAGCGTTAAGGCAAAGCATTATGCAAGTGAACGAGGCGACCACCGCCAGCGAAATGAAGGAGCTCATTGAACGCATTAAACAAACGGATGCGATTGAAAAGTCGTATGAGCTTGGTGAACGTTATTTGCAAAAAGCGCTGTCGATTTTGCAGTCGTTGCCGCGCAATCGCGCTTGGAATGCGCTTTACAACATTGCCAAATACATCGGCAAGCGAAAATATTAAAATATTGCTAATTTTTAAAGATGATGGTATGATGGTCTTCGGGAAATATTCCTAATACATAACGTAGCAGGGGTGGGGAATTCGTCATGGAAAGAACATTTTTAATGGTCAAACCAGATGGGGTGCAGCGCGGTGTGATCGGTGAAATCGTCGCACGTTTTGAGAGAAAAGGCTTTCAACTTGTCGGAGCGAAATTGATGCAAGTTTCACGCGAGTTAGCGGAGAAGCATTACGCTGAACATAAAGAGCGTCCGTTTTTCGGTGAACTTGTCGATTTTATTACGTCAGGCCCTGTCTTCGCGATGGTATGGGAAGGCGATAACGTCATCGCTGTTGCCCGCCAAATGATGGGGAAAACCAATCCGCAAGAAGCATTGCCTGGAACGATTCGCGGCGATTTTGGCTTAACGGTTGGCAAGAATATCATTCACGGTTCCGATTCAAAAGAAAGCGCTGAGCGAGAAATTCAACTGTTTTTCAAAGAAGAAGAGCTTGTTTCTTACAGCAAGTTAATGAACGAATGGATTTACTAAAAATGGGTCGCGATGAGCGATCCGTTTTTTATTTGTCATTTCCGTTTTTTCACATTTGCGCTATACTATATTCATGAAGGAAAAGGGAAGAGGAGTTTCGTGAAGATGAGCGATTATCAACAATTTATTGCGAATGTTAAAAAGAAAACGGGGATCGATTTAGCTCTTTATAAAGAAGCGCAAATGAAACGGCGTTTGACATCCTTGTATGAAAAAAAGGGATTTAAAAACTTCGATGAGTTTTTTAAAGCGATGAATCATGACCAATCGCTTTTTCATGAATTTTTAGATCGGATGACGATCAATGTATCTGAATTTTTCCGCAACGCCAAACGATGGGAAGTGCTTGAAAAAAAGATCATTCCGAAGCTGCTTGAGAAAAACAAGCGCCTAAAAGTGTGGAGCGCGGCATGTTCCACCGGGGAAGAACCGTATACGCTTGCGATCATTTTATCGAAATTTATGCCGCTATCCCAAGTGTCTGTCCTTGCGACCGACATCGATGAAAATGCGATTGCTCGCGCCAAACTAGGTGTTTACGTTGAGCGTTCGCTGCAAGAAGTGCCGGAAGATGTGAAAAAAAAGTTTTTTACGAAAGAAGGAATGCACTATAAAATTAGTGAAGAAATAAAGAGAGCGGTCACGTTTAAAAAACATAATTTACTGGCTGATCCGTTTGATACAAATTTTGATTTAATCGTTTGTCGCAACGTCCTTATTTATTTTACGGAAGAAGCGAAACATGAATTGTATTTCAAATTTAATAAAGCATTGCGGCCAGGCGGCATTTTTTTTGTCGGCAGCACCGAGCAAATTTTCAATCCGAACGTGTACGGATTTGAAATCGAAGATACGTTTTTTTATCGGAAAATATAAGGCGACCGTCACAATTCGGTCGCTTGACCCGAAAGAATATATGGCGACCGTCGCAATTCGGTCGCCTTCCTTTCAATAGGGGGTTACTTCCAAAGGAAAAATGTGCTATATTCATACATAATCGCTTTAAAGAGATGAAGGGAGAGAGAGACGTGCGGTACTTAACAGCTGGAGAGTCACACGGCCCGCAATTAACGACGATTTTAGAAGGGGTGCCCGCGGGGCTGACGCTTTTAGCGGAGCATATTAACATCGACTTAGCACGCCGCCAAAAAGGATATGGACGCGGTCGTCGCATGCAAATTGAAAAGGACGAAGTGAAAATTTTAAGCGGCGTGCGCCACGGCAAAACACTCGGTTCACCGATTACGCTCGTTGTTGAAAATCGCGATTGGAAGCATTGGACAAACATTATGGGAATTGAACCGCTAGAAGACGAAACGGAAGAAGTGAAACGAAAGGTGACTCGCCCGCGCCCGGGTCATGCCGACTTAAATGGAGCGATCAAATATGGGCATCGCGATATGCGCAACGTGCTTGAGCGTTCCTCTGCTCGTGAAACGACGGTGCGCGTAGCGGCAGGGGCGGTAGCGAAACGAATTTTAGCGGAGCTCGGCATTCAGGTTGCGAGCCACGTTGTTGAAATCGGCGGAGTGAAAGCAGAAAAGCTTGATTACGCATCGCTGAAAGAGCTGCAAGAAGTGACGGAACAATCGCCTGTGCGTTGCTTTGATCCGGTAGCGGAAAAGAAAATGATCGAAGCGATCGATATGGCGAAACAAAAAGGCGATTCGATCGGCGGCATCGTCGAAGTGGTTGTTGAAGGCGTTCCAGCAGGAGTCGGAAGTTACGTTCATTACGATCGGAAATTAGATGCGAAAATTGCGGCGGCCATCGTCAGCATTAACGCGTTTAAAGGCGTTGAGTTTGGCATTGGTTTTGAGGCTGCGCGCCGTTTTGGAAGCGAAGTGCACGATGAGATCATTTGGAGCAAGGAAACAGGGTATACGCGCAAAACGAATCGATTAGGCGGTTTTGAAGGAGGAATGACAACGGGGATGCCGATCGTCGTCCGCGGCGTGATGAAGCCGATCCCTACGCTGTATAAGCCGCTTATGAGCGTGGACATTGAAACGAAAGAGCCGTTTGCTGCAAGCATTGAACGTTCTGACAGCTGCGCGGTGCCAGCGGCGAGCGTCGTCGCGGAAGCGGTTGTTGCTTGGGAAATTGCTGCAGCGATCGTTTCGCAATTCGGACAAGATCGCATGGATTTAATTGCTGAAAATGTTGAAAAAATGCGTCAATACGCAAAGGAGTTTTAATCATGAATCGCATTCGCGTCGAAACGCCATCTAAACAATATGACGTTTATATTGGAGACGGAATCATTCATTCGATTGGAAGCATCGTGCAACGAACGTGTGAGAACGTATCCGCCGTGTTGATCATTACCGATGAAACGGTTGCTTCTCTTTATTTAGAACGCGTTCGTTCCGTTTTTGAGCGAACGTACCGAGTATATACGCACATCATTCCAAGCGGAGAGGAATCAAAGTCGTTCGAACAATTTTATGCCTGTCATACGGCGGCGTTAACGTACGGGCTCGATCGCGATGCGCTCATCGTCGCCTTAGGCGGGGGAGTGGTTGGTGATTTAGCCGGCTTTGTCGCGGCGACGTATATGCGCGGCATTCGCTTCATTCAAGTGCCGACGACGCTTTTAGCGCACGATAGCGCGGTCGGCGGCAAAACGGCGATTAACCATCCGCTTGGCAAAAATATGATTGGTGCGTTTTATCAACCGGAGGCCGTTTTTTACGATGTTTCTCTACTAAACTCGCTTCCTGAACGAGAGATGCGCTCTGGCTTTGCCGAAGTAATCAAACATGCGCTCATTTATGATCGCGCTTTTTTCGGGTGGCTGCAGGCGAAAATTCATACGCTTAGCGATTTGCGCGGCGAAAATTTGCAATATGCGCTGAAAAAAGGAATTGAAATTAAAGCTGCGATCGTTGCGCAAGATGAAAAAGAGGCAGGCATTCGCGCCCATTTAAACTTCGGTCATACGCTCGGTCATGCGCTTGAAAGCGAGCTAGGCTATGGTACAATCACACATGGCGATGCGGTGGCGCTCGGCATGCTGTTTGCCATCTTTGTGAGCGAGCGCTTCTATCAGCGTCCACTCTTTTATTCTTCGTTTTATCATTTGTTCGATCATTACGGATTTCCGACGGCGATCCCTGCACATGTATCGGCAGAAAAACTGCTTTTGAAGATGAAAGGAGATAAAAAAGCAAAAGGAAATACGGTGCGCATGGTGTTGATGGAGGAAATCGGAAAAGTGCGCGTAGAACAAATCAGCGATGATCAACTCCTTGACTTTTTGCAACAATTTTCGCGTGAAGAGGGGGGGCGTCCTAATGATTCGTGCGATTCGCGGGGCAACGACGGTCGAGAATAACGATGAACAAGAAATTATCGCTGAAACGGAGCAATTGTTGAAAGAAATGATTCGCCAAAACGATGTGCAAGCGGAAGACGTGGTTTCTGTGCTCATTTCAGCGACGGAAGATTTAAACGCGACCTTTCCTGCCAAAGCGTTACGCAACATCGCCGGCTGGACGTATGTCCCGGTTATGTGCATGAGAGAAATAAACGTCCCGAATTCGCTGCCAAAGTGCATTCGAGTCATGATGACGGTTCATACGGAAGCGTCTCAGCGAGACGTGCGCCATGTCTATTTACGCAAAGCGATTCAGCTTCGACCAGATTTATCATTGACAGAAAAAAGCGAAATGTAATAAGATTAACAATAAGTTAGTTTAGTTGAGTAGTTGAGCAGAGATTGAGATGAGAATGAGAGAGAGCGGAGTGGAGAAAAGGACGTTGGATATTCAAGCCTAAAGACCGCTCGTCTTTAGGCTTTTTTTATTCCTCCCATTCACCCTCTCATGCTCATTCTCCAGAAAGGAGAACGATGCATGAACCATTCCACATTTTTGCAAGCAGCTGAGCATTATGAAACGATTCCACTTGTGCGGCGATTTTTCGCCGATGCGTTTCAGCCGATTCAATTGTTTACCGCACTGCGTGATGAAGCCGTTTTTTTGCTTGAAAGCAAAGATGAATCCTCTCCTTGGTCGCGTTATTCGTTTATCGGCATTCGTCCATTTTTAACGATTGAGAGCGATCGTGGCGAACGGTTTTCGATCCGAGAAGAAGAGCGAGAAGTGGCGAGTGCTTCTTCGTTGAAAACGGCTTTTTTAGCGGTGCAGGCGCATTTGAACGTGCAGCCGCTTACGCTTGACATTCCGTTTAGCGGCGGTGCGGTCGGCTTTTTAAGTTATGATTTTGTCTCTTCCATTGAAAAAATTCCCCGGCATGTACATGATGACTTACACATGAAAACAGCTTATTTCGTCATTTGCGAATCGTTGTTTGCGTTTGACCATGCAAAGAAAGAGTTGATATTGCTTCATTACGTTCGCTTGCGCAAGCAAGATACGCGCCGGCAAAAAATCGAAAAATACGAAGCGGCTTTGCGCCGCATCGACGAGTTGGCTCAAAAAATAACAAGCGGCAAACAAGAGAGCGTTTGGCCGATGATCGATGCTGAGCGAACCGTGTCATTTGCGAATGTTCGCTCGAATTATGAAAAACGAGCGTTTTGCGAAGCAGTCGAAAAAGTGAAGGAGTATATTGCGAGCGGCGACATTTTCCAAGCGGTGTTATCGCAACGTTTTTCGTTGGAAACGGCCGCCGACGGATTGCAAATTTATCGGTTATTGCGCCATTTAAATCCATCGCCTTATTTGTTTTATATGCGTTTGGACGATTACGAAATCGCCGGTAGTTCACCTGAAAAATTAATTCAAGTGCGCGGACGCCGCATCGAAATTGACCCGATTGCGGGCACGCGGCGCCGCGGAAAAAACGAAGCAGAAGATGCTCGTTTAGTCGACGAGTTGTTGAACGACCCGAAAGAGCGCGCTGAGCATTATATGCTTGTTGATTTGGCGCGCAACGACGTCGGGCGCGTGGCTGAGTATGGAACGGTGCGAACGCCTCAGCTCATGCAAATCGGCAAATTTTCGCATGTGATCCATCTCATTTCGAAAGTGACGGGCAAGCTGCGTGCGGACGTTCATCCGCTCGATGCGCTGATTGCTGCATTTCCAGCTGGAACGGTGAGCGGCGCACCGAAAATTCGCGCGATGCAAATTATTCAAGAGCTCGAGCCGACCGCTCGCAACGTATATGCGGGCGCGATTGCTTACATCGGCTTTGATGGCAACATCGATTCGTGCATTGCCATTCGCACAGCAGTTGTGAAGGACGGCATCGCCTACGTTCAAGCAGGCGCCGGCATCGTTGCTGATTCCGTTCCTGAATTGGAGTGGAAGGAAACGCGCAATAAAGCGAGCGCGCTCGTTCATGCGATTCAATCAGCCGAACAGCTATTTAAAGGGGGAGTGCATCATGTTTGAACAAATTCTTGAAAAATGCCTGATGCACGAAACATTAACGGAAGAAGAAGCGTATCGGGCGATGATGGAGTTGATGACAGGAACGGTGAACGACAGTCAAATTGCTTCATTTTTGACGATTCTTCGCTTTCGCGGTGAAACGGTCGATGAGATGGTCGGATTTGTTCGGGCGATGCGTGAAAAAATGCTGGCTCTTGATGTCGACGAAGAGGTGATCGATACGTGCGGAACGGGCGGCGATGGAAGCGGTACGTTCAACATTTCGACGGCGGTTGCTCTCGTCGTGTCCTCGCTTGGAGTGAAGGTCGCGAAACACGGCAATCGAGCCGTTTCATCGAAGAGCGGAAGCGCCGATGTATTTGAACATCTCGGCGTTCCGATTCAAACGACCGCTCTGGAGGCGAAGGAGGCGCTTCGGACGAACGGGCTCACCTTTTTGTTTGCGCCGCTTTATCACGAGGCGATGAAATATGTTGCCAAGACGCGAAGAGATCTTCGATTTCGCACCGTTTTCAACGTGCTCGGACCGCTTGTGAATCCAGTGCGGCCAAAGCGGCAACTGATCGGTGTGCATTCGCTCGATTATGCGAAAAAAATGGCGGAAACGCTCAAGCGGCTTCATTCCATCCATGTCGTTTTTGTGACGAGCCGGGACGGACTTGACGAATGCAGCATTGCGGCGGAAACGGATGTTGTTGAGCTGAAGGAAGGGCGCATTTTGCAATATACGTTGGCGCCGGAAGATGTCGGACTTCGCCGCGGCCTACTTACCCATTTGCGCGTCAATAGCGCCGAAGAAAGCGCTCGTCTAATCGAACAAATTTTTGCAGGTGAGGCGAATGAAAGCGCGACGAATATCGTGCTTTTCAATGCGGGAGTGGCGCTCTATGTTGCAGGGATCGTCAGCGATGCAGCTGCTGGTGTGGCGCTGGCGAAAGAAGCGCTTGATTCGAAGCGAGCGCTCGCCCATTTACAACAATTGCGAGGTGAACGTGTATGCTTGAACAAATTTTAAAAACAAAGCGCGAGGAGATTAAACAAATTCATTTGACCGAACCGGCTTCATCTTTTCCGCGCCGTTCGCTTTATGAAGCGTTGAAGCGGCCGAGACGAACGATCGGGCTGATTGCCGAAGTAAAAAAAGCATCGCCATCGAAAGGAATGATTCGTCCGCACGTTTCCCCGAGAGAAATTGCACGTGCGTACGAAAAATCGGGAGCAGACGCCATTTCTGTTTTGACGGATGAACGTTATTTCCAAGGACATCGCTCGTATTTGACAGCGGTCAAGCAAACGGTGGACGTCCCTGTGTTGCGCAAAGATTTTATTATCGATGCAAAACAAATCACCGAGAGCGTGCACATCGGAGCGGATGCGATTTTGTTAATCGGTGAGGCGCTCGAGCCGGAAGCGCTTCATGAGCTATATGAACAAGCGTATGCTGCCGGTTTAGAATGTTTAGTCGAAGTTCATTCGGCCAAAACGCTCGAGGCGATCTTACGCCGTTTTACGCCAACGATCATCGGGATTAACAATCGCGATTTAACGACGTTTCATACATCTCTTGTTGTGACGGAAACGCTCGCTTCACTTATACCGAACGGATCATTATTGGTGAGTGAAAGCGGCATTTTCACATATGATGACGTGCAAACGGTCAAACGCGCAGGCGCTCAGGCGATGCTTGTCGGCGAGGCGCTCATGAGAGAAGAAGATGTGGCGCTTGCGATTCGCCGTTTATTTGGCGAGGTGTAAGGCGATGACGCTCATCAAATATTGCGGAAACCGATCGCTTCGGGATGTACAGCTGACAGCCGCAAGCAACGCTCATTATATAGGGTTCGTTTTTGCGGAAAGCAAACGGAACGTTCACCCTGAACACGTTGCTGATTGGCTTCGCTATGTTGACATCGGAACGAAACAAATCGTTGGCGTGTTCGTTCATGCCTCTGCCGCTGACATCGCTCGCGTTGCGGCGCACATTCCTCTTTCGATCATTCAATGTCACGGAGCGGAAACGGTCGATGACGTTCGCGCATTGAAAGAAGCGTTTCAGCTGCCTGTATGGAAAGCGATTCATCATCGCGAAGGCGCGTTGGCGGACATGCGGGCATTTGCCGGCGTTGCCGATGGTTTTGTGATCGACAGCGGCCAAAAAGGAGCGTGGGGCGGAACGGGAAAATCGTTTGATTGGCGCTTCGTTCCGCTTTATATGGAAGAAGCGAAGCGGCAAGGTGTTCCTTGCTTTATCGCTGGCGGCATTTCTCCGCATAACATTGCCGATTTGTTGCGCTATCAACCGATTGGCATCGACATAAGCAGCGGCATCGAAGAAAACGAACAAAAAAGCGAAGAAAAAATCAAAATGATCGAACAGAAGGTGAGAACATGTTAAAAATGCCAAATGAGCAAGGGCGTTTCGGATTGTTTGGCGGAAAGTTTGTACCGGAAACGTTAATGAGCCCGCTCGAAGAAATTGAGCATGAATTAAAAAACGCATTGGCAGATCCGTCGTTTCGAGAGGAATATATGAAGCATTTGCGCGAATATAGCGGACGGCCAACCGCGCTGACGTACGCGCATAACTTGACAGAACGATATGGCGGGGCGAAAATTTATTTCAAACGTGAAGACTTGAATCATACAGGCGCGCATAAAATTAACAACGCCATTGGCCAAGCGCTGCTAGCAAAGCGAATGGGCAAGAAAAAAATCATCGCCGAAACGGGCGCAGGCCAACATGGCGTGGCGGCGGCGACGGTTGCGGCACGCTTCGGCATGGAATGCAAAGTGTTTATGGGTGAAGAAGATATTCGCCGGCAAGCGTTGAACGTGTTTCGAATGAAATTGCTAGGAGCGGAAGTCATCCCGGTGACAAGCGGAAATCGAACATTGAAGGATGCAACAAACGAGGCGATTCGCTACTGGGTGCAACATTGCGATGATCATTTTTACATGATCGGTTCGGTCGTTGGACCGCATCCGTATCCGTGGATGGTGCGCGAATTTCAGCGCATCATTGGCGAAGAAGCGCGCCTGCAATTTTTAAAAGAAGAAGGAAAGCTTCCTGATGTGGTTGTCGCTTGCGTCGGCGGCGGAAGCAACGCGATCGGCATGTTTTATTCATTTTTACATGACGATGTTCAACTAGTCGGCGTTGAAGCGGCGGGAAAAGGGTTGGATACGTCTGAACATGCGGCGACAATCACAAAAGGAACAAAAGGGGTTATTCACGGCTCGCTTACGTATTTATTGCAAGATGAGAACGGCCAAATCATCGAACCGTATTCGATTTCAGCTGGTTTAGACTATCCAGGCGTCGGACCGGAACATGCATATTTAGCGAGCATCGGCCGCGTTCGTTACGAAAGCGTCACCGATGAAGAAGCGATTCGGGCGCTGCAAATAACGGCTGAGACGGAAGGTATTATTCCGGCGATTGAATCGGCTCATGCGCTCGCCAAAGCGTTTCAAATTGCCGCTGAATGCTCCCGTGAACAAACCGTTCTCGTTTGCTTATCAGGGCGAGGCGATAAAGATGTTCAAACGGTGATGGCTTACTTGGAAGAAGGTGAACGAGCATGAAACATTTTATTCCATTTATCGTTGCGGGCGATCCAAATGAAGAGGCAACGATTGAATTGGCGCTTGCCCTTGAGCGCATCGGGGCGACGATGTTAGAGCTTGGCGTTCCGTATTCCGATCCGCTTGCCGACGGTCCGATCATTCAGCGCGCTGCAAGCCGGGCGTTAAAGCAAGGAATGACGCTTGTTCGCGCGCTTGATCTCATCGGTCAAATGAGAAAAAAAGGTGTAAAAATTCCGATAATTGTCTTTACGTATTACAATCCTGTGTTACAATTAGGAGAAGAACGCTTTTTTACTTTAGCGCAAAAAAATGGCGCAAGCGGCGTGTTGATTCCTGATTTGCCATTGGAAGAAAGCGGACAAATGCGCGCGTTAAGCGAGGCGCATGGCATGGCGTACATTTCGCTCGTCGCGCCGACATCCAATGAACGAATAGCCAAAATTGCTTCTTCCGCACAGTCGTTTTTATATTGCGTTTCCTCTTTAGGAGTGACGGGGATGCGCGATTCGCTTCCGGCCGATTTGCATCAATTTTTACATCAAGTCAAGCAACATAGCCGCGTTCCTGTCGTCGTCGGCTTCGGCATTTCCACTGCCGCACAAGTTGATAGGTTAAAAGAGGTTTGTGACGGCGTGGTGATCGGCAGTGCGCTCGTTTTAAAAATTGAGCAATTAGGCGAGCGTTTATTGAATGAACGGATGCGAGAAGAAGCGATCGAGGAGTTTGAGGAGTACGCTGCTTCGCTCATTGAACCATTAAAGAAGGTGGATCGAAATGAAAGTGAAGGTGCAATTGCAACATCTAAAACCATATCAACCAGGCAAGCCGATTGAAGAAGTCAAACGGGAATACGGACTTGAAACGGTCATTAAGCTTGCATCAAACGAAAATCCGTACGGCTGTTCTGAAAAGGCGAAAAAGGCGATCGCTGAAGAATTGGGACAATTGGCCATTTACCCGGATGGATATGCCCGCGCCTTGCGCGAGGCGCTTGCGGCTCATTTAAACGTAAAAGAAGAGCAACTGATTTTCGGCAACGGTTCGGATGAAGTGGTGCAAATCATTTGCCGCGCGTTTCTTGAAAAAGGAACGAACACCGTTATGGCGGCGCCGACGTTTCCGCAATATCGCCATAATGCGGTCATCGAGGGAGCGGAAATTCGCGAAGTTCCGCTTGTTAACGGGCATCACGATTTAGAAGCGATGCTTGCCGCAATCGATGAAGCGACGCGCGTCGTTTGGATTTGCAGCCCGAACAACCCGACTGGCACATACGTAAACGAAACCGCGCTCCGTTCATTTTTAGCGCGCGTGCCGAAACATGTGCTCGTCGTCATCGATGAGGCGTATTATGAATATGTGCAAGCGGACGACTATCCAGAAACCGTTTCGTTTTTAAACGAATACGAAAACATCATGATTTTGCGCACGTTTTCGAAAGCGTACGGTCTTGCTGCGCTTCGCATCGGTTATGGCATCGCACATGAGAACATCATTCGCTCGATCGAGCCGGCGCGCGAACCGTTTAATACGTCGCGCCTTGCGCAAGCAGCCGCGCTTGCTGCCCTTTCCGACCAAGTGTTCATTCGCGACTGCGCGGAGCGGAACAAGCAAGGTCTTGAGCAATTTTATCGCTTTTGCGAGGAGCAGCAGCTCGCCTATTACCGTTCGGAAGGAAATTTCATTTTAATAGACTTCGGTTTCAGCGGCGATGAAGTGTTTCAATATTTGCTCAAACGCGGCATCATCGTCCGTTCAGGCTGTGCGCTCGGCTTTCCAACCGCGGTGCGTATTACCGTCGGTTCTCAACAACAAAATGAAGCAATCATCCATGCGTTAACGGAAATGCTGAAAGAAAGAAGGGGACATCGTTGCAAGGAAACGTCTTAATCGCTGGTCTCGGTTTGATCGGCGGATCGATTGCGCTCGCGATTAAGCGGGCGCATCCAGAAGCATGGATCATTGGCTATGACGTTGCGAACGAGCAGCTTCGCCTTGCTCGTTCGCTTGGCGTCATTGATGAGATCGCTTCATCGCTTGCTGAAGCGGCGGAGACAGCGGACCTCATCGTCCTTGCTGCACCTGTTGTCCAGACGGAAAAGCTTTTATGCGAGCTTGAAAGCGTGCCTCTAAAAGAGCACGTCATTGTGACCGATGTCGGCAGCACGAAGGAACGGATTGTGGCGAAAGCGCGGCCACTTTTAGAAAAAGGGGTGGCGTTTATTGGCGGACATCCGATGGCTGGTTCACATAAAAGCGGCGTTGCGGCAGCAAGGGCACATTTATTCGAAAATGCGTTTTATATTTTAACCCCGACGGAGCACGTTTCACCTGAAACGGTCTCCTCACTCAAGCGGTGGCTGGAAGGAACAAAAGCGCATTTCGTTACACTTACGCCGAAAGAACATGATCGGATTGTAGGGGTCATTAGCCATTTTCCGCACATTATTGCTGCCAGCCTCGTTCATCAGGCACAGCAATACGAGCGCGAGGATGAGCTTGTCAGTCGGCTTGCCGCGGGTGGATTTCGCGATATTACGCGCATCGCTTCGAGCAATCCAGAAATGTGGCGCGATATTTTCATACATAATAAAGAAGAATTGTTGCAGCTGTTTGATCGGTGGCTAGCGGAAATGGAAAAAATTCGCGCGTATGTGGCGGCGGGAGATAGCGAACAAATTTATCGTTATTTTCAAGAAGCAAAACAATTTCGCGATGGGCTCCCTGTTCGCACGAAAGGAGCGATTCCGTCGTTTTACGATCTGTATGTCGATGTTCCTGACTATCCGGGCGTCATTTCGGAAATTACGGGCTATTTAGCGAAAGAGCGCATCAGCATTACAAACATTCGCATTATCGAAACGCGTGAAGATATTTACGGCGTGCTTCGCCTTAGCTTCCAAACGGAAGAAGATCGCCAGCGGGCGAAACGATGCATTGAGACGCATACGAACTATGAAACGCATGTTGGATAAAGAGGTGTGAACGTTGCAATTACGAACGAATGTGAATTCATTAAAAGGGGAAATTTACGTTCCTGGCGATAAATCGATTTCCCATCGCGCCGTCATGTTTGGTGCGATCGCTGAAGGAACGACGCACATTACGAACTTTTTAACGGGGGAAGATTGTTTAAGCACGATTGATTGCTTTCGCAAAATGGGCGTGCGCATTGAACAAAACGATACGGAAGTCATCGTTGAAGGAAAGGGAATAGCCGGATTAAGCGAGCCGACAGAAGTATTAAACGTCGGCAATTCCGGTACGACAACGCGCCTTTTGCTTGGGATTTTAGCGGCGTGCCCGTTTCATGCTTGTTTAATAGGCGATGATTCGATTGCGAAGCGGCCGATGGATCGAGTGACAAAACCGCTTCGCCAAATGGGAGCGCATATTGACGGGCGCATGAACGGCCGCTATACGCCGCTTGCGATTCGCGGCGGGGCATTGCAGCCGATTGAGTATGTTTCTCCTGTGGCCAGCGCGCAAGTGAAATCCGCGCTTTTGCTGGCAGGGTTGCATGCAGACGGAACGACCACGGTCACTGAACCGCATAAATCGCGCGATCATACGGAGCGAATGTTAAAAGCGTTTGGCGCCGACGTTCACGTCGATGGCTTAACCGTTTCTGTCACTGGAAAACAACGGTTGCATGCGGCAGACATTTATGTTCCCGGCGATATTTCCTCGGCGGCGTTTTTCCTCGTTGCAGGCGCGATCGTTCCAAACAGCGAAATTACGCTGAAAAACGTTGGGGTAAACCCGACGCGTACAGGCATTCTGGATGTACTTGCGCAGATGGGGGCAAACGTCTCGATCGAAAACATTCGCAACGAAGAAAGCGAACCGCTTGCCGATATAACCGTGCGCACATCGGAATTAAAAGCGACCGAAATCGGCGGAGAACTCATTCCGCGCTTGATTGATGAAATTCCAATTATCGCGCTGTTAGCGACGCAGGCGGAAGGAACGACGATCATTAAAGATGCAAGCGAATTGAAAGTGAAAGAAACGGATCGCATCGCGACAGTCGTTTCTGAATTGCGCAAGCTTGGCGCCGATATTGAAGCGACCGATGACGGCATGATCATTCGCGGCAAAACGAAATTGCGCGCGAACCACGCGGTGGTTGACAGCTTCGGCGATCATCGCATCGGCATGATGTTGGCCATTGCCGCTTGTGTGACCGAAGGGGAAGTGACGCTTCAACGCCCTGAAGCGATCGCCGTTTCGTATCCATCATTTTTTGCGCATTTACACGCACTTCAACAAGGTTGATTCCAATGGGATCAACCTTCTTTTTTGCAAGCGATGAAAGTTGCTGTTATGATAAAACTTGTTCGAATGAATCCAACAAAAAGGGTGAAGGCTATGAATCGAATCGATCAAATTGTTCAATTGGTTGAAAACGGTGAAGTCGAAAAAGGAATGGAGCTTGCCGAACAATTGAAACGCGAAGGAAGCGATGAAGAAAAATACATATTAGCGGAACACTTTTTTTCATGGGGATGGTTAGAAGAAGCCGAAGCGTTGTTGAAACAACTGATGGAGCGCTATCCCGATGATGGAGATATTCGCCTTTTTCTGGCGGAAGTGTATACAGAACTTGAAAAAGAAGAGGAAGCGCTAGACATTTTAACGGAAATTGATGAAAATGATCCGTACTACGTCCGCGCTTGTTTATTAGCAGCGGATCTTTATCAAATGCAAGGGCTTGATGAAGTGAGCGAACAAAAATTGCTCCGTGCGTATGAACAACTGCCAGATGAGCCGATTGTGCAATTTGCGTTGGCTGAATTTTATTTTACGCGCGGCGAATATCAAAAAAGCGTGCGTTTTTATGAACAAGTGCTGCAAAAAGAAAAGACGATTGCTGGCGTGGCCATTAAGGAGCGATTAGCGGAAGCGCTCAGCTTGCTCGGCGAGTTTGAGCAAGCGTTGCCGTATTATGAAGAAGCGTTGAACGACCGCCTTGATGTTCATACGCTTTTCCGTTACGGCTTTACGGCGTATCAAGCGGGAGCGTACAAAACGGCGATTGAAAAATTGAACGAGTTAAAAGTGCTTGACCGCGAATATGTTCCGCTTTATTTATATTTAGCGAAAGCATACGAACAAGAAGGCGATCTTGCTAAAAGCTATGATACGGCAAAAGAAGGATTAACAATCGATGATTTAAATAAGGAATTGCTTTTATATGCGGGCAAAATGGCGTTAAAGCTAGGGAAAACGGACGAGGCGGAGACGTATTTGAAAAAAGCGGTGGAGATCGATCCGGGCTATTTAGAAGCGCTGTTGACATTGACAAAATGGCTGTTGCATGAAGAGCGCTACGAAGAAGTGGTGGAATGGATTACGCAAGCGATGAACAGCGGTGAATATGATCCGCAGCTTGAGTGGGATTTAGCGAAAGCAAAACAAAAGCTAGAAAAATATGATGAGGCATTAAATCATTATGAAGAGGCATATACTTTCTTTAAGAATGATCCAGACTTTTTGTACGATTACGGTTATTTCTTGTTAGAAGAAGGAAAAAGAGAGGAAGCAAAGGCGCAGTTTGAGCAACTGTTGCGCCTTGATCCGACAAATGATGAAATTGCCGATCTTTTATTGCAGTTTGAAGAATAGTATGCTTATGACAAGCATACGCATCAGTTATACAAGCGATAAAGGGGGGAAGCGAGTGGCGACAAACGTATCCGTCCGTGAGAAAAAAGAGTTTATTCGTTGGTTTTTAAATCATTATCAATTAAAGAGGCGCGAATGTGTTTGGATTTTAAATTATTTGCTCAGTCATGATTCATTAATGGAAAAGGTTCATTTCGTTGAGCATGCGGAGTATTGTCCGCGCGGAATGATGATGTCAACTCACTGTGTGGATGATGTACCTTTTCGCTTTTATAAAGAAAATGTTGTAACAACGGATGCAGAAAAGTCGTTTCATGATATTCGCCTCAATCGCGATGAAGACATTTATATTCAACTTAATTTCCGCGGCGCCTTCCATTCGCCTCAATATGTTGCGGTATTAGAAGAAAATCCATACATGCCGAAAAAAGCGAACGAGCAAGATGAACAGATGGCAGAACGTGTGTTAAATGAAGCGCTTCATCATTTTCAAAAAGAGAAATTGCTGCGTTTAATCGATGAAGCGTTAGATCGGCAAGATGAAGAAACATTTCGTCGGCTGACGGAACAGCTAAAAGCTTTGCGTTAAGCAAGAGGGTTCAGACGATAGCTCTGAGCCCTCATTTGTTGTTTATGTCCGATAGACGGTAAACATTCAAAATGAATATTCGCTATAATGGTTGTGAAAGAAAAAGGGGGGAGATTGTGGCTTTCATTCAAAAAGGGACGAAAGAATATCGACAGGCAAGCTTTTCATTATTTCTCGGAGGTTTTTTGACGTTTGCGATCCTTTATACAACACAACCATTGATGCCGATTTTTTCTAAAGAATTTCATGTATCAGCCACGGCAGCCAGTTTAAGTTTATCTGTATCTACAGGAGTATTGGCGTTTTTTATGTTATTTGCGGCTGCTTTATCTGATAAGGTGGGAAAAAAACAGATCATGGTTATTTCAATGTTTTTCACGGCTGCTCTTAGTTTGATTACGGCACTCAGTCCAAATTTTATTACTCTTGTCATCGTTAGGTTCTTATTAGGATTTTTTATTGCAGGAGTCCCTTCGATTGCCATGGCTTATGTTGCGGAAGAATTCCATCCAGATGGGCTCGGAAAGGTTATGGGACTGTATATAAGCGGGACAAGCATAGGAGGAATGGCCGGAAGAATCATAACGAGTGTACTTACAGACTTGTTTAATTGGAGAATAGCTTTAATCACGATCGGAATGTTAGCACTGATTTTGAGTATCGTGTTTTCGCTTACTCTACCCGTCCCTCGTAACTCAGTGAAAAAGGCGTTAGACTGGAGATCTGCATGGGGAGCTTATAAAGTACATATCGTTAATAAAAATTTGATGGCTCTGGTAATGCTTTCATTTTTGCTAATGGGAAGTTTTGTTACACTTTATAATTATATAGGCTTTCTTCTAGTAGAACCGCCTTATGAGTTAAGCCAAACGATCATTGGATTTATTTTTATCGTGTATATATTTGGGACGTTTAGCTCCATCTATATGGGAAACAAGGCAGACCAATATGGGTATTCCTTCATTTTAAAAATTTCAATTGGAATCATGATGAGCGGGGCATTCCTAACGCTGATTCCTTCACTAATCGGAAAAATCATAGGGATCGCTATCTTCACATTTGGCTTCTTTGCCAGCCACTCCATTGCTAGTGCTTGGGTTGGAGAATGTGCAGAAAATTATAAAGTACAGGCTTCTTCTCTTTACCTGCTTTTTTATTATCTTGGTTCAAGCTTTGTCGGATCGTTTGGCGGTTATTTCTGGTCGCACTTTCATTGGATTGGCGTTATTTCGTTAATCTTTTTTCTATTAATCTTTGGATATTTACTGGTTTTATTCCCCCAAAAAAAGAGAATCAGCTAAACAATTAAAAATTCTTAAAGCACTGTCATGATTTCTGCAAAAAATCGATACGAACATGGTATAATCGAGCAATATCGTTGTTGAGTGGTACATAAAAAGGATAAAAAGGAGGATACATCATGTTGACGTATAAAGGAAAAGTTGCCGTTATAACAGGAGCAGGAGGCGGGATTGGACGAACTCTTGCGATGGCTTATGCTGAACAAGGAGCGAAAGTGGTCATCATGGATAAAGATGAAAATGGGTTGCAAAAAACTCGTGAACGTTTGCAATCGGCTGGGTATGACGCGTACTCATACGTTTTTGACTTAACCAATCCAACAGAGATTGAGAACGTGATGAAGGAAGTGGGAGAAACGCTCGGGCGAATCGATATTTTGATTAATAATGCGGGGCTTGGAATATTTAAATCTCCTTATGATTTAACCGTAGAAGAATGGGATTATGTCATCAACACGAATTTGCGAGCGACGTTCCTTTGTTCAAGAGAAGCGGCAAAAATCATGAGAACCCATGGCGGAGGAGCGATTGTGAATATTTCTTCGACGCGCGCTCTTATGTCCGAGCCTCATTCAGAAGCTTACGCCGCTTCAAAAGGAGGAATTCTTTCACTCACTCATGCGCTTGCTGTTTCATTAGGGCCAGACCGAATCACCGTTAATGCCATTTGTCCTGGCTGGATTGAAACAGGGGACTACAGTCAACTTCGGCCCGAGGATCATCTGCAACACCCTTCAGGAAGGGTCGGAAAGCCGGAAGATATCGCAAGAGCTTGTTTATATCTTACGGATCCAAAAAATGATTTTGTCACGGGCATCCATTTAGTCGTTGATGGCGGCATGACGAGAAAGATGATTTATGAAGAATGAAAGAATCAGGGGTTGAAAGAAAGAGGGGGGGTTCCCCCTCTTCTACTTGACCGCAATTAGAAACGTTGGCGCGTTCTGATGAAATGTGATAAGATGTCACCGTCACAAAATGTTCAAAAAATAATTGGTGATTTTCGTGTAAGATGGAAATGTGAGGAGAGATTTGCATGAAATGGACAGTGAAAGATGTCGATGCGTATATGCAAGCAAAGGAATATGTTGATACGGCGCTCGTGCCGCTCGTGCCGCTTGCGTGTGCGA
The DNA here is from genome assembly GCF_004341205.1 of Thermolongibacillus altinsuensis. Lineage (GTDB taxonomy): Bacteria > Bacillota > Bacilli > Bacillales > Anoxybacillaceae > Thermolongibacillus > Thermolongibacillus altinsuensis. Next base: position 170,728 of record NZ_SLUL01000001.1, read on the forward strand.
ATGTGAAAGCGTTTGCCGAAATGGGCGAGCATGTGTTGCTCATCGCAAACGAAATCGAGCGTCAATTTAAAGGGAGGGTGATGTTGATTCCGCCGTTTACGTATTGGGTAGACGAAGAAAAAAATGCGCTTAGGGAGCGGCTTCATCGTTGGAAGGAAAAGTTGGGACAAAACGGATTTCGCCACATTTTTTGTTTAACGGCTCACGCTGACTGGACGGAAGATGGGTTTGTTTATTTGCCGCCGCTTCCGCTTGAACATGTCGATGATCATTACAAACAAAAGCTTGTAAGCAAGCAAGTCGAACAAGCAATGGAAACGTTCATTAGCAAATGGACTGAGAAAAATTAGATAGCGTTTACACTATGATTATATTGACCTTAGTGGAAACATGATATATCATTAGGTTGTCCTAGTTTTATATGTGTTATAACAATTCGTCCGGATGGACTTAACTTCGTATAGAGGGGGGAAAATGATGAGCGAGAAGAAACATCGGGTATCAAGACGGCAGTTTTTAAACTACACGTTAACAGGTGTGGGCGGATTTATGGCAGCAGGCATTTTATCGCCGATGGTGCGCTTCGCTTTAGACCCGATCTTAAAGGATGAAACGGGACAAGAAATGGTGGCGGTCGCCCAAGTGAAAGATATCACGAACGAGCCGCAGCGTTTCGACTTCAAAGTGAAAGTGAAGGATGCCTGGTACGAATCAGAAGAGCCAAAATCTGCCTGGGTGTATAAGGACGAAAAAGGAGAAATCGTCGCGCTATCCCCAATCTGTAAGCATCTTGGCTGTACGGTGAACTGGAATGGGGACAAAGCGAATCCGAACCGCTTCTTCTGTCCATGCCACTACGGTTTGTATGAAAAAGACGGCACGAACGTACCGGGAACACCGCCAATTGCGCCGTTAGATCGTTACGAGTACAAAGTGAAGGATGGTACATTGTATTTAGGTAAAGCGAAACCACGAGGGGAGGCGTAATAGATGCTAAACAAGCTTTATGATTGGGTTGACGAACGGCTAGATATTACGCCTTTGTGGCGAGATATCGCTGACCACGAAGTTCCTGAACATGTTAACCCTGCACACCATTTTTCTGCGTTTGTTTATTGTTTTGGCGGCTTAACATTTTTCGTTACCGTCATCCAAATTTTATCGGGTATGTTTTTAACGATGTATTACGTGCCAGATATTAAAAACGCATGGGAATCTGTTTACTATTTGCAAAACGAAGTCGCGTTTGGGCAAATCGTGCGCGGCATGCATCACTGGGGTGCGAGCCTTGTTATTGTGATGATGTTTTTACATACGTTGCGCGTATTTTTCCAAGGAGCATACAAAAAACCGCGTGAATTGAACTGGATCGTCGGTGTTCTTATTTTTATGGTTATGATGGGCTTAGGCTTTACAGGATACTTATTGCCTTGGGACATGAAAGCGCTCTTTGCGACAAAAGTAGGTTTGCAAATTGCGGAAGCAACGCCAGTGATTGGTCCGATGGTGAAAACGCTTTTAGCAGGCCATCCAGAAATCGTTGGTGCGCAAACATTAACGCGCTTCTTTGCGATTCACGTCTTCTTCTTGCCAGGAGCGTTGTTAGGACTTATGGCAGCGCACTTCTTAATGATTCGCAAACAAGGAATTTCTGGTCCACTGTAAAATTTAGCAAAAGGGAGGGAACACTATGCATCGCGGAAAAGGAATGAAATTTGTCGGCGACTCGCGTGTGCCTGCGGTTCGAAAGCCGAACATTCCGAAAGACTATTCCGAATATCCGGGAAAAACGGAAGCATTTTGGCCGAACTTCTTATTGAAAGAATGGATGGTCGGTTCCGTCTTTTTAATCGGCTTTTTATGTTTAACGGTCGCTCATCCATCGCCGCTTGAGCGCATTGCCGATCCGACGGATACGAGCTACATTCCGCTGCCTGACTGGTATTTCTTGTTCTTGTATCAGCTTTTAAAATATTCATATGCATCTGGTCCGTACACGGTTATCGGAGCAATCGTCATGCCAGGACTTGCTTTCGGTGCGCTTTTGTTAGCTCCGTTTTTAGATCGCGGTCCAGAGCGCCGTCCGACAAAGCGTCCGGTAGCGGTTGGCATGATGTTATTGACGCTTGCTGCGATTGTTTTCTTAACGTGGGAATCCGTTGTGACGCATGACTGGGAAGCAGCGGCGGAACAAGGGAAAATTCGCGCGGAAGTCGAAATTGATAAAAATGCGGAAGGCTATAAAATTTTAGAGGCTAACACATGTTTAACATGTCACGGCGAAAACTTGCAAGGCGGTCCTGCTGCACCGTCGCTCGTTGGCACAGGGCTTTCTGCTGAAGAAATTGCTAAAATCGCTAAAGACGGACAAGGCAGCATGCCTGCTGGAATTTTCAAAGGTACGGATGAAGAACTGAAAAAACTTGCCGAATTTGTCGCAGGTTTAAAAGCAGAATAACGATGAAAAAGCTGGCTGATTCAGTCAGCTTTTTTTCTATATAACTTTTTTTCTACATAAATGGTTAAGGTTCTAATCGGATCGATGTCGTAAGGCGGCAAGAAAAAGGCTTGTTTGTTTCGGAAAATGAAGCTTATTATATACATATCGAAAGGTGGGAAATGCGATGGCCTATATTCGCGCTCTGCTTATGCAACGAACATTTTTAATATGGCTGTTGATCATCAACATCGTCGGAACGATTTACGGTTATATTTGGTACGGCCCGCAGCTTTCGGAAACGCCGCCGAAGTTTTTACTTTTTGTTCCCGACAGTCCGACGGCGAGCTTATTTTTCGTATTGGTTTTGCTGGCGTTTTTGCTTCGGACAAACTGGCCTCTTTTTGAAGCGTTAGCGATGGTGACGCTGTTTAAGTATGGCATTTGGGCGGTCGTGATGAACCTTCTAGTTTTATTTGTGACAGGAACGCTCGGTTGGGCGGGATGGATGCTCGTCGCTTCGCACGGGGCAATGGCAGTGCAAGGATTGCTTTATGCTCCGCATTATCGCATTCGGCCTGTTCATCTTGCGATTGCAGCCATTTGGACATTACATAACGATGTCATTGACTATGTATTTGGCATGATGCCGCAGTATCGCATGTTGAATGAATACATACCCCAAATCGGCTATTTCACGTTTTGGCTAAGCATTGCTTCGATTGCGGTGACGTATCTTTTTGCTGTTCGTCATCGCTAAACAGGTCTATGTTCTTCCTTGCCGTCATACATTGAGTAGTGAGAGGGTAAGGAGGGACAAGGATGCGAATTCGAATGCTCATATGGATGCTCGTTTGCCTATTTCCGTATACAGCGTATGCCAGTGGCGGACAAGAGTGGGACAAACTGGATCGTATTTCTGACGAAGCGTTGCAAATGACAAAAAATCAACGGTTTGAAGAGGCGAAGCAGTTGCTTGAATATTTCGAGCAACAATTTTTGCAGTTCAATGCGCGTGAAGGAATACAATCAATGGATGCGCTTCATGCGCTGACCGTGACGCATGAAGGAGCGGTAAAAACGGTGACCGCTTCGACCCTGCCGATTGAAGAGCGCGTGAATCAAGTAGCCCAATTTCGTCTCGTCGTCGATGCGGTCCAAGCGAAACACCAGCCTCTTTGGAAAGAAATGAAAGAAACGATCATGTCTGCTTTTGCGGGCATGAAAGAAGCGATGGAACATGAAGATGAAGGGGCGTTTCAACAAGCGTTTCAACAGTTTTTGCAGCGCTACAAACTGATCGAACCGAGCGCGAAAATTAATGTCGAACCCGAGCGGTTTCAGCGCGTTGCTGCGCACATTTCTTTGCTTGAGGCTCCCGCTTTTTACCAGTTAGACGCGAATCAACAAGCAAAAGAGCTTCAACAAATGGAAGAAGATTTAGAGGCGCTCTTTGCCGACGGAAAAAAAGAAGCCGCCGTGCCATCGCTTTGGTGGGTGATGACATCGATCGGCGGGATGATTGTATTGACGCTCACATATGTTGGCTGGCGCAAATATCGCGGTGAAAAAGAAAAGCGAATCGTTCAAGGAGAGGAGTAAGAGGGTGTCCCAGAAGGGTTGGGACACTCTTTTTATCGTTTTATTGACACATGCTAGTGCTCGTGATTGGCTTTATCGTATGCATGGAACAAATATGTGTGAATGACTAGAAAGGTGAGGCAACACATGATATTCAGTGAAGACAGTCAAGGATTTAAAAATGATTCGTAAAAATATCCTACAATTGTTGAAATTTATGTAATCAAATACTCATTACATTTGGTTATAACTCTTTAGGAGCTACTCAGTCCATCACTCGTGGAAACGGAACATCTACAAGTAAAACGTTTGACGAAGCGAATTGTTTAGAAACCTTCACTAACAAACTGGCGAATGGGACACAATTAAACTCATATACCTATCAATACGATCGGAATAGCAATATAGAAAGTGTTGTTAACAATCATGGCACCATTTTTTATCAATATGATAAGCTAAATTAATTAGTTCGTGAAACATTGTTAGATGGTACAGTGATTACTTATGAATACGATTTGGTTGGGAACCGAAAGAAAAAATCGTCACGAAGAATGGAAACAGTATAACAACCTCGTATTCATACAATGCGAAGAATCAATTAACAGAAGTAAACAGGTAAGCGTACCAGTATGATCATAACGGAAATTTAACGAATGATGGCGAGCGAACGTATATTTACGATGCGTTTGACCAATTAATCAAAGTTCGAGATGCATCTGGACAATGGATGGCCGAATTTGCATATGATGAAAATGGAAAACGCAAAAGCATGACCACGGCTGATGGAACAGTGTACTTCCATTATCATTAGGATAAAGTGATTTACGAAACAGATGAAAATGACTATAAAATCTGATTCCTTTTCTCTTTTCACCTTTTTTATAGTGTCTGGAATGCCTGGATTTTAACGATACCAACGAAATTGAGTCACCCACAGGTTTTTAATATAAGTATTTAATGAACAGATTTAAAGTAAACAAAATCAAGATCAAAATGAGCTGCTAGATGACCTTATGTACGGCGATGATTGGTACCTCTATAGCTCAACTCAAAGTACAGAATATGAAATAAACAACAATTAAATGATACGTTTATCATGAAATGCTAATTTTGACAAATTTTTAACAATTACATAATATGTATTGGGTTTAAATGGTTTTATGTGTAAAATTAAACATTGTAAAACGATGTAAAATTAAACAGTAATTTCTTTGCGGAAAGGAGGTGAAATGATGCGAAAGGGCCTGACGTATATATTATCCACTTGCCTTATTTTAGGGGTGCCTACCATAACTCAAGCCCAGGAATTGGGTGAATCTAAAGAATCTGTTGAGCCTTTAATACAGAACGAGACGATTACGTATCCTCTAAATAGTCTGGATTCTGAAAAAGTAAATACTCAAGAAAGCTATAATCTGAATCTAGCATCTGCAGATGCGCCATTCACATCCACTAAAGGACAAGTCGCCGAATCTAAAGCGAATGTTACAGGCGAGCTAGAAAAAGAAATTGCTGAAAATTCCGGCGAAAACAAGGGTGAACTTTCTGTTAAACCAAGCAAGGAAGTGCTTCAGAAAGAGGATAAAGGTGCATTAAATACTAACGCACTCCCTGCTAAAAAGGATAATAAAAAAGCTACCCCATCTTTAAGCCTAGGCATTGGGGGATTAAACATTAATATCAATGTCTTAGGAGAAAAACGTTTGCTTGGAATTGGATTAGGCTTACCGGTTGTAGGAAATGTAAACGTAAACATTTTAGGGCAAACGAAAGCAAGCTCTGCAGAAGAGCAATCTACTCGCAATACCTTGCTAGGAGTAGACATAACAGGTTCCAAACTAGTAGGCGATGCCCGCATAGGAGTGTTAGAAGGCGGAAAAGTTCTTCGTGATAATGAAGAAGAACGTAATGGCGGACTAGCGGTTGTAGAGTTAGACAATATATTTGGGAAAACACACTTAGGAGTAGCTGAAGTTCTCGAACAAACATCTGGAAATATAAATAAACTTCAAAGCGGATTATTGTTGGCGGGCTTGAAGGATACTCCTTTTGGGGATGCTAATTTTGGAGTAGCCGAATTCAATAAAGTGGAAGCCCCAGACTATAAAGAAGTACACACCGGCTTAGTCATAGCTGATGTCAATAACACTCCTTTAGGAGACGGACACCTTGGAATAGCTGAAGTGAAAAAGGTTGAAACACCTGATTATAGCGAATTTCACTCTGGGCTAATTATAGGTGATGTTACAAACACACCTCTAGGAGATGCACATTTAGGGCTTATTGAATATAAACAAACAGAAACAGACGAATATAAATCTTCTAATGGTGGATTAGTGATTGGGGACATAAAAGATTCACCGATAATAGATGATTCGCATATTGGTATAGGTGAATTTCAACAAGTAGAGAAAAAGGATCCTGCCCCAACCCAAGAGAAACCAAAAGAGGAACCAAAACAAGAAGAACAACCTGATACGAAGCCGGTAGAGGGCAATCCTGGAAATAAAGATGGAAATGGAAGCACTCAACCGGAGAATTCGGAGCAACCAATTAACCAAGAGCAACCAAGCAATCCAGAGCAACCAAGCAATCCAGAGCAACCAAGCAATCCAGAACAACCAAGCAATCCAGAACAACCAAGTAATCCAGCAAAACCAAGTGATTCTGTGAATCCTAGTCAAATTCCACCATCTACATCGGTTAATGATGGTAGCCAAGAACAAAAAAATGATCCTATAGCAAAGTTCATTGAAGAATTGGTGGATGCAGGAAATAAAATAATTCTCAATCAGTCAAATACAGATGATTTGAGCCAATTACAAAATGTATTGGATGAAAAACAAAAAAATAGCAATCATCCATTAGGCTCACAAGTGGTTTTAATATTTACTTCTTCGAGCCCGACTAATGGCGGATCATCAACAAATGGTTCATCGGGTTCTGCAGGTTCAAACGGAGGATCTGGAATAGTAGCTTATCTAGACTATGCTTATACCAATGACATAGATTTAAATAACCAAATGATCCGTATTCTAGATGAGTTATCAGATCAATGGGTTAAAGGTCCGCCTATAGAACCACCGAAATCTTCCTTCTTCTTAGTCGCATAATAAAAAACTAAGAAGAAGGGGAAGGAAAATGAATAAAAAAGTTGTTGTAAAATCGTTGAAAAATATTGTTTATGCAGGAACATTCGTTATTGGCATCTCACTTTTTGGAAATGCCGTTAGTGCAGAGGAAATAAATAATCAAGATGTACAAGCTTTATCTAATGGTGTAACTCAGTCAGTGGTATCTAATACGCAAACTCTAACCAATGCTGTAGCTCAGCCAGTGGGATCTAAAGACATTACAAATACTGCGGTTCAATCAAATGAAAATAGCCAGGTAAATGCAACAAACACAACTAGCGAAAATAACCAAGAGAAAGCAACAAGCACAGCTAGCGATGAACAGTCTATCATTCCAAAAAATCCACCTGTAAAAACAGGGGATCCTGCTGGAAAAGACGATAATATTAAAAGCGAGAAAAAAGCTTCTCTTATCAGCATTGGTTTAGGAGGAAGTCTTTTAAAGCCAATAACTGGTGATATCAATATCGATATCATCGGCGGCAAAAAAGTCGAAACAAAAGATGGCAGCACTCTTACTACTGGCGGGGTTGTTCAAGCTGATTTAAAAGGTTCTGATTTACTCGGAGATACACATTTGGGTGTGCTTGAAGGCACAAAAATTAAAACAGATGATTACGAATATACACATGGTGCAGTGGCTGATCTTGATGTTAAAAAATCAGTAGTTGGAGATGCGCATGTTGGTGTCATTGAACGTGAAAAGGTGGAAACTGACGAGTATACATGGCAACATAGCGGCATCGTAATTGTAGACACCAGAAACACTCCAATTCTTGGAGATGTGCATACTGGTATTGGAGAGACTGAAAAGTTTGAAACTAAACAGCCTTCTGCTCCAAATCAACCAAAACAACCAGGCAACCCAGAACAACCTTGCAACTGCAATCCAGAACAGCCTGGCAATCCGGAACAACCTGGCAATCCGGAGCAGCCTGGCAATCCGGAACAACCTGGCAATCCGGAACAGCCTGGCAATCCAGAACAACCAAGTAATCCAGAACAACCAAGTAATCCAGAACAACCAAGTAATCCAGAACAACCAAGCAATCCAGGACAACCAAGCAATCCAGGACAACCAAGCAATCCAGAACAACCAAGCAATCCAGAACAACCAAGCAATCCGGAACAGCCTGGCAATCCGGAGCAACCAGGCAATCCGGAACAACCTGATAATCCAAAACAACCTTGCAACTGCAATCCAGAACAGCCTGGCAATCCGGAGCAACCAGGCAATCCGGAACAACCTGAAAAAACAAGTATGGAAACTCCTAATACACCTGATAACAATTCTGAAAAAACATTACCTAAAACAGGTTCAGCATTAGATTCTTTTATCCTTTTACTTGCTTCCATTATGATGATTTTAGTAGGATTCGTTTTAAGAAGATTTAACTCTAAGCTAGCTTAATAATTGAATTGTACGACTTTCTGTATACCAATTGGTAGAAATTTTTGTATGGAGGGCTGGCCACCCTCCTTTTTTTTAAGGAAGGTGTTATAACCGTGAAAAAGTTAGGTAGTGTGTTCATTGTTATCGGGGTTTTTTTGTTGCTATTTATTGTGTTTACAAAGGTGAAAACATTTTATGAACAAAAGAAATTAGTAGAAGAATACACTTCGTTGTCTTTTACAGAACAACCTTCTAATGAACCAGAAAAGCCAATAAAAGAAGGACAAGTGATTGGAATTCTAAAAATCCCAAAAATTAATTTAGAAACTCCTATTAAGGAAGGAGCACGACCTGAAGATATAAAATATGCGGTAGGACATTTACCTGCTTCAAGCTCTATTTATAATTTAGGGAAGAAGAATCAAAATTTTGTTATCGCTGGTCATCGTTCCCACACTTATGGGAAGTTTTTTAATCGACTAGATGAATTGCAGAAAGATGATCATATCATCATTTATGTACAAAACAAAGTACTGACCTATAAGGTCTTTAATAAGAAGATTGTAAAGCCTACAGAAATTGATGTAATTTATCCAATTAAGAATAAGTCAATGGTTACGTTAGTTACGTGTCATCCAAAATACTCAAATAAACAAAGACTGATTGTTTTTGCTGAACTGGAGACGGAACAAATAAAAGATGGACGAGATAAATTTTAATGAGATGCGTGCCTGTCATCGGGTTGTCCGTGTCAATGCGGATCTGAAGGGAGCAGTGTAAATTAGCATATTATTTCGGGTATCCTTTTTCAAATTATTTCGGTTCATTCTCTGAAACTGTACATCAATCTACATATTTACACTGCACAGACGCTCCTTTTTACGAAATAAGAAGGGAAACCACCTTAACTTAGCGAAAGTAGAGGAGTTGCAATGACTGCGATTCGAGTCAAGCCGGAAGAGCTGGAAACAGTAGCAAAGCATGTTCCCAATGCAGAGGATGTCTGTCAAAGTGCGCGGATCTCACTTTTCTAGGGACTCTCCTCTCTAGTGATGGAGATTCTCGGAATCGGCTCTGCCGCTATCCATGAGCTCAAAGACGAACTTCTTCATTGGCTCCACCGCAATGAAGAAAAGATGAATGAAGCGGAAGAACTGTTGTATCGAACAGCTGCGGCAATGTGCTAGGCAGACTAAATACTTGCCGACAACATGACAAAATTCTTTCTGAAGCTCCTTGGTTGGTATGACTAGCAGCGATGGTTTGGAGAATATGATCCAGTGACTGAAGAACGGATTTCAGGATGGGACCGCCTGCTTGCGGGAGGAATGTTATTGGCTTTTTTTTATTCCTCCTGTCAAAGGGGTGGGAATCGCCGACAAAGCGAGGATCAAAGGAACGAAAGCGGTGGGAACAGCAGCGGATGTTTCCAAATTGGTCTCGCAAACGAAACATGTTCTCCGCTACGATAAAATCATGCCAGCCCTTCAAACGGTATACAGCCAAGTGGTAAATAAAAGCGCTGATTACCAACACGATCCGTTCGTTCAAAAAGCAATGGGACGACCTTTTTGACAGCGTTCGATTTGTCCAGTGGTAGCCAGCCTTAGCGGGAATTGGTCCAGCACTCCGCGTATAGATGAGCGAAGTCATAAAGAATTAAAAGAGGCTACAATGAATATGATTGGCAAAACTAGGGATGGTTGGCAAGGGTATGGGTAAATTTAAATATGGATAAATTTATCAAGGTGTTAAATCACTATCCCAATGGAACAAAACTGATAATAGAGTGGAAAGGTGGATTACGAATTAAAGGTTTATTAGACACCATTTATGAAACAGACAATGGGCTGGAATTAGAAGATGAGGATTACGATGAATACTTTGCTTGTACTTTAAAAATTCTGTCCATTGAGAACAATCCGTTTGGTAATGTTTTAAGCGAAAATAATTTATTAGAAGTATCAAAACATGACAAACCAAATAAAATTTTTTTGGAGAATGGTGTATTGATATGGCATGATATGAATTGATAAATAACAACTATTTTAGAGGGTGCACCAAAAGAGCTTCAACAAATGGAAGAAGATTTAGAGGCGCTCTTTGCCGACGGAAAAAAAGAAGCCGCCGTGCCATCGCTTTGGTGGGTGATGACATCGATCGGCGGGATGATTGTATTGACGCTCACATATGTTGGCTGGCGCAAATATCGCGGTGAAAAAGAAAAGCGAATCGTTCAAGGAGAAGATTGAGGGTACTTCACATCCGAAGTACCCTTTATTCACTAATGGGCTGTTTATTTTCATCTAATGTGAAGCCTTCGCCGTGAACGTCATGCACATCGCTAATGGCGACAAATGCATGTGGATCGATTGACGTAATGATGGACTTTAAGCGTGCCAATTCGTTTTTAGCAACGACACAATAAAGCACATCGCGTTCGCGTTTCGTATACGAGCCGATTCCTTTTAAAATCGTGACGCCGCGTTCCATTTCGGTCATAATTTTCTCTGAAATGAGATCGCTTTTTTCGGAAATGATCGTCGCTCCTTTGGCTGCATACGCTCCATCTTGGAGGAAATCGATAACGCGCGCTGCGACAAAGACTGCAACGAGCGTATACATTCCTTCGCGATATGGCAAATATGTCAATAGCGAAAACAGGATGACAAACGTGTCAAAGACGAACATCGTTTTTCCCATGCTAATGCCTTTATATTTGTAAACGAGACGAGCGATGATATCGACGCCGCCCGTTGTACCGCCATAACGAAAAATAATTCCGAGGCCGACACCGATAAACACGCCGGCAAATAACGCAGCGAGCGTTAAATCGTTATTGAGCGGAATGTCAAAACCGTAGCGTTGGAAAATCCAAAGAAACAAAGATAAGCCGACCGTACCGATGATCGTATATAAAAACGTCGTCCGTCCAAGCAGTTTCCAACCAATAAAAAAGAGCGGAATGTTCAACGCTAAGTTTGAAATGGATGGATCAATGCCAAAGATAAAATATAAAAGAAGGGTGATCCCTGTAAAGCCGCCTTCCGCTAATTTATTTTCCATGTTGAAATGAACAAGGCCGAACGCAAAAATAGAAGCTCCGAGTAAAATGAAGAGAATGTTTTTAAGACGTAATCCAAACACTCGAACTCCACCTCCTTTGAATGACTGCGTTTTAATTATAGAGGAACTGCTAAATGTAAGCAATGCGTGTGAAAAACATTTGTCAAATGAGGCACTTTTAGCTAACATGAACATGAAGAGGTGAAAACGATGGCAGAAAAAACGATGAAAGAGATGCAGCGGGAGGTCGATGAATACATCGGCCAGTTTAAAGAAGGGTATTTCAGCCCGCTGGCGATGCTTGCGCGCTTGACGGAGGAACTTGGCGAGTTGGCGCGCGAAGTGAACCATTATTACGGCGAGAAGCCGAAGAAGAAAACAGAACAAGAAAAAACGATTGAAGAAGAACTTGGAGATATGTTGTTTGTTCTTATTTGTTTTGCTAATTCGTTACATATTGATTTGCAAGAAGCGCATGATCGCGTCATGAATAAGTTTCGCACACGCGATCGCGATCGTTGGACGAGAAAGGAGCAGGAGTCATGATTCGCATTATTATCGCTGGACCGCGCGGCCGAATGGGGCGCGAAGCGGTATCGCTTGTACATAAGACCGAACATTTTGAGCTAGTAGCGGTCGTTGACCGAATAAATGAAGGGAAAACATTGGCGGATCTGGAAGGATTTCCGCCGCTATCTGTGCCGATTTTTACGGATTTGGAACGTTGCCTTCAGCAAGTGGAAGCGGATGTGCTCATTGATTTAACGACGCCGGAAGTCGGTAAAATTCACGCGGAAACAGCGCTTCGTTACGGCGTTCGTCCAGTTGTTGGAACGACGGGATTTACAAACGAAGATATCGCCCGTTTGACGGCGCTAGCCGAAGAAAAACAAATCGGGGCGATCATTGCGCCAAACTTCGCCATCGGTGCGGTTTTGATGATGAAATTTGCCCAAATGGCAGCGAAATATTTTCACGATGTTGAAATTATTGAACTGCATCACGACCAAAAACTCGATGCCCCTTCCGGCACGGCATTAAAGACAGCAGAATTAATTCAAGCGGTGCGTCCGGCAAAAGCGCAGGGGCATCCAGATGAAAAAGAAACGCTTCCGCATGCGCGCGGCGCTGCTTATGATGGCATGCGTATTCATAGCGTGCGTCTTCCAGGTTTGGTCGCCCATCAAGAAGTCATTTTCGGCGGCGATGGTCAGACCTTAACGATTCGTCACGATTCATTCAATCGCGCATCGTTTATGTCGGGGGTTAAATTTTCTGTCGAAACGGTGATGCATTTACAGACGCTTGTGTACGGATTGGAAAATTTAATTGAATAGCGAGGGACGGGAGATGAAAATTGCGTTAATTGCTCATGACAAGAAAAAGGCGGATATGGTTCAATTTGCGATTGCGTACCGACATATTCTCGCGCAGCATGAACTATATGCGACAGGGACAACCGGCTTGCGCATTCAAGAAGCGACGGAACTCCCTGTCCATCGCTTCCGTTCAGGACCATACGGCGGCGATCAACAAATCGGGGCGATGATTGCCCAAAACGATATGGACATGGTCATCTTTTTCCGCGATCCGCTCACCGCGCAGCCGCACGAGCCTGATGTGAGCGCGCTCATTCGCCTTTGCGATGTGTACGCGATCCCGCTTGCGACGAATATGGGAACAGCGGAAGTGCTCATTCGCGGATTGGAGCGCGGCGATTTTGCATGGCGCAACGTCGTCGAGCGAGGGTGAAGGACATGGAACGGCTGCATATGTTAGCGTTTGGCGCCCATCCGGATGATGTCGAAATCGGCATGGGAGGAACGATCGCCAAATACGCGAAAAAAGGATATAAAATTGGCATTTGTGATCTAACATTAGCTGAACTGTCTTCAAACGGAACGGTCGAAACGCGCCAAAAGGAAGCGAAAAGAGCGGCGGATATTTTACAGGTGCATACGCGCCTTCAACTTCGCTTTCCGGATCGCGGTCTTGAACGGAAGGAAGAATATATTCGCCAGCTTGTCACCGTCATTCGCACATACCGCCCTAAACTCGTTTTCGCTCCGTATTGGGTCGATCGTCATCCCGATCATGGCCATTGTGCGAAATTGGTGGAAGAGGCGGTATTTTCGGCGGCGATTCGGCGCTATGAAGATGAACAACATCTTCCTGCCCATCGCGTTGATGCTCTTTATTTTTACATGATTAACGGATTTCACCGTCCGAGTTTTGTTGTCGATATTAGCGAGACGATCGAGCAAAAATTAGCGAGCTTGCGCGCATACGAAAGCCAGTTTCAGCGCGCGGAAGGCTCTGTTGAAACGCCGTTAACGAACGGATATATCGAGACGGTCGAAAGCCGCGAGCGCCTTTTTGGCAAGGAAGTGGGCGTTGCTTTTGCTGAAGGGTTTATTGCAACAAAGCCATTGCTGCTTGAAAATGATTTGTTAGGTGAAGAAAGATGAAGCTGAAAATCGGCATTGTTTGTTATCCGTCGGTGGGTGGCTCGGGTGTCGTTGCCACCGAATTAGGAAAATTGCTTGCCGAACGCGGGCATGAAATTCATTTTATTTCATCCAGCATCCCGTTTCGTTTAAACAAAGTATATGGCAATATTTATTATCATGAAGTGAGCGTGAACCAATATTCTGTTTTTCAATATCCGCCATATGATTTAGCGCTCGCAAGCAAAATTGCCGAAGTAGCGAAGCGGGAGAAGCTAGATCTCATTCACGCTCATTACGCTGTTCCGCATGCGCTTTGTGCTTTCTTAGCGAAACAAATGGTCGGTGAGCATTTAAAAATTGTAACGACGCTTCACGGAACGGACATTACGGTGCTCGGTTACGATCCGTCATTGAGCGATATGATTAAGTTTGGCATCGAGCAATCGGATGCTGTCACGGCGGTGTCGAATGCGCTCGTTTTGCAAACGTATGAACTGCTTGATGTGCAAAAACCGATTCAAACGGTATACAATTTCGTGGATGAACGAGTATATAAAAAAGGAGAAAACGATGAGCTGCGCCGTGAATACGGCATCGCACCTCACGAAAAAGTGCTCATTCATGTTTCTAACTTTCGCAAAGTGAAGCGTGTTCCGGATCTCGTTCGCGCCTTTTCCCTGATCGTCAAAGAAGTGCCAGCCAAGCTGTTGCTCGTCGGCGATGGACCAGAAATGACGGTCGTTTGTCGTTTAGTGAACGAGCTTGGTCTGGCTGAGCACGTTCGTTTTTTAGGAAAACAAGAAAACTTAGCCGACCTTTATTCCATTAGCGATGTAAAGTTGTTGTTGTCGGAAAAAGAAAGCTTCGGCCTCGTATTGCTTGAAGCGATGGCGTGTGAAGTTCCGTGTGTTGGAACGAACATCGGCGGCATTCCGGAAGTGATTGAAGATGGAAAAACCGGCTTTTTATGCCGTCTTGGCGATGTGGAGGAAGCGGCTGAAAAAACGCTCTTGTTGCTGAAAGATGAAAAACTGCGGCAAACGATGGGAAAACAAGCGCTTGCTTCTGTTTATGAAAAATTTTATTCGGAGCAAATTGTGGCACAATATGAACAAATTTATTTTCAACTCGTTAAAGGGGAGAAACGATGAACGAGAAATTTCGTCAAGCGTTACCGATCATCGAAACACTCAAACGTCATGGGCATGAAGCGTATTTTGTCGGGGGAGCGGTGCGCGACTTTTTGCTTGATCGGCCAATCGGGGATGTCGACATTGCGACATCCGCGCTGCCGCAAGAGGTTATCTCTCTTTTCCCAAAAACCGTTCCCGTCGGCATCGAACATGGCACGGTCATGGTCATTTATAAGGGGACATCGTATGAAGTGACGACGTTTCGGACGGAAGGCCGTTATGAAGATTATCGCCGTCCGGCAGAAGTGACGTTCGTTCGTTCGCTTGAAGAAGATTTAAAGCGGCGCGATTTTACGATGAATGCCATCGCAATGAATGAACGGGGCGAGCTGATCGACCCGTTTGGCGGAAAAGCAGCGCTTGAAAAGCAGCTCATTGAAACGGTTGGAGCAGCGGCTGAACGTTTTAGTGAAGATGCGCTTCGAATGATGCGCGCTCTTCGCTTTGTCAGCCAGCTTGGATTCTCGCTTGCGGTTGATACGAAACAGGCGATTGAGCAACACGGACATTTGCTTGAGAAAATTGCCATTGAGCGCATCACGGTTGAATTTGAGAAAATGCTATGCGGTCCTTTTGTGCATCAAGCGTTTCCGCTGTTGATTGAAACGAATCTCTTTTTGTATTTGCCGGGGCTTTCCGAAAAGAAAGAACCGTTAGCGAAAATGTCTGCATATCAATGGCGGCGTCTTCATGACCGCATTGAAGCGTGGGCGCTGTTTGTTTACTTGCTTGACGTTGATCCACATTCGTTTTTGCGAAAGTGGAAACTGCCGAACCATGTCATTCGCGATGTTTCCGTTTGCTTACAAGGGCTCACAGAGATTCGGGAGAAAGATGACTGGACGATCGATCGCCTTTATCGTTATGGGCAAAAGTATATGCCGCTTATTGAAACAGTTCGCGCAACGTTGAAGGATGAAAGTGCAGCGACAGACGAACTTGCGGCACGTTTGGCCGCATTGCCGATTCAAGAGCGAAAGCAATTGGCGGTCAATGGCAATGATGTGATGGCGTGGTTTGGCCGCGAGCGAGGACGGTGGATCGCCGAAACGCTAGAAACGATCGAACGCGCCGTGCTGCACGGAGAGGTTAAGAATGAGAAGGAAGCGATAAAGGAGTGGCTGCTTGCGTGCAATCAGAAACAAGAAAAAAATTGTTAAAGCTATTTGCGGAAGCGAACGGGGAATTTATTTCTGGACAAAAAATTAGCGATCAGCTCGGCTGTTCGCGCACCGCGGTTTGGAAACATATCGAAGATTTGCGCCAAGAAGGCTTTGAAGTCGAAGCGGTGCGCCGACTTGGCTATCGCTTAAAAAGTGCACCCGATAAAGTGACAGGAAACGAAATTCAGCTCGGCCTAAAAACGAAGCGGCTCGGTTGGAACGTCTATTATGAAGAAAGCGTACCCTCTACGCAAAAAATTGCTCATAAATTAGCTCACGACGGAGCAGAGGAAGGGACGCTTGTCATTGCCGAAGAACAAACGGCTGGACGGGGACGATTGGATCGTTCGTGGCATTCGCCAAAAGGAACCGGCATTTGGATGAGTCTCATTTTACGTCCAGCCATTCCGCCGCAACAAGCGCCTCAGTTAACGCTTTTGGCTGCGGTCGCCGTCTCTCAAGGAATTCAGGAAGTAACGGGGCTTGTTCCTGATATTAAATGGCCAAACGATATTTTATTGAACGGAAAAAAAGCGGTCGGCATTTTGACCGAATTGCAGGCGGATCCGGATCAAGTGCACGCGGTAATCGTCGGCATCGGCATTAACGTCAACCAAACGCGCGAACATTTTCCTTCTGAACTTGCTTCCACCGCCACGTCGCTTGCCCTGGAAGCCGGCAAGCCTGTCAATCGCGCGCAGCTCGTTCAAATGATTTTGTCTAAATTCGAAACGTTGTACGATCAATATTTACAACACGGTTTTTCACCGATTAAATTGTTATGGGAAGGATATGCGGTGACGATTGGAAAAGAAGTCGTTGCCCGAACGTTATCGGGAACGGTAAGCGGCGTCGCGCTCGGCATCACCGATACAGGAACGTTGAAATTGCGCACGAAGGATGGAGACATTCACTACATTTATTCCGCTGATATTGAAATCAAAAAGTAGTAGGAAAATTGAGAAAAATTTGTTAAAATGAAACCGATTGAAACTGGGCAGTATCTTTGTTAGAACTGCACCATTGTTTCATATATTCAAATCAAAATTAAAATGAAAATGAAAATGTTCTGCCTTGATCCGAATGCGGACGGGGACAGAGGGATGGATGAAAGAAAGCACAATCCTTCTTTCTCGCTTAGGCAGAAAGAGGGATTTTTTTGTCCATTGCCTCTGAAATTGAGAGGAGGTAAAAAAGTGAAAACAAAAATCGATTTTTTAAACATGAAAAAAACGAATGAACCGATTGTGATGCTGACGGCATACGATTATCCATCAGCCAAATTGGCCGAAGCGGTCGGTGTCGACATGATTTTAGTTGGCGATTCGCTCGGCATGGTCGTTTTAGGGTACGATTCAACGATTCCGGTTACCGTCGATGATATGATTCATCATACGAAAGCGGTGCGCCGCGGAGCGCCGAATACGTTCATCGTCACCGATATGCCATTTATGTCGTATTATTCGCGCGAAGAAGCGCTTAAAAACGCAAAAGCAATCATGCAGCAATCGGGAGCCAATGCCGTAAAAGTGGAAGGCGCAGGAAGCGTCCTTGAAGTGATTGCGGCATTGACAGAATCGGGCGTGCCTGTTGTTGCTCATCTCGGGTTAACGCCGCAATCGGTTGGTGTATTAGGCGGATATAAAGTGCAAGGAAAAGATGCGGAAAGCGCGCGCCGATTAATGCAAGATGCGAAAGCGTGCGAACAAGCAGGAGCGATTGCGCTTGTGCTTGAATGCGTGCCAAAGCAGCTCGGCGAGGCGATTACAAAAGAGCTTTCAATTCCGACGATCGGCATCGGTGCCGGAGTGGGCACAGACGGGCAAGTGCTCGTGTATCACGATGTGCTTGGCTACGGCGTCGAACGTGTTCCGAAATTTGTTAAGCAGTATGCAAACGTTCAAACGACGATGCAACAGGCGCTTGCTGAATATGTGGCTGAAGTAAAAACGCGCCAATTTCCGACTGATCAGCAGTCGTTTACGATGAAAGAAGAAGCGTGGCTTGCGTTATATGGAGGGAAAAGCAATTGATTACGATTCGCACCATTGAAGAAATGCAAAAACGAATGATAGAATATCGTCAAAACGGAAAAACGATCGGATTCGTGCCGACGATGGGGTACTTGCATGAAGGACATGTCGCTTTGTTGCAAGAAGCGCGAAAAGCAAACGACATTGTCGTTTTAAGCATTTTTGTCAATCCGCTTCAATTTGGGCCGAACGAAGATTTTGATCGCTATCCGCGCGACTTTGCCCGCGATGAGAAAATCGCTAAAGAAGCGGGCGTCGATGTGCTTTTTTATCCGGATGTAAAAGAAATGTATCCGCACGAGCCGTCGGTGATCGTTACGGTGAAAGAACGCGTGGATGTGCTGTGCGGAAAATCGCGCCCGGGACATTTTGACGGCGTCGCTACCGTCGTAACGAAACTGTTCAATATCGTCATGCCGCATCGCGCGTATTTCGGCATGAAAGATGCGCAACAAGTAGCCGTCATTGACGGGCTTATTCGCGACTTTCATTTTCCGATTGAACTGATCGCTGTTCCGACCGTTCGCGAGGCGGATGGCTTAGCAAAAAGTTCGCGCAACGTTTATTTAAGCGAGCAAGAGCGAAAGGAAGCGCCCGTTTTATATGCGAGCTTGCAAAAAGCAAAAGCGCTTATTGAAAAAGGCGAGCGAAACGTTGAAACGATCCGCCAAGCGATTATCACCGAAATTTCAACAAAAACGAGCGGGACGATTGATTATGTGGATATTTACTCTTATCCTGACTTAAAACCGTTAGACAAATTGGCTGGCAACATCATTATTGCCATTGCTGTCCGATTTACAAATGCACGCCTAATTGATAATATCGTAATGAACGTAAAGTAGAAACGGAGGGAAGAAACATGTTTCGCACATTAATGAACGCAAAAATTCATCGTGCGCGCGTGACAGAGGCGAACTTAGACTATGTCGGCAGCATTACGATTGACGAAGATATTTTAGATGCGGTCGGCATGGTCGCAAACGAAAAAGTGCAAGTCGTCAACAACAATAACGGCGCACGGTTTGAAACATATATTATTCCTGGCGAACGTGGCAGCGGTGTGTTCTGCTTAAACGGAGCAGCGGCTCGTCTCGTTCAAAAAGGCGATATTATTATTGTCATTTCTTATGCGTTAGTACCAGAGGAAAAAATTGCATCGCACCGTCCAAAAATCGCGATTATGGATGAAAACAATCGCATTCAGCAACTAATCGTCCAAGAGCCGGCGGCCACCGTTTTATAAACGAAGGCGGAGCCGCCTCTTTTTGTTTGTGAGGTGAAAGCATGAACGGACGTTTTGTCGTTGTCGACCTTGAAACGACAGGAAATACGCCAAAAAAAGGAGATCGCATCATTCAAATTGGGTTTGTCGTCATTGAGCGCAAAAAAATTGTGAAGCGCTTTTCGAGTTTTATTAATCCAGAGCGCGACATTCCTCCGTTTATTCAACAGCTTACAGGAATTGATGAAACGATGCTTTCAGGAGCACCGAGCTTTGACGAAATCGCTCCGATCCTTTTCAAACAGTTAAATGGCGCTTATTTCGTCGCCCATAATGTTCACTTTGATTGGTCATTTTTGCAGGAGGAGTTTTCCCGAATCGGAATGGACGTTCCTTCTTGCCCGATGATTGACACCGTTGAGTTAGCGCGCATGTTAATGCCGACTGAAGCAAGCTATAAATTAACGGATTTAGCTTCTCTCCTTTCCGTTGAGCACGAACGGCCCCATCAAGCCGATTCCGATGCCGAAGTGACGGCGGAACTATTGTTGCATTTGCTCGATAAACTTGCTTCGTTGCCGCTTGTGACGTTGCAGCAATTGCGCGTTCACGCAAAAGCATTAAAAAGCGATTTGCTTGCGCTGTTGGATGAAGCGATCGCAAAAAAAGAACGGTCGCTTGAGAGGGATGACCGTTTTGATGAATACGAAGGGCTCGCGTTAAAAAAGCAGGAAAAGCCGAGCAGACAAACGCTGACGGAGCCGCTTCCGACTTTTTCGCAATTTTTTGCTGATCAAAAAGCGTTTCCGTTTGCCCACTATGAGCATCGCGATGGACAGTGGGAAATGATGGAACATGTCGATCGTGCATTGCATACGTGTCAACATGCGCTGATCGAAGCGGGAACAGGGATTGGAAAGTCGCTTGCGTATTTGCTGCCTGCTGTTTTCTTTGCAAAAAAGCAAAAACGCCCGCTTGTGATAAGCACTCATACGCTTCAACTGCAAAAGCAGTTGCTGGAGCGCGATCTTCCCCTGCTTGCGCGCATCGTTCCGTTTTCTTTTACGGCAGCGGTGCTGAAGGGACGGCGCAATTATTTGAGCTTGCGGAAATTTGCGCGCACGCTTCATGAAATGGATGAAAATTATGACGTCGCCTTTACGAAATGCCAATTGCTCGTTTGGCTAACCGAAACGGAAACAGGGGATGTGGATGAGCTTAATTTAACAGCGGGAGGAAAATTGTTTTGGGAAGAAGTGCAAAGTGAAGGAGCGTCCATCGATCCAAACGATTTTTTTATGCGCGCGAAACAAAAAGCACAAACGGCCGATTTGATCATTACGAATCACGCCTTTTTGCTTCATGATTTAACGGCGGATGAACAGGCGCTTCCTCCTTACAGCGAACTCGTAATTGATGAAGCGCATCATCTCGAAGAAGTGGCGGCACACTTTTTCGGTCAGCAAGTCGATTATGCGTATGTTCGGTTATTGTGGACGCGAATGAATGAAATCGCAGCGAAATGGCACATGACCGAAATGCGGTCGTTGCTTGCCGATTTGGAATATGAACTGAGCGAGTTATTCCGGATGATTCGCAGCTACGCATTGCATCGTCAACAAAGTGCGACGCGCGTACGTTACCGCTTTACCCCGTTTAAAGAGTATGGGCGCGAATGGAATGCGCTTGTTGAATTGACGATGCGGCTTGCAAGCGATGTGCGTCGTTTAGAGACGATGATTGAACGAATCGATGAAGAGGATGCTGCCCCTTTTCATGCGTTTGTGTCGACGTTTACGACGCTTCGGCATTTGCTGTTAAGCGATGACGATGCCGTTGTGCGCTGGATGGAAGTCGAGCCAAAAGGAGCGGTGAACGCGGTGACGTTGTACGCACAGCCGATTGATTTGGCGGCGTTTTTTGCTGATCAACTGTTCGCGCGGAAAAAAAGCGTCATTTTAACATCTGCGACGTTGACGATGAACGGTTCGTTTGCATACATCATTTCGCGGCTCGGCTTAGAAGATTTTTATCCGATGGCGCACATTATTCCGTCGCCGTTTCGTTACGAAGAACAGGCGCTTTTGATGGTTCCGAGCGATTTGCCGTCGTTAACAGTTGCTTCGCTTGAAGAATACGCTGAAGCGGTTGCGCGGCAGCTGCTGCAAATCGCATACCATACGAAGGGGCGGATGCTCGTCTTGTTTACTTCCTACGAGCTTTTAAAATTGACGCATTCGTTTGCGAAACAATTAAACGATGACGAAGCGTTCGTTTTAATGGCTCAAGGAGTAAGCGGCGGCAACGCGGCGAAGCTGACGCGAAACTTCCAACAATTTGAGCAGGCGATTTTATTCGGTACAAGCAGCTTTTGGGAAGGGATTGACATTCCTGGCGACGACTTATCTTGCCTTGTGATCGTTCGTCTTCCGTTCGCACCGCCAGATGACCCTGTCATTGAAGCGAAAAGCGAACATATTCGCGCGAAAGGAGGCAATCCGTTTTACGATTTAGCGCTGCCGCAAGCGGTTTTGCGGTTTAAACAAGGATTTGGCCGCTTGATTCGAACAAAAAGCGATCGCGGTGTCATGTTTGTATTTGATCGACGCATGATGACCGCTTCATATGGAAAATATTTTTTACAATCGCTTCCGCCGATTCGCGTATATGAAGAACCGCTTGATCAACTTTTGCCACGCCTCGATCAATGGCTATAATTTTTAGTCAATGAGTGAAAGATAATAGATAGATTGGTCGTAGGAGTGGAACTGAATGAGATGGTTATTGCTGTTTTGTCTCGCGCTGTACGGGTTGGTCGATCCGCCCGTGACGGAAGGGGCGGTGCGGAAAATTGATTTAATGCTTGAAGGGGAAGAAATGGCGATTGTGTTTTTGCCGCTTGCGAATGGAGAGGCAACGCTTTTAAAGCACGCGAGCGGCAAAAACGTGCTTATTAATACAGGCGGAATTGGAACGGAGCGACAATTAAAAAAATGGTTAGATCAATTTCATGTGACGGAAATCGATGAAGTCATCGTCACAAACGATGAAAAAGAATATGTTGCGAATCTCGATTGGGTCATCGACACATTTGCCCCTGAAAAGCTGATCGTTTGCCGTTTGAAAATGGCCCTTCCATATAATTGTGAAGTGTGGAAAGAAGGAGAGGTGCACGAGATTTTTCCCCATTTGCGTGCGGAAGTGTTGTGCACAGAAGGAGACGATCTGACATTTTCGCTCCAATATGGCGATCTTCGGCTTCTTTATATGGGACATGCGAGCGAGGAGGTCGAAAAACGGCTGCTTGCGTTGCCGTTGAACGATGTGAACATTTTAAAAATCGCTCATTTCGGCTTATACGATCGCCCGAGCACCGCATTTTTAAAACATGTCGATCCGCAAGTGACCATCTTTTTTAAA
This sequence comes from Thermolongibacillus altinsuensis, assembly GCF_004341205.1. Taxonomy (GTDB): domain Bacteria; phylum Bacillota; class Bacilli; order Bacillales; family Anoxybacillaceae; genus Thermolongibacillus; species Thermolongibacillus altinsuensis. The sequence goes on from NZ_SLUL01000001.1 coordinate 193,823, forward strand.
AAGCGCGATCACGTGCCAAATCAACGGTTATTAGAGCGCTTATATGAATCATGGATCGATATTTATCAAACCGAACGTGTTGGGTCGGTTGTCGTGAAGTGCGATCTCGATCATTACGAAGTAATAACGTTGTAAAAAAAGGGCCAAAAATGGCCCATGGTGTGTACGGTAGGAATTTTTTTAAATGAAATTGACCAATGTAGGAAACCGTTGCTAAAATGAAGATGTTTACAACACAATTGTGTTGTATCTGTATTGTTTCCTTGACATGTTGACCATATAAGTAACAAAATTTGTGCACATGGAGGATATGAACGTGGAAAGCAAAATTGAAGTATTGGCAACAGTGAAAGTTCAGAATTCAGCTGATTTGTACAAAATTGTGGATTGCTTAAATCGAACGCTGAAAGAAAAAGATTTAATGTTTGGTTTGGCGCTCGATGACGAAGACAAAGAAAAAGCGGTATTTACCATTTATCGCACATAAGAAGGGATTCCTGTGAAAAAGTGGGCAATATGGTTGCTTCTTTTGCTTGGCTGGACGGTTTGGCTGTTTGCCGATGCGTATCATGCGGCGATCTCATCAAAGGAAGAGAGCGAACAGAAAGCGATTGAGCGCGCAAAAGAGGAAGGAGACTTAACGACCATTATTGATGTTGATACGTATCGCGGCAATGAAACGTATGTGGTCGTCATTGGGGAAAATGAAGAACATGAAAAAATGGTCGTATGGGTCCCGGAAAAAGGGGACGATATTGAAGTAAAACCGCTATCAGCCGGCATTTCGGAAAAGGAGGCGCTTGCGATTTTAAAAACGGAATATTCCCCTAAAAAAGTCATTTCGGCGAAATTAGGAATGGAAAAAGGGATTCCGCTTTGGGAGATTACATATATTGATGAGCAAGACCGCTATTCTTTTTACTATGTCCGGTTTGAAGATGGCGCTTTTATCAAAAGATACAGTTTTACACCATAAAGGGGGAAAGGATTTTATGAAATTAGCGAAACGCGTAGCATCATTGACACCGTCCAGCACGTTAGCGATCACAGCGAAAGCGAAAGAATTAAAAGCGGCTGGGCACGATGTAATCGGCCTTGGAGCAGGTGAACCTGATTTTAATACGCCAGAGCACATTATGGAAGCGGCTGTGCGCGCGATGCATGAAGGGCATACGAAATACACCCCTTCAGGCGGTTTGCCGGCATTAAAAGCGGAAATTATTAAAAAGTTTCAAAACGATCAAAAGCTCGACTACAAACCATCGGAAATCATCGTTTGCGTTGGAGCGAAACATGCGCTTTACACTCTCTTCCAAGTGATTTTAGATGAAGGGGACGAAGTGATCATCCCGACGCCGTATTGGGTCAGCTATCCGGAGCAAGTGAAGCTCGCTGGCGGCGTTCCTGTTTACGTTGAAACAGCGGAAGAAAACTCATTTAAAATGACGCCAGAGCAATTGAAAGCGGCGATCACGGAGCGCACAAAAGCGGTGATCATTAACTCGCCAAGCAATCCGACCGGGATGATTTATACGAAAGAAGAGCTGCAGGCGCTCGGCGATGTATGTCTAGAACATAACATTTTGATCGTTTCTGATGAAATTTATGAAAAGCTCGTTTACGGCGGACATGAGCACATCTCGATCGCTCAGCTTTCGCCAGAGCTAAAAAAACAAACGATCATCATTAATGGCGTATCGAAGTCGCATTCGATGACAGGATGGCGCATCGGGTATGCGGCAGGCGATGAAGAAATCATTCGCGCGATGACGGACCTTGCAAGCCACAGCACCTCCAACCCGACTTCGATTGCGCAATACGCTGCGATTGCGGCTTATAGCGGTTCACAAGAGCCGGTTGAGCGCATGCGACAAGCGTTTGAAGAGCGCTTAAATATCATTTACGAACGCCTCATTCAAATTCCGGGCTTTTCGTGCGTCAAGCCGCAAGGAGCGTTTTATTTGTTCCCGAACGCGAAAAAAGCCGCGTTGATGGCGGGATATGACAGCGTGGATGCCTTTGTTGAGGCGCTGCTAGAAGAAGCAAAAGTTGCGCTCGTGCCGGGTTCTGGATTCGGCGCGCCGGATAACGTTCGCTTATCGTATGCGACATCGTTAGAGCAGCTTCAAAAAGCGATCGACCGCATTCAAGCGTTTATGGAATCCAAAACGAAATAAGGGAGAAGGCTGGCTGATCAAGGCTGGCCTTTTTGTTCTTGCGTTTTTTTGTCGAAATGTATAATATGGATGATGTACATACAGTTTTTGAACGTCTTTGGAGGGACTTTTTGTGAAAACAACGATTGCAGAAGTACGTAACTATGTAGGACAAGAAGTGACCATTGGCGCTTGGTTGGCGAACAAGCGTTCAAGCGGAAAAATTGCCTTTTTGCAATTGCGCGATGGAACGGGCTTTATTCAAGGGGTCGTTGAAAAAGCGCAAGTGAGCGAGGATGTGTTTCAACTAGCAAAACGCATGACGCAAGAAAGCTCATTATATGTGACAGGCATCGTGCGCGAAGATGCGCGTTCGCCGTTTGGCTATGAACTTTCGGTAACGAACTTGCAGCTTATTCATGAAGCGGTGGATTATCCGATTACGCCGAAAGAGCACGGCGTGGAATTTTTAATGGATCATCGTCATTTATGGCTTCGTTCAAAACGTCAACACGCGATTATGAAAATTCGCAACGAAGTGATTCGCGCGACGTATGAATTTTTCAACAACAACGGCTTCGTGAAAGTCGATCCTCCAATTTTAACGGGAAGTGCGCCAGAAGGAACGACAGAGTTGTTCCATACAAAATATTTTGATGAAGATGCTTACCTTTCGCAAAGCGGACAGCTTTACATGGAAGCAGCAGCAATGGCGCTTGGCAAAGTATTTTCGTTCGGTCCGACGTTCCGTGCTGAAAAGTCAAAAACACGGCGCCATTTAATCGAGTTTTGGATGGTTGAGCCGGAAATGGCGTTTTATGAGTTTGAAGATAACTTGAAAGTGCAAGAGGAGTATGTATCATACATCGTTCAATCCGTCTTAAAAAATTGCCAGCTTGAGTTAAAGACGCTCGGACGCGATACGACGAAATTAGAAAACGTCAAGCCGCCGTTTGCGCGCATTACGTACGATGAAGCGATTCAGCTGCTTCATGACAAAGGCTTTGACGATATCGAGTGGGGCGATGATTTCGGCGCGCCGCATGAAACGGCGATAGCGGAAAGCTTTGATAAGCCTGTCTTCATTACCCATTATCCAACGACATTAAAGCCGTTCTACATGCAGCCAGATCCAAACCGCCCAGAAGTCGTTCTTTGCGCTGACTTAATCGCACCGGAAGGATACGGCGAAATTATCGGCGGTTCGGAGCGCATTCACGATTACGATTTATTAAAACAGCGGTTAGAAGAACACAACTTATCGCTCGATGCGTATAAATGGTATTTGGAACTTCGCCAATACGGCTCTGTGCCGCATTCAGGATTTGGTCTTGGCCTTGAGCGGACAATCGCTTGGATTTGCGGCGTCGAACACGTTCGTGAAACGATTCCGTTCCCGCGCTTATTAAATCGCTTATATCCGTAAAAGCAAATCCCCCAGCACCATGGGGGATTTATTTTGTGGTATAATCATCGTTGAGGTGTTTGCAGATGGATCGAAATAAAATTATCCAATGGTTTCGTGAAGGAAGCATCGCGATTCCACGCGTGCTGTTAACGAACTATAAAGAGCTCGGTTTAAATGAAACCGAATTTATGTTGCTTTTGCACATCCACTCCTTTATTGACAGCGGAATCACCTTTCCAACGCCAGAACAAATTGCCGCGCGAATGACGCTTTCCCCCGAAACATGCATGCAGCAATTGCGCAAGCTTGTACAAAAAGGATTCGTGGCGATTGAAGAACGAATCGATGAACAACAGATTCGCAGCGAACATTATTCGCTTGAGCCGCTTTGGGAAAAAATTGTGCGCCATTTGTTAAAAGAGCCGTTGCGCGAGGAAAACGAACAAGAAGAAGAGCTATATACGCTCTTTGAACGGGAATTCGGCCGTCCGCTTTCGCCGATGGAATGCGAAACGTTAGCGATGTGGATCGATCAAGATGAACACGATCCGCTCATCATTAAAGCGGCGCTGCGTGAAGCGGTGTTATCAGGAAAGCTCAATTTTCGCTACATTGACCGCATTTTATTTGAATGGAAAAAGAATGGAATTCGCACGATCGAACAAGCTCAGCAATATGGCAAAAAATTTCGCAAACCGCCAATGAAGCAAGAACAAGGAGCGTATAAGCCAACGGTCCCATTTTACAATTGGCTCGAGCAATCGTAGAAAGGATGGTGTTATGTTAACGAAGCAGCAAATTCGCTACTGTTTAGACGAAATGGCGAAAATGTTTCCGAATGCGCATTGCGAGCTTGTTCATCGCAATCCGTTTGAGCTGTTGATTGCCGTTGTGTTGTCAGCGCAGTGTACCGACGCATTAGTCAATAAAGTAACGAAAAATCTATTTCAAAAATATAAAACGCCTGAAGACTATATCGCAGTGCCGCTTGAAGAATTGCAGCAAGATATTCGCTCGATCGGATTATATCGCAACAAAGCGAAAAACATTCAAAACTTGTGCCGCATGTTAATTGAACAATACGGCGGCGAAGTGCCGCGCGATCGCGATGAACTCATGAAATTGCCGGGAGTCGGGCGGAAGACGGCGAACGTTGTCGTTTCCGTTGCATTCGGCGTCCCTGCGATTGCGGTTGATACGCATGTCGAGCGCGTCAGCAAACGGCTTGGCATTTGCCGTTGGAAAGATTCGGTTCTTGAAGTCGAAGAGACGTTAATGCGGAAAATTCCAAAAGAAGAATGGTCGGTGAGCCATCATCGCCTCATTTTTTTTGGCCGCTATCATTGTAAAGCGCAAGCGCCAAAATGCGACGTTTGTCCGCTTCTTCATCTATGCCGAGAAGGAAAAAAACGAATGAAAGGAGCGGTTTAATGCGCATTCCAGCTTCTTTTATGCATCCGTTATTTTTCTCAAAAGATGAAATTACGGTTGAAACGGCTCAACCATTTCCGAACATGATGAAGCACGTTCCGTTTTATTACGATATAACGGAAGAAGAACAGCCGTGGACAAACATGGAACAATCGCTTCCGCCATTATTAGAGCTTTGGAAAGACGAAAAAGAAACGCTGGCGTCGCTGTTTGCCAAGCGAGATCGGAAAGCCGCGCGCGAGCCGATGATTCGCAGCTTAGCGTATTTTCTTAGCGCGCTCTTTTGGCTGAACGAACGAAAAGTGAGCAATGTGTGCGAATGGGAAAAAGAAGTGAAAGCATTGCCCCTTCAACCGTTGAACTGCCTCGATCGGCTTGCGTTTATTTTTGCCCGTCCTGACCTTTATCACTCATTTATTCAACTTGATGAACTGTTTGAAGAATTAACGAAACTCGTTTACAAAACGATCGCTAAACGCAAAATAACAAAATAAAAAGAGGCTGAATGGATCAGCCTCTTTTTTCATTTGTTTCTCCTTGTGTTGGTTTTTGCAGTTGGTTGTTGCTATTGTTAATGGTGTTGTTGTTTGTGTTTGTGCTTCCTTGGCTTGGATTTGTCGGATTGCTTGGTGCCGGATTTGTTGGATTTGTCGGATTTGTTGGCGCGCTCGGATTTGGATTCGATGGGTCTGTTGGTTGCTCTGGATTTTCTGGTTGTTCTGATGTTTCTGGTTCTTCCGGTTGCTCCGGCTGTTCCGTTTCTTCTGTTTCTTCATCTTGTCCTGGCTGTGTTTTTTCATCGCTGGGCGTTGACAGTTCTTCTTTCGGAATTTGCACGAGCGCTGTTGCTGGAGCGCTGCGCGTACCGTCTGCGCTGACCGCGTATACTTCAAACAAGTACACTGAACCGTCTCCGGCGTTGACCGTCAATTGCGAATCTTTCGTCGTGCCAATCACGACCGGCTTGCCGCCATCGACTGTTTGCCGCACTTCAAACGAAATATCGTTTTCTGGGTCGATCGTATACGACCAAGCAAGCGAAATCGTGTTTGTTGCCGGATCGTATTTTGCTTGTAAGTCTGTAACAGGGTCAAGTGTTTCAGGTTCATCATCAGCAACTTCTATCGGTTCTTCGTAGCCGCGAACGAAATATTCATACGTAATTTCATCTTTTGGCGTATACTTACTTGCTAATTGCGGCGGATTTGTTCCTTTTTTAACGGCAAGCTGAACAACACTTTTTGGTTTCTTAAAGTCGCCGCCGCTGCCGTCATCGACGTGCGAAATGATATTCTTGAACAACAGCTTTGCATATTGTTGTTCCGCTCTTGTTAAATACGCTTCGCTGCTCTTTTTGCTAAATCCTGTCCATACGGCTGCTGTATAGTTCGGCGTATAACCGACAAACCAACTATCTGGCACTGCACCTTCTGATAGCCCATATCTTCTGCGATCTTTTTCATCATAGTTTGTCGTTCCTGTTTTTCCAGCGATGTGAAGCCCCGGCACGTTCGCAGCCGTTCCTGTTCCTGATTGAACGACCGTCTTTAACATGTCCGTAATCATAAAGGCTGTATAGTCTTTCATTGCCGCTTTTGGCTTTGGACGTACATCCATTTCTGTGCCGTCAGGGAAGACGATTTTTGTTACCGCATGCGGCTCAATGTAAATGCCGCCGTTACCGAATGCGCTGTACGCTCCTGCCATTTGGAGAGGGGAGACGCCGGTGCCTACTCCTCCGACCGCGTATGCTTCATAAATTTCGTCAAAGCCCATGCCGAGTCGGTTTGCAAATTCTTTTGCACGCTCTAAACCAACTTCTTGAAGAGCCTTAAGGGCTGGAATGTTACGGGAACGGGCAAGCGCCATGCGCATCGACATTTGTCCTTCGTATCTGCCGTCCCAGTTTTTAATCGGTGTTCCATCAGAATATTGGTAAGGTTCGTCTGTTAATTGATGGTACGTTGACCATTTTAAATATTCGATCGCTGGGCCGTAGTCTAAAATTGGTTTAATCGTTGATCCAGGTTGTTTTTTCGCATCGGTCGCATAGTTAAAACCGAATGTAACTCCGTCTTGTTTACGACCGCCGCCGAGCGCGCGAATTTCGCCTGTTTTCGTATCAACAAGGGCAATACCTGCTTGGAAATCTTCTTTGTCTGTGCGAATCACTTCATCTGAGTTTAGCAGTTCATCGACGTATGATTGGGCATCTTGATCAAGTGTCGTGTAAATTTTTAATCCGGCAGTAAAAACGTCCAATCCTGTTTTTTCCGTTACTTCTTCAATGACGCGATCAATGAAGGAGTCATACGGAATCTCGTCTTCTTGTTTGTATTCCGCAAGCATCGATTGGATCGGAACTTTTTTCGCTTTTTCCGCTTCTTCTTTTGAAATAAATCCATGTTTAACCATGAGCGAAAGAACGGTATTGCGACGTTTTTCCGCCGCTTCCGGGTGCTTAAACGGATTGTAGTTGTTTGGGCTTTGCGGAATACCCGCTAAAAGCGCTGCTTCTGGGAGCGTCAACTCCGATAAATCTTTTTTGCCAAAATACACTTCGGCTGCTTTGGCAACACCGTAAGCACGGCTTGAATAATAAATTTTGTTTAAATACATTTCTAGAATTTCTTGTTTAGAATATTTTTGTTCAAGGCGAATGGCTAACCACAATTCTTGCACTTTTCGCTTTAACGTTTTTTCTGGCGTTAAAAACGAAAGTTTGACGACTTGTTGGGTAATGGTACTTCCGCCTTCTGCGCCGAATCCTTCGCGAATATTCGCTACAATGGCGCCGAAAACGCGGATGATGTCAAAGCCGTGATGCTCATAAAACCGAGCGTCTTCAGTGGCGAGTACCGCATCTTCCAGCACTTTCGGAATATCTTTGTAGGAAACGTAAATGCGTTTTTGTTGTCCAAGCTCCGTTACTTTTTCACCGTTTTGATCGTAAACGATGGAGGCGAGCGGGTCGCGCAACAACGTTTCATCAAGCGGCGGTGCGTCTTTAATCATCCACGCAAAAGCAACGACTCCTGAAAACATGCCAAACGTCATAAGGACAAGCATAGCAAGTACGATTTTTTTCAATATTGAACCACTTCGCTTTCGTGGGTTTTGTTTCGTTTTTTGTGCTTGTTTTCGCTCTGTGCGCGAACGATAGTTGTTGGACATGCTGTTCCTCCTATCTTTCTAGAAATATAGTTTGTCCACTACCTTAATATAATCGATTCGTGGTTGATAGCCAAGTGGAATGAGATGTCCATACTGCTCAATTTCGGTTTTCGTAATCGATTTTCGACCACCTTTTTCTTTTCGCTCCCAAAATTCAAGAAGGTGATGGGCATCCAGCAAATACACTTCGTCCAGCGTGGTAAACCGCAAAATGACGAAGCAAATAGCCCCATGAGCAAGCACTTGCTTCATATGGTAAATTTGATGTTCATGAAAATTTTGTAACGGAAACGATGTTTTATTTCTCGTTTCTTTTGCTTCAAAATCGATGTATTTGCCGCGATAAATGCCGTTATAGTCTGTTGTTGACGGTTGCTTAAAATACGCTTCTTTAATGACGGCTGCGCTTCGCTTCGGATAATCGACGCGAACGATTTGCACAGGGGTCGGCTTTTTATGAATGACGGCAATGCCTCTCTCTAAATAGTAGGCATTTGTTTCATTCAAATCTGCCTCTAGCGTCATGCCACGGTTTCCGTAGGTGGCATTTGCTTTGCCCGCTGCGACTTGTTCACGTTTTTCGTACACTCGTCCCCCGGGATATTTAAACATAGCACCATCTCCTTCGAATGCCTATTATTATACCATATGAACAAACAAACCGTCATTTTCACAAAAGTGAGAAAAGAGAAACTTCATTTTCAAACATCGAAGAAAAAAACGTTTGGGCAAATCTTATTCGCGCTGAAAATCAATCAAAAAATCTTTGACACTAAAACTTCATAATGTTATATAGTTTGTATATGTGCATATTCAAAAATTCAAATATACATAGATAAAAAGGAGGCCTTGTGCTTGGAGCGGTTTAAAGGGTATACCATTGCTCACTTTCGCAAAGATCTATTGGCTGGATTGATTGTTGGAGTGATTGCTTTGCCGCTTGGAATGGCATTTGCGATTGCTTCAGGAGCGAAGCCTGAATACGGAATTTATACGACCATTGTTGCAGGAATACTCATCTCTTTATGCGGAGGGTCTAAATATCAAATCGGTGGACCGACGGGAGCATTTATTCCGATTTTATTGGGAATCGTTTTAACATACGGTTATGAAAATTTATTAATAGCTGGTTTTTTATCTGGGATCATGTTGGTGTTGATGGGATTGTTTCGGCTCGGATCATTGATTAAATTTATACCGAGACCTGTGACAATTGGCTTTACGTCAGGAATTGCTGTCATTATTTTTACTGGACAAATCGCCAACTTTTTAGGATTAGAAGGCATTAAGAAACATGAAGATTTCCTTTCAAATATGAGAGAGTTATTCCTTCATTTAGATACGTTGAACGTATATAGTGTGATCACCGCAACCATTGGACTGTTGACCATCATCATCACTCCGAAATATGTGCCTAAAATTCCTGGACCATTGCTCAGTTTAATTGTGTCAAGCGGAGTAGCGATGCTGTTATTTCCAGAACAAGTCGCAACGATTGGCTCTACTTTTGGGGAAATTCCGAATCATTTACCACATCTTTCATTTCCGAATGTAACGCTTGAAAAAGTAGTTGCGATGTTGCGTCCGGCTTTTGTGATTGCGATGTTAGGGGCCATTGAATCGTTGTTATCGGCTGTTGTGGCTGATGGAATGACAGGGACAAAACACCATAGCAATCGAGAATTAATCGGCCAAGGAATTGCCAATATCGTGACTCCTTTTTTTGGAGGGATTCCGGCGACAGGGGCGATTGCTAGAACGGCGACCAATATCAAAAGCGGTGCGACATCGCCGCTATCCGGTGTCATTCACGGGCTCGTCGTTTTGGTTACTTTATTGTTATTTGCACCATATGCTTCTCACATTCCGTTGGCAAGCATGGCTCCTATTTTAATGATCGTTGCTTGGAATATGAGCGAACGAAAAGAGTTTGTTCATGTTCTCAAAACGAAGTCGACAGATTCCATTGTCCTTGTGATTACTTTTCTTTTAACCATATTTACAAACTTAACGATTGCGGTTGAAGTTGGGCTTATTTTAGCGATCATTTTATTTGTGAAACGAATGAGTGACATCTTTACGGTTGCAAAAGTCCTTCCTGACCCGACAAAAAAGAGAATGAAAGTCAGCTCACAAATAGTGGAGAAGGGACGTGATTGTCCACAAATTAGCATCTATACGATCGAAGGGCCGCTTTTTTTCGGCGTCGCTCAAATGTTTGAACAATCGATTATGAGCACCATTCATCATCAACCGCGTGTGTTAATTTTACGCATGAGTAAAGTTCCATATATTGATCAAACAGGGGAAGCGAACTTGGCAAGCATGGTCGATCACTTCCAAAAACATGGGGGCACCATTTTGATTTCTGGCATTCAGCCGCAACCACAAGACATGTTAAAAAAATCTGGTTTGTATGATAGAATTGGTGAGGGCTGCTTTTTTGAACATACAGGTGATGCATTGAACGCCGCTTTCGCTCATATTCAACGAGATCGATGCATCGGATGCAGACATTATGCGTTTGAGGAATGTCGAAATCTTGTTCGTCCTCAAAGTGAAACGATGGGCATTTACCGTTCATCAGGAAACTTAAAATAGTTGGAGGAAGCAAATGAACTTAGAGTTACAACAATTTAAAGCGGAATTTTTTAAAGCGTTGGCTCATCCATTACGCATTCGTATTTTAGAGTTGTTAGCTGAAGGGGATAAGCACGTTAATGAGCTACAGACATTAATTGGCGCGGAAGGATCTGCTGTTTCCCAGCAACTTAGCGTATTGCGTGCGAAAAACATCGTATACGGCACAAAAGACGGAAATCGGGTGATTTATTCGCTTCGAGATCCGATGATTGTTGATTTGCTAAATATCGCCAAACAAATTTTTAATAATCATCTTATCGATGCGATTTCCCTGCTTGATAAATTTAGTGATGAAAAAGGAGGAGCGTAAAAAGGTTCTTGCATGTTCTGCAAGAACCTTTTGAGCTTATGTAGAAGGGCGGTTTGGTCCTTCTAATTTTTTGTCGCCAAAGCCAGTCGTTGTTTCTTCTTGCTTGGTTGGCTGCTGCTTCTTTTTTTGCTCTTTTTTCGCCATGTTTGGACACCTCCTTCTTTGAGTAGTGTGAGCCATTTTGATGAAAAACATGTCATGGTTTTGTCGAATTTTGAATAGAAACCACTTTGTTTGCCGAATTTCTTCTAGTTTTGTCAACGTGGAAGGAAGCGCCCTTTTTTTGGCGAATGTGTATGGCAAAGCAGAAAGGGGAGGTATGAGGGTGGAGAAGCGTTCAATGTCGATGGAGGAAGTACATGCTGAGTTAGAGGCTCTTTTTCATGCGCTTGAACAACTTGAAGGAAAGATTAAAGAGCGGACCGTGATGCAAATAGAAGAACACTGTCAAACGCAACAATCAAGCTTGCAAGAAGTGGATGATTCGTTACAAAAAATAGAAGAAAAAATGGATAAACGATACAAACCGTTATTTGTTCGAGCGGTTTAAAAAAAGGTGGCCGATGCGCCACCTTTATTCTTTTACATGTTCAATTGTCACAGGGCGCTCGCCTTCGCTGCCGACCGTCTCAATCGCATAGTCAGCGATTTCTTCCCGCTTCGCCGGAGCATCATAGCCGTGGCTTGGCCGCTTGCTTTCGTGCCCTTTTTTCTTATGATGAAAATGGACGCCTCTGCCCATCTTGGTGCCCCCTTTATGCTAAAGTCCTCTTTAGCATGGCTCATTTGAGGGCAAACGATTCACGACTCAATATATTCCTTTATTTGATCGTCGTCTGGTTTGTATGCGCCTAACGCTTCTAAATCGCGGACAAGATGGCGATAAACGCCGAGCGGTAATTCATTCCGCAAGTACAATTGGCGAGCATAATCAAGCAATTCGTTGGCATCCATCGGCTCATAGTTTCTCGTCGCAATAAATTTGTTTTTTAATTCTGTGACCGTCATCTTACATCCTCCCCCTTTTTGCCCTATCATATCATAAAAAAAATAGTAATTGTTAATTTCAAAAAATTAAGACTTCCGACAATGATTGACAATATTTATGGTGCACAGCGGACAAAATAAACGAATACATATAAGGATAAGAAAGGGGATGAAGATATGTGGTATGCTCCGCAAACCAATTGGCCGATGGCGCAACAATGGTGGGGGCCTTATCATCCATATACGCCTTATCATCATGGAATGCCTTCGGTCCATTCACCGTACCCGACTCCATATCCGAAGCCGATCATGTCATATCCGAATCCAATGACGTCATATCCAAAATCCATGACATCGCCGATGCAGCAAGCTGGAATTTTGTCGCAATTTAAAACGTCAGACGGAACATATGACATTCCGAAGATGATGAATACGATGGGGCAAATGATGAGCATGGTAAACCAAATGGGCGGTATGGTGAAAGGACTAACGCAAACTTTCAAAGTGTAAAGTTTGCGTTTTTTTTATTGGTAATAAATGATATAAAATTCAGAAAAATTGTGCTATAATAAAAAAAGGCGAGTATGCGCCTTTTAGTCAATGTCGATATATTTTTTCTTTTGCGGCAGACGAATGACGAGTTTTCCGTCTTGAAATGAAGCCTGTACCTCTTTTTCTGAAACAGGATACGGAAGAAAAATCGATTTGGTGATATGTTGCTGCGCTTCTTTTTTCTGAAAAAGATTTCCTTGTTCATCGATCGTTTCGATGCGTTCTTGATGAGAAATGGAAAGAATGAGGCGCTCTTCATCGAATTGCAATTGGATTTGTTCCCGCTTGACGCTTGGCAAATGAGCGATAATGACGTGTTCTGTGCTCGTTTCATGCACATCGATCGGAATGTAAAGCGGCGAAAAGGTGCGATGGACATATTCATCGAGCGTGTGCAATAACTTTTTTAACGGACGATCATCAAAAAACGAATCAAGCATATGTGAGACGTCTTTTTTCTTTTTCATCGGCGGTTGAAATTCGTTTGACAACATGACCAGCTCCTTCCTTTAAAAAAACCGTTCATTCGTAATATATGAGCGAAAAGAAAAAATGTTCACGAAACTTTTTTTGAACACATTCGTATACATAAGTGGAGTTTATGCGAAAGGCGGGAAAAACGATGCGGAAGACGAATGAAACGCCAAAACCGTCATCCAATAAAATTAGAGCGATCATTGAAAAATATGAAAAACAAGGAATTAACATTAGCGCCTGCAAACCGCGGGCGACGATGAAATGGTTTCGCGGGCATAAAGGTTGCCTTTTTTCCGATTTGTGATACAATAAAGACAAAGTTAATATTCGTCAAGAGATCAAGAGAGACCATGCATGCATGATGAGCGCTTGTTCATCGTGCTTGTTGTGGTCTCTTTTTATTTTGAAAGAGGGGGAAGAGAACATGTTTTCAGCAAAGCGACGATTAGAAAAATTAGAAGAAATGAGTAAACAGGTGTACGATGTGTTGGTGATTGGCGGCGGTATTACAGGATGCGGCATCGCGTTAGATGCGACGACGCGCGGCATGAAAACCGCCCTTGTCGAAATGCAGGACTTTGCCGCTGGTACATCAAGCCGATCAACGAAGCTTGTTCATGGCGGGTTGCGCTATTTAAAGCAGTTCGAAGTCAAAATGGTTGCCGAAGTCGGCAGAGAGCGCGCCATTGTGTATGAAAACGGTCCGCATGTCACGACGCCTGAATGGATGCTTTTGCCGATTCATAAAGGGGGAACATTCGGCAAATGGAGCACATCGATCGGGCTGTGGGTGTATGATCATTTAGCGGGCGTGAAAAAAGAAGAGCGGCGCACGATGTTAAATGCGCAACAAACCCTTGAAAAAGAACCGCTCATTAAAAAAGATGGCCTCATCGGCGGCGGGTATTACGTCGAATACCGGACCGATGATGCGCGCTTGACAATCGAAGTCGTGAAAAAGGCGGTCGAAATGGGAGCGGATGCGGTGAACTACACAAAGGTTGAATCATTTTTATATGAAAACGGCCGCGTCGTTGGCGTTCGTTGCCGCGAACAAACGACGAATCGAACGTATGACCTTTATGCGAAAAAAATCATTAACGCCGCTGGGCCGTGGGTGGATTCATTGCGCGAAAAAGACGGATCGCAACAAGGGAAAAAGCTGCGTTTGACGAAAGGGGTCCATATCGTTATTGACCAAAAACGATTCCCGTTAAAGCAAGCCATTTATTTCGATACGCCTGATGGGCGCATGGTGTTTGCGATTCCGCGCGATGGAAAGACATATGTCGGTACGACGGATACGTTTTATGATGGCGATATCGCCAATCCGAAAATGACATCCGAAGATCGGGCATACTTATTGCGAGCCATTCATTATATGTTTCCAAACGTTCGATTGACGGAGGCGGACATCGAGTCAAGCTGGGCAGGATTGCGGCCGCTCATTTATGAAGAAGGAAAAGATCCATCAGAGATTTCGCGCAAAGATGAAATTTGGCAATCGCCGTCTGGATTGATTACGATCGCCGGAGGAAAATTAACGGGATATCGCAAAATGGCGGAAACGGTCGTCGATCTTGTCGCCAAGCAGCTCGCAAACGAAACCGGTCAAACATTCAAGCCGTGCCAGACGAAACATTTGCCGATTTCCGGCGGCGATGTAGGCGGTTCCGCAAATCTTCCATCATTTATCCGCAAAAAAGCGGAAGAAGCTCTCGCTTACGGTTTTACGCGCGAACAAGGGGAGCAGTTGGCGCGCCAATACGGAACAAACGTCGATCGTTTGTTTGCGCTCGCGAAAACGTATGATCGTTCGCAATCGATGCCGCTTGATTTGTATGTGATGTTGGTGTATGCGATTGAGGAAGAAATGGCCGTCACGCCGCTTGACTTTTTCATTCGTCGCACAGGGGCGCTTTTCTTCCGCATTGATTGGGTGAAACGGTGGAAAGATGCGGTTCTTTCGTTCATGGCGCAATATGCTGGATGGACGGAAGAGGAGCAAAAACGGTATCGCCGTGAAGTGGAACAAGCGCTTCACGACGCGGTTGTTCCGTGCGATGAAACGCTGTCAGCATAAGAGGCGGGAGATCCCGCCTCTTTTTTATTGAAACGCTGCGAGCTTTTCGATAATGCGCCGTTTCCGATAAAGCATTTTTCCTGCTTCGGCGATATCGCTAATCATCGTTTTGTTCATCCAGGCACCGAATAAAACGCCGGCAATCGGAATGGCTTGGAATAATTTTTTCCAGCCGTATTGATCCCGAAACGTCCATACGACTTCTCGCCATCCTTGCAGTTGAGAAAGCGTTTGTTGACGGTTCGTTTTAAAAAGTTCGTCTAAAATGGCTTTTTTGCCGACGATGTCCGATAAAGCAAACTGCAAACATTTGACGATAAACATTCGCTCTTGTTTGTCATGCGGATCGAAACCGTAAGCAAGCGCAATCTCTTGCAATGTTTTAAGCGCGAGTCCAAGCAAGGCAGGAATGTCAATGGCCAACGTAAAAATGCCGCCAAATCCTGTTGTTGCACCTTGATATTTTGCAAATGTTTGCCGCTTGGCAATAAGTTGATCGCACACTTCATCCATTTTGGCAAGCGGAAGACGGCGTATGTCTTCAATCGTGTACGGCTCCGTTTCAGAAAAAAGGCGGAGGATGTGTTCTTTGTTGACTAAATATTGTCCTCCTGTTTGAATGTAATGACCAACCTCATCGAGCAGTTGTCCAAGTTTGTCATGGACGAATTTAGGAGTGAGACGATCGAGCCATTGAAACGGCAGCCGCCCGATCTTTTCCCAAAACCATAAATCTTTTTGTTCTTTCTCCCATTGCTCGATCATGGAGAGTTGTTCTTCGAGAAAAGCTTTTGATTCCAACAGCGACACCTCTTTGTTTTTACGTGATGCTTATTTATACGAACGGGGATAAAAGAGGTTTCGAAAAAATAAGGAGGCTTATACAAAAAAGCTGCCTCATGCATGAGGCAGCTTGATTAGTTTTTCCGCTTCGGTGACGTAGATGCGGATGAGGAGATATTTTGCTTCAGTGCTTAAGGAAGAATCGCTAATTCGCTTTAGCGCAAGCGCAAATTTTTCATATGGCGATTTGCGAAGGCGCGGATGGGTCATTTCATCTTTTAAATCGCGCTGAATCGCTTCGATGAGCACTGCGCGCGCTTCTTCCGCCGCTGCTGGCAGCGAACGATTCGACCATAATGAGCGATACGCTTCGAGCAATTCCAAATCGGTCATTCTGCTCACCCCTTAATCGATTCGTTCAATCGTTTCCGCCATCGTTAAAAATGGTGAAAGGTCTTTTTGTTCACCGGTTGTGAAGATTGTTAAGCGCATCGGCACGCTTTTCACAACAAATACGTAAACAGCACCGTCTTTCGTTTGAGCTTGATAAACATCGGCGCCTTTTAGTTTGTTTCCTTCTTGCCACGTCATTGTTTCGACATTTCCGTCTTTACTGCTTTCTTTTACATAGGTTTCCGCCTGTTCGGAAACGAGCGCCCAATCTGCTTCATCGTCCAGAATTTCGATCGTCATTGACGCTTCGTTCTCATCTTGAAAAATCATATCTTTTCCCGGTTCGATCGCTTCTGCATTGTAGCCGTTTATGACGCGCGCTTGAAACGGCTGGGAGGAGCTTTTGTATAAGAACGTTTCATTGTTCGCTTTCTCATCTTCGTTTGCTTCAGATGTGTCTGAATCGAGCGGTATAATCGTTCTGGCCATCGTCATAAATTCTTCAAACAAGTTGGTTTCGTTTTTCGTAAAGACGGTTAAAAACATCGGCACGTCTTGTTTAACGAAAACGACATAAACGATGCTGTCATCGACGTGCGCTTCATACGCAATCGCCTCTTTAAACGGCAAAAAGCCTTCAAACGGCGTTGCATCGCTTGCAACAGCGATCGCGCGCTCTTTCGCGTTTGCCTCTAACTCATTGACATTGATGTCGCTTGGCAACAATTCAATGCGCATCAACTGATCGCCATCTTTTTTGTTTAAGACGACATCTTTCCCAGGTTCTTCCGCTTCTAGCGTGTAATCAGGAAGAAGTGAAATAGCAAAGTTTTGATTATCGCTCTCAACGTAAGTGAGGTCGAGCGCATCCGCTTGTTCAGAAGCCGGTTGATCTTCTTTTGCCGGCTTTACCCGCTGTTCCGTTTTTTGTCCGCTGCACGCAGCAAGCAACATTGAAACGATGGTCATGACCGTGAGTACGTTCCATAGTTTCTTCACGACATTCGCTCCCTTACATCCATTTTCTCTCTTTATTTTATTGTCGTATAGTTTTGCAAAGAGTGCAAGTGTTGTTTTCAAGAAGAGAGAGACAGGAGTCATTCGATTATAGTGACGATCAACAGGAAAGTACATGAACAAGTTGCGAAAAAACCGCAACTTGTTCGTTTGTTTTATAAAGGAAGCGCCCAGTTGCCGTTGCGCATAATCGGTTCGCGCGTGCCGTCTTTTGTGACGCCATCGACGTTTAGTTCGCCTGAGCCGATCATAAAGTCTTCGTGAACCAAACTGTCGTTTGCCCCGCGTGCGGCAAGTTCGTCGGCGCTCATGTTCGCTCCGTTTTCTAAGTTGGTTGGATACGCTTTTCCAAGCGCTAAATGGGATGCGGCATTTTCATCGAACAACGTATTGTAGAAGACGAGATTGGATTCGGAAATCGGCGAGCGGTGCGGCACAAGAGCAATCTCGCCTAAACGGCGCGCCCCCTCATCCGTATCAAGCAAATGTTTGAGCGTTTCATAGCCAACTTCCGCTGTAAAGTCGACGACTTTTCCATCTTTAAACGTGAGCGTGAAGCCGTCGATCACATTGCCGCCGTAGTTGAGCGGTTTCGTGTTGCGCACAACGCCGTTTGTGCCATCTTTATGCGGCATCGTAAACACTTCTTCTGTCGGAATGTTCGGGTTGAAGAAGACGCCATTCGTGCTTTTGGCTGCGCCGCCCGCCCAGATGTGTCCTTCCGGAAGCTCAACCGTTAAATCGGTGCCCGGGCCGTTGTAGATGAGTTTGGCGTATTGTTTTTCGTTTAAATAATCAACGATTTTAGCGAGCCGTTGATTATGTTCGTGCCAAGCGGCAATCGGATCGTCTTGATCGACGCGCGTTACGCGGAAAATGACATCCCAAAGCTTTTCAATCGCTTCGTCTTCGTTTAAATCCGGGAAAACCTTTTTCGCCCATGCTGGAGTTGGCACAGCGATAAGCGACCAACAGTTATGGTCCGCCATCAAGCGGCTGCGATAGTTTTGCAGCGCCACGCCAGCCGCTTTATTCGCAGCAGCAACGCGTTTCGGATCGATATCTTTCAGCAAATCCGGGTTTGGTGCATAAATGCTTAAAAACGCGGCGCCGCCTTTCGCCAACTCTTCGCGTCCTTGCGCAAGCCACATCGGATACTCATGAAGCGCTTCTTCTGGAGCGTGTTTAAATTTTATATACGTAATTTCCTCATCGCTCCATTCAACGTATACGTGCTTTGCTCCTTCTTCGTACGCTTTTTTTGCGATTTTGCGCACGAGCGGAGCGGATGGAAGCGGCGCTTGAATAAAGAGCGTCTGCCCTTTTTGAATATTGACTCCGACGCGCACAGCTAATTCCGCATATTTTTCAAGATTTTTTTCCAGCATACAATCCCTCCTTATATATTGGTAGAATAACATGTTTTCGGAAAAATAACCACTTATTGTGAAGAAATGATGTTCCAGATATGATAAATAGAGAGAAAAAATGGGGGAAGGAGCAGCAAGAGATGGAGTGCGGGGATCAACATTTATTGTACGTCGAAGGAATGTTCGTTCACAAAGGCGAATATACAGTAGAAGTGCAAGTGAAAGGAGAAACGCTTTCGTTTTTAACGCAAGAAGAGATCATCGGATTTTGCGCGGGTGATGAGGTTGGCGTTGCTTTTTGCGAAAAAGAAGGAAAGAACGTGCTCCTTTCGCTTGAACGGTTAGACGGACCGCCTTTATCTTATGCGTATGGGGAGTGGTTTGCGGAAATTATTTTCATTGATTGGATGGATGAGCGCACGTTTTTGTTCGATCTTTACCGTTCGCCCTATCGCGATCATGAAAAAATGATTGTTGAAGGAGAGCCGGTTCCAAAACGGCAAAGCGGGGAGAACATGACCGTTATTTTCGTGCGAAAAGACGGAAAAAACGTGTTAAAGAAAATCATTTCGTAGGGGGATGAACGATGAACATTGTGCTTGCGCCCGACTCGTTTAAAGGAAGTTTGTCATCGGCGGCCGTTTGCGATATAATCAAACGGGCATTTGCCGCTGAATATGAAGAAGCAAACGTCGTTTCCGTGCCGATGGCGGATGGGGGAGAAGGGACGCTTGAAGCGATCGTCACAGCGACAAACGGAACGACGGTCACCGTTGAAGCGAAAGGTCCGCTGTTTGAAAAGCGGCAAACGGTGTATGGCGTTGTCAACGGCGATACAGTCATTGTCGAAACAGCTTCCATTGCAGGTTTAACGCTCGTGCCGAATGAAAAGCGCAATCCGCTTTGCACGACGACGTATGGGATGGGAGAGGTCATTCGCGCGGCGCTTGATGCAGGGTATCGCCGCTTTCTCGTCGCTCTCGGCGGCAGTGCGACGAACGATGGCGGCTTCGGGTTGCTTAGCGCGCTTGGCGTAACATTTACAAATGAAAAAGGCGAGCGTTTACCGCCGTTTGCGGCATCGCTTGCCGATATTGCTCATGTCGATTTTGCGACGATTGATGCGCGCGTGTATGAAAGTACGTTTCTTGTTGCATCCGATGTGACGAATCCGCTTTGCGGAAAAAACGGCGCTTCGTTTGTATTCGGACCGCAAAAAGGGGCAAACGCGGAACAAGTTCGTTTTCTTGATAACGCGTTAAGCAACTATGCCGCTAAAATCGAAGCACATCTTCGCCAGGCGTATCAACATGAAAAAGGTGCAGGAGCGGCAGGCGGATTAGGCTTTGCCTTTTTGACGCTCGGCGGAAAAATCGTCTCCGGTGCGGAGCTTGTCGCTCAGACGGTTCGGCTAGAAGAAAAGATCAAAGACGCACATTTCGTCATGACAGGCGAAGGACGAAGCGATGAGCAAACGCTTTATGGGAAAGTGCCGCTTTATGTGGCGACGCTGGCGAGAAAACATGGCGCAAAGCCGATTTTGCTTTCCGGTAGTTTAGGTGCGGGATTTGAACGTTTGTATGACTATTTCATCAGCTGCGACGCGATTGCGACGGGGCCGATGACGGTAGACGAGTGCATGGAACGCGCGGAAGAACTGCTGTACATCAAAGCGCGCAATGTTGCACGTTTGTTAAAAACGATACGAAAGGAAGTGAGTAGATGAACCTGGCAGGCCCGATTAGCCAACTGATGATATCTTTGATTATCCCGATTGCGTTTTTCCTTTATTTTCGAAAAAAGCAACAGTTTGCTTGGAAACCGTTGTGGATTGGCGCCGCTGTTTTTGTCCTTTTTTCGCAAGTATTGGAGAAGCTTCTTCATATTGCGATGATTGATCAAAGCGGGACAGCGCTTAAATGGACGGATCACCCTGCTGCGTTTGTGCTTTACGGCGCGCTTGCAGCCGGCGTGTTTGAAGAGCTTGGCCGCTACGTCGGCTTTCGTTTTTGGCTGAAAGATCGGCATGAATATAAAGACGGTCTTTCGTTCGGTCTAGGGCATGGCGGCATCGAAGCGATTTTGATCGGCGTCATTGGAGCGATCAATACGCTCGTTTTGATGCAACTCATTCGTTCTGGAACGTTCGATGAAACGCTCGGTTCGGCGTTGTCAGCCGAGCAGGCGAGCACATTAAAAGAACAGATCATGAACACCCCATTTGCTTTTTATGTGCTTGGAGGACTCGAGCGCGGGGGCGCGCTCATTTTCCACATCACGATGTCGCTGCTTGTGTTGCTCGGTGTGCGAACAAACCGATTTCGCTACGTTTTATACGCCATCGCCATTCATGCGTTGTTGGATGTGGCCCCAGCGATGTACCAAGCGGGAATATTGAAAAATATTTGGGCGGTTGAAGGCGTGCTTGCCTTATTTGCGGTCGCGTCGCTCTTTGTTTGGAATAAATTGAAAAGAAAGTTGGTAGAATGATGATTCGAATCAAGCGGTTGGATCATGTGCAAATTTGCATTCCTGTCGGCAAAGAGGAGGAAGCGCGTGCATTTTATACCGATTTGCTTGGGTTTACAGAAATTGAAAAACCGAATTCACTAAAAGGGAACGGCGGGCTTTGGTACAAAGTCGGAGATGTGGAACTGCACATTGGCGTGGAGAATCGAGAAGGATACAACAGCAAAAGCCATCCGGCATTTGAAGTAGAGGATGTATTCGGTGCGCGCCGATATTTGGAGGAACACGGCGTGCCGACGCAAGACGAAAAACCGATTCCAGGCGTCATTCGCTTTTCATTCCGCGACCCGTTCCAAAATCGCATTGAATTTCTCCAAAAAGTAAGCTGCCTCGATGAATGAGGCAGCTTTTTTGATGGAATCATGATATGTATGAATAAAACATTGTTCTAAATAAACAAATAAATGAATGAATTTAACAAGTTTAAAGGAAGAGCTTTCTTCATTAACTGAAATAATTTACTTTGACTCCAATCAATATCTTCGTGAGAAATATATTTAAAGTTATGTCTCAATCATGCGATAAAGGATGGAAATCACACCGGAGAAATCATCTCTTTAATTCGCCTTGGAGAAGCATTGAAAAAATTTAATGAAAAGGTTCTTATTTAACTAACGAATGCTTTCATTGAATAAGAACAACCGAAGACCGCAATAAAGCGGTCTTTTTTTCTTTTGATGAAGATCAACATTGAAAGAGCTTTGTTTTTAAAGAGGTCATAAAAAATAATTGTCTGAATGTTTTGTCTATGATACGATAATGTAAACTTTAAAATTATAAAGGTTTACAATTGGAGGGGGAGAGGGAGGTTTGTGGCAGGACAACATAAACGCGCAATTAGCAACACTGGAGAAGAAAGCACAAAAGCGGAAACTTCCGCGCATGGAGCGTTCGGATGAAGGTTGGGTGATGATGAACGGGCGAAAGTTGCTGAATCTCGCTTCCAATAACTACCTTGGCTTAGCGGATGACGAACGGCTCATCGAGGCGAGCATTCGTGCGATGCAAACATACGGTGCAGGCGCCACCGCCTCGCGCCTCATTGTCGGCAACCATGCGCTATATGAGGAAGCCGAAGCAGCGTTAGTGAAATGGAAAGAAACCGAAGCTGCTCTGATCATCAACAGCGGTTACACCGCCAACGTCGGCATTCTTTCCGCACTAGCAAGCCGTGAGGATGTCATCTTTAGCGATAAACTCAACCACGCCAGCATCGTTGACGGCGCCATTTTAAGCCGCGCCGAACTGAAGCGCTATCGCCATAACGACATCGACCATCTTGAAACGCTTTTGAAAAAAACACCTGTGCATAAGCTGAAAATCATTGTTACCGACACGGTTTTCAGCATGGATGGAGACATCGCTCCTCTTCGCGAACTCGTTGCCCTCAAAGAAAAATACGGCGCGATTCTCATGATCGATGAAGCTCACAGCAGCGGCCTCTACGGAGAAAAAGGAGAAGGGTTGGCCCATCACCTCGGCATTGCTGAACACGTCGATATTCACATGGGAACCTTCAGCAAAGCGCTTGGCACATTTGGCGCCTATGTGACAGGAAAGAAATACCTCATTGACTATTTGATCAATCATATGCGCGCCTTTATTTTTACAACTGCCTTGCCGCCAGCGGTGCTCGGATCGATTCGAGCAGCGATTTCCATCGTCCAACAAGAACACGAACGCCGCATAAACTTGTTTACCCATAGCGATTACGTTCGCAACGAACTGAAGCGCCTCGGATTCAACATCGGCGCAAGCACAACGCAGATCGTGCCGATCATCATCGGCGACAACGAACGAACCGTCCGTTTCAGCGAGAGGCTGCAAGAACGCGGCATTGCGGCTGTTGCGATTCGTCCGCCAACCGTCCCAGAAGGCACCGCGCGCATTCGCTTCTCGCTCATGGCGACGCTTACGAAACAACAGATCGACTGGGCGCTCGAACAAATCGCCCTTGTCGGCAAAGAAATGGGTGTTATCGCATGAACGAAATGGGTGTTATCGCATGAACGAAATGGGTGTTATCGCATGAACATTGTTTTTATTCCAGGCTGGGGGATGAAAGGGGAGATTTTCGCTTCGCTCGCACGCTCTCTGCGTCATTTAGGAGATGTATCGTTCATTGAATGGGGCGGCATCGAAAGTATTTCCTCTTTTCGTGAACGTGCCAAACAAGCGCTCCATGCTCGTTCGGTGCTCATCGGTTGGTCGCTCGGCTCGCTCGTCGCTCTCGAAATGGCGCACGAGAACCCTGAACTTGTTTCTTATCTCGTTCTCATCGGCGGAACGAGCCGTTTTGTGACGGCGGCAGGCTACGACGCAGGATGGCATCCGCGCATCGTTGAGCGGATGAAAAAACAGCTTCAGCGCCATCCCGGTGAGACAATCCATGCTTTTTTGGCTTCTCTGCTGACGGAAGAGGAAAACGCCGACCTTTCCGATTATTTTCATCGCGACCGAACGAAGGAGCTGCTCATCGGACTTGATTATTTATTAACGGCGGATGCTCGTTCGCTTTTACCTAAAATTCATGTGCCGATGCTGCTCATTCACGGTGAACGAGATGCGATCTGTCCGCCGGATGCGTCGCGTTACATTGCCGCACGCGCACGCGCGGCAACGCTCGCGCTTCTTTCAAACACAGGCCACGTTCCGTTTGTTACAAAAACGGACGAATGCGCCCAACTCATTCAATGGTTTGTAGGTGAAAAAGATGATCGATAAACAATTACTGCAAAAACGGTTTAGTACGAATGCCCAAACATATGACCAATTTGCCAACGTTCAAAAAAAGATGGCGAATGCTCTATTCGGCCAAATCACCATCCGTCCTGAACGCATTCTTGAAATCGGCTGTGGAACAGGCTATCTCACCGAAAAGCTTCGCCGTCACTTTCCACACGCCCGCATCACCGCTGTCGACTTAGCGCCCGGCATGATTGCCGTCGCCAAACAACGCCTTGATGCTGAACAGATCAATTGGATTTGCGGCGACATCGAAGAAATCGAACTGTCCGAACGGTACGATCTCATCATCTCCAACGCGACATTTCAATGGCTCAACGATCTAGATCGCACGCTTTTGCGCCTCTATGACGCATTAAACGACGGCGGACAACTGGTTTTTTCAACATTTGGCGCACGCACGTTTCACGAGCTGCACACATCGTTCGCCTGTGCGCTTAAGACGCAAAATCTAAACGAACCGCTTCGCATCGGACAATCATTTCCAACACTAAATCAATTACTCGGCCGATGCCAGTGCGCCATTCCATCCGCCGCCATCAGCGCAGCCGAAACGATCGAAATCGAACGCTTCCCATCCGTTCGCGACTTCTTCCTTTCATTGCGCAAAATCGGCGCCACCAACAGCACGACAGGTCGATATTGCCAGCGTCCATCCGTATTCAAAGCGATGATGCGCGAATACGAACATCGCTTTTCCGAAAACGGCCAGATCTTTGCGACATACCACTGTTTATTCATCGACATCACCCGCCTATGAGGCGGGTGTTTTTTACGAGAATAGTAGACAAAATGCGATCCTTTTTGTAGTTTGTTGTTTAGGACAGTGGCTGTATCAGTCGTTGCATCTTGAGAGGAGAGACCAATGATGAAGAGAGTTCGGATTCGTTACGGTGATTGGGTTCTTAAAGCAGATTTGTATGAAGACGATGGAAAACTTTATATGGAAGCGAACGGTTTCGAAGAGGAGGATGTTGTTTGGTTCACCGGCCGTTCTCGAAAGGAATTGCATGAACAGATGCAAAAATGGTTTCGCGATCAAGTAGAGAATCATCAAATCTCTGAGCTCATTAGGCGAGGATACCGCATAGCATATAAAGGCAAAAAAATGCTTGCAGATGTTCGCGAATCAAGGATTGCTTATCATATTTCGCCACAGGAAAATAGGCAGTCGATTTTGGAAAAAGGATTGCTTCCCAATTCTCCAATGGTTTCATCTGATGTGTACCATGCAAGTGCGCTATTAGAAAGCATTAAACCGAAATGGATTCCTGACTGGGTCCAGCGCGTCAATGCGCTTTATTTGTATCCAGAAATGCCAATTGACCATTTGCTTATGCTGGGCTATCCGCCGCCAAGCGATCTCTATGCAGTGAAGCTGCCAAACACAAAAGGTTGGATGGGAAGCCAATTGTACGGAGGCTTTTGCATATCTGACGGTCCGATTACGGATGAAGAACGTCTCCGCTTCATTAAAGAGGATGTCGGGAAAAAATATTGGAGCTATTCTTGTTCGTTAGAAGACTACATCAAGTATGATCGACGAACACGAAAAAAGGATCGCTATGTTCAAGGATATGATGAAATCCTGTTTTTCGAATCCATTCCTCCAGAAAATATAGAATGGATCGGAAGCTGGGACGAAACAGGCTTCACGCCAACAGACGCGTTCATGAAATACGTAAAAGAAGAATGTAAACAAGCATGCATGAAACTATTCGGGATTGGATAAGTGAGTTG
This sequence comes from Thermolongibacillus altinsuensis, assembly GCF_004341205.1. Classification (GTDB taxonomy): domain Bacteria; phylum Bacillota; class Bacilli; order Bacillales; family Anoxybacillaceae; genus Thermolongibacillus; species Thermolongibacillus altinsuensis. The sequence goes on from NZ_SLUL01000001.1 coordinate 219,621, forward strand.
ATAGGGGAATATTAGTAACGATGATCTTCCAGGGCTAGAGAGACCCTTTAAGGCCATTTATCTGATAAAGCAATTGGTTGTTAGGGATTTTTACACATGAGGGAATTTTGTGTGGATGAGTGTGGTGCTAGTTACTAAACAATGTGATAAAATAGTAAAAAACTCAAATGGGTGTAATGTGAAATGGCAAAAGTCATTCCTAAAAATCCAACATTTCGAACCAATGGGGAAAGACGGATCGTTGAGACACTGGAAGAGACATTAGAAGTTTTATGGACTATTTATTATGAGCCAGTCATTTTAGGTAAGCAACCTGATTTAATTTTATTTCATGAATATCAAGGAATTATCATTCTAGAGGTAAAAGATTACACAAAATCAATTATACAAGAAGTTAACCCTGATTTTTGGAAAATAAAGAAGAAGAATAGGGTCATAAGTGTTAAATCGCCACTAAAACAAGCTATTGAATATCGAAATGAATTGATAACATTACTATCACAAGAAAACGAGTTGCTAGAGGAAAATGGTAAGTATCAAGGAAAGTTAAAAATACCTGTATTATCAGCTTGTGTTTTTCCAAATTTATCTTTAGATGATATTAGTGAACTAAAGATTGACCGTATAATTCCAAAAGAACAGATATTTTCTAAGGAAGATATAACGTCACATTTAGGAGAACGTATTTCTAGATTAACTGAATTATTATTTATTTCAGAAGGATTGACTGAAAGAGAAGCAAATCTTGTAAAGAAATGCATTTATCCAAATTTTACTTTTACTGTTAATGAAAATACACGTTCATACTTTTATGGACAAGATGAAGAAATTTCTAACTTTAAGGTCGAATATATTTCATTTGATAACTATGTCGATGAAATCTATTTTGTTATTAATAAAATTAATCATCTAATTCGTTTAGAGGCAGCGAGGACGATAGGAATTGTTTTTCCAGTAAATCGCTCTCTCAGAGTGGGGACGCTTAAACAATTTATTAAAGATTTATTAAAAAGTCGTAATCTTTACCCATCAAATCAGTCATTTTCGATCAATATTACAGATATAAAACAGGTAAATTATAGTATAAAATTTGATTATTTATTTGTACTTGATATTAACACGATTCGCGGCGGTGAAGATTATCAGGAATTGAAACGTTTAATTGAAAACTATCAGCAAAAACAAACCAATATTGTTCTTACCTCAAATAAAAAATCGTTTTTAACAGAAAAATTAAAGAATCGATTAGCATCCAGCTAATCGATTCTTATCCAATTCTGGTAGCAAATTTTATCTTTAGGGCATCGCTCATTACCTACAAAAACTAATTTTTCTTTCGCTCTTGTCAAAGCGACATATAAAACACGCAACTCTTCCGAATAAGTATGGTACTGGTTTAATGAAACTGCTTCATCATACCCTCTAGATAGGATTCTCCATCCTGCTTGGGAGTAATATTTTTCATAAGAAAATTCAAGCGTACCTTTATCCCGATGATATAGTATTTCAGGATTTAAAGCTTGTTGACTAATACTTTGATCTAAATTTGGTAAGATGACAACTGGAAACTCTAGCCCTTTCGCTTTATGAATTGTCATGAAAGTTACATAGTTATTAGATTCCTGTTTAGGAACATCAGCTTGCGGTTCATCTTTACCTGCTTGAACCATTGCTGAAAGCCATTCAGCAAATTGATACAATGTTATATTTTCATTAAAGCTTAGTTTGCGAGCTAATTGTTTTAATTTGATTAAGTTTGCATATACTTGTGTGGAGCTGCGCTCGCGTATTTTAGTAAATTTATAAATAAAGTCGAGCGTTTGAGCGGGTGTAAACGTGTCTAAATGACTATGAATTTTTTCATAAAGATTTTGTAAATCAGTTTCCTTATCGATAAAAATTGTATTAATTGCTTCTACGAAATATTGTTTTAGGTAAGGGCTCTTTAAATATTGAATGATTTTTAATGAATCGATAATTTCTTTTTGATTGAAAAAATCGCCACTACCAACTACGCGAAACTGGATACCTTGTTTAGTGAATTCCTCAATGAATGATCTCATTTCAAAATTCTTTCGAAAGAGTAAGCAAAAATTGTTGGCGTCCTTATGTTTTAGTTCATTTTTAAGCCACTCAGCTACTTTTTTTGCTTGAGATTCTTCACCGTTACATAAAATCCATTCAGAAATTTTGGAAAAATCCAATTTAGTTTTATTTTTTCGAGGTTTTAAAGGATCGTGATAGAAAACATATTTTTTATTTTCTTTAATATTATCAAATATTTTATTTACAAATACCACAAGATCAGGTTCGGAGCGCCAGTTTGTGGAAAGGGATAAAACAACACCTTTTTCCTTGATCCACTTCTCAATTTTGCTATATGAATCCGTATCTGCTCCCCTAAATTCGTATATCGATTGTTTTAGGTCACCAACAACAAATAGGGAAGGTGCATTCTCTGAGTCGTCACATATCAATTGAATCATTTGTGCTTGATACAAAGAGGTGTCTTGAAATTCATCAATAAATATATGGCGATATTTATTTTTTACCCTTTCTAATATATTTGGATTCTCCTTGAGAATTTTATAACAGTATTCAAGTAAATCATCAATATCTAGAGAGTGATATTTAAGCTTTAAGTGGTATTCATAAACTTGCTCGATTAGCTCAATTAATTCTATCTTTAATTTTCTTTGAATTGGATCTTCTAAATTGGCATAACGTCTTGTCTGTTTAATTACTTTAGCAATATCAAGTCCCTTGGTACGAAGCAACTCGTAAGCATTGGAAACCACTTCTTTAAATTTATGAATGGGCATAATATTTAAATGTTCAATAGATTTCTGTTGTTCTTTCTTTTGCTGGATCCAAATTTCAAAAACATCGTCTATTGCCTTTTTATGAGAATCTGGCTTTATTTGAAAATTGGGACTGAATAGAACGTCTTTACTGTAATATGGACCAATTTCATCTAAAATCGCTCGGCAAAATTTGTGAATTGTTGATATTTGGCATGAATTTAAAGATTCTAATTCATAGCGAAATCTTTTTTTTTCTGCTATTGAAGTGCAGTTTTTCCACTTTCGATAAAACAATCTTTTTAATCGGGATTGAAGCTCTTCGGTTGCTTTATTCGTAAAGGTAATAATCGCCATATCTCTAATAGATAATGTTGGGTCATCTTCAATTAATCGTATAATTCTGCGAGTGAGAATTTCTGTTTTTCCTGTACCTGCACCAGCTTTGACTAAAATTTTTTTACTATTTTCATTAATGACTGCCTTCTGCTCATCAGTCAACCTCATTTTCGTGAATCTCCTTTTCTCTACAAGCATTTTGAAATACGCAATAGTTGCAATGGGCTCCAGTCCTTTTCGGAAAATCACTTAAGGCAATTTTTTCAGCATAATAATGTAACGAACTTTCTGCAACAGATTCTTTTCGGCAAAAGTTGCTTAGCAAATTAAAATAATTGTTTTTTATTTCTTTTAACCTTTTTTGTTCGTCCCAATGTTCGTTAGTATGAAACGATAAGATCTTTTTCATATTTTTAATTGCGTAATAGTGTGTAGACGTAGGGTAATTGACTTGTAATTGTCTTTCTCCATAGAAAGTATAAGGGCCAATTTTTATTTGATGACTCTGCGTTTTCAATGATAAATTTGCATATTTATGATCAGTTTGCGATAAAATTCGCTCAATTAGGTTCAATAAATGCACTTTTGTTTTAATTTTGACGTCTTCCCAAAACCGTTGGCCGATTGGGAAAAACACTTTAATCTTTGATTCTGCTTCATCAATAATAGTGGGGATTGTACGTTCAATTCGATTTAAGTCATCTGCAGAAATAGTCGGAAATTTTTCCACAAGTTTTGTAATAGCTTCTTCATGTAAACATGAAATAGCAAAATTTTGTATATGAAATATTGTAGAATACACACGTTCATGAGATAGTGTTTTCTCATAATAAAATCTTCTCGGGCAAAATTCATAAATTGCTATGTCCTCTATAGTGATTATTTCATTTTCATCTAATGGTTTTATTTGTGGTAATTTTTGAGATATCTTAATATTATGAGGTATAATGCTTCCTTCGAATAGAAGTCCCGCTTTTATAAGTAGATCTTCAATGGTTTCTTTTGAGTTTTCACTTTCCTCAATGCCAAAAGTTTCTGCAATATCATTTAAATAGTGGGATGGGGTTAACTCTATACCATTTTCGAATTTAGAATACGTAATAGTTAAATTTTTCTTGGCTGCATTCAGTACAATGTAAAAATAATACATAGAACGGTCAAGATAGTAGTGAATTAAGGATGTATCATTAGGGAAATGTTGTTTAGTTGTTTGATTTAATATTTTTCTCTCAATAGTAGACGTGATAGGCCACTTATAATTAACCACATCAGGATACATATTTTGTGTAAAGCGTGCAAGAAAAATATAATCGTACTCTTGGAACTCAATGTTGTTTGGACCTGTTACTAGTATTTTATCCAATTGTTTTTGTATGTTTTCTTCCAATTCAAATCCTTTATCAGTTAAAATGGCATGAATTCTTCTAGCAAATTCAACTCGATTAATTGTTAATTGCCGATGTAAAGATAATTGATTAGTGATTTTTAACAAACGGCTTTCGATTTCCGAATCTAAATCATTAATAAACGGCGAATTTTTGATATACGAAATCATATGAGTCATATGATCTTGGAAAGTAGTTTCTTTGTCAGAGATTAGATCAGAACTAACTTTTTCAATTATCTCAATTGTTTCTTTTAAGTGAATCAAAGTTTGTTTATCGATATAAAATAGAGGATGATAACTAAAATTTTCTGTTAATTGTTCTTTGGCATTTATGAGTTGTTCAATTGTAAAATACCAATCGGCGAATGATTGGCAATCTTCAAAAAATACTTTTAATTTCTCAAAAGGTTCAATTAATGATTCGGAATTTTTTATAAGCTTTGAATGTAATAATTCGGTGAAAATATTAACATCAAAAATATGATCAATATTGAATGCTTCAAGCCGATCATCTGTATAAATTTTGAAAAGATTATTAATCCCTCTTCCATGAGGTAATTGAATAAGCGGTCTATCCGGTGCTTCCACTACAAGGCCATATATTTCTGATAATTCTCGAACAATCGGTCTTAATTCCATTGGATTAGGTGTAACGATCGCAATTTTATTAGCTGTCGTCATTTTGTGGTGAATTAACTGCGCAGCACGTTCAACAATTCTATCCAATTCTTCTTCTGCGGAAGTAAAACGAACGATTTGTACAGAAAGATCATCAACTTCATCAATTTTAGAGTGAAAAATGGAGCTTGATAACTTTTCCACAACATTATGTTTTTTCTCTTCAGATTTGATGGACTGCCATTTAGAGAAAGCAACATAATTTTGATATGTTGTTTTTATTGCTTCAAAAGCTGGATGATCTTTTACGTCTAGATCAACTGGAAGAAAACAAACTATTGGTTTGTTTAAAGCGTTAAAACGGTCAATAAGTAAGTGATGTTTTGATAAGATTGGTAAAAAGGCTCCGTCTAGTATTAGCATTTCAAAATCTCTAAAGTCATGTTCTTGAAGAAGCTTTATAGATGCTTGGCCAAAATCTAAAACATTTTGTTTAATAAGTTCGTTTAGATATGTTTCATATAAATCACAAATGGTTTGCCAAGAAGGAGTTTGATCCAAATTACGAATTTCTTGAATATTTAATCCTGTTTGTGAAAGCATTAAAAAACAATCGGTAATTTCTTGAATAGATGATTTCCAAGCTAAATTATTTGTGGTCTCATTTTGTTGTAAAATCCGTTCAACAATAATAGAAGATTCTCTTTTTGAGAGAACTGTTAAATTACTTTTTATGATAAGTTCTTGTAAAAATTGATCCATTTCATATAAATCAACATATTTTTGGCGAAGCTTTTGTTCAATTTCTTTTAACTTAAGACCGTAGAATTCATTTGGAACTGTTGATTTATAAGATTGTAATCTTCTGCGATATAAGATGAGTGTAGGTACGATATGTAAAATTTTTCTCTTTTTAGTAATGTCAATGTGTTTTTTTAGCCATGTTTCAATGTCTTCGGTATTTGGAGAGCACAATATTTTCAAGTTTAATCCCACCTATATATTAAGTTTCTACCAACTTTTATAGTATAATACTACAATAGAACTAGACAATATGATTCAGTATAATATATTGGATGGTGAAGAAAAATGCATAAGGAAGAAGAAAAAATTATTGAAGAATTATGTGAAAAATATCAACTCAAGCCATTTTATTTTAAAGAACTATTCAAAATAGAAAAAGAATACGCAGATCGTAATATGGAAAGAAGAACAGGGATTTACAGAGACATTAAAAATAAAATTAATGAATGGGTGGAAGGAGGGAAATAGATGATATTTGAATATATTAAGTTTAAAAATTATCGACCTTACTATGGTGAACAGATTCTTTATTTTAGGGATAAAAACAAAAAAGATTTTTCAATACATAAAAAAAATATTGTTCTAATTGGTGGATTAAACGGTCATGGAAAAACATCTTTAATAAATTCTATTTTTATTTGCTTTTATGGGCGAAGAAAATTCAAACCGAAAGAATATGCTGAGTTAATGAGAAATGCGGTAAATAAAAAACATATTGCTGAGGGCGGAAATGAAGGTTCTGTGGAATTAGCTTTCACCGATGAAACTGGTACATATGCCATTGAAGTCACCTTTAACCATACACAACTCACAGAAACGCGCAGAGTATATGAATTAAATGAGGATTTACAAAGGGTTAGAGAAATTGTTACAACTGAACAAGCCTTTTATGATTTTATTGACCAACGCATTCCAATGGATGTATCACAATTTTTTATTTTTGATGCTGAGAAAATTCGTGATTTAGTTGGTGAACAGGACCGTGCTGAAACAATCCATGCGATTCAGAAGGTTGTATCATTAGAGCTATACAATCAATTATTAAAAGACCTGGATCACATCTCAAATGAATTAACACGAGACTTACGAAAACAAGTAAAAGATGCGGATATCGAAGCTTTATTAGATCGTCTAGAGGAAATTAATGAAAAATTAGATCAATACGAAGAAGAAGAAAATCAAGTAAATGAACAAGTGGCAATTTTAAGTGAAAAAGAATCAGAGTTACAACGTGAACGCAGACAGATCATTTCTCATTCTAGTGCAACAAAGCAACAGCTTAGCCGTTGGATTGGAGAATATGAAGAGAAACTAAAACAATACAAAAGCTTTTTCAAAAAATTTAAGGAAAAAGACTTACAACAACTTGTTTTATTGCCAGCGATTCGTAAGTTAAAGCAAAACATTAAAAGAGAAAAGGAATATTTAGAAGCCAAATATCGCGAGGAGTTAAAATTTACTCCATATGATAATTTTATTGTTAAGCTTTTAGATATAACTGTTGACCCGCCATTAACAGAAAAACAAAAAATACAGTTGAAATTAAAAGGCAAAGAAATTTGGGCGCAATTAAATAACATCCAGAGAAACGTTCTTAAAGAAGAAGTTAAAGTAATTCATGATCTATCAAACAAAGATTATCAAACGCTTGCCAATTATCCTGAGGCGAAGTCAAGAAATATTAAGCCAATTATAGAAGAAATGCAAAAGGCAGAAGAGATGTTACGAAAGTATCAAGCACAATTAGATGATGCACCTGATGAAATTGATACATCAGAAATCGATGAAAAAATTAAAGAATGCAATCAGCAATTGGGGGAACTTCGTGCAAGAAGAAAACAATTATTTACGCTTATTCGCCAACTGCGTGATGAACACGCTCGAATCCAACGAGAAATTACCGAAAAAGAGCGAGTTAAAAGTGAACTTGGTCCAATCGAAGAAAAAATCAGTTTAATCAATCGACTCCGCGATGCTACGCAAGAATTCATTGACCAAGTGACATTGTTAAAAGCAAGGCAACTGAAATTAGAGGTAGAAACGATCATAGAGCAAATGTTCCGTAAGAACGAGTTTGGCGAAGTGACGTTCCACCCAGAAAAATTTACGTTGACAATTTATAACCAAGAAGGAAAAGAAATCGATTTAATGTCACGTTCAGAGGGGGAAAAGCAGTTAATTGCTCTTGCGATGATTTGGGCACTTACGAAAGTATCTGGAACACAAATTCCATTTGTAATTGATACACCGCTTGCTCGTCTAGACAGTATTCATAGGGCTAATCTTGTACATCATTACTTTACTAAATTAAGCGATCAAGTCATTATTTTATCAACGGATACTGAAATTACTAAAGATTTCTACGAGGAGTTAGCTCCATTTATTGAAAAATCATACTTATTAACTTTTGATGAACAAGAAAAGTATACAAAAATTGAAGAAGGTTACTTCTTTGAGAAGGTGACAAATCCATGGCTGGCGTAAAATTATCAAAAAAAGGGTATCAAATTCTCGAGCGGGCAATGACTGAGTTAGAAATGGAACGCCCAGAGGTGCTTCGACTAGCATTTGCCAAAGGTTTAACGGAATCAGAAACAATTCAAGAAATCAAAAGGGAACATTCAAACTTTGAGTTCCCGACTAGTGTTATCGCAAAAGGTGATGAAGCGTTATTAGTTAAACATTTAATTATCGATAAGGTACAAACACAAATTGATGAAACGAAATTGGACAAGCTTATTCTCAGCTGTGTTGAGCAAGGGCTTGAAATTATGGAACAAGAGATGAATGAACTCTCAAACGCTGATAGTTATTTGCTGTATTTGGTACAAAAACATGGGAAATAATAATAATTTTAAGGGCTACTTAACTCAACGTTAGTAGCCCTTACATACATAGTTCAATAAAAATATTAGAATATTTTAATTGTAGAGGTGTGGATATTTGAATAATAGAAAAACAAACCAAAGTCGTGTTGTCGAAGAAATTATAAAACTTCTAACGCAACACCCAGAGGGATTAAGATATTCTCAAATAAAAAAGTCAATAGAAAATAAATGTCCGGATATTCACGAAAGCAATATAAAGAATGTTATCCCAAAATTAGAGCAATTCACAGATCAAGTTAAAAAAATTGATAGAGGGTATTTTAAGCATATTAACTATATTTCGGGTACTAATGAGTTTGATGATAATAAAGGTATAGCTGGGGAACAAAAAATAAAAGAAGAATATTTTTACGATGCCTTTGCTGAATGGCTCGAAAATGAAATCGAGGAGTGTAGTAAAGCCATCTCATTAGGTGGAAATATTCTGAGGAAAAAATGGGGAACGCCAGATGTAATTGGAATTCGTGAATATAGATCGATAATACCGCTTCCAACTGAAATTGTTTCTGCAGAGATAAAAATTGATACTAATCAGTTAATTACAGGATTCGGGCAAGCCTGCTCATATAAACTATTTAGTCATAAAACTTATTTAGTTCTTCCTGATGATTCTCCGGAAGAAGATATTCGGCGAATAGATGCGCTTTGTAGAATAAATGATATAGGATTGATATTATTCAACAAACTAGATCCTGAAAATCCAAATTTTCAGATCAGAGCCAGAGCGAATAAGAACGAGCCGGATATGTTTTATGTCAATGAAATTATCAATGAGTTGAGGTATTCACGTTTATTTAAATAGGAAAATTCAATTAAATTAGAATCCTTTCTAACTTTCTAATAGGAAAAGGATTTTAACAGTATCCAAACAAAAAGGAAGCTGTAGCATAAAGCTTCCTTTATCTGTAACAATCTAATGCTAAATCTTAAATCATTAAATTCTCAACAGTTTTCTTGAAATTTATACAAAAGTTATTTATTTCATTATAATCTATATATTTATTAAGTGATACTCTAAACGAACTTTTTACTTCCATCACATTTAAACCAATCGCACTCAATACATAAGACGGCTCATTGATTGAACAAGCTGAACCGGTGGAAATGGCAAATTCATCTTTAAGACTTCGAATGATTAACTCATTGTTGATTCCTGGTATTGTAAAGTTAATAACTCCAGGAATTTTTTGTTTAGGGTGACCATTAAATTTTATGTTTGGAAAATTTTCTTTTAGTGCTGAAACTAACTGTTTTTCGAGTTCTAATAATTTGGTTTGATGTTCTTTTAAATTGGCTTTTGCAATTTCTGCAGCTTTTCCAAGACCGACGATATTATGGACGCTTAAAGTACCAGAACGGTAACCATCTTCTTGATTTCCACCGTGGAGAAGAGGAGTTATTTTTGTTCGCAATCCTAACTCACGTTTACGAATGAAGCATGCACCAATCCCTTTTGGTCCATACATTTTATGCGCAGATAATGAAAGGAAATCAACGGGTACTTTCGATAAATCAACTTCGATTTTTCCTAATACTTGTGTGGCATCAGTATGAAAAAATACATGTGGATGATGTTCTTTCACATATTTTGCTAGTTCTTCAATGTTGTTAAGTGTACCGATCTCATTATTCCCCCACATAATCGACACTAATATTGTATCTTCACGGATCGCATTTTTAAGTGTCTCTAGTTGGACTTGACCATATTGATCGACATCTAAGTATGTTACTTCGTAGCCTTCACTTTCTAAAAATTTGCATGTTTCCAGTATTGACTTATGTTCAATTTTAGAAGTAATAATATGTTTCCCTTTATTTTTGTAGTAGTGGACGATGCCTTTTAACACAAAATTATTGCTTTCAGTTGCACAGCTTGTAAAAATAATTTCATCTGGTTGGCAGGAGAGAAGGGAGGCAACATGGCTTCTCGCTTCTTCAACTGCCTTTTTTGCATTTTCTGCTAATGTGTAGTATTTGCTTGAAGGATTTCCGTACTCTTCGGTTAAATAAGGCCACATGGCTTTACTTACTTCGGGATCAATTGGAGTTGTAGCGCTATTATCTAAATAGATCACCGTACCATCTCCATTTCAAAATTAGCTAAACTCTTAATGAATTTTTCATAATTACCCGCGTATTTGTATTCGTTTTCCAGTAACTTCGCACCGCGATCTAAATGTTTTTTGATAAGGATAGGGAAATACTCTTCATCCGTAATTGCCCGACCAAGCTGTTGGGCAATTATTGCTTTGTATGCAAAATCTTGTGTACCGGTTAGGGTGTTACGGTTGAATTCTAAACCATTTGTATCAGATTCAAATTGTTCAATTGGTTCGTCAAGTAGTAAAGAAAGAGAAATAGCTAAACGTGCAAGAATATTTGGTGTTAAGTTCGTGTTCGTTTGCATTTGTTTTAAAATTTCCATTGTTTCTTTCGATGTTTTAAGACGAAACTGCATTTGTTAATTCATCACCTTTTGAAAGAAATAGTTGTTGCTTATATCTACACGGTTTGTATCGCGATTGAAATTTAGTAAAAATTCTTGTTGAATATAAGGTTTAATTTTGTTGTAGTAATGTTCATCAATCTCAGTATTTGTTGAGAGAATGATGATTTGCTCACCTGCGACTGGTAAATATTTTTTAATAAGATTTTCCTTGTGTGTATGGTCAAGACGACCAAATAGGGTATCTAACACTAATGGAATTTGTTGTTTCGATGCTTTTAACAAAGCCCATAACAACGATAAAAAGAAAATTTGTGTTTCTCCAGCAGAGAGAGAATGTTTAAATACAGGGCTATTTGCATGATTTAACATCGTTAATTCGAAAGTATGCGGATCGATTTTAAAAGAGTTTAAAAATTGTCCTTTTCTCATTAATGAGTTAAACATTTGTAAGAAATATGTTTCAACAGTTCCAAGGTATTTATTAATTTGTATTTCTTGGTATTTTGATAATACCCGGTTTAGTTTTTGGCATAACTCAAAAATGTTACCATCTTTTTGAGCTTGGTACACACGTTTTGCAGCCTTTTCTTTTTGAATCATAAGTTCATTATAAAACTTTCTTGCTTCCACAAGTTTAGCTTCATTGGCTTCAATTTCGTATTTAATTTGTTCGTGAATACGGGTTTGTTCGTTAAGTTTGTTAACAATATCTTTTAACACATCGTCTTTTAAGTTATGTTCAATTTGTTTTTTAGCATTATAAATCTCGTTTGTGAGTTGTTCCATTCGAGCGAAGTAGTTGTTAATCTCTTTTCCATCAAATTTTTGCACTTGTTTGAATAACTCGTGCATAGCATGTTTTTGCTCTTTTGTCATTTCATGAATTATTTTAAATTTATCTAAATTGACACCTATTGGTTTCAGTAAATCAAACAAACGTTTGTTTATTTCAGCAATAAAAGAAGAAGTCGCCTCATTTCCGCTTTGGTCAGTGATATGAAATTTATGAGATAAGCTTTTTAATACATGTGGAAGGGTTTCGTTTCCGAGTTCTTCCTTTAATGTTTCATATCTTTGCACTCGTTCTTCATTTTCTATTTGTGTAACGACTTTTTGAACAAGTTTTTGTGTAATGACAAATGGTAAAAGATTTGCTGCAATTTCTTTAATTTTTTCAGAGATTTGTTTCTTTTCTTGTTCCATTGCGAAAATTTTATTGTTTAATTCTTCGCGTTCACGGGCCATAATACCGCCTTGATTAGAAAATTCACGTTCGAGTTCTTGAATTTTTACTTGAGTATCTTTTAACTTTTCTTTTAATTCGGCAATTCTAGTTTCTAAACGGTTTATTATATTTTCTTGATTACGAAGATCGTGTTCAATTTGTGTATATTGTCTCTGTTCTTCAGTTAAATTAGCAAAAATATTTTCTTGTTTTAAGTATTTTAATAAGTCTTCTTTAAGAATGTCAAAAAGGTCTAAGTTAAAGAGAGTCATAAATGCTTCTTTTACGTTTGATTCGAAACGTGGGTCAAGAACATATTGTTGAACTTTTTCCCCATCAAAGAAGAAAAAGTCAAATAAACTTGGCGGTAAATAACGTCTTAAGAAGTGATAAAATTCTTCTGTTTCTCTTTCGTTAAGAATAAGATCTCCCTTAAAGATTTGTGCATATTCTTTTACAGACTCATTAATGAGCTTCCATTGCCTAATAATTTTATAATGTTCAGGTTCTCCATGATTTCGAATAGTAAACTGAATTTCGATACTTGCTTCGTTAGTTCCTTCAGCCAGTGCATAAAGGTTTATTTTGTCTTTAATATAGTCCATATATTTTGTGTTTACTGATTTGTATCCAAGAAATAATGGACCGTAGATTGCAAGTTTAATAGCAGATAAAAATGTGGTTTTACCAGATCCGTTTTCACCACCAATTAGAATAATATTACTTCGACCTTTTTTGCTGCCAAATGAGAATTCATTACGTCCGTAATAAATACCAAAGTTGTTAATTACAAGTTTATTGATCTGCATATTTTTCACCTTTTAACTTATCAAAATGTAGCCATTCTTCGTTGAGAATTCGGTTTATATCCTTTAGGATGCCATAACGGTGTTTATAACCGTAATGCTCAAATTCCAAATTAATTAACTTTTGAATTAATTCAAATTCTACTTCTTCTTCGTCACAGAGGCGTTTTAATGTTTTAATATCTTCGCTTTCTAAAAACTTGCTTTGTTCAATATCCCAGTCTGGACGTGTTCCGTATACTTCTTCGTAAATAGTTAAAACGGAATCTTCCCAATCACCTTTATCAAACCAGATTCGGCGAATTTCTTTTAATTCTTCTAAGGTAATTAATTCATATTTCGGATGGTCAGGATGTTGTAACTCTTTTTCCGTTTTTAATAGTTCTTTAAGAATTTCCTTGCGATGTTCAAGTGTATATGGTCCTAAACCTTTCCGTTTGTTCTCATCATCTCCAACTAAGTAAACGGATCCGTTCATCCGTTTCTTTTCCCGATAATCTGGGTTATCGCGATTTTCTAAAAGCCAATTTCTAAAGCGAAGCAGAGGGATTAACCATTCATCACCAGATTCGATAAATCCTTTCAAAGATTTATCTTCTTGAACAACTGTACATACCCAGCAGCCAAAGCGACTATTACCGCAAGAAGGGGTTGACTGGTCAATGACAAGTGGACATTCCCCTTGACTATCTTGATATAGGGCTAGCAAATCACTGTTATCTGCTCCCCAAGGATTTGGAATTTGCATGAGATAAGTCCAAACATCATCTAATGAAAAGTCTTCAATTGGAGCATAAACATATGAATTTGGTAGTTTAGTATGTCTGCGTAAAACTTTTCCCTCAATTTTATGAGTATTCATTACTTGTGCGCGTGTTGAGCTTTCTGATTTACGTACGCCAAGAACAACAACTGTTTCACCAAATTCAGATACTTTATTTAAAATAAATGCATTTGCTGGATCAATCTTTAAACGATCCGTACACCAGCGAAATTTTTGTCTTGGTGCAGGGTAGCCTCTGCCAATTAAATTAACCCAAAACGTATTTTTTATATCGGGCATGACTTTCTCGACATGAATAGGTAATCCTAATTCTTTAGCTGCTTTTTTCATTTTCAACAATTGTTCGTCGATATGTTTTAGTACTTTTGGGTTTTCTACCATTGTATCAGATGAAATAATGTATACAGGTTTTGTTAGATCCCCCTTGCTCATTGAGGATAGTGCATAGAACACAATTTGCACGACAGCGGTAGAGTCTTTCCCGCCGCTAAACCCGACGACCCATGGACGATCATCAGATTTATAAACTTCTTGAACACTTCTATATAAATCCTCTTTTTTATGCTTGGCAAAATAATTTAGCGCCATTTTTGAAACTCCTTTGTTAAAAATTCCTGTTCTAATTGTTGTTCTTCTTCGGTTAACGGCAATCCTAACTGAAGCTTAATTTGATTTTTTGTTAACTTAATTGATTGTTGGTTCTTGTTAATTCGACCATTTCTATTATACGCCCGATGCAACCAAAGTGAAGTGTTGGAACGACTCCAATCAATTTTACCAAGTTTTTTAAGTATATTTATCCAATCTTTTTTGTTGCTTATGTAGAGCTCGTAGCCAATCATACCGATTGCTTCAAGAGTGATTCCATACGAACACAAATAATTAGTACGCAATTCATGCGCAGTTATTTGTTTATTTAACACAAGATTCCATTCTTGAATACTGCTTGTTAAAGTAATCCAAAATTGCTTAAGAAATTCCTTTGTCTCTTCCGAAATCGTAGAGCCCTTCTTTAAGTTTACTAAACGTTTATTAGTAGAATAAATTGCACTAAGTGTAAATATTTTTGGACTAAATTTGGATAGGGAAGAATTCTCCATATCTGTTAAGGTTCTTAATAGATCATTTGATTGAATGATTTCTTTCGTAATAATCGATAGCTCATCACGCCAATCGTACAAGATCCCGATAGACTTTGTAGAGTTCACAGCATGTTTATTTAGATCCGCAAATAACTGCTGACTTCTTTTCAAACCTTGATCGTGGAAGAATACGACTGAAATTGTTTCGTTTCCAAGATCGGGATTTATACTAATTGCTTCTTCAATAGCTGCTCTACGGTGTTGACCATCGTTAATTAAAAAACGAGCATCCATATTAATAACAAGTTTACCGATATTTTTGTTAGTCGTTTCATCAAAAGGAATGAAATGCATTTCACCATCTACCGAAGCAGTAATAGAAGAGAAGACATAGTCATTCGGATTCTCCAAAATGTACCTGGTTATTTCAGGAATTCTATGCTTATTTAGCAAACGTTGAGCACGGAATTCGGCGGGGATTTCTTCCTCGTCGAATAAAAAAATTTTTGGTATTAGCTTTAAAGGGCACATGGCTACGTAATATTCACGATTTGCTTGAATACCTCGGACGGCTGGGAAGTTGTACGTAAAATTATAATCCATATATGTAATCCTCTCCTATTACGTACGTAATATGTTACTCTATTTAATTTATCATAGATCACAACCATCGACAACTTTTTCCTTCTGCATCTATAATAACTTGTGTATATGGTGTTTAGGGGGGATTATTTATGGAAAAGTGTGTAAAGTGCAATCGTTCAGGTGTTGAATTATTAGAAACAGGAGATTTAAGAATTAATCACATCGAAAAAGTTTGTGAGGAATGTTTAGTTAAAATTTTTGAAGAAAAAGTAGAAAAAGAAAACCTTGTATGTGATGAGTGTGGAACAAAACTAAAAGTAAGAATCGATGATGATATAGCATGGTTTTATTGTGACAAGGGTGAAGAACATACTGATTATGGCGAATATTTATTAGAACCATTAGACCCAAAAGAAGGAGAGAGTTGGTTTTAATAACCAATTAATAAGAGAAGCAGCTCTTAAGCTTCTTCTATAATTACTTATAGGGTGTTAAAGATGAGCTGGAACCTAAAAATCGGAGAAATTAAAGAACAGTATTTAAATGAACAACAAATTTGGCAAATGTTCAATACGTTCTTTTCGCCAAAATCCAAAAATACAATGACTTATAAATTTGGCCTTATTAAATCACTAATCGAAAACTTGTATAACGTAAACGAAAATTTAGAGGTCAATTATTATCAGTTATTTGAGTCGTTCACGAAAATTTATTGGAATCTAGTGGTGCATCATCAATTAAAACAGAGCAATAGCTCATCGATGAATTCAGCGGTTGAAAAAGTTTTAATGAATTTTCAAAAAGAACACCGAATTCCAAATGATTTCAAGTTCGATAAACTGCCTCATGATCTGCAGCTAAAGCTTGTTCAGCAGGTAAAAAAGGAAGGAAATAAATATGTGATTGGAGCTCTGTATGGAGATTCAAAAGGAGTTATTTATGAGTTTGATTTAAAAAAAGAGTATATGAGAATGAATGAAGCCGTCTACAAATTTATGCTAAAGCATCAAAAGGTCCTTACATATTTGACGAATTATCATCTTGCTTTGTTTTTAGAAAAGTATAACAAAGCGGAAAATACAGTGCATATGTTAATGAAGGTAGAAAATGTGTCTAAAAGGTCTTCGCTTGATGGGTTTTATAATATACTCATTTCCTTTGGAGAAAAAACATGTTTTTATTGCGGAAAAACGTTAGATGGACGAACGGTAGCTCATGTAGACCATTTCATTCCTTGGAGTTTTGTGCAAACGGATCATTTATGGAATTTAGTGTTAGCGTGTCGAAGTTGTAATCTTTCGAAACGAGATCGAATAGCTAAACAAGTATTTTTAAATTCTCTAATTGACCGAAACGAACAGCTTGCTGAATCAAATGAAGAGGTAATAATAAAGGAATTTAAATTTTATCGACCAGAGAAACTGCAAGATCTGTATCATTATTCAATTGTTAATGGTTTTGAACATCAATGGAGTCCAAATTAGTGGTAATCTGGAGTGAAAAATAGTGAAAGTATATAACAAACTCGTCCGTGACCGTATTCCAGAAATCATTAAGTCTAGTGGGAAGTTATGTAAGATTCGAATTTTACATGAAGATGAATACGTTCGTGAATTGAGAAAAAAGTATTTGAAGAATTAGAAGAATACATGTCTGTGAAAGATGATGAAGCAACGATTGAGGAATTGGCAGATGTGCTGGAAGTTATTTATGCTTTAGCAGAATATCATGGGGTGTCGCTCGAGAAATTAGAAGAAGTTCGTGCACAAAAAGCGGAAAAGCGAGGGGGATTTAAGGAAAAAATTTTTTTAATAGAGGTTGAGGATATGTAATCTTTAACTGGTTACAAAATAAATATAAAACACCCGTGGTGCTAGTTGAGTCTTAACGCTCAACTAGCCCAAGAACAACAAGCGAGTAAGCCAGTAAAATACCATCCAGTGCCGTTTCAAATCCGGAAACCGAGTTAGCTCGAATCTCGGTGATCCGATACGGATCGACTAAAATCGAAAACACGGTTTCAACCACTTTGCGTTTTCGTTTCATCCAATGTTTCCATGCGTCCGATTGGCGAATTCGCTGATTTTTTCGAACAGTCGTCCAAAAAGCGACTCGATGCTCTTCGTACAGCTTCTTTTGCAGCTTTTGGCTGATATACCCTTTGTCACCTAGGTTATACGTGACGCGATACATTCGGGCTGAATGACACAGCTCGATCGGCAAGCTGTCCACGACCGCATACGCATGGTGTTGCCCGCGCTTGGCCAGCTGGTGTCGTACCCACTTGATCGCAAAGCCAAGCGCTCGGCAGTGAGAACGCTCAGGGAACAAGGCCTTAGGGAACAAATTCCCGATCACAAACCGATGCCAAGCCCGTTCGGAAGTGAAGCCCAACAATTTTCCGAGGACATGGACGGTGATGATGACCTCGTCTTCCTGTTTCAACAAATGACGATTTCGACGTTGAAGATGAATCTGGATACTCGATAGTTGAGCCGATACAAAAGACAAAATCGCTGCATATTGTTTTTGAAGTTTGGCTCGATTTGTTGTAAAATAAAAGTGCTCTTGCATGTGAATTCTCCTTTTAAATGTTTGGTCGCACTTTCATTTTAAGGAGATCCTCATGCAAGGGCTATTTTTATGCTTGTCTGATTTTATCTTATCTAGCACCACGGGTATTTATTAATTAAAGAATATAAAGTGCTCTAGGGGATAGGGGCTCTCAAGGGAGTCCTTATCCGTTCAGCCATTCAATGGATCTATTAGAAGTTAGGTAGTAAAGTGACTCAGCTCTAGAATACATCCTATATTCAGAAATGCTTATTTTATATCGGGTCAAACGGACGCATAAGCAAAACATCATCGATACAAATGAACCTCTCCCACCTACACGTTGTTGAGAGGCGGGAGTTTCTTACCAACTCCATCGAAGAAGCTTCAACGCAGAAGAAGGCTGTCTTCTCCTGCTCGATGAACTCATCGGAAGCCTTTTCGATCGATGAGTAAGCAACATCGGCTTTCCACCGATGGGACGGAACAACCCATCTACTACTTCTTGCTTACGCAATCCGTAGATACGTCAGCTTCGTCGGTACCTTCCAAGGAATGATTTTTTGATGCACCGCCTTGCTTAAGATGTTTCGGGCCCCATGAACATCCCGATGTTCTTCGTATCCACAGGAACAAGCAAAGATTCGGGTGGACACTTTTCTTCTCTTCTGGCAGACAGGTGAGTCTATCTTGTATACGTTTCCTCTACTTCCTTCAGGCGAATGCCGTGCTGCGCCAATTTGTACGCAAGATATTGCTTGACTTTCCCGAACGACCAATTCGAGATCTTTTGCGCTTGTTTCCGGTTGGCTCGCTTTTTCTTTCTGGTGTTTCGCTGGACTCCCTCGACTTTTCCAATGTATACATCCGATCCAGATTGAGCGAGGCACCAGTCGACAAACTGCTTCGTTGTTTTATGAAGCGCATCCCGCAGCTGTCGCTCTGATTTCGATAAGACATACCGTTTCGCCCGCTCGTACTTCTTCCATTGACGGGAACCTTTTTGACACTTGGATGGACGGCGCTGAATCTCGGCGAGTTTTTTATTCCGCAGCCGATGAAGAGAGCGCACTTTTCTTCCGGTGATGAGAAGGGCTTGGCCGTTTTCACAAAACGCCCCCATCGTATGAATTTCGCCTAGATCCACACCGACCATATGACCCGGTTGATAGGCTTTCGCTTCCTGGCCATCTTCATAAGTGACGGCCAAATACCAACCGTTATCGTAACAACATTCGATTTCTTTGATCATTCCTTGAGGTAAATTCGAAGCATAGGCGATGATAGGTTTTTCTCTCTTTCCATTATGGATGCCCATCGACAGTTCGATTTTTCCATTTTCATACACTTTGAAACCGTCTTTCGCCCATTTTGTGTTGAAGTGCTTCTTTTTCCTGTAGGGATAACGAGCCTGGCGAAGTCCTTGTTAGATGGCTTTTTGAGCGGATTATTGAGCGAAGACATATTTGTGGCATACAGCTTGGATGGACTGGCTGTGAAGATGGAACTTTCCTTTTGTTTGTTTTTGCAGTTCGCTTTTCGAGATCCATCGGCCATACTGAAGGAAGGATTCCTTCGCTAATCGGAGGCACTCATTCCAAACAAGAGCGGACTCACGATTGCAGGCATAGAGCCGCTTGAGATCCGTTTTCGATGCACGAAAGGACACTTTTTCCCACGGAGCATAGAGATTCCTTCTTTCATCAAATTTGTAATGAAAGTATTATAGCACATATGTTCGATTTTTGGAAGAAAAAATTACCGATTCATCTCCCACCTATACTTCGCTTAGAGGTGGCTCGGTGAACATGTTAAATTTTTCAGCTTTCTACTATTTACATTATTGTTTGGTAGAACAATTGAATATTATGTTGATTTATATATTCATTCACCAATGTCTCAATCGCTTGTTATTGCTCTAATCATTGCAGCATTTTTTACAGGAAGCAAATTTATTTTCCAATGGTTGAATATATCGTCGGTAAAAGTTCAGCCAAAAATATGGATGATTTCGTTCATTATTGCGCTCCTTCTTTCTGTCGTTCTTCAGGAACTAAAATGGTTACCGGTTAAGTAAGTTTGTTGGAAAGTCTTACATAACGAAAGCGATGAGGATGATCGCAAACAAAATTTTTCCGTTTAAGTTTTCCCATATACGGTCATTATAGAAGTAGACATAACTTGGAGGTGTTGTGATGAAATCGTTTACAGTGAATTTTCATAGCGAAGATCAGATGGAAGGCATCACGGTTCAGAAGTTAAATGCGGACGATTACCATAAGGCAACAGAAGGCGGAACAAGACATTTGTTTGATTTGGACACGGATATGGGTTATTTTGTGTTTTTTGATGCGGAAGATGCGAATGGGACTGAATCGTATCTTATGCTTCAATATGAAGAGGACAACGAAGACCCAATCGCTTGCTATTCCTTTGAATTAAAAGATTTTTACGAATTCGCTGCGTTATATTTAAACGATTTAGAATTTAGTGATGAAATCAATGAAGAAGAAGAGGAATATGGACCTATTCACCACCTGGCTCATCTCATGTATCACATTGTCGAGGAAGGAAAAACAGTAGAAGTGTGATCAAATATCCTGGATCAATTCCCTTTGATCCAGGATCCATGATGTTACAGCAATTTCAATACGAATAGCCAAAAGGTGAAGAATTTCAAACACGATGGAGAGATGATATAGATGGAAAGAAGGCAAGCCTATGTATGAATGGTGGCTTGCCTATTTTGTGGGTGATTTTCATCGCTGGGGAAAGAGAAACGAAAAGGCAGCTGATGAGGGGATGAAAAGTGGCTTACTGCTGCCGGTATAGCTCGCGGATTTTTCGCTCATGCTGAATGGTTTTGCTTGAAAGAAAGTCGACCGTTTCTTGCGTTTCTGTTAGTTCGGTGCGCAAGTTGTCTACTTTTGTTTCTAGTCGGTTGAATCGTTCGTTCATCTCATTCTCTAGCCGGTCGATTCTTGCTTCCAATCGATCATTCATCTCTTGTAGCTTTGCTTCCAATCGATCATTCATCTCTTGCATCTTTGTTTCGATTTCAACCATTTGTGCGCGAAGTTGGGTTGCATGAAGATCCAATGCTTTTAAAATTTCTTTCACTATTGTGTTTTGTTCCATTTTGTCACCTCCCTTATGGCTCATTATACTCATTATAAAGGAAGCGGCAAAATTAGAAAAGATGAATCTACTGCTTGTTTACTTTTTATGAAAGTATTGATTGATTTTTGTGACGGTAGCTCCTATTCCTTCATGAATCACAAGATCGAATAAATGATCCATTTTGGTTGGGGTTTTATTAATAATGGCTTTTTTGACTTTCGGAGCTTCATAAGATAAATAAACAGGAATTTGGTTAACAGGAGATACTTCCAGACTTGTTCCCATTGCAATAAAAAGATCGCTGTTGAAAGCTTTATTTAACGCTTCGTCGAAACGTTGAACCATACCGCCAAACAGCACCACATCCGGTTTCAGAATAAAATTGCAAATTTCTCCCTTTTCGTTTGTTTTATGGCATCTTGGAAGATCGTGTGCGTTAATAAATGTTAAATCGTATTTTGTTTTGCATTTTGGGCATGTAGCGGTTTGAAGAGTTCCGTGCAATTCAATAATGTTCGAGTTTCCTGCTTTATGGTGTAATCCATCAATATTCTGCGTTAAAATCGTTACGTTTTTCCCCATATCTTCTAATTCTTTTAAAAATAGATGCCCTTTGTTTGGTTCAAAATTCCCCATTAATTTCAAAGAAAAAATTCGTTTAAATTTTGCCCAAAAATCTTTCGGGTTTTTATGAAAGTAGTATTCTGATAGATAATGCTCTACGTTTTCTTCTTGCGAATAAATCCCATTTTTGCTTCTGAAATCCGGAATTCCCGATTCAGTACTCATTCCTGCTCCGGTGAAAATGGTAATGTTTTTTGCATTTTGAATGAGCTGAGCAAGTTCTTTTATTTTTTCCATGAATACACCCCTTTCTTTTTTATTATTACCTCTATTTTCGATTATGGATATTCGGAGTGATCGATTTTTAAGCGGTTTGTTCTTCTCATTTTTAGTATAAAAACTGGGATCAAGTCTTACAAAGCAAAAAGGAAACGCTTTTCCTTTTATTAAAAACGTCAGAACATCTTCAAGCAAGATGTTCTTTTTGTTTTTGTGGAATATTTCCATGGTTGTCCCACTATTTATAGGTAGTAAACGGACTTCTTACTCAATTTTACTTGTCAGGGAGGGGATTTTGTTATGTTTCGGCAATTGACTTCCTTATCGAATAAGCTTGTGCAGCGGTATTTGCCGGATCCTTATTTATTCGTTGTGTTGTTAACGTTTGTTGTGTTTCTGTTTGCGTTGATGTTGACGCCTTCAGGACCGAAAGAATTAGTCATCATGTGGGGAAGTAAATTTTGGGATTTGCTTACTTTTTCCATGCAAATGGTTCTCATCCTTGTAACCGGATATGTATTAGCGAACAGTCCAATTTTTAAAACGTTGTTAGGAAAACTGGCTTCTATTGCGAAATCTCCTTCAACTGCCATTATTTTAGTAACATTCATTTCGATTGTTGCAAGTTGGATTAACTGGGGATTTGGTTTGGTGATTGGCGCTTTATTTGCTAGAGAATTAGCGAGACAAGTAAAGGTAGATTATCGGTTATTGATTGCCAGCGCTTATTCAGGATTTGTTGTTTGGCACGGCGGATTAAGCGGATCTATTCCATTAACGATTGCGACGGAAGGACATTTTACGCAAGAAATCATTGGGATTATTCCAACGAGCGAAACGCTTTTTTCTACATTTAATCTTGTGATTGTTTTCGCCGTTGCCATCATTTTGCCGATCGCCAATCGTTTTATGTACAATGAGAAAGAAGCGGTCGTGATTAATCCGAAGTTATTAGAGGAACCAACGGAAAAAGGGAAATTTCAGCCGGTGACTCCCGCTGAGAGATTGGAAAATAGCTGGCTTGTATCGGTATTGATTGGCGGGATCGGTCTTGTTTTTGTGATTCATCATTTTGTGACAAATGGATTTAAGTTGGATTTAAACATTGTAAACTTCACATTTTTGTTTTTAGGGATTTTGTTCCATTTTCGTCCGCGCAACTTCTTGCAGTCGGTTCAAAATGCGGTGAAAGGTGCAAGCGGAATCATTATTCAATTTCCGTTCTATGCGGGAATTATGGGAATGATGGTGTCCTCAGGGTTGGCTGAGAGAATTTCTCAATGGTTTGTTTCAATCTCAAATGAAGTGACGTTTCCTTTATTAGCGTTTATTAGCGCGGGGATCGTCAACATTTTTGTCCCATCGGGTGGAGGACAATGGGCCGTACAGGCGCATATTATGTTGGAAGCTGGTGCGGACTTAGGCATTGCGCCTGCTGTGACGGCCATGGCTGTTGCGTGGGGAGATGCTTGGACGAACTTAATTCAGCCGTTTTGGGCGCTTCCAGTCTTGGCGATCGCTGGCCTAAAAGCGAAAGACATCATGGGCTTCTGTTTGATTAATCTATTTGTGACAGGAATCATCATTGGTGCTGTATTTTTGCTGTTTTGATGTACATGGATGAAAAAATGTTAAGCGATCCATCGGGAGTGGAGATCGCCTTTTTATGTTATTCCACCCTCAAAATTCTAGTTTTGTATTATAATGATGGAGGGTTTTTCTAGTCAGCGATCAATATGGCGATTTTAAACCCAAATCCCACAAAGAAACGAGGGGTTAACCGATGCTCATTGCATTAGACATGGATGGAACGTTGCTGAATTCGAATGGACAAATCAGCCCAAGAAACAAAGAAGCGATTATTCAAGCGCAAACGGCTGGGCATGTCGTCTCCATTGCGACAGGGAGAGCGTATAAAGACGCGTATGCGCCATTGAAAGAAGCGGGGATTGTTTGTCCGATTATGAGCCTGAACGGTGCGGTGATCACGCTTGCGGATGGGACGATCATCGGCGATATTCCTCTAGAAAAACAAAAGCTCATTCCTGTGCTTGAGTGGGTTCGAAAACAGCCAGATTTATATTGTGAAATTTATACAAACGAAGCCGTTTATGTTGGCTTACATAATCGCGAACATTTAGAGGCGCTCGCGGATCGAATGAGTGAAGAATATCCCGATTTAAAGCGGATTGTGAAAAAACAGTTTCAACAGGCGCGTGTGACGTATGTGAACGATATTCAAGAAGTATGGCTGCAAGAGGATGCGCCTTTTTATAAAGTGCTTATTTTTTCGTTGAATAAAGATCTATTAAAATCGGCTTCATCGAAGTTTGCGGAGATTTCGGATGTAACGGTCACTTCATCCCATCCCAATAATATTGAAGTGAACCATGAACAGGCGACGAAAGGGCGTGCGCTCGCCAAACTGGCCTCCTATTACGGGATTGATCTGAAAGACACCGTGGTGATGGGAGACAGTCACAATGACCTTTCGATGTTTGCGGTTGCCGGTTATCGTGTGGCGATGGGAAATGCTTCGGATGAGGTCAAAGAGCGTAGCGACTTTGTGACAGCGGTGAATGATGAGGATGGAGTGGCACTTGTTTTAGAGAACCTTGCAAAAAAGGGATCGCTAAGCTAGATTTCGTTTCTGGATCAATATGCATGGCAGGTTAAGTGGAAATAAAATCGGAATAAACGATGAAATATAGACAGGAGCTGATCCATTCATTTGGACAGCTCCTTATGATTTTTTATTTGGGATCGTTATACATATCGAAGGTTTGGCTGGTCATAATAAAAACGGTGATGAACAATGTATAATGAGACGCAATTGCAACAATTTGTAGAACAAGCCAAACCATATGCGAAATACGGGAAGGTGGCTGATTATATTCCGGCCCTTCGCAAGGCGGATCCAAATGATTTATCGATCGCGATTTATGCCCCTGATGGAACGGTTGTTTGTGCGGGAGATACGCAAGAAAAAGCAACGCTGCAGAGCATTTCGAAAATTATCGCGCTCGCGTTTGTGTTAATGAATCGCGGGGAGGAAGAGGTATTTAAAAAAGTTGGAATGGAACCGACAGGGGATCCGTTTAATTCCATTGCTAAATTAGAAGAAAAGCAACCGCCTAAACCGCTCAATCCGATGATTAACGCGGGTGCATTAGCGGTTACGCATATGATTGATGGAGCTGATGTAGACGAACGGTTTCATCGTTTGTTGACGTTTGTGCATCGTTTGGCGGGAGATTCAGCGATTACGTATTCAAAAGAAGTGGCGCAATCGGAGTTTGAAACGGCGTTTTTGAACCGTTCTCTATGTTATTTTTTAAAACAGCACGGCATCATTGATGAGGATGTTGAACCGTTAATGGATTTATATACGAAACAATGCGCCATCGAAATGAACTGTATCGATTTAGCGAGAATCGGGCTTGTTTTTGCGATGGACGGATTCGATCCGATCCAAAACGATCCAATCATGCCGCCTCACATCGCACGGATTTGCAAAACATTTATGGTGACATGCGGCATGTATAACGCTTCAGGAGAGTTTGCGATTAAAATTGGCATTCCAGCCAAAAGCGGCGTTTCAGGCGGAATTCTCGCGGCTGTCCCAGGCCGATTTGGCATCGGCATCTTTGGACCGTCATTAGATGAGAAGGGAAACAGCATTACCGGCATAAAACTATTAGAGCTGTTATCAAAAACGTATTCGTTAAGCATATTTTAGGCACAGCTTTCATCCATGAAAATGCGAAGAGGTTTCAATGCATGGGCTATTTTATGTTCGCTGATTTTATTCGCATCGTAAATTCATTTGATCCATATCGAAATTTGTCGGATGATTTTGAAAAATTCTTATAAAAAATGCTTTATAATACTTTTAGAATAAATAACGTGTACGATTCTTTTTCGTATAATTTTATGTTAGATAATTAAAAATTTTTGGTATATTCACTGCATAAGGGGGATGAAGGTGAATGAACACACAGTTTATTGCTGGACATGCCAGATTGCCTGGAGGAATGGCAGCAAAAAGTGTGTTTGATACGCTTACCATTACAGCTGAGATTGATAAAAAATATGGGGTCATTATTGATGCTTCTTGTACGCTCGCCACAGAACATGGACGAGATTATGTTGCACGTCTTTTGAAGGGGCACTCTTTAAAAGATGGCATTGAGGAGCCGCTTGCCCAGTTGAATAACGGATATCTTGGGAAGGCGAATCAAGCTCTAGCAGCTGCGCTGAAAGATTTATATAAACAGTATCGTCAAATTGAAGAAAAAGCGCATATGGAGAAGTAATTCGGCGAAACGGATTTTTCCGTTTTTTTTTTGTAATGAAAATATTCCCCGAACATGAAACGCTTGGAACGGACAAATGGATTGATCCGATTGCGTTTCTGTTCGAGGATTGGATTATGTTGGAAATTTAAAGCTTGACTGATTCAGGGTTCCACGCTGGAAGCATTTTTCGCAGCGGTTTATCTTTACGGTAGCCAAGGACATACTCTGCTTGCATAATCGTATGAATTTCTCGAGTTCCTTCGTAGATGACCGGTGCTTTTGAGTTGCGGAGATAGCGTTCAACCGGATATTCGTTTGAGTAACCGTATGCCCCGTGAATTTGTACTGCGTCATCAGCTGCTTTGTTGGCGAAATCGCATGCAATCCACTTAGCCAGCGATGTTTCCCGGGTGTTTCGTTTCCCTTGATTTTTCAGATAGCCTGCTTTGTAGACCAGAAGTCGGCTTATCTGAAGCCCAGCTTCCATATTGGCAATCATTTGCTGGACGAGTTGGTGGCGGCCGATTTCTTTGCCAAATGTCTTCCGTTCATGGCAGTATTTTACGCTTGCTTCTAGGCAGGCCATAATTAAGCCAACGGCTCCTGCCGCTACGGTAAAGCGGCCATTATCAAGAGCGGACATGGCAATTTTAAATCCTTCACCTTCGTGCCCAAGAAGGTTTTCCTTTGGTACACGGACGTTGTCAAAGAACAATTCCCCAGTGTTTCCAGCGCGAATGCCAAGCTTTCCTTTAATTGCTTTCGAAGAGAATCCCGGCATCGTCCGTTCAACGATGAAGGCAGAAATGCCGTGGTGCTTTTTGGATTTGTCTGTATAGGCAAAAACGATAAAATGGTCAGCGATATCACAGAGAGAAATCCACGTTTTCTGTCCGTTCAAAATATAGTAATCTCCATCGCGAACCGCAGTTGTGGAAATGGCGGCAACGTCAGATCCGGCGCCGGGTTCAGTCAAACCGAATGCGCCAATTTTTTCTCCTTTCGCTTGCGGAACAAGATATTTTTGTTTTTGTTCCTCCGTTCCCCATTGCAACAGAGTTAGGCTGTTCAATCCGATATGGACGGAAACGGCCGTGCGAAAGGCAGTATCTCCTCTTTCGAGTTCTTCGCAGACGATCGCAAGGGAGTTATAATCCATGCCGGCACCGCCGTACTCTTCAGGAATGCAAACTCCCATGAGATTTAATTCAGCTAGCCGTTTCATAATATTCGGGTCAAAATAACCACGCTCATCCCATTCTTTAATGTAAGGCATAATTTCTTTGTCCACAAATTTTCGGACGGTGCTTCGGAGTATTTCTTGTTCTGGCGTAAAATCGAAATTCATCATTCGTTATTCCTCCATTTCATTAGTAAATGTTGAAATCAAGCCAATTTCTTTTAGAATTTCATCGTTGTGTTCCCCGGCAAGAGGAGGCGGGATCCGATAAGAAACTTTCGTATCTGACATTTTCAGCGGACTCCCAACAAGTTTCAATGTTCCGACTTTTGGGTGCTCCATTGTTACAACCATTTCTCTTGCAAGCGTTTGAGGATCTTGAAAAAGCTGATCAAGCGTGTTGACTGGTCCGCATGGGACGCCCTTCTCTGCAAGAAGCTGTTGCCATTCCGCCTTTGTCCTCTTTTTGATTTCTTCATTTAGGCGCTGGTTCAGTTCATCACGGTAGGCAACACGGCCAGGATTCGTTTGAAAGCGCGGATCTTTTCCAATCGTTGGATCGGAAAGAAGCTCGCAAAGCGACTGAAACTGTCGATCATTGCCTACAGCTATGACAAGCAAGCCGTCGCTTGCTTCATACGTAGAGTACGGGACGATGTTTGGATGGTCGTTTCCGAGACGCTTTGGAACCTCTCCTGACATTAAGTAGTTTGAAGCTACGTTTACGAGTGTGCTGATCGCTGAGTCGAACAAGGAAAGGTCAATTTTTTGTCCGCGGCCTGTTTTCTCCCTGGCGAGTAAGGCAGCCTGTACAGCAATGGCAGCGTATAGGCCGGTAAATACATCCGTGATGGCGACCCCCACTTTCAGCGGTCCGGAAGATTCTGTGCCTGTAATGCTCATCCATCCGCTCATCGCTTGAATGATGTAGTCATAGCCCGGTAGATGACGATAAGGGCCCGTTTCACCAAATCCGGTAATGGAGCAGTAGATGAGTTGCGGATTGAGTGAAGAAAGAGCGTTATAATCAAGACCAAACTTTTCCATCGTCCCCGTTTTGAAATTGTGAATGACAACGTCTACTGTTTTGGCAAGACGGCGGATCACTTCCTTTCCTTCTTCTGTCTTTAGGTTGACAGTGATGCTTCGTTTGTTTCGATTGGCTGAGATGTAATAGGCGCTGACACCGTTTTGAAATGGCGGTCCCCAAAAACGGGTGTCATCCGATCCGCCAGGCGCTTCGACTTTAATAACGTCTGCTCCAAGATCGCCAAGAATCATCGTCGAGTAAGGACCGGCGAGAACTCGAGTCATGTCGAGAATGCGAATTCCGTCCAGCGCTCCTGTCATGCATTCACCTCCTGTTTCAGCAAGCAAATAAAAAAGCCGATTCCTTCCTTGACAGCTTAACGATTAGGAAAGGAACCGGCTTAACGATCCGAGAGAGCGCTTCGGCAAAGAAACGGCTGTCGGATCGAAACAGTTCTTTAAGAAAAAACAATTATGAAGTTTTTGTTTCAATCGACCGCTCGCACACCGTCGGCTGTTAAAACCGACTGAAGAGACGGTTACTTTTGCTTTTTATTATAAGGGAAGGTTGTTCTATTGTAAATATTTTTTGTAAAATTAAAATATTAAAAATAATTTGACAATAACCGTATATCTCGTTTACAATAGAAGCAACTGAAAATAGCATATATAGAAAAACTGTGGAATCTATTCTACTCGCCCTGCAGGCGAGAGGCACAATAGATACCGGCCAGTTTAATCATTATTTTCGATGATTAAGCTGGCCTTTTTCTATTTTAATCATTTTTAAGGAGGGAGTTTTTATGTCAATGTCACATACGTATTCTGCATCACAATCTGAAAAATGGATGGAAAGAAGATTGAAGGCGGTTTCGAGAGCTCCGTATCACGTGACAGGGATTTTTATTAAGGAAGCAAAAGGAGCCATCATTACCGATGTTGATGGAAAGGAGTACATTGATTTTGCCGGTGGGATCGGCGTTCAGAACGTTGGTCATTGTCACCCAAAAGTGGTGGAGGCCGTAAAGCGGCAAGCAGAGTCATTTATTCATCCATGCTTTCATGTGACCGCATATGAATCATATGTCGAACTCGCTGAGAAACTGAACTCCCTTGTGCCAGGGGATTTTCCAAAAAAAGCAATCTTTTTAAACAGCGGCGCAGAAGCTGTGGAAAACGCTGTTAAAATCGCACGCAAATATACGGGACGCCAAGCAGTTCTTTCCTTTACCGGCGGCTATCACGGACGTACGCTGCTTACGATGTCACTGACGAGCAAAGTGATGCCGTACAAAAAAGGATTCGGACCGTTTGCGCCTGAAGTTTATAAACTTCCTTTTCCTTATTATTACCGTTCAGATGGCATGACTGCCGATGAGGTCGATGACCAATTGATTAAGAGGCTTCGTCATTTCTTTATCGCTGAAGTAGCTCCTGAAGATGTTGCTGCGATCATTGTTGAACCTGTGCAAGGAGAAGGGGGATTTATCGTTCCATCACGTCGTTTTATGAAGGCAATTCGCGATATTTGTGATGAGTATGGGATTGTCATGATTGCAGATGAAATTCAGACTGGTTTTGCCCGTACAGGAAAGATGTTTGCGATGGAGCATTTCGGAGTAGCAGCCGATCTGGTGACGATGTCGAAGTCAATGGGAGCAGGAGTTCCGATCAGTGCAGTCATTGGAAGAGCTGAGATGATGGATGCACCTGAAGTCGGGCAGCTTGGCGGCACTTTTTCCGGAAGCCCTCTCGGTTGCGCGGCAGCTCTTGCGGTTCTTGAGGTGATTAAAGAAGAAAATCTAGTGGAAAAAAGTCAAGAACTTGGCGAGAAGATGAAAGCTCGTTTGAAAGCGATGCAGGAAAAATATGAAATCATTGGCGATGTTCGCGGTCTTGGGCCGATGTGTGCGGTCGAACTCGTTCAAGATCGCAACGAAAAAATACCTGCCAAGGAAGAAACGGCATACATCGTGGCAAATGCTTGGAAGCGAGGCGCGATTTTCCTCAGCGCCGGCATTTACAGCAACGTTCTTCGTTTCTTACCGCCGCTTGTCATGACAGATGAACAGCTTGATCGAGGATTTTCGATTCTTGAGGAACTTTTCGAGGAAGTACAAAAAAGGGGAGTGTCACGATGAAGCAAACGATCGTGAGAGAGGCAAAGAATTTTATCGGTGGACGGTGGCTTTCAGCAGCGGATGAACCGATCCAACTTTTTAACCCGGCCAATTACGATGAACTGGTTGCCGTTGTTCAAAACTCTTCGGAGAAAGAAGTGAATCTCGCTGTTGAAGCTGCAGCAGCCGCCAAACAAAAATGGGCGCTCACGTCTGGACCAGAGAGAGCCGCATGTCTTCAAAGAGCGGCTGATCTGTTTGAGAAATATGCGGATGAACTGGCAGAGATTGCGACGAAAGAAATGGGCAAACGTTTAGCAGAAACGAAAGCGGAAGTGCAGAGGAGTGCTTCGATTCTCCGTTATTATGCGGGAGAAGGATTTCGGAAATTGGGAGAAGTGCTCCCTTCTTCCGATCCATCTAATCTATTTTTTAGCAAACGGGTGCCTGTCGGCGTAGTAGCTGTCATTGCTCCTTGGAATTTTCCATTGGCCATTCCAGTTTGGAAAATGGCTCCAGCTCTTGCATACGGGAATACGGTCGTTTTTAAACCGGCGCTTGAAGCAAGTGCAACGGGCGCTCGCATAGTCGAAATTTTCGAAGAAGCCCAATTTCCGCCTGGAACCGTTAATCTCGTCATCGGTCGAGGAAGCCGAATTGGCGATGCCCTTGTGCAGCACGAGAAAGTAGATGCTATCACGTTTACGGGGTCGAATGCGATTGGATGCGAAATTGCGAAAAAGGCTGCAGCGCGCGGGGCGAAATATCAGCTTGAACTAGGCGGAAAAAATCCCGCTATTGTTTTAAAAGATGCGGATCTGGATTTCGCTGCACGTCTTGTCGTGGAAGGGGCTATGAAGCAGACCGGTCAACGCTGCACAGCTACAAGCCGCGTTTTCGTGGAAAAAGAAGTGATATCAGCATTCAGAGAAAAGGTCATTCAAGAAGTTCAGCGCATTCGCGTTGGAGATGGGATGGATCCGAATGTCACGATGGGACCAGTTGTTTCCAAAAATCAATATGAGACCATTCTTCGTTATATCGAAATCGGGAAACAGGAAGGCCGACTGATCACAGGAGGGAAAGCATGCCCGCACCTAAATGGTTGGTATATTGAACCAACGGTGTTTGATCATGTGTCAAACACGGCCATCATCGCAAGAGAAGAAATTTTTGGACCCGTTTTGTCTATTATTGAAACCGCTTCCTTGGATGAAGCGATTTCCATGGCAAACGATACAATTTATGGACTGAGCGCATCCCTGTTTACAAACGACCTGTCCAAAGCTCTTTATTTCGTCGATCGAATTGAAGCTGGCATGGTTCAAGTGAATGGAGAAACGGGCGGTGCTGAACCGCAAGCCCCATTTGGCGGCATGAAACAATCCAGTTCAGGGACACGGGAGCAGGGACAGGCTGCAGTAGAGTTTTTTACAACGTATAAAACGGTTGCCATTCGTCCCCAGCCGTTCAAAGGATAAAGATTTCTAAGGGAAGTTCGGAAAACACATATAAAAAATTAAATGAAGGGAGAGGAATAGATGGAGAAAAAAACAGACCAACAGTTTAACCGAGTATTGACAAGAATTGATGTGTTGTTTCTTGCTTTTGGTGCTATGATTGGATGGGGCTGGGTCGTTTTATCAGGAGAATGGATTATAAGTGCAGGTTCGATCGGAGCGATTATTGCTTTTCTCATTGGCGGAGTGCTTGTCACATTCGTAGGATTAACATATGCTGAGCTGTCTTCTGCAATTCCGAAAGCCGGTGGTGGTCTTTATTTTGTTCTTAGAGCGCTTGGCCCGAAAGCTGCATTCATTGCGGCATGGGCTATTGCTCTAGGATACATTTCCGTGGTTGCTTTTGAGGCTGTAGCGTTACCAACGGTTATTGAATATTTATTTCCAAACTTTAAATTCGGTTATCTTTGGACAGTTGCTGGATGGGATGTGTATGCATCTTGGGTTTTGATCGGAGTCGTTGGATCATTGTTCATTACAGCCATTAACCATAGGGGGATTAAAGAAGCTGCTTTCTTTCAGACGTTGTTAACGATCGCTATTTTTCTTGTCGGAATGTTGCTTTTAGGAGGCTCGTTAGTAAACGGAGAAACCATGCTTCTAAAGCCATTTTTTAAAGATGGTTGGGCTGGATTATTTTCTGTGATGCTGATGACTCCGTTTATGTTTGTCGGTTTTGATGTCGTTCCTCAGGCGGCTGATGAGATGAATATTCCGTTTAAATCGATTGGAAGAATCCTTATTTTATCCGTTGTGCTTGCCGTTTTGTTTTATGTGGCTGTCATTTTTGGTGTCTCCTATGTGCTTCCTTTAAATGAAATAGCGAATTCTTCACTGCCAACTGCCGATGCAATGGCTGCTGCTTTTGGAAATCCTTTCTTTGCGAAGGTGCTCATCATCGGGGGGCTTGCTGGGATTTTAACTAGTTGGAATGCCTTTATCATCGGTGGTAGCCGCATCCTTTATGCGATGGCAAAAGAAAACGTTCTCCCTCGTTGGTTTGCTTACATTCACCCGAAATATAAAACACCATCTAATTCAATCTGGTTTATTGGAATTTTATCAACATTTGCCCCGTTTCTTGGAAGACCAATGCTTGTCTGGCTTGTCGATGCAGGTGGGTTAACAATAACAATTGCATATTTTATGGTTGCTTGGGCCTTTATTGTCTTACGGAAAAAAGAACCTGATATGCCTCGGCCGTTTCAAGCGGGACGACTTCCAATTGTCGGCTGGATCGCTCTTGCTTTTACAATCGGTTTTATTCTTCTTTATATGCCGGGAATGCCTTCACAGCTTGTCTGGCCTTACGAATGGGCTATTTTTCTCGGTTGGTGGGTGATCGGTATTGTTTTTCTTATAAGAATCAATAGAATGAAAAAGAGTGGACAGTGGACGGCAGAAGTTCAAGAAGCAGAAGAATTATAATGGATGAAATACCTGGTCAAAATTTCAATATTTGGAAATAAAAACTAAAAGAAGAGTGCAATTTTATGTAAAAAAGAGGGATTTCTGATGAAGGAATCCCTTTTTTGTTGCTTTTATTTATGAATATTATTTTGAAATTATTGAACGCGAGGAACAAACGATCAAAGAAATGCTCTTGCAGGAAATGAAGGAAAAAGAGAAGATTGGAAGCGGCGATTTCGCGCAATTGTTGTTAAGAGGGCTCGAGCTAGTGCGAAACAATCCGATCATTCACCGCGTGTATTTTGAAGGAGAACTTGACATGCTGCTGCGAAAACTGCCGAAGGAACGAATGGAAGCTCACATGGAGAGAGATGCCCATGCTCTTTTTCCGCTGTTGGATGAGTGGGAGAAAAAGGGGGTTTTAAAAGAAGCGAATCATGATGTCATTATGAGTGTCATTCGCGCTTATTATTTTGCGCTCATTCATGAACAACAAATCTGTCTTGATTGGAATGATGAGCGGATTGATGCTGCTTGAAGAGCGCGACAGCGAGATGTTAACGTATTATGCGATTGCGCCGCTAACGAAAAAAGGGTTTTTATTGTACCGCTTATTCTTTCCGATGCTGATCGGCTTTGTTGTATCGCTGATCGTTATGTTCATTGTTCATTTAGTGCCGATCGATTGGAAACGATGCCTTGTCCTATGGTTGATGATGTTTGAAGCTCCCGTTGTCGCCCTATTTATCGCCAGCTTTGCAAAAAATAAGGTAGAAGGATTGGCGTTAGCGAAAGTAACGACATTTCTCCTCACCACTCCGCTCATCATTCATTTTGTCGATTCGAAATGGTCGATGCTTGGCATGTTGTTGCCGCCATATTGGGCTGTGAAACTGTTCATCAGCAGCACTGATGAATGGTTTTGGCTGCAATTTGTCATTGGCGTGCTTGTTCATGTTTTTGTGATTGATTTACTATTGAAACGATTTCAGCGGATGATTGGTTGAATCATAAAACATGAAGTTTAGAAGAATGAACCTCTCCCACCTACACGTTGTTTAGAGGTGGGAGACTTCTCGGTGAACATGTTAAACGATTTATTGCTAATTGACAGCATGGTGCTGTTGTTTTGTTCGTTTTGCACAACAGCCCCAAGCGGTCAATTTTTTTATTTGTGAACAAAATATTAAATTTTCTTACAATTATCCCAAGGAATTTGCTGTATATGCTAGAATATTCATACATATCAAAAAATAACAATAGAGTGGAGGGGATATAGCAGAACATATCCATATGAACAAACGAGCAAAAAATCAAAAATAACAAGACATTGGAGGTGAGTTTATGCTACATATTGTAGCCTGTATTAAGCAAGTTCCTGATACAAAAATTATTAAAATGAACCCGAAAACGAACACGATGGACCGGGCGAGCGCCCCAGCGATTTTAAATCCGTATGATGCACATGCGGTAGAAGAGGCCGTTCGGCTGAAAAAGAAGTACGGAGGAACGGTTTCGGTGTTGACAATGGGACCTCCTCCGGCGGTGAAAGCGATTAAAAAATGTATTGAACTTGGCGCTGATGAAGGATATATGATTTCCGACCGTGCGTTTGCCGGAGCGGACACGTTAGCAACAAGCTATGCGCTGACGAAAGCGCTCGAAAAAATCGCGAAACATCAACCGATCGATCTGGTGATTTGCGGAAAAATGACGATCGATGGAGATACGGGTCAAGTCGGGCCTGGGATCGCTCGCCGTTTAAACATTCCTCCCCTTACAGGCGTGAAAAAAGTTGTTGAAATAAATAAAGAAAAAGGTTATGCGATCGTTCAACGAAAGTTAGAAGACGGTTATGAAGTCGTCAAATCGACGTTGCCGTGTTTGTTTACCGTTGAAAAAGAAATTAACGACATTTCATTTGCCCCTTTGCCGAACATGATTAAAGCCGCACGTTATCAACCAACGATTTGGACCGCAGACGATTTAGAAAATGTTGACCGCAAACAGCTAGGACTGAAAGGATCTCCAACCATTGTATCAAAAGTATGGGCACCGCCAAAGCCAGAAGGCGGCCAACTGCTTGAAGGAACCGCACAAGAACAAGTCAATAAGCTACTTTCCATCATTTTTGAGAAAAAAGAGCTGTTTCAATAGGAGGGGAGCGCGATGAATTTCGACGACTATCGGGGAATATGGGTGTACTTGGAAGTAAAAGATGGGAAAATAGCCCCTGTTTCGCTCGAACTGTTAGGAGCAGGAAGAAAGCTCGCTGACAAAAGAGGAACCGAGTTAGCGGGAGTGTTGATTGGAAGCAATGTGAAACCATTGGCATCCACGGCGTTTGTATATGGAGCGGATGTAGTTTATGTATATGACGACCCGATTTTTGAACATTACCGAACAGAGCCTTACATGAGGGCCTTGCATGATTGCTGTCAAAAGCATAAACCGGAGGTTCTTTTATACGGCGCGACGCCGACAGGAAAAGATTTAGCGAGCGCCATCGCCACCGATTTACCAACCGGTTTGACGGCTGATACGACAATGCTCGATATTGAAGAAGATACAGGCTTGTTATTAGCGAGCCGCCCGGCTTTTGGCGGAAACATTATGGCGACGATTTTATGTAAAAAATACCGCCCGCAAATGGCCACGGTTCGTCCGAAAGTGATGAAAGCGCTATCACCACAACCGAATCGAACAGGGAAAATCGTTGAGGAGCACATATCGCTTCGCGAGGAAGAAATGCGAACAAAAGTGTTAGAGGTTGTAAGAGAAACAACGAAAAAAGTGCGCATTGATGAAGCGGACATCGTCGTGGCCGGCGGAAAAGGGATGGGAAGCAAAGAAGGGTTTCAGCTCATTCATCAGCTCGCGGACGCCCTTGGCGGCGCGGTTGGAGCGAGCCGCGATGTCGTTGAAGCGGGATGGATTGATCACCATCATCAAGTCGGACAAACCGGGGTGACGGTGACGCCGAAAATTTATTTTGCGATCGGCATTTCCGGAGCAATTCAACATGTCGTCGGCATGCAAAACTCAGAACTCATTATCGCCATTAATAAAGACCCGAATGCCCCGATTTTTCAATCGTGTCATTACGGCATTGTCGGTGATGCGCTTGAAATTGTGCCGCTGCTGATTGAGCGGATCAAAGAAGAGCTTCCGAACATAAAAACAGCGTCAAAGTTGAAGGAGGAAATACACCATGCCTGAAAAATTTGATTGCATTGTCGTCGGGGCAGGTCCGGCTGGAACAGCTTGTGCGTATGAGTTGGCGAAAGCAGGGGTGAACGTCTTACTGTTAGAGCGCGGCGAGTATCCGGGGTCTAAAAACGTGATGGGCGGCGTGTTGTATCGGAAAATGATGGAGGACATCATTCCTGAGTTCTATAAAGAAGCACCGTTGGAACGGCCGATTGTCGAACAACGATTTATGATGATGGATAAAGAATCAGCCGTGACGTTTAGCTATAAAGGGTTAGAATGGGGACGGGAGCCGTACAACAACTTTACCGTATTGCGCGCAAAATTTGACCAATGGTTTGCGGAAAAAGCGGTCGAACAAGGGGCGTTGCTCGTTTGTGAAACGGTCGCTCTCGAATGTATCGTGGAAAACGGTCGTGTCGTCGGTGTTCGGACAGACCGTCCTGACGGAGACGTATATGCCGACGTTGTCGTCCTTGCAGACGGCGTCAATTCGTTACTGGCGAAACAGCTTGGGTTTCATCGCGAGTGGCGCCCGGATGAAGTAGCGTTAGCGACGATGGAAATTTTAAAGCTCGACAAAGGCATTATTGAGGATCGCTTTAATTTAGAACCAGGGCAAGGATGTACGATTGAACTGTTCGGCGATGCGACAAAAGGAATATTGGGGACGGGGTTTTTGTATACGAATAAAGATACGTTAAGCATCGGTGTGGGCACGTTACTTTCTGGATTGATTAAGCATAAAATCAAGCCGTACGAACTGCTTGAATATGTGAAAAACCATCCGATGATTCGCCCTTACATTCAAGGCAGCGAACCGATCGAATATTTAGCCCATCTCATTCCAGAAGGCGGTTATCATTCGATTCCGAAAGTAGCGGGGCATGGTGTGCTTGTTGTCGGAGACGCGGCTCAGCTTGTGAATGCGATTCATCGCGAAGGATCGAATATGGCGATGACGTCTGGGCGATTAGCAGCTGAAACGATCATCATGGCAAAGGAGTACAATGATTTTTCAGAAAGCATGCTCGATCACTATCGGATGAAACTGATGGAAAGCTTCATCGGTCAAGATTTGAAAAAATACAAAGATGCGACCCACCATTTTGATGCGTTTCCGCAATATTTCGAACGGTATATTCCGATGATGAACCGCGCGGCAAGCCAAATGTTTACTGTTGACGGAGCGTCCAAATGGGAAAAACAGAAAAAAATTTGGCGCGACTTCGGTTCAACGGGTGAAAAGTTGAAGCTGGCACGTGATGTGATTAAGGCGTGGAGGGTGATGAAATGATGAAAAATCAAACGATTGAAGAAAAACAATATTTAGTTCGCTTCAATGCCGATACGAAATCACATCTTCACGTTCTCGACCCGAATATTTGTTTAACGAAATGTCCCGATAAAATTTGTACCATTTTCTGTCCGGCGTCTGTATATAAATGGGAAGAAATTCGGATGCATGTCGGCTACGAGGGATGTCACGAATGCGGGAGTTGTCGAATCGGCTGTCCGTACGAAAACATTAAGTGGGAATATCCTCGGGGCGGTCATGGCATCGTCTTTCGACTTGGGTGATCAGCCATGTTTCGAGTGGGAGATTGCGTCATTTTTGCCCTTGACGGAGCAAGAGGCATGGTATTAGATGTTACCAATGATTCTTGCCATGTCATGTGGGAAGATTATTTCGTCAGTTGGGAGAAAAAAGAGCTGTTAACGGTCGACGAGAAATTGACGAAAGCCCAGAAAATTTCCGTTCCTTCGAAAATGAACCATCCCTAAAAGGGGTGGTCTTTTCGTTTATATCGCATTATAATCCATCTAGACAGTTAAAAAGCATTGCAGGAAAGGGAATTTTTAAATGAAGACAAACCATTCTCACTTGTTATTGGTCGATGGAATGGCGCTGTTGTTTCGTTCGTTTTATGCGACGGCGCCAAGCGGTCATTTTATGTTCAATAGCCAAGGCATTCCGACGAATGCGATCCACGGGTTCGTTAAACATTTATTAGCGGCTGTCCGCACGATTCAGCCAACGCATGTGGTGTGTTGTTGGGATATGGGAAGCACGACGTTTCGGACGGAAATGTTTCCTGCCTATAAAGCCAATCGCGGGGAGCCGCCGCTTGAACTTGTGCCGCAGTTTGATTTAGTGAAAGAGGTGGTTGCCGCGCTTGAAATTCCGAATATTGGTGTTATGGGAGCGGAAGCGGATGATTGCATCGGAACATTGACAAAGCAATATGAAAGCGAGCTGCCTATCTCGATTTTGACGGGGGATCGCGATCTTTTCCAGCTTCTTTCGGAAAGGGTCACGGTATATTTGCTTGGAAAAGGAATTGGCAACTACGATGTGTATACGTTTGAACGTTTTCAGCAAGAGAAAGGAATTTTGCCGCATCAACTCGCCGATGTGAAAGCGTTAATGGGAGACGCCAGCGATAATTATCCGGGGGTTCGCGGCATCGGTGAAAAAACGGCTTTAAAGCTTATACAGCAGTATGGCTCGATTGAAGGAATTGTTGAAAACATGCATAGGCTAACGAAGGCGCAACAACAAAAAATAAGCGAGCATCTGGACATGTTGGATCTTTCGCGAAAGCTTGCGAAAATTTACTGCGATATTCCGATTGCTTTGCGTCTAGAAGAGGCGAGATGGAATGTCGATGAAAATAAAATCCGACATGCTTTGCAAATGTTGGAGTTAAGCGGATTTGCGCGAAATAATGGATAAAAGCCAGCGACATTGCTGGCTTTTTGATTTTTTATGCTGTCAATAGATAAGGGAGACTTACTTTACTGATGAAATAGTTTTTGAAAACTTTACGAAATTTGTAATAACTTTATTAATAAATTGTGAAATATTGATCAAATTCATTTCATTTACAAGGAAAAGTGATACGATATAAGTATAAGAGGAAATATTAACAAGTGAGGGGGATAAAGGATGGTAGTTAAATGGTTGAGAGAACATGTTAGTGCGGCCGCAATGCTAACGTTGTTTCGTCTATATCTTGGATATGCTTGGTTGACAGCAGGATGGCATAAAGTGACAGGTGAATTTGATGCAACAGGCTTTTTAAAAGGGGCGCTTGCTAAAGCTTCTGGGGAACATCCAGCGGTGCAAAGCTGGTGGGCAGCATTTATTGAAAATTTCGCATTGCCGAATGTCGGGCTGTTTAACTTCTTAGTACCGTGGGGTGAGGTGTTAGTAGGGATTGCGTTGCTTCTCGGTATATTCACAACGTTTTCTGCACTGATGGGAGCTGTGATGAACTTTGCGTTTATGTTCTCGGGAACAACAAGCACCAACCCGCAAATGATATTGCTCACATTTTTCATTCTTGTTGCCGGCGCAAACGCTGGAAAATACGGATTAGATTATTGGGTCATTCCGTATATTCGTAAATTTTTAAAGAAAGAGCCTCGACAAAATATTGCACCGACTTCATAACATATAACTAACGACCATGCACTTCCTGTTATTGGAAGTGCATGGTCGTTTTATGTTGTTTTTTATTAAATTAATATTATTAAGAATGAAAATTTAAAAAATTTTAAGAAAAACAATTGACTAATTTTATAAGATTATTTATATTTATAATCAATTATTTTTGATAATTCCAATAAATTAACTATGAATTTGTAAGAGAGAAGCATTGTATTTAATTATACAATGAATGTCTCTCTTATAATTTTTCTAAAAAAACTAAAAAAAGGGGGAAATCAACATGAAAAAATTAGGACTTCTTCTATCATTATTTTTATTGGTAGGGGGCATTGCAGGATGTGGAGGAAATGATAAAGCATCAGGTAAACCGCTGAACGACAAAAAACTGGTTGTAGGTGTAACAGCAGGGCCGCATGAAGAAATCATGGAAGTTGTGAAGAAAGTTGCTGAGAAAGATGGGTTAGAAATAGAACTGAAGGTATTTTCAGATTATGTTACTCCTAATACAGCTTTAGCAGAGGGAGATTTGGATGCTAATAGCTATCAGCACAAACCGTTTTTAGAGCAATTTAACGAAGATCATAAGACTGACCTCGTTCCTGTGGCAAAAACAGTGCTAAATCCAATGGGAGTGTATTCGGAAAAATATAAAAGTATTGATGAATTGGAAGATGGTGCGAAATTTGGATTGCCGAATGATCCAACCAATGGCGCGCGTGCATTACATATTTTGGAAAAAGAAGGGATTATTAAGTTGAAAGAGGATAAAAAATACACTGCATCGATTCACGATATAGTTGAAAATCCAAAAAACCTAAAATTTATAGAATTAGAAGCAGCCCAAATTCCAAAACATTTAAGTGAGGTAGATTTGGCAGCCATTAATACGAACTTTGCTTTAGGAGCAGGCCTTAGCCCAAGAGATGACTCTATTTTATTAGAATCACCAGATTCAGATTATGTTAATTACATTGTCGTACGTCCTGAAAACAAAGATGATGAAGCTGTGAAGAAATTAATCAAGGCATATCAGTCCGAAGAAGTAAAGAATTTTATCGAAGAAAAATTCCAAGGTTCAGTCATTCCTGCATGGTGATGAACTAACTATATGATAAGAGCTTAATTTTCCGAACATAAACGAGCTTTTTCTGCTACTTCTCCGAACGAAAACGCCATCAGACAAATGAACTTGCCTGTCATGCGTTTTACGTTCGGAATCGGCATGCTAGAAGCATGCCGGGGCGGCAAGAAAAATCTTGCCGCCTATGGCAGAAAGGCAGTCTTCTATTCACGATGAGATATGTCGGAAACTCATCTTGAATCTATATAAAAGATGGTTTTGTTACTCGGAAAGGGATGATCTCCATGATTGTACTAGAAAATATATCGAAAACGTTCCCATCTAAAAATGGTGTCATCAAAGCAGTTGAAGAGGTTACTTTACATGTCAGAAAAGGTGAAATTCATGGTGTGATTGGATACAGTGGTGCGGGAAAAAGCACCTTGATCCGCTGTGTTAATTTGCTAGAGAGACCAACAAAAGGGAAGGTTTATATTAACGGTCAAGAAATTACATCGCTTCCGAACAATGAATTACGTGAAGTGCGTAAAAAAATCGGAATGATTTTTCAAGGATTTAATTTGTTAAAAACGGCGACCGTTTATGACAATGTTGCGATCCCGCTAAAATTGCTTGGTTTTAGTAAAGAAGAAGTGAAAAAACGAGTAGAAAAATATTTATCAATTGTTGGATTAGAAGATAAACACCATGCATATCCAAGTCAACTGTCAGGAGGACAAAAACAGCGGGTAGCCATAGCAAGGGCTTTAGCTCAAGAGCCAGAAATTCTGTTAAGCGATGAGGCAACAAGTGCATTAGATCCAGAAACGACCGATTCGATTCTGGATCTATTGCTAAAAATCAACCAAGAACTTGGCATTACGATTTTGCTCATAACACATGAAATGAATGTCATTCAAAAGATTTGTGACTATGTGTACGTGATGGAAAGAGGACGTATTGTGGAGCATGGGACAACAATTGAACTATTTACGAATCCTACCCATCATACGACAAAGAAATTTTTAAGCACAATTGTTCAGCGAAAATTATCACCTAGCTTAATCTCACAGTTAAATGTAAACGGTGTTGTTTCCAGACTTACGTTTGTTGGTGAAAGTACGGGAAAACCGTTGCTTGCGGAGGTTAGCCAGAAATTTAACGTGAAACCAAATATTTTAGCTGCAAATATTATCGAGCTGAAAAATGGGATTGTTGGAAATATTGTCGTCCATCTAATTGGTGAATCGGAAGATATTCAAGCAGCCATA
This sequence comes from Thermolongibacillus altinsuensis, assembly GCF_004341205.1. Classification (GTDB taxonomy): domain Bacteria; phylum Bacillota; class Bacilli; order Bacillales; family Anoxybacillaceae; genus Thermolongibacillus; species Thermolongibacillus altinsuensis. The sequence goes on from NZ_SLUL01000001.1 coordinate 262,457, forward strand.
CAGTATTTACGTAGCCAAGGCGTTGGTACAGAGGAATTGGAGGGGTAGTCAATGAGCGGAAGCGGACAATTTACGGAAAAGTGGCTGCCTATTATCGGACAAGCATTCATTGAAACGGTTCAAATGGTCAGTATCTCTCTGTTTTTTGCCGTCATCATTGGAATTCCATTAGGCATTTTGCTTGTGTTAACTAGACCAGGTCAACTGTTTGATAATAAATGGATTTATCAGATTTTGAATTTGGTCATCAATATCATTCGCTCTATACCGTTTATCATTTTATTATTCTTTATATTGCCTTTTACGAAATTCATTGTAGGCACAACAATAGGTGTAAAAGGTGTGATTGTCCCGCTGGTTATTTACACCGCTCCATATATCGCTCGTTTAATGGAATCGGCATTACTAGAAGTGGAAAGCGGGATTATCGAGGCATATATAGCGATGGGGATAAAAAGAAGACATATTATTTGGCATGTCTTATTACGTGAAGCACGCCCTTCGATCATTTTAGGATTGACCATTGCTACCGTCAGTCTTATTGGAGCTACAGCAATGGCAGGACTTGTTGGCGCTGGAGGTCTTGGTGATTTAGCGTATCGTTATGGTTATTTGCGGTATGAAGTAGGTGTCATGTACGCGACAGTCATCATCTTGATTATCCTTGTGCAGGTCATTCAATCAATCGGTAATCGTCTTGCCACTCGCATGAAAAAAGATTGATTGGAGGTTTTTGGATGTCAAACGAACTGTATATAGAAAAAAACGGGGCGATCGCGACAATTGTCATCAATCGCCCCCAGAAAAAAAACGCGTTCACGCTAGCCATGTTTAAGGAATTAGGAGCTTTATTAGATGAATTGGAGACAGATAAAAATGTCAAAGTGCTTGTTGTGCGCGGAGTAGATGAAACAGCTTTTTCCGCTGGCGCCGACATTAGCGAGTTTTTAGAAGTTCGTTTTTCTGCAGAAAAAGCGAAAAAATACAACGATTTTGCGCTTGAATCCATTGAAAAGTTGTATCGATTTTCAAAACCGACGATTGCGCTCATACAAGGTTTAGCTATTGGCGGAGGACTTGAGTTAGCAAGTTCATGTGATTTTCGCTTTGCTGCAGAAAATAGCAAACTTGGGATTACGGCTGCAAATATTGGTATTGTCTACAATTTAACCAGTACAAAACGATTATACAATTTGATTGGACTATCCAAAACAAAAGAATTGCTTTACACAGCGAAACTCATTTCCGCAAATGAAGGGAAAGAGATTGGTTTAATCGACTACGTTTATTCGAGTGAGGAAATCGAAGAGAAATGCTTCGAATTTGCTAAACAAATCATCCAAAAGTCGTCTGTTGCTATTTCTGGAATGAAAAAAGTCATTCAATCGGTGGTTGACGGGGAAAATGAAGAATCAGAAGCTATTTCAGAAATCATTTTAGCTTCTTATTGTTCAGATGATTATAAAGAAGGTATCCAAGCATTTATGGAGAAGAGAAAGCCCAACTTTTGAGGAAAGATGATTGACAAAAAAATGACGATGACAACAAGCAATGACGCATTTCTAGTATCAGCTCTACATGGTCCTTTCCAATCTCTTTTGAATAATAAGAGGAAGCTGCGAAGAAAAACTCTCAGTGGGCGCCATTTGCTGCATTCGTTCGGCTATAACATACAAGTCGTTTAGAAGCCAAAACTTCAAACGAGGTTAGTGGGGGGTTTAGCCATTTGGAAGAAAAAGGACCCCTCTCATTATTGTACACATCAAGTATAGAAGATCTTCGTAACGTCCAAATCGTGAACTTATAAAAGGTGGAGATCGACAGTGAAACAACCTTTGCAAGGCATGAAAGTTATTGATGTATCGCAGGTATTAGCGGGACCATACTGTACAATGGTGCTTGGAGATATGGGGGCAGACGTTATTAAAGTAGAAAAATTCCCAAAAGGTGATGATACCCGTGCAATGGGTCCGTTTATTAATGGAGAAAGTTATATGTACATGATGGTCAATCGTAATAAGAGAGGGATGTGCATTAATTTAAAAAGTGAAGAAGGTAGACGTATTTTACTTGAACTCGTAAAATCGGCAGATGTGTTTGTCGAGAACTTTCGGCCAGGTGTCACGAAAAAACTAGGCATTGATTATGATACGCTAAGCGCATTGAATCCTTCTCTCATTTATTGTTCTATTTCTGGTTACGGGCAAACAGGGCCTTATCGTGAAAAAGGTGGGTTTGACATTATCGCGCAAGGCTTCTCAGGAATAATGGACATGACCGGAGAACGGAACGGAAAGCCAGTTAAAGTAGGCATTGCCATTCATGACATTGCGGCCGCTCAAACAGCTCTTCAGTCTATTTTAGCTGCATACATACATCGTTTGAAAAGCGGCGAGGGTCAATATATTGATGTTTCTCTAGTGGATTCGGGACTTGCTTGGACCGTTTGGGAAGCAGCAGCTTATTTTGGTAGCGGCGAAGTCCCGCGGCGGAATGGAACGGCGCATCGCGTGTCAGCTCCTTACCAAGGATTCCGTACAAAAGATGGATTTATATTAATTGGAGCTGCGAATCAAAAGCTATGGGAAATATTCTGTTTACACGTTGTGAAAAAGCCTGAATGGTTGGAAGATAAACGTTTTCTGACAAATAGTTTACGTGCAAAACATGTCGAGGAGTTAACAGAAGAGATTGAACAAGTGTTAGTGAATCATGATTCGAGCTACTGGCTTAAATTGTTAGACGAATACGGTATTCCGTCTGGACCTGTTTATTCGTATGATCAAACACTAGCGGATCCACATATTCAAGCGCGCGATATGATACTTGAATATACGCATCCAGTCGGTGGAGTGATGAAAACGTTAGGGTTTCCTGCTAAATTCTCGGAAACACCTTGTCAACTTACCAAACCCGCGCCTTTACTCGGACAACATAATCAAGAAATATTGCAGGATCTGGGTTATACAGATGAAGAGATTGAAAAGTTACGGCATCATGGAATTGTGAAATAGTAAATGATCGCTAATGTTATATTTTGAAAGATAATAGGTAAAATCGAATTCTTGAGACACTTCCAAACATATAAAAAGATGATGTATAAAATTTTGTGTAAAGCATTTTGCTAGAACAAAAGAAAAAAGGTAGGGTATTCTCTGATTAAACCCAAACATTCCAGAGAAAGGAGAACCCTACCTATGTCTAAAAGTATACCGAATTTAGACTGGGTCAATCAACTGGAAACGCCATTCGTCAATTTGTAAAGGAAAAATTAGAACTGATCATGCGGGAAGAAATCAAGAATTTCCTCGAAATAGAACAGGCCGGAACGTCGAATATGAGAAACGGCTACTATCAACGAAATCTAGATACACAATATGGCCGGATTGAAGTTCTTTTGGTCCCTAGAGACCGAAACGGAGAATTTCAAACCCAATTACCGACGCCACACCGGCTGGCTTGAGGAAGCCATCATCAGGATGTATCAAAGTGGCATGAGTACACGTGAAATTGGCAAGTTTATTGAACGAATTTTAGGCAATGCCTATTCTCCTGCAACGATCAGCCGTATTACCGATGTAGTGAAGGAAGACATCGAGAAATGGCACACTCGTCCACTGCACAAGCGTTATTCCGTCTTATATTTGGATGGTTTATACGTAAAACTTCGTCGCGAAACCGTGGAGAAAGAAGTCATTTATGTGGTGTTAGGGGTGAACGAAGAAGGATATCGCGAAATTTTTGATTTCTTTGTGGGAGGACAAGAAAGCGCCTATGTATGGCAGGAAATTCTTCAAAACCTCTACCAAAGAGGCGTCAAGGAAGTGCTTCTGGGCGTATTCGATGGACTACCGGGGTTGGAGGAAGCCTTTAAGGCGGTTTATCCGAAAGCCGATGTACAGCGTTGTGTCGTTCACAAAGTCCGTAACACGCTCAATCGTGTTCGGAAAAAAGACCAATTTGAAGTGGCCGAGGAATCTCAAGCTGATTTATCGCGCGCCGAATAAGGAGATGGCGTTACAGATGTTTCAACAGTTTGAATCGAAATGGTCCAGCAAATATCCGAGAGAAGTCCAATCTTGGGCCAATGAGTTGGATGTCCTCCTTACATTTATGGATTATCCAAGCAGTATTCGAAGTGTGATTTACACGACCAATGCCATCAAACGAACGATCAAGGAGATTCGGAAACGTCTAAAGCCGATGAACAGTTTGAATAGTTTAGAAGCCGCTGAAAAAATCGTGTATTTGACCATTCAAGATTTTAATGAGAAATGGGCAGAGCGAAAGTTGCGAGGATTTGCCGAAGCACAGGAAGCCCTTCAACGAATGTTTGAAGAACGTTATCATTAACTAAATACTGTAAATAAACAAAATAGGGGGATTCTCCCTTTCCACACAGGAGACTGAATATTCAGTCTCCTGTGTGGAGGAAACTAGTTCCCTATTCATTCCAAATCCATTTCAGAGAAACCCTACCCCCATTATATTACACAAGACGGTACCTATAAAAACCTAATTTTGTATTATAATGGTGTAAAATTGTATGGATAGTATTTTAAAAGAAAGGACGTTATAGGATGGAATGGCGAAGTGTTATAGGGGAAATGGTTGGTATTGCAGTTATTATTGTTATATAGACTCCCATGACAAAAAAATTTCGTCACCATCGGAAGGATGAAAACAACCTTCTGTCGAATGGTCTCCTTGCAGCTGGGGTCATGAGGTCGTTGTATCTATGGTACGTAAAAGTCCGATATATAGACGGACCCCAGTAGTCTGGTGCACTACGGAATGTCGCTCCCTTGAGGGAAGCACGCAGGATAGAATGCTTGAACAAAGGCTACTGCACCAGCTGTTTTTGAGAACGAAGCAGGGAGGGAGACTGATGCGCGTCTTGTATGAACGCTGTTGCGGATTGGACGTGCATAAGCAATCGATTACGGCTTGCGCCCTTACCCCTGAAGGAAAAGAGATTCGCACGTTTGGTACGCTGACCGACGATCTCGAGGAGTTGGTGGATTGGCTGAAAGAAAAAAAGGTGACGCACGTTGCCATGGAGTCGACGGGCGTATATTGGAAGCCAGTGTATAATCTCCTCGAAGCAGAGCCGATCGAAGTGCTTGTCGTCAATGCCCAACACATCAAAGCGGTTCCCGGGCGAAAGACCGATGTCAAAGATGCTGAATGGATCGCGGACTTGCTTCGCCATGGATTGCTAAAAGGGAGTTACATCCCTCATCGGGCTCAGCGGGAGCTCCGGGAACTGGTCCGTTATCGGCGCAGTTTGATCGAGGAACGAGCACGGGAGCTCAACCGCATCCAAAAAGTGCTGGAAGGAGCCAATATCAAACTTTCTTCGGTCGTATCCGACATCAACGGGATATCGGCCCGGCTCATCATTCGCGCCCTTATCGAAGGAAAGGACGATCCGGCGGCCCTCGCCCAGCTCGCCAAAGGGCGGTTGAAACAAAAAACGGAAGAGCTCCGGCGCGCGTTGAAAGGAATGATAGGGCCGCATCAACGCATGATGCTGGCCGAGCAATGGCGTCATGTGGAGTATTTAGATGAAGCGATTGCCCGGTTGGATCGAGAAATCGAGGAACGAACGAGCCCTTTTCATGAAGCGCTGGAGCTCATCGATACGATCCCGGGAGTGGGGCGGCAAAGCGCGGAACAAATTGTAGCGGAAATCGGGACGGATATGAGCCGGTTCCCTACCGACGCGCACTTGGCCTCATGGACCGGAATGGCTCCCGGGAATCATGAGAGTGCAGGGAAACGGTTGTCAGGTCGAACGAGGAAAGGGAACAAGAAGCTAAGGTCGTGCCTCGTGGAATGCGCCCGTGCCGCCGCCCGAACGAAGAACACGTACCTATCGGCCAAGTATCATCGGATCGCCAAACGAAGAGGAGCGAATCGAGCGAGTGTCGCGGTCGGGAGAACGATTTTAGAAATGATCTATTACATCTTAACTCGAAAGGAACCGTATAGAGAGTTGGGAGCCGACTACTGGGATCGGCAGCGAGAAGCGAGCATCGTGCGTCAAACGGTGAAACGATTAGAGGGGTTAGGGTACGAAGTGAAACTGGAAAAAACGAGTGCATAGCACTTATTAACCATATATATACTGAAATACCTTCCTTTGGAATTTAATTCCGAAGGCTAGACGGGTTCCGTTTTTTGTCTTAAATGGTGTTTTCAGGATAGATTCAAGTTGAGTTTCCGACATATTTCATCGTGAATAGAAGGTCGCTTTTCTGCCATAGGCGGCAAGATTTTTCTTGCGGCCCCAGCATGCTAGAAGCATGCTGATTCCGAACGTAAAACGCATGGCAGACAAATTCATTTGTCTGATGGCGTTTTCGTTCGGGGAAGTGGCAGAAAAGCTTGTTTATGTCGGAAAATTAATCTTATCATATATAGTTTGATTGCTGCGGTTCAGGCTGTAAAGAGGATCAAAGAATAGGAGTGAGTTTTTGTTGGTTGAGCTATCATTACAAGGGAAAATTGCAGTGGTAACAGGCGTCAGCAGGATGAAAGGAATTGGCGCTGCGATTTGTGAGGCGTTAGCGGAAGCGGGTGCGGACATTTTTTTCACCTATTGGCGAGCATATGATGAATCGATGCCATGGGGAGTGGAACGAAACGAGCCGCAGTTGATTAAAAGAAAAATAGAGGAATTAGGTGTGGCGTGCCACTGTCTCGAGCTGGATTTATCAAAAGAAGATGCGCCAAAGACATTATTGCAAGCAGTCATAGATACGCTAGGAGAGCCGGATATTTTAGTAAACAATGCCTGTTACTCTTATCCAACAGATTATTCATCCTTGACAAGCGAGATGTTGGATCATCATTATTTCATCAACGTCAGGGCGCCGATCATGCTTAGCGTTGAATTTGCGAAAGCATTTCAAAAACAACGAGGCGGTCGGATCATGATGATGACATCGGGGCAATCATTGGGACCGATGCCGGGAGAGGTTGCCTATGCTGCGACAAAAGGGGCGATTGACGCATTTGTGAAAACGTTCGCTGTCGAGGTGGCACCAAAAGGAATTACTGTTAATGCGGTCAATCCGGGGCCAACGGATACAGGCTGGATGAATGAAGAGATCAAACAACACCTCCTTCCTAAGTTTCCGTTTGGCCGGATTGGCACACCTCATGATGCGGCTCGACTCGTTCGTTTTCTAGCAAGCGACGAAGCAGAATGGATTACGGGTCAAGTGATTCATTCGGAAGGCGGATTTGTAAGAGGATAGCGGTGAACCACTAAATATGTTTGGAAGCGCCATGCCCTAGCATGACAGGGTGTCACGAGAATGATGAAGGTGATGAAAGATGGTTAAGGAAATCAATTGGATGAAAGTTGCATGGTTTTTTTTATCTTTCGTTCCCGTTCCTTTTCTTTTTCATTTTTACGAATATGGACAGCATTCCCAAAGGAAAGAAGCCCCTTTTTTAATGATCGGGTTTTTGTTGGCAATCATTTTAGCAGGAGTTGCGGCTACACAAGTAAAAATCATTCTTGTTTTTTTAATTAATTTGATTACCATGATTTTTTCTTTATTTTTGGCTGCTTCTTTTATTCCAAATGATCCATATTGGTTTACAGTTGTCGGGAGAAATGGTGCAGTTGTTTTCATTGCGATTATTTATTTGATTGGACAGTTATTGGTAAGGTGGATTGTGCGAGTAGCAGGTAGAAATCATGTGTAGTAAACGATACATAGTCATGTTCTGATAAGAAACAAAGGTGTTCAATAAAAAATTCAAAAACATGTTTTACGGCAACAGTATAATAACTTCTATATTAATGTATAAACTCCGAAGGCGGATTTATAAGAAGTTAGCGGGGGATTCATATGTGGGGAAGCCCCCCGATTTTTTTAATTCCTAGATCTAGTCCGTTTTATTTGCTTGATGAACAAACGTGTTGGCATCACGAAGTTCGACCCCTTTTGAAAAAGATTGCTTCATCCAATCTTATAGTAGAAAATAACCGGGATAGGTAGTAGGAATTCTGAAAAATGAAGCGAAATGGTTGTATATTGTAAAAATCGGGAGAGGATGAAAAAATGAAAAAGTTAACATTACAATTTTTTGATTACCACTCATGGGCAAACAAACAACTGATCGAACATTTAAGCAAGTTACCAAAAGAAACTATGAATAAGGAAGTAAATAGCGTTTTTCCTTCCATTTCACACACTTTTGCACATATGTATGCTGTCGATGAATTATGGTTTCTAAGGATAAGCGGAAAAAGTGTGAATTCCATCGAATCAAAACCATTTAAGACCATACAAGAAATAAATGATGCATTTACTGATTTACACAATGAGATGTTGAAATTTCTCGATCTTAAAGATGATTTGGAACAACCAGTCATTTATACGAACACGAAAGGAGAGCGTTTTCGTAACAGCATCCGTGAAATTGTTTACCATATCGTGAACCATGGAACTTATCATCGCGGCAATATTGCAGCGATGATTAGGCAATTGGGTTATCAAGGAGTATCGACAGATTATATTTACTATTTAAGGAACACGGACAAGGAATAGCATGACGATCAAGTGACTATGAGCTACCGTCACATCACATTACCTACTTTATAACGAAATGCGCATCCAAAACAAATGCGGCATGAGTCCGATTGTTTTTCGAACCCATGCCGCATGAGTGGCGCTGTCTACTTGACAGATGCTCGTTCATTCTTCGGAGGCTGGCATTTTTTCATTGTAAAATCGTTATAAGCGAATTTGTCCTGTGCCGTATACAATCGATTTCGTTGTGGTGAGCGCCCGCAATCCCATTGGACCGCGGGCATGCAATTTTTGGGTGCTAATGCCGATTTCTGCCCCGTAACCAAATTGTTCGCCGTCTGTAAAGCGGGTGGATGCGTTATGGTAAAGAACGGCGGCATCTACCGATTGAAGAAATAAGTTTACATTTTTATCATCTTCAGAAAGAATCGCTTCGGAATGTTTCGTGCCATATTGATCAATATGCTGAATGGCCTCTTTTACATCTTTGACCAGTTTCACGGCTAAAATGGGCGCCAAATACTCCGTGCTCCAGTCCGTTTCATTGGCTTGATGCACAAACGAGTATGAGGAGGCAAGCGTATGGTCGCCGCGAAGTTCGACGCCTTGGTTGTGCAATGCCTCGAATAACTCCGATACATAAGGCCAGTTTTCGTGAATTAAAACCGTTTCGACGGCGTTGCAAACCGATGGGCGTTGGAGTTTGGCGTTTAGGGCAATGTCGATGGCCATTTGTTTTTGGGCGGATTCATCAATAAAAATATGGCAATTGCCAACGCCGGTTTCTAAAACAGGGACCGTTGCGTTTTGAATGACCGATTGGATGAGGCTCGCGCCGCCTCGCGGAATTAATACATCTAAATATTCATTCAGCCGAAACATTTGCTGGGCGGTTTCGCGGCTTGTATCTTCTAAAAGCTGGATTGCATCTGTAGGAATTGAAGAATGTTTCAAAGCTTGTTTCATCACGTGAACGAGTGCTTTATTGGAATGGAGCGCCGATGAACTTCCGCGCAACAGCACCGCATTTCCTGCTTTTAAACAAAGGCTCGCCGCATCGACGGTGACATTTGGGCGCGCTTCATAAACCATGCCGATGACGCCAAGAGGAACGCGAATGTTTTTGATTCGCAATCCGTTTGGCCGAGTCCATTCTTCTACGGTTTCGCCAATCGGATCAGGCAATTCGATCAGTTGACGAACGCCGTCGACCATTTGCATCATGCGTTTGTCTGTTAATTGCAAGCGATCGATGAGAGCAGGAGAAAGTCCATGTTCTTTTCCAAGAGCAACGTCTTTTTCGTTTTCTTGAAGAATCCATTCTTTTTGCTCCATCAGGGCGTCGGCCACCATGGCTAGCGCCTCATTTTTTTCATTGGCCGATCGAATCGCTAATGTTTTTGCTGCTTCTTTTAATCGCTTTGCTTTTGTTTGTAGCTCGCTCATTTTACAAAACTCTCCTTTCTTAACGGTACCCAGTTATCGCGATGGATGACTTCCGGGCGTTGATGGATGGAATATGATTTTGCTTGGTCGCTTGCCCATCCTTTCACTTTTTCTAAGTCGGCGGAAGAGTAGTAAATTTGCCCTCGGCCGATGACGGTTCCCTTCTGATTGACGACTTCGACGACATCAAGCGCTTGAAATGTGCCGAAAATGTTCGTTACACCGGCTGGCAGCAAACTTTTCCCTTTATGCAAAAGGGCGTTCTCTGCTCCTCCGTCGATTTCAATTTTCCCGGCAACGTGCGCATGATAGGCGATCCATTGTTTACGCATTTGCATGTGAGGTTGAAACGGAGCGCCGATATATGTGCCATTTCCTTTTCCTTCTAAAATGTCACGAAGTTTTTCTTTTCCTTCGCCGGTTCCGACAAACACGCTAACTCCAAATGAAAGTGCTTTTTGCGCTGCGAGAAGTTTTGATTTCATCCCTCCGGTTCCGACAGACGAACTGCTTCCTCCCGCTTTCTCGATTAAATCGTCCGTGATTTCAGCGAGAAAAGAATATTTTTTGGCATCCTTATTCGTTTTCGGATTGCGATCGTACAACCCGTTAATATCCGTTAAAATGATCAACGCATCGGCATGTAAAAAACCGCTGACGAGAGCAGATAGCATATCGTTGTCGCCGAAGGTCAACTCTTCAATAGAGACGGAATCATTTTCATTGATGATGGGCAATACCCCGCGCTCAAGCAATTTAGATATGGTGGAAAATAGGTTATGAAATCGCTCGCGGCTGTAAAAATCTTCTCTCGTCAATAAAATTTGTCCCGTTACAATGCCAAATTGCCGAAAAACAGAAATGTAGCCTTGCATTAATAAACCTTGACCGACGGCTGCTGCTGCTTGTTTTCCCGCTGTTGTTTTCGGTCTTGATGCATAGCCAAGCGAGCCGAAGCCAGCGGCGACTGCGCCTGAAGAGATTAAAATGACTTCATGGCCTAGCTGTTTTAAATAGGCGAGCGCTTCGACATGATCGAAAAGCTTTTGTTCAGAAAGCGCGCCTTTTTCATCGGTGAGAGAACTGCTGCCGATTTTGACGATCACTCGCTTCTTTTTCACAACATCATCCTTTCTTATTTTTAAAATAAAAAACGCTTTTCCCCTCCTTGTAAAAGGACGGAAAAAGCGTTCCGCGGTACCACCTTTTTTGGTGCGTGTGCACCCAACTCTCGTCCCGTAACGCGGGAAAGACGGCTTATGTTTGCATAAGCGGCCATCTAGGGCAGGTTCAATCTACTTCCCGTGAGGAACCTTCCAGCCTATGAGTTCCATTCTCTTGCACGTTCCATAGATTTACTAGTCCCGTACCGTTTTTTGTATGAATGATTTTTCTGAAAATTATCCATCGAAAAAGGAATTTTGTCAAGACTTATAAATCAATATATATATGATAAGCTTAATTTTCCGACATAAACAAGCTTTTCTGCCACTTCTCCGAACGAAAACGCCATCAGACAAATGAATTTGTCTGTCATGCGTTTTACGTTCGGAATCGGCATGCTTCTAGCATGCCGGGGCGGCAAGAAAAATCTTGCCGCCTATGGCAGAAAAGCGGTCTTCTATTCATGATGTGATGTGTCTGAAACTCAACTTGAATCAATATAGCATGCTAAACGATGCGATGACCGCAAACCAAACGTATAAAAAAGAAGAATTTTTTGAGAGTTTATGAGCGCAGTTGAGGTGAATAAATAATAACATTTTTTATAAATATCCTTTTATAACCATTATTTTGTATTATAATAGTAAAGGACTGAAAAATTATGAAACTTTTTCCTGTTTTCGTCGTAATGCATACAAAAGAAAAAGGGGAGAGGTGTTGTTTATGGGTTTACGATTACGCCATGTGACGAAGCGGTTTGGCGATTTTGTGGCGGTCGATGATGTGACCATCGATATTCCCGAGCAGGAAATGTTCGGCTTTTTAGGAGCAAACGGGGCAGGGAAGACAACGACGTTTCGGATGATTTTAGGGCTCTTGGATCCGACGGAAGGAGAAATTACGTGGAACAATCAGCCGATTACATATGAAAGCAGCCATCTCATCGGCTATTTGCCTGAAGAGCGCGGCTTGTATCCAAAGTTAAAAGTGAAAGAGCAGCTCATCTACTTAGGGCGATTGCGCGGAATGGATAAGGAAACAATCGTAAAGGAAATGAGACGTTGGCTTGAGCGTTTTAAGGTGCCGGAGTACGAGAATAAAAAAGTCGAAGAGCTATCGAAAGGGAATCAGCAAAAAATTCAATTCATCGCCGCGGTCATTCATCGGCCGAAGCTTTTAATTTTAGACGAACCGTTCAGCGGTCTCGATCCGGTGAACGTCGAGCTGTTAAAAAAGGCGGTTATTGATTTGAAAAACGAAGGGACGACGATCGTTTTTTCGAGCCATCGCATGGAACATGTCGAAGAGCTTTGTGAACATTTGTGCATTATGCATCGCGGCAAGCCGATCGTGCACGGTTCGTTAAAAGAAATTAAACGTTCGTTTGGCAAAAAAAATATTATCATTCATGCCGATTTCTCGCTTGAGGAGCTGCGGACGTTTCCGGGTGTTGTGAAAGCGGAAACGACGGCGGAAGGAATTCGCTTGCAAATTGAAAACGAAGAAGTCTCCCAGCAAATTCTTGCACATATTTCGCAAAAAGGATTCATCCGTAAATTTTCGCTCGAAGAACCGTCGTTAAATGACATTTTTATCGAGAAAGTAGGTGCGGCGTATGAATAAATTTTGGATTGTGCTTTCGCATACATATGTATCAAAATTAAAGTCAAAATCATTTTTAATTTCCACCATCATGACGACCTTGCTTGTTTTTGGCATCGCAAACATCGATCGCATTATTGAGCATTTTAATAAAGATAGCGAAAAAACGATCGCCATCATCGACAGAACGAATGCATTGTATGAACCGCTCAAGGAGCAACTGAAAGCAAATGGAGCGAAAGAAATCAAAGTCGTTAAATCCAATAAAAGCGAAGAGCAAGCAAAGAAAAAGGTGCAAAATGAAGAATGGTACGCTTATGTTGTGCTTGATTATGATGAAAAGCAGCTGCCGAAAGCGACGTATTATGCGATGACGATTGCTGGTAGCGACGTTCCAACACAACTTGAACAGGCGCTTCAACAGTTGAAGATGACATTGGCAACAGCGAAAATAGGTTTAAAACCTGAACAGATGAAAGAACTATATGCCCCTATTGTGTTTAACAAAATCGCGCTTGAAAAAAATGCAAAAACGGAAGAACAAATTAATCAAGCACGCGCGATTATGTATGTGCTTTTAATTGCAATGTATATTTTTGTCATTATGTACGGCAGCATGATTATGATGGAAGTGGCGACGGAAAAGTCATCACGGGTGATGGAAATATTAATCTCCAGCGCGCCGCCTGTACAACAAATGTTTGGAAAAATTTTAGGCGTTGCTTTGCTTAGCTTAACGCAGTTCGTCATCATCTTTACGATCGGTTACACATCGTTGCAAAACAGCGATTTACTCGCGGAGCTTTTAGGGACAGAAAACATGCCGATTGGCACGATCTTGTATGCGATTCTCTTTTTCTTGCTTGGATATTTTTTATATGCAACATTGTTTGCGCTTCTCGGTTCGTTAGTGAGCCGTGTTGAGGACGTTCAACAAATCGCCACCCCTGTGTCGATGCTTGTCGTCGGTGCGTTTTTCATTGCGATGTTTGGGTTAAATTCTCCTGATGCACCATTTATTACGGTGACGTCATTTATCCCGTTTTTCGCACCGATGATTATGTTTTTGCGCATTGGCATGTTGAATGTTCCTGCATGGGAGATCGCTGTTAGTCTTCTCTTGCTTGTCGGTACGATTGTGTTTTTCGCGATTGTTGGGGCAAAAGTATACCGCGGCGGTGTGCTCCTATACGGCCAATCGTCGTCTTGGAAAGATTTGAAACGCGCATGGCAACTAACAAAAAAATAGGGGGAATATACAATGGGTTTTTTGGATGGATTAATGGGAAATGCGTCTGAAGTGAATGTAGCGGAATTGCAACGTGAGTTTTCGAACATTTTGGCAGAAGGGGAGCAGATTGAAAAAGCATATAAACTTATTCGCGATCTATTTTTGTTTACAAACAAGCGCTTAATTCTCGTTGATAAACAAGGGCTAACGGGCAAAAAGGTGGAGTATCATTCCATTCCTTATCGCAGCATCACTCACTTTAGCATCGAAACAGCGGGAAATTTCGATCTGGATGCTGAATTAAAAATTTGGATTTCCGGAAGTGCCACACCGATTCAAAAGCAGTTTAACAAAAGCTTAAACATTTATGAACTTCAGCGCGTCTTAGCAACGTATGTGTTGAAGTAAAAAAACCGAGCCGTGCTCGGTTTTTTTACAGCGGTTTGGGACGTATGTGTTGAAATAACGAAAAAACCAAGCAGGTGTGCTCGATTTTTTTAAAGTGGCTTCGTTGGAGTTGGTTTCGCGTATCCTTCTTTATAGGTTTCATCAATCATTTGGCGAATTTCTTTCATCGATTTTCCGTTTTTGTATTCACGAATGGACGTTGCGGCGATCTCTAAGCAAACACCGCATTTGGTTGCATGGTCGTCCCAAACAATGGAGCCGTCTTGTTTGTTTTCGTATACAAAACAATCGTAGTTGTTTTGGTGGCCAGCTGATTCACCGCAACCGCAATAACAAGGGATGTGTTCTAACAACGTTTGATGTTGGGCAGCTTGTTGATAGAGAAGGGTCATATTTTCGTCATGTTTGTGTAAAAAAGAAGGAAGTTTGTCAACGGATGATGTCGTTTCGCGAACATCTCCTGAACTTGTTACATGTTTCGTTGCTGGATGGGTTGTTTCGTTTGTCGAGCAAGCGCTCAAAACTAAACTGAATGACATGATCCAAGTTCCAATCCATATTTTTTTCTGCATGGCGATTGTCATCCTTTCAACTCTCATCGTACATTTTGAATCTACCATATGGAATGAGGAAGAGCAAATCGTTATTGCTTTTTCAATAAAGAAAAAAGAGAACGATTGTCCGACTTTTGACACTATTCCTAATAAAATTTTTGTATATAATGGAATTAAAGTAAAATCAGCGAAAGATGGGGAGAGGAAAGTGGAGAGTATTATTTCAAAAGGAAACACAGTAGATGAAGCGATTCGCGCAGGATTAAAGGAATTGAATGCGGCACGTGAAGAAGTTTCCGTAGAAATTATCCAAGCTGAAAAAAAGAGGTTGTTTGGCATCGTTTCGCGGCCGGCGATCGTCAAAATTACAAAAATAAAGCAGATGCAATCGGTTACAAAGGAAATAGAAGAGACTGACTCGTTAGAAGGGAAAGTATGGCTGAAAGATGGAAAATTGTTTTATCGATGTTCTTCTTCGCAACGCCCGACCATTACAGTCGGCAAAGGGGTGAAACTGTTTAAAAACGGTGAAGAAGTGAACGGAACGGTTGAGTTAGAGGAGAATGACGAACTGCAGATCAGCGTCGAGGAAGATGAAAAAATAGATGCAAAATGGGATGTGACGATGGATAAACGGAAAATCCAAGCGGTTTTGACGATTGAGCCTGCCGTTCGAAGACGCTATGTTTTAAAGGATATTCCTCCCACAAAGCATATGCATTTGCAAGCTCATCTGGAAACGGAAGTGGAACATGATGTGCAATATGAGCAAATCATTGAAAAACTAAAGGAATTGCACATCGTATACGGAATAAAAGAATCCAACATTATGGAAGCGCTTCAAGCAACTGAAAAAACGAGTGTGGTTATTGCTGAAGGAATCGAACCTGTGGAGGGAAAAGATGGCTGGGTAGAGTTAAAAGTTGGGAACGAGAATGCTAGAAGACCGAAGCTTCGCGAAGACGGGACGGTTGATTTTCGAGAAATGGAAATGATCACAAACGTTTCAGATGGACAATTGGTCGCCGTTGTTCACCCGCCACAACCTGGAGTGCCGGGAATTACCGTCACGAACGAGGTGATCCCTTTTCGTGAAACACACCCGGTGACCGTGCAGTTAGGAAAAGGGGTGGCCATGAGCGAAGACGGAACGGAGATTGTCGCCGTTCAATCCGGTCGCCCGGAAATCATCGAGAAAGGGCGTACTGTGATTGTCTCCATCATTCCGAAGTTCGTTCATCAAGGAGATGTTGATCTTTCTACAGGAAACATTCGCTTTAAAGGGGACATTGAAATTACAGGAAACGTTCAAGACGAGATGGAAGTAGAGGCACTCGGCAATGTCGTCATTTTTCAAAACGTGAACCGAGCGAAAATTCAAGCGCAACAATCGATATTCATTCATCGCAATCTCATCAGCGGAACGGTCATTTCAGGGGAAAATAAAATCGTGCTCTCTGAATTGGCGTTATTATTAGATGAAATTAAACAAAAATTGGAGAGAATGATTTTGGCTATTCGACAAATGATCATGTCATCAAAAGTGCAAGATAAAGATATTTACTTTTTAATAAGAAGAATGTTAGATACTAAGTTTCATTCGCTTTTTGAAACGATGAAACAATATCAAAACATTTGTCGAAACAAGCGAGAGCACATAAGTGAACAATGGATCGAAATGGGGAATAAATTACAATCCTATTTCTTCGCTGAAAAGCCGAATCATTTCCACTCTTATAAAGGTCTTGAGAATTTGTTGCGTGAATTAAATATATTTATCAGCCAACACGAGCAGCATGAAAGTGATTTAATTGAGCTGTCCTATGCGATGAATAGCGTCATTCGTTGTAGCGGAGATGTCATTGTTTTCGGAAAAGGTTGCTACAATTGCAATATTTATGCCGGAGGGGAGTTAAAGGTCAACGGAGTGTTGAGAGGCGGAGAAGCGTTCGCCCGGAAAGGAATAAAAGTAAGAGAAGTCGGTTCTTCAATGGGGGTTACGACGTTGCTTGCCGTTCCGAAAGGGGAAACCATTCAAATGGATAGAGTGTGGGAAGGGACGGTTATTCAAATCGGAAAGAAAAAGTATACGTTTTATGAAGAAAAGCGATTGATTGAAGCAAAGTGGGATAATGAGAAAGATGATATTATTTTACATTCAACATCTAGTTGATCCGATGTCTGAGAATGGATGCAGCGTTGCGATTGCTTTTGCTTGGCAACGCCGTGCAGTTATTGAAACAGATCATTCGTTCTGTTGAACAAAAATGCTTTTAGCCGTGTGCTAAAGGCATTTTATTTTTTCACCTTCTTCGGAACGTTCACATAATATTCATTTTTGCCACTATAAAACTAGAAAAATAGTTTTATAATAAAAACGAAAGGAGGAAGCGGAATGGGGGACGCTTGGAAAGTAAAAGATGAATGCGAAGTAAAAGAGATCATTGAAAAATCAAAACAACACTTGCCTTTTCTTGCAGAAGAACGATTGTTACAAGAGCGTGCGGAATTTTTCAAAGCGTTAGGCGATGAGACGCGCTTACGCATCATCGGAATGTTAATGAATGCTGATTTGTGCATGTGCGAAATTACAGCTGGACTACAATTGCCACCTTCAACGGTAACCCATCATCTCAAACTGCTTGAACGTGGGAATGTTGTAACGGTACGCAAGGAAGGAAAATTTACGATCTACCGTCTGAATAAAGCGCTCGTCCTTCCACACCTGTTGGGAAGAAGGGAAGAGCATGTTTAAAAAATTGGCTGATTGGTTTGTTGAAGATGTATTGCATTTATCGGTTACATCGAAACTAGGTGGAGCCGTTCATTTTTTCATTTATGATACGACGAAAATTTTAGCGTTATTATTGGTTATGGTTTTTATTATTTCGTTTATACGAAGCTATGTTCCGCCTGAGAAAGTAAAAATGTGGCTAAGTGGAAAGAAAAAAGGCATCGCCAGTGTCTTAGCAGCGTTGTTAGGAGTTGTCTCTCCGTTTTGTTCGTGTTCGACCGTTCCGCTTTTTATCGGTTTTGTCGAAGCGGGCATTCCGCTCGGGATTACGTTTACATTTTTAATCTCGTCTCCGATTGTGAATGAGATTTCACTCGTTATGTTGTTTTCGATTTTCGGTTGGAAAATTGCTGTGTTATACGTTTTATTTGGCATTATTCTTGCGATCATCGCAGGATGGGTGATCGGAAAATTACGAATGGAAAAATATGTAGAGTCTTATGTGTATGAAATTAAACTAGGAGAAACACCGATTGAAGAAATGACGATCAAGCAAAGACTAGTTTATGCAAAAAATAATGCCGTCGATACGGTGAAAAAAATATGGTTGTTTTTATTGATTGGGATCGGCATCGGTGCATGGATTCACGGCTATGTCCCTGAAGATTTCCTCGTTCGCTATGCGGGAAAAGATAATCTCTTCGCTGTACCGATCGCTGTCGTTCTTGGCGTTCCGCTTTATTCAAATGCGGTCGGTTCGCTTCCGATGATTGAAGCATTAATGCTAAAAGGGATCGCTCCTGGGACTGCTCTTTCAT
Organism: Thermolongibacillus altinsuensis; assembly: GCF_004341205.1. GTDB lineage: Bacteria > Bacillota > Bacilli > Bacillales > Anoxybacillaceae > Thermolongibacillus > Thermolongibacillus altinsuensis. The sequence goes on from NZ_SLUL01000001.1 coordinate 280,966, forward strand.
TCATGATGGCGATTACCGCTTTATCGTTTCCAGAAATGGTGTTGCTTCGCAAGGTCATTAAGCCGAAGCTCATCGGCATCTTTGTGGCAGTGGTAGCCATTGGCATCATCGCCATTGGATATATATTTAACATTATTTTATAAAAGGAGAGAGGAACGATGACAATTAAAGTATTGGGAACAGGCTGTAAAAAATGCAAAGAGCTTGAACAAAACGTTCGTGAGGCGATCGCTCAATTAGGTATTAATGCCGACGTGCAAAAAGTCGAAGAAATTCCACAAATTATGCGTTACGGTGTGATGAGCACACCAGCGCTTGTCATCGACGAAAAAGTTGTTTCCGCCGGAAAATTGCTTTCTGTCGAAGAAATTAAAGCGTTATTAGCATAAAAGGCGCTATCCGATGAGGACGGCGCCTTTTACGTTTCATTTGATAAAAAAATACAAATCATTTATCATGTTCAATTGTATAAATACGGAAAAACTAAAAGGAAAGGGAGGATAGGAAATGGCATGGGTATATCTCGTCATCGCGGGCATTTTTGAAGCAGTGTGGGCGGTCGCTTTAAAATATACGTTCGGATTTACGCGACTCGTTCCGTCCGTTATTACCATCGTAGGAATGATCATTAGTTTTTACTTTTTGGCGCTGGCGACAAAAGTGTTGCCGATTGGAACGGCGTATGCCGTATGGACAGGAATTGGAGCGGTTAGTACAGTTGTCATTGGGATGATTTTGTTAAACGAACCCGTCAGCGCTTCAAGAGTCATTTTTTTGCTTTTTATTTTAATTGGCATCATTGGCCTGAAACTAACATCTGCTCATTGAGCAACGAAGAACTCCTCGCGGGAAGGAGTTCTTTTACAAATATTTCTTGACATTTTGTTTCTGTTGTAACTATAATGGTTACAAAGGGGTGGAAATATATGAAAATTAGCAGTCGATTTGCAGTTGCTGTCCACATTTTAGCATTGTTAGCGTTGGAAAAAAATGTGCTTTGCACATCCGAATGGATTGCTAGAAGTGTCAACACGAATCCGGTTGTTGTGCGCCGAGTGATTGGGATGCTAAAAAAAGCTGGCTTAGTTGAAGTCCGTCCTGGTACAGGAGGCGCTTTTCTTGCCAAAGATATAGAGGACATTACGTTGCTTGATGTATACCAAGCCGTTGAAGCAGTAGGAGAAGGAGGATTGTTCCAATTTCACGATCATCCGAATCCTCATTGTCCAGTAGGGGCGAACATTCAATCGGTTCTCGAAGTGTTTTTATTACGCGCACAAACGGCGATGGAACAAGTATTAGGAGAAATTCGTTTAAAAGAGTTAGTCACCAATTTAGCGCAAAAAATGGGAGAGGGGAGTGATTAATTTTTTTTAAATTAGATGTAACTAAAATTGTTACAACTAACTGCCGTGATGATCTTTCCACCTTCTCATGATCAATTAAACGAAAGAAAGGAATGATATTGCATGAATGAAATCATTCACCCAGAAACAGAAATTGGCCACGTTCATCTTATTGTTTCAAATCTTGATCGCTCGCTCCGTTTTTACCAAAATTTGATTGGATTTCAGATTTTGAACAAAGAAGAAAATAAGGCGACGTTAACGACAGATGGCGTTACGCCTTTACTTGTGTTAGAAGAGCGAAAAGATGCGATATTAAAGCCGGCCCGAACAACGGGATTGTATCATTTCGCCATTTTGGTTCCTAATCGAGCAAGTTTGGCTCGTTCTCTCCTTCATTTGCTGCAAAGCGGATATCCATTGCAAGGCGCTTCCGACCATCAATTTAGTGAAGCGATTTATCTGACAGACCCTGATGGCAACGGAATTGAAATTTACGCTGATCGTCCTGTCGAACAGTGGGAGCGGACAGAAAGCGGGGAATATAAAGGGATTACCGAACCTTTAAATGTAGAGGACTTATTAGCTGAAGCAGGGAATGAGCGATGGTTAGGTCTTCCAAAAGAAACGAAAATCGGCCATATTCATTTGCATGTTGGCAACATTGAAGAAGCGGATGTATTTTACCGTAACGGATTAGGATTTGAAGCGACGATACGAATGGGGAACCACGCATTGTTTTTATCTGCGGGCGGCTATCATCACCATATTGGAGTTAATACATGGGCTGGAGTCGGTGCTCCTCAACCGCCAGAGAATGCGACGGGACTACGTTTATTTTCGATTTTATTGCCGAATGAAGAAGAATTAAAAAAGGTTGTGGAACGGCTGAAAAAGATTGGTGCATCTGTTGAGCTTGAGCAAGAAAAGGCAGTCGTCAGAGATCCATCAGGCAATCAAATTCAATTGCAAGTTAAGCAGTAGCTTATCCACATGAAAATCTACTCATCATCTCGGTATGATCGTCATCATGACATCGTTGAAACATCGAATGTCACTTGACAGATCGAAAAAGAGGGAGTACACTGGTAAACAAAATGTTTAAACATTTAAACGAAACGAGAAAGAGATGAAACGATGAGCGAAAAAGCGATGGAATTATTTCGTGCGTGTATTCCGCTGTTTCAAACGTTAAGCGATCCGCATCGGCAAGATATTATTTTGTTGCTGGCGGAGCACGAAGCGTTGACGGTGAATGAGATTACGGAGCATTCGCGCCTATCAAGGCCAGCCATTTCACATCATTTAAAAATTTTGCGAGATGCCGGACTTGTGAAAGTTGAACAGAAAGGGACGCAGCGTTATTATTTGCTTTCGCTTGACAACGCTGTGCAGCTGTTGAAACAACTCATTCAATCCGTTGAACAAGAATGCCTTTAGCCGTGCGCTAAAGGCATTTTATTTTTTATTTATATGCAACATGAAAAATGAAACAGAGTTCATTACAGGAATGTCGAGTGGGATTGGATATGCATTTGCGAAACGATTTGTCTAAGTCGGTGAATTTTCTTAAATTTGAAAATCTAGCTATATGGATTGACAAATATAATGATAATCATTATCATTATATTGGGATTGATAATCGTGATCACACAAAAAGGGGGATTACACTTGAAAAAAGGATTATTACTAGTATGTTCACTCTTACTTCTTTTGTTCATGGGCGCATGCGGAAAACAAGAAGAGAGCGTTGCGTCTGATAAGCAAAAACAGCCAAAAACAGAAGAAGCGACAACACGAACATTTAAAATGGCAAACGGAAAAGAAGTGGAGATTCCAGCTCATCCAAAGCGAGTCGTGATGCCGTATGAATTTTTAGGAAATGCGTTGGCGCTTGGAGTAAAACCGATCGCAACAACGCAAGCGGTGATGGAAAATCCTTTTATCAAAGATCAAATCAAAGGGATTGAAAACGTCGGAAATCCGATTTCACTTGAGAAAGTAACAGAATTAAACCCAGATTTAATTATTGTATATTTAGATGATCAATATGAGCAGCTATCGAAAATTGCGCCAACGGTCGTGATTCCGTTTGGACATTATAAAGGCATTCAAGAAGAAATTCGTGTGTTTGGGGACATCCTTGGAAAGAAAGAGGAAGCAGAAGAATGGATCAAACAATTTGAAGAAAAAGCGGCTGCTGCTCGTGAAAAGTTACAAGGTGTCATCGGCAAAGATGAGACGGTCGGCATTTATGAACTGCAAGGAAAAGATTTTTACATATTTGGCGATAATTTTGGACGAGCAGGACAAGTCATTTATAACGCGTTGCAATTAACTCCGCCGGAGAAGATTAAAAAAGAAGTCATCGAAGGACCGCAGCAATGGAAGATGATTTCCTTAGAAGCATTGCCTGATTATGCGGCTGATCATATGTTTTGGACAGTATACCGCACAGAAGAAACGGATCAAGTAGAAAAGGAGATGAAAAATAGCGCCATCTGGAAAAATCTAAATGCCGTCAAAAACAATCATGTATATGAAATGAAAATGGAAAATGTATGGTTTACCGACGCCATTTCGCTAGAACATCAGCTTGATCTTGTTGTCGATACATTGCTTTCCCATCATAAAAAATAATGTGGTATGATAGATATGAAATCAGTTTTTAGACTTTTCTGCCAATCTCTTGAACAAAATCGGACAAATTCATTTGTCCGATTTTGTTGCAGTTCGACAAGATTTTCTTTCCGAACTTGGCAGAAAAGCGTTCTTCTTTTTTTGCACTTATAGATAAGATGAAGAGAAAACAGGTGAAAATCATGAAAAACGATACAGTGAATCTGCATTCGCGGCCATGGATCGCGATGATGGTACTCGTCGGTGGACTTGGTGCGATCGTTTTAGGGATCATGTTATCGATTTCGGTTGGTGCGGCGGACATTCACTTTTCAACCGTATGGGAAGCGCTTGTTCATTACAATCCGAATCGAACGGAACATTCGATTATTCAAGATTTGCGTCTTCCGCGGTCGCTTGCGGATGTTTTAGTAGGCGCCAGCTTTGCGGTAGCGGGTGCAATCATGCAAGGAATGACGCGAAACCCTCTTGCAGATGCCGGACTTTTGGGGTTGAACGCTGGATCGACGTTGATGGTAGCCATTTGCTTCGCGTTTTTCCCGGGATTGTCCTATAATTCTTTGATTCTATTTTCCTTCTTAGGAGCAGCTGTTGCAGCAGGGCTCGTATACGGGATTAGCTCGTTGGCACGAGGCGGCTTAACGCCGGTTCGTCTTGTGTTGGCAGGAGCAGCCGTAAGCGCATTGTTAACAGCGCTGAGCGAAGGAATTGCGCTTCATTTTCAGTTAAGTCAAGAATTAGCGTTTTGGTATGCAGGCGGAGTGGCTGGAGTCAAGTGGAGCCAGCTGAAAATCATGTTCCCTTGGCTTGCGGGGGCTTTAATAGGCGCATTGCTTTTGTCGCGTTCGATTACGCTACTGAGCCTAGGAGATGACGTAGCGACAGGGCTAGGACAAAAAACGGGCTTGGTCAAAGCGCTCAGCATGATGATTGTGCTTCTTTTGGCAGGAGTATCTGTATCGGCGGTCGGACCGATTGGATTTGTCGGACTTGTCGTTCCACATGTTGCTCGTTTTTTCGTCGGTGTGGACTATCGCTGGATTATTCCTTGTTCGGCTGTTCTCGGTGGAGTATTCATGATTATGGCTGATATTGGTGCAAGAATGATCAACCCTCCTTACGAAACGCCAATCGGTGTGTTATTTGCCCTTATCGGTGTTCCGTTCTTCCTTTATGTAGTGCGAAAAGGAAGGAGGGAATTTTCATGAATGGCACGGAGCGACGCAAGAACGTTCAGCGTCTTGCCATACTTGCAGTTTTTTCTGTTCTGATTCTCATTGTGTTTGTGATCAGCATGAACACAGGATACAGTCGGCTATCTCCGCTTGAAGTGTTTCAAACGCTATTTGGAATGGGAACCGAAAAGCAAGAGTTGATTTTGTTTGAATTTCGCTTGCCTCGCATTGTCATTTCCCTCCTTGTCGGAGCCGGATTGGCCGTATCGGGCTGCATTATGCAGACCATTTCTCGCAATGCGTTAGCCGATCCAAGCATTTTAGGAATTACGCATGGAGCGGGGGTAATGGTCGTTTTATATTTATCGTTTTTCCCAACACAGTTGGACGTTCCCGTTTTATTTTTGCCGATTCTTGCGTTTATCGGCGGTTTGTTAGCGGCTGCTCTTGTGTTTGGGTTGTCTTATGAAAAATATGAAGGGTTGTTGCCAACGCGTCTTGTTTTAACAGGAGTGGCAGTTGCGGCTGGGTTGAGCGCGCTTATGACGGTTCTTTCTCTTCGGTTGAGCCGAGAGCTTTATCAATTTGTGGCGGTATGGTTGACCGGAAGCATTTGGGGAGCAACGTGGGATCATGTGTTAGCGCTTTTACCTTGGATCATCGTCTTATTTGTTTTTGTCTATTATAAAGCGCTCGTACTTGATGTGTTATCATTAGGAAAAAACGTTGCCACAGGACTTGGGGCGTCTGTTTCAAAAGAACAAGTAATACTGCTAGCTGCTGCGGTCGGGCTTGCAGCTGCTTGCGTGTCTGTCAGCGGAGGCATTGGATTTGTCGGTTTGATTGGTCCGCATTTAGCGCGACGACTCATCGGTCTGAATCATAAATATTTGCTGCCAGCCTCGGCGCTAGCAGGGGCTCTATTGTTGCTGACCGCCGACACGATTGGCCGCACGATTCTACAGCCGTCAGAAATTCATGCCGGAATCGTGGTGGCAGTTATCGGAGCACCGTATTTCTTGTATTTGCTAGCCCGGTCCAATCATTAATTCTGGAATGTTATAAAAAGGAGAGGGTCAAACCCTCTCTTTATTTACAATAAAGGAATATACAAGTTCAAGAAATAAGCTCTACATGGACATAACAGTTTCAATTGACATTTACGTAAACGTAAATTAGAATAAAATTCAGAAAAATAAGATAATTAGTGAAGGTGAAACGATGAACTACTATACGATTTCGCAATTGGCGCAGGAGTTCGATATTAGTACGCGGACGATTCGCTATTATGAAGAGCGGGGAATGATTGCACCGATGCGGACGGAAACGGGGCAGCGTCTATATACGAGGAAAGATCGCGCGGTGTTAAAGCTCATTCTTCGCGGAAAGCGGTTCGGGTTTTCGCTTGAAGAAATTCACGAAATGATTTCCTTATTTGATAAAGACCGAACGGGACGGAAGCAGCTAGAAAAAACGATTGAATACGGTGAACAAAAACTAAAGGAGGTGAACGAACGAATTGAAGACTTAGTGCAGCTTAAACAAGAAATGGAAACGATTTTGGAAGATTTTAAACAAAGATTAAAAGGATTGGGGGAGTAGGATGAATATTTCTGAATTGCTTGCGCGCAATGCTCGAAAGTTTCCGGACAAAGAGGCGATCATTGAAGGAGAAGTGGCGCTTTCTTATCGCGAAGTCGATCAAAACGTTAATCGGCTTGCTTCGTCGCTCGCTCGCCTCGGCATTCGCCAAGGTGATAAAGTCGCCTTGTATATGCCAAATACGAAAGAGTTTGCCTATGCCTATTTTGCGGTATTGCGCCTCGGGGCCATTGTCGTTCCTGTCAATGCTCGTTTAACTGCAGCGGAAGTGCAGTATATTCTTGGACATAGCGAGGCAAAGGCGGTCATCGCTCATGATTGGATTTACAAAGAGCTTGAGCCGCTTGTTGGACATGTCGATGTCATTTGGATCAAAACAGGCGAAGCGCAAGACGGATGGCGGTCATTATCTGAACTGATTGCAAACGGAACAGCGGAGACGATTGTTTGTCCGTTGAAAGAAGATGACGAAGCGACGATTTTATACACATCGGGAACGACAGGAAAACCGAAAGGAGTTTTATTTACGTACCGCAACATTTTAGCGGTCGCGAACATGATGGCGTTTGAGACGAAAATGAACAAAGACAGCCGCCTATTGCATATCATGCCGCTTAGTCATTCCGCACCGCTCCATTTATTTTTCATCGGCGGCATGTATGTCGGAGCCACCCATGTGTTGTCACCATCGTTTTCCCCAGAAGCGTTGCTTAGCTTAGTGGAGAAGCACAAAATTACCCATTTCTTCGGAGCACCTGTCGCCTACTTACTCACCGCAAAACATCCACGTCTTTACGAACACGATCTTTCTTCCGTCCAATATTGGACGTATGGCGGAGCACCGCTTTCATCAAACGAAGTTCAATTCATCGCCAAGCAGTTCCGCACCGACCGTCTCATGTGTTTATACGGCTTAACCGAAGCTGGCCCAAACGGTGTGTATCTTGCGCCTGAAGAACACGCGACCAAAGCAGGAAGTGTAGGCAAACATGCCGCGCTCCATTGCGAAGTGAAAATTGTCGATGAATATGGCAATGAAGTTCCCGTTGGCGAAGTCGGAGAAGTGGTGTTAGCCGGGGAAGGGACGATGAAAGGATACTATAAAGATGAAGAAAAAACGGCAGAAGCGTTGAAGAACGGCTGGTTGTATACAGGCGATTTAGCGCGTCGGGATGAAGACGGCTACATTTGGATTGTGGATCGCAAGAAAGATATGATCATTTCTGGCGGGGTAAATGTCTATCCGAAAGAAATCGAAGATGTGTTGCGAACGCATCCTGCCGTTGTCGATGTTGCCGTTGTTGGCGTACCGCATCCGGAGTGGGGAGAAACGGTAAAAGCATTTGTCGTCACCGCGCAGCCAATTGAAAATCTTGCGGAGGAATGTAAACGTTTTCTAGAAGGTAAAGTCGCTGACTACAAAATCCCGCGTTTATATGAAGAAATTCGTGAATTGCCGCGCAATACGACAGGGAAAGTATTAAAACAAGTGTTGAGGGGGATGAGCAATGAAACGATTGCGCGAGGCTGATCCAAATTTGATGGCGAATTTGAAAAAATATTTAGATCCTGAACTATATGCCTATGCAGAGGAAAAGCTTGAACAGTTTTGGCAACTTTGCATGACCGACATTGACCGCCGTGCGGTTCATACCGACCGTGAAGGACAGCCGCGGCTCATTAAGTACGACCGCTTTGGGAATGACGTTTCCGAAATATGGGTCAACGAAGGATATCGCCAAACGGTGAACCAAACGTATGAAACAGGCATTGTCGGCTATGTGCATAAAGACATTCCCGAACTCAGACGAAAAGGGAATTATATTTATTCGTATGCGCAAGGATATTTATTATCGCAGGTCGAGCCAGGTTTTTATTGTCCGGTCACGTTAACGATGGCGACGGCGTATTTGCTTGAACATTTTGCGGATGAGGAATTGAAGAACAAATATTTACCGCATGTCATCTCGACTGGAGAGATCGAGCTATATGAAGGAGCGACGTTTTTAACCGAGCGCCAAGGCGGATCGGATGTCGGCGCCAACGAAGTGCGTGCGGTTCCGTGCGGCGATCATTATCAAATTTATGGCGAAAAATATTTTGCAAGCAATGCGGGCATGTGCGGCGTGGCGACGGTGCTCGCGCGCATAGACGGAAGCGAACCGGGAACAAAAGGACTTAGCCTATTTCTTGTGCCGTGGCGCAATGAAGACGGGAGGCTGAACGGCATTCACATTCGACGTTTGAAAGATAAGCTTGGCGTAAGAGCCGTTCCATCGGCAGAAGTCGTCTTTGAAGGCGCGAAAGCTTACTTAATCGGCGATGCGAAAAAAGGATTTTATTATATGATGGAAGCGCTCAACTTATCGCGCGTATGTAATGCCGTTGCTTCGATTGGCATTATGAAGCGGGCGCTTGACGAAGCGAAGCAATATGCATCGAATCGTTCTGCATTCGGCCAGAAGCTTACGTCGTATCCGATGGTGCAAGAGACGCTGGCCAACTTAACGGCGAGACAAGAAGTACAGACGAGCGCTTGCTTTGAGTTGATCTCGTTTTTTGATCGCGTCATGAGAACACCTGAACAAGCGTCCGAAGAAGAAAAAGCATGGAATCGCCTCTTGATTGCGCTTTTGAAAATGCGCACGGCTGAAGAAGCGATTGCCTTTGCTCATGAAGCGATTGAAATGCACGGCGGCAACGGTTATATTGAGGATTTCGTCACCCCTCGACTTCTTCGCGATGCCCAAGTGTTAACCGTATGGGAAGGAACCGCGAACATTTTAGGATTAGAAGTATTGCGTCTCATGCGCAAATACCGCGTTCATGAAATGTTTATCCAAACGATGAACGAAGAGCTTGCCAAACTTCCAGCCGCTGTGCGGGCATTGGCTGCACCGGTCGAAAACGGACTAAACGAACTCGTGCAGTCTCTTCAACAACTGAACGGACAGCCAGAACAAGTCCAAACGTATCATGCGAAAAAAATCGCCAACCGCTTATGCGATCTTTATTTAAGCATCATCGCGTTAAAAGATGCCCAAGAAAGCGAACGTAAACAAATCATCGCCCGCCTCTTTTTACAACATATTTGGAACGATGATCTTTTTGATCGCGATATGCTTTCCGTTCAATATTTTGACTTGGTGATGAATGAGAAAAACGAGTTAGGGGTGAGATAATGCAAGGCTGGCGTTTGCCCGCCTTGTTTTTGTTTGTTACGAAAGGTTTGAAATTATATAAAAAAACCGAAAACCGCCAACCAGGTGTTTCCTTGGTCGGCGGTTTTTTACGTCCAACAGGCGAATTTTATTGAATGATATAGGCAATAGTCGGGTGCGAATTTCATCTAAAGCAGTCTCGTTTGTTCGGATGAAGTGCTCCCTCAGCCTTCGTGCCAAGATTTCGAAGTCGTGCAGGCTTCGGCAAGAGCGAGGTCGGCCACAGCGTCGTCGGGTGTTACCATTCCATTCCAGTTCGGGTCTTGGATCATCCGACAAAAATCCAGGAAGCGGGCCTGGGCCATCGCCTCATACCATCCTTGCCGATCAACCAATGACACCGTCCGCCGATACGGTAGACGGGAAACGGATGGTCGATCGGACGCTGGCATATTTGGAGACAACCGCGATGCGGCCCATGCTCGTACCTGTTCGCCAGCGTCGGCCGCTGGTTGCGTAGGCACGGTATCAAGAAGAGCGTCGATCCGTTCCGCCTGTTCTGCCGTGAGCATTCCCTCGACATACAGCTGTTGTGGAATCCAGCCTTCGAGCACAATCCGCCCTTGAGCGCAGTGGACTTCCCATTTTGTTGACTCAGGAGCGTCCGCCTCCATTGTGAATCCGTGGTAGTACTGAACCGGTACGTACTCATGAAGGGATTCGGTTTCTGCTCTTTTTGTCGGCACTCGCGCTTCCTGTACATGATGTGTGCAGCTGCGGTGAATCACGCTCGCCCACACGCGCGACTGCTCGCCGTTCGCTTCGGATAAGGCAAAACCGTGCGCATCTTCAGGCTCGCCAAACCAGTGTCGGCCTACTTCGAAAAAGTGAACCCCATGTTCGATAAAGATCCCTCCGCTCAGTTCGCGGTTCCAGAACCAATGTCCGGATGCGACACGGTGTGCGGCGTTGTGAAGACTAGCATGGTGCACGCGACCCAACAGGCGGTGGCGGAGCATCCATTCGACCGCTTCTACCAACGGGTTGTAGCGCAAAACTAGGTTGACGGCGAACGCGTGCCGTTGTTTTGTTGCGAGCTGGGCAATGCGCTTCAGCGCCGCTGAAGTCAGTGCCCCTGGCTTCTCTAGCAATAGGTGCTTGCCTTTTGTCAACGTCAATTCGCCGAGCGGTGCGTGGAGGTGGGGCGGTGTCGTTAAGATCACCACGTCGATGTCCGGATCACAGATGAGATCCGCCGCTTCCTGATATTCACGCGGGGCAACCGCATCGGATCGACGTTGGCGATAGGCGTCCAGCACACGCTGGCGTTTTTCGTCGGTGCGGCCGGCAACGGCTGTCAATTGAAATTCAGGCAACGGTGCGAGCGCACCAGCCAAGAAAGCAGCAAAAGCGCCTGCGCCGGCAATACCCACGCGGTATGGTGGAATCGGATAAGGCATGGCGTCTAAACCTCCTTTATCCCGCATGAATCCATATTATGTTGACAATTATATTATACCGCGAAGACGGGCTTTGGTGCTCCTCGTTTTGTGCTCTCAAGCACTGGGTATGTGGGAGAGCAGAACAGCAGGATTGTTGCGCAGCTGTACGGGATTCGCTGAACAAACTTGGTGTGATCCTCCAAAAACGACATTAACGCTGCGCGATTATATAAAAAAATGGAAGCGTTTTGCTTGCCAACATTAGGGATATTATGTATACTATTATTAGCAACCAGATTCGTCGGGTGCTAACAATTTATTTCTCATCTTTCATTTTCTCATTCATCCATCTGTGTTTCGGGCTTCATAGTGTAATTAGTAAATCTTACGAATTCCGAAACGAATGGAGGAGTGATAAAATGAAAGCATTGCTGCTAGCTGGAGGGTTAGGAACGCGTCTACGTCCATTAACGGAAAACCTTCCGAAACCTATGGCACCTATTGCGAATCGTCCTTGGTTGGAACACCTCATCACTCATCTGCATGAACAAGGCGTCGATCAGTTTGTCATTGCTGCTCACCACTGCTCGGATGTGATTCGTCGTCACTTCGGCGACGGACGAAACTGGGGAGTGAAGATTGAGTACGCGATCGAACCGTTCCCGATGGGGACGGCAGGAGCCATCAAGAACGCGGAGCGTTTGCTCGATGAGCGATTCCTGGTCGTCAACGCCGACATCGTCCATTTGCCACAGTTGATTCCTCTTCTTGAGTTTCATCGCCAGCACGGCGGCATTGCCACTATTGCACTGACAGAAGTTGAAGATCCTTCTTCGTATGGAGTCGTTGAACAGGATGAAACCGGAAAGATCTTGCGCTTCATCGAGAAACCGCGCCGCGAGGAAGCGCCGTCAAACCGAATCAACGCCGGTTTGTACATACTTGAGCCGGAGGTCATGCGTTATATTCCGGCGCAGCGCGAGGTCTCCATTGAGCGTGAAACGTTCCCTCGTCTGATTCAGGAAGGAGCCGGCGTATACGGCATAGTAAGCAGAGGCTACTGGAACGACATGGGCACTCCGGTCCGTTATCGCCAGGTCCACTGGGATGTGCTCGACCGACGGTTTTCTCTGCTCATGAATGGACGCCAAGTTCAGCCAGGTGTTTGGGTGGGAGAAGATGTCGAATTCGGTTCCGGTTCCCTCTTGGTGCCGCCGGTATTGATCGGCAACAAGGTGAAGATCGGTGATCAAGCGGTGATTGGTCCATACGCGGTGATTGGTAATAACTGCTATATAGGTGCCCGCGTGCATTGTTCGAACACGATCCTTTGGGATCGTTCGGTCGTGCGCGACGGAAGCCGCCTCAGCAACAGCATCTTCGGATACCGGACCGTGGCACCTGCCGGCGAGGTGTTCAGTGGTTCCATTATTAACCAATCTAGAGGAGTGATGCAGGCATGAAGCGAATCGCATATGTCAGCACGTATCCGCCGCGGCGTTGCGGCATCGCCACGTTTACCGATCATCTTCGCAACAGCGTACGCGTCGCCGGTAAACGGAGCGATGTCGATCCGGTGATTGTGCTCTATAACGAAAGCGACGGCGCTTCGGCGTATCAGAACGATCCGAAGTTCTGGCCGCTGGCGGCGCAGGACCGCGCGGCTTACATGAGGATGGCGGAACGGGTTAACCAAAGCGATGTCTCAGTGGTGGTTCTGCAGCACGAGTTTGGCATCTTTGGAGGCGAAGCAGGTGAATACATACTAGACTTTGTCCATGCTCTGAAGAAGCCTCTCGTCACAACGTTTCACACTGTCTTTGCCGATCCTCAACCGCCTTATCGCCGTATTCAGCAACAAATCGCCGATGCGAGCGACGCGATTGTGGTCATGAACCGTCAAGCGATTCCGTACCTGACTCGAGCGTTTAACTTGCCGGAGCAGAAAATCTTCTACATTCCGCACGGTTCACCGGAGCCGCGCAACGAGGAACGGGATCTCCTCCGCCGTCGCCTGGGATTCGAAGGGCGCAAAGTCATGTTCACCTTTGGATTGCTCAATCGCGGCAAGGGAATCGAGTCGGTGATCTCCGCCTTGCCGGGAGTTGTCCGCGAAGTGCCGGAGACGCTATACGTTATCGCTGGACAGACACACCCTGAAGTGAAAAAGCGTGAAGGGGAAGCATACCGCGAGGAGTTGCAGGAGATGATCCGTCGCCTCGGGCTCGAGGAAAACGTATGGATGATTGATCGTTACTTCAGCGAGGAGGAATTAGTCGACTACTTGACGGCGTGTGACCTTTACGTCACTCCGTATCCAGGCATGCAGCAAATTACCAGCGGAACCTTGGCCTATGCGGTTGGCGTGGGTCGTCCAGTCCTCACGACGCCATATGAACATGCTCGCGACCTGTTGCGCGGGTGCGAGGAATTGCTGTTGCCGTACGGAGATACCGAAGCTTGGGAGCGGCAACTCCGTCGTCTGTTGAGTGACGATGAGGCTTTGCGGAAGTGGGAAGAGCGGATCCGGAAGATTGGCGAAGCGACGCACTGGCCACGCGTCGGCGAGCAATACCTGCAGCTGTTTGCCAAGCTCTGCGGCGAAACGGACGGTGATGAAAAAGCGGCAGAGCGATTGGAAGGCGAGGTGAAGCCTGTTGGCTCCGTCAGTCGTTAAGTTCGATCATTTGGAACGAATGACTGACGACACGGGGTTGCTCGAGCACAGCTTGGGACGCATTCCGCGCCGGCGGGAAGGTTATTCGACCGACGACAACGCGCGCGCCATCTGGGCGTGCATGGAGTGGCTCAATCTGCTTGGAGACGATGAATCTGCGGAACGCCGGAGGCTATACCGGCTGTTGGACCGGTATCTGGCCTTCTTGCTCTGGGCGCAGAGAGAGGACGGATGGTTTCAGAACAACTTTCATTTTGACCGAACGCCGGAATCGGAGTCGCGCTCGGACGACTGCTTGGGCCGATCCCTCTGGGCAGCGGCGGTGGCTTACGTAAATCTCGAAGATGAAGCGCGGAGATGCGTAGCTGCCGAGATCTTGCGCCGGGCGCTTTTGGCCAGCCGCGAGCTGCGGTTTTTGCGCGGCCAGGCCTGGGGGCTTGCGGCTTGCTGCCTGCTGCTGTCTATGCGGAGCGATGGATTGGCCTTGCCTTCTGGTGTGACCGAAAACGACGTTAAAAATCTGGCGGACGTGTTCGAGCAGTGCCTGCTCGATGCTTACCTCGCGCACAGAACGGATGACTGGCGTTGGTATGAGCCGAAAATCACCTATGCCAATGGGCTATTGCCGTGGGCGTTGTTTGTGGCTTATCGATACCACGGACGCGCCAAGACGCTAGAAGTAGCCAAAGAGAGCCTCGACTTTCTGACGACCAAGATGAGCGGCCATAACGGCGTTGTTCGCCCCGTCGGCAATCGCGGTTGGTGTGACAGCGATCGGCGTGCCGACTGGGACCAACAGCCCATCGATGTGATGAAGTTGGCTTTGGCTGCGCGCGAGGCCTATAGGGCGTTGGAAGACGAAGCGTACCGAGAAGTTGTTCGCCGCTGTCGTGATTGGTTTTACGGTAACAATGATCTTGGCATTCCTCTCGCCGATCCGAGCGATGGAAGCTGCTGTGACGGTCTTAACCCGGACGGGCCGAATCCGAATCGGGGCGCTGAGTCGACACTTTCCTATCTATTAACGGAAGCCATAGCACAATCTTTGTGATTGAGGTGGTTTTCCGGCGAGTATTTCAACGATCTATTTTGCCGCCGCACGTGTTTAAGGAGTGCGACATTCGCGGTCGCGCGTACCTTGTCCGGAGGAGCAGAAGGCGGAAGCCATCGCTGCGGTCAAACAGCAGATCACCATTTGTATTCGGCGTTAACCTGAACGGTCTATGCTGTTTGGGTTAGCGTCGTTTTTCTTTCTTGGCATTTATGCAATATCGTTTATCATTGATCACAAAATGGAGAAATACACTGTGACGATTAACAAGAACGGCTGGCGTTTGCCGGCCTTGTTTTTTAAATGGCACAACATCAAAAAGATAAAATTATAAATATTGAAAATTATTTTTCTTTTTGTTAGTTTATTATACATATATTGGATTTTTGGGGGAGTGAACATGATTCGAAAACTAACAGCGGCAGATCATGATCAAGTATTTTCTTTTTTGAAAAAGGAAGCAGCGATCAACCTTTTTATCATCGGCGACATTGAGGCGTTTGGGTATGATCAAGATTTTCAAGAATTGTGGGGCGAGTTCGATGAGAACGGCATGCTAAAAGCCGTTTTACTGAGGTTTTATGATTCTTATATTCCTTATGCGCCGTCAACCTTTGATGTAAATGGATTTGCCGAAATCATTCGAAGCAATGATGGGGTTGTTCGTCTTTCGGGAAAATCAGAAGTCGTTGAGCAATTTGAAAACGTGGATGGATTGTCATTAGGAAAGAAAAGAGTCACGTATTTTTGTGAATGCAATACCATTTCCTTTACAGATGAAGATGAAGCGTATGATGTGAAACTAGCGACGGTGAACGATGTTGACCGGATTGTGGAATTGCGCCGCCGTATTTCTGAATTTACCGCAACGCCTGCATCAAGAGAAATGTTGTTAAAATCGTTGGAAACGAACACCGGCCGCACTTACTATATTGAAGAAGACGGTCAAATGGTATCCAGCGTTTCGACAACAGCGGAAAATTCCCTCTCCGCGATGGTTGTTGGCGTTTGTACGGACGAACGATATCGCCAAAGGGGCTATGCGAGCGTCATTATGAAAAAAGTTGTGAAAGATTACATTCGTGCAGGAAAGACATTATGCTTGTTTTATGATAATCCGAAGGCGGGACGCATCTATAAACGGCTGGGATTTTATGACATTGGCACATGGACGATGTACGGATAAACGACAGAAGGTGAGATGGAATGGACATCATTTGGAAAATTGCAGAGGAAAAAATTCGCGAAGCAATCAAAAACGGTGAGTTCGATCAATTGCCCGGGTTTGGAAAGCCGCTTGAAATAGAAGATATATCCCATGTTCCAGAAGAATTGCGCACGGGTTATTTGATGCTGAAAAATGCAGGATACATTTCCGAAGAAGTCGATTTGAAGAAAGAACTCATGACGATCGAAGACTTGCTTCGCTGCTGTGATGATGAAAAAGAAAAGGAACGGCTAACGCGAAAGCTAAACGAAAAGTTGTTGCGGTTCAATGCGATCATGAAAAAGCGCTATACAAACAATTCCGCGGTGTTACGGGAGTATGAACAACGAATTTATGATAAGTTTCAAAGATCCTGACGGAAAAATCGTGTTGTACATTTTTGCCACTGCCCTTAAATGTTTGCAATAAACAATTGTTGGAAGAGGTGCGATATGATATTAACCTGTGAATCTTCCAGTTTAAGTGATTATTTAATGGAGTCTGATGAAGTGAACTACTCACATCCTTTGATTCAACAAAAAGCAAAGGAGCTTTTTCACTCATCACAATCAGATGTTGAAAAAGCGAAAATAGCGTTTGAATTTGTTCGAGATGAAATTTCGCATTCATGGGATATTCAAAGTTCAAGAGTGACATGCAAAGCATCTGACGTTCTCTATTATAAAGAAGGGATTTGTTACGCCAAAGCTAATTTGTTGGCTGCATTGTTGCGTTCGCAGGGAATTCCAACGGGATTTTGCTATCAGCGTTTGATGCTGTTTGATACGCCAGATCAAGGATATTGCATCCATGCACTCAACGCGGTTTATCTTTCCACCTTAAATCGTTGGATTCGTTTAGACGCCCGTGGGAATAAACCTGGGGTTCAAGCGGAATTTTCGATTGATGAGGAAAAGTTGGCTTTTTCTGTTCATGAAGAACTGGATGAAAAAAACTATCCGATTATTTTTGCAAAACCGAATCATAAAACAATCGATGTTTTAAAAAAGCATACCGACGCGTTAGAAATGTATAGGCATCATCTGCCTGCGCAGTTGTAGCTGTAACTATATATGATAAGCTTAATTTTCCAACATAAACAAGCTTTTCTGCCACTTCTCCGAACGAAAACGCCATCAGACAAATGAATTTGTCTGTCATGCGTTTTACGTTCGGAATCGGCATGCTTCTAGCATGCCGGGGCGGCAAGAAAAATCTTGCCGCCTATGGCAGAAAAGCGGTCTTCTATTCATGATGTGATGTGTCGGAAACTCAACTTGAATCTATATACTTGAGCTGTTTGGCAAAAGAGCAATTACTGCTTTTTATTTCGTTCTCTATGTGAGAGGATGAATGGATCATGCCGATCATTACTGTAAAAATGGCGAAAGGCAGAACAATTGAACAGAAACAACAATTTGTCGAAACGATTACAAAAGAAGCAGCTAGAATTTTAAATGTAAAAGAGGAATGAGTCACCGTGATTTTTGATGAATACGACAGAGAAAATTGGGCTTCTAACGGGCAATTGCATTTACTGAAATTTGGTGAGGGGTTCGGGAAGAAAGGTGTAGAATAATTAAGTCAAGCGATTGTGGTCCTCGATTAGTTCATATATTCAAAAAACAAAAGGAGGGCTTCACCGCAAAGGTAACAGCTCTCCTTCTTTTTCATAACCAAATCGAATCGATTAAAACGAATCCAATAAAACGAAAACCGCAAAAAAGTGGGCGATGGATCCTCCTAGCACAAACAGGTGCCAAATCGCGTGATGAAATTTAAACGCTCGCCAGACATAAAAGATGGTTCCGACCGTATACAAAATACCGCCGATGATCAGATACATGACTCCTTCCGGCGAAAGTCCTGCGACGAGCGGTTTCCACGCAAAAACAATCAACCACCCCATGACGATATATAAAATCGTCGACGTATATAAAAACCGATGAGCAAAAAAGCATTTGAACACCGTACCGAAAACAGCAAGCCCCCAAACGATGCCGAACAATATCCAGCCGATTGTTCCTTTTACAGCTAAAAAAAGAAAAGGGGTATACGTCCCGGCAATGAAAAAATAAATGGAGGAATGATCGAAAATGGTGAACAATCTTTTCAATCGCCCTTCTGGCAAACCGTGAACGATCGTGGATGACAAATATAAAATGAGCATCGTGCTTCCAAACAAGCTAAAACTGACGATATGCCATGCGTTTCCATGCACCGATGCCATCACCGTTAAAATGACGAGAGCTGCAACGCTTAATACCGCTCCAATTCCATGCGTAATCGCATTGACGATCTCCTCCGCCTTTGTAAACGAATGTGTATTGGCCAAATGATTCATTCCTTTCCATCTGAAATAGCTTTTGTTCATTTTAACATAAATGAAATTAAATGGGAGATTATTTAATTCTCCATCCCTACATTATGCTAAAGATCAATGATCGTTAACAGATCATTGTAGTAAAGTGATCGACTTTAAGAATGGGGGATTTTTTGATGAGGAAATTTAGTGTGCTTTTAACTGTTAGCTTATTACTCTTAACCTCGTGTTCATATAATGGGGCCGAATCCAAAGAAACAGCAATAGTCGATTCCAACGATAGGAATGAGAGTGCAAAGGATAAGGAAATGATCCTTGAAGATCAACTTACAGTGGATGAATATGGGATAGAGTTTATTATAAAAAATTATTTGAATCTAACTCCAAAGGAGATGGATCATTTTAAGGACAGTTTGAGGAAAGCTACGCTTTATTTGGGGGAACATTTTAACCCTCTTATTGGCGATGAGAAAAAGTTCTACATTACGTTGAACAAGGGGAATAAAGTAAGTTATGTAAATGGGAATAGCATTCATTATTATCGATATTTAGAGGGAAGAGCACCTATTATTCATGAATTATCTCATGCATTATTTGGGTATACTCCCGGTTCTGGCTATTTTACTCAAGAGGGAATCGCCATTTTTATTCAAAATGAGTACAAGGAGTATCTGTTTCCAAATGAGAAAACACCAATCCATCAATTAATGAATTATTTTGTGAAGAACGAGAGATACATCCCGCTAGAAATTCTAATGAATGAAGAATTGGCGGAACGTTTTACGGATGTATATGGCAATGAGGCACTGAGTTGGGTAAGCTATGTGGAAGCAGGATCTTTTACAACATATTTAATAGACAAGTACGGAAAAGAAAAGTATTTTCTCATATACAATCAAGCAAATTTAGCAGCAAAGATCGAACAAGTCTATAAAAAACCCTTGAATGAATTAGAGAAAGAGTGGCTTGCGTTTATAAATGAAAATGAATTGAAAGAAAGAAATCAGTGGATCCTGAACCAACCATATTATAAGGAGTTAAATAGAACGCTTTTAGAGATGGATTTTGCCAATAAACTGAAAGAGATTTCAAACCGTTAATACAAAATGAAATTTTTTATTTACATAGAACGTGTTGCAATATAATCCGTGCAAATGTAAGCGTCGCTTCACCCAGTTATCCTCGAAACAGTGAGAAACTGTTATGACCAAATCAGAGAATACCCTACCTTTTTTCTTTTGGTCTAGCAAAATGCTTTACACAAAATTTTATACATCATCACTAAGGGAAAATGACTACATAAAACTAAGAAAGGAATGTTCATTTTGGATAATAAGAATAAAAAACTTAAAATTATTATTGTAAGCGCAATTTCAGCAACCATTCTTTGTTCAATAATTGTATTGGCTTCACTTTCTCCAATATCTAATTCAGGACCTAATGTCAATCAATTTGGAGACATCGGTATGTGGATGTCTATAGTTCTCATTCTTATATCTTATGCAATCCCTTTAATTATTTACAGTTTAGGGGTTGATGCATTTAAGTATGTAATGGCTGCACTCTGTGGCTTAGGTCTTCTAATAGGGATGGCTGTTATATTTACTACTATTTTATTTATATTTACTTCTACAACTAGTATGATTTTATATGCTTTATTATGTCTTTCCGTTTTATATATTATGTCAAATATAATTTGGATTTTTATTACCTTTTCAACTAGTAATAAAAATAAAAAAACAATTTTCCAATAGTCCTTATCATGCAAATCAGAAGTGAGGCTGACTCAAAAGGTCGTTACATCGACCTTTTGAAATCAGTCTCTTGTTTCTTTTTCTTATAATTTGTTTATTTATGCTTTTTTCGGAGGGAAATCCCTCCCTATTCTTGCTTTCCTTCTGTTTTTTCCTTGCTGGATCGGTCGTGGTGGCCCATTTTTTCAAATTGTGGCAGCACAAACTAGACCCCATTCCAAGGTAATTTTTGGGAGGCCTCTCAATGAAAAACGATGAAATTGTTGATGATGCTTGATTTGCCCAAACACCGGCTCTGCTTCGGTTTGTCGCTTCCGGTACGTTGCGGCTCCTTCCTCTGTTGACAACCGCTCTCTGACTTCCTGCCGTTGTTTTTGGTTCTTAAGGGAAACGCTGATGGTTTTTCTTTTTTTTCCTTTCGCACATTGGGATTGAAACGGGCATCCCGCGCAAGCCGTACAACGATACGTGCGTTTGACTGTTTCATAGCCGTTGTCGGTCTTCTGCTTCCGTTCATAAATGAACACCAATCGCTCCCCTTTGGCACAAATCCACTCATCCAACTCCTCGTCATATGTCATCTTCTCTACCCGGCCGATCTCTTTCTGCCATGCTTTTGTCTGTTCTCGATCCCACGTATGGTACTTGATCAGCGCCGTCATCTTCTTTTCTTCGCAATATGTGTAGTTTTCCTCACTCCCATATCCGGAATCGGCGATAACTTGCTTCGGCATCGGTCTTCCATACGACGCTAACTGCTCAAAATGGGGAATCAAACATCCCGTATCTCCGGCCCGTTGATGAACGCTAAATCCAATCACAAATTGGTTCTCTGTTCCGATTTGCACATTATACCCCGGTTTGAGCTGCCCGTTTTTCATAGGATCGTCTTTCATTCGCATAAAGGTGGCATCCAGATCCGTTTTCGAAAAACTGTTCCGTTCGCCTACTACTTCTTTGTACTCTTCATAGTTTTTCTTACGAGGAAGAAGATCTTGTTCCAATTGGCGTTTCGCTTTCTTTAACGTGCGATTCTTTGGATCTTTCTTAAGACGCTCCTGTACTTGTTCGATTGTCGCCTCGATGACTTCGGACGTGATCGGCGAAGCCTCCAGCTTTTCTTGAAAATCCAGCTCTTGTTCCGCCTCTTCATCCTCTTTCGTCACCTGTTCGATGGACGCGACGATTTGTTGGAATTTCTCATCCAACTTCTGATCATACTTTTCCGTTGATTTGCGCCAAACGAATGTGTACTTGTTGTCGTTGGCTTCGATTTTCGTTCCATCCAAAAAATAATCCTCTAACTTCACCAATCCTTGTTGGCGAAGCAAATCGACTATCGAGAAAAACGTTTCATAAATGACTTCCTTCATCCGTTCCGACCGGAACCGGTGAATGGTGCGGAAATCTGGTGTCTGGCTGCCGGACAGCCACATGAAATAAATGTTTTCTTTTAACTGTTTCGCGATTTGGCGGGAAGAGTAAATGCGATTGGCATACGCATACAAGATGACTTTTACCATCATTTTTGGATGATACGCAGGGCGCCCTCCGCTAGGGTAGAGGGAAGTAAAAAGAGAGGGACTCATTTTTTCCACTGCCATATCCACAATACGGCAAAGATGATGTTTGGGGATCAATATTTCAAGATCCATTGGCAAAATGAGTTAATCGCGTTTATAATGAATGTACATAAGAAAATCGTTCCTTTCTTTTGTGGTGAGTGGTGGTGACTCTATTATACCAAAAGAGGAACGGTTTTCTTATTTTTTTTACGCCAAAAAAGTGGAGAGTGTCCGAAAAGCGAACGCCTAGCGAACACTTTTGGGACACCCTCATAATTTTAAACCCGTGGTGCTAGTTGAGTCTTAACGCTCAACTAGCACCACAGGTATTTTATAAATAGGCTCTGTTAAATTTTATTGTTGATATTTTACTAAAGAAAAAGACCGATTTTTTCGGTCTTTTTGTGTGTCCTGTTTCAAAAATTTTTTCGTTAA
>NZ_SLUL01000002.1 GCF_004341205.1 Thermolongibacillus altinsuensis
TGGTGAGCCGTTACCTCACCAACTAGCTAATGCGCCGCGGGCCCATCCGTAAGTGGTAGCCGAAGCCACCTTTCAACCAAGGATCATGCGATCCTCGGTGTTATCCGGTATTAGCTCCGGTTTCCCGAAGTTATCCCGGTCTTACGGGCAGGTTACCCACGTGTTACTCACCCGTCCGCCGCTAACCGAATGAAAGCAAGCTTCCATCCGGTCCGCTCGACTTGCATGTATTAGGCACGCCGCCAGCGTTCGTCCTGAGCCAGGATCAAACTCTCCATAGAAAGTTTTCTCACTAGCTAGATCTTGACGCTTGCTGTTCTGTTCAGTTTTCAAGGAACTCTCGCAAACGACTTTTTTATATTACAATACAATTTAGTGCTTGTCAACGATTTTAAAAAATATTTTTTATCGCTCTATCAAAAAGAACAATTAACATTATACATAAACAAAATTTTTTCGCAATAGAAAATTTCAACTGACAATGATGTTAACCATCATTGTCAGTTGATAATTTCTTCAATAAATAAATCTCTCCGTTCTCTCAATGCAATAATTTCATTTGTATCAATTAATTTCACCATCGGCCGTGTTGGTGATTCTGATTCAAAAAAGACAATCTCCGCTATTTGTTCATTGGAAAGTTTCACTTTCGTACCAATCGAAAGCGTCATCAGTATAGATGACAATGCATTTACAACCGAAATATCAAATTTTCCAAAACAATCATGTTGGATTTGTTCTAACACTTTAAAAGGAGATTGTTTCTTGCGATACGGTCGTTCTGAGATCATCGCATGATAAACATCAGCCACCGCCACAATTCTGCTATAAGGATGAATTTTATTTTGTTCAACTCCAAATAAATAGCCGCTCCCATCATTTCGTTCATGATGTTGCAAAACAGCCAACTTAACACCTTCTTGTAAAGAAGGTATTTTTTGGACCATTTTATATCCATATGCCGTATGCTGCTTGATTTCTTTATACTCTTGAGGAGTGAGCGCCGTACTTTTTTCAATTATCTTTGGATCTATTTTTGCCATACCACAATCGCTGAGCAAACCAGCAATCGCTACTTGACAATAGTCTCCCTTGGAATATTGAAGCTTTTTAGCTATTACACCTGCCAACAATCCGACAGTCACTGCATGATGAAATAAATAATCTTCCTTTGTTGAATAATGATGGAATGTTAAAAGTTCTTTTTCTGATTCAATCACTCTTTCAAATAAAGGCATAAAAAATTTTCTTATTTTTCCAATATCGATCGGTAGCCCTGATTGCCAACTTTGAAACATTTGTTTATATTGACGCACTGCTTCTAGATATAGCGTTAATATCTCTTCGTTTTTTACGGAGTTCTTAACGGAGTTTTTAACGGACGGAACTTCTTCTTTAATAATCTCAGTCGGACGAAAAGGATTTCCATTGACAAGCAAGGATTGAACACGAACACTGGGCACTAAAAACTTTTGCAAAACTGTCAGTAATTTTTGATCTAGCACTGTATTTTTAGGAATAATGACACGCATTGATTTTCCAATTACATCCTCAGCGAGAATACAACCTTCTTGTAATTGAGTCGTTTTTACAAGCAACATCTCCGTCTCCCCCTGTCTTTAGGAAGATAAAATTTCAGAGGAACACACCGTGCTCCTCTTATTCATTTACTAATTCATCATCTTTCTCTTCTTCATGATCTTTTTCTTCTTTTGGAACCTTTGCCACTGTCGCTACATATTCATGTTCGTTGTCTTCATCGAGGCGAATCAACTTAACCCCTTGTGTATTTCGTCCCATTATGGAGATATCGCTAACAGCCATCCGAATAATCACTCCGCTAGCTGTCATTAACATTAAATCTTCGTCCCCGATCACCGTTTTAACGGCAACAACCGTTCCATTTTTTTCAGTAATATTACAAGTTTTAATTCCTTTTCCGCCACGACTTTGAATGCGGTATTCGGAAGAAGGAGTTCTTTTTCCATATCCATTTCTTGTCACAATTAAAATATCTTCATTTCCTTCTAAACTCTCCATACCAACGACTTCGTCATCTGAGGATAACGTAATTGCTTTTACTCCAGCAGCATTTCTTCCCATCGAACGAACATCTGTCTCTGGGAATCGAATTAACATGCCGTTTTTAGTACCGACAATAATATCTTTTTTACCATCTGTTAACTTGACTGAAATTAATTCGTCTCCTTCATGTAAATGAATCGCAATTAAACCATGATTGCGAATATTGGCAAAAGATGATAGAGGTGAACGCTTTGCAATTCCTTTCTTTGTTGTAAAGAACAAAAAGGATTCTTCGTTAAATTCTTCAATAGGAATGACAGTATTAATGATTTCATCTTTTTCGATGTTCAATAGATTGACAATTGGTATTCCTTTCGCGGTACGACCAAATTCAGGAATCTCATATCCTTTCGCTTTGTAAACTTTTCCTTTATTAGTGAAAAACAAAATAATATGGTGAGTAGAAGTGATGAGTAAATGCTCTACAAAATCATCTTCATTTGTATTCATCCCTTGAATTCCACGACCGCCGCGTCTTTGACTACGATAAGTTGAAACAGGGAGCCTTTTAATATATCCATTATGAGTTAACGTAACAACGATATTCTCACGCGTGATGAGATCTTCGTCATCAATGGTTTCTAATCCTCCATTTACGATTTCCGTTCGACGCTTGTCATTAAATTTTTCTTTAATTTCTAGCAACTCGTCCCGAATAATTTGCAACACTTTTTCTTCATTCGCTAAAATTTCTTTTAAATGGCTGATCAACTGGATTAAATCTGTATATTCTTGCTCAATTTTCTCACGTTCTAATCCTGTCAATCTTTGCAGACGCATATCTAAGATCGCTTGTGCCTGCTTCTCGGTTAACGAAAATTTGCTCATTAACCCCTCTTTTGCAATCTCAGTAGTCGCTGAATTGCGAATAAGGTTAATGACCTCATCTAAATGATCGAGGGCGATACGCAATCCTTCTAAAATATGCGCCCGCGCTTCCGCCTTATTCAACTCAAATTGAGTGCGGCGACGAATCACTGTTTTCTGATGCTCTAAATAGTGCTGTAAACATTGTTTTAAATTCAATACTTTTGGCTCTCCATTAACAAGGGCAAGCATGTTAATGCCAAAGCTTGTTTGTAACGCTGTCTGTTTATATAAGTTATTTAAAATGACGTTCGCATTCGCATCTTTTCTAACTTCAATCACAATGCGCATGCCGCTTCGATCCGATTCATCTCGTAAATCCGTAATTCCGTCAATCTTCTTTTCCCGAACAAGCTCAGCAATTCTTTCGATGAGCTTTGCTTTATTCACTTGATATGGCAGTTCACGGACGATAATCGTTTCTTTTCCGTTTGCTTTTTGTTCAATCTCTACCTTCGCGCGTAAAGTAATCGATCCTCTTCCCGTTTCATACGCTTTCCGAATACCGCTACGGCCAATAATCTGTCCTCCGGTTGGAAAATCAGGGCCAGGAATAATTTCCATTAACTCCGCCACTGTTATGTCAGGATCTTTCATGAGCTCGAGTAAAGCGTCAATGACTTCTCCTAGTTGGTGCGGAGGAATGTTGGTTGCCATTCCAACAGCGATTCCAGAAGAGCCATTAACAAGTAAATTCGGGAAACGAGCTGGCAAAACAACGGGTTCCTTTTCTGATCCATCGTAGTTATCTTGATAATCAATCGTATCTTTGTTGATATCTCGAAGCAGTTCCATCGCAATTTTAGACATTCTTGCTTCCGTATATCGCATGGCTGCTGGAGCATCTCCGTCAATGGATCCAAAGTTGCCATGACCATCTACAAGCATATAGCGGTAGTTAAAATCTTGAGCCATGCGCACCATCGTATCGTATACAGCCGCATCCCCATGCGGATGATATTTACCGATCACTTCTCCAACAATACGAGCAGATTTTTTGTACGGTTTATCCGCGGTCATCCCTAAATCATGCATCGCATACAAAATACGGCGATGGACTGGTTTTAACCCATCTCGAACATCGGGAAGAGCGCGGGAAACGATGACGCTCATCGCATAGTCTAGAAAAGAAGAACGCATCTCCTGGCTAATATTTATTTCCTTTACTCGTTCAGACATACGAAACAACCTCCCTTACTTCACTTTTTATAAAAAAACATATGGGAGGGTGAAAAACACTCTCCAAATTGTACAAGAAAGGATAGACATTTGAATCTATCCTTTAGATATCCAAATTTTTTACATATTTAGCATTTTCCTCTATAAACTGTCTGCGCGGTTCGACTTTATCGCCCATTAAAATTTCAAACGTTTCGTCCGCTTCCATCGCATCTTGTAAGCTTACTTTCAGCAAAGTGCGCGTTTCAGGGTTCATTGTTGTTTCCCAAAGTTGCTCAGGATTCATTTCACCAAGCCCTTTATAACGCTGAATAACCGGCTTCGGCTGTTCAGGAAGCTGCGATAAAATTTCTTCTAGTTGTCGATCACTATACGCGTACTCGACCCGCTTTCCTTGCTGAATTTTATACAATGGCGGTTGAGCAATATATACATAACCTTGTTCAATAATTTCTCGCATATATCGATAAAAAAATGTTAATAGTAATGTACGAATGTGCGCTCCATCCACATCGGCATCCGTCATGATAATAATTTTATGATAACGAGCTTTCGTAATATCGAAATCTTCTCCAATGCCTGTTCCTAATGCGGTAATAATCGCACGAATTTCATTGTTTGCCAAAATTTTATCTAAACGTGCCTTTTCAACGTTAATAATTTTCCCGCGCAAAGGTAAAATGGCTTGGAAATGACGATCACGCCCTTGTTTCGCTGAGCCGCCCGCTGAATCTCCTTCGACTACGTATAATTCGCTAATCGAAGGATCTTTTGACGAGCAATCAGCTAATTTCCCAGGCAAACTTGAAACTTCTAGCGCATTTTTTCTTCTCGTCAATTCTCTTGCTCTTTTTGCCGCCAATCGTGCACGCGAAGCTAAAATGCCTTTTTCAACAATTTTTTTTGCAATCGCTGGATTTTCTAATAAAAATTTTTCAAACTGCTCTGAAAAAATTGACTCTGTTACCGTTCTCGCATCGCTATTTCCTAATTTTGTTTTTGTTTGCCCTTCAAACTGCGGAGCTGGATGTTTGACAGAAATGATGGCTGTTAAGCCCTCACGTACATCTTCCCCGCTCAAATTTGCATCTTGTTCTTTGAAAATATGGTTCTTTCTTGCATATTCATTAATAATGCGAGTCAGAGCTGTTTTAAACCCCGATTCATGAGTTCCGCCTTCATGGGTATGGATATTATTAGCAAAAGAATAAATATTGCTCGTATACCCATCATTGTATTGGAGGGCAATTTCTACCTGAATTCCGTCTTTTTCTCCCTCAATGTAAATAGGCTCTTCATGAAGGACTTCTTTTGTTCGATTTAAATGTTTAACATAAGATTTAATACCGCCTTCATAATAATACTCATTTCGGCGTTTTTCTGTTCTCTTGTCTTCAATGGTGATCCGAATTCCTCGATTTAAAAAAGCAAGCTCACGTAAACGATAAGCCAACGTATCATAATCGTACTCTGTCGTTTCAGTAAAAATCTCCGGATCTGGTTTGAAATGCACGGTTGTGCCTGTCCGATCTGTTTCGCCAATCACTTGTAAATCATGACATGGCACACCACGTTCGTATTTTTGATAATGAATTTTCCCGTCTCTATATACATAAACTTCTAGTTCCTCTGAAAGTGCGTTTACGACTGATGCGCCGACTCCGTGCAATCCGCCAGATACTTTGTAGCCCCCTCCACCAAATTTTCCGCCGGCATGCAACACGGTCATAATGACTTCTACTGCCGGTCTTCCCATTTTTTCATGAATTCCAACTGGAATTCCACGGCCATTATCAATAACAGTGATGCTATTATCTTCTTCAATGATCACATTAATTTCCGTACAATAGCCAGCAAGCGCTTCGTCAATGCTATTATCAACGATTTCCCAAACGAGATGATGCAATCCTTTCGGTCCTGTTGAACCGATGTACATTCCTGGTCTTTTCCGTACAGCTTCTAATCCTTCAAGAACTTGAATTTGACTCTCGTCATAAACAACCTGTTCTTTTGGTTCCATTGTCACTACTTATCACCTACGCTTTCCTTTGCAAACAACATATTTGAGGATAAATGGGCACGAGGAGGCTACCATTTTGTCATTTGCCCGGAGACGACTTTATAAAGGTCGGCATCAAGAAGGACGTCATGCTCAATCCCATCAATACTTGTAGTCGTTACAAATGTTTGCACTTTCCCTTGAATGGAATTCAGCAAGTGTGTTTGCCGAAAGTCATCAAGTTCTGACAATACATCATCTAATAAAAGAATCGGGTACTCACCGATCTCGGAAAAAATCAAGTCAATTTCAGCTAGTTTTAATGAAAGGGCCGTTGTTCGTTGTTGTCCTTGTGATCCAAATGTTTGTACATCTTTTCCATTAATAGCAAATGACAAGTCATCCCGGTGAGGTCCCGCTAACGTGATTCCTCGTTCCATTTCTCTATTCTTTATTTTAGCAAACTTTTCGTTGTAAGCCTCTATTATTCTCGACAATTCTTGCTTTTCTGATACATCAATCGATGGATGATAGTGGATCGTTAATGTTTCGCTTCCTCTGCTGATTTCAGCATGAATCGGTTTGGCCCATTTTTGTAACAATTCAATAAACTCATATCTTTTTAGCGTAATTTTTGCCGCGAATTCAATAAGTTGTTCAGTCAATACAGAAAGAAATGTTTCATCCGTTTGCTTTTTTGATTGAAGCAATTTTAGATATTGATTTCGTTGTTGTAATATTTTTTGGTATTGACTTAGTTCATACATGTAAACAGGGGATACTTGTCCAATTTCCATATCAATAAAACGTCTTCTTATTTGCGGACTCCCTTTAACAAGATTTAAGTCTTCAGGAGCGAACATAACAACATTCATATGTCCGATGTAATGGCTTAACTTTGCCTGCTCAATATGATTCACTTTTGCTTTTTTTCCTTTTTTTGATACGACAAACTGCAATGAAAGAGAGCCGCTTCGTTTTGAAACTTTCCCCTCTATTTTAGCATAATCTCTCTCCCACCGAATAAGATCTTTATCGTTAGAAGTTCGGTGGGATTTCGCCATCGCAAGCACATAAATGGCTTCCATCACATTTGTTTTTCCTTGAGCGTTTTCCCCTAGAATGACATTCACTTTGTTTTGAAAATGCCAATGAGCTGTTTCGTAATTTCGATAGTCTTTTAACGTTAATTGTTCTAAAAACAAAGGTGCCCCCACCTTTACGAACGGACAATAAAAGTACCAATATCTCTAATTTCAACAACATCTTCTGGTTTTAACTTTCGGCCACGTCTTTGTTCAAGTTCACCGTTGACCAATACTTCATGTGTTTGCAAAAACCATTTAGCCATGCCACCGGTTTCAATAACATTCGTTAGTTTTAAAAGCTGTCCTAATGTAATGGTTTCTGTTGAGATTTTTACTTCTCGTATCATCATTGATCCGCTCACTTCCCATAAAAAGTGTCCATTATTTTATTTTACTAAAAAAACGCAACTAAGAAAAGAAAGCTGCTAGTTCTCTTTTTCCTAGCAGCTGTTTATCCTTTAGTAAGTTCGCACAGGTAAAATGAGCTGTAGCATGGAGTCATCGTGAAGAGCACGAATCAAAAATGGGCGCATTGCACCTGTGAAACTAATTTTGATTTCGGTTCCTTCTAATGCCTTTAATGCGTCCATCATATATTTTGCGCTAAACGAAATTTTTAATTCTTCTCCCTCGACCAGTTCACTCTGAATTTCTTCAACCACTTTTCCGATTTCAGGAGAATTAGAAGAAATTTCAATGATTCCATCTGATAACGTTGCTAATCGAACAACATTATTTCTGCCTTCTCTCGCTAATAATGAAGCGCGATCGATCGCTTGTAAAAATTCTTTTGCGTTCACGATAATGTCCGTTTTGCTGTCTGTTGGGATTAATCGCGATGTATCTGGGTAATTTCCGTCAAGCAATCTTGAGAAGAAAAGCAAATGCTTTGTTTTGAAAAGCACTTGATTTTCTGTAATAACGATATCGACTAGTTCATTGGAATCATCAAGAATTTTGCTTAATTCGTTTAGACTTTTTCCTGGGATTACAATGTTGTAAGAGGAAAATGTATTCGTTTCTATTTTTGCTCTTCTTAATGCCAAGCGATGGCTATCTGTTGCAATACACGTCAACTCGTCATTTTCGATTCTCCAGTTTACACCTGTCAATATCGGTCTTGTTTCAGATGTCGACACAGCAAAAACTGTTTGGCGAATTAAGTTTTTTAATAAGTCAGTCGGTAACTTAAACACATTTTCTTCTTGAATTTGCGGTAAGCGTGGATACTCTTCTGGATCTAATCCGTTTAAATTAAACTCTGTTTTTCCTGAACGAATCGTTGTGACAAAATGATCTTGAACTTCTAATTCAACTGTATCCTTTGGTAGTTTTCGCACGATTTCGCTGAAAAAACGAGCTTGCAAAACAACGCTTCCAGGCTTGATTACTTCAACAATTACCTTATCTTCTTCTTCAGTTGGAATGAAGGACTCAATCGAAATATCAGAATCACTTCCTGTTAGCGTTACTCCACTTTCAGTAGCGACAATTTTGATTCCAGTTAAAATCGGAATCGTTGTTCGCGAAGAAACAGCTTTCATCACATCTTGGACACTTCTTACTAAATGGTCGCGATTAATGACAAACTTCACGATAAAGTTCCTCCTCTTTTTTTTAAATAAGTAAAAAGAATAAAAACCTATTAATAATAGTAATAGGGCTTGTGGTTATGTGGATAAATGAGTAAAACAAAGGAAGCACAGTCTATCCACATGTGGACAGACTGTGCATAAAGCGCATAAACTTATTCACATTTTCCTCATTTTAATTTTTCAATTTTTCTTGAATCTCTTTAATTTGTTTTTGCAACTGTACGTCTGTTTGAAGGAGCTTAGAAATTTTTTCATGAGCGTGGATCACAGTTGTATGGTCGCGTCCTCCAAATTCTTCGCCGATCTTTGGCAACGAACAGTCTGTTAATTCACGTGAGAGATACATGGCAATTTGACGTGGAAACGCAACAGACTTTGTTCGTTTCTTTGCTTTGAAGTCTTCGAGCTTTACATTAAAATGTTGTCCTACCACTCTTTGAATGTCTTGAATGGTGATCACTTTCGGCTTAGAACTTGGAATAATATCCTTCAGTGCTTCCGCTGCTAAATCAGCATTAATTTCTTTATTGATTAGAGAGGAATAAGCAACGACTCGAATAAGTGCACCTTCTAACTCGCGGATGTTTGAGTCAATTTGATTGGCAATATATAACATGACTTCGTTTGGAATATCAAAACCTTCTGCTTTTGCTTTTTTACGTAAAATAGCAATTCTAGTTTCTAAATCTGGAGGAGTGATGTCTGTAATCAATCCCCATTCGAAACGAGAACGGAGTCGGTCTTCTAAAGTTGGAATTTCCTTTGGAGGCCGATCGCTTGAAATAACAATCTGCTTGCTTTCTTCATGCAACGTGTTGAATGTATGGAAAAATTCTTCTTGTGTTTGTTCTTTTCCAGCTAAAAATTGAATATCATCTATTAGCAGCACATCAACATTTCGATATTTGTTGCGAAAATCATCAGCCCGGTTGTCACGAATCGCATTAATAAACTCGTTTGTAAACTTCTCTGAAGACAAATAGACAACTTTAGCGGATGGATTGTGTTCAAGGACATAGTGGCCAATGGCATGCATGAGATGTGTTTTGCCTAAACCGACGCCTCCATAGATGAATAAAGGATTGTACGCTTTTGCAGGCGCCTCTGCGACTGCTAAAGAGGCCGCATGAGCAAAGCGGTTGCCCGAACCGATAACGAATGTATCAAACGTATACTTTGGATTTAACATGCTTTGCGGAAAGTCCGTTTGATCATCATCGCTTTTTTTGGTTTTAATGGCTGGTTTTACATCAAATTCTTCCGTTATTTGGTTTTGTGGAATCGTAAATTTAATTTTCAATTCCTCGCCTGTAATGTCATAAAGCGTTTGTTCAATTAACGTTGTATATCGGGATTCAAGCCAGTCTTTCGTAAATTCATTTGGAACGGTAATAATGAGCGTGTCTCCTTTTAACGAATGCGCTTTTGTTGATTTTAACCAAGTGTCGAAGCTCGGTTTGCTAATTTTTTTTTCAATTTCTCCAAGCGCTTTACTCCATAAATCGGAGATGTTCTCCACGTCGATCTCCCTCCTTTTCCGAGAGGCTTCGTTTAACTTTGTACAACCTTATCTATAAAAAATCACTTTTCGACAATTTTCAATACTTGTGGACAAATATTTTCACAGTATGTGGAACAATATGTCCACAGATTATCCACATTTTGTGGATAAAAAAGTTTCTCTATTCATTTATCCAGAGTAAAAACAACAATATAATATCAAATAAAAACTGGTGTTGCAATGATTTTAAAATATTTATCCACAATACTCAAGAGGTGTGGAAAAAAATTATCCACAAGTTTATAACTTGTGAAAATATTGTCGATAAATGTTGTGGATATCAAAAAATCGTCATTTTATTTATCCACAAGTGTAACCACAAAATTAGAGGAAAAAAGAGACTCCTGGGATAGTTGACATTTTTCTAGATTTCTCACTATAATTAGAAAGACTGTCTTTAACAGTTATTCCTCAGGGAGGTGTCATATATGAAAAGAACTTATCAACCAAATAAGCGTAAGCGTAGCAAAGTGCATGGTTTCCGCGCTCGTATGAGCACAAAGAACGGAAGAAAAGTTCTTGCTCGTCGTCGTCGTAAAGGAAGAAAAGTATTATCTGCATAGGCCACTGAGACCTCAGTGGTCTTTTTTCTAAACGTGAGCTGCCGATGAAACGATCGAGGTGTCAGTGTTCGAAATGAAAAAAAAATATCGAATTAAAAAAAATGACGAATTTCAAGCCGTATTTAAGCAAGGGAAATCCTTTGCGAATCGCCAATTTGTTTTATATGTGCTTGATAAACCTGGACAAGCGTATTTTCGAATCGGTCTTTCTGTGAGTAAAAAAATCGGTAAGGCTGTTGTTCGCAATAGAGTGAAGCGATACATTCGCCAAGTTTTCCTGGAAGAGCGGGACAACATTGAAGCAGGGAAAGATTATGTGATCATTGCTCGTATTCCAGTGGCAGAGATGGATTATTTCGAAGTGAAAAAAAGTTTGCTGCATGTGTTGAAGAGAGCAAATGTCTTAAAAAGAGAAGAGAATTAAATTTTTGGCTGATCGTATGTTAAAATACTTGAAGGAATTTATTGTGTTAGGAGGAAGTGATGGTGAAAAGGCGGATCGCGTTTACATTTTTGTTGATTGCCTTCATGTTAGTCGGATGTAACGAAATCAATGAGCCGATTACTGCAGAAAGCAAAGGCTTTTGGAATGAGTATATTGTTTATCCGCTCTCATGGTTAATTACATACGTAGCGGACATGTTTAACTCGAATTATGGATTGGCAATCATTATCGTAACGATCTTAATTCGATTAGCGATTTTACCGCTCATGATCCAGCAAACAAAAAACGCCAAGGCCATGCAAGCGTTGCAGCCAGAGTTACAAAAATTGCGGGAAAAATACAGCTCAAAAGATGTTCAAACACAGCAAAAGCTACAGCAAGAAACGATGTTGCTCTTTCAAAAGCATGGGGTGAACCCGCTAGCAGGGTGTTTCCCGCTTCTCATTCAAATGCCGATTTTAATCGGTTTTTATCATGCGATTATGCGCACCGAGGAAATTGCGCGTCACAATTTTTTATGGTTTGATTTAGGGGAAAAGGATCCATTCTTTATCTTGCCGTTGGTGGCAGGCGTAACAACATTTATCCAGCAAAAAATGATGATGGCTGGAACGGCGCAGCAAAATCCACAAATGGCGATGATGTTATGGCTTATGCCGATTATGGTTGTCATTTTTGCGATTAACTTTCCAGCTGCTTTGTCCCTTTACTGGGTTGTCGGAAACCTCTTTATGATTGCTCAAACGTACTTCATTAAAGGGCCAGATTTAAAGGCAGCTAAAAATGCTGGGGGAACGAAAAAGTGAAAAAGATCACTTCGAGCGGCCGAAACGTTGAAGAGGCGATTGAGAAAGCGTTAGCACAATTAAACGTTTCAAAAGAGCAAGTTGAAATAACGGTTATTGAAGAAGGAAAACGGGGTTTTTTAGGAATATTTGGTGGAAAGCAAGCTATTGTTGAAGTTTCCATTGATCCGATTAAGCAGGCAGAAACGTTTTTACAAAACGTTGTCGCTAATATGGGAGTAGATGTGAAAATCGAGCGACGAATAGAACAAGATCATGTGCAGTTTCTTTTTTCTGGGACGGATGTTTCTTTGTTAATTGGAAAACGGGGTCAAACATTGAATGCGCTGCAATTTTTAACCCAAGTTGTACTAAATCGCTATACAGATCGTCCCATTCATGTTGTGCTTGATGCGGGTGATTATCGGAAAAGACGGGAGGAAACGCTTACCCGTTTAGCGAGAAATCTTGCTAAAAAAGCGATTCAAAGCGGTGAAGATATTTCTTTGGAGCCAATGGTTTCATGGGAGAGAAAAATAGTTCATTCTGCTTTAGCTGGACATGAGCAAGTGCGCACATTTTCGGTGGGGGTTGAACCGAATCGCTATGTTGTTATTTCGCCTATTCGTTAAAATGTAAAAATTCTCTAGGGGGGGAATTCCCTAGAGAATTTTTTTTACCGAAAGGTGATGAAGGTTTGTATGTTGTTATTCACATGTGGATAAGTTAAAATTTATATGATTAACAATGTGAATGAATTGGAATTGGGAGTATGAGTCCGTTCATGTGGATAGATATCTTTAAGCGGAAAGTGGGTGAAGAAAGATGGAATTTGATACAATTGCGGCGATTTCGACTCCGATGGGAGAAGGAGCGATTGCGATCGTTCGTTTAAGCGGTGATCAAGCCATCGCGATTGCGGATCAGCTATTTAAAGGAGTAGGAGGGAAGCGTTTAAAAGACGTCCCTTCACATACGATTCATTACGGTCATATCGTCAACCCCGCAACAGGACAGACAATTGAAGAAGTGATGGTTACGGTCATGAGAGCCCCAAAAACATTTACGCGTGAAGATGTCGTTGAGATTAATTGTCACGGTGGGTTAGTTTCTGTCAATCGCGTCCTTCAACTTGTCTTGGAGAACGGTGCACGATTGGCAGAACCAGGAGAGTTTACAAAACGAGCGTTTTTAAATGGACGAATTGATTTATCGCAAGCGGAAGCGGTGATGGATCTTATTCGTGCCAAAACCGATCGTGCGATGGCTGTTGCGTTAAATCAAATGGAGGGACGGCTTTCCAAGTTAATTCGGCAGTTGCGTCAAACGATTTTGGAAACATTGGCGCATGTCGAAGTGAATATTGATTATCCAGAATACGACGATGTGGAAGAAATGACGCATCGTGTATTGCACGAAAAAGCAACATACGTACGAAATGAAATTGAACGCCTTTTACAAACGGCACAACAGGGAAAAATATTGCGTGAAGGTTTAGCTACTGTCATTATTGGACGTCCAAATGTCGGAAAGTCTTCGTTACTAAATAGTCTAGCACATGAAAATCGTGCGATTGTCACAGACATTCCAGGAACCACTCGCGATGTCATCGAGGAATATGTCAATGTTCGCGGCGTACCGTTACGTTTATTAGATACAGCTGGAATTCGTGAAACAGATGATATTGTTGAACGAATTGGTGTAGAGCGCTCAAGAAAAGTGCTCAAAGAGGCGGATTTGATTTTACTTGTTTTAAACTATAGTGAAGAGCTGACTCCTGAAGATGAACAGCTGTTTGAGGCCGTTCGTGGAATGGATGTCATTGTCGTTGTGAATAAAACAGATTTACCAAAGAAGATTGATATGGAGCGCGTAAAAGAGTTAGCTGGAAATGCGCCAATTATTACGACCTCTCTTTTAGAAGAAAAAGGGATTGAACAGCTTGAAGAAGCGATTGCTTCTCTGTTTTTTACAGGCAATGTTGAGGCGGGAGACTTAACGTATGTATCGAATTCAAGACATATTGCGTTACTGACACAAGCAAAAAAGGCGATAGAAGAAGCGATTGCAGGCATTGAATCTGGCATGCCGATCGACATCGTTCAAATCGATTTAACGAGAACGTGGGAATTGCTAGGTGAAATCATTGGCGATACTGTACATGAAAGCTTAATCGATCAATTATTTTCACAGTTTTGTTTAGGAAAGTAGAGAAAAGGAGGTTTGTTTGTTCATGAATTATGATGCAGGTTCGTACGATGTCATTGTCGTTGGAGCTGGTCATGCGGGATGTGAAGCAGGCTTGGCTGCTGCGCGTATTGGCGCAAAAACGTTAATGATTACGTTAAATCTGGATATGATTGCTTTTATGCCTTGCAATCCGTCGATTGGCGGCCCTGCGAAAGGGATTGTCGTTCGTGAAATCGATGCCTTAGGCGGAGAAATGGGGAAAAATATTGATAAAACCCATATCCAAATGAGAATGTTGAATACAGGAAAAGGACCAGCCGTCCGTGCATTGCGTGCTCAAGCGGATAAATTTTTATATCAACAAGAAATGAAAAAAACGCTTGAAAATCAAGAAAATCTCACGTTAATACAAGGAAAAGTAGAGCGTTTGATCGTCGAAGACGGCGTATGTAAAGGGGTTATTACGCATACAGGTGCTCACTATTATGCAAAAACGGTTGTCATCACAACTGGTACGTTTTTGCGCGGAGAAATTATTATTGGCGATATTAAATATTCAAGCGGCCCAAATAATCAGCAGCCGTCCATTAAACTGTCTGAGCATTTAGAAGAGCTAGGATTTGAATTAGTGCGTTTCAAAACAGGAACACCACCGCGAGTGAATAGTCACACAATTGACTATAGCAAAACAGAAATTCAGCCAGGGGACGATGTTCCGCGCGCATTCTCTTATGAAACAACGGAATATATTACGGATCAGTTGCCTTGTTGGTTAACATACACAACAGAGGAAACACATCGGATTATTGATGAAAACTTGCATTTATCTCCAATGTATTCGGGGATGATTAAAGGAACGGGACCACGTTATTGCCCGTCTATCGAGGACAAAATTGTGCGTTTTCATGACAAACCACGCCATCAAATTTTCTTAGAACCAGAGGGAAGAAATACACAAGAAGTATATGTTCAAGGACTATCAACAAGCTTACCAGAGCATATTCAACGTCAAATTTTAGCAACGATCCCAGGTCTAGAAAAAGCGCAAATGATGCGTGCTGGGTATGCGATTGAATACGATGCGATTGTTCCGACGCAATTATGGCCAACACTCGAAACAAAAATCGTTCAAAACTTATATACGGCTGGTCAAATCAACGGAACGTCCGGATATGAAGAAGCGGCTGGACAAGGATTGATTGC
This sequence comes from Thermolongibacillus altinsuensis, assembly GCF_004341205.1. GTDB lineage: Bacteria > Bacillota > Bacilli > Bacillales > Anoxybacillaceae > Thermolongibacillus > Thermolongibacillus altinsuensis. Next base: position 15,561 of record NZ_SLUL01000002.1, read on the forward strand.
GGGAATTAATGCGGCAAGAAAGGCGCTAGGAAAGGAAGAACTGATTTTAAGCCGTTCAGACGCATACATTGGCGTGTTAATTGATGATCTTGTGACGAAAGGAACGAACGAACCTTATCGCCTTCTGACTTCACGGGCGGAATATCGTTTGTTGTTGCGCCATGATAATGCGGATTTACGTCTAACTGAAATTGGCTATCGAATTGGCCTTATTTCTGAGGAACGCTATCAAAAGTTTCTCGCTAAAAAAGAGGCGATCGAAGCGGAGAAAAAACGCTTGAAATCTTATATTATTAAACCAACTCCTCAAGTTCAGGAAGTGATTCGCAACGCTGGTGGAAGCGAATTAAAAGACGGTATTCGTGCAGCGGACTTGTTAAAACGCCCAGAAATGACGTATGAGCATATTAAACTTCTTGCTCCGCCTGAAAAAGAAGTAGATGGAGAAGTTGCAGAACAAGTAGAGATTCAAATTAAATACGAAGGATATATTGAAAAATCACTGCAACAAGTAGAAAGATTGAAGAAAATGGAGAATAAAAAAATTCCAGAAGATATTGATTATGATGCGATTACCGGTTTAGCGACAGAAGCTCGTCAAAAATTGAAGCAAGTTCGGCCGCTTTCTATTGCGCAAGCATCTCGCATTTCAGGTGTAAATCCATCAGATATTTCAATTTTATTAGTGTATTTAGAGCAGGGAAAAATTGCACGAGTGTCAAATGAATAAAGAGGGATGGAATGACATATGGATACAAGTCTGTTCAAGCAAATGCTAGAGGAGAAAGGAATTTCTCTTTCTCCTCAGCAATTAGATCAATTTGAACTGTATTATCAATTGCTCGTTGAATGGAACGAAAAAATGAATTTAACGGCAATTACAGAGAAACCAGATGTGTATTTAAAGCATTTTTTTGATTCAATTACCCCGGCCTTTTATCATGATTTTTCCAAGCCACAATCGATTTGTGATGTTGGAGCAGGGGCGGGGTTTCCAAGCATTCCATTAAAAATTTGCTTTCCTCACTTAAAAGTTTCGATCGTTGATTCATTACAAAAAAGAATTACGTTTTTAAATCATCTTGCTTCTCAGCTAGAGTTGGAGGATGTCGCTTTTTATCATGATCGTGCCGAAACATTTGGTAGAAGGGAAGTTCGTGAATCGTTTGATCTTGTAATCGCCCGTGCCGTTGCTCGTCTTTCTGTACTGAGCGAGCTTTGTTTACCGCTTGTGAAAGTAGGCGGAATATTCGTAGCAATGAAAGGGGCCTCTGCTCAAGAAGAATTAGAACAAGGAAAGACAGCTATTCATGTTTTAGGTGGGGATGTTGCATCGGTGCAGCGATTTACGCTACCGATTGAAGAGAGTGAGAGAACCATTATTTTCATTGAGAAAAAAAGAAAGACACCGAAGAAATATCCACGTAAGCCGGGAGTTCCGAATAAGCTTCCAATCGAATGAATGTTTCGAGTTCTCAAAGGTGGTGTTAGGGGGAAATGAAGTATCCTTTTTCGCGTTTTTTTAGCTTTGGTGAAAAGGAACAAGAAGAAATCGTTACAAATCATGAAGAAATAAAAAAGATCCCAATTACACAGATTGTCCCTAATCGTTTTCAACCACGAACGATTTTTATTGAGGATAAAATTGATGAACTGGCACAAACGATTCGAACGCACGGAATGATTCAACCAATTGTCGTTCGGGAATGTGATGACGGGAAATTTGAAATTATTGCCGGAGAGAGAAGATGGCGAGCCGCACAAAAGCTTGGTTGGTCAGAAATTCCAGCGATCATCAAAAATTTAAATGATACCGAAACGGCTTCTGTTGCGCTCATTGAAAATCTACAACGAGAAGAGTTGACGCCGATTGAAGAAGCAGTCGCTTATGCAAGATTGCTAGAGTTGCACAATTTAACACAAGAAGCGTTAGCGCAAAGACTTGGTAAAGGTCAGTCCACTATTGCGAATAAGCTTCGCCTTTTAAAACTTCCGCAAGAGGTTCAAGAAGCTTTATTACAACGAAAAATTACGGAGCGACACGCCCGAGCTTTAATTGCGCTCAAGGATTATGAAAAGCAGTTGAAATTATTAGAAGAAATTATTGAGAAACAGTTGAATGTGAAACAGACGGAAGACCGTGTCGCTAAAATGCTTGAAACAAATGATAAACGAGTAAAACCAAAGCGAAAATCGTTGAGCAAAGATATGCGCATTGCTGTTAATACGATTCGGCAATCGTTGAGCATGGTTGCGGATAGCGGTGTTGCCATCGATTCAGAGGAAGAGGAATTTGAAGACTATTATCAAATTACAATTCGCATTCCTAAACGACAAAAATAAACACCTCATCGAAGCGGATGAGGTTTTCTTTTTTTTGTGAATGAAAATACTGAAAAATTCATGATACAATAAAAAAGTATAGAATTAGGTAAGGTGGGGGAGCATCGTGGGGAAAATTATTGCGATTGCCAATCAAAAAGGCGGAGTAGGAAAAACAACGACTGCCGTCAATTTAGCCGCTTGTTTAGCGCAATTGGGAAAAAAAACGTTGCTTGTTGATATCGATCCGCAAGGGAATGCTACCAGTGGGATTGGAATTGAAAAAGATACGATCGATCAATGCGCATATGATTTGTTAGTAGAAGAGGTTGATGTTCATAAAGTCATTCGGCCGACCAATATCGAAAATTTATATATGATTCCAGCTACCATTCAATTAGCGGGAGCTGAAATTGAATTAGTTCCTGTTGTTTCTCGAGAAGTACGTTTACAGAAAGCGCTAAGCCCTATTAAAGAAAAATTTGATTATACCATTATTGATTGTCCGCCTTCATTGGGATTGTTAACGATTAATGCTTTAACCGCTTCTGATACCGTATTGATCCCTGTTCAATGTGAGTATTATGCGTTAGAAGGGCTTAGCCAGTTGTTAAATACGATTCGTTTAGTTCAAAAACATTTAAACTCTCGTTTACGAATTGAAGGAGTTTTGTTAACGATGTTTGATGCCCGAACAAATCTAGGCATTCAAGTGATCCAAGAGGTAAAAAAATATTTTCGTGAAAAAGTGTACGAAACGATCATTCCTCGAAATGTTCGATTAAGTGAGGCTCCGAGTCATGGTAAACCAATTATTCTTTATGATTCTAAATCACGAGGGGCGGAAGTTTATTTAGATTTCGCTAAGGAGGTCATCTCCAATGGCTAGAGGGCTTGGAAAGGGAATTAATGCTTTATTTACTAATCTAGAAATCGGAAAAGAGGAAACCATTCAAGAAATTGATATTCAACAATTGCGTCCAAATCCTTATCAACCGCGAAAAAATTTTAACGATCAGTCCTTAGAAGAGTTAAAGCAATCGATTTTAGAACATGGAATTTTGCAGCCTCTCATTGTTCGAAAAAGCATTAAAGGATATGAAATTGTAGCGGGAGAAAGACGTTATCGGGCAGCAAAAGCAGCGGAACTTAAAACGGTTCCAGCTGTTGTTCGCGAATTTTCAGATCAGCAAATGATGGAAATCGCTTTATTAGAAAATTTGCAGCGTGAGGATTTAAACCCAATTGAAGAAGCTGTAGCATATCAAACGTTATTAAACGAATGCAAGTTGACGCAAGAAGAGTTAGCTAAACGCTTGGGAAAGAGCCGTCCACACATTGCCAATCATCTTCGCCTGCTTTCTCTTCCTATGGAAGTTCAACATATGATTGAAAGTGGAACATTATCGATGGGACATGGAAGAGCGTTATTAGCACTGAAGGACAAAAGAAAATTAAATGCCGTCCTTCAAAAAGTAATCAAAGAATCGATGAATGTACGTCAACTTGAAAAGTTCATTCAAGAAATGAATGAAAATGTTTCACGTGAAACAATGAAGAAAAAGAAGCGAGAAGAAGAGAAGAGTGTTTTTCTTAAACAAAGTGAAGCTTTATTAAGAGAAAAATTAGGCACTTCAGTTGTGATTAAAAAGCATCGAAAAAAAGGAAAGATTGAAATTGAATTTTTTTCTAACGAAGATTTAGAACGGATTTTACAATTGTTAAATATTGGTGATGAACATTTGGATTAACCGTTCATTTTTCCAGCTTTTGCTGGTTTCTTTTTTTAAATGATGATGTGAGAGGTGTGTGGTGATTCTTTGGTTTTATTAGGAACATTAGTAAACGGAGTTTGTATTATCATCGGCGCTTTATTAGGAAATGTTTTTCGTAACATCCCTGAAAAAGTAAAAGCTACTGTGATGAGCGGAATCGGACTTTCTGTCGTTCTTCTTGGGGTACAGATGGGGTTGAAAAGTGAACAGTTTTTGATTGTGATTTGTAGTCTCGTCATCGGAGGAATGTTAGGAGAGTTTTGGGATATAGAAGGGAAGTTGAATCATTTAGGAAAATGGGTCGAGAAAAAAATAGGATACGGTTCGGAAGGCATGATTGCTAAAGGATTTGTTAGTGCAACATTGCTTTTTGTTATTGGTTCTATGGCGATCGTTGGCGCACTACATAGCGGATTAAGAGGGGATCATCTTGTGTTATATACAAAATCGATTTTGGATGGATTTACAAGCATCATCTTAACCGCTACGTTTGGGATTGGTGTCATTTTTTCCGCTGTGCCTGTTGTTCTATACGAAGGTACCATTGCTCTATTAGCAACACAAATTGAACATTGGATTCCACAAAGTTTGCTGAATTCATTTATCATTGAATCGACCGCAACGGGAGGAGTCTTAATTATGGCCATTGGTTTCAATATGTTACGCCTTACCTCCATTCGCGTTGCAAATTTATTACCAAGCATTCTTATGAATGCGATAATCATTTTCGGCATCTATATTTGGCACTTAATCAAATAACTTATATTGACTTTCGTCCCACTTCAGTGAAGTTAGGCGTTGTTGTTTTCGTATTTGCTGAACCGCTTCATAAATGCCATTGGCAATCGATTGAGCCATTTCGATCACTAAATGTAGTCGAGTATTTTGTAATACAAAAAATTCCATAAATCCACTAACATTGACGACACCTGTAATGTGAATATCTCCTACAGGGGGAAGCTGTTTATTGACTCCTGCACCAGGTTTTAAAGGTCCTTTTTCAACAGTAATCATTCCGATGCTTTTTAATTTTCCTAAACAAGCATCAACAGCGATTATGAAGCCGTTTTTATGCATCATTTTAATTTCTTTTAGTTTTTCTTCTAAATTTACAGCATGAATTGGTTCTTCTAACGTTCCGTAAACATGGAACGGAGAAATTTGTTTTTCTTTAAGCATCGTCCCGACTAAAGGTCCGAGAGAATCACCTGTGGAGCGATCGGTGCCGATGCAAACAATGACAATTGGATCGTGGTGCATTGGCAATAAAGATAGCAAGTGAGAAGCTAACAAAGTGGGAGCGTTTCGTTCTTCATAAAAGAACTTATTTTTCATACGTTGATTCACTCCTAAAATTTTATAAATTGGTAATAGTATACGGAAAAATGTGAAATTCTATACATTTATATAGATTCAAGTTGAGTTTCCAACATATCTCATCATGAATAGAAGACCGCTTTTCTGCCATCGGCGGCAGAAAAGCTTGTTCATGTCGGAAAATTAAGCTTATCATATGATGTATATGGAAAGTCGGAACGCTACAAATTGAATAAAAATATTGTTAAAATAACTTATGCAACGAGAAGACAACCTGTATAGGCAATCTATCAATGTAGAGGTGTACATGAGGTGAAGGACATAGCTAATAGTTATGATCGAATTGTCGAAACGATTATTAATGATGATTTATGGACAAAAATCGGGGTTGGTTTATTTAAAATCATTAGCATCTTAATCTTCTCAGCTTTGTTTTTAAAAATTGTTAAGTTAGCCATTTTTAATTTTTTTAAAGTTCGTCAAAAAGCTCCGATTCGGGTTTCTGAACGGAGAGAAGCGACGTTAATGCGATTATTAACGAATGTAGCGACTTACAGCGTCTATTTTATTGCTTTAATTATGATTTTGGATACGTTAGGAGTTGAAGTGAAAGCGATTCTTGCTGGAGCTGGAATTGTTGGTCTTGCGGTTGGTTTTGGGGCGCAAAATCTCGTCCGAGATGTCATTACTGGTTTCTTTATCATATTGGAAGACCAATTTGCGGTTGGCGATTATGTACGGATAGGGAATTTTGAAGGGTATGTCGAAGAAATTGGATTAAGGACAACAAAAATTAAAAGTTGGACAGGCGAATTGCATATTTTACCAAACGGAACCATTACACAAGTAACCAACTTCTCGCTTAATAATAGCATTGCGATCGTCGATGTGAGCGTGTCACATGAAGGGGATATTGAAAAAATAGAAACGATTATTCGTGAATTGCTTGAAGAGTTGCCGGCAAAGTACGAGGATATGGTCAAACCTCCAGAATTGTTAGGAATTCAAAATATAACGAGTTCGGAAGTGGTCATGCGTGTTACCTGTGAAACAAAACCGATGCGCCATTGGCATGTTGCTAGAGTATTGCGCAAAGAAATTAAACTCCGTTTGGACGAGCATGGCATTGAAATTCCTTTTCCGCGTTTAGTTCTTTATAATCGTCAAGATCAAAAGGAAAATGGAACAAAGGAACATGCTTAAACAAACGAAGGAGGCGTGTTGAGTTGAATAAAGAATATGGTATGCATGACATTGTTGAAATGAAAAAAGCTCATCCGTGTGGAACCAATCGTTGGAAAATTATTCGTATGGGAATGGATATTCGCATTAAATGCGAAGGATGCGCTCATAGCGTTCTTCTCCCGCGGAAAGAATTTGAGAAAAAATTGAAAAAGGTGCTTGTGAAATCTGAAGAATAAAGCGAAACGCTCTTTTCATAGCGCGTCTGCATGTCTATAATGAGTGAGAATGGGTTAACAGAGGAGTGAAAACAGATGGGATTAACAGCTGGAATTGTGGGTCTTCCGAATGTAGGAAAATCGACATTATTTAATGCCATTACAAAAGCTGGAGCAGAGTCAGCCAACTATCCGTTTTGTACGATTGAACCAAACGTTGGGGTTGTTGAAGTTCCTGACGAACGCTTAAAAAAACTTACCGAATTATTTAAACCAAAAAGAACGGTGCCGACTGTGTTTGAATTTACCGATATTGCGGGAATTGTGAAAGGCGCAAGCAAAGGCGAAGGGCTTGGAAATAAATTTTTGTCCCATATTCGTCAAGTAGATGCCATTTGCCAAGTCGTGCGCTGTTTTGCTGATGAAAATATTACACATGTTGCTGGAAAAGTTGATCCAATCGCTGATATTGAAACGATCAATTTAGAGCTTATTTTCGCTGACCTTGAGACGGTAGATAAACGGATTGACCGCGTAGGAAAGATGGCGAAGCAAAAAGATAAAGATGCGGCATTTGAATATGAAATTTTAAGTAAATTAAAAGAAACGTTTGAAGCGGGGAAACCTGCACGTACACTCTCTTTTACGGATGAAGAAATGAAAGTTGTGAAACAGCTTCATTTATTGACAATTAAACCAATGTTATATGTAGCGAATGTCGGCGAAGAAGATTTGGCGGATCCAGATAGCAATCCGTTTGTTCAGCAAGTACGTGAATTTGCCAAAAAAGATAATGCGGAAGTCATTGTTGTTTGCGCAAAAGTAGAGGCAGAAATGGCCGAATTGGATGATGAGGAGAAAGAATTGTTCTTACAAGAGTTAGGGATTAAGCAATCAGGATTAGATCAATTAATTCGCGCCTCTTATAACTTGCTTGGATTAGCGACTTATTTCACAGCAGGTGAGCAAGAAGTTCGCGCATGGACGTTCCGAAAGGGAATGAAGGCGCCACAATGTGCGGGAATTATCCACTCCGATTTTGAACGTGGATTTATTCGTGCAGAAACAGTTTCGTATGAAGATTTGATCGCTGCTGGTTCGATGGCGGCTGCTCGTGAGGCAGGAAAAGTACGTTTAGAAGGAAAAGACTATGAAGTGCAAGACGGTGATATCATTCACTTCCGCTTTAATGTCTAATCTTGCACATCATATTTATTCGTGATATAATCATCAAATGTGAGTAATGAATAGATTGCTCCTTGCTCTCGTAAAGGGCCGTTTAGACCAAAAGGAGGTGACTGTGTCGTGATGAGAAAATACGAAATTATGTACATTATCCGTCCGAACATTGATGAAGAATCAAAAAAGGCATTAGTTGAGCGTTTCAATAATGTCTTAAAAGAAAACGGCGCGGAAATTACGAACGTAAAAGAATGGGGTAAGCGTCGTCTTGCATACGAAATTAAAAAGTTCCGTGACGGTATTTACATGATCGTGAATGTTGTGGCTAAGCCAGCAGCGGTACAAGAATTTGACCGTTTAGCGAGAATTAGCGAAGACATCATTCGTCACATCATCGTGAAGGAAGAAGAATAATTGCCTGAATGAATAGGAGTGGTTCTGATGATCAATCGCGTAATTCTTGTTGGGAGGCTAACGAAAGACCCAGAATTACGCTATACTCCAAATGGAGTTGCTGTTGCCACGTTTACGCTAGCGGTAAACCGAACATACACGAATCAGCAAGGTGAGCGTGAAGCAGATTTTATTAACTGTGTAGTTTGGCGCCGTCAAGCTGAAAATGTGGCAAACTACTTGAAAAAGGGTAGTTTAGCTGGTGTTGAAGGTCGACTACAAACGAGAAGTTATGAAAATCAAGAAGGAAGACGTGTATATGTTACAGAGGTTGTTGCCGATAGCGTGCAGTTTTTAGAACCGCGAAGCAGCGGTGAACAACGTGGCATGGCATCAGGCAGCTATTACGGCGAGCCGTTTCCATTTGGATCTAATCAGAACCCACATCATACAAACGATCCAGGTTTTAGTCGCATTGATGAAGATCCATTTGCGAACGATGGACAACCGATCGATATTTCGGATGATGATTTGCCGTTTTAATATAACATCTTGAATTAGGAAGGAGGACGAAAAAAATGGCAGGACGTAAAGGTGGACGCGCAAAACGTCGTAAAGTTTGCTATTTTACTGCAAACGGAATTACGCACATCGACTACAAAGATGTAGAAACATTAAAGAAATTTATCTCTGAGCGCGGTAAAATTTTACCTCGTCGTGTAACAGGTACGAGTGCAAAATATCAACGTAAATTAACAGTAGCAATTAAACGTGCTCGTCAAATGGCTTTATTGCCATACGTTGTAAACGAATAAAATAAAAAGCAGTAAGGGGGAAGAAGCCTTACTGCTTTTTATTTTAAGAAAGGAGAATCGAGATGAAAAACACCCGTATTCTTACCGAAGGGGCCATTCAATTAGCTATTTTTACTGTTCTGCTATTGATCAGTTTGTACATGCCTTTCATCGGGATCATTGCTACATTATTTTTATCCGTTCCTTTTATTATTTTTACGATTCGCCATACTTATAAAAATGGCTTATTGTTGCTTCTTGTCTCACTTATTCCTTCGGTATGGTTTGGTTCGATTTTTTCTTTACCGATGGCGATTATGTTCGGAAGTAGCGGCGTTGTGATGGGGCATGTCTGGAGTAAAAAACAAGGAAGATATATCCTTTTACTCGTTGGATCATTGGCTTTTTTGATTAATATCGTTCTTTTATACATCGGTTCGGTTCTCTTTTTCGATTTTAATTTCGCAGAAGAAATAAAGGTGATGATGGAAGAAGCTTTTCAAAATGCTCAATCTATATTTAGTCAAGTTGGTCAACTACCAGCGGAGGAAGTTGAAGAAAATTTCCAGCAAGCGTTGGATCTTGCAATCTATTTGCTCCCTGCTTCACTTGTTTTGGCGTCTGTTTTTCTTGCATGGATGACACAGCTTGTTACAGCGCCTATTTTAAAACGGTTACAGATCAAAATAGATGATTGGCCGCCGTTTCGTGACCTCATGTTGCCAAAAAGTTTATTATGGTATTACTTAATCGTGATGATTTTAATGTTTTTTCCTTTAGAACAAGGATCATTTGTCCATATCGCTCTTTTGAATATTTTTCAAATTCTTCAATTGTTAATGACGATTCAAGGTTTTTCGTTCATTTTTTATTGGGCTTATCAAAAGAAAATTGCTCAGAAATGGGCAGCCGCCATCGTGGTTTTATCATTGCTTTTCCCTTTTTTACTTTATCTTGTTCGAATCTTAGGTATAATTGATTTAGGATTTGAATTGCGTAAGCGCCTAAAAGATTAAGACGCAGGGAGCTGACGTTCATGTCAAATTTTTATGAAAATCAGAGGCATCGCTATCCCTTATATCTGTTAATTGGGATTGCGTTCGGATTGGTGATCATTGTTACGTATTTTCAATGGATCATCGGGATAGTAAGTGCTGTGCTCCTTGGACCAACATTATTGCATGTATTTAAGTCACAACGGGCGATTCAGGAAGAAATTGAAAATTATATTTCCACTCTTTCTTATCGCGTGAAAAAAGTTGGTGAAGAAGCATTAATGGGGATGCCGATCGGCATTATGCTGATCAACGATGAGTTTTATATTGAGTGGACCAACTCATTTTTAGCTTCTTGTTTCGGTGAAGATACGTTAGTAGGTCGATCGTTGTATGATGTAGCTGAACAACTTGTTCCATTAATTAAACAGGAAACGCATACAGAAGTGATTGATCTCCATGGTCGAAAATTTAAAGTAATCATCAGACGCGAAGAACGTTTACTTTATTTTTTCGATATAACTGAACAAGTGGAGATTGAAAGAAAGTATGAGGAAGAAAAAACGGTACTAGGAATCATTTTTCTTGATAACTATGACGATGTCACGCAAGGAATGGATGATCAAACGAAAAGCCAGTTGAATAGTCAAGTCACTTCCATTTTAAATCGCTGGGCAAATGATTACGGATTATTTTTAAAACGAACCTCCTCTGATCGATTTGTTGCTGTGTTGAATGAAAGTATTTTGCAGCAGTTGGAAAAAAGTAAATTTTCTATTTTAGATGAGGTTCGCGAACAAACGATGAAAAATAATGTACCGCTTACGCTTAGCATTGGAATTGGAACAGGTGCATCTTCTTTACCGGAATTAGGGGCATTAGCTCAGTCAAGTTTAGATTTGGCGTTAGGACGCGGTGGTGACCAAGTAGCGATTAAGCAAATAAATGGAAAAGTTAAATTTTATGGTGGAAAGACCAATCCGATGGAAAAGCGAACAAGGGTACGTGCGCGTGTTATTTCCCATGCTTTGAAGGAGCTTGTAACTGAAAGTGATAAAGTGCTGATTATGGGACATAAATATCCCGATATGGATGCGATCGGGGCCTCGATCGGCATTCTAAAAGTAGCACAGATGAATCAAAAAGAAGGGTTTATTGTCATCGATACAAATCGAGTGGATTCAGGCGTTCAACGGTTAATCGAGGAGGTTAAGCAGCATTCTGAGCTTTGGTCTCGTTTTATTACTCCAGAACAAGCTTTAGATATGGCAACAGATGACACGCTTCTTGTGATTGTCGATACACATAAACCGTCGCTTGTCATCGAAGAACGGCTTTTACTTCGAATGGATCGTGTCGTTGTGATCGACCATCATCGTCGCGGTGAAGAATTTATTGAAGATCCACTCCTCGTCTACATGGAGCCGTACGCTTCTTCCACGTCTGAACTCGTAACAGAGTTGCTTGAATATCAGCCGAAACGGTTGAAATTAACCATGCTGGAAGCAACCTCTTTGCTTGCTGGCATCGTCGTTGATACGAAAAGTTTTACATTACGAACGGGGTCACGCACGTTCGATGCCGCCTCATATTTAAGAGCGCAAGGGGCGGATACAACACTTGTTCAAAAATTGTTAAAAGAAAATATTCAACATTATATCAAACGTGCTAAAATTATTGAAAATGCCAAAATTGATGAAAACGGTATTGCCATCGCTAAAGGAAGCCCAAATGAAACATACGATCCGGTATTAATTGCGCAAGCGGCTGATACTTTATTATCATTAAGTGGAGTTATTGCTTCGTTTGTCATTTCAAAACGGAATGATCAAACCATTGGGATTAGTGCGCGTTCATTAGGGGATGTAAACGTGCAAATCATCATGGAAAAACTTGATGGTGGTGGACATTTAACAAACGCTGCTACACAATTGCAAAATATAACGATTGAAGAAGCGGAAAAACGATTACGGGCAGCAATCGAAGAATATTTAGAAGGGGGTAAGAAGTCATGAAAGTCATTTTCTTAAAAGATGTAAAGGGAAAAGGAAAAAAAGGAGAAATTAAAAACGTCGCGGATGGATATGCACATAACTTTTTGTTCAAACAAGGTTTAGCCGTTGAGGCGACACCAGCTAATTTAAAAGCGTTGGAAGCGCAAAAAAATAAACAAAAACGAGAAGCTGAGGAAGAGTTAGCAAAAGCGAAGCAATTAAAAGAGAAAATCGATACGCTAACGGTAGAGCTGTTTGCTAAAGCGGGTGAAGGCGGTCGATTATTCGGTTCGATTACGAGCAAACAAATTGCTGAAGCGTTACAAACTCAACACGACATTAAAATTGATAAACGTAAAATTGAACTTGAAGATGCGATTCGTTCGTTAGGATATACAAATGTCCCAATTAAACTTCATCCAGAAGTCACAGCGACTTTAAAAGTGCATGTAAAAGAGCAAAAGTAATGAAAAAATGTGATTTTATGCAGGGGATTGCTCCCCCCCTCATATAATCACATTTTTCTTATGGTTATTTTCAAATGAAAGGAAGGTGAAAAAAGATGAACGATTTATTTCCAGATCGCATTCCTCCTCAAAATATCGAAGCGGAACAAGCTGTACTAGGAGCGATTTTGCTTGAACCTTCGGCTTTAACAACAGCTTCAGAAATTTTAGTTCCTGAAGATTTTTATCGCTCTTCCCATCAAAAAATATTTCGAACCATGTTACAACTTTCTGACCGAGGTGAACCAGTTGATTTAGTGACCGTTACGTCTGAATTAGCTGATGCGAATAGCCTTGAGGAAGTTGGAGGAGTTTCCTATTTAACAGAATTGGCTAATGCTGTTCCAACTGCCGCAAATATTGAGTATTACGCCAAAATTGTTGAAGAAAAATCCATTTTGCGTCGTCTCATTCGTACAGCTACTTCGATTGCACAAGAAGGGTATACGCGGGAAGATGAAGTTGAGGAACTGTTAAGTGAAGCGGAAAGAAAAATTTTAGAAGTGTCTCAACGGAAAAATACGAGCGGATTTCAAAATATAAAAGATATTCTTGTACAGGCATATGATAATATTGAAATGCTTCATAACCGAAAAGGAGAAATTACAGGAATACCAACTGGATTTATTGAACTAGATCGGATGACGGCAGGATTTCAGCGCAGTGACTTTATTATCGTCGCAGCTCGTCCGTCGGTCGGAAAAACCGCTTTTGCTTTAAACATTGCTCAAAACGTCGCAACAAAAACGGGAGAAAACGTTGCGATTTTCAGTTTAGAAATGGGCGCTCAGCAGCTTGTTATGCGTATGTTATGCGCGGAAGGAAATATTAATGCGCAAAATTTGCGAACAGGAAAATTGACGACAGAAGATTGGGCAAAGCTTACGATGGCGATGGGAAGCTTATCAAACGCTGGAATATACATTGACGATACACCAAATATTCGCGTGAGTGAGATTCGCGCGAAATGTCGTCGTTTAAAGCAAGAACAAGGATTAGGAATGGTGTTAATCGATTATTTGCAGTTGATCCAAGGAAGCGGGAGAAACCGCGAAAACCGCCAGCAAGAAGTATCGGAAATCTCGCGTTCGCTTAAAGCGTTAGCGCGTGAATTAGATGTGCCAGTCATCGCTTTATCTCAGCTTTCCCGCAGTGTCGAGCAGCGTCAAGATAAAAGACCGATGATGTCTGACCTTCGCGAGTCTGGTAGTATTGAACAAGATGCGGATATTGTTGCGTTTTTATATCGTGATGATTATTACGATAAAGATTCCGAGAATAAAAACATTATTGAGATTATCATCGCCAAGCAACGGAACGGCCCTGTTGGCACGGTTCAACTTGCATTCATTAAAGAATATAATAAATTTGTTAATTTAGAGAGACGATTTGATGAAACAAATATTCCACCGAGTGCATAATCCTTCTTCGAAAAAGAAGAAGGGTATTTTTTAGTTTCTATTAACACGAATAAAAGTATTAATTTTATATAAAAATGTTCGGTATTTATTGACTTCTGTTTATAAAGTTTGTTACACTTACTATGTTTGGTAAAAGGTTTTGAGTGAATAAAGCGGAGGTGCTCGCTGTGTCTTCAGTTGTTGTTGTTGGAACGCAATGGGGAGATGAGGGGAAAGGAAAAATTACCGATTTTTTATCGCAAAACGCGGAAGTGATTGCAAGGTATCAAGGCGGAAACAACGCAGGACATACCATTGTGTTTAACGGTGAGAAATATAAATTACACCTTATTCCATCCGGAATTTTTTATAAAGAAAAGATTTGTGTCATTGGCAACGGGATGGTTGTCGATCCAAAAGCGCTCGTGCAGGAATTAGCCTATTTACACGAGCGAGGAGTGAGCACAGATAATTTGCGCATCAGCAATCGTGCTCATGTGATTTTACCTTATCATTTGAAGCTAGATGAAGTAGAAGAAGAGCGCAAAGGTGCAAATAAAATCGGCACGACGAAAAAAGGAATTGGTCCTGCTTATATGGATAAAGCGGCTCGTGTAGGCATTCGCATCGCTGATCTTCTCGATCGCGAAGTATTTGAAGAAAAGCTTGCACGCAATCTCGCTGAGAAAAATATATTGTTCGAAAAAGTATACGGGGTAGAAGGATTCAAACTTGAGGATATTCTCGATGAATATTACGAATACGGACAACAAATTGCGAAATATGTTTGTGATACATCTGTTGTGTTAAACGATGCGCTTGACGCTGGCCGCCGCGTATTGTTTGAAGGAGCGCAAGGAGTGATGTTAGATATTGACCAAGGTACATATCCTTTCGTTACTTCTTCCAATCCGGTAGCGGGCGGTGTCACGATCGGAGCAGGAGTCGGTCCAACAAAAATTAAACATGTTGTTGGGGTAGCGAAAGCGTACACAACCCGTGTCGGTGACGGTCCATTCCCGACAGAGTTAAAAGATGAAATCGGTGATCGCATTCGTGAAGTAGGACGCGAGTACGGCACAACAACAGGACGTCCACGACGTGTTGGTTGGTTCGATAGCGTTGTCGTCCGTCATGCTCGACGTGTGAGTGGCATTACGGATTTATCATTAAACTCAATTGATGTGTTAACAGGAATTGAAACATTAAAAATTTGTGTTGCTTATCGTTATAAAGGAAAAGTGATTGAAGAGTTTCCAGCAAGCTTGAAAGTATTAGCTGAGTGTGAACCAATTTATGAAGAACTTCCAGGTTGGACAGAAGACATTACAGGAGTTAAAAGTTTAGATGAACTTCCAGCTAATGCACGTCATTATGTTGAAAGAATTTCTCAGTTAACAGGTATTCCACTTTCAATCTTTTCGGTTGGACCAGACCGTTCACAAACGAATGTTGTCCGTAGTGTTTATTCGTAATCATAGCACGATGAAAACGTCGATGCTATGGTAAGATTCCGATATGAACAAGCTTTTCTGTCACTTCCCCGAACGAAAACGCCATCGGACCAGTGAATTTATCTACCGTGCGTTTCACGTTTGGAACCGGCATGTCTTTTAGGCGGCAAGAAAAATCTTGCCGCCTAAGGCAGAAAAGCGGTTTTCTATTCGTGGTGATATATGTCGTAAACTTCACCTGAATTTATATAACAATCGATGTTTTTCAATAAAATTTGCAAAATAGTACTTGCTCTATTATCTTAAATCTGATAGAATAGCCATTGTCGTCATGATTAATAGCGTTTGTAAAAACGGTCCCGTAGTGTAGTGGTTAACATGCCTGCCTGTCACGCAGGAGATCGCGGGTTCGAGTCCCGTCGGGACCGCCATTTTTATATAAATAGTGGATAATAGCTCGGTAGCGACGAGCAACGAGCGATACTTCGATGAATAAACTGCGAGTTGTCCCGACGCATCCATCATCTGCGAATGAGCTAGCAGAGGAAGAGACAAAGGCAAGTAAAAGTAAACTTCAAAGAAATGACTTCAGCGTACCGCTCGAACAACTACTTGTGTAAGCTAATGAGAGCGGGACGAAGGACGTAGAGAAGATTTGTATGAAGATGAGTAAAAATAGTATGGCTCGGTAGCTCAGTCGGTAGAGCAAAGGACTGAAAATCCTTGTGTCGGCGGTTCGATTCCGTCCCGAGCCACTAGTGAAGCATAGATACAGTGATGTGTCTATGCTTCTTTTTTATTTTATAATATAAGAAGTGAATGAAAACAAATAACATGATACATTATTCCTATAAGCATATGTAACGCTCACAAAAGGAGTGAATCAAAGTGGAAAAACGTATTTTAGTTGTTGATGATGAAAAACCAATTGCGGATATTTTGCAATTTAATTTAAAAAAAGAAGGCTATGAAGTATTTTGTGCTTACGATGGCGTAGAAGCATTGCAAAAAGTAGAAGAAATTCATCCCGATTTAATTTTGTTAGATATTATGCTTCCGCAAAAAGATGGAATGGAAGTATGTCGAGAAATAAGAAAGAAATATGATATGCCAATTATTATGCTGACGGCGAAAGATTCAGAAATTGATAAAGTGCTTGGACTTGAACTTGGAGCAGACGATTACGTCACAAAACCGTTTAGCACAAGAGAGTTGCTTGCTCGCGTCAGAGCAAATTTACGCCGTCATCAGCAAAAAATCGATAATGAACAAGCAAATAAGGAAATGAGTGAAATAAAAATTGGCTCACTTGTGATTCATCCTGATGCTTATACCGTTTCAAAAAGAGGAGAAAAAATTGAGTTGACGCATCGTGAATTTGAGTTGTTGCATTATTTAGCGAAACATATCGGACAAGTGATGACGCGCGAACATCTATTGCAAACTGTTTGGGGTTATGACTATTTTGGAGATGTTCGAACGGTTGACGTAACGGTTCGACGTTTGCGTGAAAAAATTGAAGATAACCCTTCTCATCCTGCTTGGATTGTCACGCGCCGCGGTGTTGGATATTATTTACGTAATCCAGAACAGGAGTAAATGAATATATGAAAAAAGTAAGTCCTTTTCAATCGATTCATTTAAAATTCGCTTTAATTTACATTCTTCTCATTTTGATTGCGACGCAAATTATTGGTGCTTATTTTGTACGCCAATTAGAAGCCCAGCTTGTCGGAAATTTTAAAAACTCATTAAATGAGCGGGTCACTCTCCTTGCCTATAATATTGAACAAGAAATGAGTAAAGAACGAGATAAAAAGAGCTCCACTTTGGAGGAAGACATTCGTGTCATTTTACAAGATTTTGTATCACAAGATATTTCCGAAGTGCGGGTGATTGATAACAAAAGCAAAGTTCTCGGTACATCGAATCCATATAATCAAAATATTGTTGGAAAACGAACAACCGATCTTCTTATAAAGAGAACGCTAGTTGCTGGTGAAATGACGGAAAAAATGCTCGTTGATCCGAAAACGGGCCATCGTATGTACATTTCATCTACACCAGTAAGAGTAAAGAATGAAATTAAAGGAGCGATTTATGTCATCGCTTCAATGGAAGATGTTTTTGCGCAAATGAGGCAGATTAATAATATTTTTGCAACAGGTACGGGTATTGCTTTGGTTATCACAGCTTTGTTAGGCATTTTGTTAGCCCAAACGATTACTCGACCGATATCCGATATGCGAAAACAAGCGATTGCAATGGCGAAAGGAAATTTTTCGCGAAAGGTAAAAATTTACGGATATGATGAAATTGGGCAGTTAGCATTAAGTTTTAATAACCTGACAAAAAAATTACAGGAAGCACAAGCGACAACGGAAGGAGAACGTCGGAAACTCGAGTCGGTATTAACGCATATGACCGACGGTGTCATTGCAACAGACCGGAAAGGACGTATTATCCTTATTAATGATGCAGCACTAAACATTTTAAATGTTTCACGTGAAACAGTGCTATCTGCTCCGATTGTTGAAGTATTAGGATTAGACGAACAATATACGTTTGAAACGTTAGTGCAAGAGCGTGATTCGCTTATTTTGGATTTTAGTACAGATGAAGAACCGTATATTTTACGTGCTTCCTTATCTGTCATTCAAAAAGAAACAGGCTTTGTGAATGGTCTTATTGTTGTTTTGCATGATATTACAGAGCATGAAAAGATTGACCGAGAACGAAGAGAGTTTGTCGCAAATGTGTCTCATGAGTTGCGCACACCGTTAACAACGATGCGAAGTTATTTAGAAGCATTAGCGGACGGGGCTTGGCGCGATGAAGAAATTGCTCCAAGATTTATTGAAGTGACACAAAAAGAAACAGAAAGAATGATTCGCTTAGTCAATGATTTATTACAACTTTCTAAACTAGATAGCAAAGATTACAAGTTGAAAAAAACACCTGTCAATTTCATTAGTTATTTCCATAAAGTGATTGATCGTTTTGAATTAACGAAGCAAGAGAATGTGTCGTTTATTCGTGATTTTCCAGATGAGAAAATTGTCATTGAAATAGATCAAGATAAAATTACACAAGTGCTTGATAATATTATTTCAAATGCATTGAAATATTCACCACAAGGTGGAAAGATTACATTTCGTGTAAGGAAAAAAGAGGACCATATTGAAGTGAGTGTTAGTGATGAAGGGGTAGGAATTCCGAAATCGGATTTATCAAAAATTTTTGAGCGTTTTTACCGCGTAGATAAAGCTCGTTCGCGCAAATTGGGCGGAACGGGATTAGGATTAGCGATTGCAAAAGAAGTAGTCATCGCTCATGGTGGGCGCATTTGGGCTGAAAGTCAAGAACGAAAAGGAACAACTATTTACTTTACTCTACCGACGGAACGTGTAAAAGAGGATGAATGATATGAAATACGAAACGATCAAATCTGTTTTGTTAACTTTTCTAGTGTTGGTGAGCATTTTTCTAACGTGGAACTTATGGACGTACCAACCAAAATACGAGTTCATTGAAAATACGAAATATATTCAAAATGTTCCTGTTAGCAACGTTGATGTCGATCTTGCTACGATCATTCGTCCACGCCAAATTCTTATTCATAAAAGCAATAATCATTATGGAATTGTTCAGGATACAGACATTTATAAGTTTATGCGCGAAGTGAAGCGTTGGACGTTAGATGAGTTTGAAAATGTTTCAAGTACTGTACCAAAAAATGAATTTTTAACGTTTCTTCACGGAAAAGGAAAAATAGAAATTGTCTATTCTGATGAAATTCCAATTGAAATATATCGAAATATTTTCCAAATCGAAGATAAAGGTATAGAAGCGCTACATTTTGATCGAATTGTGATCCCGATGGAAATTGAAAAGGAAGAAGAGCCATTTATTTATTTTGTTTCAACAAAAACAAGAAAAATTTATCGAGCAACGATTCAAGAGGGAGCGTTAGAAGAATTAGAAAAAGGATATTATGCTCGAGCAGGGCGTTATATGCCGTTTTTATCTTATGACCTCAGCGAAACGAAATCACTTTTTTTGCCTGCTCGGCCGATTGTTTTGAACCGTTTGCAGTATTATATGGATGAGTTAAATTCTGATAAATTTAAAGAGGCATTATTCAATGATCCAAGCTTTGTAAAAAAAGATGTATTAGCGTTTGGTGAAGAGTATACGGATGGTTCGCGATTGATGGATGTTGATTTCTCTAAAAAGCTATTGTTGTATGTCAATCCTGCAGCCCGTGGAACGATCACAGAAAATGATCCATATTTATTGCAAAAAAGCATCGATTTTGTTAACGAGCATGGCGGGTGGACGGACACATACCACTTCGATCGATTAGAAGAGACCGAGCGGAAAGTCGTTTTTCGGTTATTTGCTAACAGCTATCCTGTATTTAACCGCTATGGAATGTCAGAAATTATTCACGTATGGGGAGAAAACGATATTATTAACTACCAGCGTCCTTTATTTACATTAGAAATTCCTGACCGAGTTAGTTTGCCAATTACGCTTCCGTCAGGATATGAGGTCATAAAACAACTGCAAACAATAAAAAACATTGATCATGAGCTCATTGAAGATCTAGTTATTGGTTATGAACTTATTCGCGACTCAGAGCGCGAAAACATTGTCATTTTGGAACCGTCTTGGTATTGCTTGTATAATGGGACTTGGCGCAAAGTGGTTTTCGGTAAAGATGCGCGAGGAGGGGATGTCATTGGATTGGAGTAAAACAAAAACAATTTTTATTATTACATTCCTCATCCTCGACCTCTTTTTAGGATATCAGTTTATGCAAAAGCGAAGCAGCAGCCAACTTGATGTGATTTTGGAAACGACCATTGAAGAACAATTAGAAGCAGATGGGATTACGTATGTTGATTTACCAAAAGAAGTGACGAAAGCAACGTATGTAAGCGGAAAAAGTAAAGTGTTTACAAAAGAAGAGATCGAGAAATTGAGCAATCAACAGGTTGAAACTGTCAATCAATCGGTCTTGCAAGCTAAATTTATTAAACCTATTTTGATTCAGGATCCGAAAGAAGGATATCGCTTAAGCGAGTTCTTGAAACAAAACATTATTTCTGGAGAGAATTATACGTTTTGGAAGTATGATGAGAATACCAAAACATTGATCTATTTCCAACAATATGACGGAAAAATTATTTATAACAATGTCAGCAGCATGTTGTTAATTCATTTAAATGACAATAACGAAATGATTGGCTACGAACAAACCATGTTAGAAGATCTCGAAAAAGATAAGAAAAAGCAAGAAATTTTACCAGCGATTAAAGCTTTAGAAACGCTTTACAAAAAAAATCTTTTGAAACCTGGTGATCGTGTAACCAAGATTGATCTTGGCTACTATGCGCTCGTTCAGTTTACAGCTTCGCAAGTGCTAACACCGACATGGCATGTTGTTGTTAATGGCAAAACGGATTATTATGTTAACGCATTCGAAGGACAAATTATTAGCGATGAAAACAAAGTGTTGGAGTGAGAAAACAAGATGAGATTTAGCGTATTAGCTAGCGGGAGTACGGGGAATGCTTTTTATATAGAAACCGATCGTGAACGGCTTCTTGTTGATGTTGGGCTAAGCGGAAAACAAATGGAGCTTTTATTTGCGAAAATTAAACGAAATTTAAAAGATTTGTCCGGAATATTAATCACCCATGAACATAGCGATCATATTAAAGGATTAGGTGTGATCGCTCGAAAATATCAGTTACCCATTTATGCGAATGAAAAAACATGGAGGGCAATGGAATCTCTCATTGGAGAGATTCCATCTGAACAAAAATTTATTTTTCCAGTGGGAACGGTAAAAACATTTGGGGATATAGATGTTGAATCGTTTGGCGTTTCTCATGATGCGGCTGAACCTATGTTTTATGTTTTTCACCACGGTGGAAAAAAACTTGCGTTAATTACGGATACAGGGTACGTGAGTGAACGAATGAAAGGAATTATTCGTCATGCCGATGTGTTTATATTTGAAAGCAATCACGATGTCGAAATGCTCCGAATGGGAAAATACCCATGGAGTGTCAAGCGTCGTATTTTAAGTGATGTCGGCCATGTTTCAAACGAAGATGCGGGGCTCGCTTTAGCGGATGTCATTGGAGATCAAACAAAACGAATTTATTTAGCTCATTTAAGCCAAGATAACAATATGAAAGAATTAGCGCGAATGACGGTGACACAAACACTCGCAAGCAAAGGGATCATCGTCGGTGAGCAATTTCACTTATATGATACAGACCCAAGTTGCCCGACGGAAATGGCTTGTGTATGAAAAAGATTTTTCATCGTTTTTTCACTGAACGGTGGTATGTATACTAATAGATTCTTTAGGAAAAAGAGGGGTATAATGAAAGACAGAAATGGATTGATAGAAAGGATGGGTGAGGATTATGGGTTACTATGATGATCATTATGACCATCTTCGCCAAAAGCAGAAAGGAAACCGTGGCGGCGCGATTTTATCAGGTGTTGTTGGCGCTATTTTAGGTGGATTGCTCGTCATTGTTGCGGTTCCTTCTCTTGTAAAATGGGACGTTCTTCCTTATAACATGGAACAAAATGAGAAGGATGTAAGCGAAACAACGGATCAACCGAAAGTGGAGAAAAATGTTACTGTCAATGTGGTATCTCAAGTGACACAAGCGGTTGATAAAGTATCAGAAGCTGTTGTCGGGGTTGTTAACATTCAAGAAGCAAGCTTTTGGTCTGAAGGCGGCGAAGCTGGGACAGGTTCTGGAGTCATTTATAAAAAAGAAAATGGAAAAGCGTTCATTGTTACCAATCATCATGTGATTGAAGGCGCAAGCCGAGTAGAGGTTAGTCTAAGCGATGGAACGAAAGTAAAAGCTCGCATTTTAGGTAGCGATGTTTGGACCGATTTAGCTGTGTTAGAAATTGATGCAAAACATGTGACAAAAGTAGCCGAGTTTGGAAATTCAGATGTTGTAAAACCTGGTGAGCCTGTCATTGCGATTGGTAACCCACTTGGATTACAGTTTGCTGGATCAGTCACACAAGGAATTATTTCAGGAACAAAACGAACCATTCCGATTGATATCGATCAAGACGGTATCCCTGATTGGCATGCGGAAGTATTGCAAACCGATGCAGCGATCAACCCTGGAAATAGCGGCGGGGCGCTCGTGAATATTGAAGGGCAGGTTATAGGGATCAATTCAATGAAAATTGCCGAACAAGCAGTTGAAGGAATTGGATTAGCGATTCCAATTAACTATGCAAAACCTGTTATTTCCGATCTAGAGAAATTTGGACAAGTTCGTCGCCCATACATGGGAGTCGAATTGCGTTCACTCAGCGACATTCCAGCGTATCACTGGCAAGAAACGTTGCACTTGCCACCAAGCGTAAAAGAAGGTGTAGCGATTTTACAAGTCGTTCCTGGATCACCAGCTGAACGGGCAGGATTAAGAGAATTCGATGTAATTGTTGAACTTGATGGTGAGAAAATCGCTGATGTCATCGAATTGCGTAAACATTTATATAATCGAAAACAAATTGGCGACACGATGAAAGTAACATTTTATCGTGACGGGCAAAAGAAAACGGTAACGATGAAATTAGCAAGACAATCTCTCTAATTAAGGACAGGAGGGGAACATCCTACTCCTGTCTTCTTTTCGAAATAGGGGGGAGCAAAATATGATGTGGAAATGTTGTGAAGAACATGTGGATTTAGCGATTGATATGTATGTGGATGAAATGGAAGCGGCGCCTGAAATCCAATCCGTTCCTGTGGATAAATCAGATGAACGGTGCGATTTTTGTCAAAATCGGGCGGCATATGTTGTAGGGAACTAATGTTTCCACACAATATGTGGATATAGATTGTGAATATGTGGATAACTCTTGTGGATATCATGTTTGTAAAGTGGGGATGTGTTGTGAATATCTCAATTATTGCTGTGGGTAAATTGAAAGAGAAGTATTTAAAACAAGGAATAGAGGAATATTTAAAACGATTGTCGAGTTATGCGAAGATCGAAATCATTGAAGTAGCCGATGAAAAAGCGCCGGAACAGCTCAGTTTGCAAGAAATGGAGCAAGTGAAGCAAAAAGAAGGAGAACGCATTTTAGCGAAAATAACGGATGATACATATGTAATTGCCTTAGCGATCGAAGGGACGATGCTATCATCGGAACAATTCGCCGAAAAGCTAGATAAGCTAGCTGTTTACGGGAAAAGTAAAGTCGCTTTTATTATTGGCGGTTCGCTCGGGTTAAGCAAAGAGGTCATGAAACGCGCAAATGAATCGTTATCGTTTTCGAAAATGACCTTCCCGCACCAACTCATGCGATTGGTTTTGCTCGAACAAATTTACCGCGCGTTCCGGATTAATCGTGGCGAGCCTTATCACAAATGACGCAATTTTTTTGCCGAGATCTTGCTTCGTCCATGTGTATGATCCACTGCTAATCATTCGTCCCCATGCTTTGAAAATACTTATTTCGGAATTGAAGGGGAGTCATTGAAGTGTATTTTTTAAATAATCTAGTGTAATAGCTCTGGTTGCAGAAACCGAGTAAAATTGCAATATCTGAAATTGGTAAATCACTGTGCAACAAAAAATATTTAGATTCTTCTATACGTTTCCTGTTAATATATTCTGTGATTGAGATGCCAACTTCATCTTTGAATATTTTAGAAAGATAGTTCGGATGCACTTTCACGAACGAAGCGATGCGTTTTAGCGATAAATCGTTTAAAATTTCATCATGAATAAATGAGATCGTCTTATTAACAACTAAGTTATAAGACGGTCTTTTTTCATCATTTAATGTTTTAATAAAAGAATGGAGCATCTCATATTCAAGTTGTTTCAGACTTTCTATATCATTTGTTTCTTCAATTTGTAAAATAAAAACGTCACTAAGATTGTAAGCGGTTTCAGGGTGTACACCGCCATTAATAATTGCACGTGTAAAAAGTGTGCATGACCCAATTAATGAATTTTTCAAAGAACGGACAGGATCCTTAGCTAGCGTAGCTCGTTTTTGGCTGTTAATAGCATCTAAGGCAAGTTTGGCTTCTTGAAATAATCCTCTTGATAACGATTGTAGCAACTTTTGTTCCATTTCATAAGAAGGGTGAACGAAGTAATTTTGCTTATTTTTGACTCTTGCTTCAAAGAATTTCTTAATAATTTTTTGTTGAATAGAGGTATTACGCAACGAAAGTCACCTCTTACCTTAAAATCTTAACAAAAATATTAGATTTTTAATATAAATTATAAGTATTTAATAAGTAAGCTTCAATTAGATCATTAAAATCAGAGGAATAACAAGGGGGGATTCTCTTCCTGATGGAACTCGGTGTGCAAGCAGTTTTGCTGGTTTACTTTTACTAGAAAAATGTAAGCCCATTCAAAATGATCGTTTGATGACTCTAGTTTGTAAAAAACGTAAAGAAAAGGAGTTCTGTTTTGGATTCAAAGTTGAAAACAAATATATGCTGCTATCGTTCCGATACTTTTGATTTTGCTGATTTTCCAGATACAGAATCAACATCCGTCAGAGTAAAAGAATAATGAAACAGGAGTGTTTTACATGTCTTGGTCAATTCGCTCAAATCAGCTTAATATTGAAAACTTGTTAAATGAAGAAAGTCTCTTTTTCACTGGTAATGGGTATATTGGTGTACGCGGAAATTTTGAAGAAGGATATTATGACGGTGCTCCATCCATTCGTGGTACATATATCAATGCATTCCACGATATAACTGATATTAACTACGGTGAAAAATTATATGCATTCCCTGAAACGCAACAGAAGTTAGTGAATGTCATTGATGCGCAAACCGTTCAAATATACTTTGGAGAAGAAGAAAGGTTTTCGCTTTTTGAAGGAGAAGTCATTCAATATGAACGGCATCTCCATTTGGACAAAGGCTTTTCAGAACGTGTGATTCATTGGCGTTCTCCTAGAGGGAAAGAAGTCAAACTCAAGTTTAAAAGGTTAACTTCATTCATTTATAAAGAACTTTTCATGCAGAAAATTACAATTGAACCCGTTAATTTTTTTGGGAAAACGAAGGTGGTTTTCTCAGTTAACGGAGATGTCTCAAATTTTGTTGATCCGAATGATCCACGGGTCGGTTCAGGACATGCGAAGCTCTTAACGGTCTCGGATACGGTTATTGAAGGAGATTTTGTTGGTGTAGAAACAAAAACGAAACGGTCAAATCTTTATGCCGCTTGTACATCAACATGCAGACTAAACACTGATTTTCAGCGAGAATATGTTAAAAATGAGAAGTCGGTTGAAACTGTACTCACTTTTGAATTAACAGAAAAAGTGATCATGACCAAAATAAATATATATACAGATACGCTTCGACATGGAGATCATCCACTTCAGGCTGGTCTTGATCTATGTCAGAAATTATCATGTTTGACGTTTAATGACCTTAAAGAACAACAAAAGCACTATTTAGATAAGTTTTGGTTTTATGCGGATGTGGAAATATGTGGAGATCAGGCGCTCCAAGAAGGGATACGCTTTAATTTATTTCATTTGCTACAATCAGCAGGGCGCGATCGTTTCTCAAATATAGCCGCAAAAGGCTTGTCAGGCGAAGGATATGAAGGGCATTATTTTTGGGATACCGAAATATATATGGTGCCATTTTTCTTGATGACGAATCCTGAACTAGCAAAGCAATTGCTCCTTTATCGATATTCAATCCTAGATAAAGCACGTGAAAGAGCAAGGGAAATGGGCCATAGAAAAGGCGCTTTATTCCCGTGGCGAACAATATCAGGAGGAGAATGTTCTTCTTATTTTCCAGCTGGAACAGCTCAGTACCATATCAGTGCAGATATCGCTTATAGTTACGTTCAATATTACTTGGTGACGAAAGATTTGGATTTCCTAAAATCTTATGGAGCTGAACTGTTAATTGAAACAGCTCGTCTCTGGATGGATACCGGACATTATCATGAAGGGAAATTTAAAATTGATGCTGTAACGGGGCCTGACGAGTATACGTGTATTGTGAACAATAACTATTACACGAACGTGATGGCAAAGCACAATTTGCGCTGGGCAGCCAAAGCTATCGAGGAATTAGAAAAACATGCACCGGATACATTAGTATCATTAAAAGCAAAGCTTGGAGTTACTGACGAGGAAATAGCAGAATGGATAAAAGCAGCTGAAGCTATGTATTTGCCTTATGATCCAACACTGAATATTAATCCGCAGGATGATACATTTTTGCAGAAACAAGTTTGGGATTTCGAGAATACGCCGAAAGAACATTACCCACTTCTCTTGCATTATCATCCGCTGACTTTATATCGTTACCAAGTGTGTAAACAGGCCGATACAGTACTGGCTCACTTTTTATTAGAGGATGAACAAGATGAATCCGTGATTCGAGATTCTTATCATTACTATGAAAAAATCACTACTCACGATTCTTCTCTATCTTCATGTGTGTTTAGTATTATGGCTGCAAAAATTGGCGAATTAGACAAGGCTTATGAATACTTTATTGAAACTGCTCGTTTAGATTTAGATAATACACATGGTAATACGAAAGACGGTCTCCATATGGCGAATATGGGAGGAACGTGGATGGCGATTGTTTATGGATTTGCTGGCCTTCGGGTCAAAGAAAGCGGGTTGTCATTAGCGCCAGCGATTCCAAAACAATGGCAGTCATATAGATTTTCGATTCAATATTTAGGTAGACACATTTCAGTCTCCGTTGATACAAAAGGAACGAAAGTGAATCTTTTGAATGGAGAGGAACTAACGATCAAACTTTATGGCAAAAAGTATCAATTAACAAAAGATGAACCGCTTGAAATAACATTTAATAAAAATAATTAGGCCTTGCTGAGTTTCTTAGCAAGGCTTTATATATTCCCTACACAAAATCTTTATGTACAAATAGTTCTAGAATTGCCCCGACGCATTGGACAGATACATAATATCGCAAAACAAATACGACATGAGTCCGGTTGATTTTTCGATCCCATGCCGCATGAGTTGCACTTTTCTACTTCACAGGAACTAATTCATGCTTCACCAGTTTTTATATATCATTTATTGGGATGTATCTTGATTTAAATCTCCGCGACCGGACTCTGTACCTTGATTGAATCGATCTTGTGGCTGAGAAGCTGCATTACCTCTTGTAGTGGCCTGAGCAGCATTCGGATCGGCAGCTTGTGCCGTTCCATCTTTTCCTACGCCTGCTGCGTCTGGATTATTTCCCGCTGCCGTAGAGCCATCTTTTCCAACGATGCCGATTTGGTATTTTCACCAGCACCGACTCCCCTGCTTACCGATAGCTACTTCGCGTTGCGTATCATTAATCACGTTAATTTGTGGCTTAAATTCGATATTTATAACTAGATTTTTAAGTGCTTCCTCAACTTCTTTTTGATGATTTTCTTTATTTCGTCTTTTCTTATATATTTTTCATTTTTACTCATCTACCTTTTCCTCCTTTCTATATAGATTCAAGTTGAGTATCCAACATATCTCATCATGAATAGAAGACCGCTTTTCTGCCATAGGCGGCAAGATTTTTCTTGCCGCCCCGGCATGCTAGAAGCATGCCGATTCCGAACGTAAAACGCATGACAGACAAATTTATTTGTCTGATTGGCTTAATCAATACTTCTTTCCCTAAGCTTATTTACTAGATGGTGTTGCAAAACTAGAGTAAAAACTCGAAGTTATGCATAAGGATGCAACATAACACATGCAGTAAATATCGATGAAATCCATACCATCGGGGTTGCTCCACCCCATCACTCTTTAGCTCGTTAAATACCCGTTCAATCTCGCGGCGAAGCCCAAACAGCCATTGGCCAAATCTCGTTTTCAACAAGACAGGAAGAACCCGGCCATAGGCATCTTTTCGTTCCTTGCTATTGCGGCGGTTGATAGGGGAAATCAATAAGATTCCTGCTTGCTCAGCAGTTTGTCGAACCTTTTCGCTGTCATACGCGGCATCCCCTAACACGAACTCAATCTCCCATTGCCCCAAAGAAGCAAGCAATTCTGGTGCCACTGCCGCATCATTCCGGTTCGCTGTGGTCAACACGTGAGATAAGATGATTCCCTCGGTAGTGGTACAGAGATGGAGTTTATATCCTTTAAACCAGTGGTATCGGGTGGACACTCCCCATTTTGCCTGTGAATCGTAAAGACTGCTTCGAAGGGCCGTGCTGTCGATCAGCACGATTTGGGGATACCGTACTTCTAGATCTTTGAGCAGCTGTGCGTGAAAAACAGGAAATCCCTGTTTCCCGAAACCACTTTGCCGCACGGGAAAACGTAGACAGATGTGGGACTTCATCAAGCCCACAAGCCCGTTGAAAACATCGAAAACGCTGCAGAATGCGTACTAATTTTCGCAAGGAATCAATGGAAAAATAGGTTTTCAAAAAGAAACATTTCAATAAAGATTTTTTCGACACCGGCGGTCTTCCTGTCACATACGGTGTCTCCGGCAACGACAGCGAGTCGATATATCGAAATAAGGATGCTAAAAGTGGATCGATTTCATAAGACCATGCATGTTCTTTGTTTAAATTGGAAATCATGATAGTGTCCACCCCTTGGTAGTTGGTTTTGGTCACTGTATATGATTTCCAAGGTGGTGGATTTTTTATGTGCATCTATGCATCCATTATGCGTTTTGCAACACGTTCTACTAGATTATGATTGTACTTCCATCAAACTTTGTAAGAGAAAAACCGCTAAAATGCTCATTATAGGACTTTTTGTAATCTTGAAGAATTCGGATCGCAACGGCTTCACCGAGTTTCATTCCCTCCGATCCATCTGAACGCCAGTGAATTCCTGCGGCGTCACGACCAAGAGCAATATTGGAGGCCAGTTTGTTCAATTCTCCGCCTATCGTTAAAGGAGATCCTGAGTAAGGAAGCAATGTAAGGCCATTGGAACTCGCTACAACTGGATTAGGAATCACAAAAGACTCATTAAAGAACGCTTTTAGCATCGTGACCCCGGCTCCAACAAAAGTCGCATGGCCAGCAGGATAGGCAGGATGAGTAGGACTACCTTCTGGATAGGCTTGAGGGAGAAGATAAGTGCCAAACTTACTGTAAACATGGGAAATCGCTTGTGAGTCGAGGAGCTCTTGATGGATGGGATAATGGGAAGCACCGATCAAGTTGTTATGAACATGTCCGCCAAATTCCTCTGGGCGCAATCGACGGTGAACCAACCATTTCTGAAACCAAGCAGCTTTCAGTGCTGCATTTGTCGATCGAGCGACCAAATCCAGAATATGTGGACCGCCAAAAGTGGAAAAACCAACTTGCGTTTTTGAATGCAAATAAGGATTAGCTGGGTCTAAAGCTTCTTGTCCAAAGCTGAGCAGAATTAAACAAGCATTTAAAACACTTTGGTAACTAAAATCTCGATGGACCCATTCGCTCAAATCTCGTCCATTGCGGATATATCGAGGTTCTGGATCAAATTGGTTTTGGGAGGTAGGCGGTTTTCCGTCTTGAATGTCCAACCATTCTTCATACGAGGTCATGTGGTCATCACCGCGCAATGTCGTACGATTTCGTTGGATGATGGTCGCAGCTCCATAAGTAATATTCTTCCATAGAAACTGGGAAATATAAGGACCTGCTAGATCACCGGGTGTATTCCCGCGGAACAAGGTGCTTGGGGTTACAACTCCATTTTCTTTTGGTCCGCGAAAATCTGGAAAATTGGATAGATCCGATGCTGCTGCGAGAGTGAGGATATTCGTATCGTAGTCAGCAAAAGGAATATCGCGGGTCAGTGCCTGCCAGTATAATTCAGCCATTTCACTCGCAATCCATGCACTATTAAACTTCGGCGGCGCAATCATACTGAGAGAATAGGAATCAGGAGAAACGAGATCGAATGCATAAGCAGACTGTGGATTGGTGAGCTTAACTGTACCTCCCAGAGGGATGGATTCAAATGTAGCCGGATTCCCGGTTGTTAAAGACTTTATTAATGTTTTATATGCATTGAGGTCTACTTCGCCAAGGGAATTGTGCGGTAATCCTTTCGAATAGTTACCGATTTTATTGGAAAACAAATCTTCATCTCCGTTACATAAATGAGCTGGAAGAGGAAGATCCTTTTGAACAAGTGCAGCTTTCTCGCGAATGTTATATGCCTTTTTTTGACGCTCTTTTGCTGATAATGGTCCAATTTCACAAGATTTCTCCTTTTTAGAACTTTTCTTTTTGATCTCTTCTTTTTTATTTTTTTCCATTTTATGATCCCTTCTTAATTTTTAGAGTGAATTCGATATAGTTTATTCATCTTTCTTTCATTGGCTTGTGCTTTTCTATTAAATTTTTGCGTGATTTTATGGAATTAAATTCTCGTTCATTTTTCATAGCCTTATTGTTAGAATGGAGGGTTGTAGCTTTTGTTTAAAGGAGCATGAGAACCATGATCAAGTCTTTTCTCCAGTTAAATACCATTTTTATCAGTATTTTAATAGAGTCATTGCCATTTGTATTAATTGGCGTATTTATTTCCGGGATTATTCAAATGTTTGTGACCGAAGAGATGATTGAAAAATGGGTTCCGAAAAATAAAATATTAGCGGTGTTATATGCGACGTTGATTGGAGCGTTGTTTCCTGCATGCGAGTGCGGAATTGTCCCGATTACGCGACGCTTAGTTGCCAAAGGGGTACCGCTTTATGCAGCCATTCCGTTTATGTTAACGGGACCGATCATTAATCCGATTGTCTTGTTTTCTACTTTTATCGCTTTCGGAAGCAGCTTAAAAATGGTGCTTTGCCGTTCCATTTTCGCGCTTGCTGTTGCGATCTTGATTGGATTGTTGTTGGCGGTGCAATATAAGGATGATCAATTGCGGAAAAAAGAGGTCATTTCATCTTCCATGCCGAAAACGTTGAAAGAAAAATGGATGGGAACGCTTGAGCATAGCATTGATGAGTTTTTCTCATCAGGAAAATATTTAATCATTGGTGCGTTTGTCGCATCGGCTATGCAAACGTATATAAAAACATCGACATTGCTTGCAATCGGTCACGGAAAAATGTCTTCATCCCTTGTGATGATGGCGCTTGCGTTTGTGTTGTCTCTCTGTTCAGAGGCGGATGCGTTTATCGCTTCCTCGTTTCAAAACACGTTCTCATTTGGCGCGTTGGCAGCCTTTTTAGTGTACGGTCCGATGATTGACATTAAAAATACGCTTATGCTTTTACAATCGTTCAAAACGCGCTTTGTGATTGTGTTGATTGCTTATATTACCATTTTCGTCTTTGTCGGTTCATTATTTATTTAGGAGGTGAAGTAGAAATGCTTCGCACATACATTTTGCTCGGTTTTACCTTTCTATTTTTTCACTTGCACACAACGGGAGATATAAGCAAGTACATTAATATGCGATATTCGTATTTATCGTTCAGCGCCATTTTTATTTTTGCGTTTCTTACCATTGTTCAGTTTCGGATTGCGAATCGGAAAGAGAACGGTCACCACTGTCATGATGAGACGTGCTGTCATCATCATGAAGAAGATCAGCCGAAATGGAAAAAAGCCTTAAATTATTTTGTTTTTATCTTTCCGATTGCCTCTGCGTTGTTTTTGCCGATTGCGACGCTAGATTCGGAGATTGTAAAAGCGAAAGGATTTCGCATTCCAGGGTTTGAAACGGAAAGTGCAGATCCGTTCGGGCAGCGTCAATTTCTCCGTCCTGATACAAGCATTTATTATGGAAAAGAAGGTTATAAAGACCTAATGAGGAAAGAATTGGCGGTGTTTGCGAAGCAATCTCGTCTTGTTCTCAATGACAACAACTACTTGAAAGCGATGGAAACGATTTATCAATTTCCAGGGCAGTTTAGCGATAAAGAAATTGAATTTGACGGATTTGTATATCATGACAAAACAACGAACAGCCAGCAATTATTCGTGCTTCGTTTTGGGATCATTCATTGTGTAGCGGATTCAGGAGTGTTTGGATTGTTGACGGAATTTCCGGAAAATCCGCATTTAAAAAATGATGAATGGATTCATGTAAAAGGAAAGTTATCGACTATTTACTTCCAACCGTTTAATGTTACCATTCCGTATGTACAAGTGAAAGAATGGCATACAATTAAAGCGCCGGAAGAACCATACGTTTTCCGCGGGTATGATTAATCTTTCATCGCTTTTTCAAAAAGTTGTCCGGAGTTTCCGGACAACTTTTTTGTGAGATCAATATTTAATAAGGTAAAATGAAAAGTAACTAACAATATTGGAGGCTTTTATATGAAAGTAGAAATTTGGTCAGATTTTGTATGTCCGTTTTGTTATATTGGCAAGCGGCGTTTTGAAAAGGCGCTGGAACAGTTCGAACACAAGGACAAGGTCGAGATTGTATTTCGCAGTTTCGAACTTGATCCACATGTTGAGCGAAATCCGAAAAAAAACGTGTATGAATATCTTGCTGAAAAATATGGGATGTCGCTAGAACAAGCGAAAGCGACGACTCAACAAGTCGGGAAACAAGCAGAAGCGGTTGGACTGCATTATGACTTTGATAACATGAAGCGAACGAATACTTTTGATGCCCATCGCTTGGCTCATTTTGCAAATAGCGAAGGAAAGATGGAGGAAATGACAGAGCGGCTCATGAAGGCATACTTTACGGAAGGGCTGCACATTGGCGATCATGAGGTACTGGCCAATTTGGCAAGCGAAGTCGGTTTGGATCGTGAAAAAGCCCTTGATGTATTAAGAAACAATGGTTACGCCGATGAGGTTCGTCGAGATGAAGAAATTGGTAGACAACTGGGGATAACCGGTGTTCCGTTTTTCTTATTCAATCAAAAATACGCTGTTTTCGGCGCGCAATCAAGCGATGTGTTTATGGATGTGTTACAAAAGGTGTGGGAAGAAGAGCAAGCTCAGCCTTCTGTAATCAATCTAAATGGAAAAGCCAATTCCAATCGCGATGATTGTGCAGATGGATCTTGTTCAGTTTCGGAGAATAATCGAGGATGATTCAATTGAATCATCCTCATTATTTTTTATGCATTTTAAATTCGAGAAAAAGCTCATTATAATAAGCGAGCATTTTTTTCCCAAGGTTTTCATATACTTCGAGCTTTTCGGCTAGCTCATCGCTCGGGTAAAATCGTTCATCTTCCACGATTTCTTTCGGTAAATATTCAAGCGCTTTTGCGTTCGGGGTTGAATAGCCCACGTATTCTGCATTTTGGGCGGCGTTTTTTGGATCAAGCATAAAATTAATGAATTGATGGGCCCCTTCAATGTTTTTGGCCGTTTTAGGAATCACCATATTATCAAACCATAAATTTGTTCCTTCTTTTGGAATCACGTAATCGAGTTTTTCGTTTTCGCTCATAATTTCTGCGGCGTCGCCTGACCAAACGATGCCAACGGCTGCCTCTTCATTCGCAAGCAGCATTTTAATTTCATCGCCGACAATCGCTTTAATGTTAGGAGTGAGCGCGTCAAGTTTGCGTTTTGCTTCTTGCAGATGTGCTTTATTTGTGTCATTCAAAGAATAGTGAAGGCTGTTTAATGCCATTCCCATGATTTCACGCGCGCCATCAACAAGCAAAATTTGATTCTTCAGATTAGGATCCCATAAATCGTTCCAGCTTGTAATTTTCTTTCCGCCAAGCATTTCAGGATTGTAGACGATTCCAACCGTTCCCCAAAAATACGGGATCGAATATTTGTTTCCTGGATCGAACGACAAGTTTAGAAAACGAGGATCGATATATTTTAAATTTGGCAGCTTCGAATGATCGATCGGAAGCAATAAACCTTCCTCTTTCATTTTGCTGATTGCGTATTCCGAAGGGACGGCGACATCAAATGTCGTTCCGCCTTGGGCGATTTTTGTCATCATTGCTTCGTTCGAATCAAACGTTTGATAAATGACTTTTATGCCCGTTTCCTTCTCAAACTTTTTAATTAAATCCGGATCAATGTAGTCTCCCCAGTTGTAAACGGTTAATGTATTTTTACCCGAATAGCCTTCGGATGAATTTAAGTAAGAAGTAACGTACAGCAAAGCAAAAGCGCTAACAAAAACGACCGTAAACAGTTGAATCAGTTTTTTCATTTTCGCCCTCCTACTGCGCTAGAACGTTGGCTACGTTGCGTAATGAAATAGTAGCCGATGACAAGCGTGATCGTGAACAAAAAGAGAAGCGTTGAGAGCGCATTAATTGATAACGAAATTCCCTGCCGAGCGCGCGAATAAATTTCGACTGATAATGTCGAAAATCCGTTTCCTGTTACGAAAAACGTGACCGCAAAATCATCAAGAGAATACGTTAATGCCATAAAGAAACCAGCAAAAATTCCCGGGGTAATATACGGGAGAATGACTTTCGTCAATACATCCCAAGAGTTCGCCCCTAAATCGCGAGCCGCGTCCACTAACGTCGGGCTCATCTCTTGTAGTTTCGGAAGAACCATTAAAACGACAATGGGCACGCTAAACGCGATATGAGATAAGAGAACAGAAGTAAAGCCGAGCTGAATGCCGACAATCGTAAATAAAATTAAAAAGGAAGCGCCGATGATGACATCAGGGCTGACAATGAGCACGTTGTTTAATGTCAAAAGCGCATTTTTGATTTGTTTTCTTTTCGCATAATAAATCGCAAGTGCTCCGAAGACGCCGATAATTGTTGAAATGGCAGCGGAAAACAAAGCGATCACTATTGTGTTTAAAACAATGATAAGCAGGCGCGTGTCCGCAAACACTTCTTTATACCAATCGAGCGTAAATCCTTCAAAGTGATGCATGGTGCCGCTGCTATTGAACGAGTAATAAATCAAATAGAAAATGGGAGTGTATAAGATTAAAAAGACAACGATTAAATAGAGGTGAGAAATTTTTAGTTTTTTTCTCATTGTTTCACTCCCCACTTCCGATTTCCTGTCACGATCATGATGAGTGCCATGGCGATGATTAAAAATACGGCAATCGTCGCACCCATGCCCCAATCTTGCGTCACAAGAAAATGTTGTTCAACGGCTGTTCCGAGCGTAATCACGCGGTTTCCGGCAATCAATCTTGTGATCATAAAGAGCGATAAAGAAGGAATAAAGACCGCTTGACATCCCGCTTTGACTCCGTCTAATGTCAACGGGAAAATGACGCGGCGAAATGTCGTCCATGAGGAAGCGCCTAAATCTTGCGCCGCATCCACAAGCGATGGATTCAATTTTTCAAGCGCATTAAAAATCGGCAAAATCATAAATGGAATAAAAATATAAACAGAAACGAACACGAAGCTAAAATCGGTAAATAATAGCTGTTTTGTACCTATGCCAATCGTTTCGAAAAACGCGTTGACCAATCCATATGTTCCGAAAATACCGAGGAAAGCATACACTTTCAACAATAAATTCACCCAAGTAGGTAAGATAATGAGCAATAGCCATAATTGTTTATGTTTCGTTTTCGTCAGCAAGTAAGCGGTCGGATAGGCGATCAGTAATGAAAAAGCTGTAATTAAAAACGCATACCAAAATGAACTGATCGTCATTCGCAAATAAACAGGTGTCAAAAACCTTTTATAGTTATCCAGCGTCAAGTGACCTTCAATATCAAAAAAAGAATAATAAAAAATAAGAATAATAGGAGCAATCACGAATAAAAGCATCCATGAAGCATACGGAATTGCGTAAAGATAACGGCTATAATTTTTAGTTGTTCCGCTCATCTCTCACCGCCCCTATTCTCTTTTGTTTCAACGCGACGCATAACATGAATGGCTTCTGGTTCAAAATACAATCCGATTTCTTCGCCTACTTCCGCTTTTTTGGTTGAATGAACGAGCCACTCATTTCCATTATCATCGTAGCAACAAAGTTCATAGTGAACGCCTCGGAAAAGGATCGAGTCTACGCGCACTTGCAATTTTCCTTGTTCGCGTGTCGTTATTTCCAAATCTTCTGGGCGAATGACGATATCGACGGGTTCGTTTGGTTCGAAACCGTGATCGACACATTCAAATTGCTTTCCAGCAAATTCAACGGAAAAGTCCGCTAACATTTTTCCAGGAATGATGTTCGATTCACCAATAAAATCAGCAACGAAGCGATTGATTGGCTCGTCATAAATATCTTTTGGCGTTCCTCTTTGTTCAATTTTTCCTTTATTCAAAACGAAAATTTCATCGGACATCGCGAGCGCTTCTTCTTGATCGTGCGTAACAAAAATAAAAGTGATTCCAAGACGGCGCTGCAATTCCCGCAATTCGTATTGCATTTCGGTTCGCAGTTTTAAATCGAGCGCTGATAATGGCTCATCCAACAGCAATACCTCGGGTTCATTCACAATGGCGCGGGCGATGGCGACACGTTGCCGCTGTCCGCCGGACATTTCGTGAATTTCCCGATTTTCATAGCCTTCTAAATTGACAAAACGCAGCGCTTCTCGCACTTTCGTTTCAATCGTTTTTTTGTCGAGATTTTTAATGCGCAATCCAAAGGCGACATTTTCAAATACGTTTAAATGAGGAAAGAGCGCATAATCTTGGAATACGGTGTTCACTTGTCTTTTGTTC
Source organism: Thermolongibacillus altinsuensis (assembly GCF_004341205.1). Taxonomy (GTDB): domain Bacteria; phylum Bacillota; class Bacilli; order Bacillales; family Anoxybacillaceae; genus Thermolongibacillus; species Thermolongibacillus altinsuensis. The sequence continues at coordinate 52,724 of NZ_SLUL01000002.1, forward strand.
GCCGGCACCCCATTCATCAACTTTCCGTTGAAATAAATATTTCCTTTTGTCGGTTCGATAAAGCCAGCAATTAAACGAAGAATCGTTGTTTTCCCACATCCTGAAGGACCAAGGAGTGTATAAAATTTCCCGCGCTCCATTTCAAAGCTGACATCATCGAGCACGGGAGGGTCATCGTCGTATTGCTTTGTGACGTGTTCAAAGCGAATAATGACGCGATCGTTCATCGTAATGTCTCCACCTCAATTTTTATGATGTTGAATAATTTACCTCAATTATAAATCATTAGTGGAGAACTGCAACGATATGGAACTTAAAATTTTTATCGATGTTTATTTTTTCTCTAATCTTCTTTGCGCGGGACCTTCCATGACTTCTCCGTCAATTGAAAACCTTGAACCGTGGCACGGACAGTCCCATGTGCGATCACCGTTATTCCATTCCAATTCACAGCCCATATGCGTACATGTTGTATCGACGATATGAAGGTTGCCTCCTTCGTCGCGATAGGCCCCACATCGTTTTCCGTTTACATTGACGACAGCTCCTTCTCCGTTGACGAGATCTTCCGGTTGGCGGAGTGCATATTCTAATTTTCCAGAAATCAAGTGCTTGGCAACATCGACGTTTTCTTTTAAGAAATTTTTTACGCTTGGATCCGCATAAAACCGTGAAGGCGTGAATACCTCGCGATAGCGATTCTCTTTTTGCATGGCTAAATCCGAAAGAAGATGAGCCGCTAGCGTTCCGCTTGTCATTCCCCATTTTCGATAGCCTGTAGCGACCATGATATTCGGATAATCTGTACGCATCGAACCGATATAAGGAATTCGGTCCAGTGTGACTAAATCTTGAGCCGACCAACGATATAAAATTTCTTGTATTCCGAATGTGTGTTCTGCGAACGATTGGAGAGCCTCATAATGCTTCATAGTTGCAATTCCTTGTCCGGTTTTATGCGATTCTCCGCCCACGAGTACAAGTTTCTCTCCATTCATCATCGTATAGCGAAGGGAACGTTTCGGATTTCCCGCACTTAAATACATGCCGCCTGGATAGTCTTTTTCGGTTTTGATCGCCAGAACGTATGAACGTTCCGCATACAGACGTGAAAAATAGAGAGCCCCATCATAAAATGGAAAATGAGAACAGACAATGACCGCATCGCATGTGATCAAATGTCCATCTTTTGTTTTGATTCTTGGTTTTGTGCCGGCTTCAATATCAGAAGCGACCGTATGTTCATAGAAAGAAGCGCCGTGACGAACAGCGAACTGCACTAATTGGCGTAAATATTTGAGCGGATGAAATTGCGCTTGATTTCTCATCATAATGGCCCCTTGAATGGAAAAAGGAAGAGGCAGTTTCTCAACATATTCCCCGTCAATGCCGATTTTTTGATATGCCTCCCATTCATTTTCGATCTTGCTTCGTTCGGTTTCAGCGGTTGTGTAAATGTATGCATCCTCAACGGTAAAATCGCAATCAATTTGTTCGGTCGTTACGATTTCCTTGATCCAATCGATCGCTTCTTTGTTTGCTTCGTAGTAAAGACGCGCTTTTTCTTCACCGAAGTGCTGAATGAATTCATCATAAATCAGATCGTGTTGCGCTGTAATTTTTGCTGTTGTATGTCCGGTTGTTCCGTTCAGCAGTTGATTCGCTTCAATAAGAGCGACGTTTACTCCTTTTTTCGCAAGCAAATAAGCGGTCGTAATACCAGAAATACCTCCGCCGATAATGGCGACATCCACATGAATGTCTTCGGTCAATGGAGGGAACGAAGGAAGGTCAATGGTTGCACGCCAATACGGTTCAGGTGTGATGGGAAGGTTTAAATCATTCATAGAAAAATTCCTCCATTTGTGATTTTTCCTTAATTTTCCCGAAGAATGAAAAATTTATTTATGAGATAAAAAACAAATCAAATTGAAACAAATCCGTCCATATCCAAAAGATGATAAAATGGAAATAGAGCGAAACGAAAAAACTTTTACAAAATAATATAAGAGGGAGATTGAAAGTGAATAAAGATGCATCCATTCGTTTACAGGATAACATCATCTTGGAACACTACGGATTAAATGAATTAAATTTAGAATCGGTGAAAAACTATCGTGAACGGTTTGCGAAAGTAAAGCCGAATCATCCATGGAATGGCTTAGAGACAAAAGATTTTTTATATAAAATCGGTGCTTGGGGGAAAATAAGAAATACAAGCAAAGAAGGGCTTACGTTAGCTGGATTGCTCATGTTTAGCGAAGAGAGGATGATTACGGAGGTTTTACCGCAATATTTTCTTGAATATCGTGAAAATATGAGCGAAATCGTAAATGATCAATGGTCCAAGCGATTTACGTCACAGGACGGAACATGGTCGGGGAACGTGTATGACTTTTATTTTAAAGTGATGAATGAACTTTCTTATGCGTCTCAAGCTGTGAAAGAAGTTGTCCATGAAGCGTTGATCAACGCGTTAGTTCATGCCGATTATAACGGTGAAGGCGGCATTGTAGTCGAGAGAGAGAGCAAGCAGTTTCGTTTTTCGAATCCAGGGCTGTTGCGCACATCGGTTGAACACATATTTACAAGCGGCATCAGCAATCTTCGCAACCCGAATTTATTTAAAATGTTCATTTTAATTAATTTTTGTAAACGTGCAGGGTCTGGACTAAAAACCATTGAATCGACTTGCCAGCGTTATGGCTGGGAAAAACCAACGTTCATTCAACATGATCCAAGCGAACGAACGATTTTTACGTTGCCTATTGTGTCTTTCCCAGAAAGACACAATGAGTGGGGAAGCGAAAATTTTGTCGAACCGTTTTTTGATTTGACCGAAAAAGAAAATGTGTTTAACTCCGTAAATAAGAGCGGAAACTCCATAAATAACAAAGGAAACTCCGTAAATAAAATCGAAAGCTCCGTAAATAAGGAGTTGGAGTCCGTAAATAAAGGGCTTAACTCCGTTAATAACGACCAAAACTCCGTAAATAAAACCCAAGACTCCATAAATAAAGACCTCAACTCCGTAAATAACTCCGTAAATAAAACCGATCATACGGAGCATGGAAGCGAGAAAGAGGAGATTGAGGATGAATTATGGAAGTTGGCAGAATTAGCACGGAAGAAGAAACGCCTTTCTCCAGCGATGATGGAACAAATCATTTTACAGCTTTGCGCAAAACGGCCATTAATGTTAAAAGAACTAGCTCAGTTATTAGAACGAACGCCAGATGGATTGAGAAATAATTATTTAGCGAAATTGTTGTCTGAAGGAAAGATCCAATTAAAATATCCAGATCAGCCAAACCATCCAAAGCAAGCGTATATGACAAAACAGAATTAAGTAATATTCACTATTTGTTCAATATTTCACAAAGTTTATGGTCAAAAATAATGTTACAATCATGGTAAAAACAGCAAGAAGAGGTGAAAAGCAATGATCATTTGCGAATGGAGAGACTTTTCTACCGATACAGAAACATATACATTGGAAAGCTTTGAGGAAATGATTGGGGATCAATTTGAAGCGATGATGTTTGAAGATGGCCAAGAAATCCCTTCATATATTTGGACAACCAGTTATGTCGTGATTGTTAAGCGAAATACAAGAATGTACAAAGATATTTCGTTTACAAAAATTCCACGCAATCCAGTTTGCCAGTAGGACTGCTTCTTTAGAAAAAGAAGCAGCTTTTTTTCGAAATAGAATGCTCAATATTTCACAAAGTTGACAAACACAAATCGAAACGACCTGTTTATAATGGAAGCGTGATGGGGGTTATTCCATCTTAAATTTTTAAACACACTTGTGAAATATTTCACAAGTATAACTTCGGGAGGGCTTATCATGGCTGTAGACGAAAAAGTGTTGGATCAAAAGAAAGAAGTAACGAAAATGATTGATACGCTCGTGGCGAATGCGCAAAAAGCGCTTGAAAAATTCCGCGGTTATGATCAAGAAACGATCGATCGCATCGTCAAAGAAATGGCGTTAGCGGGTCTAGACAAACATATGTATTTAGCAAAGCTAGCGGTCGAAGAAACCAAACGCGGTGTTTATGAAGATAAAATTATTAAAAACATTTTCGCGACAGAATATATTTACCACAACATTAAATACGATAAAACGGTTGGCGTGATTCGCGAAAACGAGCATGAAGGAATTATTGAGATTGCTGAGCCAGTTGGTATCATTGCAGGGGTCACACCCGTAACAAACCCAACATCAACAACCATGTTTAAAGCGCTGATTTCTATTAAAACGCGAAACCCAATTATTTTTGCGTTCCATCCATCTGCGCAAAAATGCAGCAGCGAAGCAGCTCGAATTTTACGTGATGCCGCAATTAAAGCGGGTGCGCCAGAACACTGTATTCAATGGATTGAAACCCCTTCATTAGAAGCGACACAACAATTAATGCGTCATCCAAGTGTTGCTCTCATCTTAGCGACAGGTGGCGCAGGAATGGTGAAAGCGGCTTACAGCTCAGGCAAGCCTGCGTTAGGGGTTGGTCCTGGTAACGTTCCTTGCTATATTGAGAAAACAGCGAATATTAAGCGCGCTGTCAACGACCTTATTCTTTCTAAAACGTTTGACAACGGAATGATTTGTGCATCTGAACAAGCTGTTATTATCGATAAAGAGATTTATGACGCCGTAAAAAAAGAAATGATTGAAAATAAATGTTACTTCTTAAATGAAGAAGAGAAGAAAAAAGTTGAAAAGCTTGTTATTAATGAAAATACGTGCGCGGTCAATCCAAACATCGTCGGTAAACCTGCATACGAAATCGCAAAAATGGCGGGAATCGACGTTCCAGAAGATACAAAAATTCTCGTTGCTGAATTAAAAGGAGTTGGTCCGCAATATCCGCTTTCTCGTGAAAAATTAAGCCCTGTGCTAGCGTGCTATAAGGTAAACAGCACGGAAGAAGGCTTAAAACGCGCGGAAGAAATGTTGGAGTTTGGCGGTCTTGGACACTCTGCTGTCATTCATTCAGAAAATCAAGAAGTTATTCTTGAATTCGGTAAGCGAATGAAAGCGTGCCGTTTAATTGTCAATGCGCCATCTTCTCAAGGAGCAATCGGCGATATTTACAACGCCTACATCCCATCTTTAACCCTTGGATGCGGAACATATGGCGGAAACTCTGTTTCTACAAACGTTGGAACCATTCATTTAATGAACATAAAAAAATTGGCGAGAAGGAATGTGAATATGCAATGGTTTAAAGTACCACCAAAAATTTATTTCGAAAAACATTCAACACAATACCTAGCAAAAATGCCGAACATTTCTCGTGCCTTTATCGTGACAGACCCTGGCATGGTGAAGCTCGGTTATGTCGATAAAGTGTTGTATTACTTGCGCAAACGTCCAGACTATGTCCATTGCGAAATTTTCTCAGAAGTCGAACCAGATCCATCCATCGATACAGTGATGAAAGGCGTCGACATGATGAGAAGCTTCGAGCCAGATGTCATTATTGCGCTCGGCGGCGGTTCGGCAATGGACGCGGCAAAAGCCATGTGGTTGTTCTATGAACATCCAGATACAGACTTTAACGGTTTAAAACAAAAATTCTTAGACATTCGCAAGCGTGTCTTTAAATATCCAAAACTTGGTCAAAAAGCGCAATTTGTCGCGATTCCAACGACTTCTGGTACAGGTTCTGAAGTCACATCATTTGCGGTGATTACCGATAAGAAAAATAACATTAAATATCCGCTTGCAGACTATGAATTAACACCAGATGTGGCTATTGTCGACCCGCAATTCGTCATGACCATGCCGAAACACATCACAGCGGATACGGGTATGGACGTTTTAACTCATGCGATTGAAGCGTACGTATCAAACATGGCAAACGACTATACAGACGGTCTTGCTATTAAGGCGATTCAGCTTGTCTTTGAATATTTACCTCGCGCTTATAAAAATGGCAATGACGAATTGGCGCGCGAAAAAATGCATAACGCTTCAACGATTGCAGGGATGGCGTTTGCGAATGCGTTCCTTGGCATTAACCATAGCTTAGCGCATAAACTCGGTGCGGAATTCCATATTCCTCACGGACGTGCCAATACGATTTTAATGCCGCACGTCATTCGTTATAACGCGACAAAACCGAAGAAATTTGCAGCGTTCCCTAAATATGAACATTTTATCGCGGATAAACGCTATGCGGAAATCGCACGCATTTTAGGATTGCCAGCACGCACAACGGAAGAAGGAGTCGAAAGCCTCATTCAAGCGATTATCAAGCTTGCAAAAGAGCTTGAAATGCCATTAAGCATCGCGGAAACAGGCGTCAGCAAAGAAGAATTCGAAAGCAAAGTCGATCAATTGGCAGAGCTTGCGTTCGAAGATCAATGTACAACGGCAAACCCTAAATTGCCGTTAGTCAGCGATTTAGCCGAAATTTATCGCCAAGCATATAAAGGAGTTGAATGAAAAAACAGGGATGTCCCGCGGGGATGTCCCTTTTTATCATGATCGAAGACTTCTTCGCTTCCCTTGGTCCGTAAAAGTTGTTAAGAAAAGCGGTTCAAGGTAAACTAAACATGAAGCTACTTAATAGGTAGGGGAAATGAGATGAAACAAGCAAAAACGAACGCGATGCGTCTATTAGACCGAGAAGGCATCTTATATGATGTGTGGACATATGAAAACAACGATGGAAAAATCGATGGGGTATCCGTAGCGAAAAAAATCGGAAAAGACCCAAAAACCGTCTATAAAACGTTAGTGACAAAAGGAAGCAGCGGAACGATTTACGTATTTGTCATTCCTGTAGAGGCGGAACTTGATTTGAAAAAAGCAGCGAAAGCGGCACAAGAGAAAAAAGTAGAGCTTCTTCCTGTTCATGAGATTGAAAAGCACACAGGCTATGTTCGCGGCGGATGTTCACCGATTGGAATGAAGAAGCAATATGCCACGTTTATTGATGAAACGGCTCCTCAACTTAAAAAAATCATTGTCAGCGCAGGAAAGATTGGCATGCAAATCGAACTGTGCGTCGATGATTTGCAGAAGATGACGGGTGCAACGCTCGTCGATCTTGTAAAAGAAAAAGACGGACACAACTAGGCGAGTCCGTCTTCAATTTCTACCTCTACTCCGAAATGGTCAGAAATGACATGGCCATTTTGGCCGTTAAAAATGGTTTTAGAGTATTTTACGTGTAAAAGCTTGTTTGATAGAATCAAATCAATGCGTAAGTTTTTTTCGTTTTCATTCCAACCATCAATTTTCCCTTGAACCGTAGTACCGCTATCCTTCTCTTTTGCTAGTACGTATGTGTCATAAAGCCCTCTACTCATCATGTAATCATAGCCCTCTCCACGAATGTGGGCGTCGTTATTAAAATCGCCCATGAGGAAGAAAACGTCTTCATATTCAATTTTTTTAAGCAGTGTATCAAACTGATTGTCGAAAGGTTCTTCTTCATCATGCCACCAACCAAGATGACAAGAATAAAACGAGAGAGGGCGTCCATGCCAACGAATGGTTGCCCCAACGATTTTGCGAGTTTTCCAAAATGAAGGATTCTGATTTTTTGAAACATAGAAAGAATGTTTCTTTATAATAGGATGTTTTGTTAAAATGGCTAATCCTTCTTCATATTTCTCATAGCCGATATGAGCAAAATCCCAAACGAGAGAATAATCACGACAACCGAGTTGCTCAAGATTTTTTAATAAAATGAATGCAAAGTTATCTTCTTTTATGTTTTCATAGATGTATGGAGCTTCAATCGATTGGCTTACTTCTTGCAAAGCGATGACATCGTATTTTTTTTCGTTTATGATTTCAGCTAAATACTTAATTTTTTGCAATTGATTTTCCTCTTGCCATGAGTGGCAATTTAATGTTAGTAATTTCATGGCTTAAACCCCTAAAAGATCTTGAATATTGGATTTTAAAACATCTGCTTTTGGTCCATAAATGGCTTGAACGCCTTTATCTTTTAAAATTAATCCGAGTGCTCCTGCTGTTTTCCACTCTTGTTCAGAAGCCACTTTATGAATATCTTTTACCGTTACACGTAAACGTGTCATGCACGCATCGACATCCTCAATGTTATCTTTGCCGCCGAGTAATTCAATAATATGAGCGGCCAACGAATCGTCATTGGTTGTATTTTTTGATTGAGATTGAGCTGGCTCTTCTGCTTCTATATAGTTTCCGTTTCGACCCGGTGTTGGCAAGTTCAGTTTTTTAATCAGTGCATTGAATACAACAAAGTTGATGCCGAAAAATGCAAGGCAAGAAATAGCGAAGTTCACCAAATCTTTTACAAGTCCTGCTTTAATGATCATTGGTGTTCTTGTTAAAAATTCAATAAAGCCAAATGCGTGAATACGTAAATGGATTAGATCGGCAAGGGCAAACGCTAAACCAGTTGTAATCGCATACACAATATATAAAACGGGTGCGACAAACATAAACATGAATTCGATCGGTTCTGTCACGCCTGTCAAAAATACGGCTAATGCTGCAGAGAAAAACATGGATTTATATTTTTCGCGCTTGTCTTTATCAACATTGATATACATAGCTAATGCAACACCGATGAGAGAAGCGGTCGATGTAATCACTTGTCCAACTTTAAATCGTGCTGGATGAACGGTTTCAAGCAAATGATGGTATGTTTTTGTGTCTCCAGAAGCTAACAGGTTGTTTAAATCGGTGATCCATGCAAGCCATAAAGGATCTTGACCAGCAACGATTTGTCCTGCTTTTGAACCGGTTAGAATCGTATAGGTTCCACCGAGCTCTGTATAGTTCACTGGCACTGTTAACATATGATGTAAGCCAAATGGCAATAAGAGACGCTCCAACGTACCGAAAATGAAAGGTGCAATGATTGGCGCTGTATCTTTAGACGTAGCGATCCAACGTCCAAATCCGTTTAATAAACTTTGAACAGACGGCCATACGATCGATAAAATAAGCGCTGTGATAACTGAACCGACGATCACAACAAATGGAACAAATCTTTTCCCATTAAAGAAATTAAGAGATTTTGGAAGACGATCAAAGTTATAATATTTATTATATAAGGAAGCTCCTAAAAATCCTGAAATGATTCCTACAAAAACCCCCATGTTTAATGCCGGAGCTCCGAGAACAGAGATAAAGTAATCTTTAACAATTAGTTTGCTTCCAGTAATGGTGACGACAGTTGCTTCTGGGTCTTGCAACATGGCATTATTGACGCCAAAAATCGCTCCTGTGATACGGTTAATTAAAATAAATGCAATAAGTGCCGCAAAAGCTCCGCCTGCACGCTCTTTTGCCCAAGAGCCCCCGATTGCGACCGCAAATAAAATATGGAGATTGACAATGATCGCCCAACCGATATCCTCCATAATCCGTGCAATCGATTGCACGAATGAAACATCTCCGCTCATCATGCCAATTAATTTTCCTAATGAAATCATCAAACCGGCTGCAGGCATGACAGCAACAACGACCATCAATGCTTTCCCGAACTTTTGCCAAAAATCGAATGATGTCAATTTCATTTTTTTCATTTTTTCTCTCTCCCTTCTAAATGGTAGGGGGGGTAGTTGAAAGCGAATACATTTTCTTGTGCGATTTTCAAACAAATTCATCAACTTCAATGCAACCGGTTGCATTACCTATTTTAGTTGAATGGGTAAAATTATGCAATAAAAGAGATGATTTGTAAAAAAATTTTAACTAATTTTTGGCGTTCTTATGTCTGAGATTTTAGGTGAAGAATACAAAGAGAATCGTGGAATTTATGGACCTTCATTTAGTAAAATGGATGTCGGACAACCCATCTTTCGTAAGGGGGATTTGGATACATGAGAATGACAAAAGAAGAAGAACGTCAATGGATTGAGGAGCGAATGGCGGAAGGGCTATTGACGGAAGAAAATCGAATGTTATGGGAAATGATTTTGCCAAGCCGTCTTAAGCGAATGTACGATGTGTTAAAGGAACGAACGCGTTATATTACGATTTTAACGGAAGCGGTTGATGATCCGCACAACCAAGCCGCTGTTTTGCGTTCAGCCGAGGCATTTGGCATCCAAGACGTATTTGTTGTCACGGGAAGAGCACCGTTTGAACCGAATAAATTTGTGACCAAACATGCGGACAAGTGGCTGACGATTCATCAAAAGCCAGATATTCAAACCGCGATTAAAGACTTGAAAGCAAAAGGGTATCAAGTGTTTGCAAGCTATCTTGGCGAAGGAACGGTTCCGCTGCAACAAATCGATCTATCTAAACCGACGGCGCTTTTGTTCGGAAATGAGCATAGTGGAGTATCCGAGGAAGCGGTTGAATTAGCGGATGGAAAATTTGTCATCCCGATGAGCGGCTTTGTTCAAAGTTTTAATATTTCCGTTGCGGCAGCCATTTCGTTGTACGATGTAACGAGTCGAGCAAAGCAAATGGCGAAGGAACGTTATTATTTGCCATTAGCTGAAAAGAAAGAGTTGTACGAGCATTGGATGATGCTATCGCTCAGTCCTCGTGTACGAAAAATGGTTGCAAGTAAAGTTGGAGGATTGCGATGAAGCTTGAGGCGGTCATTTTTGATTTAGATGGCGTGATTGCCGATACGGTTGAATTGTATTATATAGCGACAAAACGCTTGGCTGATGAAATCGGTGTTCCGTTTGACCGAACGTTAAATCAAAAGCTGCAAGGAATGAGCCGATTAAGCATGGTCGAAGCGTTGCTTGGCGATCAGGCAAACGAATGGACAGATGAAGAAAAAGTGGCCCTTGGCAATAAAAGAGGCGAATATTATCGGCAATTAATTGAACAATTAACGCCTCATGACGTTTTGCCTGGCATGTTGCAATTGTTGCAGGATATTCGAGAAGAGGGAGTTAAAATCGGTTTAGCTTCTTCCAGTTCGAATGCGTCGTTCGTTGTTGAACGTTTGCAAGTCCGTTCATTTTTTGATTATATCGTTGACGTCAAAACGATTAAAAAGATGAAACCGGATCCGGAAATTTTCTTAAAGGCGGCACAAGGGTTAGGGGTCGTTCCTCATCATTGTGTGGCCATTGAAGATGGAGAAGCAGGATTGCGAGCCATCAAAGAGACAGATATGTTTTCTGTCGGGATCGGTAAACATTTAACCGATTTGCAGCCGGATTGGCTCGTGCATTCAACGGCGGAAATCACGTGGAGCGAATTGAAAGAGAGATTTGAACATAAAAAAGCTGGCTTATTGTGAGATGCAGAAGCCAGCTTTTTATCGTTATACTGCGCCTAAAATGGCACGCGCTTTTCGAACGGTTTCTTCTGTTGGCGGTTCAATGCCTTCTAGCGGATACGTCAAACCTAATTCTTTCCACTTATATACCCCTAATTTATGATAAGGAAGAATTTCAATTTTTTCTACGTTTTTTAAGGTGCGAATAAAATCGGCTAAACGGCGCAAATCTTCCTCATCGTCGGTTACGGTTGGAACGAGAACGTGACGAATCCAAACAGGAACTCCTTTTTCTGATAAAAGCTGCGCAAACTTTAAAATATGTTGATTCGTTTTTCCAGTAAGTTTACGATGTTTTTTTTCGTCGATATGTTTTAAATCGAGCAAAATTAAATCCGTATACTTCAGCAACTCATCTAGCTTTCGTTGGAACGTTTCTTCCTCGGTATAACAGCCGCCTGAAGAATCAATCGTTGTATGAATGCCAAGCTCTTTACATCGTTTAAATAATTCAATGAGAAAATCGATTTGTAAAAGCGGTTCGCCGCCGCTGATCGTAATTCCGCCGCCAGATGCCTTGATAAATGGTAAATATGTTTGTAAATCAGCGATGATCTCATCGACGGTCATTTCCTTGCCTTTGCCGATTTCCCATGTATCGGCATTATGACAATATTGGCAACGTAACAGGCATCCTTGGGTAAACACGACATAGCGAATGCCTGGACCATCAACCGTTCCGCATGATTCAATCGAATGAATAAAGCCTTTCATCTTTGGTATGCCTCCTAGTTAGAAAAGCTCCCACCATTTCGTGGGAGCTTGATATTACATGCTTTCGTGGAACGTCCGGTTAATGACGTCAATTTGTTGTTCGCGTGTTAACTTAATGAAGTTCACCGCATAACCAGATACACGAATAGTGAGTTGCGGATATTTTTCTGGATGTTCCATCGCGTCAAGCAATGTCTCGCGGTTAAAGACGTTCACGTTCAAGTGGTGTCCGCGTTTTTCTGCATATCCGTCTAAGATTGCGACAAGGTTGCGAACGCGTGACTCATCATCTTTTCCAAGCGCTTTTGGCACGATGGAGAATGTGTTTGAAATACCATCTAACGCGTATTCATAAGGCAATTTTGCGACAGAGCTCAATGATGCGAGAGCACCTTTCGTGTCGCGTCCGTGCATTGGGTTCGCACCTGGAGCGAATGGTTCTCCTGCGCGACGGCCGTCTGGTGTGTTTCCTGTCTTTTTGCCGTATACGACGTTTGACGTAATTGTTAAGATCGATGTTGTATGTTTTGCATCACGATATGTTTTATGCTTTCTCAATTTTGTCATGAAGCGTTCAACAATATCTACCGCAATGGAATCGACGCGATCGTCGTTGTTTCCGTATTTCGGGAAGTCTCCTTCAACTTCGAAGTCGACCGCAATGCCATTTTCGTCGCGAATCGCTTTTACTTTCGCATATTTAATCGCACTTAATGAATCGGCGACAACGGAAAGTCCAGCGATTCCTGTTGCCATTGTGCGCATGACGTTTGTGTCGTGAAGCGCCATTTCAATGCGCTCATAGCAATATTTATCGTGCATGTAGTGGATGACGTTTAATGTATTGATATACAATTCCGCCAACCATTCTAAGACGTTGTCAAATTTGCGCATGACTTCATCGTAATCTAAGTATTCAGAAGTAATTGGCGCAAATTCAGGACCAACTTGGATTTTTAATTTTTCATCGACGCCGCCGTTGATCGCATATAAAAGTGCTTTCGCAAGGTTGGCGCGTGCACCGAAGAACTGCATTTGCTTACCGATGCGCATAGCGGATACGCAGCAAGCAATACCGTAATCATCGCCAAACTCAGGACGCATTAAATCGTCATTTTCGTATTGAATCGAACTTGTTTTAATAGACATTTTCGCGCAATATTTCTTGAACGCTTCTGGTAATTTTGTTGACCAAAGTACAGTTAAGTTTGGTTCAGGCGCAGGACCTAAGTTATCTAATGTATGAAGGAAACGGAATGAGTTTTTCGTTACTAATGGTCGACCGTCAATCGCAATTCCGCCAATGGCTTCTGTTACCCATGTTGGGTCGCCGCTGAATAACTCATTGTACTCAGGTGTTCTTGCGAATTTGACAAGACGCAATTTCATAACGAAATGGTCAACAAGTTCTTGCGCCTCTTTTTCAGTGAGCGTGCCTTCTTGTAAGTCGCGCTCAATGTAAATATCTAAGAATGTGGATACGCGTCCTAAGCTCATCGCTGCACCGTTTTGTTCTTTAATGGCTGCAAGATAAGCGAAGTAGAGCCATTGGAACGCCTCATGTGCATTGCGGGCAGGTTGAGAAATGTCATAACCATAGCTCATGGCCATTTGTTTTAATTCATTCAATGCGCGAATTTGTTCGGAAATTTCTTCGCGAAGACGGATAATATCTTCCGTCATTGTCCGCGCTCCTGTGTTTTTAAAGTCTTTTTTCTTCTCTTCGATTAAGCGGTCGACACCGTATAACGCAACGCGACGATAGTCGCCGATGATGCGTCCGCGGCCGTATGCGTCAGGAAGACCCGTGATGATTCCTGCTTTACGTGCTGCTCTCATTTCGTCGGTGTAGACGTCAAATACACCTTGGTTGTGTGTTTTACGATATTCTGTAAAAATCTTTTTAATTTCATCGCTTACTTTGTAGCCATAGGCCTCGCATGCTTGTTCTGCCATGCGAATACCGCCAAATGGCATCAATGCGCGTTTGAACGGTTCGTCTGTTTGGAATCCGACTATTTTTTCGAGTTCTTTGTTCAAGTAACCAGGTCCATGGGAAGTAATGGTGGACACAATTTCTGTATCCATGTTCAGAACGCCGCCTTTTTCGCGTTCTAATTTGGATAATTCCATTACTTGTTCCCAAAGTTTTTTCGTAGCTTCTGTTGGCCCTTCTAAGAATGATTCATCCCCATAGTAAACGCTTACGTTATTTAAGATAAAATCGCGAACGTCAATTTCTTTTTTCCATTTTTGTCCTTTAAATCCTCTCCAAGGATCCATTGTAGCTTTTTCCATCACCATTTGTTCCATAAAGGTTCCCCTCCCATGAGATTCAAAGAAGCATTTCCTACTATAAAGAATACTACTTTTTAGTTCGAAAAGAGAAAGTCATTATTTACGAATTTGTGAAATGTTGATCAATAATATTTTTTAAAATAAAGATTTTTATGAAAATTATTTTTATAAAATTCATTGCATAAACACGAAAAAGTTGGTAACATGATGAATATAAAAAATATTCTTACTTCAAAGAAAATTATTATTATTTTAAACAAATAGTAAGGGGGAAACGAGAAGTGAAAAAAGGAATCTTTTTAGCATTGGCGATTATGCTCGCTGTTGCCCTAGCGGGGTGCGGCAGCTCATCAGACAAAACATCTTCATCGGGGGGAAGCGAAAAGGAGAGTAAGAAAGTCAAGGTCGTAACGGATGCTACGTTTGCTCCGTTTGAATACATGGATAAAGGGAAAATCGTTGGATTTGACGTTGATTTGTTAGATGCGGTGATGAAAGAAGCAGGAATGGAATACGAATTAAAAAATATCGGTTGGGATCCTTTATTTGCGGCGGTTCAAGGGAAAGAAGCCGATATGGCTGTTTCAGCAATTACGATCGATAAAGATCGAAAACAAACGTATGATTTCTCGATTCCATACTTTGAATCTACACATATGATTCTTGTCAAAGAGGGAAGCACCATTAAAAATGCCCTTGATTTAAAAGGAAAAGTCGTTGGGGTTCAAAACGGTACGACAGGACAAACGGCGGTAGAGAAAATTTTAGGGGCTGAAAATAAAAATATTAAAAAATTTGAAAACAGTGTCGTTGCGATTATGGATCTCGTAAACGGCGGAGTCGAAGCGGTTGTGACAGACAACGCGGTTGCAAATGAGTACGTCAAAAACAATCCAGACGCAAAAGTGAAAGCGATCGAAGACCGAAAGAATTTTGAATCTGAGTTTTATGGCTTTATGTTCCCGAAAGGAAGCGAATTAAAAGCGAAAATCGATCCTGCGCTGAAGAAAGTGATTGAAAGTGGAAAATACACAGAAATTTATAAAAAGTGGTTTGGCAAGGAACCAAATATCGACAATTTATTAAAACAGCAATGATTGTTTAAAAATTGCGTAACTCTCATTAGTTACGCAATTTTTATAGGGAAAGGTGAGAGAGATGAATTTTCGTTTTGATATTATTGCCGAATATGCTCCTTTTTTCTTCAAAGGGGTTTTATGGACGATCGGACTTTCGTTAATCGGAATTATTTTCGGAACCATTCTTGGTTTAGTCATTGGTCTTGGGAAAATGTCAAAAAATCGAATGTTACGATTACCATTTGAATGGTATGTTCATTTTTTTCGAGGCACCCCGTTATTTGTGCAAATTTTGCTTATTCATTTCGGATTTATGCCGCTCTTTGTTTCGCAGCCAAATCCCATCGCTTCCGGCGCGATTTCGCTCTCGTTGAATGCAGCGGCATATATCGCTGAAATTTTCCGCGCGGGCATTCAATCGATTGATCGAGGCCAAATGGAAGCGGCGCGTTCGCTTGGAATGACGCATGTTCAAGCGATGCGTTACGTCATTTTGCCGCAAGCGGTGAAGCGGATGATCCCGCCGCTTGGCAACGAATTTATCGTTCTTATTAAAGATTCTTCCCTCGCTGCCGTTATCGCTGCGCCTGAATTAATGTATTGGGGGAGAGCGTTGCAAGGGCAATATTATCGTGTGTGGGAGCCTTACTTAACGGTTGCACTTATCTACTTAATTCTTACTCTCACGCTCAACAAAGTGTTACACCATGTAGAAAGAAGGTATCAAACATGATTCGGGTCACGAATTTAAGGAAATCATATGGAACCGTACAAGTGTTAAAAGGGATTGACATTCATATTCGAGAAAAAGAGGTCGTTGTCGTCATTGGACCTTCAGGTTCAGGAAAATCAACATTTTTACGCTGTTTAAATCTTTTAGAGAATTTTGACGAAGGAGAAGTTATTGTTGATGGATTCAATTTAAAAGATCCGAATACGGACATTAATAAAGTGCGCGAAGAAGTCGGGATGGTGTTTCAACGTTTTAATTTATTTCCGCATATGACGGTGCTTGATAATATTACGCTCGCTCCGGTAAAAGTGCGGCAATGGCCAATCGAAAAAGCAAAAGAAAAAGCGATGCAATTGTTGGCGAAAGTCGGATTGCAAGATAAGGCGCACGTATTTCCGGATTCGTTATCAGGTGGACAAGCGCAGCGCGTGGCGATTGCGCGCGCGTTAGCGATGGAGCCGAAAGTGATGTTATTTGACGAACCAACATCCGCATTAGATCCTGAAATGGTTGGGGAAGTGCTATCCGTTATGAAACAGTTAGCCAAAGAGGGAATGACGATGGTGGTCGTGACGCATGAAATGGGATTTGCGCGCGAAGTCGGGGATCGTGTGATTTTTATGGATGACGGAGTGATTGTGGAAGAAGGAACACCAAGTGACATTTTTGATCAACCAAAACATGAACGAACAAAATTGTTTTTATCGAAAGTATTGTAATATAGTAAAAGCCGATGCTTTGATGACGCATCGGCTTTTTATAAATTTGATGGGGGACATTATAAAGAAAGCTGTTTTTCTAATGCCACTTCGACTGGTACGTATTCGTAACCAAGATCTCTTGCTACGGCTTCATACGTGATTTCGCCGTTAGCAACGTTGACACCAAGTCGTAATGCAGGGTTGTCTGCAATCGCTTTGCGAACGCCTTTGTTAGCGATTTGCAACGCATATGGCATGGTTACGTTTGTTAACGCTAATGTGGATGTTCTTGGAACTGCTCCAGGCATGTTGGCGACTGCGTAATGAACAACGCCATGTTTAACGTATGTTGGATTATCGTGCGTTGTAACGTGATCGCTTGTTTCAACAATTCCACCTTGGTCGATCGCTACGTCAACGATGACGGAACCTGGTTCCATCGCTTTTACCATTTCTTCTGTGACAAGTTTTGGAGCTTTTGCGCCTGGAATTAAGACGGCGCCGATAACAAGATCAGATTCGGCAACTGCTTGGGCAATGTTCATTGGATTGGACATTAACGTGTTAATTTGATTTCCGAAAATATCATCTAATTCGCGAAGACGCTCTGCGCTTAAGTCGATGATTGTGACGTCAGCACCCAATCCGATCGCTACTTTTGCTGCGTTTGTTCCGACGACACCGCCGCCAATAATCGTTACTTTTCCGCGGCTTACACCTGGTACGCCAGAAAGAAGAATACCTTTTCCGCCTTTTGTCTTTTCAAGGAACTGTGCCCCGATTTGTGCGGCCATGCGTCCTGCTACTTCGCTCATTGGTGTAAGAAGAGGCAATGTGCGACCAACTTGCACCGTTTCATAAGCGATCGCAATCACGCCTTTTTCTTTTAATGCGCGAGCGAGTTCAGGTTCTGCAGCGAGATGCAAGTAAGTGAATAAAATTAATCCTGGTCGGAAGTAGTCGTATTCGCTTGGTAGCGGCTCTTTTACTTTCATCACCATGTCTGCTTGTGCCCATACATCCGCGGCACGTTCAATGATTTCCGCTCCTGCATTCATATAAGCTTCATTAGTGAAACCGCTTCCAATTCCAGCGTCTTTTTCAACTAATACTTTATGACCGGCATTTACAAATGACATAACTCCTGCTGGAGTAATCGCAACACGATTTTCATTGTTTTTAATTTCCTTTGGAACCCCGATAATCATTCGATGTTTCCCCTTTCATGTTGTCTTATTCTATTATCTACAGTATAAATGATTTTTATGATTTATTCTTTGTTAAGAAAAGAGAAAGAGAAAATAAGCTTTTGTGGATTTCCACAAAAGCTACGTGTTTCCGTATTGATCGAGTTTGATATCGATATAAAGCTTGAGTTTTTGGTTGATATTTTTTAAATCAATTTCCCCCACTTCGCTTACTCGTTTTAATCGATAAGCGAGCGTATTTGGGTGAATGTTTAATGCTTTGGCTGTTTCGTTGACGTTGCTGTCGAGATCTAAAAATACTTCAAGCGTTTTTACTAAATTGGTATGATGTTTTTCATCATATTGTTTTAGTTTGATAAGCGTTTCGTTACGAAACTCGCCTTCACGTTTTTTTTCAAGAAGCAAATCGAAAAATTGGTAAATACCGAGTTCTTGATAACTATCAACCATTTTCATTTGCTTTCCGAATGTTTCTTTCATTTTCAAAACCGTTAATGCTTCTTTGTAGCTTTTTTTAATTTCCGTATAGTGATCATATATTCCACCAAATCCGCCATCAATGACATCGACATGAAAGCGTTCTTTCATTTGTGAAATGAACGAATTCAAAAAATGTTTTACTTCATTTGAGGATTGTTCCATCGATTTTGGGATGGCAAGTAAAATGAGTTGGCGATGATCGATCGTGTAAAGCGGGATATGAATTTGTTGAGTTGTTTTTAAAATATAATTAATTTGCCTTTCTACATCCGATTGAATTTCTTGCTTAAAACGAAAAACGATAACACAAAACGGATGATGAATCGGAATATGCAGCAAATGAAAATGTTCTTTTATTTCATCATGCGATGTAAAGTGTCCGGTGAGCAGTTTCCAAAAAAATTCTTGTACTCGTTCTTCTTTTTTGTTTTTGCGAATTTGCAGTTGCAACAGCAAGTTTTTTGCTGCTTTTGCTGCTTGTTTGAGCAGTTCAAAATCTTTATTGGTCCATGTGCGGTTCATTTCCAGCGCCCAAATAAACCCTAACACTTCTTTATTTTTCCAAATCGAAATGGCGACTCGTTTGCCGAGTCCAACTTCAGAAATTGTGTCAACACGAACCGGTTCATCGGAGCTTAGTAATTTTGGAATGACGCCTTCTCTCCATAGACTGTTAATGACTTTTTCGGGAACGCGGCGATTAATAATCGTTGCGGTTCGAGCTGGATCAGTGTAATGTTCATGTGTGCTGTAAGCAATTAAACGGTGATTGGCATCTTCGATCGTAATCGGACATTGTAACACTTCACTAACGCGATCCGCGAACTCTTCTAAACTATCAAAATTTGTCGCAAATGGATTCATCGAACACGCTCCGTTTCTCTGTATTGTTCTTAAATGTTATTTTATCATTTTTTTGCGTAAAAAAATCCGTTTGACAAATGAAAGGCTTTGCACTAGTCTAATAGACAGAAATAGAATATTGTGGGATTGTGACTGCGTTCAGCAGGCAAGACCTAAAGCGAGTGCATGGGGAGACGTGTGCCGTTTTAGGTCTTTTTTGCATTTTTTTAGAAAGGGGATTTACGTTGATTTTCGGGAAATTATTCGGGAAAAAAGAGAAAACAGAAACACTGGTTGCCCCGTTAACAGGGAAGATCGTTTCGATTGATCAAGTTCCTGATCCAGTTTTTTCGCAAAAAATGATGGGCGATGGAGTCGCGATTGAGCCATCAGAAGGCGTCGTTGTTGCACCTGTCGATGGTGAAATCATTCAGGTTTTTCCGACCAAACATGCGGTTGGATTACGCTCCAAAGCTGGGTTAGAGATTTTGATTCACATCGGTCTTGAGACTGTCAACATGAACGGAGAAGGATTTGAAGCGCATGTTCAGGCGGGAGATCGCGTCAAAGCTGGAGATCGTTTAATTACATTCGATTTGGAATTAGTAAAAGAGAAGGCCAAAAGTACGATGACGCCTATCATTATTACAAATGGGGATTTTGTTGATCATTTAGAAAAAGTGGAAAATGTGATGGGACAAAAAGGTGAAATAACCATCATGACCGTCAAGGCAAAATAAGTTTTTACTTAAGAGAAAGGTTGATGCAGGATATAATAGTAGTAAAAACTTTGTTCGTTGAGGGGACGAAAGATGGCGTTAAGGATTCATAAAATTTTAAACAATAACGCGGTGGTTGTGTTAGACGAAGGGCAAGAAAAAATTGTGATGGGGCCAGGAATTGCATTCCAAAAGCGAAAAAATGACATCGTTCCCCGGGCAAAAATTGAAAAAATTTTCGTGATGGAAGACGAAAATGAAAAGTTTCAAGAGTTATTGCGAACACTTCCAGAGGAACATATTCAAATCGCTGAGGAAATTATTAGTTACGCTGAAGGGGAGCTGCAAGCTCCTCTTAACAACCATATCCATATCGCGTTAACCGATCATCTATCTTTTGCGATCGAACGAATTCAACAAGGATATCAAATTCAAAATAAATTGTTAAATGAAATTAAAGTGCTGTACAAAAAAGAATATCAAATTGGCCTTTGGGCGAAGCAGCTCATTCGCGAGCGGCTTGGAATCGAGATTCCTGATGATGAGGTTGGACATATTGCGCTTCATATTCATACAGCGAAAATGGATGCAGCGAGCATGAACAAAACGCTGCAGCAAACATCCCTTATTCGCGAAATGATTGAAATCATTGAAAAAGAATTAAACATGAATATCGATGAAGAGAGCTTTTCGTATCAACGTCTGCTGACACATTTGCGTTTTGCGCTAAACCGAATCGAAAACGGAGAGCCGTTTCATGCGATGGATGAAGACATGTTTCGCTTAATTCAAACGAAATACGAAAAAGAATTTGCTTGTGCGTTAAAAATGTCACAATATGCTAAAGATGAGTATGGCATTGACTTTCCTGATGCCGAACTTGCTTATATTACATTGCACATTCAGCGATTAACAAGCAAAGTTTAAAATTTTTGTATAATATTGACAAAAAGGTGAAATACGCTAAAATGAAAGCGCATTAAAAATGAATACTGCGGGATTGTGACTGCATGTTAGCAGGCAAGACCTAAAATGTACGAAAGATGTGAAAAACATCTTTGTACGTTTTAGGTCTTTTTTGTTTTTAAACGATAAAGAATGAACGAGGAGGGAAAAAGATGAATTATCAAGAAATGGTTAAACAGTTAATTCCGCTTTTAGGCGGAAAAGAGAACATTGTCAGTGCGGTTCATTGTGCGACACGTCTTCGTCTCGTTTTACGCGATGAGAAAAAAGTCGATCAAAAGGCGATCGAAAATATGGATGGAGTGAAAGGGGCTTTTGCAAGTTCTGGCCAGTACCAAATCATTTTCGGAACAGGTGTTGTGAATAAAGTATATGAGCAATTTGTAAAAGAAGCTGGTTTACAACATGTGAGCGCAGATGCTCATCAAGAAGCTGTGAAACAAAAAATGAATCCGATTGCTCGATTGGCAAAAACGTTATCCAACATTTTCGTGCCGATTATTCCAGCGATTGTGGCGAGCGGTTTGTTAATGGGTCTTCTCGGTATGATGAAGGCATTTAAATGGGTTGCGGCAGATAGTGCTTGGATTGTTCTGTTAGATATGTTTTCAAGTGCTGCGTTTATCATTTTGCCTATTTTAATTGGATATAGCGCAGCGAAAGAATTTGGCGGGAATCCGTTTTTAGGAGCGGTCATCGGCGGAATTATGACGCACCCTACGCTGTTAAACCCTTGGGGATTAGCGAATGCAAAGCCAGAATATCTCCATTTTCTTGGCTTGGATATCGCCATGATTGGTTACCAAGGTACGGTCATTCCAATTTTGTTAGCGACGTATGTGATGAGCCAAATTGAAAAAAATTTGCGCAAAGTCGTTCCACATTCTGTCGACTTGCTTGTCACTCCATTTATCACCGTCATCTTGACAGGATTTACGACTATTTTAGCGATTGGTCCGCTTGGAAACATGCTCGGTAAAGGAATTACGACAACATTAAACTTTGTGTATGATACGGGCGGCGCATTAGCAGGACTGATTTTCGGTGGTTTATATTCCATGATTGTGATTACCGGTGTTCATCATAGCTTTCATGCGATTGAAGCTGGGTTGTTAGCGGATATTGGCAAAAACTATTTATTGCCAATTTGGTCAATGGCCAACGTTGCTCAAGGCGGCGCGGGTTTAGCTGTTTTCTTTAAGTCAAGACACACAAAAACGAAAGAGATCGCTCTGCCTTCCGCATTCTCAGCGTTTTTAGGAATTACAGAGCCGGTTATTTTCGGTGTAAACTTAAAATATCGTAAGCCGTTCATTGCCGCAGCGATCGGCGGAGCGTTTGGCGGAGCGTACGTTGTATTTACAAACGTCGTTGCCAACGCGTACGGATTAACAGGTATTCCAATGATTGCGATTGTGGCACCGATGGGAATGGAAAACTTAGTCAACTACCTCATCGGATTTGCGATCGCGGTTGTGACTGCGTTTGTGGCAACATTGTTATTAGGATTCAAAGAAGAAGAAAAATAGGCGAGCATTCACTCGCCTATTTTTGCAATCAGGTGGAGGGGGAACGATGATGAAAAAAGGTATCATTAGTTTGGGTGAGGCGTTAATCGATTTTATTCCGCTTGATGCGACAAATACGGTCTATCAAAAAAGCCCGGGTGGCGCTCCTGCGAATGTTGCCGTCGGTGTTGCGCGGTTAGGGGCAAAGTCGACGTTTCTTGGCAAAGTCGGAAAAGATGTATTAGGAACATTTTTAAAAGAAACGCTTGAGGCATACGGCGTCAACACGTCTTTTATGTTGCTCAGCAAAGAGGTTCGTACCGGAGTCGTGTTCGTCACATTGGCTGAAAATGGCGAGCGAAGCTTCGATTTTTATATTAATCCGAGCGCCGATCGCTTTTTAGAAGAAAACGAGATCGATGAATCCATATTCCATCAGCATAAAATTTTACATATTGGTTCCATTTCGCTCATTAGCGAACCTGCTCGTAGCGCAACGAAAAAGGCGGTTTCCTTAGCGAAGGAAAACGGAATGATCGTTTCGTACGATCCAAACTTGCGCCTCGGTTTATGGGAGAGCGAAGGACAAGCGCGCGAAATGATCATTTCGATGCTGCCGAAAGCGGACGTTTTAAAAATTTCGGAAGAAGAATTGGAATTTATAACAGGTGAAAAGGAAATCGAAAAAGGAATCGATGCCCTCTCTTCTTACAACATTCCACTTATTTTCGTTACGCTTGGCGCTAAAGGAAGCTATGTGTTTACAAAAGAAGGATCCGTCTTTATCCCTGCTTTAAAGGTGGAAGCGGTTGATACAACCGGAGCGGGAGATGCGTTTGTGTCAGGAATTTTATATTGTCTGAACGAATATGAAGGTACGCTTGATTCTCTCACGTTGCAAGAAGTCGAGCGAATGGCGCGTTTTGCGAGCGTTTCAGGCGCGTTAGCCGCATCAACAAAAGGTGCGATGACGGCGTTGCCAACGTTACAACAAGTACAACAAATTTTAAATAAGGGATGGTCAATATGAAATCAGCGAGAGAGCAACAACTGATTCAACTAGCTGAAGCAGAAATTGAAAAAAATCAAGCCATTGTCAATGCAGATCCTTATCGGCTTCGATACCATCTTATGCCTCCTGTTGGATTGATGAATGACCCGAATGGCTTCATTCATTGGCGTGGAACGTATCACGTTTTTTATCAATGGATGCCGTTTAAAACCGGTCACGGCGCAAAATTTTGGGGGCATTATTCATCTGCCGATCTCGTCCACTGGCGACATGAAAAAATTGCGTTAGCACCGAGTGAATGGTTTGATAAAGATGGATGTTATTCGGGAAGTGCAATTGATCATAATGGCACCTTAACGTTGTTTTATACAGGAAATGTAAAAGACGAAAAAGGCGAGCGAAGCACGTATCAATGTATGGCGGTATCGGAAAATGGAACGGATTTTACAAAAAAAGGTGTTGTTTTAGAGCTTCCATCGGGATATACAGCTCATTTTCGTGATCCGAAAGTATGGAAAAAAGACGATGTCTGGTACATGATCGTTGGCGCTCAAAGCGAAAATTTAGACGGAAAAGCGGTACTGTTTCGTTCGAAAGATTTGACGAACTGGGAGCATCTAGGTGCGATTGCCGGTGGACATGACGGAGATTTTGGATATATGTGGGAATGCCCAGATTTGTTTGAGCTTGACGGAAAAGATGTTTTAATTGTTTGTCCGCAAGGTTTAAAGCCGAACGGAATGCTTTACAACAACGTATATCAATCGGGTTATTTTGTTGGCGAGTTAGACTACAACAACATTCAATACGTCCATGGAGATTTTACCGAACTAGATCGCGGTTTTGAATTTTATGCACCGCAAACAACGGTTGATGCGAAAGGAAGAAGATTATTGATTGCATGGATGGGGGTTCCAGATCAATATGAGGACAAACATCCAACGATTGCTTACAAATGGATTCATGCATTGACGATTCCGCGCGAGTTGGAATTGGTAAATGGAAAGTTGCATCAACGGCCAGTGGAGGAATTAAAGAAGCTTCGCCGAGAAGAAGTCGTTTATCCAAATGTCGCGCTCATGTCTGAAACGAAGCAGTTTTCAAATGTTTCTGGGCAATCGGTCGAGCTGCTTCTAGAGCGGATAGATGGAAGAGGAATTTTGACCATTCATATTCGTGACAATGCTAAATTTCTATATGACTACGAAAATGGCATTGCAACATTGGAGCGAAAAAGCTTTGTTGATGGACAGGTCGAGAAAAGACAATGTCAATTGAATGAATTGCGCACGTTACGTATGTTTTTGGATACGTCGTCAGTTGAAATTTTTTTAAATGATGGCGAAGAAGTATTTACAGCGCGCATTTTCCCGGATTCCAATAACGAACAAATCATCTTTCAAGCAAATGACAGGATATCATTTGATTTAAAAAAGTGGAAATTATGTTAAAACTTTTGCTTGTCAAATGTTCACGTTTAGGAATATTATGAAATAAAAAGGAGTATCTCTTCAAAAATGGGAGATCGCTCCTTTTTATTAATGCATGCAAGGTGATGAAGGAATGGAACAAGATAAGCTAAGAAAAGTCGTAGAGGCGGCGAAGCTTTATTATTTGCTTGATTACAACCAGCACGATATTGCGAAAAAGCTTGGGGTGTCTCGCCCGACCGTATCGAGACTGCTGCAGCAAGCAAAGGAAGAAGGGATCGTCGAGATTAAAATTAATGATCCTACCGAAGATATAAAAAATCTTTCTTTGCAACTTGAGCAGAAGTTTAATCTTAAAAAGGCGATCGTTGTTTCGGTTCCAGAGCATCAGGATGGAATTATTAAAAAGTACTTAGGAAAGGAAGCAGCCGACTATTTGCGTTCGATTGTAAAAGACGGCGATATCATTGGGCTGACATGGGGGACGACCCTTTATCACGTCGCTTTGCAGTTAAGACATAAGCACGTAAAAGATGTAAAAGTTGTACAATTAAAAGGCGGCGTTAGTCATTCAGAAACGAATACGTTTGCGTCGGATATTTTGCACTTGTTTGGAAGCGCATTCAATGCAACAGTACATCATTTGCCTTTGCCGGCGATTGTCGATCATGTGGTTGTAAAGCAGGCAATGGAAGCAGATCGCCATATTCGCAAAATACTTGATCTCGGCCGAAAAGCGAATATCGCGGTATTCACAATTGGACCAATCAAATCGGAATCCTTGCTGTTCCAGCTCGGTTATTTCACGGAAGAAGATTTGCGCATCATCTATTCAAAAGCGGTTGGTGACATTTGTTCACGCTTTTTTGATCAAAATGGAAATCTTTGTAGCGAAGAATTGAATGCTCGAACACTTGGCATTGAATTAGAGGATTTGCGAAAAAAAGAATATTCGATTGCCATTGCTGGCGGAGTTCATAAAGTAGCTGGGATTTGCGGAGCATTAAAAGGAGGATATGCAAACGTCTTAGTTACCGATCAATTTACCGCTCAATGTTTGCTTGAAAAGGAATAAAAGGTCGATAACGTGGAGAAACAATCCAAATAACATAGGTAATCAAGTGTAAAATCGCATAGGTTTTACACTTGATTTTTTATTTTTCTAACATAATCCATGGAAGAACGAATTCACTTCCATCATCTGCGGTGAAGCTCGCTTCATGGTTGGCTAACAGGTGCGTTAGTGGAATAGTGATAAAGCTTGAGGAGATTTCCTCAAGCTTTTTTGTGCGAATGAATATGTGATTTTTATTGTGTTCATTTAAGGTTTTTCGAAAAAAAAACGGGAATACTTTAAAGAGACCGCTCTTTTTTATGCATATTTTTGTGTAATATCCATGAATTTTGTTTTACATTTGTTCTTGTTAACGTTTACATATGTTCTTTTTCCTGTTATATTTGATGGTGTCAATAAAATTTTTAAAAATAGGAGTGTTCAACATGAATATTCTTTGGGGATTAATTGGTATTTTCGTTGTGCTCGGTATCGGTTTTCTTTCTTCAAGCAACAGAAAAGCGATTAATCCACGAACGATTTTAGGTGGATTAGCGATCCAAGTAATGTTTGCGTTTATCGTTTTAAAATGGGAAGCCGGGAAAGCGTTTTTACAATGGTTAACCAATGCTGTTACAAGTGTTATTAACTATGCGAACGAAGGAATTAACTTCTTGTTTGGTGGTATGTTTGCCGCAAAAGGAATTGGGTTTGTGTTTGCGTTTCAAGTGTTACCGGTTGTCATTTTCTTCTCAGCGTTAATTTCTGTTCTTTATTATATTGGTGTGATGCAATGGATTATCAAGTTAATTGGTGGTCCGTTAGCCAAATTACTAGGAACAAGTAAAGCAGAGTCCATGTCTGCAGCAGCAAATATTTTCGTTGGTCAAACAGAAGCGCCGCTTGTGATTCGTCCATACTTGGCAAAAATGACGCAATCCGAATTGTTTGCGGTCATGACAGGAGGATTAGCTTCTGTTGCCGGTTCTGTTCTTGTCGGTTATTCATTGCTTGGGGTTCCGCTTAAATATTTGTTAGCAGCTAGCTTTATGGCGGCACCTGCAGGACTGGTTATGGCGAAAATAATCGTTCCTGAGACAGAAGAAATTAAGGAAGATGAACATTTCGAAATGGAAAAAGATGTAGAATCAACGAACCTTATTGACGCCGCTGCTCGCGGGGCAAGCGACGGATTGAAACTTGCATTAAACATCGGTGCGATGCTTCTTGCATTCATTGCTTTAATCGCATTAATCAATGGATTGCTTAGCGGCATTGGTCAATTATTTAACTATGACGGTTTAACATTGGAGAAAATTTTAGGTTTTGCGTTTGCGCCGTTAGCATTTGCGATTGGTGTTCCTTGGTCTGAAGCAGTTACAGCTGGTGGATTCATCGGTCAAAAACTAATCTTAAATGAATTTGTTGCTTATTCATCATTTGCGCCGCAAATTCCAGAGTTATCAGCAAAGACGGTTGCGATTGTGAGCTTTGCATTATGTGGATTTGCTAACATTTCTTCAATGGGAATTCTTCTTGGCGGATTAGGAAACTTAGCGCCAAATCGTCGCAGCGATATTGCGCGCATGGGATTGAGAGCAGTTCTAGCAGGAATGCTTGCATCTTTATTAAGTGCATCCATTGCAGGAATGTTTATTTAAGATAGAGAGAAGAGGGGATTTTTATGAAATCAATTGCAAAGATGATCGATCATACGTTATTAAAGCCAGAAGCGACAAAAGAACAAATTGAGAAACTAGTCGAAGAAGCGAAAAAGTTTGAATTTGCTTCCGTTTGCGTCAATCCTGTTTGGGTTAAACTAGTCGCAGAAAAGCTAAAAGGAACCCCTGTTAAAGTATGTACGGTCATCGGTTTTCCTTTAGGGGCCACAACACCAGAAGTCAAAGCATTTGAAACGAAACAAGCGATTGAACACGGAGCGCAAGAAGTGGATATGGTCATCAATATTGGTGCGCTTAAAAGCGGCGATGACGAATTGGTTGAACGCGATATTCGCGCCGTCGTTGAAGCAGCCAAAGGAAAAGCATTGACAAAAGTCATTATCGAAACAGCATTATTGACGGATGAAGAAAAGGTACGCGCTTGTGAAATGGCGGTTCGTGCAGGTGCTGATTATGTGAAAACATCGACTGGTTTCGCAAGCGGCGGTGCAACCGTAGAAGACGTGGCCTTGATGCGAAAAACGGTTGGACCAAACGTTGGTGTGAAAGCATCTGGAGGCGTTCGTAGCGCAGCTGATGCGCAGGCGATGATTGAAGCAGGAGCAACCAGAATTGGTACAAGCTCAGGTCCAGCTATTGTTCAAGGTAAAACGTCTAAGGCAAGTTATTAACGAAACGGAGGGGAATGTAATGAAAGATGTATTATTAAGTTTGCTTGCAGGGCTTGTTATTGGCGTCGTGTTCAAATTCTTACGTTTGCCACTTCCGGCTCCGCCAGTTTTAGCAGGAGTGATGGGCGTGGTTGGCGTATATTTAGGTGGCGTCGTTTTTGATTGGATCATGAAGACGTTTTTCAATTAAAGAGCCAAAAAAGGATAGCTGCTGATGAATTAAATTTAAAATAAGCGTCGGAAAACCGGCGCTTATTTTTTTGGCTATACATTGAACAATAGATGGAAAGGAAATATAATGATAAGAGACAGTAAGTTTACAGGTGACAACGGAGGGGATGACATGAGTAAAGATGCGGTCGTTTCAAAGCAGAGGCTTCTTTGGGTTGCAGGGTTTGGCTGGCTATTTGATGCGATGGATGTCGGGATGCTTTCGTTTATTATGGCTGCATTGCAAAAAGAGTGGAATTTAACTGCGGAACAAATGGGGTGGATTGGAAGCATTAACTCGATCGGAATGGCTGTTGGTGCGCTCGTTTTCGGGCTTCTAGCCGATCGTATTGGCCGAAAGCATGTCTTTATCATTACGCTTTTACTATTTTCAATCGGCAGCGGTCTTTCAGCCTTGGCGACAACGTTAACCGTTTTTCTCATTTTACGATTTTTCATCGGCATGGGATTAGGAGGGGAACTTCCAGTCGCCTCTACGCTCGTTTCCGAAAGCGTTCCAGCGCAAGAACGCGGAAAGGTTGTTGTGTTGCTTGAAAGTTTTTGGGCGGGGGGCTGGTTGATTGCAGCACTGATTTCGTTTTTTATTATTCCAAAATACGGCTGGCAAATGGCGTTGATTTTAGGAGCGCTCCCAGCTCTTTATGCGCTTTATTTGAGGGTGAATCTTCCTGATTCAGATCGCTTCCGCGTCGTTCAAAAAACGGAAAGACGTTCGATTTGGCAAAATATCACCGAGGTTTGGTCGAAGCCGTATGCAAAACAAACAACGATGCTTTGGATTCTTTGGTTTTCCGTTGTCTTTTCGTACTATGGTATGTTTTTATGGCTTCCAAGCGTTATGGTCATGAAAGGATTTAGTTTAATTAAAAGTTTTGAATACGTGTTAATGATGACGTTTGCTCAGCTTCCAGGTTATTTCAGTGTGGCATGGTTGATTGAGCGCGTTGGGCGGAAATTTGTGCTTGTCGTTTATTTAATCGGTACAGCGGTGAGTGCTTATTTCTTCGGAAATGCGGAATCGGCCGCCATGTTAATGGCGTTTGGAATTTTATTATCCTTCTTCAATCTTGGCGCTTGGGGTGCGCTTTATGCTTACACGCCAGAACAATATCCGACGGTTATTCGTGGAACAGGTGCGGGAATGGCGGCATCGTTTGGTCGAATTGGCGGCATTCTTGGTCCGCTCGTCGTCGGTTATCTCGTTGCGCAACAAGTGTCCATTACGATGATTTTTGCGGTTTTTTGTGCAGCCATTTTCATCGGTGTGTTGGCCGTTTTATTGCTAGGAACAGAAACAAAACAGCAAGAGTTGGAATAAATGAGCAAAAAGAAGCTATAATGGTGACATTGTAGCTTCTTTTTTGTTGACATCGAAAGAAAGGGCAGGGATGAGTCTTTGAACGCATTTGTTTCGGTTGTTGTGGCAACGTATAATCGACTTCTTCCGCTTGCGGAACTTTTAGAGTCGTTAAGTCATCAAACGTATCAGCACTTTGAAGTCGTCATTGTCAATGATGGAGGTGAAAAAATCGATGAAGTCGTTAAACTGTATCCCGAATTGAACATTCGTCTCATTCAATTAGCACAAAATGTCGGTCATGTGGAAGCGCGCAATCTTGGCGTACGTTCGGCAAAAGGCGAGTTTATTATGCTTTGTGACGATGATGATTTATTATTGCCGTGCCATATCGAACGAATGGTGAAGGAAATTCAAGATGTTGACTTTGTTTATTCTGATGTGGAAATTTTTCATTACCGCATGGAAAACGGGGGACGCGTACCGATCAATCGCTTTTTATTTGCATATGAATATGATCTCGAAGCAATGCGGAAATTTTCGACGTATGTTCCTTCGGGCAGTTTATATCGAAAATCCATTCATGACGCGATTGGGTACTTTGATCCATATGTGCACAATTATTGGGATTGGGATTTCTTTTTGCGCACTGCCGCGCAATTTCGAGTAAAGCGCGTCGCTGTCGCAAGCGTTCTCTATGCATTTTCAAACGAAGGCGATCACTTATCGAAGCAAATGAATGAAACGCGAAAAATGTATTTAGACCGATTAAGCGCCAAACATGGGCTTGGCGATTTGCCAACGAAAAACTTTTGGCTTCTTCTTTCTGAACCGGAAGTAGCGAAGCGAAAAGCGGCAAGTGAAGTGATTTGGGACGGAAAACCGATTCGTTCTCGGCTCGCGTTGACGGTTGATGGGCGATATTGACGATCGTCTCTTTCATTTGATAAAATAGCTAACAAATGAAATATTGAAGCAATGATGAAGGATGGATAGTAGCTGAAGCGCTCTTTTCTAGCGAGTCGGGGACGGTGGAAGCCCGATAAAGAGGTTCAGTGAAACGGCAGTCCGGAGTTGCGCGTGTGAAAAAGTGGATGCAGCTTTGCATCAACTAGGGTGGAACCGCGGGAGTCACGCTCTCGTCCCTAGGCGATTGTGCCTGAGGACGTGAGCGTTTTTTAATGGCGAAAAAAATATTAAGGAGGTAAAAGAAATGGCAGTGACAATGGAACAAATCGTTGCTCATGCGAAACATCGCGGCTTCGTGTTCCCAGGATCAGAAATTTACGGCGGCTTGGCGAATACGTGGGATTACGGTCCATTAGGTACGGAATTAAAAAATAATATTAAGCGAGCATGGTGGAAAAAGTTCGTGCAAGAATCACCGTATAACGTCGGTTTAGATGCGGCGATTTTAATGAATCCAAGAACGTGGGAAGCGTCTGGGCATTTAGGAAACTTTAACGATCCAATGATTGACTGTAAAAATTGTAAGGCTCGTCATCGTGCTGATAAACTCATCGAGAGCGCGTTAGAAGCGAAAGGAATCGAGATGATCGTCGACGGCCTTCCGTTTGAAAAAATGGAAGAGCTCATAAAAGAACACGACATCGCATGTCCAGATTGCGGCAGCCGCGACTTCACAAACATTCGTCAATTTAACTTGATGTTTAAAACGTTCCAAGGGGTCACGGAAACAAGCGCGAACGAAATTTATCTTCGCCCGGAGACAGCGCAAGGCATTTTCGTTAACTTTAAAAACGTGCAAAGAACGATGCGTAAAAAACTTCCATTTGGTATTGCGCAAATCGGAAAAAGCTTCCGCAACGAAATTACACCAGGTAACTTTACGTTCCGTACGCGTGAATTTGAACAAATGGAGCTTGAATTTTTCTGCAAGCCAGGGGAAGAACTACAATGGTTCGATTATTGGAAACAATATTGTGAACAATGGCTTTTATCGCTCGGAATGAAACGCGAAAACATTCGTCTTCGCGACCATTCGGAAGAAGAATTGTCTCACTACAGCAACGCAACAACGGATATTGAATATAAATTCCCGTTTGGTTGGGGCGAATTATGGGGCATCGCTTCACGGACAGACTATGACTTGCGCCGCCATATGGAATATTCAGGTGAAGATTTCCATTACCTCGATCAAGAAACGAATGAGCGCTACATTCCATACTGCATTGAGCCTTCTCTTGGTGCGGACCGCGTCACATTAGCGTTTATGATTGACTCATACGAAGAAGAGCAGCTTGAAGATGGTACGACACGGACAGTCATGCGTCTTCATCCAGCATTGGCTCCATACAAAGCCGCAGTCTTGCCATTGTCGAAAAAGCTATCAGAGGGAGCGCGCCAAATTTTCGAAGACTTGGCGAAGCATTTTATGGTCGATTACGATGAATCGGGTTCAATTGGAAAACGTTATCGTCGTCAAGATGAGATCGGTACACCGTTCTGCATCACGTATGACTTCGATTCACAAGAAGATGGCATGGTTACGGTCCGCGACCGCGACACGATGCAACAAACGCGCATCCCAATCACGGAATTGAAAAACTTCTTAGAAGAGAAAATTCAATTTTAATCAAAAACAGGCTATCCTATGAAATAGGGTAGCCTTTTCAATATAAACAAAACAAGGAGAGTTAAGCGGGATGGCTGTGCTAAAAAATGATTGGGCAATGCTTTTAGAAGAAGAATTTACAAAACCGTACTATTTAAAGTTGCGGGAATTTTTGAAGGAAGAATATCGCACAAGAACGATTTATCCCGATATGTATGACATTTTTAATGCGCTTCATTACACCCCGTACGAACAAGTAAAAGTCGTTATTTTAGGACAAGATCCATATCACGGACCGGGACAAGCGCACGGATTAAGCTTTTCCGTAAAACCGGGTGTTCCGATTCCTCCATCGTTGTTAAATATTTTTAAAGAGCTGCATGACGACCTTGGCTGTTATATTCCAAACAACGGTTATTTAGTCAAATGGGCGAAGCAGGGCGTGTTATTGTTAAATACGGTGTTAACGGTACGACGAGGCCAAGCAAACTCGCATAAAGGAAAAGGATGGGAAATATTTACCGATCGCGTCATTGAACTTGTAAACGAAAAGAAAACGCCAGTTGTGTTCATTTTATGGGGGCGCCATGCGCAAGCAAAGAAGGAACTGATTACAAATCCGCACCATTACATTATTGAAGCGCCGCATCCAAGCCCATTTTCGGCAGCGCGCGGCTTTTTCGGTAGCCGTCCGTTTTCGAAGACAAATGCCTTTTTACAAAAAGTTGGCCATGAGCCAATCGATTGGCAAATCGAAAACATTTGAGGGAGAGCGATGGAGAAACGGGTGAATTGTTATAAGTGTCAGCACTTTTATGTGACGTGGGACCGGCATTTTCCGAAAGGCTGTCGCGCGTTCGGATTTAAAAGCGCAGCGATGCCTTCGCTTGTCGTAAAGCAATCTTCAGGTACGGAATGTATGAAATTTGTGGAGAAAAGAAAGTAAGAGGGGATGGAGCGATGAATTCATCGAAATCGCTCGTCGCATCCGTGGTGGCGATGTTTTTAGCGATCGGTGTTGGAACGATCGGATTTATGTTTTCTGAACAGCTCTCTTTTTTGACTCCCTGTGGCTGACCGTTGTGACGATTTTGACGGTTGGTTATGGGGATACGGTGCCCCAAACATTTTATGGGAAAATGTTTGCGCTTCTTATTATTCCGATTGGGATTAGCATTGTGACGTATGCGACAGGGGCAGTCGCGTCGATGATGATTGAAGGGGAATTTTCAAAAACGGTGCGGAGGAGACGAATGAGAAAGAAAATTGAATCATTGTCGAACCACATTATTGTTTGCGGTTTCGGGCGTGTCGGGAAACAAGTGGTGCGAGAGTTATTAAAAAACGGGACAGATGTCGTTGTTGAACGAAACATTGAACATCTCGAAGAAATGGCCGATCAAGTGCTATACATAGAAGGAGACGCGACAGAAGATGATGTGTTGCTTGCGGCAGGAATCAAGCGGGCGGCTGGTTTGGTTGCGGCTTTGCCTGCGGATGCGGATAATGTTTTTATTTCGTTGACGGCAAAAGGTTTGAATCGCGACATTCAAGTCGTCGCCCGCGCAGAACGGCCCGAGACAGAGGAAAAGCTGCGTCGCGCTGGTGCGGATAAAGTGATCAATCCGTCGTTTTTAAGCGGACGGAGAATGGCGATGACGATTTTGAAACCGGTGAGTGTTGATTATGTAGATACCATTTTCCATGAACATGAAGAAGAGTTTGCGGTGGAGGAAGTAAAAATTGCGGTCAACTCTTCGTTCGTGAACCGTTCGTTGCGAGAAAGTGAGATTCGCACTCGTTATGGTGTGACTGTTGTCGCGATTCAGCGCGGAAGAACGATCATCAGCAATCCATCCCCAGATGAACGATTGCAAGTGGGGGATTTAGCTATTATTTTCGGAAAAAAGGAGCAGCTTTCCAGCTTTGAAGAAGCAGCGAAATGAAAACAGGACTGAGCGATGTCAGTCCTGTTTTATTTCATAAATGCGCGCTTCGCATAACGCCATCCAACTCACGCGTATAAGCATAAATGTATGAATCGTTTTTCGAATAGTACCATCACTGAATTTTCTTTTCGTAATTGAATGAGCTTTAACAATGGTAGACGGAATTTGAATCTTTGAGCGCTTTTTTGACGTTGATCTCTTTATGGTTTGGATTGACTTTTAAACAATGTACCACCATGTTCGCTTCATCTGTCGCCACCATCTTAAAGCGCTTTCAAATTGAAAACTTTCTATGTATAAGATAACATTAGTTTAGACGAAATAGGAAGACGGGAGTGAAAACGTTTTGGAAATATCTTTAACAAAAATTTTAGCAAAGATGGCGGAAGAGATTGCCCAAGCTCAGCGGGCGCAATCGATTGAGAATGTTCGTGAGCATATGGCGGCTATTCGTGTCCTTTGCGATTTAGTTTTGCAAGAAAAAGAACAAGCAGTCACTTCAGTTGATGAACCGACAGCACCGTTGCTTTCTAAGCGTGAGCGTATTGAAATCGGCGATGATGCGAACGGTCCGTCATTGTTTGAATTTTAATAGAAATGGGGAGAGAGAATATGAAAATTTTTGTTTTACTTGGGGCGATTAATGGCTTTTTATCTGTAGCATTAGGTGCGTTTGGAGCGCACGTTTTAGAAGGAAAAATTCCTGATAAGTATATCGAGACGTGGCAAACGGCTGTGCAATATCAAATGTTTCATACGCTCGGATTATTTATTGTGGCGCTTTTAGCGGCAAAATGGCCGCATGTTAGTTCTATTCCAATCGCTGGATGGTTAATGTTTGCAGGCATCGTCTTATTTTCAGGTAGTTTGTACGTCTTAAGCGTGACGCAAATCAAAGTTCTCGGCGCCATTACTCCGTTTGGCGGAGTCGCTTTTCTCATTGGATGGTTGTTAATCGGTTATGCCGCAATCAAATATTTGTAATGAAAAAACGAGGCAGACAAGCCT
This sequence comes from Thermolongibacillus altinsuensis, assembly GCF_004341205.1. Taxonomy (GTDB): domain Bacteria; phylum Bacillota; class Bacilli; order Bacillales; family Anoxybacillaceae; genus Thermolongibacillus; species Thermolongibacillus altinsuensis. The sequence goes on from NZ_SLUL01000002.1 coordinate 88,155, forward strand.
CGTTTTTTAACGTGGTGCGTATGTGCTTAATCCCGCATCAGCAAACGGGTATTCATACACAATCTCTTCATCGAATGTGACGTAATCTAAGTAAATCATCGGTAATAAGTAGCGCATGCCTGTTTGTGGATCGCTTAAAATGAGATGATCGCGTCCAGCCGCTTCGATTCTGCCTCTAAAAATTTTGGCGTTCCATTCGCGGTTGTTTTCAAATGTCATATAAACGGTAGCGACTTTTCCCTTATTTAATCGCAAAATGTTTTCAATATACGATTCTTCGAGCGGCAACATGCCAGGTAACGGTTGGCTGGCGGTAACAGGTGTTTGTGCGGCAGTTGTTGGCATTTGCGGTACAAATGTTGGTGAAGGCATTCCGAATGGGAACGTTTGCATTTGGCCTGTATATGGTTGCATTTGTTGGCCTGTATATGGATAGTAATAAGGATAGGTGTAATAAGGAACTTGTTGCGTGTAGTAAGGCATTTGTTGACGATCATCATTTTCATATTGGCTCATAAAGATCCCTCCTAAAAATTAATACACGCGTGGACAATCCGAACGACTCGGTGCATAAAAACAATGGGATTTATAGCGTCCTGTATTCCATTGGTTGAACCATTGCGCTGGACATGCCCCGGCAGGGCGAAAAAACCAAAGGCAATTGGTAGCTGGATGATAGCGCCATCCTCTAATGACGTTGCGTGCGAGACGCATATCTTCTTCTCGCGCTCGCTGATAAAAATATCCTTTTTGAATTGCCTCAAATCCTCCAGGACTTTGAAAAACCATTTGGCGAATGCTGCGCAATCCTTTAAAGTCTAAACAGTTTCCTCGTATGCGATTAATGCCGACATTGCCTACCATCAACATTCCGAGTTGCCCGTCTCCTTCCGCTTCGGCCCGCATTAATCTCGCAAGAAGCTTCACATCTTCTTCGTTATGAGCAACAACAGCCATTTCCTCACCTCGCTTATAAAGCAATCAACTCAACAATAATAGGCTATTATTGAAGCGGAAAAAGGTGACAAAAATATCTTCTTCTATTTCATATGTATCAATCGATATCGACGATTATGACAGAAAGAAAAAAGACCTCTAAGTAAAGAGGTCTTTATACGTGTAAAAATGAATACATTTTTTCTTTTGTTAACAAGTTGCCGACGAAGAAAGAGCCGAATTCGCCAAAACGCGCGCTTACTTCGTCAAAGCGCATTTCGTATACGAGCTTTTTAAATTGCAGTACGTCATCAGAGAAGAGGGTGACGCCCCATTCATAATCGTCAAATCCGACGGAACCTGTAATGATTTGTACGACTTTTCCTGCGTATTTGCGTCCTGTCATGCCGTGAGCACGCATTAAATTGCGGCGTTCCTCCATCGAAAGCATGTACCAGTTGTCATTTCCTTGACGACGCTTATTCATCGGATAGAAGCAAACATGTTTTGTTTTTGGTAAAATTGGATAAAGGCGACGGCGAATCTCTGGATTCTCATATGGATCGCCAGCATCAGCAGGCAAGTAGTTGCTTAATTCAACAACGGAAACGTAAGAATACGACGGAACGAGATATTCCGCTAATTTTGTTTTGTTAATGGCTGTTTCGATTTCATGAAGCTCTTCCATCGTCGGACGCAAAATCATGAACATGATGTCCGCTTTTTGCCCCATGATCGTATAGATCGCATGGCTGCCTTTATTAGCTGCTTCTGTCTTTTCCCATTTTTCTACTAATGCTAAAAATTCATGAATGGCTGCTTGCTGCTCATCGCTTGTGAGCGTTTTCCATGCGGACCAGTCGATTGAACGGAAATCATGAAGACAATACCAACCATCTAACGTTTGTGCTGCTTCACTCATTGTCATGTCAACTCCTTCTACATATGTACTATCGGAATTGTATCATATGTTTCATTTTCTTTGCTAGTTTTGCTCTTTTTTAACGGTTAATAAATGAGAAAATGTGACAGAATTATTATAAAAAAAAGACTATTTTCTGTTGGGATGTAATTGATTGCTTTTCAAGTTCAGAATAGTATCCTAATAAGTAGATAAATTTTTTCAATAAATTAAGGAGGAAATTTTTGTGAGCGATCTATTTTCAATTTTAAAGGAGAAAGTAGCGGGAAAAAACATCAAAATTGTGTTTCCTGAAGGATTAGATGAACGAATTTTAACCGCTGTTGGACGTTTAGCGGAGGAAAACATTTTATTGCCGATCGTGATCGGGAATAAAGAGGCGGTAGCCAACAAAGCGAAAGAGCTTGGAGTGACGTTACAGAACGTTGAAATCATCGATCCAGAGCAATACGAAGAAATGGATGCGCTCGTTGCCTCATTTATTGAGCGACGCAAAGGAAAAGTATCGGAAGAAGAGGCGCGCAAAATTTTGTTAGATGAAAACTACTTTGGAACAATGCTTGTCTATGTTGGCAAAGCGGACGGCTTAGTGAGCGGGGCGGCTCATTCAACAGCCGATACGGTTCGCCCAGCGCTGCAAATTATTAAAACAAAACCAGGCATCCGCAAAACTTCCGGTGTGTTCATTATGGTTCGCGGCGATGAAAAGTATGTATTTGCGGATTGCGCGATCAACATTTCTCCAGATAGCCAAGATTTAGCGGAAATTGCGATTGAAAGCGCCAATACGGCAAAGATGTTTGACATCGAACCGCGTGTTGCGATGTTAAGCTTTTCGACAAAAGGGTCTGCGAAATCTCCAGAAACAGAAAAAGTGATCGAAGCGGTGCGCATTGCAAAAGAAATGGCTCCAGATTTGGTATTGGATGGAGAGTTTCAATTTGATGCGGCGTTCGTTCCATCTGTAGCGAAAAAGAAAGCGCCAGATTCTGTCATTCAAGGCGATGCGAACGTCTTTATCTTCCCAAGCTTAGAAGCGGGAAATATCGGCTATAAAATTGCGCAACGCCTCGGTAACTTTGAAGCGGTTGGTCCAATTTTACAAGGGCTAAACAAACCGGTGAACGACTTATCACGCGGATGCAGCGCAGAAGATGTATACAAACTTTCGTTAATTACTGCCGCTCAAGCGCTATAAAGTGGCGATGCGATGATGAGCGAGCTTTTAAAGCAACCGACATGGAGAATCATTGATCATTCTAGTTTAGGCTACCATTTTGATGCAAAACAGTCTTTTGCGTTTGATGATGCGCTTTGCGAGGCAGTTGGGAGCGGTCGGTCTGAACCGATTGTGCGCATGTGGGTGCATCATCAAACCGTTGTGTTAGGCATTCAAGATACGAAGTTGCCTTATTTAGATAAAGGGGTTCGCTTGTTGCGTGAAAAAGGATGGAATGTCATCGTACGCAATTCAGGAGGTTTAGCCGTCGTTTTAGACGAAGGGGTATTGAATGTTTCGCTCATTTTCCCAGACACGAAAAAAGGAATCGATATTGACCGGGGATATGAAGCGATGGCGCAACTTGTTCAGTATATGCTGGCTCCTTACGGTGCAGAAGTGAAAGCGGGCGAAGTGGTTGGTTCGTATTGTCCAGGTAGCTTTGATTTAAGCATTCATGGCAAAAAGTTTGCGGGGATTTCGCAACGCCGTCTGCGCGGTGGAGTGGCTGTGCAAATTTATTTATGCGCAAGCGGAAGCGGAGCAGAGCGCGCCGAACTCATCCAACAATTTTATGAGCACGCTCTTTCTGGGGAACAAACAAAATTTGTTTACCCGACGGTCGTTCCTGAAACGATGGCGTCGTTAACCGAATTATTAAAAGAAGAAATAACCGTGCAAACGCTCATCTTACGTTTATTTCAGGCGCTTCAATCGCGTGGGAGCAACCTTGTTTCTTCCTCGTTAACGCCTGAAGAATGGGAACGATATGAACTGTATTGGCAGCGAATCGTTGAACGAAACGAAAAAGTGTTGAAATGATAAAAAAGAGCTGTCTCTTGTATCAAGAGACAGCTTCTTCTTATTCCGCAATTCTTTCAATTTTTTCTAGATTGCCATTCTTGTCCATTTTGAAGACCGTTGGCGAATGTTCTTCCTCTTCGGAAAGCACCATTTTTCTTGCACGGTTCATAATTCTCATTAATGTTTCATAGTCTTCCTGCATGGTAGAAGCATTTTGCTCTAATTCATTCACTCTCTTTTCTAACTCTTTGTTTCTGCTGTTTATTTCGTTTAGCTCCTTTTTTAATCTGTCATTTTCAATGCGCAGCGTTTCTTGGCTTGTATACGTTCTCTTTAACGTATGCAAAAACGAGATGACATGATCAAGTGTGAGACCATTTGTTTCTTCTGCTTCCGCATGCAATGGCTCTGCACTGATTTCTTCCAGTGTTGGAACAGGCGGATGATACAGTAACCGTTTGCGAACGGCTTGCTGTTTTCCGAGCGCACGTTGACGCTGTTTTCGATATTTTTTCGCCATTTGCAGCGCTTCTTCATAGCGCTGACGTACCACCGCATTCCAGCGAAAGCCGCAAGCAGCGGACGTGCGATTCAATTTATCTCCCACTTCTTCAAACGCATTTAATTGTGTGCTTCCTTCGCGTACATGTCTTAACACCGTTTCAGCAAGAAGAAGATCCTCTTCTTCTGTCCATGCATCTTGTCGTAGTTTCATTAAACATTCTCCTTTCACATTCTTTTATTTTCATAATCACCAAAAAAAGAGGAATATATACTATTTTTTTAAGGAAATAGATGTGACTTGCATTGTTTGGACAGAAGCGTTAGAATACACGTTAGCGTCAAAGCGTAAGCAAGGAGGTTGAATGCAATGGCAAACGAATTTCGCGTCTGCAACGATTGTCAAGCAACCAATTTAAAAACGTTGTTGCCTCGTTTGAAAAAATTAGATCCTAACGCAAAAATTGAAATTGGTTGCCAATCTTACTGCGGTCCTGGTCGGAAAAAATCGTTCGCGTTTGTTAATAACCGTCCTGTATCTGCGGCAAACGAAGATGAATTGATCGCCAAGATTGCGGAAAAACTAAAGAAATGACGAAAAATCGCCTTCATCTAGATGCAAGGTGATTTTTTTATATTTTTAGGAAAAATTAAGTATTTGTTTATGTCGATTCACGCTCTATAATAAAGCTATGTTATGAATGGAAGAGGGGAGAAAGATTGTATCCCAACGAAAAATTAAGCGAAGAAAAAGTATTTAAGGATCCTGTGCATCGATATGTTCACGTTCGCGATAAAGTAATTTGGGATTTAATTGGGACAAAAGAGTTTCAACGTCTTCGCCGCATTAAACAGCTCGGGACGACGTACTTAACGTTTCACGGAGCGGAGCATAGCCGTTTTAACCATTCCCTCGGGGTTTATGAGATCGTTCGTCGCATTGTCGATGACGTATTTGATGGCCGAGATGATTGGGATCGGAATGAGCGCTTGCTTTGTTTATGCTCTGCACTTCTTCACGACTTAGGTCACGGACCGTTTTCCCATTCGTTTGAAAAAGTGTTTCATCTCGATCATGAACATTTTACGCGTGCCATTATTTTAGGAGATACGGAAGTGAATGCGGTTCTTCGCCGCGTTTCTGATGATTTTCCGAAAAAAGTAGCCGAAGTCATTGCAAAAACGTATCCAAATAAGTTGGTCGTCAGCTTAATCTCGAGCCAAATTGATGCCGATCGGATGGATTATTTATTGCGTGATGCGTATTATACAGGTGTTAGTTACGGTCACTTTGATATGGAGCGCATTTTGCGCGTCATGCGTCCGCGTGAAGACCAAGTCGTCATTAAACGAAGCGGCATGCATGCCGTCGAAGATTACATCATGAGCCGCTATCAAATGTATTGGCAAGTATACTTTCATCCGGTTACGCGCAGCGCTGAAGTGATTTTAACGAAAATTTTACACCGTGCGAAACATCTCTATTTGGCAGGATATACGTTTCAAACACCTCCTGTTCATTTCCACTCTCTGTTTGTTGGAAACATTCAATTACAAGACTACTTGAAACTAGATGAAGCGGTCGTTCTTTATTATTTTCAACAATGGCAAGACGAAAAAGATGAGATTTTAAGTGATTTATGCCGTCGTTTTATCAATCGAAACTTGTTCAAATACGTCGAATTTCATCCAACGAACGAACAGATGAAAAAGTTAATGGAATTGACAACGCTATTTAAAAAGGCAGGCATCGATCCTGAGTATTATTTAGTTGTCGATTCTTCGTCTGACCTCCCTTATGATTTTTATCGCCCGGGAGAAGAAGAAGAGCGCTTGCCGATTTATTTATTAATGCCAAACGGAGAACTTCGTGAACTATCACGCGAATCCACGATTGTCGATGCGATTTCAGGCAAGCGGCGAACAGACCATAAACTGTACTTTCCGCAAGATTTTCTCGACGATGTATCGACAAAACGAAACATTAAGAAAAAGATTAAAGAAATTTTAGAGGGTTAGGAGATGACGGAACGTTGTTGATCGAGCATGCGAAAATTATGAAAGCCCTTGCGGCAGTTGGGGAAATTGTTGGGAGAAAAAAGCTGCAAAAAATGATTTATATCGCTAAAAAGATTGATTTTCCTTTCTATGAAAAATTTGATTTTCATTTTTACGGTCCTTATTCCGAAGAATTAACGTTGCGCATTGAAGAACTATGCAACTTAGGTTTTTTACATGAAGTGAAAGAGAAAAAAGGCGGTTACTATCAATATCGTTACATGCTGACAGAGTCAGGGGAAGAATTTTTAAGCCATTACGAACTGGACATGCCCCATTTAGAAGATTGCTTGCGTGACATGAACGAACAAAGTGCGCGTTTTTTAGAGCTTGTTTCAACGATTCTCTATTTTGAAGACTTAAGCAAAGAAGAAATAAAAGAAAAAGTATTCACGCTCAAAAGCAAACAACGTTATACGGAAGAAGAAATCGAGCAGGCGCATTCCTATATCGAGCAATTGCGTAGCAAAGTAAAAAAAGAAGTCCGCACCTAATGGCGAGGACTTCTTTTTACGTTTTGGCGTTTATCGCGGCGTCTTAATGAGGTAAAAACGCCAGTTGATAGAAGAACAATACCGCAAAAAGATAGACGAGCGGATGGACTTCGCGCCATTTTCCGCGCGTTATTTTTAGAAGCGGATAAGAGATAAAGCCTAATGCGATTCCTGTTGCGATGCTGGATGTAAGCGGCATGCTCAAGATGATCAGAAATGCCGGGAACGCTTCATCTAACTCGTCCCATTTAATGTGAGAGATGCTGCTGATCATTAAGCTTCCGACAATGATGAGGGCAGGCGCCGTAATCGCGGCAATTCCGGAAACCGCACCGACAAGCGGGCCGAAAAAGGCGGAGACGGCAAATAGCACAGCGACCGTTAAAGCGGTTAATCCTGTGCGCCCTCCAGCGGCTACTCCGGCAGAAGATTCAATGTAAGCGCAAGTCGGGCTTGTTCCAAATATTGCGCCAACGGTTGTCGCGATCGAGTCAGCTAAAAGCGCTTCGCGGGCGCGTGGCATCGTATTCCCTTTCATTAAGCCTGCCTGCTGCGCAACGCCAATCATCGTTCCTGTTGTATCGAAAATGGTGACGAGCAAGAACGAAAAGACAACCGCGTACAGTCCATATTGCACAACATCTCCAATGGCTGTCAAAGGATTGACAATGATCAATCCTTCAGGAAGTGAAGGCACAGAAACGAAGCCTTTGTCAAATTTCAATTGACCCGTAAAATAAGCGATGATTCCCGTTACAATCATCCCGAAAAAGAGCGCACCGTTCACGCGAAGCGACATGAAAATAAGCGTAACGGCTAGGCCGATTAATGTAAGAATGGCCGAAGGAGAATGCAAATCGCCTAATGCCACTAAGTTTTGCGGATGAGCTTTAATAATTCCTGTTAAACGTAAGCCGATAAAAGCAATAAACAGGCCGATTCCCGCCGTAATGCCATGTTTTAAGTTGTCTGGAATCGCCTCAATGAGCTTGCGGCGAAACGGCGTTAACGATAAGATCACGAAAATAATTCCTGCGACAAAGACAGCGGAAAACGCCACTTCATACGAAATATTCCCATGCGAGCCGACGACGGAATAAGCGAAATACGCATTCAGTCCCATGCCGGGCGCAATCGCGATCGGATAGTTGGCAAACAGCGCCATCCAAAGCGTTCCGATGACGGTTGCGATAATGGTTGCTGTAAACACTTGCTCAAACGGCACGCCAGCGTCTGACAAAATGACCGGGTTGACGACGACAATATACACCATCGTTAAAAAGGTAGTGAAACCAGCTATAATTTCTGTTTTCGTATTTTGAAACATTTTCATCTCTCCCAAAAAAACGAACATTTTTAAAAACCATATATTATATTATTCGTTTTTTAAGAGATATGCAATAAAAAAATGAAAAAAATAAGGAAGCTGATTCATTAGCTTCCTTCATGATGTGTATTATTCGTCGCTTAAACGTTTTCCGCCGACCGCATAATGATTTTTCGACATTTCTTCGATGAATACGACAATTTTTTCTTTTGGTGCGCCAGTTGTTTCAGCAACCGCTTCCGTTACTTTTTCCACGAGCGCTTTTTTCTGTTCTTCTGTGCGTCCTTCTAGCATTTTGACAGTGACATATGGCATGTTCATCGTCTCCTTGATCTTTTTTTCGACATCCTTATTATACCATCTTCGACACATTTGAAAGTAGTTTTTCTCTTGGTTTTTCGTGTATAATGAACAATTGAGGAAATATATGAAAAGGAGTAGAAAAGTGGAGAACTTTTTAGCATATCCGATTCGAGAAATTCCATATGTCGTGTTGGCTTTAGCGATTGCTTTTTCTGTTCATGAATTCGCCCATGCTTATGTTGCTTATAAATTTGGTGATCCGACGGCGAAACAGCAAGGTCGGTTGACGCTTTCGCCATTGGCGCATTTAGATGTGCTTGGTACATTGCTGATTTTCTTAGCAGGATTCGGTTGGGCGCGACCGGTGCCTGTGAATCGCGGATATTTTCGTCATCCTCGCATCGCAGGTATTCTCGTATCCGCAGTGGGGCCTCTCAGCAACTTGTTGTTAGCGGCGATTGGTTTTGCGCTTTGGTACAGCATGATTCGCTTCGGCTTGTTCGATTTGATCCCGCCGTGGTTTAGCGATGGGCTTTATCAGTTTTTTGAGATTTATATCGGGTTGAATATTTTGCTGTTTGTTTTTAATTTGCTTCCGTTTCCGCCGCTGGATGGCTATCGAATCATTGAAGATTTAGCACCAAACGATCTTCGCGTGAAAATGACGCAGTTTGAAAATTATGGCGCATTGATTTTCCTTATTCTTATTTTCACACCGCTTGATCAATACACGATTCAACCGATTTTCCATACCGCCATTCCGTTCATTGGCCAATGGCTCCAATCGATTTTTGCGACATTAATTTTGTAAAGAAAGGATGAAACCATTTTGGAGCAAAAGAAAAAGCTTGCGTTTAACATTATTAAAAACGAACCGGAAGTGCATGGCAGTTTCGGTGCGGGTGTACTCAGTCTTGCGAACGTGTCTCCTGTCATTATCGACATTGAAGCAGGGGAAGCGTTTATTGATATGGGAGCGATGCATGCGCGCAGCGCGGTTGAAAAAGGAATTAAATTTACCCCTCATCGTGAGGAAGTGCCGAATGGAAAGCCGTACTGGCTCGTGTGGGTAACGGTCGATCATAAAGAAGACGGCCCTTACTATGCGGGGGTTACTGCTTGTGAAATGACGGTGGATCGCGAAGCACGTCGGGGATACAAATCGCTTCCTGAACATGTGAATCGCATGGATAAATCATTAAAGCGCCATATTATTGTTGAACATATGGATGAACGTTCAAAACGAGTGTTGGCGACGTTTTTACAAAATCATAATATCGAGATGTGGAACCGTTCAAGCGAGGAATTGAAACAAAAACTATTAGAAAATAATGGATAATATTTGACAATTTTGTGAACGAAAAGTTGTCAATACTTGTGATTTTGTGGGAAAAGGAGTAAACTAAACCTAGATAAGTAACACATTATAAAACTAGGACGCAAGAATGCCCAAGCTGTTACAGCTTGGGCATTCTTGCTGACTAGAACCAATCAAAGAGGTGTTTAAGCCAAGAGTCTTTTTCTTTTGGTTTTTTCTTTTTCTTCTTTTTTTCATGGAAATGGTCGGTGCAAGATTCTGTCGGTTCCGTTCCAGCAATGTAGTAGCTGAATCGTTTCGTTGGACAAGAGTCTGTGGCTAGCTTTCCATTATGCGGATCGACGTATACGCCGACAACCCCATCCGTTGGTTCAAACGATTTTACTTTTTTTCCTTCTAAACTTTCTTCCATGAAGCGGACCCAAATTTTTTTCGCATATTGTTTTTCTTCTATTTTATCAATCGTTTGATCGCGGTCATATCCTGTCCAAACCCCGGCAACTAATTGAGGTGTATAGCCAATCATCCAACTATCCGTTTTGGTCGTTCCTGATTTTCCTGCATATGGACGGGTGATTTCGCTTATGATGGACTGCCCCGTAACCGTTGAATAGTCGTTTAATGCGGGATCAAACATTCCGGTCATTAAGTGAGTCGTGACGAAAGCGAGATCGGGATCGAGAATTTGTTCGTGTACCGGTTTATGTTCATAAATGACTTTTCCTTCATAGTTCACGATTTTTTTTATAAACACAGGCTCTATTTTTTTCCCGTTGTTAGCGATCGTGCTGTAAGCTTGGACCATGTCGATGACTTTAACAGGTGATGTGCCGAGTGCAAGGGAAGGAACGGCTTTTAGCTTGCTTGTAATGCCTAATTGTTTGGCGGTTTGTACGAGTTCTTCTTGTCCGATCAATAGATGCGTCTTTACTGCAAATACGTTATCCGATAAAGCGATTGCTTGAGCAAGCGTGATGGAGTCGTTTGCATAATAATTATTGAAGTTATGCGGTGTGTACGTCGTTCCATCTTCAAGCGTAAACGTTGTTAATTCGCTGCGCAATTCCGTTGAAGGAGTAAATCCATGCTTAAGCGCTGCGTAGTAAAGAAACGGCTTGAAGGTGGACCCGGGCTGTCGTTCTGCTTGAACAGCGCGGTTAAACGGGCTTTTTGTGTAATCGCGTCCTCCGACTAACGCTTTCACTTCCCCCGTTTTCGGTTCCATCGCTACGAGTGCAGCTTGAATATCGGATTGTTTCGATATGATCGTTTCGATTTGTTTTTCAGCGATCGCTTGCATGTCGACATCGAGCGACGTGTAGACGCGAAGGCCACCCATTTCAATCGTTTCTTCATCCAATCCTAATTTTGTGCGCAAAATCGTTTTAACGACATCTTGAAAATACGGAGCAATCGATTGTGTAAGCATCTCTTGGCCTTTGGAATAGTGAAGACGGACCTTTTCGGCTTCTTTTGCTTCTTTTTCCGAAATAGCTCCGTTTTCGACCATTGAACGGAGAACGATTTTTTGCCGCTCTTTGGCACGCTGTTCGTCTACCAACGGAGAATAATAGCTTGGTCCTTTCGGAATGCCCGCAAGCATTGCTGCTTCAGCGAGGGATAATTCTTTTGCCGATTTGCCGAAATAATAATTGGCGGCGGCTTCAATGCCGTATACACCATGGCCGTAATAGATCGTATTTAAATATCCTTCTAAAATTTGTTCTTTGCTGTAGTTCGCTTCAAGTCGAATCGTATAAATCGCTTCGTTCCATTTTCGGAACCACGTTTTTTCATAGCTTAAAAACAAATTGCGCGCGTATTGTTGCGTAATCGTGCTCGCTCCTTGCACTTTCGCCATCGCTTTGATATCGGCAATGATGGCGGCCATGATCCGCTTAAAATCAAAGCCGTGATGTTCAAAAAACTTCCGATCTTCAATCGATAAAGTTGCTTGGATGGCGTATGGCGAAATGTCTTCCAACGGAACCCAATATCGTTTTCCTCCGTGATGGTTTTCCCCAATTTTTGTTCCATCTTCTGCATAAAAAATCGTCGATTGTGGAACAGCTAAAGGAGGAGCTCCTTTCCATTTCGCAAAGCCGATCAATCCGATCACAAACAAGGTGAGCAACACGGCGGCTATGATGGTGATCAAAATCAGTAGGCGAATATATTTCAACGTTCCTTTGAACCGATTCATTGCGATGATTTCCACTTTCATCACCTCGTTCCTTGCATTGTTCATTGCATTTAAATTTAGTATGAAAAGATTTTTCTTTTTTTAAACGTTTTTCTATTAAGTTTTACTTGAAATTTTGCTAGATTGCTCTATACTTTTTCATGTTTAGTTTTTTAAATTTTAGGAAATGATAAGCGCTGCATCATTTATGAAAGGGTGTTCAAGATGGAACTTTGGTTTACTGAAAAACAAACAGAAAACTTTGGTATTACAGCACGAATTAAACGCACTTTACATACAGAACAAACGGAATTTCAAAAGCTCGACATGGTCGAAACCGTAGAGTTTGGCAACATGCTTATTTTAGACGGAATGGTCATGACCACGCAAAAAGACGAATTTGTTTATCATGAGATGGTTGCTCACGTTCCGTTGTTTACACATCCAAATCCAGAAAACGTTCTCGTTGTTGGCGGTGGCGACGGCGGAGTTATTCGTGAAGTATTAAAACACCCAAGCGTGAAAAAAGCGACGCTAGTGGAAATCGACGGAAAGGTTATCGAGTATTCGAAAAAATACCTTCCTGAGATTGCTGGAAAATTGGATGACCCTCGCGTTGAAGTGAAAGTTGATGACGGATTTATGCATATTGCCCAAAGCGAAAATGAATACGATGTCATTATGGTTGATTCAACTGAGCCGGTTGGTCCAGCGGTCAATTTGTTCACAAAAGGATTTTACGCAGGAATTGCAAAGGCGTTAAAAGAAGACGGCATTTTCGTTGCGCAAACGGACAATCCGTGGTTTAAAGCAGACTTAATTCGCAACGTTCATCGCGATGTTCGCGAAATTTTCCCGATTACCCGCCTTTACATCGCAAACATTCCAACGTATCCGAGCGGTATGTGGACATTTACAATGGGTTCGAAAAAATATGACCCACTTGAAGTAAGCGATGATCGTTTCCATGAAATTGAAACGAAATATTACACAAAAGAATTGCATAAAGCTTGCTTTGTGTTGCCGAAATTTGTTGCTGATTTAGTGAAATAACAGGGGGAGAATGAGCATGCGTTTTGATGAAGCATATTCCGGTAACGTGTTTATTAAAAGCCACCCGAATTTTGAGGAAAGCGAAGCGGTCATTTACGGAATGCCGATGGACTGGACGGTCAGCTATCGCCCTGGTTCTCGTTTTGGTCCGGCGCGCATTCGTGAAGTGTCCATTGGACTTGAGGAGTATAGCCCGTATTTAGATCGTGAACTAGGAGAAGTGAAATATTTCGATGCGGGCGATATTCCGCTTCCATTCGGCAATGCTCAACGCAGCTTAGATCTAATCGAAGAATTTGTTGACCGCGTTTTAGCTGCGGATAAATTTCCGCTCGGTCTTGGCGGTGAGCATTTAGTTTCTTGGCCTGTAATGAAAGCTGTGTATAAAAAATATCCAGATTTAGCGATCATTCATATGGATGCGCATACGGACTTGCGCGAACATTACGAAGGAGAGCCGCTTTCTCATGCAACGCCAATCCGGAAAATTGCCGAGCTGATCGGACCGCAAAATGTTTACTCTTTCGGCATCCGTTCCGGAATGAAAGAAGAGTTTGAATGGGCGAAAGAAAACGGCATGTACATTGCTAAATTTGAAGTGCTAGAGCCGTTGAAAGAAGTGCTTCCAACATTGGCTGGCCGCCCTGTATATGTGACCATTGATATTGACGTTTTAGATCCAGCGCACGCCCCAGGAACAGGTACGGTCGATGCAGGAGGAATTACGTCAAAAGAATTGCTTGCGGCGATTCATGAAATTGCTCGATCCGATGTGCGTGTCGTTGGTGCAGACTTGGTAGAAGTTGCGCCTATTTATGACCATTCCGAGCAAACGGCGAATACTGCAAGCAAACTTATTCGCGAAATGATTCTCGGTTGGGTGCAAAAACGGAAATAATGGAAAATGGAATGTTAAAACCCGCCTTGCGAAAAGGCGGGTTTTATTGTCATAAAACATATTTAACATGTTCACCGAGAAGTCTCCCCCCTCTAAACAACGTGTAGGTGGGAGAGGTTCATAAGCATAGATCCAAACAAGGTGGTCTCTAATAGGGAAAGAGACCACCTTATTTCATGGTTTGGACTCTTGAACATCGCTAAACCATTCCTTTATACTTAAGAAAGTTACAATGTGTTTATTGTAAGGATGTGTCCATCGTGGAAAAAACAAACGGAACTCCGATTTATCTCAAACAAGTCACGGACATTCGAGATGGTCTTCGAAAAGAAACTGTTGTATTTGAAACAAATGGTCTATACTACGTAAAAGGAAGCGCCGTGTATTTAACGTTTGAGGAAAATCAAGAAGTAGGAAAAGTGAAAACAGTTGTCAAAATTAAAGATCGGGAAGTCATGGTGCTTCGCTCTGGTGCGATTCATATGCGGCATGTATTTCGCGAAAGAGATGAAACGACTGGAAGCTATCAAACCTCGTTTGGAAGTTGGACAATGAAAACAAAAACAGATCATATCGAATTTCGATATAACGAAAAAACAAAAAAAGGGCAATTATTTCTATCTTACATACTTGAGATGCAACATGAACAAGTCGGGCGTCATACAATGACGATTACATTTAGGGAGGCGTGAACATGAATATTGTTGAACAAATGAAACAAAAGCTTAAAGAAGAAATTAAAAATGCCGTGCTAAAAGCAAACTTAGCAAAAGAAGACGAACTTCCGGACGTTATTTTAGAAACGCCAAAAGATAAGGCGCACGGTGATTATTCGACCAATATGGCGATGCAGTTGGCGCGCGTGGCGAAAAAAGCGCCGCGAATGATTGCAGAGGAAATCGTTCGTCATTTTGAAAAAGAAGCGGTATCGGTTGAAAAAATTGAAATTGCGGGTCCAGGCTTTATCAACTTTTACATGGATAACCGCTATTTAACAAAATTAATTCCGGAGATTTTAGAGGCAGGCGCTTCTTACGGCGAAACGAACGTCGGAAACGGGCAAAAAGTGCAAGTGGAGTTTGTTTCAGCGAACCCGACTGGAAGCTTACATTTAGGACATGCGCGTGGCGCGGCGGTTGGCGATTCGCTATGCAACATTTTAGAGAAAGCTGGATTTGATGTAACGCGCGAGTATTATATTAACGATGCCGGAAATCAAATTTTGAATTTAGCGAAGTCGGTGGAAGCTCGTTACTTCCAAGCGCTCGGAATCGATAAAGAAATGCCGGAAGACGGCTATTATGGCGATGACATCATTGAGTTAGGCAAAAAGTTAGCCGAAGAGCATGGCGACAAATTCGTGCATATGGATGAGCAAGAGCGCTTGAAATTGTTCCGCGAATACGGCTTGAACTATGAGATGGACAAAATTAAGAAAGACTTGGAAGATTTCCGCGTAAAATTCGATGTTTGGTATTCAGAAACATCTTTGTATCATAACGGCAAAATTGAAAAAGCATTAAACGCTTTGCGCGAAAAAGGGCATATTTATGAAAAAGATGGCGCAACATGGTTCCGTTCGACGACATTTGGCGACGATAAAGATCGCGTTTTGATTAAACAAGACGGCTCTTATACTTATTTGTTGCCGGATATTGCTTATCACCAAGATAAATTGGAACGCGGCTTTGACAAGTTGATTAATATTTGGGGAGCGGATCATCACGGCTATATTCCGCGCATGAAAGCGGCCATTGAAGCGCTTGGTTATGATCCAAACGTGCTTGAAGTGGAAATTATTCAGCTTGTCAGCTTGTATCAAAACGGTGAAAAAGTAAGAATGAGCAAGCGGACAGGAAAAGCCGTAACGATGCGTGATTTGATGGAAGAAGTCGGGCTTGATGCGACACGTTATTTCTTTGCGATGCGCTCAAGTGATACGCATTTAGATTTCGATATGGATTTAGCGGTATCGCAATCGAATGAAAACCCTGTTTATTACGCTCAATATGCGCATGCGCGCGTATGCAGCATTTTGCGCCAAGGACAAGAACAAAACTTGTCGTATGAAGGTGATTTGCAGTTCGATTATATCCAATCGGAAAAAGAGATCGATTTATTGAAGAAGTTAGGGGAATTTCCGTCTGCGGTTGCTGAAGCAGCGTTAAAACGCACACCACATCGCATAACCAACTATATTTTTGATTTGGCTTCCGCTTTGCATAGCTTTTATAATGCAGAAAAAGTGTTAGATGCGGAAAACGTTGAAAAAAGCCGCGCTCGTCTCGCTTTAATGAAGGCGGTGCAAATTACATTACAAAACGCGTTGGCGCTCGTCGGCGTTTCTGCGCCAGAGAAAATGTAACAAAAAGGGCAATCTCGGTTTGAGATTGCCCTTTTATAGTAATGGAGATAGGATGGTCGCAATCGTTTCTTTCACTCGATCCACGATCGTTCGGTTTTGAAAAAATGGCATCGTTAATTTCTCCGATGTTTCGAGATCGCGAGCAATGGCTTCTTTCAATGATTGAATAAATGCTTTGTCATAAATATAGCCGTTCATCTCATAATTAATAAAAAAGCTGCGCTTGTCAAAATTGGCTGTGCCGATATCACAGACTTCATCGTCAATAACGATCACTTTGGCGTGGTAAAAACCGTCGTAAAAGCGATAAATATCGCAATTGGCCTTAAGCAATTGGTGAAAATAGGGCATGGCGGCCTCTTTCACAAACATATGGTCCGCTTGCATCGGAGTGATAATGGTAATATGAACACCGCGTTCCGCTGCGTCTAACAAGGCTTTCATCACTTTTTTTCCGGGGATAAAATAAGGGCTGCCGATGATGATTTCTCGCTTCGCCTGCTTGATCAAATCAATGTATTTTTCTTGCAAGTACATTCCATCCGTCGGGATGAGTTGATGTTTCATCTTCCCTTGTGGTAAAGGGGGGAAGTATGTTTCGGTTTTGCTGAAGGCGACTCCTGTTGCTTGTTTCCAATCCGTTCTAAATTGTGTTTGTAAATCTTGAACTCCTTCACCGACGATTTTTAAGTGGTAATCTCGCCAGTTTCCGAACTTTGGATCTTGACCCATGTACTCTTTGCCGACGTTAAATCCGCCTAGATAACCGATTTTCCCATCAATGACGGTAATTTTTCGATGATTGCGTTCATTTAATTTATAAAAGAAAAAAGGGAAAGATGGTTTATTGCTGAAGGCAAACTGAATGCCGCTTTCTTTTAACGATTGAATGGTCTTTCTCGATAATCCCAAGCTCCCAATCCAATCAACAAGTACACGCACCTCCACCCCTTCTTCTGCTTTTTTCTTTAAAAGATTGAGAAGTTGTTGGCTTACGTCATCGTTTCGAACGATATAAAATAGTATATGAATGTGGTATTTCGCCTGTTTGAGCTCTGCGAAATAATCGTTAAATAGCGCTTCGCCTGTTGTAAATAAAGTAAGATCACTTTGGCGGTTCGGATATTCTTTTTTTTTAAGTGCCGATTTGTATACGCGTTCTCCTAATTTATAATCAAGCATGACAAGTAAAAATAAAATGATCGCAATAAGTAAAATTCTCATTTTTTGTCCCCTCTCAGCTATGATTGTTTAGTATTCCCGCAAGGCAGATAAAAAATGAGAAAAAATATTGACTGAATGCTCATTCATTATATAATGGAAGTAAGTCTATTCAGAAAATTTATTTTATTTTTAAAAAAGGGGGAGAAATGGTGAGCAGCTTATTATGGGCCAACTGGATTGCCTTTTTGCTTGTGACTGCCTACGCCGTCCACTTATTTATTTATTTAGTTCAAACGAGGATGGCTTATATTAAACTCGGTAAAAAAGTCGAGTTTGACGGAAAAGTAAAAGAACGTCTTCAGAAAATATGGGTAAACGTGTTTGGTCAGAAAAAATTATTGAAAGATAAAAAAAGCGGAATCATTCACGTCATGTTCTTTTATGGCTTTATTCTTGTGCAGTTTGGAGCGATTGACTTTATTATCAAAGGATTAGTGCCTGGCGCCCACTTGCCGTTGGGACCGCTTTATCCTGCATTTACATTTTTCCAAGAACTGGTCACACTCATGGTCTTAATCGCTGTTCTTTGGGCGTTTCACCGTCGTTATATCGAAAAGCTTGTTCGCTTAAAGCGCGATTTTAAAGCGGGATTGGTGCTTATTTTTATCGGTGGATTAATGCTTTCTGTTTTATTTGGCAATGGAATGAGCCGCATTTGGCATGGCGAAGGGGTTGCTTGGAGTGAACCTGTTGCTTCCGTCGTTGCGAGCTTATTCAGCTGGGTTGGCGAAACGGGAGCGGCTGTTTTGTTTTATGTTGCCTGGTGGGTGCACTTGCTTATTTTGTTAACGTTTTTAGTGTATGTCCCGCAATCGAAGCATGCGCACTTAATTGCGGGTCCGGTCAACGTCTTTTTTAGCCGTCTCACAAGTCCGGGAAAACTAGAGAAAATCAATTTTGAAGATGAAACACAAGAGTCGTTTGGCGTTGGAAAAATCGAGGACTTTAAGCAGACCCAGCTCATTGATTTATACGCTTGTGTTGAATGTGGACGCTGCACAAACATGTGTCCGGCGACAGGAACAGGAAAACTGTTATCGCCGATGGATTTAATTTTAAAATTGCGCGACCATTTGACGGAGAAAGGCGCAGCTATTACATCGCGAGCACCGTGGGTCCCGACATTTGCTTTTGCGAATACGAAAGGAAATCAATTAGCATTGATGGCACAAGGTCAAGGTGTGCAAGAACAAGCGGCGACGATCGAGATGCCTAGCCTAATTGGCGATGTGATCACAGAAGAAGAGATTTGGGCATGTACGACGTGCCGCAACTGTGAAGACCAATGTCCAGTTATGAACGAGCATGTTGATAAAATCATTGATCTTCGTCGCTATCTTGTTTTAACGGAAGGAAAGATGAATCCTGATGCGCAGCGAGCGATGACGAACATTGAACGTCAAGGAAATCCATGGGGATTAAACCGTAAAGAAAAAGAAAATTGGCGCGAGTTGCGCGAAGATGTGCATATCCCGACCGTGAAAGAAATGCAAAAAGCGGGAGAAGAGTTTGAATATTTATTCTGGGTTGGTTCAATGGGCTCGTTTGATAATCGCAGCCAAAAAATTGCGTTAGCCTTTGCACGACTTCTAAATGAAGCGGGAGTCAAGTTTGCGATTTTAGGAAATAAAGAGAAAAACTCAGGCGATACGCCGCGTCGTTTAGGAAATGAATTTTTATTCCAAGAATTAGCGGCTGCCAATATTGCTGAATTTGAAAAAGCGGGCGTGAAAAAAATCGTCACCATCGATCCGCATGCATATAACACATTTAAAAACGAATATCCGGATTTTGGCTTTGAAGCGGAGGTATATCATCATACAGAGTTGTTAGCAAAGCTAATCGAAGAAGGACGACTCGTTCCGAAATATGAAGTGAATGAAGTCATTACATTCCATGATTCCTGTTACTTAGGACGTTACAACGAAGTATATGATCCGCCGCGTCAAATTTTGAAAGCCATTCCAGGGGTGAAGTTAGTGGAAATGGAGCGCCATCGCGAAACAGGAATGTGCTGCGGAGCGGGCGGAGGGTTAATGTGGATGGAAGAAACAACGAGCAATCGTATTAATGTTGCCCGTACAGAACAAGCGTTAGAAGTGAATCCAACGGTCATCAGTTCCGGCTGCCCATATTGCTTGACAATGTTAACAGACGGAACGAAAGCAAAAGAAGTGGAAGACAAAGTAGCAACGTACGATGTAGCTGAATTGTTAGAAAAAGCGGTATTTGGTCCTGTTCATTAAAATTTTCTAAATAAAATAAATAGTTTTATTTTTTGGAAATATTCAGTATAATAGAATTGCCGACGAGGCGAAAGAAGGTGTACAACGTTGCGTGCGCCTTCTTTATGAACAATTTAATGAACGAGCGTTCGCTCGATATTGTTTTCAATGTTATTGAAAGGGCTTTCTTAACCTGATTAAAAACAAGGGGGATTCAAATGGGGAAAACGGTCATTTTAAGTGGAGTGCGAACACCGTTTGGGAAGTTTGGCGGAAATTTAAGCGCTTTTAGCGCGGCTCAGCTGGGCGGCATCGCCATCAAGGAGGCGTTGCAGCGCGCTTCTGTCAGTCCTGAAACGGTCGATGAAGTTGTTTTCGGAACAGTTTTGCAAGGTGGGCAAGGTCAACTTCCTTCAAGACAAGCCGCGAGAGAAGCTGGTATTCCTTGGGAAGTAAAAACGGAGACAATTAACAAAGTTTGTGCATCTGGAATGCGTGCCGTTACTCTTGCGGATCAAATGATTCGTGCAGGCGATGGAGAAGTGATGGTCGCTGGTGGAATGGAGTCCATGAGCAACGCGCCTTATTTGCTGCCAAAAGCTCGCTGGGGATTGCGCATGGGCGATGGAACGGTGAAAGATTTAATGGTGTATGACGGTCTTACATGTAGTTTCACAGGTGTGCATATGGGGATTTACGGAAGCAATACGGCGAAAGAGTTGGGCATTACCCGTGAAGAACAAGATGCATGGGCATACCGAAGCCATCAGCTTGCGATTGCTGCTATTGAGTCTGGCAAGCTTTCAGAAGAAATTGTGCCGGTAAGCGTACCGCAACGGAAAGGGGACCCGATCACGGTTTCGGTAGATGAATCGCCAAGAAAGGATACATCGCTTGAAAGACTAGCCAAGTTAGCACCTGTCTTTGATCCAACGGGAACGATTACGGCAGGAAATGCACCAGGAGTCAACGACGGAGCCGCTGCTCTCGTGTTGATGAGCGAAGAAAGGGCGCAAAGAGAAGGAAGAACGCCGCTTGCAACGATTTTAGCCCATACAGCGATTGCGGTGGAAGCGAAAGATTTCCCGAAAACACCGGGCATTGTTATTAATGAACTATTGCGAAAAACAGGCAAAACGGTGGATGATATTGATTTATTTGAAATTAACGAAGCGTTTGCAGCTGTTGCGTTAGCGAGTATGAAAATTGCCGGAATTAGCGAAGAAAAAGTGAATGTGAACGGAGGAGCGATCGCACTTGGCCATCCGATCGGCGCAAGCGGAGCGCGCATCATCATTACATTGATTCATGAGCTCAAACGTCGCGGTGGCGGCATTGGTATTGCAGCGATTTGCAGCGGCGGCGGTCAAGGCGATGCGATTATGATTGAAGTTCATTAATGGGGGATGGGAAAAATGAGTATCAAAAAAGTCATGGTGGTTGGTGCTGGGCAAATGGGTTCAGGGATTGCCCAAGTGTGTGCAATGGCGGGATACGATGTTATTTTGAACGATTTAAAGCAAGAATATGTTGAACGTGGAATGGCGACGATTTCTAAAAATTTAGCGCGTCAAGTGGAAAAAGGAAGGATGACGGCGGAAGAAAAAGCGAAAATTTTAGATCGCATCACTTCTTCTGTCGATCTTCAAGATGGAAGCGACGTTGATTTAGTCATTGAAGCGGTCGTCGAAAATATGGAGGTCAAAGCAAAACTCTTCACGCAACTAGATGAAATCACTCCTCCGCATGCCATCTTAGCAACGAACACATCCTCCCTTCCAATCACAGAAATTGCCGCAGCTACGAAACGACCGGAAAAAGTGATCGGCATGCATTTTATGAACCCAGTTCCCGTGATGAAACTTGTTGAAATTATTCGCGGATTAGCGACAGCGGATGAAGTGTACGAAGCGATTGAACAAATGACCAAAACATTAGGAAAAGTTCCGGTAGAAGTGAACGATTTCCCTGGTTTTGTTTCCAATCGTGTGCTTATGCCGATGATTAACGAAGCGATCTATTGCTTATATGAAGGAGTCGCAACGAAAGAAGCGATTGATGAAGTGATGAAGCTCGGGATGAATCACCCGATGGGGCCGTTAACATTAGCGGACTTTATTGGTTTAGATACGTGCTTATACATTATGGAAGTGCTTCATGAAGGATTAGGCGACGATAAATATCGCCCTTGTCCGTTATTAAGAAAATATGTCAAAGCAGGCTGGCTCGGAAGAAAAACAGGACGAGGCTTCTATACGTACGAATAAGGCGAAGGCGGTGGCAGCATGAATTTACATTTTACTGAAGAGCAAGAAATGATGCGCAAAATGGTGAGAGAATTTGCGGAAAACGAAATCGCTCCATTTGTGGAACGAATGGAGCGGGGAGAATTTCCACGTCCGATCATCGAGAAAATGGCTGAACTCGGATTAATGGGCATCACCATTCCTGAACAATACGGTGGAGCGGGCATGGATTTTACTTCTTATATTATCGCGATTCACGAAATTTCAAAAGTAAGCGCGACGGTTGGTGTGATTTTATCGGTTCATACATCCGTTGGCACGAATCCGATTCTTTATTTCGGAACAGAAGAGCAAAAGAAAAAATATGTACCGAAGCTAGCGAGCGGTGAGTATTTAGGGGCCTTTTGTTTGACGGAACCCGGTGCGGGATCAGATGCAGCAAGCTTAAAAACGACGGCGATTCGCCGCGGCGATCATTACGTCTTAAACGGGTCAAAAGTGTTTATTACCAATGGGGGCGAAGCGGATACGTATATCGTTTTTGCCCGCACGAATCCGGAGGAAAAAGGAAGCAAAGGCATTTCGGCATTTATCGTCGAGAAAAACACGCCGGGTTTGATCATCGGAAAAGACGAGAAAAAAATGGGATTGCACGGTTCGCGAACGGTGCAACTCTCGTTTGAAGAGATGAAAGTGCCAGCTGAAAATTTACTCGGAGAAGAAGGCCAAGGGTTTAAAATCGCGATGGCCAATCTCGATGTTGGCCGGATTGGGATTGCGGCGCAATCGCTCGGCATTGCCGAAGCGGCGCTTGAACACGCGATCGCTTATGCAAAAGAGCGCATTCAATTTGGAAAGCCGATTGCCGAGCAGCAAGGCATTGCTTTTAAACTAGCGGATATGGCAACTAATGTTGAAGCGGCGAAACTATTAGTCTATCACGCGGCTTCTTTACGCTCGCGAGGATTGCCATGCAGCAAAGAAGCATCGATGGCAAAATTATTTGCATCGAAAACAGCGATGGATAACGCGATTGAAGCGATTCAAATTTTCGGTGGAAACGGTTACACAAAAGACTATCCGGTTGAGCGCTTTTTCCGTGATGCGAAAGTATGTGAAATTTACGAAGGAACGAGCGAAATTCAACGCCTTGTGATTAGTAAGCAGTTATGAAGGGGGATGGGGAAATGAATTTTCAATTAACGGAAGAGCATGAAATGATTCGAAAAATGGTGCGCGATTTTGCGAAAAATGAGGTGGCACCGACTGCAGCGGAGCGGGATGAAGAAGAGCGGTTTGACCGCGAAATTTTCAACAAAATGGCCGAACTCGGTTTGACAGGAATTCCGTGGCCTGAGGAATATGGCGGAATCGGCAGCGATTATTTAGCCTATGTGATCGCGGTGGAAGAATTATCAAAAGTGTGCGCGTCGACAGGGGTTACGTTATCGGCACATATTTCGTTGGCAAGCTGGCCGATTTATAAATTCGGTACCGAAGAGCAAAAGCAAAAGTATTTACGTGCGTTAGCCACCGGAGAAAAGCTTGGCGCTTATGGACTTTCAGAGCCGGGAGCAGGTTCTGACGTGTCATCAATGAAAACGCGGGCTGTTTTAGATGGAGATCATTATGTTTTGAACGGCTCAAAAGTATGGATTACAAACGGCGGTGAAGCGGAAATTTATATTGTTTTTGCCGTGACGGATCCTGAGAAAAGACATAAGGGAATTAGCGCCTTTATCGTCGAAAAAGGAACGCCGGGTTTTTCGATCGGCAAAAAAGAAAAGAAGCTTGGCATTCGTTCATCGCCAACGACTGAATTGATCTTTGAAGATTGTCGCATTCCGAAAGAAAATCTCCTCGGACAAGAAGGAGAAGGATTTAAAATTGCGATGATGACGTTAGATGGCGGACGAAACGGCATTGCCGCCCAAGCGGTCGGCATCGCCCAAGGCGCTCTCGATGCGGCGATTGAATATGCGAAAGGCCGCGTTCAGTTTGGAAAGCCAATTGCCGAGCAGCAAGGCATCGCTTTTAAATTAGCGGATATGGCAACGAACATCGAAGCGGCACGTCTTTTAACATATCAAGCGGCATGGCTTGAGTCAAACGGTCTTCCGTACGGAAAAGAATCGGCGATGGCCAAATTATTTGCAGGAGATACCGCGATGAAAGTAACCGTTGAAGCGGTGCAAATTTTCGGCGGATACGGATATACAAAAGACTATCCTGTTGAACGTTTTATGCGCGATGCAAAAATTACGCAAATCTATGAAGGAACGCAAGAAATTCAGCGTCTCGTTATTTCAAGAATGCTCACAAAATAAGGTGGGGATGTGATGAAAAAGCGCGAAGTTCCAGCCTCAGTGAAAGATGAGCGCCTCGTGAAAAAGAGGCGCAATCAAATGATTAAAGGGGCGATTACTCTTTTTAAACAAAAAGGATTTCATCAAACAACGACGCGAGAAATTGCGCGCGCCTCTGGATTTAGCATCGGCACGTTGTACGAATATATCCGTAAAAAGGAAGACGTTCTTTATTTAGTTTGTGATCGCATTTATGATGAAGTGCGCGACCGAATGGAACAAGCGATTGATACGAGACAAGGCGATCTCAATAGTTTAAAATTGGCGATTGCCTATTATTTTAAAGTCGTCGATGAATTGCAAGATGAAGTGTTAGTGATGTATCAAGAAGCAAAATCGCTTGGAAAAGATTCATTGCCATATGTATTAAATAAAGAATTGCAAATGGTGGCGATGTTTGAAAATATTTTAAAACGCTGTGTCGGCAATGGGGTTTTTCATTTAAACGAACGAGAAATTCAGTTGTTTGCGCATAACATTTTCGTTCTCGGTCAAATGTGGGGGTTTCGCCGTTGGGCGTTGAAAAAATTGTATACATTAGAAGAATATATTGAAATTCAAACCAAATTGTTGTTAGAGGGAATTATGAAACGCACGTGACACAAAGGGGGAGAGGGAGAGCATGGCGCATATTTATCGTCCGAAACACCATGTTCGCTTTGTGACAGCATCTAGTTTGTTTGATGGGCATGATGCTGCGATTAACATTATGCGACGTATTTTACAAGCAAGCGGTGCAGAGGTGATTCATTTAGGACATAACCGTTCTGTTGAAGAAATTGTTAACGCCGCCATTCAAGAAGATGTGCAGGGGATTGCTGTTTCTTCTTATCAAGGCGGGCATATGGAGTTTTTTAAATATATGTACGATCTTCTAAAAGAGCGTGGCGCTTCCCATATCCGCATTTATGGCGGAGGAGGCGGCGTCATTATTCCTAGGGAAATAAAAGAGCTTCATGCGTACGGTATTTCCCGGATATTTTCACCTGAAGATGGCCGTCGACTTGGGTTGCAAGGAATGATTAACATCATGATGGAAGAGTGTGATTTTCCAACCGTTCGTGAAATAACGGATGAGCTTGAAAGGTTGCAAACGGGAGATGTGCAAGCGATCGCTCGCCTCATTACCGTTTGTGAAAATCGCGTTCATGCTTCTGAGGAAGTGGCAGCGTCCGCTGAATCTGTATTGCAAAAAGTAAAGGCAATGGCAAAAAATGTTCCTGTCGTTGGCATTACAGGAACGGGGGGAGCAGGGAAAAGTTCCCTTACAGATGAATTGATTCGCCGCTTTTTAAACGAAATTCCAGAAAAGAAAGTAGCGGTGTTGTCTGTCGATCCGACGAAGCAAAAAACGGGCGGAGCGTTATTAGGCGACCGCATTCGCATGAATTCGATTTCTTCTCCGCGCGTCTATATGCGAAGCTTAGCAACGCGGAGCTCTCGTTCCGAATTGTCATTAGCCATTAAAGATGCGATTGAAGTTGTGAAAGCGGCTGGGTTCGATTTAATCATCGTTGAAACGAGCGGAATCGGCCAAGGGGATGCGGCGATTAAGGATATTTGTGACATTGCGATGTACGTGATGACGAGCGAGTTTGGCGCCCCGTCGCAGCTTGAAAAAATTGATATGATTGACTACGCTGATTTAATTGTTATCAATAAATTCGAACGGCATGGGTCGGAAGATGCGAAGCGGCAAGTGCAAAAACAATATCAGCGCAGCCATCAACTGTTCGATAAAGATTTATCAGAAATGCCGGTGTATGGTACGATCGCAAGCCAGTTTAACGATCCAGGCACAAACACGCTTTTCGTTGCTTTAATTGAACTGATTAATGAACGAATGGGAACGAATTGGACGACAACTTTGCAAAAAGTTGACCATGTCGAAAAGCAAAATATCATTATTCCGAATGAAAGCCGCCATTATTTGCGCGAAATTGCTGAAACCGTACGCAACTATCATAAGCGGGTGGATGAACAAGCGAGCATAGCTCGCCGTCTGTTCCAATTAGAAGGAGCGATTGAGGCGGTCAAAGAGCGGGAGCGAAATGAAGAAGTCGTTGCTTCGCTTGAGATGCTGAAACAAGAGTATGAACGGAAGCTAACCGATGAATCAAAACGAATTTTAACTTCATGGGAAGACGTGAAAGCGAAATACGCTGCGAAACAATTTGTGACAAAAGTGCGCGACAAAGAAATCGTCACCGAGTTAACAACCAAAAGTTTATCAGGACTAGATATTCCAAAAGTTTCGTTGCCGAAGTTTAAAGATTACGGTGAAATTTTGCGTTGGGTGTATAAAGAAAACGTCCCTGGTTCGTTTCCATTTACCGCAGGTGTGTTCCCGTTTAAGCGCCAAGGAGAAGATCCGAAGCGGCAATTTGCAGGAGAAGGAACGCCTGAGCGGACGAATCGCCGTTTCCATTACTTATGTAAAGATGACCCTGCGAAACGGTTAAGCACGGCGTTTGATTCGGTGACATTGTACGGGGAAGATCCGAACGAGCGCCCGGATATTTTCGGGAAAATTGGCGAAAGCGGCGTCAGCGTTTGTACGCTTGATGACATGAAAAAGCTATATAAAGGGTTTGATTTATGTCACCCGCTCACATCCGTTTCGATGACGATTAACGGTCCAGCGCCGATCATTTTAGCTATGTTTATGAATACGGCGATCGATCAACAAGTGGAAAAGAAAGAGGCGGAACTCGGAAGACCGCTCACGGAAGAGGAATATGAAGAGGTAAAAGCGTGGACATTGCAGACGGTGCGCGGTACGGTTCAAGCGGATATTTTAAAAGAGGACCAAGGGCAAAATACGTGCATTTTCTCAACGGAATTTGCGCTCAAAATGATGGGCGATATTCAAGAATACTTTATCCAAAACAAAGTGCGTAACTACTATTCTGTATCCATTTCTGGCTATCACATCGCCGAAGCAGGGGCGAATCCGATTACGCAATTGGCCTTTACATTGGCGAACGGATTTACGTATGTCGAATACTATTTAAGCCGCGGTATGCATATCGATGATTTCGCACCGAACCTTTCGTACTTCTTTAGCAACGGCCTTGATCCTGAATATACGGTTCTTGGTCGTGTCGCTCGTCGCATTTGGGCAATTGCCATGCGTGAAAAATATGGTGCAAACGAACGCAGCCAAAAGTTAAAATATCATGTTCAAACGTCAGGGCGCTCGCTTCACGCGCAGGAGATTGATTTTAATGATATTCGTACGACGCTTCAAGCGTTAATGGCGCTTCATGATAACTGCAACTCGCTGCATACAAATGCCTACGATGAAGCGATCACCACTCCGACTGAAGAATCGGTACGTCGCGCGATGGCGATTCAGTTGATTATTACAAAAGAACATGGGCTTACGAAAAACGAAAATCCTCTTCAAGGCTCTTTTATTATTGAAGAGCTTACGGATTTAGTAGAAGAAGCGGTATTGAAAGAATTTGAACGATTAGATGAGCGCGGCGGCGTGCTCGGCGCGATGGAGATGCAATATCAACGAGGCAAAATTCAAGATGAATCTATGTACTATGAAATGAAAAAACATAGCGGTGAGCTTCCGATTATCGGTGTGAATACGTATGTAAATCCGAATTCGGCGCTGGAAGAAGAGATAGACAGCATCCAACTTGCGCGTGCATCCTATGAAGAAAAGCAGCTGCAATTGACTAATTTACGCAAGTTTCAAGAACAACATAAAGATGAAGCGGAGGCAGCTTTGGCACGTTTGAAACAAGTCGCGGTCAGCGGCGGTAATATTTTTGCAGAATTGATGGAAACCGTTAAAGTTGCTAGCCTTGGGCAAATTACACGCGCGTTGTATGAAGTAGGAGGACAATATCGCCGCAATATGTAGTCGAGAGAATTCTCTCGACATTTTTTTTCGAAATGAAAAAGAATGGCTCTAGCATAAAGTCAAGGAAATTGTTTATAATGAATGGTATGGATTTGGGTTGTTTTCATATGTGTATTTATGTAGAAAGGGAGTGCGGAAAGTGAGTTTGGAGCAATACTCTCAAGAGCAATTACGAGAGATGTCTTTCGTTGAACTTGCCTATTTGCTATTATCTGAGAAAAAGCAAGCGATTTCTTTCAAAGAAATTCTGGATGAAATCGCGGCGGTTATGAACTGGTCTGAAGACGAAGTAAAAGCGCGAATGGCGCAGTTTTATACAGATTTAAACATTGATGGCCGTTTTATTTGCGTCGGTGAAAATCGCTGGGGATTGCGCGCTTGGTATCCTTATGATCAAATTGAAGAAGAAACGATGCCAACCGTGCGCGTGAAGAAGAAGAAAGCAGTCGGCGATTTTGATGATTTCGATGAAATCGACGAAGATGATTTGGATTACGATGATTTAGATGAATTTGAAGGCGATGACGAAATATTAGACGACGAAGATTTGCTTGAAGATGATGAATTTGTGCTTGGTGATGAAGAAGAAGTGATTGATGATATTTTAGATGAAGAGTTAGACCTCGGTGATGAAGAGTTAGATGAAGAATTAGAAGAAGAGCTGGAAGAAGAACTTGAATTAGAAGATGAGGAATTATAATCTTGACTTTTTTTATCCATCTATGTAGAATTCTGTTTGGGCTCTTTTCATAGAGAGATAATATTGCTCCCTTACGTTTTGTAAGCGGAGCTTTTTTATTTTTGTCCCCTAATAAAACATAGTGTATTCACACACAATGTAAATATTCTATAAACTAGCCAAGGGGGAAGCTGTAATGACAAAATACATTTTCGTGACTGGCGGTGTTGTTTCATCTCTCGGTAAAGGGATTACAGCCGCATCATTAGGTCGATTGCTGAAAAATCGTGGATTGAACGTGACGATTCAAAAATTTGATCCATACATCAACGTCGACCCAGGTACAATGAGTCCATATCAGCATGGTGAAGTGTTTGTGACAGATGATGGGGCAGAAACGGATTTGGATTTAGGCCATTATGAACGTTTTATTGACATTAACTTGAATAAATACAGCAACGTGACGACAGGGAAAATTTATTCAACAGTTTTGAAAAAAGAGCGTCGCGGCGACTATTTAGGCGGTACCGTTCAAGTGATTCCGCACATTACGAACGAAATTAAAGAGCGCGTTTTTCGTGCTGGGCGTGAAACAAACGCTGACGTTGTGATTACTGAAATTGGCGGAACGGTTGGCGATATTGAATCGTTGCCGTTTTTAGAAGCGATTCGCCAAATTAAAAGCGATGTCGGTCGCGACAATGTCATGTACATCCATTGTACGCTTGTTCCTTACATTAAAGCGGCGGGAGAAATGAAAACGAAACCGACGCAACATAGCGTAAAAGAATTGCGCAGCTTAGGTATTCAGCCAAATGTGATCGTCGTTCGCACCGAAATGCCGATGTCGCAAGAGATGAAAGATAAAATTGCGTTGTTCTGCGACATCGACCCGAAAGCGGTAATCGAAGCGCGTGATGCCGATACGTTATACGCGGTTCCGCTCATGCTTCAAGAACAAAAGCTGGATCAAATCGTATGCGATCATCTGAAGTTAAAATGCAAAGAAGCAGATATGACTGAATGGAAAGCGCTTGTGGAGAAAGTGCGAAACCTTTCAAACAAAACAACGATTGCGCTCGTGGGTAAGTATGTTGAATTGCAAGATGCGTACATCTCGGTTGTTGAAGCATTGCGGCACGCTGGCTATGCATTTGATACGGAAGTTGATATTCGTTGGATCAATTCCGAACATGTGAATCGAGAAAATGTTGCTGAGATGCTTAACGGAGTGAATGGAATTCTTGTTCCAGGCGGTTTTGGTGATCGCGGAATTGAAGGAAAGATTGAAGCGATTCGCTATGCGCGCGAACAAAAAATTCCGTTCCTCGGCATTTGCCTTGGCATGCAGCTTGCATCTATTGAATTTGCGCGCAATGTGGTTGGGCTAGAAGGAGCGCATTCATCCGAAATTGATCCGAATACACCGCATCCGATCATTGACTTATTGCCAGAGCAAAAAGATGTCGAAGATTTAGGCGGTACGTTGCGTCTTGGACTGTATCCTTGCAAGTTGACAGAAGGAACAAAGGCGTATGAAGCCTATCAAGACGAAGTGATTTATGAGCGTCACCGTCATCGCTATGAGTTTAACAACCAGTATCGTCAAGTAATGGAACAGCACGGATTTGTCTTTTCTGGTACAAGCCCAGATGGCCGCTTAGTGGAGATCATTGAATTAAAAGATCATCCGTGGTTTGTAGCGGCACAGTTCCATCCAGAATTTAAGTCGCGTCCAACAAGACCACAACCGCTTTTCCGTGAATTTATTCGCGCTTCACTTCGATAAAATAAAGGGGTTGGCGTTGCCACCCCTTTTTAATATTCAGATAAAATTTCTTTTATCGTTAAAACTAAGCCGTGATAAGCGAAAAGGGCCGTCATGACGGAAGGAAATCCGAAGCGGGATCCATCTTCATCAGGAATAAGCGGCTTTGTTAGCTTTGTATCAATATGTACATCGACATAATCAACAAGAGACGGTGATGATGTTTCTGTCACAGCAGAGATGGCGACGATCCAGTGGCCTTGTTCGCGCAATTGTTTGGCGAGAGCAATCGCTTCTTCATCGCTGGAAAAGCGCGTAATGAGTAAAATACGGTCTGTTTCATCGATTTCTGTCAATTGGCCGTTGACGAAAAGCCGATCCGCTTTTGGCAATGGTTCGGCCCCATGTAACGCTTCAAACACGATTGCTTCCATCTCGTTAAAGCCGTGAATCAAAATTTTCCCTTCACCGAGCGATGCTTGCGCCAACAGTCGAGCCCCATCTTCAAACGCAAATTCTTCTTGTTCACTCATCTTTTTAAATAAACCTGTTAATTGCGTCGTAAATATTTTCAGCATCCAAAACGCCCCTTGTCTCAAAGATTGGTTACTGCCGTTCATTATAGTGAAAGAAGAAAAAATGTGCAAACAGTGAACGTTTGTAAAAAATTTCTAAATACTTTTAGCAGGAAAAATGGTAAAAATTTCGAAACAATTATGTGATAATATAAATAATGTGATAAATAAATAAATTATTTTTATGGAGATAAAGGAAAAAAATTGAGGTGTTTGTATGTCCGGAAAAATTTTAATTGTTGATGATCAATATGGGATTCGTATTCTATTGAATGAAGTGTTTCAGAAGGAAGGATATGAAACGTTTCAAGCGGCGAACGGCGTTCAGGCATTGGATCTTTTTGCGAAACATTCGCCTGATTTAGTGCTTTTAGATATGAAAATTCCAGGAATGGATGGAATCGAGATTTTAAAGAGAATGAAAGAAATAAATGACAAAGTGAAAGTCATTGTCATGACCGCATACGGAGAACTTGATATGATCCAAGAAACGAAAGAACTAGGAGCGTTGATGCATTTTGCGAAGCCGTTTGATATTGATGAAATTCGCAAAGCAGTAAAAGAGAATATCGCAAAAAAAATGTAAGCGGTGTCGTTGACAATTTTTTGAACGTTCCTTGTTCAGCAAGTGATGTTTCGGTGAATAGTGTTGCTGTTTTTAAACGGAGTTTGATATTCTTATAATGTACATACTATTCGAGAACGTCTTGCATAAATCATGGCTCTTTTGGTCATCGTACATGTGACAGGCGTTTTCGAATAGTGAATACGAATGGCTACATTAAGGAGGATTTTGATCATGCCTTTAGTTTCGATGACGGAAATGCTTAACAAAGCATTGGCAGGTAAGTATGCGGTTGGCCAATTTAATATTAACAACTTAGAATGGACACAAGCCATTTTAGCCGCTGCAGAGGAAGAAAAGTCTCCTGTCATCCTTGGTGTTTCTGAAGGAGCAGCTCGTTATATGAGCGGATTCAAAACGGTTGTAAACATGGTTAAAGGCTTGATGGAAGACATGAACATTACGGTTCCTGTCGCGATTCACCTTGACCATGGCTCCAGCTTTGAAAAATGTAAAGAAGCAATCGATGCAGGCTTTACTTCAGTCATGATTGATGCTTCTCATCATCCATTTGAAGAAAACGTTGCGATAACAACAAAAGTCGTTGAATACGCTCATGCGCGCGGCGTATCCGTTGAAGCGGAATTAGGTACCGTTGGCGGACAAGAGGACGATGTTGTTGCGGATGGAATCATTTATGCGGATCCAAATGAATGTGAAGAGCTTGTGAAGCGCACAGGTATTGACTGTTTAGCTCCAGCCCTTGGTTCTGTACATGGCCCATACAAAGGTGAACCAAAATTAGGATTCAAGGAAATGGAAGAAATTCGTGACCGTACAGGGGTTCCTCTCGTTCTACACGGCGGAACAGGAATTCCAACAGAACAAATTCAACGTGCGATTTCATTAGGTACATCAAAAATTAACGTGAATACAGAGAACCAAATGGCGTTTACAAAAGTTGTTCGCGAAGTCTTGGCAAAAGACGAAAAAGTATATGATCCACGCAAAATTATCGGCCCTGGCCGTGAAGCGATCAAAGCGACAGTAATTGGTAAAATGCGCGAATTTGGTTCTTCAGGAAAAGCATTTTAATTGCATAGCCGCATCGTTTCGGTTGTCAGCCGAAACGGGCGGTTTTGTTTCATTTCAATTATGAAAGCGTTTAGGAGGGTGATACAATGAAATTTTTTATTGATACAGCGAATATTGATGAAATTCGTCATGCGAATGAGTTAGGCATTATCGCAGGAGTCACAACAAATCCAAGTCTTGTCGCGAAAGAAAATGTTTCCTTCCATGATCGCCTTCGTGAAATTACAGAGATTGTTTCTGGTTCTGTTAGCGCTGAGGTTATTTCAACGAAAGCGGAAGACATGATTGCCGAAGGAGAAGAATTAGCAAAAATTGCACCAAATATCACGATTAAAGTGCCGATGACTCCAGATGGTCTTAAAGCGGTCAAAGCGTTTTCAGAAAAAGGAATTAAAACAAATGTGACGCTTATTTTTAGCGCCAACCAAGCGCTTTTAGCAGCTCGTGCAGGTGCGACATATGTTTCTCCGTTCTTAGGGCGCCTTGATGATATTGGTCATAACGGTCTTGATCTCATTGAAACGATTGCCAACATTTTTGCGATTCATGACATTGAAACAGAAATTATTGCTGCATCGATCCGTCATCCGCTTCATGTGACAGAAGCAGCGCTAAAAGGAGCGCACATTGCAACAGTGCCATATAAAGTATTGATGCAATTGTTCCACCATCCACTTACAGATCAAGGCATTGAAAAGTTTTTAGCGGATTGGAATAAAGCGAATCAAAAGTAATAAAACGGCCGTTTTGGTTTTGTAAACGTGTTCCATTCGTTTATAATAGAGATTAGGAACACGCACGCTTCGCGAGAAGGGAGAAAAAAATGGAAAAATTAAAAATTGTTGGCGGCGATCTTCTTCAAGGCTCCGTGCGCATTAGCGGAGCAAAAAATAGCGCCGTCGCCTTAATTCCAGCGACCATTTTAGCCGACTCACCTGTCACAATTGAAGGATTGCCAAACATTTCGGATGTTCACGTTTTAGGAGAACTGATCGAAGAAATCGGTGGAAAATTTCATTTTGATGATAAAGAAGTCACGATTGACCCAACCCATATTGTCTCCATGCCTCTTCCAAACGGAAAAGTAAAAAAGTTGCGCGCCTCTTATTATTTAATGGGAGCGATGCTTGGCCGCTTTAAAAAGGCGGTCATTGGCCTCCCGGGCGGCTGCCATTTAGGGCCGCGTCCAATTGACCAACATATTAAAGGATTTGAAGCGCTAGGGGCAAAAGTAACGAACGAACAAGGTGCGATTTATTTACGTGCAGAAGAATTGCGTGGCGCGCGCATTTATCTCGATGTCGTCAGCGTTGGCGCAACGATTAACATCATGCTTGCGGCCGTGCGGGCGAAAGGCCGCACTATTATTGAAAACGCAGCCAAAGAGCCTGAAATTATTGATGTAGCGACGTTGCTTTCGAACATGGGAGCACGAATTAAAGGGGCAGGGACGGATGTTATTCGCATTGACGGGGTCGATCAATTGCATGGTTGCCGACATTCCATTATTCCCGATCGCATTGAAGCGGGAACGTATATGATCATCGGGGCAGCGATGGGGAAAGAGGTGATCATTGATAACGTAATCCCGCAACATTTAGAGGCGGTAATTGCGAAATTGCGCGAGATGGGCGTTCGCGTCGAAACAAGCGATGATCAAATTCTTGTGGCGACAAATGATAAGCTTCGAGCGGTTGATATCAAAACGCTCGTTTATCCAGGTTTTCCGACAGATTTACAACAGCCATTCACATCGCTATTAACGAAAGCGCATGGAACAAGCGTTGTTACAGATACGATTTATAGCGCTCGCTTTAAACATGTTGATGAATTGCGGAGAATGAATGCCAGTATCAAAGTAGAAGGTCGTTCCGCTATCGTTACCGGCCCTGTGCAGCTGCAAGGGGCAAAAGTAAGAGCGACAGATTTACGCGCTGGTGCTGCGTTGGTCGTAGCAGGTTTGATGGCAGAGGGCGTAACCGAGATTACAGGATTAGAGCATATTGATCGCGGTTACAGCTGTCTAGTGGACAAGCTGACTGGTTTAGGCGCAACTATTTGGCGCGAAAAAATGACCGAGCAAGAAATTGAACAATTGAAAAACGCATAATACATCAAAGGGGAGAGGGAGGAACGATGGAAAGAAGTTTATCGATGGAGCTTGTGCGCGTCACTGAAGCGGCTGCGTTAGCAGCGGCACGCTGGATGGGACGCGGAAAAAAAGAAGAAGCAGACGAGGCAGCTACATCAGCGATGCGGGATGTGTTCGATACGATCCCGATGAAAGGTACTGTCGTCATCGGCGAAGGAGAAATGGATGAAGCGCCGATGCTATACATCGGGGAAAAACTCGGCAATGGCTATGGACCGCGCGTTGATGTAGCCGTCGATCCGTTAGAAGGAACGAATATCGTCGCTTCTGGGGGATGGAACGCATTAGCGGTTGTCGCTGTTGCGGATCATGGCAATTTGCTTCATGCACCAGATATGTATATGGACAAAATTGCGGTTGGACCAGAAGCGGTTGGCATGATCGACATTAACGCTCCGATTATCGATAACTTAAAAGCGGTGGCGAAAGCGAAAAATAAAGACATTGAAGATGTTGTTGCAGTCGTGTTGAATCGTCCGCGCCATGAGCGCATCATTGCCGAACTTCGTGAGGCAGGGGCGCGCATTAAACTCATTAACGATGGCGATGTGGCGGCAGCGATCAATACCGCGTTCGATCATACAGGAGTCGATATTTTGTTCGGTTCCGGAGGGGCTCCAGAGGGCGTGCTTGCCGCTGTAGCGCTAAAATGTCTTGGCGGTGAACTTCAAGGAAAGTTGCTTCCGCAAAATGACGCTGAGTTAGAACGTTGTAAAAAAATGGGTTTAGACGTCAATAAAGTGTTGCGGATGGAAGATCTCGTTAAGGGAGACGACGCGATTTTTGCGGCAACAGGAGTGACAGATGGAGAGTTGTTGCGCGGTGTTCAATTTAAAGGAGCATATGGGGAAACACACTCTGTTGTTATGCGTGCGAAGTCAGGAACGGTTCGTTTTATCGAAGGGCGCCATAGCTTAAAGAAAAAACCGAATCTCGTTATTAAATCCTAGCGAGAGGCGTGAATTTTTTCGCGCTCTCGCTCATTTTTATTGATTAAAAATAGAGAAAAAGGGTAAAATAGTCATGCTGCGTATATTTGCATACTTCTACTAAGTTTCACGTTTGGCGGCTATACGTTCTACCCGCCTCTTCTGTATTTACCTTCTTAATCTTCTTTGTTTCCATCCGAAGTTTGAATCACGAAATAAATGGAAAAAGAGTGGTGTCGAAATGGATTTAACAATTGCAACGTTAGAAAATATGAAACTGAAAGAACTGTACGAACTTGCTCGTCAGTATAAAATTTCTTATTACAGCAAACTGACAAAAAAAGAATTGATTTTTGCGATTTTGAAAGCGCAAGCAGAACAAGACGGTTTATTTTTTATGGAAGGCGTTCTTGAAATTATTCAATCGGAAGGCTTCGGTTTTTTACGACCAATCAACTATTCTCCAAGCTCCGAAGACATTTACATTTCCGCTTCACAAATTCGCCGTTTTGACTTGCGCAATGGTGATAAAGTATCTGGAAAGGTTCGTCCTCCAAAAGAAAATGAGCGCTATTTTGGTTTATTGCATGTCGAAGCAGTAAACGGAGAAGACCCTGAAATTGCAAAAGAACGTGTTCACTTTCCTGCGCTCACTCCTTTATATCCGAATCGCCACATGAAACTAGAAACAACACCCGATAAACTATCAACGAGAATCATTGATTTAATTGCTCCGGTTGGATTCGGTCAACGCGGATTGATTGTGGCACCGCCAAAAGCAGGAAAAACGATGCTTTTGAAAGAGATTGCGAACAGCATTACGACCAACCATCCAGATGTCGAGTTAATCGTATTATTAATTGATGAGCGTCCGGAAGAAGTGACAGACATCGAACGATCCGTCTCTGGCGATGTCGTCAGCTCGACGTTTGATGAAGTTCCTGAAAACCATATTAAAGTGGCGGAACTTGTGTTAGAGCGGGCCATGCGTCTTGTGGAACATAAGCGCGATGTCGTCATCTTAATGGATAGCATTACTCGTTTAGCGCGTGCCTACAACTTAGTCATTCCGCCAAGCGGTCGCACCCTCTCAGGAGGAATTGACCCAGCAGCCTTCCATCGTCCGAAACGATTTTTCGGAGCGGCCCGCAATATCGAAGAAGGCGGAAGCCTCACCATTTTAGCAACGGCGCTCATCGATACAGGTTCACGTATGGATGATGTCATTTATGAAGAGTTTAAAGGAACGGGCAATATGGAGCTTCATCTCGATCGTTCCTTAGCGGAAAAACGCATTTTCCCAGCGATTGATATTCGTCGTTCAGGCACGCGGAAAGAAGAATTGCTTATTCCAAAAGAGCACCTTGAAAAATTGTGGGCAATCCGTAAATCTATGACCGACTCTCCTGATTTTGTTGAAAAATTTTTAAACCTTTTAAAACAAACAAAATCAAACGAAGAATTTTTTGCGATGTTGGATGAAGAATGGAAAGCGACAGGAAGTTTGAAACGGTTATAGCGAAAAATGGGTAGTTGCAAAAAAAGGCAACCCTTGTTATAATTTTATCATGTGTGTTTTCAATCCACTGTGATCAACAATTTATTATAATATAACTCTGTTTCGAAAAGATTCAGGGCGGAAGGAGATGAATAAAGATGAAAGCTGGAATCCATCCAAATTACAAAAAAGTGATGGTTAAATGCGCGTGTGGAAACGAGTTTGAAAGCGGCTCTGTTAAAGATGAATTGCGCGTAGAGATTTGCTCTGAGTGCCATCCATTTTATACAGGACGTCAAAAATTCGTTTCTGCTGCAGGACGTGTAGATAAATTCAACAAAAAATACGGCCTTAACTAAAATCGTAGGCAATGGAAACAGGCAAGCGAAGTCGATTCACTTGCCTGTTTTTTCATGATATTCGCACAAGATCTCCCTACTTCGTGTGCAAGGATTTAACCGAGCGATCAGTGGGGGATTTGATGAAAGCTTGAAAGAAAGGGGACGCCCCGATGTACGTTATGAAGCAATCAGGATGGCTCGAAGTGATTTGCGGCAGCATGTTTTCTGGAAAATCAGAAGAACTCATTCGCCGTGTGCGCCGCGCACAATTTGCCAAGCAAGAAGTGAAAGTGTTTAAACCAGCGATTGATAATCGATATAGCGATGAAGCTGTTGTTTCGCATAACGGAACGTCCGTCATCGCGATTCCGGTCTCATGTGCGACTGAAATGTTGCAACATGTGACAGAGGAAACGGACGTCATTGCGATTGATGAAGTTCAGTTTTTTGATGAACAAATTATCGATGTTGTCCAATACTTAGCTGACAAAGGATATCGTGTCATTGTGGCCGGATTGGATCAAGATTTCCGCGGTGAGCCGTTCGGTCCTGTCCCTGTATTAATGTCGATTGCCGAATCGGTTACCAAATTACAAGCAGTATGTACGGTATGCGGCTCTCCAGCTAGTAGAACGCAGCGCCTGATTGATGGTCGCCCAGCTTCTTACAACGATCCGATTATTTTAATTGGCGCGAGCGAATCGTATGAACCGCGTTGTCGCCATCATCACGAAGTGCCCGACCATCCAGCGAGCAAGCGCTTCCAAGTGAAAGAAAATATAAAATCATAGCAGCTCGTCCCTTCCTATAGGGCGAGTTTTTTCGTAAGCGTTTTTTTATGATATAATGAAAAATTGAGGTGAGCGAAATGTTTGAGCGTTTGCAAGCGGTAGAAGAACGTTATGAAAAATTGAATCAACTGTTAATGGACCCAGAGGTTATTAACAATCCAAAAAAATTGCGCGATTATTCAAAAGAACAATCGGATCTTGAAGAAACGGTACAAACGTATCGTGAATATAAATCTGTTCGCCAACAACTCGAAGAGGCAAAAGCGATGCTGGAGGAAAAACTCGATCCAGAAATGCGCGAACTGGTCAAAGAAGAAATTAGCGAGCTAGAAGATCGCGAAGAACAACTCGTTGAAAAGTTAAAAATTTTACTTTTACCGAAAGATCCAAATGATGATAAAAACGTCATTATGGAAATTCGCGGCGCTGCAGGCGGTGAGGAAGCGGCGTTGTTCGCAGGCGATTTGTATCGCATGTATACGCGCTATGCGGAGTCGCAAGGATGGAAAACAGAAGTGATTGAAGCAAGCCCAACTGGTTTAGGCGGCTATAAAGAAATTATTTTCATGATCCAAGGAAAAGGGGCATATTCGAAATTAAAATATGAAAACGGTGCCCATCGCGTTCAACGCGTCCCTGAAACGGAATCAGGCGGACGTATTCATACATCGACAGCGACGGTCGCTTGCTTGCCAGAAATGGAAGAGGTCGAAGTCGAAATTAACGAAAAAGATATTCGCGTTGATACATTTGCATCTAGCGGACCAGGTGGACAAAGCGTCAACACGACGATGTCGGCTGTCCGTTTAACACATATTCCAACAGGGATTGTGGTTTCGTGCCAAGACGAGAAATCGCAAATTAAAAATAAAGAAAAAGCGATGAAAGTATTGCGCGCACGCATTTACGATAAATATCAACAAGAAGCTCGAGCGGAATATGACCAAACGCGTAAGCAAGCCATTGGAACAGGCGATCGTTCTGAGCGGATTCGCACGTACAATTTCCCGCAAAACCGTGTGACGGATCATCGCATCGGTCTAACGATTCAAAAGCTTGATCAGGTGCTAGAAGGAAAATTAGATGAGATTATTGATGCGTTGATTTTAGATGATCAGTCAAAAAAATTGGAGAAAGCAAACAATGAGCAGTAAAGTGTATGAAGTCCTTCAATGGGCTTCTTCTTTTTTCAAACAGCATGGAAAAGAAGAAGCTGCCGCGGAGTGGTTGTTGCGCCATCATTTGCAGATGACGCGCGCGCAGTTCTTTTCTTCGTTACGCGAACCGATCGATGAATCCGTGAAAGAACGATTGATGGAAGATGCAAAAAAGCACGCCTTGATGCATGTTCCGATTCAATATTTAATCGGCTATGAATATTTTTATGGACGGCGGTTTTTTGTAAACGAAGACGTATTAATCCCGCGCCCCGAAACCGAGGAGTTAGTCGCTGAAGTATTGAAGCAGATCAACAATATGTTCAGCGATCATAAGGATATTGAAGTCGTTGATGTCGGAACGGGAAGCGGAGCGATTGCTGTGACGCTTGCGCTTGAAAACCGCTCGCTTCGAGTAAGCGCGATTGACATCGCCTCATCGTCACTGGAAGTAGCAAAACAAAACGCCCGGCAGCTCGGCGCCCATGTTGAGTTTATCGAAGGAGATTTGCTTCAGCCGCTGATCAAAGCAGGGCGGAAAGTCGATGTCGTTGTGTCCAATCCGCCGTATATTCCTGAAATAGACATCGCTTCTCTTTCCCCGGTTGTGAAGGAGCATGAGCCGCTAAGGGCGCTCGTTGGCGGTAAAGATGGCCTTCATTTTTATCGGCGGTTTATGGAAGAATTGCCGAAAGTGCTTCGATCGAGAGGGCTTGTCGCGTTTGAAATCGGTGCGGATCAAGGTGAAGCGGTGGCGAGCATGTTGAAAGCGACCTTTCCTGATGCGAAAGTCGAAGTCGTTCATGATATCAATGGCAAAGAGCGAATGGTGTTTGCCGAGCTGATGAAAAATTAAAATTTTTTTAGTTTCATAGTTTAACGTCCCGCCGTTCCGGTTACACTGCATTAGTGAAGGGACGGTGTGGAAAAGATGAAAAAATATCTCGTATGTTTATATATGATTTTATGCATGATTGGAGCGTTAGTGGCGATCTACGGACAGCAAACGGAAGCGCAAACGGATGTCGTCATTCCGAAAGAAGCGGTTCGATTGCGCATTTTAGCAAACAGCGATGCGCCGGCGGATCAGGCATTGAAGCGGGCTGTCCGCGATGCGGTGAACGCCCAAATTACAACATGGGTCAAAGACCTTACGTCATTTGCTGAAGCGCGTGAAGTCATTCAAAAGCATTTGCCTGAAATTAAACAAACGGTTGAACAAGTGTTACAACAACACAAAAGTGATCAATCTTATCAAGTCAAATTTGACCATGTGTCGTTCCCAACAAAAATTTATGGAAACTATGTTTATCCTGCGGGAGAGTATGAAGCGGTGCTTATTACGCTCGGAGAAGGAAAAGGAGCCAATTGGTGGTGCGTGTTATTCCCGCCGCTTTGTTTCCTCGATTTTTCGAATGGAGAAGCGGTTCGTGCGGCAGAGCTTAATGAAGATCCAATGAACGAAGATCTAATGGATGAAGGAACGATGAATGAAGAAGATGCAATGGACGAAGATCTGATGGATGAAGGTGCAATGGAAGAAGAGACAATGGAAGTTATCGATGATGAGCCATCGGTAGAAGTGAAATTTTTTGTTGTGGAAGTTTTGAAAAAGATCATGCAGTAAACATATCCACAAAATTTATCAACAAAAAAGAAAGCTTTATTCACATTTTGTGGATAAAGCTTGTTTTATTCAAAGCCATCTTTTATACTTTGTTAAGGACATTTTGCGCCAATAGTTGATATTATTCGATTCTTTTCAACAGGAATGGATATAAAATTGCATATTTATGAGGTGAATTCGTTGAAAACACACGTTTTTTCTGTGGATAATTTTGTGGATGAATCGCTTATTTATCCACAAATTTTCGAAGCAGCGAATTTCTTGCGTCGTGATGAATTAGTCGCTTTTCCAACGGAAACCGTATATGGACTAGGAGCGAATGCAAAATCAACAGCCGCTGTGGAAAAGATTTTTCAGGCCAAAGGACGTCCAAGCGACAATCCGTTAATTGTTCATATTGCCTCGATCGAACAATTACATGAAATCGCTTGTGAGATTCCCGATTTGGCTTATACGTTAATGAACCACTTTTGGCCTGGACCGTTAACGATCGTGCTCAAAAAGAAAGAAGGCATTTCGGAAAAAGTAACCGCAGGGTTAGATACGGTTGCCGTTCGTATGCCTGCTCATCCGGTTGCATTGGCTCTCATTCGTGCGAGCGGATTGCCAATTGCGGCTCCAAGCGCGAACCGTTCAGGTCGTCCGAGCCCGACCATCGCGAAACATGTGCTTGATGATCTAGAAGGAAAAATTGCGGCAATCGTGGATGGAGGAGCGACAGGGATCGGCGTAGAATCAACTGTTGTTGATTGCACACAACCTGTCCCTGTTATTTTACGCCCTGGCGGAGTGACGAAAGAGGAAATGGAACAGATTGTTGGTGAAGTGCGGATCGATCCGGGACTTGAAGAAAAGGAAGCCACGCCGAAGTCACCAGGAATGAAATATACTCATTATGCACCGCAAGCGCCGCTCATCGTTGTGAAAGGGAGTCCTTCTTTTTTGCAAACATTAATTGATAAACAAAAAACGGAAGGGAAAAAAGTAGGCGTATTGACAACGGAAGAACAGCGTCATCATTATAACGCTGATGTCGTGCTGACATGTGGGCGGCGAAGCGATTTATCCACCGTGGCTCATCGATTGTATGATGTGCTGCGTCAGTTTGATGAAACCGATGTCGATCTCATTTATAGCGAAAGTTTCTCATCGGAAGGAATCGGCGCTGCGATTATGAATCGTTTAATGAAAGCGGCGGGACAACAACAAATTGTGGAAAAATAAGGGTCTAAACTTCCTCGGACGCGCATATGTTGGCAATAAGGCAAGTCCGAGGAGGCGTTGAAGATGACTGGCGAGCTGCTTACACTAGCAATGATGGCGTTTGCTTTAGGAATGGATGCATTTTCGATTAGTCTTGGAATGGGGCTTGTCCGCTTGCGCTTAAAGCAAATTGCGTATATCGGCTTGACCATTGGTTTCTTTCATATTGTGATGCCGCTGATGGGGATGATGATTGGCCGTTTTTTATCGGATCGATTTGGTACGATCGCCTCTTACATTGGCGGTGGATTGTTGTTTATATTAGGATTGCAAATGATGATTGCTTCGTTTCGGACCGAACAAACCCGATGGATTGCTCCAGCGGGCTTCGGCCTGTTTCTATTTGCCATTAGCGTGAGCTTAGATAGCTTCTCGGTCGGATTAAGTTTAGGCATTTACGGGGTTCGAATGATTATTGCGATTGCGATTTTCGGCTTCATTAGCATGATGCTCACATGGTCAGGATTGCTTCTTGGTCGCCGTTTTCAACAATATCTTGGCACTTACAGCGAAGCATTAGGCGGAAGCATTTTGCTCATTTTTGGTCTCAAGTTGCTTTTTCCTCTATGAACTGGGAATTTTCCAGTTCTTTTTCTTTTTTCATCTATGTTTATGTTGTATATTCGATTATAATAGTAAATAAGATATGGAAATGTTTTTCATCGAAAGGATGTGACATATGTCGGTGACAAAGACGAATATTTTATTTGTTTGTACAGGAAACACATGTCGTAGTCCAATGGCAGAAGCGTTATTGAGACATAAAAACTTGCCGCACGTGGAAGTAAAATCGGCGGGAATTTTTGCGATCGATGGTGGCGATGCATCCGCTCATGCGAAAGCAGTGCTTGCGGAAAAAGGAATTGAATTACAGCATCGCTCATCGTTGTTAACAAAAGAACAAATTGATTGGGCAACGTATGTGTTAACGATGACCAGTGGTCATAAGCAACATATTATTGATCGTTTTCCTGAAGCGGCAGAGAAAACGTTTACACTTAAAGAATTTATCACAGGGGAAGCGGAGGATGTCCTTGATCCGTTTGGCGGTTCCGTCGATGTTTATCGTCAAACGCGAGACGAGCTAGAAAATGCCATTATTGAACTAACTAAGAAGCTATAGTGATTTTGATGGGTAGGGGGAGAATCATGGGAGAGAGAAAAAAGTATAAATTTAGCTTGCAGCGTAAATTAGCTGT
This sequence comes from Thermolongibacillus altinsuensis, assembly GCF_004341205.1. Classification (GTDB taxonomy): domain Bacteria; phylum Bacillota; class Bacilli; order Bacillales; family Anoxybacillaceae; genus Thermolongibacillus; species Thermolongibacillus altinsuensis. The sequence continues at coordinate 132,115 of NZ_SLUL01000002.1, forward strand.
ATTTACAACCGTTTTAGCAATCATTACGTATTCGACAAGCGCATTCTTTATTTATGTTTTATATGATTATATTAATGAATGGTTACATATCAACAAAGAATTATTTATTATTATAACGTTGCTTCTCGGCATTTTTTGGTCAGGAGTACTTGCTTATTTTGCAGCGATTTTGATTACGAAGCCGCTTCTATCATTAGAACAAGCAGCGATCAAAGCAGCAAATGGACAAATTAACGAGGATGTTCCGATCCCATCTTCAGATGATGAAATTCGTTCGTTAGCGCTTGCGTTTAACGACATGTTGCGCAGTTTGCGTGAAATGGTGCGCAACATTCATGAAAACTTTGTACATACGAACGAAAAAGTGGTTGAGATGACGAGAGTGTCTAGCTTAGCGGCAGAGCAAGCGGAAAATATTGCGAAGACGATTGAAGAAATTTCAAAAGGCGCAGATAACTCCGCTGTTTCGATGCAAACGACTGCAGAAGCGGTCGATGATGTGCTAAACATTGCGAACGAAGTGCAGCAAAAGGCGATCCAATCAGAAAAGTTATCGCAAGAAATGGTGACGATCCTTGATGAAAGTCGAAAAATTATCGATTCATTAATCGGTGGCATTCAACGGCTAGCGCAAAATAACGAAGCTTCTTTGCGCGTCGTTCGTCACTTAGAAGATCATGCAAAAGAAGTTGAAAAAATTATTTCTCTTGTCGGCGATATTGCGGGACAAACGAACTTGCTTGCCCTCAATGCATCAATTGAAGCGGCGCGCGCAGGTGAGCACGGAAAAGGATTTGCGGTGGTCGCTGAAGAAGTGCGCAAACTAGCAGATGAGAGCGCAAAAGCCGTCCAAGGCATTTCGGAGCTCATTCAAAGCATTCAAACCGAAGTTGGCAATGTTGTCGCTCAAATTACTGAACAAGTAAAAGCGGCGAATGAAGAAGCGCAAAAAGGAAATGAAACAAACGCCGCCATTTCTGAAATGAGCAAATCGATTCACGAAGTAGCGGAAGCCGTGAAACAAATCGCGCAATTAGTTGAGCAACAAATGAAGCACGTTCAAGAAACATCAATTCAATCGCAAGAAGTCGCTGCCATTGCGCAAGAAACATCCGCAGGAGCGGAAGAAGTAACCGCTGCGACGCAAGAGCAAACCACAGTCATCGAAAGTATGCGGGAATTAGCGCTTGAGCTTGGAGAACAAGCAGAAAAACTAAAACGTACGATTGAGCGCTTTACCTTATAAATTATAAAACAAAAGATAAAATAAATAATAAAAGAATGAAAAGACCGTCTCTTATGATTTAAAATGAAAAAAGAGATGGTTTTTTCTTATTTTTGTCCTTAATTTTAAATGCTGAGGAGGAGATTTCGATGAAAGTAGCAATTGCTTCCGACCATGGCGGAATTCGCATTCGCGAAGAAATCAAAAAACTAATGGATGAAATGGGAATTGAATATATCGATTTAGGATGCGAGTGTGAAACATCGGTCGATTATCCGGACTATGCAATTCCTGTGGCCGAAAAAGTAGCCAAAGGCGAAGTCGATCGCGGTATTTTAATTTGCGGAACAGGAATTGGCATGAGCATCGCGGCGAATAAAGTAAAAGGGGTTCGCTGTGCGCTTGTCCATGACGTCTTTAGCGCAAGAGCAACACGTGAGCATAACGACAGCAACGTCTTAGCGATGGGAGAGCGCGTCATTGGGCCTGGATTAGCTCGCGAAATTGCGAAAGTATGGTTGACAACAGAATATGAAGGCGGCCGCCACGAAAATCGTTTAAAGAAAATTGCTGAATACGAAAATAAACAATAAAAGGTGGGAGTTTCGTGCCTCACATCGAAGAATGGCGCAAGCAGTGGCAAACGATTTTAACAGAATTTCGAGCGCAAGTTCCGCTTTCTTCTGAGCATATTGTTGTGATCGGGTGCAGCACAAGCGAGGTCATCGGTGAAAAAATCGGGACAGCGGGGACGATGGAAGTCGCCGCCATGCTTTTTGATGAGTTGAAAAAATGGCGTGACGAAACAGGGGTGCAATTGGCGTTTCAATGTTGTGAACACTTAAACCGCGCCTTAGTCGTCGAGAAAAAAACAGCGATCGAAAAACAGCTCGAAATTGTGACCGTTATTCCTGTCCGTTCAGCAGGAGGAGCAATGGCCGCTTATGCGTATTCGCAACTAGAAGATCCTGTTGTTGTTGAATTTATCCGCGCAGATGCTGGAATCGATATTGGGGACACGCTGATCGGCATGCATTTAAAGCATGTTGCGGTGCCTGTGCGCACATCGCTCAGACAAATCGGCCACGCTCATGTCACATTGGCGAAAACGCGTCCGAAATTAATCGGTGGCGAGCGAGCTGTCTATTCTCAAGAAAAAGCGAACGTATCATGCTCGAGCGGTTAAATTTGTTCACTTTTTCATTCGAAAATATGTTAAGATAAAAAAGAATATTCAGAATTGGAGGGGGATTTGTGATGGTTCGCTTGTCACAGCAAGATCCGCAAGTATTTCAAGCCATTCAAGATGAACTGAAAAGACAACAATCCAAAATCGAATTGATCGCTTCTGAAAACTTTGTCAGCGAAGCGGTCATGGAAGCTCAAGGTTCGGTATTAACGAACAAATACGCAGAAGGATACCCTGGCAGACGTTATTACGGCGGTTGTGAATATGTCGATGTTGTTGAAGAGCTCGCCCGTGAGCGCGCCAAACAACTTTTTGGTGCTGAACACGCCAATGTACAGCCGCATTCAGGCGCACAAGCCAACATGGCGGTTTATTTTACCGTATTAGAGCATGGTGACACGGTGCTTGGCATGAATTTATCTCACGGTGGTCATTTGACGCACGGAAGCCCAGTCAACTTTAGCGGAATTCAATACAACTTTGTTGAGTATGGCGTCGATCCGGAAACGCACCTCATTAACTATGATGACGTGCTTGAAAAAGCGCGTAAACATAAACCGAAGCTTATTGTTGCTGGTGCAAGCGCATATCCGCGCATTATTGATTTTAAACGTTTTCGTGAAATTGCGGATGAAGTCGGTGCTTATTTAATGGTCGATATGGCGCACATTGCCGGTCTTGTTGCGGCAGGCCTTCATCCAAATCCTGTACCGTATGCTCATTTCGTCACAACGACGACGCATAAAACGTTGCGCGGTCCGCGCGGTGGCATGATTTTATGTAAAGAAGAATTCGCTAAGCAAATCGATAAAGCGATTTTCCCTGGTATTCAGGGCGGTCCGCTGATGCACGTCATTGCCGCAAAAGCGGTTGCGTTAGGGGAAGCATTGCAAGACAGCTTTAAAACGTATGCCCAAAACGTTGTCAACAATGCCAAACGCCTTGCGGAAGCGCTCATGAACGAAGGGTTTACGCTCGTTTCCGGCGGCACGGACAATCACCTTTTACTCGTCGATTTACGCTCGCTTCAGCTAACGGGAAAAGTTGCCGAAAAAGTGTTGGATGATATCGGAATTACCGTCAACAAAAACACGATTCCATATGATCCGGAAAGCCCGTTTGTCACAAGCGGCATTCGCATCGGGACGGCGGCAGTTACAAGCCGTGGCTTTGGCTTAGAAGAAATGGACGAAATTGCGAGCATTATTTCCCTTGCGTTAAAAAATATCGACAACGAAGAGAAATTAGAAGAAGCGCGTCGTCGCGTCGCGGCGTTAACGGAAAAATTCCCGCTTTATGCGTAGACTTTTAGAGTTGTCTCGATTGAGAGGCAACTCTTTTTTTCTGAACATTTTTGAACATATCGGTCGTTTATTGAACAACGAATCGTTTTTATGTAAAATTTACGGGAGTGTATATTTGTAAAAAAGGGGCGAAATCTATGGGTAAGGTGTACGTGTTTGATCATCCACTTATTCAGCATAAACTTACATACATTCGCGACAAAAACACAGGGACGAAGGAATTTCGTGAGCTTGTCGAAGAAGTCGCGACATTGATGGCGTTTGAAATCACACGCGATCTTCCGCTGGTAGAAGTTGAAATTGAAACGCCTGTCAGCAGAGCAAAATCAAAAATCATCGCAGGCAAAAAGCTTGGCATCATCCCGATTTTGCGCGCAGGCATCGGCATGGTAGATGGAATTTTAAAGCTCATTCCAGCAGCAAAAGTCGGCCATATCGGCTTGTATCGCGATCCAGAAACATTAAAACCAGTTGAATATTACGTCAAATTGCCAACGGACGTTGAGGAGCGCGACTTTATTGTCGTCGACCCAATGTTAGCGACAGGGGGCTCTGCTGTTGAGGCTATCAACTCATTGAAAAAACGCGGAGCGAAAAGCATTAAATTTATGTGCCTCATCGCGGCGCCTGAAGGGGTTGAAGCGGTGCAAAAAGCGCATCCAGATGTTGATATTTACATCGCCGCTTTAGACGAGAAATTAAACGATCACGGCTATATCGTTCCAGGGCTTGGCGATGCGGGCGACCGCTTATTTGGAACAAAGTAAGGTGAGAAACATGAAAAAAATTAAAGTGATGACCATTTTCGGAACGCGTCCTGAAGCGATTAAAATGGCGCCGCTCGTGCTGGAATTGAAAAAAGATCCAGAGCAGTTTCAATCCATTGTGGCAGTGACGGCGCAACACCGGCAAATGCTTGATCAAGTGCTCGACATTTTCAATATTCAGCCCGATTATGATTTAAACATTATGAAAGAACGACAAACGCTGGTCGATGTCACGACGCGCGGGCTTGTTGGGCTTGATGAAGTCATGAAAAAAGAACGCCCAGATATCGTTCTCGTTCATGGCGACACGACGACGACTTTTGTCGCCAGCCTCGCTGCGTTTTATAACCAAATTGTCGTTGGACATGTCGAAGCAGGGTTGCGGACATGGAATAAGTATTCACCGTTTCCTGAAGAAATGAATCGACAACTGACGGGCGTATTAGCGGATTTGCATTTTGCCCCAACGACGAAAGCGGCGGAAAACTTGAAGGCGGAAAACAAACAGCCAGAATCGATTTTTATTACAGGAAATACGGCGATTGATGCGTTAAAGACGACCGTTCGTGATGAATATACGCACCCGATTCTTGAGAAAATTGGCGAAGATCGCTTAATTTTACTGACGGCTCATCGCCGTGAAAATCTTGGTGAACCGATGCGCAATATGTTTCGGGCGGTCAAACGGTTAGTCAATGAACACGATGACATTCAAGTCGTTTACCCTGTTCATTTAAATCCCGTTGTTCGTGAACTAGCGTCAGAAATATTAGGAAATGATCCGCGCATTCATTTAATCGAGCCGCTTGACGTCATCGATTTCCATAACTTTGCGGCACGCGCCTATCTGATTTTAACCGACTCAGGCGGAGTGCAAGAAGAAGCACCATCGCTCGGCGTTCCTGTCCTCGTGTTGCGCGACACGACGGAGCGTCCAGAGGGAATTGAAGCGGGAACGTTAAAGCTTGCGGGCACAGAGGAAGAAACGATTTACCGTCTAGCGAACCAGCTGTTGACAGATCAAGAAGAATACGAAAAAATGGCAAAAGCGTCTAACCCTTATGGAGACGGTTTTGCATCGAAACGAATCGTTGAGGCGATTCGCTATTACTTCAAGCAAACAGCGACGCCGCCAGCACCGTTTCAGCCATAAATCAGGGATGCGTTTGGCGTCCCTGTTTTTCCATTTAAAATTTTTGTCAATCCCTTACTTTTTTGTGGGGAAACTCATTGACACGAAGTTTTGACTATTGTATGCTTACAAAGGGACAATGATAAGGTTTTTGAAAATACGTAATAGTTCGCAAATTCTGAATTTTTAAAGTGAGGCTTTTTTATATGCGATCCAATGAGCGCCATCCGTTCCGAGCCATGGGGTTAATGACGGCCATTTCTTCCCAGCTAGTCGGCTCTGTGTTAGTGGGCATATTTGGCGGTCGTTTTCTTGACGAAAAATGGGATACCGAACCGCTTTTTTTAATTATCGGTTTGCTTGTCGGATTGGCAGCAGGCATTTATGCGATGTTGCGCCTCATTCGTTCATTTTTTTCAGGAGATGAAAAATGAAAGAGCTTCATGAGCATTTTCAACGACAAAGGAAATACATATTTTATTTGTTAGCGCTTTATGCTTTAGGATGGGGATTTACACCGTATCCTCAAGCGTTTCTAAGCCTTTTTCTCGGCACAGCAATCAGCTTTTATAATTTATGGACGATGGTGCGGAAAGTGGAACGGTTCGGGCAGGCGGTCGCGGAAGGGAAGAAGGTGCGTTCGCTCGGCATGATTTCGCGAATGGCAGCCGCAGCCTTGGCGGTTTTCGTGGCGATGGAATGGCCTCAACACTTTTCGATTGGTTTGGTTGTTTTGGGATTAATGACATCCTACATTGTCATTATAATAGATTTTCTTTTGCAAAAAATGCGTCAAGGGGAAGAGAGGTGAGTATAGGTGCATCACGAAGCTCCTTTGTATGAAATTTTCGGCCTAACATTCAACTTAGCCAACGTGTTAATGATTACGGTTACATCCGTCATCGTCTTCGTCATTGCGGTTTTAGCGACGCGCAATTTGGCGATGAAGCCGACAGGAATGCAAAACTTCCTTGAGTGGGTCATGGATTTCGTCAAAAATATCATTAAAAGCAACATGGACTGGAAGACGGGCGGACGTTTCCACGTTCTTGGAATGACGCTCATCATGTACATCTTTGTTGCCAATATGTTAGGTCTTCCATTTTCCGTTGTCATTGACGGAAAGTTATGGTGGAAGTCGCCGACAGCTGATCCGGTTGTCACGCTAACGCTGGCGACAATGGTCGTAGCACTATCCCATTATTATGGCATCAAGCTACATGGATTTGGCCATTATGCTAAAGGTTTCGTTACTCCAATGTGGTTTTTATTCCCGCTTAAAATCATTGAGGAGTTTGCCAATACGTTGACGCTTGGTCTGCGTCTTTACGGAAACATTTTTGCGGGAGAAATTTTATTGGCGTTGCTCGCTGGAAGTTTAGCGACAGGGGTCGGCGGAACCATTGCCGCGATCATTCCGACGATCGCATGGCAAGGATTCAGTATTTTCGTCGGCGCTATCCAAGCGTTTATTTTCACGATGTTAACAATGGTTTATATGGCGCACAAAGTGAGTCATGACCATTAATTTCATATAACCTTTTCATTTCTATAAAAAAAATTTTTGAAGGAGGACTTTTCAATGGGTGTATTAGCAGCTGCAATTGCAATTGGTTTAGCTGCACTTGGTGCAGGTATTGGTAACGGTTTAATCGTATCTCGTACAGTAGAGGGAATCGCACGCCAACCAGAGGCGCGCGGAATGTTGCAAACAACAATGTTTATCGGGGTAGCGTTAGTCGAAGCGATTCCGATCATCGCGGTTGTTATCGCATTCATGGTTCAAGGCCGATAAACCAAAGAGCGAGCGCTCGCTTATCGCGGGTGGCTAACTGCATATTGAAACGAAAATCGTTCAACAATGGCGAAGATCATTCCATGAGAACCTTCGCCATTCCTTTATGTTCGTGCACAAACGTTCAAGAGGTACATAGCCTTGCGAGCGATTTTTGAAGGGAGTGAAACGCGCGGTGGTAAACATGTTCGTATTGGGCGCTGCTGGACACGGATTCAACGGCGGCGATATTCTATTCCAATTAATCATGTTCTTATTGTTAATGCTGTTGCTCCGCAAGTATGCGTTTGGTCCGTTAATGGGCATCATGAAGCAACGCGAAGAGCATATTGCAAATGAAATCGAGCAAGCGGAGAAGCATCATCAAGAAGCGAAAAAGCTCGCAGAAGAGCAACGCGAATTGATGAAAAAATCCCGTCAAGAAGCGCAAGCATTAATTGAAGAAGCACGCAAGCTTGGGGAAGAGCAAAAAGAGCAAATCATTCAAGCGGCTCGCGCTGAAGCGGAGCGCTTAAAAGAAGCGGCGAAAAAAGAAATCGAACAAGAAAAAGAGCAAGCGATGGCAGCTTTGCGTCAGCAAGTGGCATCTTTATCTGTATTAATTGCATCGAAAGTCATTGAAAAAGAATTAAGCGAACAAGATCAAGCGAAGCTGATCAGTGAGTATATTCAAGAGGTAGGAGAAGGCCGATGAATAAACAAATCGTAGCAAAACGATATGCGTCGGCTCTTTTTGAAATCGCAAAAGAACAGCAGCTCCTTGATCAGTTAGAAGCAGAACTTCGCACAATCAAACAAGTTTTTGCTGAAAATGGAGAGTTCCTTTCTCTTTTAGATCATCCAAAGTTAGCGGTTGCAAAAAAGAAAGCGTTGTTAAAAGAAGTATTTGCGGATGTTTCGGTTCCGTTGCAAAATACGCTCATGTTGCTGCTTGACCGTCATCGTCTCGATATTGTGACGGAATTGGCAGACGAGTTTGTCGCATTAGCGAATGAAGCGCGCGGAGTGGCAGAAGCAACTGTTTATTCCGTTCGCCCGTTAACAGAGGATGAGAAGCAAGCCCTTTCAGAAGTGTTTGCGAAGAAAATCGGCAAAGCGACGCTTCGCCTTGAAAATATCATTGATCCAAGTTTAATCGGTGGCGTCAAACTTCGCATCGGCAATCGCATTTACGATGGCAGCGTCAGCGGAAAACTTGAGAGATTACAGCGACAATTAACTCGTTAAGATTTATAGATAGGGGTGAAATGCATGAGCATCAAAGCTGAAGAAATTAGCGCGCTGATAAAAAAGCAAATTGAGAACTATCAGTCTGAAATCGAAGTGAGCGATGTCGGTACAGTTATCCAAGTCGGTGACGGTATCGCTCGTGCTCATGGCCTCGACAACGTGATGTCTGGGGAGCTTGTTGAATTTGCCAACGGTGTGATGGGATTGGCGCTTAACCTTGAAGAAAACAACGTCGGTATCGTTATTTTAGGACCATATACAGGCATTAAAGAAGGAGACGAAGTGCGTCGTACAGGCCGCATCATGGAAGTTCCTGTCGGCGAAGCGTTGATCGGACGTGTTGTCAACCCGTTAGGTCAACCAGTTGACGGACTTGGCCCAATTGAAACGACAGAAACTCGTCCAGTCGAAAGCCCAGCTCCTGGCGTTATGGACCGTAAATCTGTTCATGAGCCACTACAAACAGGAATTAAAGCGATTGACGCGCTTGTACCAATCGGTCGTGGTCAGCGTGAGTTAATCATCGGTGACCGTCAAACAGGTAAAACGTCTGTTGCGATTGACACGATCATTAACCAAAAAGATCAAAACATGATTTGTATTTACGTAGCGATCGGTCAAAAAGAGTCAACGGTTCGTAACGTAGTAGAAACATTGCGCAAATACGGTGCGTTAGACTATACAATCGTCGTAACAGCATCTGCATCTCAACCAGCTCCATTGCTCTTCTTAGCTCCATATGCGGGCGTAGCGATGGGCGAATACTTCATGTATAAAGGAAAGCACGTCCTCGTTGTATACGATGACTTATCTAAACAAGCGGCAGCTTACCGCGAGCTTTCTCTATTGTTACGCCGTCCACCAGGCCGTGAAGCATATCCGGGTGACGTTTTCTACTTGCACTCTCGCTTACTTGAGCGTGCAGCAAAATTAAGCGATGCAAAAGGCGGCGGATCCTTAACAGCATTGCCGTTCGTTGAAACGCAAGCGGGCGACATCTCTGCTTACATTCCAACAAACGTTATTTCGATTACAGACGGACAAATTTTCTTGCAATCAGACTTATTCTTCTCTGGTGTTCGTCCGGCTATTAACGCGGGTCTTTCTGTATCACGCGTCGGTGGTGCAGCGCAAATTAAAGCGATGAAAAAAGTTGCTGGTACGCTTCGTCTCGACTTGGCAGCGTATCGCGAACTTGAAGCGTTCGCTCAATTCGGTTCTGACCTTGATAAAGCGACACAAGCAAAACTTGCGCGCGGTGCTCGCACGGTTGAAGTATTAAAACAAGGTTTGCATGAGCCGATTCCAGTCGAAAAGCAAGTGGCGATCATTTATGCGTTAACGCGCGGCTTCTTAGACGATATTCCAGTAGAAGACATTCGCCGCTTTGAAAAAGAATTCTATGCATGGTTAGACAAAAACGGTCAACATTTAATGGAACACATTCGTACAACAGGCGATCTTCCAAACGAAGAAGATTTCAACAACGCGATTAAAGAGTTTAAAAAGACGTTTGTAGTATCTGAATAATGGTTCAGGTGGCAAACGGAACAGGTGAAGCTCATCTGTTCCGTGCCTCCTTCCTAAAAGATTGAGCGCAAAAGGTGGTGAAACCTTTGGGAGCATCATTACGCGACATTAAAACGCGAATCAATACGACAAAAAAGACGAGCCAAATTACAAAGGCGATGGAAATGGTTTCGGCTTCAAAGTTAAATCGCGCCGAACATAATGCGAGATCGTTTGCGCCATACATGGAAAAAATTCAAGACGTCGTTGTGAGCGTAGCGCTTGGCAGCAATGATGCGAGCCATCCGATGCTCATCAAGCGTCCTGTGAAAAAGACAGGATATTTAGTCATTACATCGGATCGCGGCTTAGCAGGCGCTTACAACAGCAACATTCTTCGCGCCGTTTATCAAACGATTCAAGAGCGTCATCGTTCAACGGATGAATATGCGATCATTGCGATTGGCCGCGTCGGCTTAAACTTTTTTAAGCGCCGTAACATTCCGGTTGTTTTAAGCATTACCGGATTGCCTGATCAGCCATCTTTTGCTGATATTAAAGAGATTGCAAATCAGACGGTGAACATGTTCGCCGATGGAACGTTCGATGAATTGTATATGTTTTATAATCATTTCGTCAACGCGATTCAGCAAGATGTGACGAAAAAGAAATTATTGCCGCTTACCGATTTAGTGTCAGACAAAAAATTGACGATGTATGAATTTGAGCCGTCTCAAGAAGAAATTTTAGAAGTGCTATTGCCGCAATACGCAGAAAGTTTAATTTACGGAGCGTTATTAGATGCGAAAGCGAGCGAGCATGCGGCACGCATGACGGCGATGAAAAACGCGACAGATAACGCGAAAGAGCTCATTCGTACGCTTACACTTTCTTATAACCGTGCCCGTCAAGCAGCAATTACGCAAGAAATTACAGAGATTGTGGCCGGAGCGAATGCATTGCAATAATGGTCTAGTAGCAAGTTAGGAGGGAAAACGATGGCAAAAGGACGCGTTATTCAAGTGATGGGTCCTGTTGTAGACGTGAAGTTCGAGAACGGACACCTACCAGCGATTTACAACGCCCTTAAAGTTAAACATAAAGCGCGGAACGAAAAAGAAGTCGATATCGACTTAACATTAGAAGTAGCCCTTCACCTCGGTGACGATACGGTTCGTACAATTGCGATGTCTTCTACAGACGGTTTAGTTCGCGGAATGGAAGTCATCGACACAGGCGCGCCAATTTCGGTTCCTGTTGGCGAAGTGACGCTTGGACGTGTATTCAACGTATTAGGCGAACCAATCGACTTAGGTGAAGAAATTCCAGCTGATGCTCGTCGTGATTCGATCCATCGTCCAGCGCCAAAATTTGAACAACTTTCTACTCAAGTTGAAATTTTAGAAACAGGAATTAAAGTCGTTGACTTGCTTGCACCGTACATTAAAGGTGGAAAAATCGGTCTATTCGGTGGTGCGGGCGTAGGAAAAACGGTTTTAATTCAAGAATTGATTAACAACATCGCACAAGAGCACGGCGGTATTTCTGTATTCGCCGGCGTTGGTGAACGCACGCGTGAAGGTAACGACCTTTACCATGAAATGAAAGACTCTGGCGTTATTAGCAAAACAGCGATGGTATTCGGACAAATGAACGAGCCGCCTGGTGCGCGTATGCGCGTAGCGTTAACAGGATTAACAATGGCGGAATACTTCCGCGATGAACAAGGACAAGACGTATTGCTCTTCATTGACAACATCTTCCGCTTCACGCAAGCAGGTTCTGAGGTTTCAGCGTTGCTAGGACGCATGCCATCAGCGGTAGGTTATCAGCCTACACTTGCGACAGAGATGGGTCAATTGCAAGAGCGGATTACATCAACAGCGAATGGTTCGATCACATCGATCCAAGCGATTTACGTACCGGCGGACGACTATACAGACCCAGCTCCAGCGACAACGTTCGCACACTTAGACGCAACAACAAACTTAGAGCGTAAATTAGCAGAAATGGGTATTTATCCTGCGGTAGACCCGCTCGCATCAACTTCTCGTGCATTGTCACCTGAAATTGTTGGTGAAGAGCACTATCAAGTGGCACGTAAAGTTCAACAAACATTGCAACGCTACAAAGAATTGCAAGATATCATCGCAATTCTCGGTATGGATGAACTTTCTGAAGAAGATAAGTTAATCGTTCACCGCGCTCGTCGCATTCAGTTCTTCTTATCACAAAACTTCCACGTCGCTGAGCAATTTACAGGTCAACCAGGATCTTACGTACCAATCAAAGAAACGGTTCGCGGCTTTAAAGAAATTCTTGAAGGAAAATACGACCATCTTCCAGAAGAGGCTTTCCGCTTAGTTGGACGCATTGAAGAAGTCGTGGAAAAAGCGAAGAAGATGGGTGTAGAAGTTTAATAAAGGGACCTAGGAGGATTTTTGATGAAGACGATTAAAGTCAGTGTAGTAACTCCCGATGGCCCAGTGTACGAAGCGGACGTGGAAATGGTAAGCGCCAAGGCAAAAAGCGGTGAACTCGGGGTGTTACCAGGACATATCCCGATGGTGGCTCCGCTTGAAATCGGTGCGGTTCGCTTGAAAAAGGGGAACGAAACAGAGTTGATCGCTGTGAGCGGCGGCTTTCTTGAAGTCCGCCCTGATCGAGTGACGATTTTGGCACAAGCGGCAGAACGTGCTGAAGATATTGACGTTGCTCGTGCAAAAGCAGCGAAAGAGCGTGCGGAACGACGCCTGCAAGCCAAACAAGACGATATCGACTTCAAGCGCGCTGAATTGGCGTTGCGTCGAGCGATTAACCGTTTAAATGTCGCTCAACGAAAGTTTTAACGAATAACCTTAGAGGGGTTATCCCTCTAAGGTTTTTTATTTTGTGCATCATCGTATGCAGAGACCGCGCTTGTGCGAAGCGTTGCGTTTATGATTTGCTTAATTTTGGAACGGCTTTTGTCGACACGCATTGTAATAAATGTTATAATGTTATCGGTTACAAGTCGTAATAATATGACCATTTCGAAAAATTTGTATAAAGGCACAAAGGGGGCGGATGGAGCTTTGCTGAATGTTTATTTGAACAACTATCTCATCGTCTTCGTTTTTCTATGTTTAGGTGTGTTGCTTCCAGTTGTTGCGTTGACAGCAGGAAGATTTTTGCGCCCGCACGCACCAAATGCGGCAAAACAAACGACATACGAAAGTGGAATTGAACCGTTTCATGATTCGCGTGTGCAGTTCAATATCCGCTATTATATTTTCGCATTGCTGTTTGTCATTTTTGATGTGGAAACGGTCTTTTTGTATCCTTGGGCAGTAGCCTATGACAAACTGGGGGCGTTTGCGCTCATTGAGATGTTGATTTTTGTTGTGATGCTGCTCATCGGGCTTGTGTATGCGTGGAAGAAGAAGGTGTTAAAATGGATGTAAAACTGCTCAATATCCCAGATCAAGAGATGGAAGAAATGCGCCGCAATGTCTTTTTAACAACGCTTGAACAGCTAAAGGCGTGGGCGCGAAGCAATTCATTATGGCCGCTTACGTTTGGACTTGCCTGTTGCGCGATTGAAATGATGGGGGTCGGCTCTTCGCACTATGATTTAGACCGATTTGGTTCGTTTTTCCGTACATCGCCTCGTCAATCCGATGTAATGATTGTTTCGGGAACGGTTACGAAAAAGATGGCGCCGATTGTTCGTCGCTTGTACGATCAAATGCCAGAGCCAAAATGGGTCATTGCGATGGGGTCATGCGCAACCGCCGGAGGCCCTTATGTGAAATCGTATTGCGTTGTGAAAGGAGTCGATCAAATCGTTCCTGTTGATGTATATATCCCTGGCTGTCCGCCGAATCCAGCTGCGTTGATTTACGGAATTAATAAGCTGAAAGAAAAAATTCGCTATGAAGCAAAAACAGGAAAGAAGGTGCTGTAAGTGAGCGACGAAAAAGATTTACAGCAGCTGAAAAAGGAAGCAGCCGAGCGAGCCAAACAGTTGGCCAAGGAACGATTAGCGGCGAAAAAAGCAGCGGAACAAGCTGAGCAATCGCTCGAGGCCCATAATGATGAGGATGAACTTGCGCTCGCGAAGAAGAAAGCAGCCGCAGCAGCGAAGGCCAAAGCAGCGGCGTTAGCGAAGCAAAAAGCACAAGAATCAAACGGAGAGTTAAGCGAAGAGGAGCTCGCGAAGAAGAAAGCAGCCGCAGCAGCGAAGGCCAAAGCAGCGGCGTTAGCGAAGCAAAAAGCGCAAGAATCAAACGGAGAGTTAAGCGAAGAGGAGCTCGCGAAGAAGAAAGCAGCCGCAGCAGCGAAAGCCAAAGCGGCGGCGTTAGCGAAGCAAAAAGCGCAAGAATCAAACGGAGAATTAAGCGAAGAGGAGCTCGCGAAGAAGAAGGCAGCCGCGGCAGCGAAGGCCAAAGCAGCGGCATTGGCGAAAGCAAAGACGACAAAAGCAGCGGACGGAGCTGAAGAGGTCAAAGACGAAAAACCATCGCCAAATCAGCCATATCTCGATAAATACGTCAAAGTAATTGAAGAGCACTTAGGAAAAGATGTGTTAGAAAACGCTTACATCAATAAGTTGTCGAAAGATGTTCCGACGTTGGTTGCCAAAAAAGATACATACTACAAAGTTGCTCAATTCCTCAAATATAATGAGCAATTAGGATTTGATTATTTATCGGAATTGCACGGAACCGATTTTCAAACGCATATGGAAGTGTACGTTCACTTATATTCGTACAAAAACAATCAATCGGTTGCATTAAAAGTCAAGATTGACCGCGATGATCCGGTCATTGATTCGCTCGTTCCGCTTTGGCCGGGAGCGAACTGGCCAGAATGCGAAGCGTATGATTTGCTCGGCATTCGCTTCAAAGGGCATCCGAATTTAATTCGCATCTTTTTAGGGGAGAATTGGGTCGGTTATCCGCTTCGAAAAGATTATGAACCGTATGATATGGGGGTATAGCGCGCGTGCTTAGAACAGAAGAAATGCTTTTAAATGTCGGACCACAGCACCCGAGTACACACGGCGTTTTCCGCCTTGTGTTAAAAATCGATGGGGAAATCATTAAAGAAGCGACACCTGTCATTGGCTATCTTCATCGCGGGACAGAAAAAATCGCGGAAAATTTGCAGTATACGCAAATCATTCCGTATACCGACCGCATGGATTATTTATCAGCGATGACGAACAACTATGTCATCTGTCACGCGGTCGAAACGATGATGGGCATTGAAGTTCCTGAACGCGCTGAATATTTGCGCGTGTTAGCGATGGAACTTGGGAGAATTGCGAGCCACCTTGTTTGGTGGGGGACCTATTTGTTGGACATCGGAGCCGTCAGCCCGTTTTTGTATGCGTTCCGCGAACGAGAAATGATTATTAATCTATTAAATGAGCTATCAGGGGCGCGTTTAACGTTTAACTATATGCGCGTTGGCGGCGTTAAATGGGATGCGCCAGACGGCTGGATTGAAAAAGTGAAACAGTTTGTTCCATATATGCGCAAACAGTTAGAAGGGTACCACGAATTGGTGACAGGAAACGAAATTTTCCGTCAGCGCGTCATCGGCGTCGGGAAGTATACGAAAGAAGAGGCGATCGCTTATTCATTAAGCGGCGTCAATCTTCGCTGCACAGGTGTTAAATGGGATTTGCGCAAAAACGAACCGTACTCCATTTATGACCGCTTCGATTTTGACATTCCTGTGCGTGAAGAAGGCGATTGTTTTGCTCGTTATGAATGCCGTCTCGCTGAAATTGAAGAATCGCTAAAAATTATCGAGCAAGCATGTGAGCAATTTCCAAAAGACGGGGAGATTATGGCGAAAGTGCCGCGCATTATTAAAGCGCCACCGGGAGAGGCCTACGTCCGCATCGAATCGCCGCGCGGTGAGATCGGCTGTTATATCGCAAGCGATGGAAAAAAAGAGCCGTACCGCTTAAAGTTCCGTCGACCGTCTTTCTATAATCTTCAAATTCTTCCAAAGTTGCTTAAAGGAGAAAATATCGCCAATTTAATTGCCATACTTGGCGCGATTGATATCGTGCTCGGGGAGGTCGATGGATAATGATCGAACAATTATTGCATTCGCCGCCTAGCTGGACGAATGTTGCCATTTTCTTTGCGCTCGGCGTCGGTTTGCTTCTTGTCGTGTTAGGGTTCGTTACCTACGGCATTTTAGCAGAGCGAAAAGTGATGGGCTTTATGCAAGGGCGCTACGGCCCGAATCAAGTCGGAGGGCGTTGGGGGCTTTTGCAGACGGTTGCAGACGTATTAAAACTGCTGTTAAAAGAAGATACCATTCCAAAAGCTGCGGATAAACCGCTCTTCATATTAGCGCCTGTCATTGCGTTTGCTCCCGCCTTTATGGTGCTTGCGACATTGCCGTTTACCGATGCGTTGCAGTTTGCGGATATCGGCGTCGGCCTGCTTTATTACATTGCTGTATCAGGCTTGACAACGGTCGGGGTTGTGACAGGCGCATGGGCATCCAATAACAAATATGCGCTTTTAGGCGGAATGCGTGCGGCGGCGCAAATGATTTCGTATGAAATTCCGCTTGTGATGTCGGTGCTTGGGGTGATTTTGCTCACAGGCAGTCTCAATTTAAATGACATCGTTGAAGCGCAAAAAGATGTTTGGTATATTTTTGTGCAACCAATCGGTTTTCTCGTCTTTTTGATCGCGTCTGTTGCGGAATTAAATCGAACGCCGTTTGACTTGCCAGAGGCGGAATCAGAGCTTGTTGCCGGCTTTCACGTTGAGTATTCAGGGTTTCGCTGGGCGTTTTTTATGCTTGCGGAATACGTATACTTTTTTGCGATGGCTACATTGACGACCGTGCTCTTTTTAGGCGGTTGGCAGCCGGTTATGTTTCTCGACTTTATTCCGGGCGCGGTTTGGTTTGCGTTAAAATTTAGCCTTGTCGTCTTTTTGCTTATTTGGTTTCGAATTACGTTTCCGCGTTTGCGGGCTGATCAATTGATGGAATTTGGCTGGAAAGTGTTATTTCCTGTCGCTTTAGCGAACATTTTCATTACTGCGCTTGTGAAGCAACTATTTTTCTAGAACATTAAAGGTGGTGGGCAGAAATGCTCGGTTTAGTAAAGGGATTAAAATATACGCTTAAGAACTTGACGAAAGAAAAAGTAACGTATGATTACCCGAATGAACCGCTTCCGCTGCCGGATCGTTTTCGCGGCATTCAAAAGTTTTATCCCGAAAAATGCATCGTTTGCAATCAATGCGCCAATATTTGTCCGACGGACTGTATTCAGTTGACCGGGAAAAAGCATCCAGATCCGACGAAAAAAGGAAAAATTATTGATACGTACGACATTAACTTTGAAATTTGCATTTTATGCGACTTATGCACGGAAGTTTGTCCGACGGAAGCGATCGTCATGACGAATAACTTTGAGCTGGCCGCATATAGCCGCGATGAGCTATTTAAAGACTTGGCATGGCTCGATGAAAACGATACGAATGTGCGAAGGGAGAATAAGCCATGAGTGGAGAATACATTGCCTTTCTTGCTTTAGCTCTCGTCGCTCTTGCTGGCGGAATTTTTATGCTCAATTTGACGAAAGTCGTGCATATGGTCGTCGCGCTTGTTTTTACGTTTGTCAGCATTGCGGGGGTGTACGTGTTATTATCTGCCGAATTCATCGCCGCTGTTCAAGTGCTCATTTATTCGGGAGCGATTACGATCATCATGCTGTTTGGCATTATGCTCACGCGCCATCAAGACGATGGACAATCGACGGGCAGCCCGCTGCGCAAAGCGCTTGCGCTTCTGGCAACGCTCGCCTTCGGTGCCGCCGTTTATGTTGGCATTCGCCATCTCGATTTTGGAGAAGAAGCGGCCGCGCTGCATGAGAAAAATACGGAGCAAATCGGTGTCGCCTTGTATACAAACTACGTCATTCCGTTTGAATTGACATCGGTTTTATTGCTTGTCGCTTTAGTTGGCGCCATCATTTTAGCGAAAAAAGACGATAAGGAGGCGGGAGAAAAATGAGTTCTGTTCCATTATCCGCCTATCTCGTTTTAGCTCTTATGCTTTTTTGCATCGGTCTATACGGCGCATTAACGAAACGAAATACCGTCATCGTTTTGATTTGCATTGAATTGATGTTAAATGCGGTGAACATTAATTTAGTCGCTTTTAGCAAATATGGGGTCAATCCGGGGATTACGGGACAAGTGTTTGCATTATTTACGATTACGGTTGCTGCGGCAGAAGCGGCTGTCGGATTAGCGATTTTAATGGCGCTCTATCGCAATCGCAAAACGATTCATATCGATGAAGTTGATTCCATGAAGCATTAAAAGAGGGATGAAAAGCACGGTCAAAAAAGGGGTCTACATAGATCGGCAAACTGTCTGTTTAAGATAAAAGGGGATGATGAAACGATGATGGAAAATGCATGGCTCATACCGCTTTTTCCGCTTATTTCGTTTTTGCTTTTGCTCGTTGTTGGGAAGCAGCTGAAAGAACGGAGCGCTTATGTTGGCATGTTGTTGACGTTTGCCTCTTTTGTCGGCTCTCTTTTCGTTCTAAATGAGCGGTTGACGATGCCGACGTACAAAGCGGAATATGTTTGGCTGACGATCGGGACGATGAAGCTCACGGCGGGATTTGAAGTGAGTGCGCTCAATGCGCTCATGCTTCTCATCGTTTCGCTCGTAAGCTTTCTCGTACATATGTATTCAAAAGGGTATATGCATGGAGATGAGCGTTTTCCAGTTTTTTATGCGTATTTAGGGCTGTTTACGTTTGCGATGCTTGGTCTCGTTTTATCGCCAAACTTGCTGCAAACGTATATCTTCTGGGAATTGGTCGGTCTCGGTTCGTTTTTACTAATCGGTTTCTATTTCTATAAAGAGGAAGCGAAAGCAGCTGCGAAAAAGGCGTTTATTATGACGCGCATCGGCGATGTCGGCTTATTGATCGGCATGATTTTGCTGTTTTGGCAAGTCGGCAGTTTCGAATATGATGAAATTTTTACAGCGGTGGCAAACGGAGATGTTTCTTCTTCTTTGTTAACGCTGAGCGCGATTTTGATTTTCGTTGGTGCGATCGGAAAATCGGGTCAATTTCCTCTTCATACGTGGCTTCCTGATGCGATGGAAGGTCCGACGCCTGTATCGGCGCTCATTCACGCCGCGACGATGGTTGCAGCGGGCGTATATTTAGTGGCAGCTCTCTTCCCGCTTTACGAAGCGAGCGAAACAGCGATGATGACGGTGGCCATCGTTGGAGGATTTACGGCCATTTTTGCCGCATCGATCGGTCTTGTTCAAAAAGATATTAAGCGCATTTTAGCCTATTCTACCGTCAGTCAGCTCGGATATATGATGCTTGCGCTCGGTTCAGCGGGCTATGTTGCAGGTGTTTTTCACTTAATGACGCACGCCTTTTTTAAAGCGTTGCTATTCCTTGCGGCTGGAAGCGTCATTCATGCTGTTCATACACAAAATATAGAAGAAATGGGCGGTCTGTGGAGAAAAATGCAGCTAACCGCACCGCTGTTTTTAATCGGAACGTTAGCGATCAGCGGTTTTCCGCTCTTCTCTGGATTTTTCAGCAAAGATGAAATTTTAATTGCCGCATGGAATCACGGGCATGTCGGCTTGTTCATCCTTGCGGTTATTGCAGCGTTTTTCACCGCCTTTTACATGTTCCGTCTTTTCTTTCTCGTCTTTACAGGAGAAGCGCGTTTGGATGCGCACCATGTTCACGAATCGCCGAGCGTGATGACCATTCCGATGATGGTCCTTGGCGTGTTGGCGATTGGATCCGGTTATGTGCAAACACCTTGGTTCGGAGCGTTTTTAGGCGAATGGCTGACAGAAGGAACACATTGGCATGCGCATGAAGAGGGGCCGAGCTGGATTATGATCGTCGCTACGATGGTTTCTCTTCTCGGCATTTTCGTCGCATGGCTCATGTACGGAAAAAAAGCGTTGGCACGCGATTGGCTTTCTTCGCGCTTCCCGCTTTTGTACAACGTGCTGTTCAATAAATATTATGTCGATGAGTTTTACGGCAGCACCGTCGTGTATGCGACAAAAGCGGTCAGCATCCTCTGTCAATACATCGATCGCTTTTTGGTCGAAGGGATGGCAAACTTGATTGCAGCGACTGCGAGCGGAATCGGTCGCCTCGGCGCTCGTTTACAAAACGGACAAGTGCAAATGTACGGAACGGTTACGATTATTGGCTTAGCGTTACTGGTCGTCATTTTTGCGGTCACAGGGGGGTATTTATAATGAATGAACCGTACTTTTTATCGCTTTTAATTTTCTCCCCGCTTCTTGGCATTCTTGCTCTTTCGCTCATTCCGAAAGAACAAGAGAAAACAATTAAGATGATCGGCGTTTTGGCAACGTTGCCATCGCTTCTCTTAGCGCTTTTCGCTTTCGTCAAGCATCTAAATGGCTATGATCTTAGTCAGTTGACGGAGCGGCGCGAATGGATTCATTTTGGGAAATTTTCGTTCTTAAATGAAACCAATTTTACGATTGGCTATGAGCTGCATATTGATGGCTTGGCGCTTGTGATGATTTTGTTGACCACGCTGTTAGCAACATTTGCGGCGCTGGCATCTACCTCGATCACAAAAGAATGGAAAGGATATTTTATGCTTTTCCTTCTTTTAGAGATTGGGATGCTTGGGGTTTTTGCCGCTAGCAATCTCGTTTTATTTTTCATTTTCTTCGAAATCACCCTTATCCCGATGTTTTTCTTAATCGGGAAATGGGGATATTTCGAAAAAGAAAAGGCCGCTTACAGCTATTTAGTGTATAACGGCCTTGGTTCGGCGATTTTGCTTATTGTCATTGCGGTGTTATTGGCGCGGACAGGCACATCAAACGTTGCGGAGATTCACCGCATTTTTACGGATCCGGTTGCGCAAATGCAAATGGTTTCACCGATTTCCGAACAGCTTCGTTACGGCTTGTTTATTGCGCTATTGATCGCCTTTGGCGTTAAATTGCCGATCGTTCCGCTTCACCGCTGGATGTTGCGCGTTCACGTTCAAGCGCCGCCAGCCGTTGTTATGCTGCATTCAGGCGTTTTGTTAAAAATAGGTGCGTTCGGTTTGATTCGCTTTGCGCTTGGATTATTTCCCGGGCAATTTCAACAACTTTCGACGCTCATCGTCATTCTCGGTGTCGTTAATTTGTTGTACGGTGCGTTTTTAGCGTTCGTTCAAAACGATTTTAAAATGGTTCTTGCGTATTCGAGCGTGTCGCATATGGGAATTGTGTTAATCGGGCTCGGTTCGCTCAATGAAGCTGGGGTGCAAGGAGCGATTTTCCAAGCGGTTTCACACGGGTTTATTTCCGCGTTTCTCTTTTTCCTTGTCGGCGTTCTTTACGAGCGCGTTCAAACGACATCGCTCGATCGCTTAGGCGGACTTGCCAAAGTGATGCCGCTGACGGCAGGCTTTTTCCTGGCAGGAGCGATGGCCTCGCTCGGGCTTCCAGGCACGTCTGGATTTATTAGCGAATTTATGGCGTTTCTCGGCTTGTTTAAAGTCAATCCAGTCATCGCTGCTGTCGGTACGCTTGGCATTATTATGACCGCGGTCTACTTATTGCGGGCGGTGTTAAATATGACGTACGGACCAGCGAAACAAAACGATCGAGTGAGCGATTTGCGCGGAATGGAGTTTATTCCAGCCATTAGCTTATTTGCGCTTATTGTGCTAATCGGCATTTATCCAAATGTGTTAGCGGCGCCGTTACAAACAACGATTGAAACGATCATGAACGGGTTAGGGGGCTGATGAGAATGGAGATGGAAACATTATTGAAGTATGAATGGGGCGTGATGATGCCAGAGTTTATCATTCTCGGCGTCGCAACCATTCTTTCGCTCATCGACCTGTTTATGCCAAAGGATCGCAATCGGCGTCCGCTCGCTTTATTTGCGTTAACAGGTGTCGTCGTTGCGCTCGTTTCGTTGCTTAGCTTGCTTTCTGTCGATGTCACATCGATTTTAGGTGACACGTTCCGCCTCGATTCGTTTGCGAAAGCGTTTAAAGTATTGTTGTTTCTTGGCGGAGCGCTCGTGCTTCTTCTTTCGCTTCATTACGAACCGCAAGAAGGATTGTTGTATCGCGGCGAATTTTATTACTTGTTTTTAACGGCGCTTCTTGGCGCGATGATGATGGCATCAAGCGGCGATCTCATTACGCTGTTTGTCGGACTTGAACTATTGTCAATTTCTTCTTATATTCTCGTCGGCTTGCGGAAAAAGTATGCGCTCGCGAATGAATCGGCGCTCAAGTATGTCATTAGCGGTGGAATTGCGACGGCGATTACGTTGTTTGGGATGAGCTACATTTTTGGTTTTACAGGCACGACGAACATCAAAGAAATTGCCCAATATTTGAATGAGACGGTCGATCTTGGACATCAGTACGTATTGGCGCTCGCTTTCTTTCTTACGTTGATCGGGTTATCGTTCAAGTTGGCTGCCGCGCCGTTTCATATGTGGGCGCCAGATGTCTATCAAGGGGCGCCAACTCCGGTCACTGCGTTTTTAAGCGTTGTGTCCAAAACGGCAGGCTTTGTGATCGTTTTGCGCCTTCTTGTTTCGGTCTTTGCTCAAATTCCGGCAGAAGGATCGAATTCGCCATCGATGTTGCTTTCGCTCCAAGATTACATCGCGTTTTTAGCAGCGGTGACGATGATCCTCGGAAATACGATCGCGTTAAAACAGCGAAATGTCAAACGGATGCTTGCTTATTCAAGCATCGCTCATGCCGGCTATGTTCTTGTCGCTTTTGCGACGTTATCGATGTTTATGTTTGATGCGGTTTGGTTTTACTTGCTGGCGTATTTGCTTATGAACTTTGGCGCATTCGCCATTTTACAAGTTGTTTCAGCGCAAAGCCAATCTGAAGATATTCAGGTTTTTGCGGGTTTATACAAGCGGTCGCCGATGATGGCGGTAGCGATGGCGATTTTCCTGTTGTCGCTTGCGGGCATTCCGGGGACGGCAGGGTTTATTGGAAAGGTCAACATTTTTCTTGGCGCTTTTGTAACCGAACCGGCTCATTACGTGTTGGCGGCGATCATGATCGCCACAACCGTCGTTTCCTACGTGTATTACTTCGGCATTTTCGTGCAAATGTTCTTTCGCCCTGTCGAAGATAAACGAAAAATCGAATGGCCGATTGGCATCATCGTTGTTGTGGCCGTTTGTGCATTTGGCACGATTTTGTTTGGATTGTTTCCAAGCATCGCTTACGATTTTCTTGGGCAATTTGATCATTTTAGCGATTTTCTGCAATAAACGCTATAATAGAAGAGGTGTCATACCTCTTCTTTTTTGTTAGGAGGTGTTTGGATGGTCGAATTTGGACAAGAAGCGCTCATCAGCATTCTTTCTCATTTATTTTTCATTTCGTTAACGTGGTGGACGTTACAAGCGGTGCAGCTCGAGAAAATTTTTAAGCCGAACCGCATTTTTCAAGCGCGCTTGTTTTACATTTTATTAACGATTGCGCTTGGCTCCATCGTAAGCAACTTCTTTTTAGATTATTTACGCTGGTCGCGCCAATTGCCGTTTTTGTTTTAAAAAAAGACGATTGATGTCGAGTTTTTTGATGTATGTTCCCTTCTGATCTGGCAACAATAGTAGCTAAGGAGAGGAAGGGAACGGTATGAAGAAAAGATGGATTGGAATCGCTTTCATTCTTCTTTTCATGTTAAGCGCTTATCGCGCATACGAAAAAGGGGAAGCGAAAGAAGAAATAAAGAAAATGGAACAAATCATAAACGTGTTCAACAAAAACGATATTCAGATGCAGCAATGGACCGTTTATGCAAGGGAGAGCATACACACACCAGACCCTCGCACATTCATACAACAAAAAGTGAAGGAATGGTCCTCTTTTCATTGGACGTTTGAACCGCAAAAGGTGATTGGTAAACATGAAACCTCCGCATATACCGAAACGATTCAATTTATAACGGTCGACCATCGTCCACAACTCATCGTTTTGTATGAAGTAAAAGGTTCGGATTGGAATGAAAAAATTGAACGAATGATTGTAAAACAAACATCACAATTGTTTGTGAAAGAACCGACATTTTTCACTTGTGCAAAAGGGGAATTCAATGGTAAGATGAAAGGTGTTTTGTTTAAACATGTTTTGTTTGAACAAGCGGTGCGTCTTTTAGACGAGTTTGAAGCAAAACCAGTTGAGTCTTTAAATGAAGAGACATTTGTCTCCCTGTCTGCATATACTGGGCAGTGGAAGACTTCACTTGCTACTGGTAATCAACAAATGAATCTTCAACTCGCATTACGACAAGAACGATTGGGCTCACCAATGACCGTGATCGTTGGAACCCCAATCATCACGGCTGAATATTAATATAGAGAAATTGGACGCGGAGGGGAATACCTTGGAAAAAATCATCGTCCGTGGCGGAAAGCGGTTAAGCGGCACAGTGAAGGTTGAAGGTGCAAAAAATGCCGTGTTGCCCGTCATCGCCGCAACATTATTAGCAAGCGAAGGAAAAAGTGTCATTCATGATGTACCTGCGCTCTCCGATGTATATACCATTAGCGAAGTGTTACGGTGCTTAAATGCGGAAGTAACGATTGGCGAAAATCAAGTGACAGTCGATGCATCGAGAGAGTTAAACGTAGAAGCGCCTTTTGAATATGTACGTAAAATGCGTGCTTCTGTTCTTGTAATGGGACCGCTTTTAGCTCGGAAAGGCCGTGCGCGCGTGGCGTTGCCTGGCGGATGTGCGATCGGTTCTCGCCCGATTGACCAACATTTAAAAGGATTTGAAGCGATGGGCGCCACCGTCAAAATCGGGAACGGGTTTATTGATGCCGAAGTGAAAGGAAAATTGCGCGGTACGAAAATTTATTTAGATTTCCCAAGTGTCGGCGCAACGGAAAACATTATGATGGCTGCGGTTCTGGCAGAAGGAACGACCATTATTGAAAACTGCGCAAAAGAGCCAGAAATTGTCGACCTCGCAAATTTTTTAAATGCGATGGGTGCCAAAGTACGCGGTGCGGGAACGGGTACCATTCGCATTGAAGGAGTTACTAAATTATACGGCGCAGAGCATACCGTTATTCCTGATCGCATCGAAGCAGGAACATTTATGGTAGCGGCTGCGATTACAGGCGGAAACGTTCTTGTTCAAGGCGCCGTTCCTGAACATTTAACGTCGCTCATTGCGAAATTGGAAGAGATGGGCGTGACGATCATTGAGGAAGAAAATGGACTACGCGTCATCGGACCTGAAAAGTTAAAAGCAGTGGACATCAAAACAATGCCACATCCAGGATTCCCTACAGATATGCAGTCGCAAATGATGGCGCTTCTTCTCAAAGCGGAAGGAACAAGCATGGTGACCGAAACCGTTTTTGAAAATCGCTTTATGCACGTCGAAGAATTTCGACGCATGAATGGCGATATTAAAATTGAAGGGCGTTCGGTCATTATTAACGGACCTTGCAAATTGCAAGGAGCAGAAGTGACGGCGACGGATTTGCGGGCAGCGGCAGCGCTTATTTTGGCAGGATTAGCTGCAGAAGGATATACGCGCGTCACTGAACTAAAACATTTAGATCGCGGTTATGTTCGCTTCCACGAAAAATTAGCGGCGCTTGGCGCGGATATTGAGCGCGTCAACGACGAAGCGGAAGTCGTCATGCCGCAAGTGACCGATGTCAACTTATAACATTTAAAATGGCAAAAAACGACCGTTTGCTACATAGGTAGTCAATGGTCGTTTTTTATTTTGCATAAATGCTTGCCCTCCGTCATAACGATGTAATAACCGAAAAAAGGAGGGTTTCATCATGAAACGGATCAAACCATGGATTGCTGTTAATTTTTTTCTCTTCACCCTCATCTTGCTGATCCCAACCTTGTTAGTTTGGCCATTTCACGACAAAAAGGAAAAAACGCTTCAAGCTGAAACGCATGCCGTGAAGGTGCAAGAGCGCGATGAACCAGCCGTTGAAGTAGCTGTTTACCGCAGCAAAGAAAAGAAAATTGAACGCATTCCCCTTGAAGAATACGTTGTTGGCGTTGTTGCTGCCGAAATGCCTGCTGAGTTTGAACTGGAAGCGCTCAAAGCGCAGGCGCTCACCGCGCGCACATACATCGTCAAGCAGCTATTAAACGATCAGCCGATTCAACTGCCGAAAGGAGCGAACGTCACCGACACCGTCATGCATCAGGTGTACTACAGCAAAGAAGAGTTAAAACAGATGTGGGGAATCAGTTACGATTGGAAAATCAAAAAAATTACCGAAGCGGTCGAAGCGACGCGCGGACAAATTTTAATGTACAACAACGAACCGATTGAAGCTTCGTTTTTCTCCACAAGCAACGGCTATACGGAAAATTCGGAAGCGTATTGGAAAAACGCGTTTCCTTACTTAAAAAGTGTCGCCAGCCCGTGGGATGAAAAATCTCCGAAATTTTATGACCAAACGACGATGTCGGTCGCTGAATTTGAACGGCGTTTAGGGGTCAAATTGCCAACGGACGGCTCGGTCGGCAAAATTATTGCGCGCACCCCAGGGAAGCGGATCGATACAGTCGAAATTAACGGAAAGCGGCTAAAGGGGCGTGAAATTCGCGAAAAACTGGAACTCAAATCAACGGATTTTACATGGGCGCGCAAAGGAAACAGGATTGTCATTACGACGAAAGGGTATGGCCATGGAGTCGGCATGAGTCAATATGGGGCCAACTTTCTTGCCAAGGAAGGAAAAACGTACGAACAAATCGTCAAATATTATTATCAAGGCGTGGAAATACGTGGACTTTCGCTCGTCGCTTCGAAATTTTGAAGCGGCGAAAATTTTTTAGAAATCGTGTATAAATTTTCCTCTTTCTGTTCACAATGGTTGCTGAGGTGATGAACATGAGAGAGGAAGAAAAGAAACTAACTTCTCCAAAAAAAGTAACACGTTTGTTTAGAAAGCGCTGGGTTCTTCCTGCTATTTATCTTTTTAGCGCCGCGCTCATTTTAACAGGTGTGCTTTGGTTCCAAAGTAAAAATAACGATTTGGCGCAACATCCATCGGTCGATGAAAATGAGCCAAACACGTCTTACAATCAAGAAGAAGCGGTTCCTGTCAATGAAGCGGTTGAACAATTTGCGATGCCAGTGCTGGATCCGAATGCAGTTGAAATCGTGAAGCCGTTTTATGATTTCGAGGCTTCAGAAGAAGAACAAGAAGCAGCTCTCGTCTCTTATAATGATGAATATCATCCGAACAAAGGTATTGACATCGCAATGAAAAATGGGGAAAGCTTCGATGTGACCGCATCGCTAAGCGGAACGGTCGTCAAGGCGGAGAAAGATCCAATTTTAGGCTATGTCGTACAAATGGAGCACGATCAAGGCGTTGTGACCGTCTATCAATCTTTAGCGGATGTACAAGTAAAAGCAGGAGATACGGTGAAGCAAGGTCAAGTGATTGCCAAAGCGGGACAAAACGAGTTTAATAAAGAAGCAGGCATTCATGTCCACTTTGAAATTCGCAAAGACAGTCAGCCAGTGAACCCTGTCGCTTATTTTGATCAACCGTTAACCGCATTGACCGAAGAAAAAGCGGATGGCGAAACGGAACAAAAAGCGGAAAATCAAGAATCAGAAGAAAACAACAAAGATGCCAATCCGTCGAGCGCGGTTCCTGATGCTTCCATCGGAATGGCAAGAACATAAAGGGAATCCAATCGCTTATTCCTTCACATATGGAAGGGATAAGCGATTTTTCTATGTGTCTATAAATGTAGACAAAATAGGGTTCAGACGATATTTTGTTGAAGAATATCCCCATCTAGTTGCATAAAATTTGAAAAAATTATGTCAAAATCCTTGTCCCCCTTGATAATTTCTGGCATATATCACCCATTTCTCTAATAAACTATTACAAACTTGAACAACGAGAGTGTTTGAGGTGAGAGATCGTCAACTCCAAAAAAACATGGAATGAATCTTTTTTGATCAAACAAGTAGAAGCCACTGCGATAAACGCCTAACGAGTCTCATTTCACACTTCTCACATCCAACTCAGGGAGGGCGAGCAGTGTGCACGATTACATCAAAGAGCGTACAATCAAGATAGGCAAGTATATCGTGGAGACGAGAAAAACCGTTCGCGTCATTGCGAAAGAATTTGGTGTGTCCAAAAGCACCGTTCATAAAGATTTAACGGAGCGTCTGCCAGAAATTAATCCAGAATTAGCGAGCGAGGTAAAAGAAATTTTAGATTACCATAAATCGATTCGCCATTTGCGCGGAGGAGAGGCAACAAAGAAGAAATATAAAAAAGAAACGGCACAACAAGAAATGATGTAATAAATCGCAAATCCTTGCCAAAAATTTTCTCTTTTCCCTAATAAGTATGATACAATAATTAATTAGGAGTAAAGGCAAGGAGGAACAGGAATGTTTGCAAGAGATATTGGAATCGACCTCGGCACGGCGAACTTAGTCATTTACGTCAAAGGCAAGGGAATTGTATTAAACGAACCTTCCGTCGTTGCGATTGATAAGCATACCAATCGCGTATTGGCAGTAGGAGAAGAAGCGCGGCGCATGGTTGGACGTACGCCGGGACATATTGTGGCGATTCGCCCGTTAAAAGATGGAGTCATCGCTGACTTCGATATTACGGAGGCCATGCTGAAACATTTTTTAAGCAAGCTTAATTTAAAAGGATTTTTCGCAAAACCGCGCATTTTAATTTGTTGTCCGACCAACATCACAGCGATTGAGCGAAAAGCGATTAAAGAAGCAGCAGAAAAAAGCGGCGGAAAGAAAGTATACTTAGAAGAAGAGCCAAAAGTAGCGGCGATTGGCGCGGGAATGGACATTTTCCAACCAAGCGGAAACATGGTCGTCGATATTGGCGGTGGCACAACCGATGTTGCTGTTCTTTCGATGGGCGACATCGTCACCTCTTCTTCTATTAAAGTCGCTGGGGATAAGTTCGATCTCGAAATTTTAAATTATATTAAGCGCGAATATAAGCTGCTGATTGGTGAACGAACAGCTGAGGAAATTAAAATCAACATCGCTACCGTATTTCCAGGAGCGCGCAACGAAGAAATGGACATTCGCGGTCGTGACCTTGTCACTGGATTGCCGCGTACGATCACGGTTCGTTCCGAAGAAATTGAAAAAGCGCTTCGCGAAACGGTCTATATGATCGTTCAGACAGCGAAAAGCGTTCTGGAGCGCACACCGCCGGAATTGTCAGCAGACATTATTGATCGCGGCATCATGTTGACAGGCGGCGGCGCCTTGCTGCACGGGATCGATCAGCTGCTTGCACAAGAGTTAAAAGTACCTGTTTTCATTGCGGAAAATCCGATGGATTGCGTCGCAATCGGTACAGGCATGATGCTTGATAACATCGATAAAATTCCAAATCGTCGTTTCGTCTAGGTGCCATTTGAGAAATGGTGCCTATTCGCTTTTTGAGTGTTCTTCCTTTATAATAAAAATAAGCGTTTTCACGAAAAGAGGTGTGTGTATGTTCCGGGGATTGTATACGGCCGCATCCGGCATGCTTTCGCAACAAAGCCGCATCGAAATGTTGACAAACAACATTGCCAATGCGAACACGCCGGGATATAAAGCTGATCAAGCATCATTGCGCGCCTTTCCTGAATTGTTCATGCAACGTCTAGAACAG
Organism: Thermolongibacillus altinsuensis; assembly: GCF_004341205.1. Taxonomy (GTDB): domain Bacteria; phylum Bacillota; class Bacilli; order Bacillales; family Anoxybacillaceae; genus Thermolongibacillus; species Thermolongibacillus altinsuensis. The sequence goes on from NZ_SLUL01000002.1 coordinate 162,000, forward strand.
CCGACGGTTCCGACGGCTAAACCACTTTCGCGACGCAATCGTACACCGATCGGCACATTACATACAGGTGTATACATGCAAGAACTGCGCCCGAATTTTGCGCAAGGCGATTTGCGTGAAACAGGCAACCGCACCGATCTTGCACTTGTTGATGGAACACTGCCGACCGATCCGTATGCGCTCTTTTTCACCGTGCAAAATGCAGACGGGGCTGTCCGCTATACGCGCAACGGTCATTTTACGCTTGATGCCGACGGCTTTTTGACAACGGATGAAGGTTTTTATGTGTTGGACGAGAACGGAGACCGCATTCAACTTGGAAGCGATGATTTTACCGTATTGGCCGATGGAACGATTATGCAAAACGATGAAATCGTCGCGCGCTTAGGGGTCGCGTTTGCGGCGGACAAGCATGCGCTTGTGAAAGAAGGAAACGGTTTATTCCGCAGTGAAAATGGCGAACTTCCGCAAGCGAACGGACAAGCGTATCAAATTCGCCAAGGCTTTTTAGAACGCTCCAACGTCGACCTCTCGCGGACGATGACCGACATGCTGTCGGCCTATCGCGCCTTTGAAGCGAATCAAAAAATTTTACAAGCGTACGACAAAAGCATGGATAAAGCCGTCAATGAAATTGGCCGATTAAAATAAGCAGATGGGGGATTTGATCAATGCTGCGTTCGATGATCACAGCTGCCAATACGATGAATCAGCTGCACCAGCAGCTTGACGTCATTAGCCATAACATCGCCAACATCAACACAACCGGTTATAAAAAGCGAGAGGCGACGTTTGGCGAGCTGCTCGTGCAACAGTTTGACAACTTGCCAGCGCAAGATGAAGCGCCTCGTCTTACGCCTAACGGTATTCGCCAAGGCGTTGGCGCCAAACTTGCCTCAACAAACATTCAACTGAAACAAGGATCGATCATGAAAAGCGATCGCCCGCTCGATCTTGCTTTTACGAAAGAAGGACAATTTTTCCGCGTGCTCGTCGATGAAAACGGCACGCAGACGATTCGCTATACGCGCGATGGCGCCTTTTATTTCAGCCCATCGGCTGCCGATCCTGATGAATTGATGCTCGTGACCGCTGATGGTCATATGGTGCTCGACAGCAACAACGAACCGATTCTCATTCGCGACGGTTTTAAAGAAATTCAAATTACGCCAAACGGAACGATCAATGTCATCGATCCAAACGGGAATATCGTGCAAACGGAACAATTGGGCGTAACCACGATCTTGCGTCCGCAACTATTGCAATCGGTCGGCGACAATCTTCTTGCCTTGCCGGACGGCGTGAACGAAGCGGATGTAGCAGTTGACATGACTGGCAATTTGCGCGGACAAATTCAACTGCAACAATACGCCCTTGAACAATCGAACGTCGAACTCGCAACGGAAATGAGCGAGCTCATGATCACACAACGTTCATACCAAATGAATGCGCGCGCCATTACGCTTTCCGATCAAATGATGGGCTTAATTAACGGCATCCGTTCATAAGGGGAATGACGAATGGCAGAAGAAAAACAACCGAAACAAGAAAACGAAGAGAAACGAACGAGCCGCCGCTTTCGCCGCCGCTTAATTCCGATTTGGCTTCGCCTCATCATCGTTGCCGTTTTAGTCGTCATCAGCACCGCTATCGGAGCGATGGTCGGTTATAGCGTCCTCGGCGACGGCAAGCCGTTGGATGCACTCAAGCCATCAACATGGCAACATATTATCGATCTTGTCGAAAAAGATACGGAGAAATAGTGGACAGACCACTTCAAAACGTGGTACATTTTTAACAAATCGCGGAAGGAGCTTCCTTCCGTTTTTTGCATAAGGAGAGTGATTCGATGCTTGATATTCAACAAATTCAACAAATCATCCCGCACCGTTATCCGTTTTTATTAGTCGATCGCATTTTGGAAGTCGAAGAAGGCAAGCGTGCGGTCGGGATTAAAAACGTTTCCGCAAACGAAGCGTTTTTCGTCGGACATTTTCCGGAATATCCGGTCATGCCAGGCGTCTTGATCGTCGAAGCGCTCGCCCAAGTCGGAGCCGTGGCGATGTTGATGAAAGAAGAAAATCGCGGCCGCCTTGCCTTTTTCACGGGCATTGACAACTGCCGCTTCAAAAAACAAGTCAAACCGGGTGATCAACTGCGCTTGGAAGTCGAAATGATTCGTTTTAAAGGTGCGATCGGCAAAGGAAAAGGCGTTGCGACGGTAGACGGCGAATTAGTGTGCGAAACGGAAATCATGTTTGCCCTCGGTGAAAAAAAATAAATGCATAGTTTTCTCCTTTCCGGAAAACATATAAAAGACTACATATTGTCAATAATGGAAAGGAGACAAATAATGATGAAAAAATCGTGGCTATTGAAATTGTTTGGCGCTTTTATGGCGATTATGTTGATCACAGGCTGCAACACCGATGACACAGATAATCAAGATCAAGACACGAACAATCAAGGAGAAATGCAGCCGGGTGACAATGATGTCAACGACAATGATGTCAATGGCAATGATGTCAACAACAATGATGTCAACAACAATGATAATGAAGAAGATGTCGTGGAAGATCCTCAAGATGCCAACGACGCCGACAATAAGGATGAGTAAAAACAGCGCGGGAATCTCCCGCGCTATTTTATTGTCATCCGGATGCCATCCTAACAAAAAAGCTTTGTCATCAAACGTAGATTTGTGATAACATTAACGATTGATGATATAAAGATGGAGGTTTTTTTTCGCATGTTAAAGCAGCTACCACATGGCATCAAGATGAATATTACCCGATCAATCAAAAAAGTTTTTGAACAATACATGGCGAACATTCAATGGGATGAACAAAAATACGACGCTGTCCAATTTATGAACGAATGGCGCAACTATATTCATAACTACGCACCATGGTTTCAGCAATTAGATGACAGCGTAAAAATCAACCCACAATTTCATGAACAGCTCGCACAACGAATCAACGAGATTATCGAACAAATGTTAAACGAACCCCCAACCGATGAACAAATCGCAGAAATCAATCGCCTTGTTCAAAAGCTCGGGGTTGATGACTTTCCATACTCTTGTAAAGCAGAGGCAAAATACCATATTGATCGCCTCCGCAATCAATTAAAAAAAAACAGCGCAATATGAAACCCGCAAGCCTCAAACAACGTAAACTCGCTGAAATCCTCTATTACCAAGCTTATGAACAACCGCTGCCGAATAAAGACTACACCGTCGTCGAAATCAACGAGATGATTCAAGAAGCAAAAAAAGCACTTCAAACACAACTCGGCAACGAATTTGAAAACGAGGAAGAAGAATCAGATCTTATCCTTCACTAACCGACAGGAATCGACTCTGTCGGTTTTTTTAATCGGTGTTTGATGTCACTTGTCGATTAATAGATGATCGTCATTAAAAAATAAGTCATTTGAATCTTTTATGTTTATGCACTATGTTTATGCACTGCTCATTTTGGTTCGATATGGAATGGAAGTCTTTGAAGGTTTTACGGGATTATCAGTCTTCATGTTCTGAAACATCGGTTGTTACTCATATACTTTTCGGGGGAATTAGCAAAATTTTATCTAATTAGGAGAGAAACTTATGATTTTAATCGTCGGCGGAGCCGGTTATATCGGCAGTCATTTAGTGAAAGAGTTAGTGGAAAAAGAGCAAGTCATTGTACTTGATCACTTATCGACTGGTCATCGATATTTAGTTGATAAACAAGCTGTTTTTGTTCAAGGAGATTTGGGGAACCCAACCGATTTGGAACCGATTTTTGAAAAATATCTGATTAAGGCCGTCATGCATTTTGCGGCAAACAGCTTAGTCGGCGAATCGGTGGTGAAGCCGCTGAAGTATTATCAAAACAACGTTGCCGCTACATTAACGTTACTAGAGACGATGCTAAAGTATAATGTGAAAAACTTTATCTTCTCGTCAACCGCGGCGACGTATGGAATTCCGAACGTCAAATTGATTACGGAAGATTGCCCAACAAATCCAATTAATCCATACGGCCGTTCAAAGTTGATGATCGAACAAATTTTAGCGGATTTTGCTTCTGCGTATGATTTGAACTATATCGTCCTTCGCTATTTCAACGCCGCTGGAGCGCATGAGTCAGCGGAGATTGGCGAAGACCATAACCCAGAAACGCATTTGATTCCGCTTGTCTTGCAGCATTTGTTAGGCCAGCGCGACAAAATTTCCGTCTTCGGTACGGACTATGATACACCAGACGGAACATGCATTCGTGACTATATCCATGTCACCGACTTAGCGAAGGCGCATATTTTAGCGCTGGAAGCATTGTTGTCAGGCAAAAAGAAAACCGCCATTTACAATCTTGGCAACGGCTTAGGCTATTCCGTCAAAGAAGTGATTGAGACATGTGAAAAAGTAACAGGACGTAAAGCGGTGATTGAATATACTGACCGGCGTCCAGGCGATCCAGTCCGTCTTGTTGCCTCATCGCAAAAAATTTACGAAGAACTTGGCTGGAAAGCGGAATATTCGTTAGAACAAATCATCGAAAGTGCATGGAAGTGGCATAGTCGAAATGCGAACTAAAGATATGAGTAAATGGTAATTGATTGACGAAGACCACAACCCAGAAACGCATGGAACATTCTCTCCGAGAAGTTTCCCTCTTCTAAACGGCGTGTAGGGGAGATGGATCGGAGGGTTTTTTTATTCACAAAAACGAACGTATGTGCTGTGATTGATCCGTAAAACAGATGATGCAAAAAGTGTTGTTCCGAGCATCGTGACGTTCATAATGCGAGAAAATCTCTGTTTTCGGCACATGTATTCGCGACCATATTGCATAATGGAAACAACAAACATGATGGCGTGAAGAAACACATACATATATAGGAATGGAGCATGAATATTTTATCATCGGTTGGATATCACTTTAATTGTCATTCCGTTGGATGGTTGCTAGAATAATGCATGCCACATATTTTGGCAGAAGGATATACTTTTCCAAAACAGTTTTTCTATGATTTCATGTTTATGCGTGAGGGGAGTTCGGATATGTCGAAATCGTTCGTTTATATCTCCCTCGTCTTGATTATGATGGTTTGGGGATTGAACGTGATTGCCATCAAGATTTTAGTTGAACATTTTTCGCCGGTGACGTTAACGTCGTTTCGGATTTTTACTGCAGGGGTCGTTGTGATTCTGATTTTGCTATTTATGGGGCAGTTGCGGAAGTTAACTTGGAAGGAGGCTATGTATATTGGCATAGCCGCTTTGTTTAGTGTCGTTGCCCATCACCTTTTTCTTGCGCTCGGATTAACAAAAACGACAGCGTCCAACGCCGGTTTGATTTTAGGGCTTGTTCCGCTGATGACATCAGTGTTAGCGGTCATCTTTTTAGGCAATCGGTTTACGGTGTTTCGGTTTGCCGGGATTTTTCTCGGGTTTACCGGCGTGGTATTTGTCGTGTTAAACGGCGAAAGCAGCATTCACCATGTGTCCATTGGCGATGTTTATGTATTTCTGGCCGTATTATCGCAAGGAATCAGTTTTATCATGATCAAAAAAGCAACGGTTGATGCGCGTGTGATGACAGGTTGGATGTTGTTGTTTGGGTCTTTGCTTTTATTTTTCATTAGTTTGTGGATGGAACCGAATGGCGTCTCCAGCTTGGTAAACGGTACGCCATTCTTATGGATGATTTTCCTTGCTTCCGCTGTATTTGCCACTGCGCTCGGCCATATGTTTTACAACAAAGCCATCCAACATATTGGTGCGGTGGAATCGGCGATTTTCATTAATTTGAATCCTTTGTTTTCTCTGTTGGGGGCTTATGTATTCCTCGGAGAATCTATTTCCTTTACACAAATGCTGGGATTTATTTTGATCGTGCTCGGCGTCGTTTTAGGCAGCGGTGTGTTGGATGAAATCGGGGTGCTTACTCATCGCTCGAAAGTGATGGGGAAAAAGTGTTAAAAAACGGAGCTTGTCGGGGCTCCGTTTTTTATTGTTCTTCTCCCTTTTGGTGTGGGTGCCTGTTGCACTGCGATCCGAAATTACCGTGTGGACTAGTGGTTCGGTGCCTGTCACTTGTCGATGAAATAAGGGAATTTCCTCTGTTTACACAGAGGCTAAATATTCAGTCTCCTGTGTGGAGAAAATCAGCCCACTACCCATTCTAAAACCATTTCAGAGACTTACATTACACAAAATTCTTGACGGTACCAATATGAGTTTTTTGCTGAAATAAATCAACCAATATTCACACTTTCCCCCGATTTTCTTCATTTCAGGAATGGTCCTCTCAATGAGAGGTTCATCTTGCTTCCGGGACATTCTGCGATCCGTTTTTCCGTCCAAAGCGCTTCAGTTTCTTTTCCTTTTATTTGTTCCTTGTCAAATTTTTTTTTGGAAAATATCCATGTAATATTCAAGAACGAGATGGGTTTCCCGCTGTTTGTTTTTTTACAATAATTAGCGGTGCGGTAGAATATATCCAGCTGAAGTTGCTTTTTTTACCTTGACAGGCTGCCTCGTCTCGTTTTAAAAACTATTTTTCTATGCCTATATCCTTATGCATAATTTCGAGTTTTTACTCTAGTCTTGCAACATCATCAATATATAGTAAAATTGTAATGGTTATATTTAGTAAAGTTGTAATGGTTAGATATCAACAAGGGGAGGGGAGATTTCGATGGCGAGCAGTCGTAGCATTTTAAATGAGCAAGAGAAAAAAGCGATCATGATTGCCGGCATCGCTGTCTTATTTTTTTTGATCACCATTTTGTTTCGCGATGAACTGTATTTTGTCGCCCAAGCAAAACAATATTTATCCATACATACCATCTTAGAATTCCTCAGCATCACCGTCTCATTGTCCATTGCGATTCAAGGGTGGATGATTTTTCCGCAACATTTATCTAGATATCGCTTATGGTATTCGGGGATCTTTCTAATCATCGGCATCATCGACTTACTGCACACGCTTTCGTATAAAGGCATGCCCGGCTTAATCGTTACGGAAAGTTCTACGCAAAAAGCGACATGGTTTTGGGTTGCCGCTAGATTAACGCAAGCGTGCATGCTGTTTCTGATCATGTTTGTTCCAGATAAACAAGTACAAAGCAGACAAAAAAAGACGGTGTTTATTTTTTCTCTTCTCTATGTATTGGTTATTTCCTACATTATCATTCGCTATGAACAAACACTTCCGCTTCTCGTGATCGATGGGAAAGGCACAACGAATTTAAAAAATTTCTTAGAATACATTGTGATCCTTTTTTATGCTTCCACCGTTTTGATGATGTTGCTTTCTTACAAAAAACAACCAAAAACATCTTATCTTGATCTCATCTTAGCGTTTGTATTTTTAGTGTTAAGCGAACTTTTATTTACATTGTATAAAAACGTGTACGACGTACAAAATTTTTTAGGCCATTTGTACAAAGGAATCAGCTACATTTATTTTATGAAAGGAATATACATTGCGACGATTAAAGAACCATACGATGCCCGGAAAAAAGCAGAGGAAGAATTGAAAAAACGAGAAAAACATTTAAAAACGATCACCTCGTCATTAGGTGAGGGAGTCATCGTATTAGACAAAGACAAAAAAATAACTTTTATGAACCAAGAAGCGGAGCGTTTACTCGGTTATCAAAAAGAGGAATTATTAGAAAAAGCATGGTTCCAAAAAATTCATTGCGGCAGTGAAAATCAATGCGCTTCTCCTCGTGAATGTCCGATTCATCAGACGTTGGAATTAAAAAAAGCATATCGCGTAGAAGAGGATTTTTATGTTCGAAAAGATGGGACGCTGCTGCCAATTGCTTATGTCTCTACGCCGATGATTGACGATAACGGAGAAGTAATCGGCTCTGTCGTTGTCTTTCGTGATATTACTGAGCGAAAAAAATACGATGAAAAAATTAAGTATCAAGCCTACCATGATGCATTAACGGATTTGCCCAATCGCCGCTACTTGATTGAGAAGCTGAAGAACGAACTGAAAAGCGCAGAAAAACATAACAGCCAAATTGCTGTACTGTATTTGGATTTAGACAATTTTAAAAATATTAATGATTCATTTGGCCATGTCATGGGGGATTTATTATTAAAAAACGTGGCGCAACGCTTGAAAATGATTCATCCTGATTGCTTTATCGCCCGTTTGGGTGGAGATGAGTTTGCCGTTCTTTTATCCGGAAATTTCAATGTTGAGGAAATCGCTTGCAAAACCATTCAAATATTAAGCCAGCCGATTAAACTGGAAAATAAAGAAGTCTTTGTTACAACAAGCATAGGGATCAGCGTGTATCCAAAAGATGGAGATGACGAAATGACCTTAATCCAACATGCCGATATGGCAATGTATGATGCGAAAAAGAAAGGAAAAAACCAATTTTCATTCTATACGACCAAACTAGAACAACAGAGAACAAGAGCATCCAAAATTGAACAGTTGCTTCGCACCGCATTAGAAAACGAAGAGATTTCTGTATATTATCAGCCGATTGTTGACGCTGTTTCAAAACGGATTATCGGCTTAGAAGCTTTAGCTCGTTGGCACCATCCGGAGATCGGGGATATTCCGGCAAATGAATTTATCGCGGTTGCAGAAGAAAACGGTCTCATTGTATCGCTTGGCAAGCATATATTAATAACTGCTCTTCAAGATTTAAAACATTTGCACGAAATCGGATTTGATCATTTGTACGTCAGCGTGAACCTTTCCTTACGACAATTGCGGCATCATGACTTTACCGCATTGATCAGTCAATTATTACAAAAAAATAAATTACAAGCAAACTATTTAGAGCTAGAAATTACGGAAAATATTGCCCTATGCGATGAACAACATGTCATCGATAGCATTCAGGAATTAAAAGATATAGGTGTCCGCATCGCGATTGATGATTTCGGAATCGGATATTCCTCCATCGGATATTTACGAACCATTTCCGTTGACACATTGAAAATTGATAAATCATTCATTTTCGATGTAACAACCAATCCAAATACCGCTCATTTGACGTCTGCGCTGATCACGTTTGCACACAACTTAAACTTGCAAGTGGTTGCGGAAGGAGTAGAAAGAGCAGAACAGTTATACTTCTTAGAACAACACCATTGCGATAAAATCCAAGGCTATTTATTTAGCCCTCCTGTTTCGTTTGAACAACTCGTTTCGCTTCTTCATAACAGCCCATCACGATATTGAGCTAAAATGAAGACTGCTTTTAGTTGGGATTTTTCCATCTAAAAGCAGCCTCTTTTTTATCACTTTGATAACACGCTTCGTTTTTCCATTTCCTTTCTTGCGTGCCTAATCATATGGCAAAAAGGGGATGCTATTTTATTTAACAAAATGATTGCAAGCGGCAGGATGGAATATACCGGGATGCGATCCGGCAAAACAGGGAGATTGCTTCCCTTTTTGTTTTGGAAAAGATGCGCTATGATAATTAGAGGGTTTCAAGAGGGAGTGGGTAGAATGGCCGGAGATTATTTTTTAAAAAGAATTTATGAACCGTATGATCCAGCAGATGGAAAACGAATTTTAATCGATCAGATTTGGCCGAGAGGCATCTCTAAAACGGAAGCAAAAATTGATCTGTGGATGAAAGAGATTGCCCCGAGCCCCGAACTTAGAAAATGGTTTGATCATAAAAGGGAGCGGTTTCAAGAATTTTCAAAGCGTTATGTGACGGAACTGGAAACGGAGGAACAAAAACAAAGGCTGGTCAGGGAACTGATGGCGATGGCAAAAAAAGAAAAAGTAACTCTCCTTTACGGGGCTAAGGATAAAGAATGCAATCATGCCATTGTGTTACGGAACTTTTTAACATATTTATCGAGAAGTCTCCCGCCTCTTAACGGAGTGTAGGTAGGAGAGGTTCATGAGGGACAATATTGCCCGAAGTGTGGATTTTCCGTTTATTGGGCGTAAGTGACAGATTATTTGCCCATTTCTTTCGCCAAGTCTGCCACTTCAGCGACGGTTAATCTGGTCCGTTTCGCAATCTCATGAATAGGCAGGACATCTAGTAAGTTTTTTGCGATTTCAATTGCCTTCTGTTTTTCCGCTTCTTTCACTGCTTCTTCTTTTTCCTGTTCGAAAAGCCGAATGACCTTTGTCATTTTGATCCACTCCTTTACTTTTTTGGCATATTCTTCGTCAATAAACTTATCGGTAGCGGTTAAGATACCGGCGATGACGTGTAGTTGCGTTGGTTCGTCACGAATTTCTTTCGCGAGCTCGATCGTTTTTTCAATCACGACTTAAACAAAACGTCTTTCGCATGATACGATATACCACCTGTCATTTTTCCATCCTCACTTATTTTTACTATTATTATACTCCCCCGTCTTAGTGCGTGTCATCTCTGTCATTGAATATGAAAATGATGTGCAGCCCTTAGGTTTGGTGCCTGTCACCACCCGATGAGAAATTGTTTCTAAAGCTAGGGATTGATCAAACCACTTCTTTATCGAGAACAAGAAGTAACATTCTCTCCGAGAAGTCTCCCTCTTCTAAACGGCGTGTAAGGGAGATGGATCGGAGGGTTTTTTATTCACAAAAACGAACGTATGTGCTGTGATTGATCCGTAACAAAGGTGATGCAAAAATTGTTCTTCCAAGCCTCGTGACGTTCATAACGCGAGAAAATCTCTGTTTTCGGCACATGCATTCGCGACCATATTACATAATGGAAACAACAAACATGATGCCGTGAAAAAATACATACATATATAGGAATGGATCACGAACATTGAAAATCACTTTGGTTGTCATTTCGTTGAATGGTTGCTAGAATAGAGCGTGCTGCATCTTTTTGCAGAAGGATGCACTATCTTTTTTATGACTTCATGTTGATGCGTGAGAGGAGTTTAGACATGTCGAAATCGTTCGTTTATATATCCCTCGTTTTGATTATGCTGATCTGGGGATTAAACGTGACTGCCATCAAGATTTTAGTCGAACACTTTTCACCGGTGACGTTAACGTCGTTTCGGATTTTTACGGCAGGGATTGTTGTGATTCTGATTTTATTATTCATGGGCGAGTTGCGGAAATTAACGTGGAAGGAAGCTACGTATATTGGCATAGCCGCTTTGTTTAGTGTCGTTGCCCATCACCTTTTTCTTGCGCTTGGATTAACAAAAACGACAGCGTCGAATGCTGGGTTGATTTTAGGGCTTATTCCGCTCGTGACATCGGTGTTAGCGGTCATCTTTTTAGGCAATCGGTTTACGGTGTTTCGGTTTGTCGGGATTTTCCTTGGGTTTATCGGTGTAGTGTTTGTTGTGTTAAACGGCAAAAGCGGCATTCACCATGTGTCCATTGGCGATGTTTATGTATTTCTGGCCGTATTATCTCAAGCAATCAGTTTCATTATGATTAAAAAAGCAACGATCGATGCGCGTGTGATGACAGGTTGGATGTTGTTGTTTGGAGCGTTGCTTTTATTTTTTATTAGTTTGTGGATGGAACCGAACGGCTTATCCAGCTTGGCACACGGTACGCCATCCTTATGGATGATCTTCCTCGCTTCCGCTGTATTTGCCACAGCGCTGGGTCATATGTTTTACAACAAAGCGATTCAACATATTGGTGCCGTGGAATCAGCGATTTTCATTAATTTAAATCCTTTGTTTTCTTTGCTGGGGGCTTATGTATTTCTAGGAGAATCGATTTCCCTTACACAAATGATGGGTTTTATTTTGATTGTGATCGGCGTTGTCTTGGGGAGCGGTGTGTTGGATGACATCGGGGCGCTTATGCATCGTTCGAAAGTGATGGGGAAAAAGTGTTAAAAAACGGAGCTTGTCGGAGCTCCGTTTTTTATTGTTCTTCTTTGACGATATACGTCCAGCCGTTTTCTTGATACACTTTCTTTTCTTTCATCAATCGGCCTAGTGCTCGTTTGAATGCGGCTTTGCTGATGTGAAAGCGCAATTGAATGTCTTCCGGATCGCTTTTGTCGCTGTAAGGCATTGCTCCGCCGCGGCTTTCCATGTAGCGATAAATCATTTGTGCATCCTCTTCAATGCTTTCGTGTTTGCGCGGCAATAAGGATACATTGACCGTTCCGTCTTCTTTTACCGCAATAATCCGACCCTCGACCTCTTCGCCAAGACGCGGTTCTCTTCGCCGTTCCGATTCATGAATGAAGCCGAGATAGCCGACATCCGAAATGAGAAAAGAACCGGCTTTAATCAATCGGTAGATGCGACCGCGAATGTTTTGATTAAATGCGGATGTCGGCGCTTTGACCGCAATCTCTTGGATGTCCTCGTCTGTTGCGAGTTTAGCCAACAGACGACCGCGTTTATCGGTCTTTAGTGAGCAGTATAGTTGATCTCCGCGTTTTGGCCATAGGGATGGAAGCGGCGGCAAATCATCAGCGGACACTAATATATCTTTGGAAATGCCGATATGGACAAACACGCCAAGCTTCGGCACGACTTCGACCACTTCTACCCAGTCGTATGTGTGGTTTGTAATTTTTGGCGTTTTGGTTGTGGCGCATAATCGCCCTTCGTGGTCATGATAGAGAAACACGGTGACAGACTCACCAATCGCCAGAGGGTGATCCGTTTCCTTCTTATGCAACAGCGCTTCTTCTTTTCCGTTTGTTAAAAGATAGCTAAACGGCTTCTCCGTTTTGACCGTTACGGTCGCCATTTCTCCAGGAACCAATGGTTTCATCTTCATATCTTCCTTTTTCATTCATTTTTCAATATCGTCTATTTTACTATAATGAAGCGAAATCACCAAATGAATGCTTGTGGATGATGGATTTCTGCCTTCATCAGAGAATGGGTCTGTCAAGCTTTTGATTTCTCTGAATGTCTTTTTCCAATGGAATGAAAAAGGAGCTGAATCCCAACTGTTTGGGCCAGCCCCTCGAATGTCATTTTTCGCTGCGAACGTTCATGATTGCTTTGGTGCTAATGCGGTAGATTCTCTCTTAATCAGTTTCGAGGAGAGAAGGATTTCTTGGAACGGTTCGTTTTTGTTCTCCATTCTCCAGAAAAGAAGTTCGACTGCTTTTTTCCCATACAGTTCTAAATCAATATCGACAGTTGTTGTTTTTGGTGTAGACATTCGTGATAGTTGACCATTATCATAGCTGCATACGGACGCTTGTTCTGGAACGTGAATACCTTGTTGCCTTAAGATGGAGTTGACTAAAAATCCTAATCCGTCATTGACGCAAAACCATGCGGTTGGCTTCTTTTTTAATTGTTGAATATATTGGAATATAACTTCCTCTTTTTCTTCCGCATTTTTAAAAATAAAATCTTCGTTTGGTTCAATTCCGTAGTCTTTCAATGCAAGTAAATATCCTTCATATCGTTCTTCATAGCTCGGCGAATAGTCGATATTGCCGACAAAGGCGATATCACGATGATTGAGCTCAATTAAATGCTGAACGGCAAGATAGGCGCCAAAGCGATTATTGGTTAATACGGCATCTGCCTGAATATTAGGATGATGGTGATCAACGAGGATGGTTGGAATGCCAGTTGAAATCACTTTATTAATGTATTCCGTACTGATGTGGGAAAGAATTAAGATTCCGTCTACCATCTTATTTTCGATAAATGAAGGCAAAATCAGTTGTTCTTTTTGTTCCTGATTAATCGATTGAATGTGTAAATTCATTCCTCGTTTAAGAACTTCCTTCTCGATGCTCAAGTATATTTCTCCAAAAAAGTTTTTAAAAGAAAACGTTAGGTCGGAGGCAATTAATCCAATGTTTCCTTTCTTCTTTTCTTTTCGTTGTTTTCGCGATTTTGGGTATTCATATCCCATTTCTTCCGCAACACGTTTAATCAATTCCCGAGTTTTTTCGCTTACGCCATCTTTTCCTCTTAAGGCTTGAGACACAGAGTTTTTTGATATATTTAATCGATCAGCGATATCTTGCATTGTTACTTTCTTTTTCATAATTTAACACACCTACTTTAAGCATGATTGAATGAATATGCTTCATCAATTAAAACAAGTGATGTAACTTTACAAAGTTTAAATAATTAACATTACATTTGTAATATACATATATTTTTACATATATTTTATTGTTAACGCAAGGTTTTTATATAGCAATTTAGAAAGTTTAAACGTTGTAATGTAATTTATAAAAAATTTATTGACTATAAAAACTAAAAATGGAATAATTTATTTCAAGATTACAAATTAAAATTGATTTTTAGTTACATGCTGATATGTAACGTTACAATAGCAAATTCCTTTTTAAAGCGTTTTCAAAAAAGTGATAAAGTCGTAATTTCTTCTGGTGATGTAGTTGGCTTGATCCTTGTTTCATTACTCTAGAAGGAACTATAAGTTTGGAGGGGATTTATTTTGAAAGTCAATCGTTTTCCGGAAAATCCATTAATCACCCCGAGCGATGTGAAGCCGTTTCATCATGATCATGAAGTGATTGGGGTTTTTAACGCGGGCGTCGCCCAATACAATGGTGAGATTTTATTATTGCTTCGTGTTGCTGAACGTCCCATTAGTGAAGATCCGAATATCGTCAAAACGTCTGTGATTGATTTTTCAAGCGGAGAAGGAAAACTGAAAGTGGTTGAATTGCGTAAAGATGACTCGAGATTTGATTTTTCCGATCCGCGTGTCATTTTTTACAACGACCCTGATCGCAGAGTCGCTTATCTCACGTCCTTATCTTATATTCGTATTGCTCGCAGTAAAGATGGCTGCAACTTTACCATTGATGAGAAACCTTTCATTTATCCGGAAACGGAACGTGAGGCATGGGGTGTTGAGGATCCGCGCGTTACTCAGATCGATGATACTTATTATATTCAATATAGTGCGGTGTCGCCCGAAGGAATTGGCGTAGGGCTTGCATCGACAAAAGATTTCGTGACTTATGAACGCCACGGATTGATTTTTCATCCGGAAAATAAAGACGTGGCTATTTTCCCTGAAAAAATTAATGGAAAATACTATGCGTTGCATCGCCCAGTGCCAAAAGGAATTGGCAGGCCGGAAATTTGGATTGCAGAGTCGGATAATCTTCTTTATTGGGGAAATCATCGACACTTGTTAGGCCTTCGTGAAGAAGGTTGGGAAAACGGTCGTATTGGCGGAGGGGCCGTTCCATTTAAGACAGATAAAGGCTGGTTAGAAATTTATCATGCTGCTGATAAAAATGATCGCTATTGTTTAGGAGCTGTTCTTCTTGATCTCAATGATCCGACTAAAATTCTGGCCAAAACGGAAGAGCCTATTTTAGAACCTGAGGCAGATTATGAAAAAAATGGATTCTTCGGTCATGTAGTCTTTACTTGTGGTTTAGTTGTAGAAGGGGATATCGTTAGAATCTACTATGGCGCAGCTGATGAATCCATTGCCGGCGCCGAACTGAGTTTGCAGGAAATCATGTCAAAATTAAAGTATTGCCAATAACGTATTCCGATTGTAAATGATTACTTCTGGCTTATCTAAGCGTCGATAAAAAATTTCTTTTAAGAGACCGTCTATGAAATATAACGACATAAGGTTCTTGTTCTTTACAATGCGGGGGGAGTGAATCTTGTTAATCAATAAAAATTGGAAAATACAATATTTTGATGTAGGGCAGGTAAGTGATTTAACGATCGCAGATCCAAACTATATTGATCATTTTTGGATGTCAGCAAAGGTGCCAGGAGACGTACATTCGATTTTACTGGAAAAGAATTTGATTGATGATCCCTTTTTTGGCCATAACGATTTGAAATCGAAATGGGTGGAAGAAAAGGTTTGGTGGTATCGAACGGAATTTAAATTTGAAAAAAACAACCTAGATAAAGATGAACGTCTAGAGTTGATTTTTGAGGGATTGGATACCTTTGCGACTGTTTATTTAAATGGAGTGGAGTTAGGGTCTACTGAAAATATGTTCATTCCTCATACTTTTGATGTGACTAGAGAAATAGTGGACGGAAGAAATGTCTTGGCTGTAAAATTTAATCCGGTTTCCTATCAGTTGAAGGACAAAGAGAAGAATTATTGGGCTGGATTTGGAAAAGACCGCATATGGGCGCGTAAGGCTCAATATCACTTTGGTTGGGACTGGGGACCGCAAATTCTAACTGTAGGCATTTGGAAAGATGTGCGTTTAGAAAAAAGAAAAATTGCCAAGATCGAAAGCGTTTACACAAGAACGCTTGACATTCAAGATTGTCGGGCTCTTGTTCAAATCGATATTTGCACAAAAAACTTTATTAAGGGAAAAAATTTATATGCAGAAGTTGCGCTAAAAGATCAAGAACAACAATTTTTCGAAACCGTAAATATTGATCAAGATCGAGCGACGATCACTTTGAACGTCGACAATCCAAACCTTTGGTGGACACATGATTTAGGAGAACCAAATCTTTATCAGTTATGTGTCGTTTTAAAATGTGAAGGTGAAATTCTTGATACTTATCAAGCAGAAGTTGGAATTCGTACGATTGAACTAATGACAAGAGATTGCGAAGGGAATCCGCGGTTCACCTTTGTTTTAAATGGTGTAGAGATGTTTGCAAAAGGGGCGAACTGGATTCCGGTTGACAGCTTTTTAGGATCCGCGCCAGAATCACGCTACCGTCATCTTATTCAACTTGCGAAAGAAGCGAATATGAATATGCTGCGCGTATGGGGCGGAGGAATTTATGAAAAAGACATTTTCTATCAAGAATGCAATCGCCAAGGAATTTTAGTTTGGCAGGACTTTATGTTTTCCTGTGCGTTATATCCAGATTACAACCGCAATTATATGGAAAACGTCCGTAAAGAAGTGATTTCGGTTATTAAACGGCTGCGGAATCATCCTTCCATCGCGTTATGGTGTGGAAATAATGAAAACGATTGGTTGTATGAAGTGGAGTATGCTGCTGGAAACATTCATACTCCTTTTTATGGGGAGAAAATATATCATGAGTTAATTCCTGAATTATTAGAAGAGCTAGATCCTTCAAGGGTTTACTGGCCGAGTTCACCATATGGCGGAAATGATCACAACTCGGAAGAGGAAGGTGACCGTCATAATTGGCAAGTTTGGCACGGGAATGTGGAACCTCGAAAATTCGGTCAGAATTTAGGGCAGAACCTCAGTATTGAAGGGGTTTCGTTTAGAAATTATAAAAAGGATCGCACACGGTTTTGCAGCGAGTTTGGCATCCATGCATCTGCCAATCGTTATACGCTGGAAAAAAATCTTCCTGAGGGAACTTTTTATTGGGGCAGCGATGAATTGGCCTATCGCAATAAAGATTATCATCATATAAAAGGAATTTTGTTGATGGAAGGATATACCGGCATTCCGAAAAATATTGAGGAATACATGAATTATTCAATGCTCACGCAGGCTGAAGGGTTAAAGTATGGAATGGAACATTATCGCCGTAATAAACCGGAAACAAGCGGAGCTTTAATCTGGCAATTGAATGATTGCTGGCCTGGTACGAGCTGGTCGATGATTGATTATTACTTATTGCCAAAAGCTTCATATTATTATAGTAAAAAATTTAATGCTCCTCTTTTATATACGCTTGAACATGACCCTGGTGATGATTTACATCTATGGGTTGTGAATGACCGATTAGAAGATCATGAAGATGTACTGGTGTTCGAAGTGTTTCATTTTAATGGTGAGTTAGTGTATTCCAAAGAATTTTTTATCAATGTGAAGGGGAATGCTTCGATTCATATTGCTTCATTAACAGAAGCTGAGATTTTACGAGGGCAACCTGCTGAACAAGTTGTTGTCCGTTTAAAATCGTTGAATAAAAAAGTAGAAGAAAACTATTATTATTTGAGAAATCACAAGGATCTTCAGCTGCCGAAAGCCAAGTTGCAAGTAAAAGTGATGCCAGAAAAACAGGAAGTGGAAATTCGTACGGATTGTTTTGCCCGCTTTGTCAAACTGGAACTTCCTGCGGAAAAAATTATTTTTTCTGATAATTTCTTTGACTTGCTTCCTTCGGAGCGAAAGATCATCAAAATTAGACATTTAGACGGCAAAGCCATTTCTTTCGACGGTTTAAGCGTATCGGCCATCAATGGCGGCGCTTGATCTGATGGCTTTTTCTCCAAGATGAAAAGCATGAGGTGGAAAGTGATGAAAGCAGCGGTTTTTTTAAGAAAAGGGAAAATGGAAATACAAGAAAGAGAAATCCCAACTCCAGCTTCTGGAGAAGTTTTAGTGAAAGTGAAAGCGTGCGGCATTTGTGGAACAGACCAACACATTTTTCATGGGCATCCAGGTTCAACAGATGTGGTAACTCCTATTGTATTGGGGCATGAATTATCAGGTGAGGTAGTTTCAATTGGAGATGGAGTTCAAACTTTAAAGTTGGGAGACCGTGTGACGATTGATCCTAACATTTATTGCAGAACTTGTGAGTATTGCCGGCAAGGTCGTCAACACTTATGTGACAATCTTGAGGCAATTGGGGTCACTCGTGATGGCGGAATGGCTGAATATGTTACAGTTCCGGCTGAAAACTGCTATGTATTGCCTGATTCTTTATCTTATGAAGAAGGCGCAATGGTAGAGCCGTTAGGTTGCGTTATCCATGGGATTGAGCAAATAAAAATATGGCCAGGTGCCTCCGTTTGTATTATTGGCGGAGGATTTATTGGTCAAATCATGCTTCAGATGGTTAAGATGTATGGGGCATCTCCGGTTCTAGTAAGTGAACCAGATGAAAGCAAACATCAGACATTGCTTGATTTTCAAGCTGACTTCGTGATTAACCCGCTTAAGAAAGATCTGAAACAAACGATTGCAGGCGGCGTTGATATTGTAATTGAATGTGTTGGCCGTCAAGAGACAATGGAGCAAGCGGTTGCGTTAGCTAAGAAAGGCGGGCAAATTTTGTTCTTTGGTGTGTCTTCTCCGCATGACAAGATTCAAGTATCACCTTATGAAGTGTTTTCTAAAGAACTGACGATTCGCGGCTCGTTTATCAATCCTAACACCCATCCAATGGCCATTTCTTTGATTGAAAAAGGAAAAGTGAGAATACAACCTTTGATTAGTCATTACTTTAATTTGCAAGAAATTCCGGATATTATGCCGAAATATAGAGAAATGAAAGTAACAAAAGGGATATTGAGGTTTGAATAAAAATATATTTATGACACAAACTCGAGGAGGGGCCATTACTTTTGGGACATCCCTTTTTATTTTGTTTATAAAAATCAACATAGTCAGATTAATAATATTACTGAAAGATTACTGTGATGATTTGTAACGTTACATTAAAACTTTAACCATGGTAACAGTAGTTGATTGATCATTTGGAGAATATGATTCTTAAACCTCATATATATGATAAGCTTAATTTTCCGACATAAACAAGCTTTTCTGCCACTTCTCCGAACGAAAACGCCATCAGACAAATGAATTTGTCTGTCATGCGTTTTACGTTCGGAATCGGCATGCTTCTAGCATGCCGGGGCGGCAAGAAAAATCTTGCCGCCTATGGCAGAAAAGCGGTCTTCTATTCATGATGAGATATGTCGGAAACTCAACTTGAATCTATATAGAAGCAAAAAATGACAAAAATTCATAAATACAGTGTAGAATATAGTTGACTAAATAATTTTGTAATGTAAAAATTAATTTTGTAATCTAATTTGTAATTTAATTATTACTCTATCGATAAAGATTATGGAACGATGGCTGAATTCGAAGAGTTTATTAGAGAGGCGCATCGAAGAGATATCTGAATATTATAGAACGCATCATATTATCATACGAAGCATTGATGGTAGGAATTTAGGAGGATCATTTTATGCAGCTAAAGAAAACGGATGTTAAAACATGCGCAACGCTGCTAAAAGAATTTCAAAACGCTCCGCAACCTTTTAATCCACAAAAATTGATTTTCAAGGGAGTAGGAGATCGAGACGTTTATAATATTTCAGCGCCGTTTGAAGATGAGGGAGAACTTGTGATTGCTGGCCGGGTGGAACCTCGAGATAGCGAACATTCAGAAGTATACTTTTTTGTGAATCGCAATGGAGCATGGATACCAAAGCAAGGGGCGCCGGTATTTCAATTACAAGATCCTTTTTTCACGAAAATCGGCGGCGAATTAATTTTTGGAGGAGTACAAACGTTTCCTCACCCAACAGTTGAAGGAACTCCGTGGTGGAGAACCGTTTTTTACCGAGGGAAGAATATTGCTGATTTAAAAGAATTTGCAAAAGGCCCAGAAGGCATGAAAGATTTAAGACTGATTGAGCTTCAAGATGGCTCGATCGGTGTGATTACAAGGCCGCAAGGTGAAAAAGGGGGACGCGGTAAAATCGGTTTTACACGAATTCCGTCACTCGATCATTTCAATCTTCAGGCCATTCAAGAGGCTCCGCTTTTAGAAGGACAATTTATTGATGAGGAATGGGGCGGAGCGAACGAACCGCATTTACTTTCTAATGGGCTCATTGGCATTCTCGGACATATTGCTTGTTTTGATGAAGAGGGAAATCGCCATTATTATCCGATGGTATTTGTCTTGAACCCTGATACAGGAGAATTTTCAGATATCGAGCTGATTGCGACAAGATCTCATTTCTTAAAAGGTGCTTCTAAGCGTCCGGATCTTGCCGATGTTGTCTTTAGCGGCGGTTTGATTCGTAAAGGAGACGGAACTGCTGATTTATATGCAGGCGTTAGTGACGCAGAGGCACAAAAAATTACAATTGTTGACCCATTTATCAAATACGAAAAATAGTGAATTATCGTTCGGGATCGGCATGCTTCTAGCATGCCGAGGCGGCAAGAAAAACCTTGCCGCCTATGACAGAAAAGCGGTCTTTTATTCATGATGAGATATTTCGGAAACTCAATTTGATTGTATATAGAAGGTTTTTTGGTAATGTTGTATTTTCTTGCGGGGCGATTGTGGAAGGCGATATATAATTATAATTGGTATAATATAAGTAATATAGAAAAATAAGTAATAATATAGAAAAATATAATTAGGATCCACTGGGGGGGAAGGAAACGATGAAACAGCCAATTTTTTTACGCCCTGTTTTTCAAGAACGAATCTGGGGCGGAACGAAATTGCGGGATTTGTATGGATATGACATTCCTTCCGAACAAACCGGTGAGTGTTGGGCGATTTCCGCTCATCCAAACGGGCAAAGTGTTGTTCGTTCTGGAAAATTTGAAGGAATGACGTTAGGACAGTTGTGGGATGAGCATCGTGAACTATTCGGTCACTATGACAGCGACCGTTTTCCGTTATTAACGAAGATTTTAGATGCGAATGATGATTTATCGGTTCAAGTGCATCCAGATGATGAATATGCTCGTACATATGAAAATGGTGAATTAGGAAAGACGGAATGTTGGTATGTGATTGATTGCGAAGAAGGCGCGGAAATTATTCTGGGGCATAACGCTCGTACAAAAGAAGAACTGGTTGAAATGATTGAAAAAGGTCAGTGGGACAAGCTGTTGCGTCGCGTGAAAGTGAAACCGGGAGACTTCTTTTATGTCCCAAGCGGTACGATTCATGCGTTATGTTCCGGATTGTTAATCTTAGAGACACAACAAAGTTCTGACACAACATATCGAGTCTATGACTACGATCGTCGCGATAAAAACGGCAATTTACGCGAATTGCATTTAGACAAAGCGATTGACGTTACAACTGTACCGCATGTGCAGACGCAAGTCGAGCCAACCGTTGTAAAAACAGCGGGGGCGACGATTACGACATTTGTTGAAAGCGAGTATTTCACCGTTTATAAATGGGATGTACATGAGCATCTTGAATTAGAACAAGATCAACCGTTTATGCTTGTGAGCGTGATTGACGGAGAAGGAACGATTATAACGGAAGAAGGAGAATGGAAGATTCGTAAGGGAGACCATTTGATTCTTCCTTATCAACTTGGAACGTTTCAAGTTAAAGGAACTGCGCAAATGATTGTGTCACATCCATAATAAGCCAACAGGAGGGGATCGAATGATGACATGGAAAGCAACAGTAGAAAAATGGCTTTCGTATCCACAGTTAGATGCAGAGTTAAAACAACAATTACTCGCGATGCAAAATAATGAAAAAGCGCTTGAAGATAGCTTTTATAAAAATTTAGAGTTTGGTACAGGCGGAATGCGCGGGGAGATTGGCCCTGGAACGAACCGAATGAACATTTATACAATCCGGAAAGCATCTGAAGGGCTGGCTCGTTACATTGTCGAACAAGGCGAAGAAGCAAAAGCGCGCGGTGTCGTGATTGCCTACGATTCCCGTCATAAGTCGCCTGAGTTTGCGTTAGAAGCGGCAAAAACAGTAGGTAAGCATGGCATTAAGGTGTATTTATTTAAAGAACTTCGTCCAACGCCGGAGTTGTCGTTTGCGGTTCGTCATTTAGGAGCATTTGCCGGTGTGGTCATTACTGCGAGCCATAATCCGCCAGAGTATAACGGGTTTAAAGTATATGGGCAAGACGGCGGACAAATCCCGCCTGCGATGGCAGATACGCTGATTCAATATGTCAATGCGGTTGAGGATGAGTTGGCAGTGGAAGTAGCAGAAGAACAAGAGCTGCTTGAAAAAGGGTTATTGACGTATATCGGCGAAGAGATTGATGAGGCGTATATTGAACAATTAAAAACAATCCAATTAAATCGAGAGCTTGTTGCGAAAATGGCGAAAGAGCTAAAAATCGTTTTTTCTCCGTTGCACGGAACAGCAAATAAGCTCGTTCGTAAGGGTTTACAAGCATTTGGGTTTGAGAATGTGACTGTCGTAAAAGAACAAGAACAGCCGGATCCAAACTTTTCAACGGTGGCGTCGCCAAATCCGGAAGAGCACGCCGCATTTGAGTTGGCCATTCGATACGGCAAAGAAATTGATGCCGACATTTTAATGGCAACCGATCCTGATGCGGATCGTCTTGGGGTAGCGGTGAAAAATGCAGATGGCGAATATGTCGTGTTGACCGGCAATCAAATGGGCGCATTGATGCTAGAATATTTGTTGTCGCAAAAACAAGCAAAAGGCATTTTGCCGAAAAACGGCGTCGTTTTGAAAACGATCGTGACATCCGAAATCGGCCGCGCGATTGCGGAACATTACGGTTTGCCGACGATTGATACGTTAACCGGATTTAAGTTTATCGGCGAAAAGATCAATGAATTTGAACAAACGAAACAATACACGTTCCAATTTGGTTATGAAGAAAGCTACGGTTATTTAATCGGCGACTTTGTCCGCGATAAAGATGCGGTGCAATCAGCCATTTTTGCGGCAGAAGTTGCGGCATATTATAAGTCCAAAGGAAAAACGTTGTATGAAGGGTTATTAGAGATTTTTGAGAAATACGGTTACTACAAAGAATCATTGCGTTCGTTGACGTTAAAAGGAAAAGACGGTGCCGAGCAAATCGCAAACATTCTAGCGACATTCCGCAAAGAGCCGCCTAAAGAGGTTGCCGGCGTGAAAGTTGTCGCGATTGAAGACTATTTGATCGGTAAACGCACCATTGTCGCGACAGGGGAAGAGTCAACGATTAACTTGCCGCGCTCAAACGTGTTGAAGTATCATCTTGCGAATGGCGCATGGTTCTGCTTGCGTCCATCAGGAACAGAGCCAAAAGCGAAATTTTACTTTGGCGTGAAAGGAACATCATTAGAAGAAAGCGAAACATTCCTTACACAGTTGGAAAATACGGTAATGGAGTTAGTGAACAACATTGTTTATCAATATCATTAATTGCGCTGTTTCGTTTTCGGACTGTCTATGCTAAAGAAGCGATCGCAAAAAGATTAGCCACCTCATTCATTCGTGAGGTGGCTAGTTTTTTGTTTAGATTAATCTCCTTAAGGGGAACTAATCACCAGTGGTATATGTATTCCTCGAAAGTAAAAAAGACATTTATTGAGCTTTATTATGCCTGTCATAATACTAGGGAGTTATTGTATTGTGAATATCAATCATCACCCTAATTCGTCGTTGTATCACGGTATGATCGGTTTATATGCTGACATCATTGCCAAGCAGGGAATAAAGATATACCCCAGAAGCGATTTTTTTGATTTTTAGACATGATTCGACAAATTTTGTTTTGGATATTATGTAAAATATCGTTAATAAGAACAATGATTGGAATTTTATATCTCCGGAGCTATGTTGTTTTTTTATTATTTCTGCAGCTGTTTTTTAATTTTCTAATAGATCAAGAATGTTTTTATCGTTGGGATTGTAGGGGGAGAAGGAGTTCTATGGCGACATCCACTATTTCAGAATTCAAAACACTGCTTTCGAATTTATTGAAGGCTCGTTTTCCTTATTTGTACATATCTACATGGGAAGAGGAACGTGCGCTATCTGTTATTGAATCGGTTGTCAAAGATGAAGCGTTAATTAAGACGCCAAGAAAACTGTTTACTTGGAGCATTACAAAAGGGATGGCTGAATGGGGGAAAAAAGGAACGGAAGAAACGAAAGTTCCGATGAATGCGCTTCAATTTATTGAAAACTTTGATGAGCCCGCTGTATTTGTCATGAAAGATTTCCATATCTTTTTTGGTGCTCAGCATAGCCGTCCAGACCATCAAGTCATTCGCAAGATTCGAGATCTTTTACCTTTGTTAAAACGAAGCAGAAATCCGAAGAATGTCATATTCGTGAGTCCAATTCTTGCTATACCAAACGAGTTGCAAAAAGATGTAACGATTATTGATTTTGACCTTCCTACGTTTCAAGAAATCAAAAATGTTTTAAAAGAGATGGTGATTGCCAATCGAAATAGCGGACGGATTATGATTGATCTTTCTCCAGAGGATGAGGAGCGTTTAGCGAAAGCTGCTTTAGGCTTGACTCTCCATGAAGCGGAAAATGCGTTTGCCCGCGCCATGGTTCAAGATGGACGATTAGATCGAAATGATGTTGAAGTGATTCTCGAAGAAAAAAGGCAGATTATTAAGAAATCCGAGATATTGGAATTTATTAAGAGCGATTTGAATATTGAAGATGTAGGAGGGCTGGAGAACTTAAAAAGGTGGCTAAAGAAGCGCAATAAATCTTGGTTAGATTCAGCCAAAAGATATGGTCTTCCGGCGCCAAAAGGAGTATTGATTACCGGTGTTCCTGGTTGTGGAAAAAGTTTAATTGCAAAAGCGATTAGTGCCATGTGGAAACTCCCGCTTCTTCGTCTAGATTTAGGGAAAATTTTTAGCGGAATTGTTGGAAGCAGTGAAGAAAATATGCGAAAAGCAATTAAAACGGTTGAAGCTATTTCCCCAGCGATTTTATGGATTGATGAAATTGAAAAAGGATTTAGCGGTCTTTCTTCGAGCGGAGATAGCGGTACGTCTAGCCGAATTTTCGGTACATTTTTGACGTGGATGCAGGAGAAGACGAAGCCTGTTTTTGTCGTAGCTACCGCCAACAATATTGATTCTTTGCCAGCGGAACTCATGCGCAAAGGTAGATTTGATGAAATCTTTTTTGTTGATTTGCCAACAAAAAAGGAGAGAAAAGAAATTTTCCTTTTACATTTGCGAAAACGGCTGAAAGATCCAGAGGTAATAGGGGATTTTCAAATCACAGACGCGGTGCTGGAACATTTAGCGAATTTGACAGAAGGATATGTCGGGGCAGAGATTGAGCAAATTGTGATTTCTGCTTTATTTGACGCGTTTTCTGAAGAACGCAGTCTTCGTTTGGAAGATTTAGAACGAGCGATCAAAAATACCGTTCCATTATCCGTCACACAAGCAGAACAAATTCGGAGAATTCGAGAGTGGGCAAATGTTCGAGCGGTCGCAGCGACCCCAAATGAAGATCGAATGGATTACCAAAAACAATCATCTAAATACGAGATATCTCCTTCCAGCGATGAAATGGATATTAAGTTTGCAAGAGGCGGAAGAGCGGTTGATTTTTAACGGAATCGGGGGATGAAGCATGTCTTCGAAAAAAATTCGTATTCAAATATTCCCGGATGGTCAAATTAAAGCGGATGTTTTAGGGGTTAAAGGAAAGAAATGCACTGATTATATTTCGATTTTAGAAGAATTATTGGAAGCGGAAACAATTGATTCGGAGTATACAGCAGAATATTATGAAACGGAACAGTTAGAGATTGATCAGGAAATCCATCAGCCGATGACGCTATATTCCTGGGAGGAGAGATAAAGGAATGTCGGTATCATTAACGATGATTCCCATCGTTTTAGCTTTGCGAATTGTAATGGGAAAAAATCAATTTGAAAAATGGGTGGAATCGATGGAAAGAGCGATTCCTACCGTGTTTGTCAATGAATCGGATTTGGTTGATGCGTTGATTCAAGCGGGATATGATGCGGAGAAGTACGGAGGCCTGATTAAGACGCATCATCTGAATAAAAAAGATTATTTCTTTTGGGAGTTTCGCCAAGGAAAGTGGCATGCGATTTTTTCTAAGCAGAATTCTCAAGATATCGCTGCACAGTTTATGGACGATTTAGAAAGAAAGTTGAAGCAAAAAATATTTCATAGAGAACGAGAGAGCGCGGTTGAACAAATAGAAGAGCCGAGAGTATTTCCGACAAACTTTCGGGATCGCTCCCTTCTCGTTCGCACGCTGCAGGATTTTGGTGTGAATACCGTTCAAATGAATAACGGCGACATTGTGTGTACGATTCAAAATGCTCAATTAACTTTTCGTCAAGAAGGGGATGCTCCTTTTCATGTAGAGATCGCCAATGCTCCTCGTTTGCAGGAGATTTATTACTATCTTTCGGATCTTGATGACGAGTATAAAAAATATGTACAATCGCAAGTTTATGAGAAGTTGAAAAAGAAAATAAAGGAGAAGGCATTTACCATTGAAAATGAAGAAGTACTCGAGGACAACTCCATTGTAATTACGTTAAACATTCAACAATAACTGCAATTTTGTTTGTGGCAGGGGGAGTAAAAGATGTCTCAGGTCAAAATGAAGAAAGGCCGTCTGTGGGAAATTTTAAATTCATGGTGGATCTTGCTGACGTTTACGTTATTTTTTAACTGGTTAGCGTTTTTTTATATTGGTTATAAGGTGAGAAATCGAAAGTGGGGCGTTTGGGGACTGATTTATTCCATTCCATTTATGTTTTCGATGATTTTTGAAGGCAAAATGTTAGACATTGGTGTGTCATTAACGTTATTAGGAGGCATTTCCTCTATTTTTCATGCTTTTAAAATTCGAAAAGAGTTTCTCTATCGACTAGAAGCAATGAAAACGATCGAGAAGGTCGAAGAGGTTCAGCTTTTGCATAAAATAGAATCTGAGTATGGTGTAAGATTACAGAAAGAAGGAGTAAAAAAATCATCGGATATAAAAAATGCGATGAATGACAATAAGAAAGATATGCTGTTAGAATCTACGGTATCTCGCACACATGGTATTCAAGAAGAACATTCATTTGTTGTCGATATTAACAATGATTCAGAAGAGATGATTGCCAAGCTTCCTGGAGTTGGAATCGTTTTGGCTAAAAAGGCAGTGGATCTTCGTCAAAAAAATGGGGGATTTGCTTCTGTAGAAGAATTTTCCCAAGCTCTAGGGCTTAAACCGCATATCGTTGAGAAAATTCGACCTCATGTAATCATTAAACCGATCCAATCTTTCCAAAAAGAAATGTCTGGTCGGTTGGTGGATTTTTGATGGCGTTACGGATTCATCGCTTCATTCCTTACACAGAAGTCGAAGGACCTGGAGCGAGAGCTTGTATTCAAGTGCAAGGGTGCCCTATTCGTTGTCCGGGATGCGCAGTGCCTTTTACGTGGTCTGAATCAGGAGGATATGAGATCGAAGTGGATGAATTAGCAGAACGAATTTTATCTGGGCCGAAGGTTGAAGGAGTCACTTTTTTAGGCGGGGAGCCTTTTGCTCAAGCAAAAGAGCTAGCGAATTTAGCGAAAAAGTTAAAGAAAAATGGACTTTCCGTCGTCACTTTCACAGGATATGTTTTAGAAGATATTTTAAAAGAGGCGCGAGAAGATTGGATGGAGTTGTTGCAAGTGACGGATTTACTAATAGACGGTCCTTTTCGCAAGGATCTATTGGATACTAGCCGGCCTTGGGTTGGCTCACTAAATCAGCGATATCACTTTCTCACTAGTCGTTATAAGCATCTAGAAAAAACATTAAAAAATGTCCCGAATCGATTAGAAATTCGTATTCATTCAGATGGTCGCGTATTTGTGAATGGATTAGCGACTACCGATCACATGAACGATTTGTTTAAAGATTTGTATGAATTTGATTAGAGTTGTTACTTGTTGCAATATCTCCTCTCGCTGCACTTCTAGTGGGAGGAGATTTTTTTATTTTGTTCACTTGATCGCGATTTCACGTAAAATCTATTGATTTTTTTTCCATTCTCGTCTATACTTTATGTAACCGGTTACATAAGATAGGGTGGAGAATAGAGATGGCAACGATTCGCGATGTTGCTAAGTTAGCAGGGGTATCAGTCGCAACGGTTTCACGCGTATTGAATCAAAATGGTTATGTCAATGAAGAAACGGAAAAGCGCGTGAGGCAGGCGATTGAACAATTGAATTATAAACCAAATGAGGTCGCGCGGACGCTTTTTAAAAAAACATCGAAGACGATTGGGTTGATTGTTCCAGATATTTCAAACCCGTTTTTTCCAGAGCTCGTCCGCGCGGTAGAAGATGTGACCAATATTTATGATTATACGGTGATTTTGTGCAATTCCGATGAGAAAATTGAAAAGGAAAAAGAATATATTGAAGTATTAAAACAAAAATATGTCGATGGTATTATTTTGACGACCAATCAGTTAGAGCTTGCGGAAGTATCCGAGCTGGATGTGCCGGTTGTTGTGCTGGACCGTCCGCTGAATCATTCGTTTCCGTCGGTGATCGCCGATAATTATGGCGGGGCGCGGTTAGCGACGCGGCACTTATATGAAATTGGCTGCCGGCGAATTGCCCATATTCAAGGACCTTTGCATGTTGTGAACGCGGTGGAACGGTTTAAAGGTTACCGCGATGAAATGCAGGAGTTAGGCCTCTGGGACGAAGATCTCGTCATTCTCGGAAACTATCAGCTAAATCAAACGAAAGAAGCTGTATTACAAGCTTTAAAAGAGCATGAGATTGACGGAATTTTTGCCGGGAATGATGTAATGGCTGTTGGCGCGCTAAAAGCGGTGCAACAACTTGGGCTTCGCGTGCCGGAAGATGTGGCGATTATCGGATATGACGGCATTCCGCTTACAGAAATGACAACGCCGGAATTATCGACGATTTCACAGCCAATTTATGAAATGGGCGCGATTGCGGCGCGGCTGTTAGTGAAAAAAATTGAAGGGCAGCCGCTTGAACAAATTCATCACGTATTGCCGGTCAAGCTTGTTCAACGGCAATCGACGAGTAAGGGGGAGAAGAAATGAAAAAGCCAGTAATTACGGTCATCGGAAGTATCAATATGGACCTTGTCACGATCGCAAGCCGTGTTCCATCTCAAGGTGAAACCATTTTGGGTGAAAAATTTCACCTGATCCCCGGTGGAAAAGGAGCGAATCAAGCGGTGGCAGCCGCTCGTTTAGGAGCGGAGGTCCACATGATTGGTGCGGTAGGTACCGATGCGTTCGGAAAGGAGCTAATGAACTCTCTTAAACGAGAAGGTATTTTTGTCGATCATGTGAAACCGGTTACACATATAGAAACAGGGGTTGCCTCGATTACGATTTCAGAAGGAGACAATCGAATCATTGTCGTTCCGGGAGCGAATCATGCTTTATGTCCAGAAGATGTAGAGCAATGCGAAGACGTGATTGCAAAGAGCGATGTTTGTCTTTTACAGCTAGAAATACCGCTTCTAGTTGTTGAAAAGGCCGTTTCCTTAGCCAAAAAACATGGAGTTCTCGTCATTTTAAATCCGGCGCCGGCGCAGCCGCTGCCGAAATCATTGTTAGAGCAAGTTGACATTCTGACGCCGAACGAACATGAGCGTGACATCATTTTAGCAGGAGAGGATGCGCAGAAGTTTGCTCACAAGCTAGTCGTCACAGAAGGCGCACGCGGTGTGACGATGGTGAAAAACGGGAAGCCGATGCGGATTCCAAGCTTCAGCGTTTCAGTGGTGGATACGACAGGAGCCGGAGATACCTTCAACGGTGCGCTTGCGGTGGCATTAAGTAAAGGAATGGAATTGGAAGATGCGTGTTATTTTGGAAATGCTGCAGCTGCGCTATCTGTGACAAAGCTCGGTGCACAAACAGGAATGCCTACAGAGGCGGAAGTTCGACAATTTCTTGAAATAAAGGAAGGGGGATCACAATGAAAAAGCGCGGAATTTTGAATAAAGAATTGAACACTGTTTTAGCTTCTCTTGGCCATACAGATACCATTGTGATTGCGGATTGTGGATTGCCGATTCCAGACGATGTTATTCGTATTGATTTATCGCTTGTCAAAGGATTTCCGCCATTTTTGCCTGTGTTAGATGCCATTGTAGAGGAATTGGAGATTGAAGCGATCACGCTTGCGGAAGAGATTAAAACAAACAACGCGAAGATGTATGAGGAGATTCAGAAACGATTTGAACAAACAACCAAGCAATTTGTTTCCCATGACCAATTTAAAGAGATGACAAAGTCAGCGAAAGCTGTCATTCGTACAGGAGAGGCGACACCATATGTCAACATCATTCTTCACTCAGGCGTCAACTTTTCTTGAACACATCGGACCTTTGATGAAAAGGGGAGAGGAATGTGACCAAGCCGTTTATTGAAATGAAAGGAATTAAAAAGGCCTTCCATCAAAACGTCGTGTTAGATGGAGTCGATTTTGAAGTACGTCCTGGTGAAGTGCATGCGTTGATGGGCGAAAATGGTGCGGGGAAATCAACACTGATGAAAATATTAACGGGAATTTATGAGCGTGATGCCGGGACGGTCATGGTCAACGGAAAAGAAGTGCATTATCGCCATCCAAAAGAAGCGGAGCGAGACGGAATTTCTGTTATTCATCAAGAGTTGAATATCATTCCGACATTAACGGTTGCCGAAAACATATTTTTAGGACGTGAGCAGACGATCGGCCGGACAGGAATTGTTCGCAAAAAAGAAATGGAAGAGCAAGCGAAATTATATTTGCAACGGCTCGGCATTGAGATTTCGCCAAATGAGATCGCGGGCAATTTGTCAGTAGGAAAACAGCAAATTGTCGAGATTGCAAGAGCCTTATCAACAAACGCCAAGTGTCTCATTATGGATGAACCGACAGCAGCATTAACCGACCGGGAGATTCGCACGTTGTTTGATGTGATTCGCTCGCTTAAACAGCAAGGAGTCGCGATTGTGTATATCTCGCATCGAATGGAAGAGATTTTTACGATTTGCGATCGGATTTCGGTGTTGCGAGATGGTCAGTTTATCGGAACGAAAAAGATACCAGAAACGAACTTTGATGAAATTGTTCATATGATGGTTGGGAGACAAATTGGTGAGCGCTTTCCGAAGCGGGAAAAACGAATTGGTGAAGAACGGCTGAGAGTGGAAGGATTGACGCAAAAAGGAGTTTTCCATCATGTTTCCTTCTCAGTTCGCGCCGGTGAAATTCTTGGTGTTGCGGGGCTAATGGGAGCAGGACGCACGGAAATTATGGAAGCCATTTTTGGAGTGCGAAAAGTAGATGAAGGAACGATTTATATTCATAATAAGCCGGTCAAAATTAAGTCTCCGCGCCAAGCAATCGAGCACGGTATTGCTTTCATTACCGAGGACCGAAAAGGCAAAGGACTTGTTCTGCATATGAGCGTCCGTGAGAATTTAACGTTGCCAAAAGCGGAGCAATTAGCAAAGGTCGGTGTCATTCAAGCGAAAAAAGAAAACGATCTCGTTCAATCCCTTATCGCTCGCTTAAAAATTAAAACCGCTTCACCGGAATTAGAAGTAAAGGCATTAAGCGGAGGGAACCAACAAAAAGTTGTATTTGGAAAATGGCTGGCGATGGAACCGAGTATTCTCATTTTAGATGAACCGACGCGCGGCGTTGACGTCGGGGCAAAAAAGGAAATTTACGAGATTATGAATGAACTAACGGCACAAGGCGTGGCGATCATTATGGTCTCATCGGAGCTTCCTGAAATATTAGGAATGAGCGATCGCATTATGGTTGTTCATGAAGGAAAGGTAACGGCGATCTTAGATAACAAAAATGTTGATCAAGAAACGATTATGCGTGCGGCGACGGGAGGGGAAGCGTAATGCAACATCCGAGTATTCAAGAAAAGAATGCAAGTGCAGCTTTGAGTTTTGATGTGAAAAAACTTGGTCCGCTCATTGGATTGATGTTGCTTTGTATCGTGTTGGCCTTTTTAAGCGATAGCTTTTTTACAGTGGACAACTGGTTAAACATTTTGCGGCAAGTATCCATTAATGCTCTTATTGCGTTTGGGATGACATTTGTCATTTTAACCGGCGGTATTGATTTATCAGTCGGTTCTGTGTTAGCGCTCTCAAGTGCGATTGCAGCGGGTCTGATGGCCAGCGGCATGGGAGGATTTTCAGCCATCATTATTGGAATTATGGCCGGATTGGTGATGGGAGCACTTAATGGGGTGATTATTACAAAAGGACGTGTGGCTCCGTTTATTGCAACGTTAGCAACGATGACGATTTTTCGTGGAGCGACGTTAGTATATACGGAAGGTCGGCCGATTACTGGTTTCTCTGATGACATTTTGTTTCAAATGATAGGCCGCGGTTATTTTCTTGGCATCCCGGTTCCAGTCGTTTTCATGGTTGTGATTTACGCTGTTTTGTACTTTGTTTTAAAGAAAACGACATTTGGTCGTCATACTTATGCGATTGGTGGCAATGAAGAAGCGAGTCGTTTATCAGGCATTCGCGTCGACCGATTAAAAATTTGGATTTATTCGTTAACTGGTGGATTGTCAGCGCTAGCAGGACTTATTTTAACTTCACGTTTAAACTCAGCGCAACCGACAGCGGGAACCGCTTATGAGCTAGATGCGATCGCCGCAGTTGTGCTTGGGGGAACAAGCTTATCAGGCGGTCGCGGCTGGATTTTCGGTACATTTGTTGGCGCGCTAATTATCGGTGTGTTGAACAATGGT
This sequence comes from Thermolongibacillus altinsuensis, assembly GCF_004341205.1. Lineage (GTDB taxonomy): Bacteria > Bacillota > Bacilli > Bacillales > Anoxybacillaceae > Thermolongibacillus > Thermolongibacillus altinsuensis. The sequence continues at coordinate 195,110 of NZ_SLUL01000002.1, forward strand.
TTGAATTTATTGAATGTATCTTCGTTTTATCAACAAGTCATTAAAGGGATTGTCATTCTTCTTGCGGTTATTTTAGATCGCCGCAAAGAAGTTTGATAGATAAAATTTTAAAGGAGTGGGGGAGCAATGAAGAAATTAGGAAGTATATTGATGGTTCTCATGTTGGGGCTTAGCGTGTTGCTAGTGGGCTGTTCGCTTGAGGGAGGTACAAAGACAACGAGTGGCGACCAAGCGAAAAAGAAAGAAGGAGATATGAAAATTGGCTTATCGATTTCAACGTTAAACAACCCGTTTTTCGTAACGTTGAAAGAAGGAGCTGAAAAAGCAGCGAAGGAAGCAAATGTAGAATTAACCGTAGTCGACGCACAAAACGATTCTGCAAAACAAATTAGCGATATTGAAGATTTAATTCAGCAGGGTGTTGATCTGATTTTAGTGAACCCAACGGATTCGAGCGCAATCACAGCAGCCATTGAATCTGCTAATCAGGCAAATATTCCAGTCATCACAGTGGACCGCAGTGCAGATGGCGGCAAAGTCGTTGCTCATATTGCTTCTGATAACGTAGCCGGCGGTAAAATGGCAGGTGAATTCTTAATTGAAAAATTAAAGGATGGCGGAAATATCGTTGAATTAGAAGGAATTCCTGGCTCATCTGCGGCACGTGAGCGCGGTGAAGGATTCCATCAAGTGATTGACAAGGCAAGCAATCTAAAAGTCGTTGCAAAACAAGCAGCTGATTTTGACCGTGCCAAAGGGTTATCGGTCATGGAAAACATTTTGCAAAGCCAAAGCGATATTCAGGCTGTGTTCGCACATAACGACGAAATGGCGTTAGGCGCCTTAGAAGCTCTTGAAGCTCGCGGCATGAAAGATGTGATTGTTGTAGGATTCGATGCTACAGAGGATGCGGTAAAAGCGGTAAAAGAGGGGAAAATGGCGGCGACAGTAGCCCAAAAACCTGAAATGATCGGTGAAATGGCTGTGGAAACAGCGTTAAAAGTATTAAATGGCGAAAAAGTGGATTCATTTATCCCTGTGCCACTAGAGTTAGTGAAAGGGAACTGATCGATACACGAGAACTATTTGTCAAAGAAAGAAGAGAGAGGGGAGTGGGATTCCCTCTCTCTTCTTTTTGTTAGAAAATTTTGTTTTTGACCTTGATTTTCTCTGGACAAGATTATTCTGAAATTCCTCCAACGATCATGATTACCATCCTTCATTATCCGTTATTCTCTCAGGAAACCGATCGCTTCCACGCCGTGTTTCATTTACGCGAAGACCATGAACATTTTATTTGGAGCCCGCATATTGAATTTCATGCGATTGATTTATCACAATTTATGGTAAAATGAAAGAAATAAAGATGGAAGATGAAGGCAAATTAACCAGCGGAATTACTTTGGCTCATGATGTTAATGGCAAAAATAAATCAGCTTACGAAATGCGTCTTAAGTTTTTGCGAGATCAACTTTCCAACCTTCGCAGTGAGCGGCGAGCAGGGCTAGAAGAAGGATTGAAGAAAGGTCGGGAGGAAGAGCGAAAGAAAATCCTTTGCAATATGGCAGCAAAAGGGATGAAGATCATGGACATTGTAGGACTGACAGAAGAAGTTCAAAAACTGTTGGAAGAGTAAGGGAGTGATGGTTGTGATCAAGATCGTGAATGGAGACATTACCAAACTTCAAGATGTTTCATACATTTGTAACGCCGCAAACGGAATCGGTCCGATGGGGGGAGGTGTAGCGGCTGCGATTCGAAGAGCCGGCGGCAAAGAAATTGAAACAGAAGCGATCAAGGTTTGTAAGGAACAAAATCCGATGCCAGGCGACCTGTATGTCACCCATGCGGGAACCCTTCCTTATGAAGGCATCATTCATTTGGTGACGATGAAAGAACCGGCGGGGACGACATCGTATGACATTGTCAAAACATGTTTGCAAAATTTAGTCGCTTACTGTCAAGAGCATGGAATTCAAAAGGTTGCGCTTCCGGCTTTAGGAACAGGGGTAGGAAAATTGGATAAAGCAAAAGTCGCTGCCATTTTCAAAGAAGTTCTGGAACCGGTGAAAGACATTGAATTTATCGTGGTTGATATCGACCAAGAGTTTATACAAAGTTTTTAACATCGATGAAGTGGACATCGGGTGTCCACTTAAATTTTTTATGTTCAATTATCTGAATATTCGTGATATTATTGGGTAAAGGAGGTGATCAGTTAGGAGAACGATGGATATTTTTTAGTAGAATGAAATCATATGTCTTCAATTTTCTTCATTTCCTGCTTTTTTCTGCATAGAACCCTCCAATCAATGTTGTTTTGATGTTCAACGGTGAGACATTTTCCTTCAATCAGAACTTCCCAAACTGTATCAGTGATCTTTATCGCTTTCGAAAGCAAAGCCAGAATATTTGATGTTAAGTTAATAAAGAAAAATTTTTTAATGAACATTTTATTTAAGAGGTGAAGGGAATGAAAAAGTATTTACTCGAGTTTTTCGGGTTTAAAGACATTATCGTGCTGATGATTTCGCTTGTTCTTGCGACTGCGATGGCGGTCGCATATGCGAAAGACGGGAAGACGCTTATTTTTTGGTTGTTCGGAGTAGCACTTTTTCTTATTAACGAATATTTGACTCATCGTTTTATCTTCCATATGAAACCGCCGAAACATCCTTTTTTTCTACGTTTGTTAAAACGTTTGCACTATGATCATCACGTTGATCCGGACGATTTGAAGTTGTTGTTTTTGCCCATTTGGTATAGCCTGCCGCAAATGATTATGATCAGTGCTATTGTCTTCTTCGTTTTTGGCGATCTTTCTTTTGCATTCGCCATGTATGCAGGATTAAGCAGCGGTTTATTATACTATGAATGGACGCATTTCGTTGCCCATCGGCCTATTAAACCGATTACAAGGTGGGGAAAATGGATGAAAAAGGTGCATATTTGGCACCATTTCAAAAACGAAGGCTATTGGTTCGGAGTGTCCAATCCTTCCATGGACTATTTGATGGGAACGTTTAAAGATGAAAAAGATGTTCCACGAAGCGAGAATGCAAGGAACCTATTAAAAAATATGGAATAATAGAAAAGCTAAGCATCAGTGATTGAGGACATTGTGGTGGGCGGCATGGAGATGGCACAGAAAGCCTCTTGTTGAACATTCAGAGAGAGGCGTTTTTATGGTAAGATAAAGGTTATAAATCAGATGTTTGTCACATATTGAGCGATCAAGAAAGGAAAAAGCGTATGAACTCGACAAACAAACGAATTTGGTGGGGGCTTGTTTTTTTATGGTGCGGACTGATTTATTACTTCACGGAGTCCCCATTGTTTACGGGAGAACAAACAGCAAACGTCATCAAAGCGATTTTTCACTATTTCGGAATTGAAACGAGCCGTCCGGTGAGCGACGGTTTTTTCTCATGGAATTATATCGTGCGGAAATCCGCTCATCTTTCTGTGTTTGGAACGCTTGCGTTTTTCGCATGGAAGGCGATTCATCCTCATCGGTTTGAGTGGGTAGGAGCATGGCTGTTTGCGCTCGCATGCGCTATTTTCGATGAATGGCATCAGTCGTTTCAGCCAGGGCGAACTGCCCTTTTTTCGGACGTTGTCATTGATGCGGCGGGGGCGTTTTTAGTGCTTCTCTTTGTTTGGATGCGTGAGCGGGCAAAACGAATAACATGAAACAAGGGATGACTCAACATCGCTTAAAGGCAATGTTGAATCATCCCTTTTATCGATCGGCTGGAAAGAGAATCCCCGTCTGTTTCCGTGCTTGTTCGATGATTTCGATCGTTGTGAGCGAATGAGCATGCGAATTGATGGCTGACTCTCGTTTTCCGTTTTGAATGAGTTCGATGAATTCTTTTGCTTCGTAATACATTGGATGATGGGTTTGCGCTTCGGTAATGTCTTCCGTTCGACCGTCGCGATAGCGGATTTCAACTTTTTGCGGCGTATGAATCGCATCAATGATGATGCTTCCCTCTTCTCCTTGAATTTCTGAAGGGATGTATGAATTTGTGATTTTTGAGTACATGATGACCGCATCCATTTCGCCATAGTCAAGAACGATGCTTCCTTCGCCGTCGACGCCCGATTCCAACAAGACGCTATTGGCTTTAAGAGATTTTGGTTTTCCGAATAAAACGACCATCGGATACAAGCAGTAAACGCCAAGGTCCATTAAGGAACCGCTTGAAAAAGTAGGGTTGAAGGCATTTAAGACGATGCCTTGCTTGTATGCATCATAGCGCGATGAATATTGGCAATAGCTTGCGAAATAACGCCGGATTTTTCCGATTTTATGCAGATGTTTGCGAATCGCTTGGAAGTTTGGCAACAGCGTCGTTTTCATCGCTTCCATTAAGACGACATTGTTTTTTCGGGCTGCTTCGATCATCGCTTGCACTTCTTTTGTATTGGAAGCCATCGGCTTTTCGCATAAGACGTGCTTGCCGTGATTCATAAGCAAAATGGCCTGTTCAGCATGTAAAGAGTTCGGGCTGGCGATGTAAACCGCATCAATTTCCTCGCATTTGGCCATCTCTTCTAAACTTGTAAAGGTGAGCGGAGCGCCGACTTTCGCCGCAAATTCTTTCGCTTTTTCTTCGGTTCGCGAATAGACGGCTCTTAAGGCAAAGCCAGGTACTTCTTTCGCTGCTTTAATAAACTCCTCGGTAATCCAGTTCGTTCCGATTGTGGCGAATCGAATCATGGTGCTCTCTCCTTTTCAGTCGAAATGAGTTGTTTTCGATTAACGGAATGTGATCGATTTCAATATCTCGTTTGTTTCCTCAAGGTCAAAGTATTCAGGATCAAACTCTCCGCCGTACCATTCGATCAATTCATTTCGCTCCTCATCGTTTGGATCGTTTCTTTCTAGCGTTTCAATCATCCGCATGTATCCATGTACACCGCCGATATCTTCAGGCGGGCAGGCTCGTTTTCCTTTTAAGCAAATCGGATGAGGGAAAGGTTCTGTTGTTTCCTCGATTTTTTCTAGGGTAATGGCGTGAACCCAATGATCGCCAAAGTCGTACGTATACGTGAATGTTTGTCCTTCTTCTGTCAAAAGTTGTTCCAGTTTTACTTTGCGGGCATGATATCTTTCTTGCCATCTGCCATAAGGAAGTTCATACTCCTCATCTGGGACATCGATCAAAATATTGTCGACTTCGAACTCATACAAATGGTAATCCATCCAGCCCATGGCGGCTTGAATGACTTTGTGAAATTGGGCAAAGGTGATATGGCTTGGAACAACGACGCGGCGCCAAATCGGCGGGCGAATGTCTTTTAAGGCAATTTTAAATTGATATAACGTTTTCTTCTTTTGTCCGCGTTTGGTTTTCTTTTTTTCAGCAATGATGCTAGCTAAGTAGTCTTTGTTGACGATTTCGTCCAATGGCTGTTTGTACTCTGCCGGCAACTGTTTGTAGGCGTTTGATTGCTGAATGGCTTCTACGATATGGGTTAACAACTCGTCCGTTTTCAACGTGAACTCCTCCAATAGATTTGAGGTTTAGCTTTATTATACATGGAATCACTAGTTTTTTCCATGATCGGAGGGGTGGTTTTGGTAGGCTACAAGCAGGAGTGTATAATCGTTTCTCTTTAATATTAATTGGTGAGGAAAGTAGTCATTAACATACTTTTTGCCACATATTCCGGTACAAGATTTGTATGATGATCCGAATCTTTATGCGTTACTATAAAGTTAGATATATATGATAAGCTTAATTTTCCGACATAAACAAGCTTTTCTGCCACTTCCCCGAACGAAAACGCCATCAGACAAATGAATTTGTCTGTCATGCGTTTTACGTTCGGAATCGGCATGCTTCTAGCATGCCGGGGCGGCAAGATTTTTCTTGCCGCCTATGGCAGAAAAGCGGTCTTCTATTCATGATGAGATATGTCGGAAACTCAACTTGAATCTACATAGATGAGAGGGTTTACAAAAAAATACACCGAGGGGGAGAATGAGTTAACAGCCGGAGATATTCGTAATGCCGATGGAATTATTATTGAAGCTGGCAAACAAGTAGACAATCGGCCATTAGCGATGATTTAGAAGAAATCGACCATATAGAAGAGGAATTTACATTTGAGCACACGAAATATTTTCTGTTAGTGAGCGTTCTTTCTGGCGAAGGGGAGTTTTGTACGGAGAACGCTTCGTAAGATCATTTGATTGTTCCTCATCAATTCGGATGCTTTACGGTAAAAAAGTATTGCCTAAAAACCGATCGTGGAAATGGGGTGATTTCATTGTATTTAGGTGCAATTGAAGCAGGCGGTACGAAGTTTGTATGTGCTGTGGGCGGAGAGAACGGTGAAGTGTATGAGCGAGTGACTTTCGCGACAAAAAATCCAAGCGAAACAATGGAAGAAGTGGTTCAATTTTTTAAATCGCACAAGTTAAAAGCAATTGGGATCGGTTCGTTCGGCCCGGTCGATTTGGATCGAACAAGTCCAACGTATGGTTATATCACAAGTACGCCGAAGCTGAATTGGTCCAACTTTCCTTTTGTTGAAGAAATCAAAAAACATTTTAATGTCCCGATTGGATTTGATACCGATGTAAATGCTGCGGCTTTAGGAGAATTATTGTGGGGAGCAGCAAAAGGAGAAACTGGTTGCATTTATATGACAGTCGGAACAGGAATCGGTGTTGGGGCTGTTATTGAAGGCGAACTGTTGCATGGGTTATCTCATCCGGAAATGGGGCATATTTTGATTCGCCGCCATCCAGATGATCCGTTTGCCGGAAGCTGCCCTTTTCATCAAGATTGTTTAGAAGGGTTGGCATCAGGTCCTGCCATTGAAAAACGCTGGGGGAAAAAGGGGGCAGAGCTGGCGGATCGTCCGGAGGTTTGGGAGTTAGAAGCTTTTTATTTAGCTCAAGCGGTTGCGAATTATATTTTAATTTTGTCGCCTCGAAAGGTGATTTTAGGGGGCGGTGTGATGAAACAGCCTCAACTTTTGCCGCTTGTCCGTCAAAAGGTAGTCCATTTACTCAATGGGTACGTGCAGCACGAAGCGATTTTACATCGCATCGATGAATATATCGTTTCTCCTGGATTGGGAGACAATGCGGGAATTTGCGGTGCCCTTGCTTTAGCGAAACGAGCGATGGAACAGTAAAATATAAAATAGAGGCTGACTCAACAAGTGATCAAAGGGACAAAAATGAAAAGGGAGCAGCGTGCGCTCCCTTTATCGTTTTTCTATTGCTTTTTTCAACAAGGCACTGCGTTTCTTGTTCATACGCTTTGTGAAATTCTTTCGCGTAGCTTGAGTTAAACCAACTCAATTCCTTCTAAAATCATGCTGGCATAGAAGCCGCTAATATGATGAAGCGCTTCAAGGACGGCTTTCGGATCAGCGTCAAAGAAATCTGTCATCATCGGTTGGTTTTGTTCGTGAATGAAGGCGAAAATGAAATCGGTTTTGATGCGATTGCTTAACAGCACCGGACAGTAGCTGAGTTGCAGTTTTTGTTTAAATGCTTGCTTGTCTTCATCGCCTCCGAAATGCTTCCGGTATGCTTCGCGAATGTTCGGAAGCTGCGCATCAATTTTTTGATGCGCGTCTGTGAGCCATGCTTGCACCGCTTCCGCAGGCGGAAATTGTTTGTTCGTTAAAATGAGTTCAAATATTTTTTGCAAGGCGAAGCTTGATTCTGTCGCAAAAGCAACGTTGGTGAGCAACAGTTCGATATATTCCTCTTCCGTTTTTGTCTCCATGCGCATTTTCATCAAAATTTCAAGCACTTCCGAATGGACTTTCGTCTTTGTCCAATCTTTCGTTAATTGCTGAATCAGTGCCATGACGACTTTATTCACTTCTTCTTTTGTAAATCCCATCATCAAGCAATCCTTTCTTTACGAATTTCCTCTTTTTAGTTTAGCAGTCATTCAAAAAAGAAGAAATAGCAAACAAAATCTTTACAATCATAAGACGAGAGGATGTCCTTTTGGATATCCTCTTCTTTTTTGGAAAAATCAATTGAATGAGAGAAAGAAATAAATTAAGCTATTTACTCGGAGGGATTGGGATGATAAAAATGAGAGGAGTTTGTCTCATTATTGTCCCTTTCTTTCTGTTTCTGTTTTGGAGAATCGAGCATGTGCCTGTTTATGCCGAGCAGATAAACGATCATTCCCTTCATCGCTTATTTCGTCCTTTGGCATATGAAACGATATCGGGATTGGACAACTCAGCGTTTGTTCCGGTTTTGATGTATCATCATTTTTCAAAAAATGTCAAAGCATCGACAGTCGTTCATCCGTATCGCTTTTATGAACAGATGAAAGCATTAAAGGAAAACGGGTATGAAACGATTACAGAACGTGATTTAATCGGGTTTATGAAAGGAAAAAAACGTCTTCCAAAAAAGCCGGTATTAATTACGATCGATGATGGATACTACAGTAACTATCAATATGCTTTCCCGATTTTAGCCTCGCTAAAAATGAAAGCAACCATTTATTTAGTGGTTGGCGATATTTTAGACAAGCGAAAAAACGATCACCCCCTTCCGCGATTAACATGGGCGGAGGTCAAAGCGATGTATCGTTCAGGCTTCATTGACTTTCAAAGCCATACGTTTGCGATGCATCGAAAGGGTGTAACGAAAAAAGGATTGATCGCAGCTCCCATATGGATGAACGGAAAAATGGAAACAAAAGAACAGTATGAACGAAGAGTTTTAAACGATTTGCTTCGTTCGAAAGCGGTCATTGAGCAAAAGCTCGGAAACAAGGTGATTTCTTTTTGTTATCCGTTTGGCAGCTTTAGCAAACATTCGGAACAGCTCGTGAAAAAAGCGGGATTTCAACTTTCGTTAACGACGAAACCGGGGGCCAATGCGATCGGAGACGGTCCTTTTTTATTGAAGAGAATCAATGTTGACAATACGGATACAGGCGACAAACTGATTCGAAAAATTGAAAAGTATAAACGGCTGGAACGGATGCGCCATTCCATTTTTTACTCATTCAGAAAGGGCGTATAAAGAGGAGGACATCTTTTTTAAGCGTCCTCGATGTCCAGCCTCAAACTAGCATCTTCGTTTCGCTTTTCTGTCGAAATGCACCGAAATTTGTCACTCGCCAAGGGCCGTTTTCGGTTTTTCTTATTTATTGCCCTTTTTTCCTATGATATGATTAAGGTTGTGAGTCTCAAAAAAAGGAGCGTTCAGCATGTTAGAAGATCGTGTCGAAATATTAGGAGTTCCTTTTGTTTGTGCAACGATGAACGAAATGGTCGAAATCGTTCACGAGCACGTGAAAAAAGAAGAAAAGTGTTTTATTGTGACAGCAAATCCTGAGATTGTGATGAAAGCGAATCAAGAAAAAGAATATATGGAGATCATTCGACATGCCGATTACGTGACGGCGGATGGAATCGGCATCGTCAAAGCGGCTCAATGGTTAAAAAAACCACTGCCTGAACGGGTAGCAGGATACGATATGATGATTCGTTTCCTCGAGCTCTCGAATCAACACGCATATAAAGTGTATTTGCTCGGGGCGAAGGAAGAAGTGTTGCAAGAAGCGGTTCGCCGCATTCGCAAGCAATATCCGAATGTCGATCTTGTCGGAGCGCGCAACGGTTATTTTCAATGGGAAGATTCGACGATTATCGACGAAATTAAAGAAAAACAGCCGGATTTCATTTTTGTCGCATTAGGAATGGGGCGGCAGGAAAAATGGATTGCTGAGCATATGCCGCATGTGCAAAAAGGCGTGTTCATGGGAGTAGGAGGAAGCTTTGACGTTTTAGCCGGAGCGTTGAAGCGAGCGCCGGAAGCATGGATTCGTCTTCATTTAGAGTGGCTTTACCGCTTGCTGCAGCAGCCATCGAGAGCAAAAAGAATGATGGCGCTGCCAAAATTCGTGTTGAAGGTATGGAGAGAGAAGGTTGCGAAAGGAAAATGAAAAACCAAACATTTATTAAAGGGACATTTATTTTAACGATTGCAACGTTTGTGTCGAAAGTGTTAGGAAGCATTTTTCGCATTCCGTTGCAAAATATCGCCGGGGATGCGGTGCTAGGCATTTTTAGCCTTGTTTATCCTCTCTACATGGTCGCGCTCATTTTGTCTGTGGCGGGGATTCCCATCGCCATTTCCAAACTGATTTCGGAAGCGAGAGCGCAAAACAATGCGGAAGAAATTGAGCGCATTTTCCGAACGGCTAGCTTGCTGGCGTTATCGTTTGGCTTTTTAAGCTTCGTGGTTTTATTTGGCGCCGCTCGTCCCATTGCTGAATGGTTAGGGGGAGAGCAAACGCGCTTGTCGATCATGATCGTGTCGACGACGTTGCTCATTTCTCCTTATATGGCTGTCTATCGCGGCTTTTTCCAAGGATATGAGGATATGCGCCCGACTGCCGTTTCACAAGTCATTGAACAGTTTGTGCGCGTCGTCTTGATTTTAGCGATCGCTTATTATATGGTCGGCCATCACTATGCGGATGATCTCATTGCAGGTGGAGTGATGCTCGGCTCGCCGCTCGGCGCGTTGGCTTCTCTTGTTTATTTACGCTTTTTATACGTTCGCTTTGTCAAAAAGGAGAAGAGCAAAACCGACTACCGCCTTCAAACGTTTTGGGAGACGGGCAAAACCATTTTGTCCATTTCCATTCCGATTGCGATCGGCGCGTTATCCATGGCTCTTTTTAACTTAGTCGATTCCGTCTCCGTGCCGCTTGCATTGAAGTGGGGCGATGGGGAAAATGTCAACTATTTGTTCGGGTTGTACAGCCGAGGAACATCGCTCGTTCAAATTGCTACGGTCTTTTCATCGTCGATCGTGCTGCCGCTGATTCCGCTTTTAAGCAAACATTTAGCGAATCACGATGAACAGAGCGCGCGCGAAGTGATTGAACAGTCGTATGAATGGAATCATTTTATTTCTTGGCCGATTGCTTTCGGCGCGGCGGCGCTCACGGTGCCGATCAATATTGCGTTGTTTACAAATGCGGAAGGAAGCGTCGTGATGGCGATTGTGTTGTTTAGCTCTGGATTCACCTCGCTTGCGCTATTAAGCACCGGCATTTTGCAAGGAATGAATGAGTCCAAAAAGGCAGCCGCGTTTATTTTAGTGGGATGCGCTGTGAAGTTTGCGATGAACGTTTTACTTGTTTCTTTATACGGCATTATGGGAGCGGCGATTTCGACGCTGCTTGTTTATGCGCTCTTATTCATATTAAACACTTACTCGATTCGAAAAAGCGTATTCTTTTCTTTGCGCATGCGATCCGTAGCGACTCTTGCCTTTTGCGCGACAGTGATGGCCCTTGTCATCGCATGTCCGCTTGCCTTCGTGCACGCTCAACAATGGGGGCGTTTCGCTTCATTGATGTATGTAGCAGCAGCAACGTTGATCGGTGCAGGCGTATATGTTGGCTTAGCGTTATGGCTCGGCGCTGTCAACATGGACAAGTTCCGGTCGATGGTTCGTAAAAAATTATGAGGAAAGGATGGCCAAAGATGAAAAAGTGGATTTGGCTTGCAATCGCCATCACGCTCGTATGGACGGCGTCAGCGATTTATTCCCGCCATGAAGCCGAGTGGAAGAATCGTTCGTATGAAATCATGATGCCTTATGACCAAATTCAAGAGGCAGTGCAATCATCTGCGGAAGAAGACGAGCTTCTCGCTCGATTGAAAAAAGCCGGGCTTACTTCGATCAGCATTGAGGCAGAAACATTGCATTCGTTAGAAAAAGCGGGCGTGGTATTTACGTTCGAAAGGGATGAACTTTTAAAAAGTTTAATCATTGCCGACGAATCGTTTTCGATGCCGGATCTTCCGAGTGAAGGATTGTTCATTTATATTCATGACACGAGCTTTCCTGTGCGCCAAGCGCTCGAACAAGTTTTTGGCGAGCAGCTAAGCACGATGAAAATCGGAAAACGAACGTACTATTTTGTAGAAGGAAATCCAAGAAAGTTAAACGATATTCCATTAGGTTACAACGAACAAGTGATTGATCGTTTAACGGATCAAGGGTTTCAAGTTGTTTTGCGCCTTCCGGATGCTCGTTATATGACGGAAACGAATGAGTTTGTGCTTGAACAAATTACGTCGTTAAAAGGAGAACGTGTTAATAAGCTATTGCCGACAGGGGAAGAGATCGCTGGCTTTCCAAACGAATTGCAAAAGTGGGGCGAGCGTTGGAAAGAGGCAGGGTATGCGCTATTGTCCATTGAGTTTACGAATATGAAAGGATTTGTAACCGTAGCGAAGGCGATGGATGCGCAAGTCGTTCGCTTGCATAGTCTCAATCTGGAAAGAAGAGATCCTGCTGAAGCGGTGGACGTAGCGATACGGGCCGTAAAGGAACGCAACATTCGCGCCATTTTCTTGCGAATGGATTCATCGAAGGCTCCAGATAAAAGAATCAATATGGCTGTGAACGTGATCGAAAATATCGTGAAACAGATGCCTTCGCATTATGAGGCAGGAGCATCGCACCCATTTGCACCGATTCACCAATCATTGGCGACAAAAGCGATGGTCGTGCTCGGCGCTTCGTTGTTCCTCTTTCTCGCAACGGCGCAATTATTGCCGCGTTTGGTTGCTTATGCGGCGTTTGCCGGCAGCTTCGTGCTCGGTGTGCTTTCCATGTTCACTTCCATTTCGCTATTTGAGCAATTGCTGGCGCTGGGGGTTGGAGTGTTAACGCCTGTTTATGCGGCCATTCCTTCTTCTCCTATTCGCCGGACGAAAGATATTGTATGGACGTACATGCGCAGCATCGGAATTTCGTTTGTCGGCATTTGGTGGATTGTCTCGCTTCTATATGGCAACGAGTATTTGGCTTACATCGGGGAAGGATTTCGCGGGGTCAAGCTTGTTTATGTCGTCCCGATTCTCTTTGTGGCAGCCTATGTGCTGTGGCCGTATATTTCAAAAAATCCGCTCGCTTTTGCGAAAAAGCAATTGCGGGAGCCGGTGAAATATTGGCATCTTCTCGTCTTTGCGGTCGGAGGAGCCGTCTTTTTATACTACATTAGCAGAACCGGAAACGTCGGGGCAGCGTCGCCATTGGAGTTAGCCTTTAGACAAAAGCTTGAAGAATGGTTATACGTCCGTCCGCGAACGAAAGAGTTTTTACTTGGATTTCCGGTTTACGTATTCGCTTTATATTTGCTAAAAGAAAACATGAAAAAGGCTTCCTTCTTATTGGTGATTGGGGTCATTGGCTGGTTGTCGATTGTCAACACATTCACGCATCTTCATATTCCGTTGTACGTTTCGTTCATCCGTACGTTGTATAGCTTAATATTAGGCGCCATCATTGGCAGCATCATGATCGGCATGTATCGCATCTTCTTAAAGAAAAGAGGGATGGCGTGATGCGTCTCGTCATATCAGGATATTACGGCTTTCATAACGTTGGAGATGAAGCGATTTTATATTCGATCATTCAAGCGTTGCGTCAACAACAACCGGATATTGACATTGTGGTTCTATCGAACGACCCAACGTTTACAAAGAAAGCGTACGGCGTTGAGGCCGTCAACCGTTGGAGCCTAAAAGAAATCATTCGTGCGCTTCGCGAAAGCGACGGGCTCATTAGCGGCGGAGGGAGTTTGCTTCAAGATAAAACAGGCTGGCGCAGCATCCCGTATTATACAGGGGTCATGCAGTTGGCGAAGCGATTAGGAAAGCCTGTGATGGTGTATGCGCAAGGAATCGGGCCGGTTGAACAAATCCAAAATAAATGGCTTGTGAAAAACACGATGAATAAAGTGGATCTCATCACGGTGCGCGATGAGGAGTCTAAGCAATTGTTGGAGTCGCTGAACGTTGACAAAACGATTAAAGTGGTTCCGGATCCGGTGATGGGCCTTTCCGTTACTTCTTTGCAAAGCGAGTGGTGGTCGAGCCAGTCGTTTCAAAAGCCGGTCGTTGCCGTTTCCGTGCGCGAATGGCCTTGTGAACACGACTTTAAAAGAAAAATTGCGCTTGCGCTTGATCGCTGCGTGGAAGAAGGCTACGAAGTCGTGTTTGTGCCGATGCATGGAAAACATGACGAGGAAACGTCGAAACAAGTGGCCGCGATGATGGAGAAGAAAGCATGGATTGCCCCTTATGATGCATCGATTGAAGAAAAAATTGCGATCATCGCTCAAGCAACGGTTCTGGTCGGCATGCGTCTTCACTCGCTCATTTTTGCAAGCATTACGAACACGCCGTTTATTGCCCTTTCGTATGATCCAAAAATTGATGCGTTTGCGAAGCAAGCGCAGCAGCTTGTGTTTGCACATGTGGAAGATGAAAAGTGGGATGGGCTTGCCCTTTTCGATGAGGTAAGAAAGCGCGTCGAACAACATGAACAGTATCAAGCGCAGCTGATGGATGCGGTCCGTCCGCTAAAGGAGACCGCGCGTGAAACAGCTGCTGAAGCGATTGCTCTTTTTAAAAAATAAGATTTAGGTCTGGCGGCCTAAATCTTATTTTTTTTCTATAATTTTGCAAAATAATCTGATAAAATAGAAAACAATACATACATCTTGTTTTCGTAAGGAGCGTGTTCGGTTTGAAGGGGTTTTTTCGATGGGGGAAGAAGCTGTTAGACCGGCTTCCTTTCAGCAAAAAGTTCGTTTTATTGTTAAGTATTTTTATCGTGGCTTTAGCGACGATCGGCCTGTTTTATGTACGCATGCTTTCCGAAAAAGAAAATTTTGTTGAAAAAGAAAAAAACGGTTTAGCGTATACGGATGGTTTGCTGGATTTAATGTATGGATTGCAAAAGCATCGAGAATACACGATCGTATATTTAGCAGGTGACTCTTCCGTGAAAGGGAATGTTGAAGAAGCGCAAAAAATGGTTCAACAATCGTTCAAAAACGTGGAGCGCATCCATGCTGAATATAAAGAATATTTTGGTATTGACAAACAGTGGAAAAGTGTTCTTGATGATTGGCAAGAAATCGAGAAAGAGTGGTCAACGTTTACCGTAAGTGAAACGATTAGACGGCATCATGAAATCATTTACAATGTATCAAAAATGTTGACGACGCTGGCCGATCGTTCCAATTTGGCGCTCGATGACGACATCGATAACCATTATTTAGCGCAGCTTGTGGTTGAACGAATTCCGAATGTGACCGAAACGATTGGGGAGACACAAGCGTTTGCGTCTGATTTGACGCAAAGCAAACAACTGTATGACATTCAACGCGCGCAGTTAACGTATTGGACGAATGCGCTCGATACGTCCATTCAGGCGCTCAGCCGCGCAACGGCTCCTCTTTTTCTTGAGCAAAAATCGCTGCGCGACAAAATTCAACAATATCAAGATATTGCGACAACGGACATGATGGGAATCGCAAGTACGCTTCAGCGCGAGTTTTTGCAGGCAGGGACGATCGTGATCACACCGAAACAGCTGTACGAAAAAACGAACGGCGCACACGAGCAGCTGCATAAGCTAGCCGCATTTTCGAGAGATCTATTGAATGAACGCATCAGCCAAACGCATGCGTCCATTTTAGCGGAAAAATGGTTGATGATCACCGGGATTAGTTTGGTGTCCGCCCTTGTCATTTATTTATTCGTCGCTTTTTATGTATCGGTGCGCGAACAAATCGTTGAAACCGAACGAGTGACGAACGAAGCCGCGAATGGAAATTTAACGGTGCAAATGAGTATCACCTCCAACGATGAATTTGCCCATATTGCGAAATCGTTCAATACGTTGATTGCTTCTTTTGGATCCATCATTTCCGCCAATCAAAAGCTGATCGGTGATGTATCGGCTTCCGCTGATGAATTGACATCCATTACCGAAGAAGCTACACAGGCGATGGAACAAATGGCGGCGACGATGGAAGAGGTGGCAGCGGGAGCAAGCAAACAGCGGGATGGAGCGAAACAAAATGCGGAAGCGGTTCGCTCGCTTGCGGCGGATACGAACTACATTTTAACGCGGGCGCAGCAAGTAACCGATGCGGCCGAGGTAATGACGGATGAGGCGACAAAAGGGGCAACGTCGATGGAAGAGATGATTCAACAAATGAAGACAATGAATGAACTTGTCGTTCAGTCAAGCAAATGGATTCAAGCGCTTCATCAGCGCTCGAATGATATTGAGCAGATGGCAAAAATGATTACGGCCATTGCGGAGCAAACCAACTTGCTTGCGTTAAATGCGGCCATTGAAGCGGCGCGAGCGGGAGAGCATGGCAGGGGATTTGCGGTTGTTGCCGATGAGGTGCGCAAGCTGGCGGAACAATCATCGGTTTCGGCGCAACAAATTCGCGAGTTGCTTCAAGAGGTGCAAACGGATACGGCGCAATCGGTGACGGCGATGGAACGCGTGCTGCATGAAGCGGAAAAAGGAGTGGCGCTTGCGAATGACACGGACGAAACGTTTGCCCGCATTCGTCATGCTACGAACGATGTGACGATGCAAATGAATGAGGTAGCGGCAAAAATCGCCGTGATGACGACGGCGTTTGATGAACTGGCAACGACGATGAAAGAAACGGAAGCGATTGCGGAAGAGGCGGAGCGACAGACGCAAACGGCTGCGGCGGCGCATGAACAATTGCTTTCGGCTGTTCAGGAAATTGCGGCAAGTGTGCAATCGCTCAACGATCAAGCGCAACATTTGGCTGAAAAAGGAAAGCGATTCACAGTTTAAAGATCTCGACATGGTTCGAGATCTTTTTTTGATCAATATTGTTAATTGTTAGAATTTTTAGTATAATAAAAACATCGATTCGGTTGAAAGGAGGGGGCTGGGGTGGTGGAACGACTCGATGAATATGTGGTGATTGGCGAAACAGCTGCATTAGTTCCGAAGTATAATGAGGTTGGAAAGCTTTGCACAACGGTCTATGAGCTGTATAACACGTACTTTGTCGAGAAATCGCCTAAAGAAATTATCCAACATAGTTGCCGTTATTATGGGAGTACATACGAGGGGAAAGTGGAAGCGGCAAAGCACATTCTTGGCATTCGGCAAATGGTGCCTGTCTCGGTTTGTGAAGCGCTCCGTTTATATTTCTTCCCGACATGCTCTCCAGATAACGAAAGCTGCATCTGGTTTGCACAATCCCATATCCATCAAGTGCAATCTTTTCAGAAAAAGAAAGCAAAAGTCATTTTAAAAAACAAAAAAGAAATTATTGTCGATGTTCAAAAAGGAACGATCGAATCAAAAATGTACAAAACGGCGATGCTTTTTCTTATTTTAGAACAACGATTAACATGATGCATAATAATTAAAAATTATGTATAATATTGCGAAAAAGCATTTGCGTAAAAGCAAATGCTTTTTTGTAAATTTCATAGGAAAGAAGGACCTTTATGCGTACGTTGCGCGGTCATCATTTGTTGTGTGTTCACGGCTTTCGCGGCATGGGGTATAGCGAAGCGTTCGTCGCGAAAATGAAGGAGATTGTCGCCGATATTCGCGATGCGCGCAAAGATTTTCCGATTCGTGTCATCGCCGCGCTCGATGATGCTTGCTTCGCGTGCCCGCATCACGGAAAAGAAACGTGTGAAGCAGATGAAGAATCGAACGATCATGTCCTTTCAATGGATCGCCGTGTCCTTCAGCATTTAGGGCTTAAGGAAAACGGCATTTACATGAAATCAGAGCTGATCGAGCGGACGGTCAAAAGCGTTCAACCGCAAGACTTAGACATCCTCTGTCAAGGATGCTCATGGCTTTCTTACGGCGTTTGCAAAGAAGGAATCGCCAAGTTAAAAAATTTTTCTGACAATGATTCGTAAAATTGTGCTATTATAGAAAAAATCATAGATTAAAAGAAAGGGTTATCGAGGATGAAAGTAGCAAAATTCGGGGGAAGTTCGGTCGCGAATGCAGAACAGTTTCGCAAAGTCGCAAACATCGTTACAGCTGATCCAGAGCGGAAATTTGTTGTCGTTTCCGCACCGGGAAAGCGATTTAAAGAAGATACGAAAATGACAGATTTACTTATTTTGCTGGCGAAAAAAGTGATTGAAGAAGATGTGTATGAAGGGGTGTTAGCGCAAGTCGTCGCTCGTTATGATGAAATCGTCACCGACCTTGGATTGCCGCGTGATATTTTAGACGTGATCTCCTCAAACCTTCAGCAAATCATTGATACATATGCTGATCAGCCAGAGCGGTTGATGGATGCGCTGAAAGCAAGCGGCGAGGATAACAACGCGAAATTGATGGCTCATTATTTGCGTCATCTCGGGCATGAAGCGCATTATGTCAATCCGAAAGACGCGGGAATTTTCGTTACGGATGAGCCGGGAAATGCGCAAATTTTGCCGCAATCGTATGAGCAGATTGCCAAATTAAAAGAACGAAGCGGAATTTTAGTCATTCCAGGCTTTTTTGGCTATTCGCTTTCTGGTCATGTCGTGACGTTCCCGCGCGGCGGCTCCGACATTACCGGTTCGATTATCGCCGCGGGAGTGCACGCAACCTTATATGAAAACTTTACGGATGTCGATTCCATTTATTGTGTCAATCCTTCGATTGTAGAAAATCCGTGCCAGTTGCGAGAACTGACGTATCGCGAAATGCGCGAGCTGTCGTATGCAGGTTTTTCTGTTTTCCATGACGAAGCGTTGCAGCCTGTCTATAAGCTGGGAATTCCGGTTTGCGTCAAAAATACGAACAATCCAGACGCACCGGGCACGTTTATTGTTGCGACGCGCGATCATCGCCATCAGCCAGTGGCGGGCATCGCGAGCGATACAGGCTTTTGCAGCATCAACATCAGCAAATATTTGATGAACCGCGAGATTGGCTTCGGCCGCCGCCTCTTGCAAATTTTAGAAGATGAAGGCATTTCCTATGAACATACGCCGTCAGGAATTGACAACATGTCCGTCATTTTGCGCGAAGAGCAGCTCGCAGGCGATGTCGAGCGCCGCGTATTAGAACGCATCGAAAAAGAGCTGCAAGTCGATGAGGTTTCCATTGAACGCGATTTAGCGCTGATCATGGTCGTTGGCGAAGGAATGGAACGAAGCGTCGGAATTGCGGCAAAAGCAACGGCTGCGTTTGCGCGCGCCAATATCAACATCGAAATGATCAACCAAGGATCTTCCGAAGTCAGCATGATGTTTGGTGTCAAAGCGGATGCGGTCGAACGGGCCGTTCGGGCGTTATATGAAGTATACTTTTAAAAAAGTGGGCTTTCGAATAAGAAAGTCCGCTTTTTTTGTATAAAAATTGGAATTTAATCAGAAAATAACCATTGCATCCACTTATGTATGATGGAGGAAATAAAAGATGAGAGTGTTATTATTGGCGGCGTTGGTGTATATGCTTGGAACTAATCCTGTGCAGGCGGAGATTTCAGATGAGAGGTTGCGCCACTATTTAACGGAAATTGGTTGGACGATGGAAGATTTGCAGCGTCATTTAGCGAAATGGGGAAAACAGGTGAGCGATTTTTCGTCGCTGGAAGCGCTGCAAAAACAGCTTGGCACCCCGATTACTCCCGAACGGCTTGAGTCGGTGTTTCAACGTTACAAGATGGATCGGGAAGAAGTGGAAGCGTTGCTTGGACAGTTTGGAGAGACGGTTCAAGACTATACCTTTATCGAGGATTTAGATTTTGCTTTATCTTTTTATCTGGATCGTTATGAAACGATGCAGGCGATGAGCGATTTATTGTCTACGGTCGGTATGACGGAAACGGAGATTCGTAAGTTGTTTGATCGGGCAGCGTCTTTTCAGCAAACGGACATCATGGAACAGCTTGAACGCATCGATGCTCGCTTAGAATCGTTTCTGTTACGCAATGATGTAACAGCATTAACAGAAGAAGACAAGAAGCAGCTATGGTCCCTTTGGAACGATTTTTTAACCATTTATGACGTGAATGCGCGTTTTTACCTCGTCAACGATCAAGGGAGTACGCCGATTTCCTACGAGCAGCTAAAAGCTCTCTCAACGTTAGGAGGGCAAGATCTCGCGATTGAATTATATGATCAAAAACAGGAACTGGTTGCTGATTTGTATGTACCAAATGAAGTGATGACATCGAGCATCGTGTTTGATGCGAGCGAACAGTTGGCACACGTGGGGAAAATGGCGTTGGATATGGAGAAAGGAATGCTTTATGCGCGCATGCCCAACACGGCTTCCTCCTACGGAATGGGGGCGCTCATTGGCTTGTTGTTTGTCATGCTCGGCATTGTTTTATATCGAATGCGAATGGCGAGGGGAATGTAAGTGCGGAGACGGTTCATGGCGGTTTTCTTCATCGCGGCTGGCGCTCTTCTTTTCATCACGAATGCGTCGGCATGGTGGCAAGGATATTCAGCCGCGGTTCCGCTTGATCAGCATGACCAGTTGCCAAAGCCGAAGCGAACGGCTGCGATCGGTGAACCGATCGGGACGCTTCTGATTCCGAAGTTGAATCTCGCCCTTCCCATTTTTCATGGGACGGAGGAAGAACAGCTAAAAAAAGGGGTTGGGCATGATGTGCGGAGCGCCCTTCCCGGTGAGCGAAACAACGTCGTTTTATCAGGGCATCGTGATACGGTTTTTCAACAGTTGGGAAAAGTAGGTGTCGATGATGTGCTGATCGTTGCGACAGCTACAGACACGTTTACGTATCAAGTGCGCAACGTGCGTATTGTCGATGCGGATGATCGAACGGTCATCGTGCCAAAGCCGCGTGCGACGTTAACCGTGACGACATGCTATCCGTTTCATTTTATCGGCAACGCGCCGAAGCGTTACGTGCTTGTGGCAGAATTAATAAGAGGCTGATGAATCAGCCTCTTATTGCTTGGAGTTGATGTTTAAACTCTTTTAATAACGTTTCGCCCTGGAATCCGCGTTCAACCAAATCTTCAAGGATGATTTCGGCAAGGTTCGTTCGATTGCGAAGAAGCAACGCATCGATCAGCACGCTAATTCGCTCATCCATGACGGTAATCGAGCGAACGGTCGCGATCATGCGGGCAGGGTCGTTGCTTTTGTTGGAAATAACGACTTGTAGCTGAATTTCTTGCCCGTTTTTCTGAAAAGTTGAAAATCGATCGAGATAGGAGCGGTCGATGTACGCTTCGACTAACCAGCGATTTTTTCCATCTTCTTTGTTGATAATTAAGCCATCGATTAGTGGAATGTCTTCTCGTTTTTTTTCTTGGTTGATGAGCGCCAGCCCGACGAGTTTAAACGTTTTCAAAGGATTCACCTCGGCTCACATTGATCTTATCCACAATTATACCATAGCTTATCCGCTTCACAAAAAAGATTGAAGTATGAATTTTCAATTTTCCACCTTATTCTCATCAAAAATGGGGTAAAAATGAACAAAAAGTGGAAGAAATGAGCGTGAAAATTGAAAAATGTCGATTTTACGACGTTTTCTTTTTTCGTTATGATGGGAACAAGGAGGTGGGAAACATGTAGAATTGTTGAATTGTGCATCGTTGCAAGACATTTGATTCCCCTAAATTTTTCCTTCCAACAAGATTCCTCAATAAAAAGTGGTCCTTCTGCTCCCTCACGTTTGCCAACCGATGTGTTCGGTTGGTTCTTTTTTATTTTTTAGAAAAAAATTATTCAAACGCGCGCAATAGTTCTTGAATCGTGGTGATGACAATCGTTTCGATTCGTTTGCGTTTTTTCGCCGGCAACGATTGCAATACATATAAGCTTCTAGCAAGCTTTGGATTTTGTTTTAAATAACGGATCACTTCAAGCAGTTCTTCGTCGATGTCATCGGTTCCATATGTGCGTTGGATCTCATGCAATATTTCTTTTGTTACATGGTTCCTGCCAAGCAAAAAATCGATGCTGACGTTAAACAAGTTGCTGATCTCTTCAATGGATTTAATATCAGGAAGTTGATCGCCGTTTTCCCATTTGCTGATTTGTGAGCGTGATACGTTTAATTTTTGCGCTAATTGCTCTTGCGTCCAATTTCGCTCCTTTCGCAGCCACTTTAACCGATCTCCTAATTGTTTCATGGTTATCTTCCACCATCTTATTTGTTACTTTAAACATAATATATATAAGATATGGAAGCGTGAGTTTTTGTTCATATTCGACACAATCACCTAAAATGTTCAAATAAAGAACAAAAATGTCATTTCCATTTGTCGAAAAAAGTTGCTGAAAAAGGTATTAAATGTAAAAATATACAAGTGATTATTCATGAAATGGGGGATGAATTTGGATATTTATTTTTTCGATTTCATCGTTCATGCAAAGGAAAGGGGGAAAAAGTGTGAGAACACATACCAAATCTTAATTAAAGAAAGATCGAATCCGTTTTTTAAATCGTGGCGTACGATTATGCCCGTCCGTTTTTGTGACTCCCTTCAATTTATCTCTCCTGAGCCGACAAGGCGAACCGAAAAAGACTGCAGTGAATATCGCACCATTACATGTTATGAACATGAAGAGCTGATCTTGTTATTTAAAACGATGGATCAGCGAACGATGGTTGCCGTATTTTTGCATCTATCGACAAACACCATCGATATTTTTCTTCATCGTTGGAGTGACCTCGACCAAAAATATCTTCGCATCTCTGCCGATCACTTAACCGCCGCTGAAGAACGATCCGTCCAACACATTCTTCGCTCGTTTTACATCCGTTCAGGCAAGCAAATTTCCTATTTTTTATTGTAGAAGCAAGCCGCTTGTGCTTGCTTTTTTATTTTTGCGAAATCGAAAGTACTCTTTTATATAGGTGTCCAATAAATTATGTTATGATGGTAAACATAAGGAGAGGTGCAAAAGATGAACGTGAGGAAAGCGATTATCCCCGCTGCAGGATTAGGAACTCGTTTTTTGCCAGCCACGAAAGCGCAGCCGAAAGAAATGCTGCCGATCGTTGATAAACCGACGATTCAATATATTGTGGAAGAAGCCGTTGCTTCAGGCATTGAAGATATTTTGATTATTAGCGGCCGCGGCAAACGGGCGATTGAAGATCATTTTGATAAATCGTATGAGTTAGAAGAAACGCTCGCGCGAAGAGGGGAATGGGAGCGGCTTGCGGAAATTCAAGCGATTTCAAGCATGGCAAACATTCATTACATCCGTCAAAAAGAGCCGAAAGGATTAGGGGATGCGATTTACTGTGCGCGCAGTTTTATTGGTGATGAGCCGTTTGCGGTCATGCTTGGCGATGACATCGTTCAGGCCGATGAACCTTGTTTGCGGCAGCTCATTGATCGGTTTCATGAATACCGTTGCCCGATTATTGGCGTACAGCAAGTAGCGGATGAAGAGGTATCGAAGTACGGCATCGTGGAACCGATGGATGAAGCCGTTTCGGGCGATGTGTTTCGCATTCGCGATCTGATCGAAAAACCGTCTGTCGCTGAGGCGCCGTCGAACTATGCGATTATGGGGCGCTATATTTTAACGCCGAATATTTTTGATGTTCTTGCTGACTTGCCGCCGGGGGCGGGCGGAGAAATTCAGCTGACCGATGCGCTGCGAAAGTTGGCAAAGACGGAACAAATCATGGCGTATTATTTTGTTGGAAAACGGTATGATGTCGGCAATATGTTCGGGTTTCTCCAAGCGACGCTTGAGTTTGCGCTGCAGCGCGAAGATTTGCGTCCCGATTTGTTAACCTATTTGCAGTCATTACTTGCTAGGGAACGAGAAGATTGAAGGGAGATCAGGCGATGAACATTGCAATCGCTGGAACAGGATATGTCGGACTTGTGACGGGCGTATGTTTAGCCCATATTGGACACCACGTCACATGCGTCGATAAGGACAAAGAAAAAATAGCGAAAATGTCACAAGGCATTTCCCCGATTTATGAACCCGGGTTAGAAGAGTTAATGAAAGAAAATATGGATGCCAAACGCCTTCATTTTACAGCGAATCCGAAAGAAGCGTACGCGAATGCGAACGTCATTTACATTGCGGTCGGTACGCCAGAGCGCGAAGATGGATCGGCTGATTTGCAGTATGTGGAAGATGCCGCCCGCGAAATTGCCCGTTCGATTGCGAACGATGTCATTGTCGTTACCAAAAGCACGGTACCGGTTGGAACGAATGAACGGATTAAACACATTATAGAGATGGAAAAACCGCCATATGTTCGCGTCGATATCGTTTCAAATCCTGAATTTTTGCGTGAAGGATCGGCTATTTATGATACGTTTCATGGCGATCGCATCGTCATTGGGGCAGAAAATGAAGAAGCGGCGAATGTCATCGCCAAAATTAACGAACCGTTTGGCATTCCGATTATCAAGACCGATTTGCGCAGCGCGGAGATGATCAAATATGCCGCTAACGCCTTTTTAGCGACCAAAATTAGCTTCATTAATGAGATTGCGAACATCTGCGAGAAAGTCGGCGCCAACATTGACGATGTCGCCTACGGCATCGGCCAAGACCATCGCATCGGTCCGCACTTTTTGCGGGCGGGAATCGGTTATGGCGGCTCTTGTTTTCCGAAAGATACAAAAGCGCTCGTCCAATTGTCAGGAAATGTCGATCATCCGTTTGAATTGCTCCAGTCAGTCATTAAAGTGAACAACCGCCAACGAGTGATTTTGTATGAAAAAGCGAAGCAAGTATGCGGCAGTTTGTACGGGAAAAAAGCGGCGGTGCTCGGTCTGGCGTTTAAACCGAACACGGACGATATGCGCGAAGCCCCATCGCTCGCCATCATCGAACGGCTGTTAGCGGATGGGGTTCGCGTGACCGCTTATGATCCTGTTGCGACAGAGAAGGCGAAAGCGCTGCTTGGAGACCGCATCGATTACGCTTCCTCTCCAGAAGAAGCGCTCGCTGGAGCGGATCTGGCTTTTATCGTGACCGAGTGGAAGCAAATCGTTGAACTTCCGTTGTCTGTTTTTGCCCAACAAATGGCGACCCCGCTTATTTTTGACGGACGAAATTGTTATGCGCTTGATGAGGCGGAAAAGCACGGCTTGCAGTACGTATCGATCGGGCGGAGAGCGGTCGGACAAATTTTGAACAATCATTATTCATTTTGTCAATGAAAAATTTATACCAAAACATTAAAAATATGTTTGTGAATCATACAAAGTGATGTTAAAATATAACTGTAATACTATTTCCTTCTGTTAATGATAGAGAGCGGTTGGTGGCCAGAGGCAGGAGAAAGGGCTGATTCGTTGGAATCAGCCCTTTCTCTTTTTTCTTTCTGAAATAGATGAAATAGAGTGTCCCCGATGTCTAACCTCAAACTAGCATCCTCCTCCGTTCCGCTTTCTCCGTCGAAATGAAAACATTTCTTCGTCGAAAGCTACTACTTTCGGCGGATGCTTCCTTGGCATTTGCCAAGGACCGTTTTCGGTTTTTCTCATTGTTGCGGCGGATAAGCGCGCCATTGACTTAAATCGATGTTTTCTTTCAAAAGAAGCGATTTCGGGAAAATAAACGTCCACGGTTTGCTTGTGTTTGCTTTCACTTCTAAGTTCAGGGTAAAGCCGCCGCGGGCAACGACTTCCTTGCTTGCATCTTCGACGACGAGCGGCAATTGTTCAATTTGAATGTTTTTGTTGCTGCCGTTGCGAATAAGCATCGTCACCACTAAATTTCCTTCCGCATTAAGCGCCGCCTGCAAGCCCATAAAGTTGATTTCGCCTGGCTTTGGCGGCTTCAGTGTGCGAACAAGCTGTTCGAGCTTTTCTTTATCCGCTTCCGCAAGACTTTTTTCCCAACTTTCTTCTAAATCTAGGGAATGTGGTTTGCGCAGTTCAAACGCTAATTTCCAGCCGGTTGTCGGCACTTCTCGTGCGATCATATCGCTTTCGTTAAAAACGAAGCGCCACGGACGGCTGCTTCGCGGCGGAAGCTCGCCAAGCTCGCTCAAATCGAACGTTTTTCTGCCAAGCATTTCCCCGTTCGGACCGATGAGAAGCAACGTTGTTTCTTCAAAGCGAATCGCTTTTTCTAAGCTGTTACGGACGAATGCCGTGACGACATAGCGGTCGTTCTCTTTCTTTAGCTCAATGCCTGAGAGCGAAATTTGGTTCGGCTTTAACGGTGGAAGTTCATTGTTTAAAAATTGATAATAATATTTTTGTTCGACGCTCACTTGCATAAGCGGATGAAGCGATAATTCCGTTTTGACTTCGCTTTCGCTTTGTTCGTTTTGTTCGCTTTGTTCATTGAGCAATTCGGAGGCGTGGACGGTACTGTCCTCGCCTTGTTTTTTTCTTTTAAAAAATGGAAACATCAATCGTTACCCCTTCCATTAAAGTTGTGCTAACAAAGAAGCAAGCTGACGGCAAGCATCTTTTTCTAACTTGTGATACATGACCGTAAATAGCTCTAGTCCTTCTTTGGCGTATTGGCGCATCGGGTCTTCTTGTCCGTAATAGCGCAAACCAATTCCTTCTTTTAACAGCTCCATCGCTTCTAAATGTTTGGTCCAATGATAATCGATAAGCGAAAGAAGGGCGCGTTTAAGTGACCATTGCACGGTTTCATTTTCGTGTAATTCTTTCGCCCGCTCAATGTAACGTTCAATCGCTTCCATGATGACCGCTTCGATTTCTTCTTTTTCCGTCATTCCGTTCGTCAGTTCAATCGTTTCATTCGTTACCGCCTGAACGGTTTCCACAAGACGAGCGATGTCCCATTCTTCAGGAAGAAGTTCCTCCGAGCAAACGAGCGCCACTTCGCGCTTCATAAATGACGGAAGCATTGCAAGCACAAGCTCAAGCGGTTTGTCTGTTTCTAACACGCGATTTCGCAGCGTATAAATCGTGCGGCGCTGTTCGTTAAGCACGTCATCCAGCTTTAAGTTATATTCACGGATCGAGAAGTTGCTTCCTTCGCAAATCCGCTGGATGCGATCGACGAATTCGTGAATGTTTTTGTTTAACACTTCGCCTTCTTCATTCGTTCGGAGCGATTTTTTCAGCTTTTCTAACTCTTCTTTCGCAAAGCGGCGGAACATGTCATCTTCAAGCGAAATGAAAAATTGCGAACGGCCCGGGTCGCCTTGCCGTCCTGCCCGGCCTTTGAGCTGGTTGTCGATGCGGCGGCTTTCATGCCGCTCGGTGCCAAGAACGTACAATCCGCCAAGCTCTGCCACTCCTTCGCCGAGCATAATGTCAGTGCCGCGTCCCGCCATGTTTGTCGCAATCGTAATTTGTCCTTTTTGCCCCGCAAGCGCAATAAGCTGGGCTTCTTGTTCGATGCTTTTCGCGTTTAACAGCTGATATGGCAATCCTTCCGCATCTAAATATTTCGCCACTTTTTCTGACTGTAAAATGGATGTTGTACCGATGAGGATCGGCTGTCCTGTCGCATGGACGCGCTTAGCTTCTTTCGCGACGGCTTTATATTTCGCATCGATGGTCGCAAAGACGCGATCTGGAAAGTCTTGGCGGATGACCGGGCGGTTTGTCGGAATTTGGATGACATCCATGCCGTATAGCGTTTGAAACTCTTTTTCTTCCGTTTTCGCTGTGCCGGTCATGCCCGATAAAATCGGATAGAGGCGGAAATAGTTTTGAATCGTAATCGATGCTTGAATTTTATTTTCCTCTGTTAGCTCTAATCCTTCCTTCGCTTCGATCGCTTGATGCAAGCCGTTGCTCAAGCTGCGACCTTCCATCGGCCGTCCTGTAAACATATCGATCAGCAGCACTTTTCCATCTTTCACGATGTAGTCGACGTCGCGCGTAAACATGACGTGGGCGCGTAACGCTTGAATGACGTAATGGTAGAGCGTTTGGTGTTCGAGATCGTACAAATTGTCGATGCCGAACCCTTTTTCAATTTTTTCAATTCCTTGTTCCGTCAAGTTGACCGTTTTCGTTTCTTCATCATACTGATAATCTTCATCACGGACGAAATTTTTCACGATGCGGGCGCACAAATAGCTTAATTCCGAACTTACCCCGGTTTTGCCAGCGATGATGAGCGGCGTTTTCGCCTCGTCGATTAAGACGCTGTCAACTTCATCGATAATCGCAAAATGGAATGGGCGTTGCACGCGGTCGTTCACATCATACACCATA
Source organism: Thermolongibacillus altinsuensis (assembly GCF_004341205.1). Taxonomy (GTDB): domain Bacteria; phylum Bacillota; class Bacilli; order Bacillales; family Anoxybacillaceae; genus Thermolongibacillus; species Thermolongibacillus altinsuensis. The sequence goes on from NZ_SLUL01000002.1 coordinate 223,100, forward strand.
TGATCGCGCAAATAGTCGAAGCCGAATTCATTGCCGACTCCGTATGTAATATCGGCCGCGTACGCTGCTTTTTTCTCCTCAGGCGACATTTGCGGCAGGTTAAGACCGACCGTTAAGCCTAAAAACTCATGAATTTGACCGATTAACTCGCGGTCGCGTTTCGCTAAATATTCGTTCACCGTAATGACGTGAACGCCTTTCCCTTCAAGCGCCCGCAAGTAGCTTGGCAGCGAAGCGACAAGCGTTTTTCCTTCGCCCGTTGCCATTTCCGCAATGTTTCCTTCGGCAAGGACAAGTCCGCCGATGAGCTGCACGTCAAAATGGCGCATGCCAAGCACGCGTTTCGACGCTTCGCGCACCGTCGCAAACGCCTCTGCTTGAATGTCGAATACCGTTTTTCCGTCTTCGAGCTGCTTTTTAAAATAAGCCGTTTTTGCACGTAATTCATCGTCTGATAGCTTTTCAAACTCTTTTTCTAACTCATTAATGCGAGCGACGATTTTATAGTAGTTTTTTAATCTTCGTTCGTCGCTATTGATTAGCTTTTTTATGTAAGACAACATATTTCTAGTCTCCTCCGAGCTTGTCGAATAGTCTCCTATACAGTATAACATTGTTCCTGTTTTGTTTCATCTTGACAGAAAATATTTCTTTACTTTCTTATCAAATGGATTATAATGTAAATAAATTAGAAAAATTTTTCAGTTTATGAAACTTTTTTTATTTTTTTACGTTTTAGTAGGTACATTCTCTTTTTTGGCGAAATAGTTAAAAAGAGAATGAGAAAAAAAGATTGGGGGAACTTTTTTATGAAAAAATGGCAAAAAGCCGCACTTTCTTTTGGACTGGCATCGGCGCTTGTTGTGCCAAGTCTGGCTCAAGCGACAACGTTGCCGCCGCTGGAACAGTGGAAAAAGCAGCCGTACAATGTCGTCAAAGCGCCGCTTGCGTACAAGCAGTTAGAGGATGCGCAAAGCCAAATTAGCGAAGATACGCTGATCATCAAGTACAAGGAAAAAATTCCTGCAAGCGTGCATCGCAGCCTTGGTGCGAACGTGAAAAAATCGTTTCCGCAGCTTGGCTATGATGTCGTGACGGTGCAAAAGGGAAAAACGTTGCAAGAAGTAGCGCGCAACTATGCCAAACTCAAAGCAGTAACGAGCGTGACCCCAAGTTTTACATACAAGAAGCTCGGAACAAACGATCCGAAAAAAGACAAAATGTACCCGCTAGCGCTCTTGCAAATTGACAAAGCACTTCAGCTGGCAGGAAAGCATAGCGTCACCGTTGCGGTGATCGACACAGGCGTAGATATGAAACATCCGGATTTAAAAGCAAAAGTATTACCTTCATACAACGCCGCAAACCCAGCAGACCCAGGGATAAAAGAATATCACGGCACGCATGTGGCGGGAATTATCGGTGCGAGCGCCAATAACGGTGTCGGTGCGCACGGCATCAACCCTAATGTAAAAATTTTGCCAATTGACGTCTTTAGCGGCGGTTATGGCGCTAGCGATTACGTGATCGCCCAAGGCATTTTGTATGCGATTGAAAAAGGAGCAAAAGTCATCAACATGAGCCTCGGCGGCTATTTCAACTCGCCGATTTTAGAAGAAGCCGTGAAAAAAGCGATTGACGCTGGCGTTACGGTTGTCGCCGCGGCTGGAAATGACGCAACGGACATGTACTCCATCCCTGCTTCGTACGAAGGAGTCATCAGCGTCGGAGCGACCGACAGCCAAAATCATTTAGCCGAGTTTTCCAACTACGGTCCATCGGTTGACCTTGTCGCTCCAGGCGTTGACGTGTACAGCCCGCTATACGATTATGCGAAAGGATCAACCTTCGCTGAATTAAGCGGAACATCAATGGCGTCGCCAATTGTCGCTGGAGTTGCTTCGCTCATTTTATCGAAATATCCGAACTTAAAACCGTATGAAGTCGAAGCGATTTTAGAGCGCACCGCAACTGATTTAGGCGAAAAAGGATATGACTTAAAATATGGCAACGGTCTTGTCAATCCAGTGGCGGCGTTGCAGTATGACATTAAAAAATTGCCGAAAAAAGAAAATTGGAACGACGAAACGATTCTCGGAAAAGCGCTCCCAGTGAACCTTGCCGATGAGCCATTTACAAAAACAGGCCGTTTCACGGCACCTGAGGAAATCCATTGGGTGAAGGTTGAATTGCAAGCAGGTGAAAGCGTGCAAGCCGTTCTCGAAGGAGCGAAAGATTACGATTATAAATTGGTGCTGCGCTTCTATCCGGAAGGAAAGAAAAAATCGGATAAACCGATCAATGTCAATGATTCGCGCGCAGGCGAAGTAGAAGGAAAACTATTTACCGCCAAAGAGAACGGTACGCTTGTGATCGGAGCGGCCGATGCCAACGGCAACTACAGCCTGCAAGGAAAGTCATCGTACACGCTCACATTGCAAAAATTTGCTGAACTTGCTGACGATGGCGTAACGAAAGAAAATCCGCTTGTGATTGAGCAGCTTCCGTTTGATATGGATGGATTGACATTCCTGCCTGAACAAGACGCAAAAGAAGCGGATAAAGACTACTTTACATTGACGGTAACCGAACCGACGACCGTGAAGTTGAACCTTTCCGCCGTTCCGGGTGTGAACTCGTCGTTAGGGGTGTACTTTGCTGAAGAGTTTTACCGCGCAGCGGAAGAGCAAAAATACAAACCTTATCCGATGTTTGTTTCTAACGGAAACGGCAGCGGCCAAGGCGAAACGCTCACGTTTGAAGCGATGCCGGGAATGGAATACATCATTGAAGCATCAAGCGAACCGATCGAAGATTTTTGGTATTACTATGTGTATTTATTTGATTCACTAGGCAGCCAAGACGAAAAAGAACTTCCAGCATCCGCGATTCCGTACCGTTTAACGGCGGAAGCAGTCACGGTTACAGAAGATGAAGACGGCTACCCAATGCGCGAAAAGCCAATGGAAGAAATGCCGACGATGACTGAAGAGGCAAAAGTAGAACAACAAGCGAAAAGACCAAGCGCGATCATTATCGAAGAAGGAGAATGGCGCTATTTTGACAAAGAAGAAGTGAGCCAAATTAAAGAAAAGGCGCTTTCGTACAACATCGGGGAAGAAAAATCAGGTTTGATTCAATTTAGCGGCGACCGCGATTTTTATACATTCTCCGTTGATGAAACGGCGATTTATCAATTTACATTTAATACACCAAGCGACATGATGCCGTGGGCGACGATTTATGAGTACGATGAGAAAAAAGATGATCTCTACCCAGTTGCTTATTACTATAGTTATGATTACTTTACAGGGAAGAAACAACCATCCTTAACGCTCGTGTTGGAAAAAGAAAAAGTATATTATCTTGAAATGGCGGATGAGCGCTATCAGCCAGTAGCGGATCCGTACACATTGACATCGAAAAAATTAATGAATGCGCCAAAAGATGCGAATGAAAAGAATAACGAGCCAGTTCAAGCGACCGTTGTCGAGCTAAACAAAGCGAAAACAGGCAACTTCGTTCTACCGAATGATGTCGACATTTACTATTATAAACATCGCCAAGCAGACGAAATTTTTGCCTTCTCCGCTCGCCCAAGCAAGCTTGATTCAACGTTGCCAGACGAATTGCGCGGCATACTCATTCCGATCGTCACGGTCGTGGAAGATACAAACGGAAACATGGTGATCGACAAAGATGAAGCAGGCAAAGCGATTACGTTCTTCCCAACCGGATGGAATCCGTTATACGATGTAAACGGCTCGTTTAAGGCGAAAAAGGATATCGGTTATTTCTTCGTTACAGAAGGTTTGATGTCCGAAGGCATATCGCTCCAGTCGTATCAATTTGCGCTTCATACGTTGAACAAGAAAGATGAAGATGCGAAATCCGTTGTGAAAAACAACGTGCCGTCTAAACCATTAAGCTTCAAAAAAGAAGGAAGTGTGTATAAGGCGACAGGCTATATGAACGTCGGAGTGGACTATGGCGACAAAGACTACTATGCGTTCACGGTCGCAAAAGATGCAAAAGTGACGGTGAAACTGGATGGACCGGGTACGATGGACGGAGTCGTGACGATTTACAATCAAAAAGGAGAGATCGTCCAATCGTTTGATTACTACGGCGAAGGGGATGCGGAAATCGGCACGCTTACATTGAAAAAAGGAAAATATTATGTCGTGGTCGAAGATGCCTTTGCCCGCCCGAGCACACAGCCATACACGCTCTCTATTTCAGTGAAATAAATGAAAAAAGCTGCTCCACATGCGTTTCGCATGCTGGGGCAGCTTTTTTTCATCCACTCCTGCTTGTTTTTCCGTTTCGCTATGCTACTATGAAACTAGGAAAACAGCAAGGAGGGGGCTTTGTTGCGAAAGGTTGTTTCGATTCTTTTTTTCTTTTTGTTTGCTTTGGTTGGAGGAAAGATGGTCGATGCGCACGTCGTCGACTTAACGAATAAAGCTCAAGCGCAAGCGAACTACGAAGATTATTATCCGCTCATTGCGCGCTACACGGGAACGAGCGGGGTGACATTTGAAAGCTACAGCATCAAATGGCGCACGGAACAACTGAAGGCGCTGGAGGCAGAGCTGCTGAAAAACAAACACGGGGCTGAGCTCTCTCTTCTTGACCGCGTTGTGATTTTCCCGGACTATCCCGCGGGGGAGAATGTGCTCGGTCAATATTTTGTTCAATATCAAGTCGGCACAAAGCTGTCGCTTTTGCCTAATCGCTACATTCATTTATATGGCGGAAATGATTTTACGACCCCAGCAGCGATGGCAACGACGCTGTCGCATGAATACGGACATCATTTTACGTATTACTACTTATTAAATAAGGAACAGTTGCGCCCAACCGATTGGCTTCGTTCACAATACGCGAGCGCGCGCGAATTGTTTCGCTATCCATCGGTTCATGCGGACGGAAGCGGGGCGTATGAATGGTACATGCCAGAAATTTTGGCGGAAGATTACGTCCAGCTGTTCGGTTCGCCGAATGCGTTAAAAGGGCATATGCAAATGAATGTTGAATTGCCGACGCCGTTTGAATTGCCAGCCTTGCAAGCCTATTGGGGCAAGCGGCTTGGAAGCGAATACGCCGAGAAAAAGCCGCTTTCGCTTTTGTTGACAAACTACGCGCTGAATCCATTGAACGCTTCTTATTATAATTTGCGTTTTTATTTCTACAGCCCGCAAGCAAGCGCCTATTTGAACGCGCAAGACGGAGCGGGCCGCTATGCATCCGTTTATGTCGATACCTTTTCGATCGGCTTGAACGAAAAATGGTACGACCCTTCTAAATTAAGTAGCAGCGTTTCTTGGCTGTTTCGCAAAGATTTTGTTGAAAGTGTATTATTCCGCGCGGTCCAGCCGATGTCAAAAGGCTTTAACCGCGGTTCAACGACATTAAAAATCGACTATCGCAACATTGCAGCGAGCGTCAGCACTCCTCCGCCTTTACCTGACAATACGGATGAAGAAAACAACGCGGATGAAGAAGGGCAGCGTCCGCTTTTCCCTGACATCACCGATGCGGAATTGCAGAAGGCGGCACAATTTTTATATGAACGCGGCATTGTTGCCGGATACCCAGATGGGACGTTTCGTCCAAACGACAAACTGCTCCGCCGTCATGCGGCACTTATGCTGATTCGCGAATTGGGACTCACGCTTCCAAACGGCTATCAGATGAAAGCAACGGATGTGAAACCGAGCGATCCGTGGTATAAGGAAATGGCTATCGCCGAAGCGCATGGATTGCTGGCGGGATATGACGGAAAACTGCGTCCGAACGAATATATCACGCGCGCGCAGATGGCAGCGATTCTGACCCGCGCGTATGCAAATGTCTACGAACAGCCGACGACGAATCGCTCATTTGTCGACGTTTCGCCATCCTTTTGGGCGTATGGGGCCATCAACATCCTCGCCCATAACGGCATCACGATCAACGATCCGTTCCATCCAAACGACATCGTCACACGCGGCCAATTTGCTTTATTTTTAAAACGGACGGTGGAGAAAAAACAATAGCCACGAGGGTTGTCCCTCGTGGCTATTTTACGTTCATCGCTCGATAGAAGAAGACGGCAAACTGTGCACGCGTCACTGTTTCTTTCGGACGGAAATGGCCGTTTTCATCTCCTTCAGCAATCCCCGCATCCGCCAATCGGTGAATGAAATCATACGCCCAATATTGCGGATCGATATCGGTGAAGGTGATTTCCCTTTCGCCGCGCTTAAGTTGGAAAGCGCGTGTGAATAAAACGGCTACTTCTTCACGCGTCAATGCTTCATCTGGTCGATACGCATCATCATTAGCGGAAATGATTCCTTCTTTGACAAGCGCATTGATCGCTCCGACCGCCCAATGATCGCTTGGGACGTCTTTAAACGTCTGCTTCCGATCGTTCATTTTTAAGTTTAAATATTCCGCTAACATTCCCGCTGCTTCTGCGCGCGTCATCGCTTCATCCGGCTTGAAATAACTTTTTTCATAGCCTAGCATTCTTTCTTCTTTTGCTAGTGCTTCGATTTCTTTCTCTGCCCAAAATTGATCAGACACATCGTGAAACTCGCCAAGCTTCTTTTCATATGCCAATACGCGTCTGGCTCCTATGTATCGCGGTCCCCAGTAATATGGATCGTTCAAGTTTGAGATCAAAACCCCTTTGGATGAATCGGCGTGGATAAAGCGATCGTTGCCGATGTAAATGCCCGTATGCGAGGGGCCTTTTTTATATGTTTCAAAGAAAACGAGATCCCCCACGCGCAGCTCGCTCTTTTTCACCGTTTTTCCTTGTTTGTACTGCCCGGCTGTCGACCGCGCCAACTCCACATCGAGCTCTTTCATCACATAACGCGTAAATCCAGAGCAATCAAAACCTTTCTCCGAACTGCCGCCAAACTGATACGGCACGCCGATGTACTTTTTTGTAAGCGGTAACAATTTGTTGTAATTTTGTTCCGACGCAAAGGCAAAGGTGGGGAGAGAAAGAAGAAAGGAAGTGATAAGCAACATTCGTTTCATAGACGGTTCCCTCACTTTTTATGCAATTTTCAAATTATTCAATTGATTGCTATATGGTTTAAAGTGTACCATAGAATGTAGAAAAATAACTTTACAGTTATGTAACAAAAGTTTTGACAAAAATTATGCAATTGGATATTGAAATTAGTGGGGAATTAAGTAAAATGAGGGATAGGTGGAAGACTACATCTAAATAGGTCGTAAAGACCAATGGAGATAAACCATTCTAAAAATGGTTGACTTTATCTTTGGAAAAAATTATAATGTTCCTTGTAGTCGTTCACCCGCTAAGTTTAAGAGATTGATAGATTACATACTCTCTTAAATTTAGTTTAGTTAAATAGAATTAAATCAAGGGAGGAAAATAGTCGATGGCTTACCAACCGAAGTCTTATCGCAAATTTTTAGCTGGTACAGTCTCTGCGGCAGTTGTTGCCTCAGCGGTTGCACCAGTAGCAGCAGCGTCTTTCAAAGACGTGCCAGCAGACAACGTTCATGCTGATGACATCAACACACTTGTTGAAAAAGGTTACATCAAAGGTTATCCAGACGGAACATTCAAACCAAACAACTCTTTAACTCGCGGTGAAGCAGCGATCATCTTCGCACGCATTTTAAAAGATAAAGGCGTGGAAGTTCCTGCTGACAAAAATGCGTTCCCTGACGTTCCAGCTGACCATCCAAACACAGAGTTAGTTGAAGCGTTAGCGATCGTAAAAGCAGCAGGCGTTATGACTGGTGACGAAAAAGGCAACTTCAATCCAAACGCAAAAATCACACGCGAACAAATGGCAAAAGTGCTTGTTGAAGCGTTCGGATTAACAAAACCAGCAGATTTCGTATCTAACGTAACAGACTTAGACCAAGCAGCTCCTTGGGCACGTGAATATATCCAAGTTTTAGACGCAACAGATGTAACGTTAAACACTGAGTTCATGCCTAAGAAGAACGTGACTCGCGCTCAATTCGCATCATTCGTTGTTCGCGCATTGAACGTAGGAGTAACAGCAGCTGACATCCAAGAAGTGAAATTCGTCGATGAAAATACATTAGAAGTAACATTCAACGGTGAATTAAAAGAAGTAAAAGCAGAAGACTTTGCGATTGAAGGCGTTGAAATCGAGTCTGTATCAATCAAAGCTGCAGCAGCTGCAGAAGCAAAAACAACAGTTGTTGTGATCAAAACTAAAACAAAATTAGAAGAAGGCAAATCTTACACAATTTCTTACAAAGGCCAAACTTCTGAAAAAGCAAAAGTAGAAGTGCCTGTAATCACACCAGCTGTTGAAAGTGTAAGTGCGATTAACGCTAAACAAATTGAAGTTAAATTTAACGTACCTGTTGAAAAAACAACTGCACTAAATAAAGATAACTATAAAATCCAAACAAATATTGATGCATCAGCTGTAGCTTTAACAACAAAGGATGCAACAGCTAGTGTTGAATTATCTGCGGACGGTAAGACTGTAACTATTACTACTTCAACTGCAATTAACACTAAATTGGGTATTAGTGCAGGTACACCGTTTAAGTTTACAGTTGAAAACCTAAAAAGTGCTAAAGGAAAAGAAATTGAGAAGTATACTACAACTCTAGTTTCTGATGATAAAGTAGCTCCAACACTTGTAAATGTAACAGCTACAGCTAAGTCAACTACAACTAAAGTTACTTTAGAATTTAGTGAGCCTGTGCAAACAACTGGTGCTATTGCATATGTTGATGGAGAAGCTGCAACTGTTCAAGCAGGTTCAAAGCCAAATGAAATTGTTCTTACTACTGCTCAAACACTAAGTGCTAACAAAACATATGAATTAACATTATTAAACTTTAAAGATTTTGCAGATAACTTCTTGAAGGAAAATCCAACTACTACTAAGTTTACAGTTGTAGCTGATACAGTAGCTCCTGTAGTTCAAGAGGTTAAAGTAGTTCGTGATAATCTAATTGAAGTTACTTTTGATAAAGCAATGGATGTAACTACGTTTGCTGGTAATACTCGTGTACTTGACTTAAATGGTATTGCAAGAATTACTAACGTTGTAGCTACAGCGAAGTCTGGTACTGGTGGAAAAACTATCCGCTTAGATCTACAAGGCACTGTTCCATTTAATGACAACAACACATTTGTTGGTACGCTAGTATTAGGGGACGGCATCAAAGATGTGAACGGTAATGCTAAAGTAGCTACTAGTCATAGTGTAACTATTACTAAAGATACTGTGCGTCCAGTTATTACAGGAACTACGTATGTAGCACCAGGTGGACAATATTCAGGTTCAACTTATAATAATGGTGCAATTGTTGTTAAATTCAGTGAGGAAGTTGGTTTTGCAACGTCAACTGATATTAAGTTAATTACATCTACTGGAGTGGATACTTCTTCAAGTCTTAATATTGCTGGTAGATTAGTTAACTCTAACGATCGTGCAGAAGTTATTATTCCATTAACAGGTGGTTTAACTGCTGGAGACTATACATTACGTATTGGTAATGATGTAGTAAAAGATTTATCTACTCAAGCTAACAAAAACATTGCAGCTACAACTACAGTAAAAGTCGACTCATCTTCAGATAAAACAAAACCTGTAGTAAGTGCTACTCCTGTATCTGTAACAGCTGCAACTAACCAAACTAGTGGTTCAACTATCGTAATTAACATGACTGACAACGTAGGATTAGACCTTGCTACAGTACAAAATGTGAATAACTACCTATTAAATGGTAAGCCGTTACCATCAGGAAGTTATATTACTATTCGTCACAACGGTTTAAGCTCAGATACAGCAGCAACAAATATTGATGTAACAATCAATATTCCTGCGCAGTCTATCACTAAAGATGGTAGCTATACACTTAACATCACCAATATTAAAGATAAAGCTGGTAATACAGCAGATCCTAAAGTTGCTACTGTATCATTATTATTAGATGATGTTTCTCCTGAGCTTAAGACAGCTACTATTTCTAGCAACGGTTTACTCGTGCTAGGATTTACAGAAGATGTTAATACTGTAACAACAGGTACATCAGCTGACTTCCAATTCGTAATTAACGGTACGGAAGTTAATGTTGCAAACAATTCTCGCTTCTTAACATTTGCAAATGGTACAGGAACAGATGATGGTAAATATGTGGTAACATTCACTGCGAAAGTAGATGCAGGTGCTGATAATAACGTTGCAACTACTGCAGATAACCGTTTATTCTTAGATGTTGATGGGGATGGCACATACAATACTGGAGACATCTTGCTACAAACTGGTACCACTAAGGCAGTTGGAACAACTACTCTTGACTTAAATCTTCTCTCTTCATTAAAAGTTAAGGTAGTTGGCAATACTACTGTAAAAGATAGAAGCACTCTTGCTAACCCAATTAAAGTTGGTACAGAAATTACAGTTAAGTAATTTGGTTACAAAATTAATATTTAAAGAGGGTTACCGCTATCTTGGTGGTAACTCTCTTTTTTATGGGATATTATGCTAAATGTTGAGGCGTGAATTTTAAGATTATTGAATAATAATAACCGATTTGAAAATTACGATGCCTAAGGGATTATGGATAAGTAATGAATGTTATTTCGTCTGACTAAAAATATCCATGAATTTTGTCGAATTTCTTGTTATAATAGAATATGTTGATAAATAATGAAATTTTTGTAGGAAGGTAGACCTGCTATATGGAAATTAAGGAAAGTTATGTGCGTTATATAGTTATAGGAATGATCATCGTGATTATGCTGGGCTTCGGGTATGCTCATATAGCTGGTAAAAAGCAAGACGAGCAATACTTAAAGTCATATAATCAATTCAACCAGGCTGTTCAGTTGATAGCAAATAATCAGTTTTTAGAGGCAAAACCATTATTAAAAGAGATCGAGAGAAAGCATCCTAACTCTGCTCTTGTGAAACATTATCTTGGGTTGGCTCTCGCTAATACAGGGGAGCTGAAACCAGCAATTACAAAGATGAAAGCAGCTTTAGATTTGAATCCATATTTAGCAGAAAATCCGATTTTCATGCTACAATTTGCAGAAATATTGACGTTTGCAGGCGAAAAAAAAGAAGCTCAGCTTGTGCTCGAACGTTGCAAAACATTATCGCCCCCTGCGAATATACCTGATTATCAGCAAAAGGTTGATGCGTTGATACAGGAAACTTTGTAAAAGAAAGGGAAGTAAAAAATGGGTGATATTTACGATATTTACTACAAGATGAATGTACCTCGGGATGAACATGAGGATCAATTAGCACGTGAGCGGGTAGATCGCTGGATTTTCATTGCGATGCTAGCTACTATTGCGATAGTACCGCTCCTTGTTGGAGGTCATGTAACGGAGTTTGTCAGCCCGTTAATTACTGAAAAAAGTTTGCTCACTACGGGAAGAAAAGGAGATATTTTTAACTACTATAAATTTGTGTTTTTATTAATTGCAACTTCTTTGGTTGTCAGTTTGTTCTTATATAAATTGTTATTTTTAAACTACATCCTACCTAAACGGTCAATTTTATGGTTCTTTTTCATTTTTGCTTTAGGAATCGTTGTATCTACCGTTTTTGCGCCATATAAAACACTTGCTTTGTATGGACAACCAGGTCGGTCAGATGGAGCTCTGTCTTATATTTGTTATTTGCTGCTTATGTTTGTGGCGATGCACATTCAGTATCCAAAAAAGGCTGTTTCCTATGTATTGTATTCTCTTTACCCTTTCGTTTTAATCAACTTTACATTATCAATCATGAATTTTTTAGGACACGATGCGCTTACATATAAAGTAGTGAAAAACGCCATAACCGCTTTCTTGCCGGAAGGTGCCAAATTAGCGGAAAGATCACAGTTGTTGGGTACATTAGACCAATGGAACTTTATGAGCGGTATGTTTGGCGTGATGACGGTTATGTATCTCGCATGGGCTATCATTGACAAACATCTTTTAAGACGGCTTTTTAATCTGTTCGTTGCGCTTATTTCATTTGCGATTGTACTGATGTCCGTATCCACGAGCGGATTTTTAACGATTATTCTATTATTGCCATTCTTATTTTTCTTAGCATTTAAATCAAGCAACAAAAAAATCGCCTTAACTTTTATGATCGTATTTTTAGTGGCCAGCATACCGATCTTACATGTGTTGGCATCAAAAAATCCCAAAGTGTGGAGTGAGTCCGTCGGCTTTTTGATTAAACATAATCCTTATGAACAAAGTGCGCCTTCAGCGATGGTTCCTGTGCAGCCAATAAAAGGTTTTGTGCTTACTTCCAAAGTATATGCTGCTGAAAATGAAGGGTTCTCTTTACCGGAGCTTCCAGAACCGGGGGTAGCCGCTGGTTCAGGACGTCTTTATATATGGAAAAAAACGTTAGAGATCACGATGGATCGTTTCATTGTCGGATATGGTCTTGATACGCTTCCATACCATTTTCCGCAAGACGATATTGAAAAAAGAGCTGGTTTAGGTACGCAAAATGTTGTTGTCGATAAACCGCATAACATCTATATCGGCATTCTGTATGGAACAGGTATCATTGGTTTCATCGGTTTTATCGGCCTTGTGTTGATGACATTATGGAAAATTGGTCAAGAGTTTTGGACGTTTGAAAAAATGCAAAATGCAACAATTGTGTTTGGTTTTGCCTGGGTAGCTTATTTAATTCAGTCATTATTTAACGATACATTACCGGGGACAGCAGCGCCATTATGGGCACTTGCTGGTATCATGCTTGCTCTCATGTATCAACATGAACAAAGTGAAAAAGAGATCAATAGTAAATAAGGAGTATGGTTATGGAAGAGACAATTAGCTTACGAGAATTAGTAGAAATCATTTTAAAAGGAAAATGGCTGATTGCGATTATCACAGCAGTTGCCGTGCTTATTGCGGCATTAGCGAGTTTTGTATTAATAGATCCTGTTTATTCAGCGAAAGCAACGGTTTCCATAAATAATGGATTAGTGCCTGGAAAGCAGCAGGGAGAAACGGATAGCTATTTTAATGAAATCATTACACCGGCCGCTTATATCGAACGCGTAAAATCGCCGCAAGTCATTGAAGCAGCGATTAAAAAAAGCGGTCTTGAAAAATACAATGTAAAACAAGTTGAGTCTAATTTAACGATTGAAAGTGTCCAAAACACAAATCTCGTGCATATTACGTTAAAAGGCACAAACCCTTCTGATGTCAAAAAAATGCTTGATTCCATTTTGCTGGCTGTGAAAGAATCATTATTTACAGAAATTCAAAAAAGAATTAAAGAAGACAGCGACCATTTTGCTGCACAGGCAAAAATAGAAAAAGAAAAACTGGAGCGATTGCTAAAAGAGTATCGCCAAAAAGCACAAGTATTGCAACTGCCGCCATCACTTTTACTCGATGCAGTCATTTCTTACAATAACCAATATATCATTAACTTAGATCAAGCGCGTTTACAAGGAGTTTCATCTATTACAGAAAAAGACTTAATTTCTTTAAATGAATTAAGCAACGAAATTAAATCTTCTTCTGATATTTATCGCGAATATTTAGCGAAAGAACAGCAATTACAAGCATTTGCGAAAAATTTCTCTGTTGATAATAAAGTATTGACTATTTCGGCTCCAGTCAAGCCTGAAACGCCAGACTCGCCTAAACCGTTGTTAAACATCGCCATTGCGTTTGTGGTCAGTTTAATGACTAGTATTGGGGTAGTGTTCTTTCGACATTATTGGCAGGAGTCAAAGTAAAGATTTTTTCATTAACGAAAAACAAATTTTGGTGAAGACCGATCTAATAGTGAGATTCAACACCCTCCTTTCCTGTCTATCCTAGTGATGACAGGAAAGGGGGTTTTTTTATGCACACTTAAATATAGTGGAACGAATTTAGGATTGGATGAAAGAGAGGATGATTGCCAATTTGGTTTCATCGAAATTGCGAAGAGTTGTGCGAATCGATCGTTTTGTTTTTGAAGTATCTTTTTCATTCAATGAATTGGAAAGAATATGCCGGAATTTTAGATAATATAAACCATTATTGTTTACATATTCTTTATATGCTATTATATAGATGTGTTTGTAGGTTATTGGAGAATTCGGTCGAAATATGAAATAAATTGTATGATTGTCTTTTCACTTTATTTGAATACGATTGCATCAGGTTTGTTTTAAACAAATATGTTTCAAACATATTTGTTTTTTTCTATGTTTTTGTGGTGTCTAGCAACGCAAGCTACACGAGCTTGCTTTACTTTTTGAACGATGATGTCTAGCTTCGTCGTCTAACTCTCTTCTGCCAAATAATCTTCACTCTTGAAGTGTAAGCACTTCCGCTGTCGAAGAACATTTTGGTTTCGAAGGAGTTAGGATGGCGAAATTGGGCGACTCAGTTTTTCGGTGATGTCTCCTTACCGTTATCAATGGAGGCACTCGGCCATGCTGTGGGTGAGGACGATGACGGTCCGTTCACCTTAGACGCTAGTCGTCGAGGGTGTGGCGTGAGGGCGGGTTAGATGCCCGGTTCTCATAAATATTTAATGACAAAGCATATGCATATATATGTTTTGTCATTAAATATTTAGCTTCGATTTCAAATGAAGGGAGACGCAGACATTGGCGTATCGAACAAGATTAACATTTTTAGTTTTACTCGATTCACTCATTGTTTTAACAGCTATCTATTTCAGTCTTTTTACACTTCATCCGAATGTAAACATATTGAAATATAAGCCCGTGCTTTTATCGGCAGTGGTTCTTCTCGGCAGTCATCATATGTTTGCTTTTATTTATGGTCTCTATCATAAAGCGTGGGAGTATGCAAGTATCGGAGAATTAACAGCAATCGTAAAGGCCGTTACCTTTTCTATTATGACAACGTCCGTTGTACAATGGTTCATATATCAAGATATTTACGTTCGCGCCTTGGCAATTACGTGGATGATTCATATTCTTCTTATCGGAGGATCGCGCCTCGTTTGGCGGGTGTACCGTGATCACCATATAAAACCGGCAACGGCAAAGAAGCGTACGCTCATTATCGGAGCAGGGGCGGCAGGAACGATGGTCACTCGACAATTATTGAACAATCATGAAGCAGAGTTACAACCGGTTGCCTTTATCGATGATGATCCAAATAAACAAAAACTCCATTTTTACGGTGTTCCAGTCGTCGGAAGTACAGAGGATATTGAAAAAATTGTCGAGTTATTACATATCGATCATATTGTCATTGCCATTCCATCATTAACACAGAAACAACTGAACCGCATATTTAACGAATGTACAAAAACAAAAGCAAAAACACAAATTGTTCCTAAACTTGAAGATATTGTAACAGGGAAAGTATCTGTCAGTCAATTTCGAGATGTCCAAGTAGAAGACTTGTTAGGACGTGAACCTGTCGAATTAGACATCGAAAGCATTTCTAGCTATATCAAAGATAAAGTCATTCTTGTTACTGGTGCAGGCGGTTCGATCGGTTCCGAAATTTGCCGACAAGTATGTCGGTTTAACCCGAAAAAAATTGTCCTCCTAGGTCATGGCGAAAATAGCATTTATCAAATTGATATGGAACTCCGCAATACATATAAAGACCAGGTTGAAATCGTTCCTGTCATCGGCGACATTCAAGACCGTGATCGCATGTTTGAAGTCATGGAAGAACATCGACCGCATGTCGTCTACCATGCAGCAGCACATAAGCACGTTCCATTGATGGAATATAACCCAAAAGAAGCGGTAAAAAACAATATTTTCGGTACAAAGAACGTCGCCGAAGCCGCCGATACATTTGGTGTTGAGACCTTTGTGTTAATCTCAACAGACAAAGCTGTTAACCCGACTAACGTAATGGGCGCGACAAAACGAATTGCTGAAATGATTATTCAGCAACTCGACAAAAAAAGCAAAACGAAGTTTGTCGCCGTTCGTTTCGGAAACGTACTCGGAAGCCGTGGCAGCGTCATTCCATTATTTAAAAAGCAAATTCAAGCCGGTGGTCCTGTCACCGTCACCCATCCAGACATGACACGCTACTTTATGACCATTCCAGAAGCGTCACAACTTGTTATTCAAGCTGGGGCACTCGCGAAAGGCGGGGAAATCTTCGTCCTTGACATGGGTGAGCCGGTGAAGATTGTGGATCTAGCGAAAAATCTTATTAAGTTATCAGGATACACTGTTGAAGAGATTGGCATTGAATTTACAGGAATTCGCCCAGGGGAGAAGATGTTTGAAGAGCTTCTGAATGAGAATGAAGTGCACCCAGAGCAGATTTTCCCGAAAATTTATGTAGGAAAATCAGTAGATATTGATGAAAAGATGTTCACGGAGCTTTTATTTGATATTGAAAGAACAAAAGACCAAAATAAGCTAAAAGAAAAATTGCTTTATTTTTCTAATTTTAAAATATTAACTAACACAAAGCAGAGAGATAAAATATCCTTCATAATTTAATAATAATGATAAAATTTTTTAAGATTGTAAGGTGTAAATAAAATGCTAAGACATATTATTAATTATATACCTGCAAAAATTGTGCCCGGAATGGTAAATTTTTTAGCATTAGCTATTTATGCGAGAATATTAACAGATGCTGAATATGGGAGATACTCGATTGTAATAGCTTCGACATCAATGGTACAAACTATTTTCTTTGCATGGATACGAATGGGATTAGAAAGGTATCTACAACATTATAAAACAAAAGGTCAACTAGAGATTTTTCTAACTAATGTTAGAATAAATTTTATATTAGTTTCTATTATAGTGAGTGTTTTATGGTTAACAATTGTATCCATGTTACCTTTAAGTCTGGAGCTAAAGGAATCTCTTTTTATCGGGTTGCCTCTAGCAATTATACAGTCGTATTATGAACAGACATTGTCTACCTATCGTGCGGAGCTAAACTCTAAAAGATATTCTTATTTATCTATTTTTCGATCATTATTAATTTTCCCCTTTTCTCTGTTTTTTATTTATATTTTACGTTTTAATGAGCAGGGAATATTATTGGGGATAATTTTGGGAAATTTATTTCCTTTATTAATTAGTGTCTTGGTTGGTCAAAAATATAAATTAAATTTATCTTGTATTGATATGGGGATAAATAGAAATTTATTGTACTATGGAGCGCCATTAACTATTACTTTTTTGTTGAGTTTTATAATTTCTACCTCTGATCGCTTTATTATACAGTATATCTTAGGAGTGGAGGCTGTAGGCATTTATTCTATTGCTTATGATTTGGTAACTCAAGTATTAACAATGATTTTTATGATTATTAACTTAGCAGCATATCCTATTATTATAAAGGAAATAGAAAGTAAGCCGTTATCTGAAGTAAAGGAAAGAATTAATCAATATGGACTTATTTCATTTGGTGTTATGTTCCCAAGTGTGACTGGATTTATAATGTTATCTCCATTTATAGCAGAATTAATTCTTGGAGATACATCCAATAATGAAGTTAAAGTAAGTATATTAAAATGGATTGCTTTTTCTACATTAATAATGGGGATTAAATCTTATTTTGTAGATTTTTCATATCAATTAGGAAAAAAAACATATTTACAAATATGGTCTAGCCTAGTAGCCGCCTTGTCTAATATAATATTAAACTTTTTACTAATACCAAAATATAAAGTTATGGGAGCGGTTTATGCTACGGTTTTTTCATATATTTTAGGGTTGATTATTAGTATAGTTATAGGTCAAAAAGTTTTTTCTTTAAAAATAGATATTAAGGAAATTACCAAAATAATTTTTGCTTCTGTTATTTTAATTTTCTCTTTATATATAACCCCTTTTGATTCGGTGAATTTGTTGAATTTTGTTATTAATATACTAATAGGGATTCTAGCTTATTCTGTGGTTGTAATTTATTTGAATATAGGAAATATTAGAGGAATTTTTAATAGAGATATCTTTAACTTTATCAAAAACAACTAGGTGAAATAAAATGAAAATTGTATTTATTTTACTTTGTTTATTAGGTATGTTTTATTTTGTAATTAAAAAAAGGCATTTTGATTTTTTTTCAATTGCGTTTTTTTCAACCTTAATTTATTTTATGCCAGGATTTTTTGGTTATGTATTAGAGCCTGGAAGTAATTTTTATAAACCAATAATCACTAAAACATATTTTACTATGATCTTAGTTATTATATTTATCATTATTACAGCTATTCTATTCGATTTTATGTATGTGAAAAAAAAAATAAAATTAGAGATTTCGGGTATTAATAAAAGTGTATACGTGATTGTTTTTTTAGCGTTAGTAGGATTTATTTTATCTTTGATCACTATTGGTCCACAGTTATTGTCACCAGATAAAGGTATTATTTTAGAAAATATAAATCGTTGGCAATTATTATGGGTGACATCTTCTATAGTTGGATGCATTGTTTCTTATTTACAGAAAAAAAAGTTATTATTTGTAATATGCCTAATTTTGCTATTAATAGATATGTATATAGGCTTTAGAGTTAATTTAGCAATAACCTTGATAGCATTATTAGTTATAAAATTTTCTAAAGGCAATTATAGAACAGTGTTAATAAAAAAATGGAAATGGATATTAAGTGGGGTACTTGTATCTATTCTGTTCTTTATTTACAAACCTATATATAGGTTTGTGAAAATAGGTGATTGGGGAACGATTAAACATCTGTTAACAGATCTAAATTTTTATTTATATTCATTAAGTAAATCTGAACCATTTTATATTCAGACAATATTAAATGAAGTTAACAGAATTGAATATCATATTGGGCTCAGCCATTTTCAATCAATAATTTATCAATTTATATTATTTGCTCCGCAGCTTGGTGCTGAAATTAAATCTTTTAATTCAATTTTTCAAAGCGAGTTATTTCCTTCCGTAACCTGGGGAATGGGAAATAATATCTGGGCTGAAATGATTAGTAGTGGCGGATTCCCATTATTACTATTTTTCCTTTTGATATATTGCTCCTTTATATATATAGGAAATTATTGTTTTTTATCAATTGATAATCCCGTGGTTAAAGGAACTTTATCTATTGTTTTAACTTATTTTACTTTTTATATTCATCGAAATGAATTACTTTATATGGTAAATTTGTCTAAACGAATATTATTTATTGTAATTATTGGTGTATTAGTTTCTATGATATTTTCCAAAAGGAAGCATTATAAAAATAAACTTTAAGAACGGAATGTCGGGGTTAGAATATGTGCGGAATATTAGGTTTTCTTAACAAATCGAAAAAATTTAAAAAATATGAATCTGAAATAATTATTAAGAAAATGCTAGATAGCATATACCATAGAGGACCAGATGGTTTTGGGATCTGGTCTAACACTCAAGGAAATTTATTTTTAGGGCATAGACGTTTGTCAATAATAGACTTGAGTTCTAACGGTAAGCAACCAATGACCAGTAAAACTGGTAGGTTCACCATAACATTTAATGGTGAGATATATAATTTTGATGAGATTAGAAAAGAAATTTTAAAAGTAAATAATTATAGGTTTGAGAGTAACACAGATACAGAAGTTATTCTGGCTGCTTGCGAGACATGGGGAATATTACAATCGTTAAAAAAATTTATAGGTATGTTTGCTATTGCGCTTTTTGACGACAAAGAAAACTGTCTATATCTTATAAGAGATCGATTAGGAGAAAAACCTTTATATTATGGTTGGCAAGGAGATTCATTTATTTTTGCTTCAGAATTAAAGGCTTTTAGAGAACATATAGACTTTAAAGGTAAAATTGATAGAGATGTTCTATCCTTATATTTTAAGTATAATTATATCCCATCTCCTTTTTCTATTTATAAGGATATCTACAAATTACCACCAGCATCAGTTTTGAAAATGGATTTAACGACATATGAGTATAAAATTTTTAAATATTGGGATATTGATACTACAAATAAATTTGATACTTCTTATAGTGATGAAGAATTAATAGAACAGTTAGAAAAGTTAATTTTACAATCTGTAAGGAGACAAATGCTTTCTTCTGATGTTCCTATTGGAGCATTTTTGTCAGGTGGAGTAGATTCATCTACAATTGTCGCTTTGATGCAATCTTTAAGTGATAAACCGATCAATACTTTTTCAATTGGTTTTTTTGAAAAAGACTATAATGAGGCGAATTTTGCTAGGGATGTAGCTAAGTATTTAGGAACTAATCATACGGAACTATACGTAGAACCTCATAAAACGTATGATATTATTCAAAAAATAGCTACCTACTATGATGAACCATTTGCAGATTCCTCCCAAGTTCCAACTTTTTTAGTTAGTCAGTTAGCAAAAAAGGACGTCACTGTAGTCCTATCCGGAGACGGTGGAGATGAATTATTTGGGGGATATACAAGATATTTGCTTATAAATGACTTCTGGAAAAAAATCAATTATATTCCTTTATCGTTAAGAAAAGTAATGGCTAAAACAATAAATCTAGTTGAAAGTCTTCAAATTCAAAAATTTCTTGATTCTTCTATTCAAAAGAAAATGTATCAAATTTTTCGTGGAGCTGATTTGTTAACCATTAAATATCCAGAAGAGCTATACAATCATTTTGTATCAAGTTGGAATCAATCTAATGAAATTGTGTTAGGGTCAAAACCTATAGATGCCTTTATTACTTCAGCTGAAGTAGGTTCACTAGCTAGACAATTGTCTTTTTATGAATGGATGATGTTCGTCGATTTAAACATGTATCTTCCTGATGATATTTTGGTAAAGGTAGATAGAGCGAGTATGGCTGTAAGTTTAGAGACTCGGGTTCCTTTGCTAGATCACAATATTGTAGAATTTGCATGGAAACTTCCTTTTAACCAAAAAGTTCGAGGCAATACAAGTAAATGGATTTTAAAACAAATAATGTACAAGTATTTGCCAAAAGAATTAATGGACAGGCCAAAAAAAGGTTTTGGTGTGCCCGTTGGACAATGGATTAAAGGACCACTAAGAGAATGGGCTGAAGACTTATTAAATGAGAAAACATTAAAAGAACAGGGATTTTTAAATACTAAAATAGTAAGAGAAAAATGGGAAGAGCATCTTTTAGGGATAAGGAATTTGCAGCCTCAGCTATGGAGTATATTAATGTTTCAATCATGGTTAAAAGAAAATCAGTAATAGGTGTTTTATATGAAAAAAATAAAGTTGATGTTATTAGCTCCCTCACTTAGGGGCGGGGGATCGGAAAGAGTTATGTTAAATTTGATAAAAAATTTTGATCGTAGAGTTTTTGATTTATATTTTGTATTAGTAAAAAAAGAAGGACCATATGAGAAAGAGATTCCCAACGATGTACAAGTGTTTGATTTAAACTGTCGAAGAACTCTGAAAGCTTGGAGATCGTTAATCAAATGTATAGATATTATTAAACCGGATGTAATTTTATCGACGGCTTCACAGTTAAATATCCTACTTTTAATGATTAAACCATTAATACCTAAGAAGACAAAAATTATTATAAGAGAGGGAAGTATACCTTCGGAAAATATTCAATCTAATAGAATTTTATGGAGATATTTGTACAGAAAATATTATAATCAGGCAGATGTGATTATATGTCAATCTAGTTTTATGAAAAAAGATTTAGTAGATAATTTTAAGGTTGATAGATCGAAAATTAAGTGTATTTATAATCCTGTTAATTTTGAAAATATTAATATGCTTATTAAAGAGAAGAAAAATCCTTATCTAAACTATAATAAAAATCTGCAATGTATAAACATTTTAACTGTTGGAAGATTAAGTAGTGAGAAGGGACATAGGGAGCTAATTAAAAGCATACCATTATTAAAAATGAAAAGATCAAATGCAAATTTATTTATTTTAGGTGAAGGTCCATTAAAGAATGAACTTTTTTCATTAGTTAGAGAATTGAATCTAGAAGATTGTGTTTATTTTGTAGGATTTCAGAAAAATCCCTTTGTATGGATGAAGTATGCAGACCTTTTCATTTTACCTTCAAAGTATGAAGGATTACCTAATGCTTTGTTAGAAGCAATAGCTTGCCAAGTACCAGTAATTGTAACGAATCATCCTGGCGGCACAAAGGAGATAATGAAAATTACTCAACAAACTCATCGCATTATCGATGAGTTTACTTGGGATGATTGGTGGTTTGAAAAACCTACTAAAAAAACATATGAAATATTAGAAGAAAATTTTAATATCTTAAAAATTGTTAATAAATATGAGAGTCTAATATTAGAACTTTTTGAGGTTAGAAAAAATGGGGAAAATTAAGGTTGTAAATTTAATATCAGGATTGAATACTGGTGGAGCGGAGACAGCGTTGTATAAATTAGTTTCTAATATTGATAGAAATTTATTTAATCCAGTTGTTATTTCTATGATGGATGAAGGAACAATAGGAGTAAAGTTAAAAGAAGCCGGAATTCCAGTATACACTTTAAACATGAAAAGAGGTATGTTTAGTTTCCGATCCTTGTTAAAGCTAATTAAAATATTAAGACAGGAGAAACCACATATTTTACAAACTTGGATGTATCATGCTGATTTTGTTGGTGCTTTAATTAAAATAATGTTTCCAAAGACAAAACTTGTTTGGAACATTAGGCATAGTTATTTCCATAAAGGTATAGATAAAAAAAGTACTATAATGATTGCAAAAATTTGTGCTAAACTATCTTATTTTAGTCATGTAGACAATATTATATGTTGCTCCCAAGCTGCTTATAATTCCCATACTGAATATGGTTATTGTAAGAAAAAAATGATTGTTATTCCTAATGGATTTGATTTAGAGAAATACAGGCCTTCTAGAGATGAGAGAATTAAGATATTAAATGAACTTGGTCTACCTACGTCATCATTTATTATAGGACATGTAGGTCGCTTTCATCCCCTAAAAAACCATGAGTATATAATCACCGCATGTAAAAAAATTGAAGAGGAATATAAAAATGTCCATTTTATATTATGTGGGAAAGATGTAGATAGAAATAATAGACAATTAATGCATTGGATACAACAAAAGGGAGTAAAAAATATTCATTTACTAGGGCAAAGAAACGATATTTTTAAAGTTATGAATTGTTTTGATTTATTTATCCTTCCTTCTAAAAGTGAAGGTTTTCCTAACGTTTTAGGAGAAGCCATGGCTTGTGAGGTTCCATGTATTGTTACAAATGTTGGTGATTCAGCCTATATAGTAGCTGACACAGGCTTTTCAATACCAATTAATGTAGAAGAGTTGGTTAAGGCAATTAAAAAATTTATTAAATTACCAGAAGAGGAAAAACGAAGAATGGGGAAAAAAGCAAGAATACGAGTAATTGAAGAGTTTGATTTGATTAAAATAGTAAAAAAATATGAGGATTTATATAAAAATCTAATTAAAAAAGGATGATAGCTATGAAAATTCTTGTCACGGGTGCCGCGGGTTTTATAGGTTCACACTTATCTAAACGTTTATTGAATGAAGGATACGAAGTAATAGGTATCGATAATGTTAATGATTATTATGATCCAAAGTTAAAATTAGATAGACTAGAATGGATAAAACACCCTAATTTTAGATTTGAAAAAGTATCTTTAGAAGATAGAGAAAGAATTAACTATATATTTACTGAATATAAACCTACAATCGTAGTCAACCTAGCTGCACAAGCAGGGGTACGTTATAGCCTAGTAAATCCGCATGCATATATCGACTCAAACATTGTCGGATTTATGAATATCTTAGAGGCATGCCGCCGTTATAATGTTGAACATTTAATATATGCTTCTTCTAGTTCTGTTTATGGTGCGAATACTAAGATGCCTTTCTCTGTTCATGACAATGTTGATCATCCAGTGAGTCTTTATGCAGCAACGAAAAAAGCCAATGAATTAATGGCGCACACTTATAGCCATTTATACGGTTTACCAACAACAGGTCTTCGTTTCTTCACTGTATATGGACCATGGGGTAGACCGGATATGGCTTTATTTTTATTTACGGAAGCAATAATTAATGGAAATCCTATAAAGGTATTTAATAATGGTAATATGATGCGTGATTTTACGTATATTGATGATATTGTTGAGAGTATGTATCGATTAATTCAAAGGAAACCGGAACCAAACTTAAACTGGGATGGTAAGAACCCTGACCCTGGTACAAGCTATGCTCCTTATAGAGTATACAATATCGGGAATAGTAACCCGGTAAATTTGCTAGATTTTATAACTGCTATTGAAGAGAAACTAGGAATTAAAGCTAAGAAAGAATTTTTACCTTTGCAAGCTGGAGATGTTCCGGCTACATATGCGGATGTTGAAGATTTATATAAGGAAATAAATTTTAAACCCCAAACGTCTATTAAAGAAGGGGTAAGCAAATTTATTGATTGGTATCTTGACTATTATGGGGTGAAATTATAATGGAAAGAAAAATTGCAGTTGTTGGATTAGGATATGTTGGTTTACCTGTTGCGGTAGCTTTTGGAAAGAAAAGGCGTGTGATTGGTTTTGATATTAATCAAAATCGAATTAATACATTAAAACAAGGTATTGATTATACCAATGAGGTAGAATCTGAAGATTTATTAGAAGCAAATATTGATTTTACAAATGATCCGTCTAAACTTCGTGAGGCGGATTTTATTATTGTGGCTGTTCCAACGCCAATTACCGAAACGAAACAACCGGATTTAACGCCGTTGATTAAAGCCTGTGAAACGGTTGGTTCGAATCTACAAAAAGGTACAATCGTTGTTTATGAATCAACAGTATATCCTGGTGCAACGGAAGAAGTGTGCGTTCCTGTGCTCGAGAAAGCATCAGGGTTAAAAGCGGGTGTTGATTTCTTTGTTGGATATTCTCCAGAACGTATTAATCCAGGTGACAAAGAACATACATTTACCAAAATTACAAAAGTAGTATCTGGCCAAAATGATGAAGTACTGGAGATTATTGCTAGTGTTTATGGTTCCGTAGTAGAGGCAGGTGTTTATCGAGCAAGCTCCATAAAAGTAGCTGAAGCGGCAAAGGTTATTGAAAATACACAACGTGATTTAAACATCGCATTAATGAACGAATTAGCTATTATTTTCGATAAACTTGGAATTGATACAGCGGAAGTATTACAGGCAGCGGGAACTAAATGGAATTTTATTCCGTTCACACCTGGTTTAGTTGGAGGACATTGCATTGGTGTTGATCCTTATTATTTAACATATAAAGCAGAAAGTGTCGGTTACCATCCAGAGGTTATTTTGGCTGGTCGTCGTATTAACGACAATATGGGCAAATTTATTGCGACATCATTAGTTAAACAAATGATTCACAAAAATATGCCAATTCAAGGTGCGAGAGTTACTGTATTAGGTTTAACCTTTAAAGAAAACGTACCAGATCTTCGAAATTCTAAAGTAATCGATGTGATTCGTGAGTTACAAGAATTTGGTGTTGAAGTACAAGTAACAGATGCTCTGGCTGATAAGGATGAAGCTGTTCATGAATATGGTATTGAATTAGTCGATTATGATAAGTTAGTACCAGCTGATGCAGTTGTATTGGCTGTTCCTCATAATGAGTATGTTGAAAAGGGATGGGAACAGTTCAACAAACTACTAAAACATGGAAGAGGTATTGTTGTAGATATTAAGAGTAAATTAGAGAAAGAAACTTGTCCGGAAAATATTACGTTATGGAGATTGTAAAATGAAAGGAAAGAAAATCTTGCAGGTATGTGCCATTGATTTAAGTGTTGATGCGCTCTTAAAGCCATTGATACTTAAATCAATGGAAGAAGGTTATATTGTTCATAATGCTTGTACAGATACAGGAAAATTCGAGCAGTTACGAAAAGAAGGCTTAACAATGATTAATATTAAAATTGATAGAAAGATCAGTCCTATATCAAATTTAAAGTCAATTATTGATTTATATAAGTTAATGAAGAGTGAAAAATACGATATTGTCCATGTTCATACTCCTATCGCTGCTTTATTAGGAAGAATTGCAGCCAAATTAGCAGGAATTAAACATATCATTTACACAGCACATGGATTTTATTTTCATGAAGATATGCCTTCTTTTCAATATAAACTTTTCTACAATATTGAAAAATATGCTGCTCGATTTTTGACAGATTGGCTTTTATTGCAGAGCAGAGAAGACTATGAACTTTCATTAAAAGACAAATTCTTGGAAGAGGATAAGATTATTCATTTAAGTAATGGTGTAGATATCTATAATAAATTTAATCCTTGTTTAATATCTGAAGATGTAAGAATTAGTATGAAGCGAGAACTTCAGATTAGCAACGATGATATAGTTTTTACATTTATAGGCCGCTTAGTAAGAGAAAAAGGTATTTTTGAGTTATTAGAAGCATTTATAGAGTTGTCTAAAAAATATAATAATGTAAAGCTTCTTTTAATTGGTGATCTACTTGGAAGCGAGCGGGATCAAGAGAGTTACTATAAAATCAAAGAGTTATTATCCTACCCTGGAATTATATATGTCGGGTTTAGAAAGGATATCCCTGAATTACTCTCTATTAGCGATGTGTTTGTCTTACCTTCTTATCGAGAAGGTCTACCTAGGTCAATTATTGAAGCTATGGCAATGGAAAAACCTATTATTGCCACAAATATTCGAGGTTGTAGAGAAGAAGTTTTTCACGAAGAAAATGGTTATTTAGTAAAAAAGGCGTCAATTAAATCGCTTTATGAGGCAATGGAAAATTTGGTGAAAGATAAGGATAAGAGATTAGCTTTTGGTGAAAGAAGCCGTTTAATTGCTGAACAATTATTTGATGAAGAAAAGGTTATTAATAAACAAATTGAATTATTTAATAGCCTTGTGTCAAAAGGTGATTAATCATGAAACGTCTGTTTGATTTTATATGTGCTTTATTAGGAATTATTATTTTATCTCCCATAATTCTTGTAACGGCAGTTTTAGTAAGAATTAAGCTAGGCTCTCCAGTGATCTTTAAACAACAACGCCCTGGCCTGCACGGTAAGCCTTTTTATTTATATAAATTTCGCACCATGACAGACGAACGTGATGAGAATGGAGAATTGTTACCCGATCATATGAGATTAACACCTTTTGGGCAATTTCTTCGTAAATTCAGCCTTGATGAGCTACCTCAGTTATTTAATGTGTTAAAAGGGGATCTTAGTCTCGTAGGACCTAGACCGTTACTGATGGAATATTTAGAACTGTATACACCAGAACAAGCCCGTCGTCATGAAGTAAAACCTGGTATTACAGGTTGGGCGCAAGTCAATGGGCGTAATGCAATTTCCTGGGAAGAAAAGTTTAAATTAGACGTATGGTATGTGGATAATCGTTCTTTTTGGCTAGATTTAAAAATTTTATTTCTGACTGTTATTAAAGTGTTTAAGTCGGAAGGAATTAACCAAGCTGGACATGTGACAATGGAAAAATTCACTGGTACGAAAAATGCACAAAAGAGTGGATGATTATTAATGAATCAAATTGTTGTGATTGGTGAAGGTGGCCATAGCAAAGTTATTCAAGATATTATTACTGCGATGGGGACTTATAAAATTATTGCGATTTTAGACGACAAATATAAGGATATACAAGAAAGAGATGGAGTTTTATATGGACCCATTTCAGCGGTTTCTAATCTTGCCAACGAGGATGAGAGTGTTAAGTTTATAGTTGCTATCGGCAGTAACCAAGTTCGTTTAGAAATCGTTAAAAGATTGAGGTTACAGAAAGAGAGATTTGCAACTTTAATTCACCCTTCTGCGATCATCAGTCCTTCTGCTCGTATTGGCGAAGGGACCGTAGTGATGCCTAATTGTGTTGTCAATGCGAATGCTGAAATTGGTAGACATGTAATTATTAATACTGGGTCCATCATTGAACATGATAATCATATTAGCGATTATGCTCACATTTCACCAAATGCAACTTTAACAGGTAACGTTTCTGTTGGTGAAGGTACTCATATTGGTGCTTCGGCTACAGTAATTCCAGGGATAAAAATAGGTGAATGGAGTATCGTTGGTGCAGGTTCGACAGTTATTAGAGATATACCACCTTTTAGTAAAGCGGTTGGTTCGCCAACTAGACTTATAAAGTATTAGATTATAAAAGTAAGTAGACTTGTCTGTAGGACGAGTCTATATATGATAAGCTTAATTTTCCGACATAAACAAGCTTTTCTGTCACTTCTCCGAACGAAAACGCCATCAGACAAATGAATTTGTCTGTCATGTGTTTTACGTTCGGAATGGGCATGCTTCTAGCATGCCGGGGCGGCAAGATTTTTCTTGCCGCCTATGGCAGAAAAGCGGTCTTCTATTCATGATGAGATATGTCGGAAACTCAACTTGAATCTATATATTTTTAAATTTCAATGTTTAAGGATGATCGATTATGGTAAATAAATCTAGAATTTATCTTTCTCCTCCCCATATGAGCGGGAATGAGCAAAAATACATTAACGAAGCATTTGAAACAAACTGGATCGCTCCGCTCGGTCCGAATGTCGACGCATTTGAAAAAGAGTTAGCTGAATATGTAGGATCAAAAGGAGCTGCGGCTGTCAGTTCAGGAACAGCAGCGATTCATTTGGCATTACGTTTGTTAGATGTGAAAAAAGGTGATCGTGTTTTTTGTTCTTCGTTAACATTTATCGCAAGTGCGAATCCGATTTTATATCAAGAGGCGGAGCCTGTTTTCATTGATTCAGAGCCAGATACATGGAACATGTCTCCATTGGCTTTAGAGAGAGCATTGGAAGAAGCGAAGTGTGAAGGAAAGCTTCCAAAAGCAGTGATTGTTGTTAATTTATATGGTCAAAGTGCCAAGATGGATGAGATTTTAGCAATTTGTAATCAGTACAATGTTCCAGTTGTTGAAGATGCGGCTGAATCACTTGGTTCTACATATAAGGGAAAAAAGAGCGGCACATTTGGAAAGTTTGGAATTTACTCGTTCAACGGAAACAAAATTATTACCACATCGGGTGGGGGCATGCTTGTTTCCGATGATCTCGAAGCACTACAGAAAGCCCGCTTTCTAGCAACACAAGCCCGTGATCCAGCTCCACATTATCAACATAGTCAAATAGGGTATAACTATCGCATGAGTAATATTCTTGCCGGTATCGGTCGAGCGCAGTTGGAAGTGTTGGACGAGCGTGTCAAAGCGAGACGAGCGATTTTTGACCGTTATGTGCAGGCATTAGGGGATATTGATGGCATTCACTTTATGCCTGAACTTGAAGGAACCATGTCCAATCGATGGCTAACAACACTAACCATCGATCAGCAAAAACTAGATGTCACGCCGATGGACATTATTAACGCTCTTGCGGAAGAAAATATTGAAGCAAGACCTGTATGGAAACCGCTTCATCTACAACCGGTGTTTGAGGGGATAAAGTATTATCCACATCATGAGAATTGGAGTGTTTCTGAAGAGCTTTTTGAAAACGGCATCTGTTTGCCGTCTGGTTCCAATATGACTGTGGAAGAACAAAATCGAGTGATCGATGTATTTTTAAAAGCGATTCAAAGGTAAAGCGGAAATGGCCATCCTCTGTTTAATGGGGTAGCTCGTTTATTTTTTAAGTAGAACAAATCTGAAACAAAAAGGAGCTTATTCGCGATGAGAAAACAAACTTTGGACAATTGCACCACCCAACTTAAACAGATCCTTATCCATGCTTATCAACAAGGGGAATCTTTCAGTTCTGTTTCTGTTCGTGATTTTGTGCAAGACCTTGCCCATCAATTACACAGCTTACTGCAAAATGAAAACGTAAACAAATAGCTTTTGTGTTAAATTGGCAGAATATTTATAGTTATTATTATAAGATTTAATAAAATTCCATCGTTAAGTTACATCCAAATGATTTTTCCTAACGTTATAAAAATGAATACGATTTTTTTGAAGGATGATAAGTAGCATCCGCATCCTTTGAATCCGAAAAAGCGGGATGATTGCGCTGTTGTAAAGGATTAGGGGAGAAGGAGTTGTATGCGATATGGAAAATAACGGAATAAAATTGCAAGATCACTTAAATTCCCTTTTGGACGAGTTAGGATCGCCCGTAAACTGGACTCAAGAAGACGCCCATCAATTTTATGTGAGGTTTTGTGATTCGCAGCTTCTTGGTGACCGTTTGATTTTATATAAGTCAAACTTGATTTCTCTACATGTTTAAATATAGCTGTCATCTGTCTATACTGCTCCTAATGATAATACAAAGGAGCGGATAGATATGAGAAAAACTCTGCAAATTACGAATGACTATGGTTGGACGGTTGAACGTCTGCAAGCATGTGAACGTGCTCAAAAAAACGCTAATATGTCAAAACGAGTCGCTGCTATTCGTTTGGTCATGCAAGGCTATATGGGATTGCAAGTGGCTCAACTGTTGAATCTTCATCGACATTCGGTCTCTTCTTATGTTCAAAAATTTAATGAAGGCGGCATGGACGCATTACTAGAACGCCGTTACGCTCCGGGTAAAAAACCGTACCTGTCCGAAAAGGAAGAAACTCAGCTCAAGAACATGATTTTGATGTCCACTCCTGCCCAAGAAGGGTTTGGAGTAGAAGCGTATTGGGATACACGCATCATCCAACATGTATTGGAAGAAAAATGGAATGTATCCATGACTCGGTATGGCATTACTAAAATGCTTCATCTATGGGGATTTCGTTATACATGCCCAACGTATACCTTAAAGCGTGCAAACCCTCGGAAACAACAAGAATTTCAAGAACATGTTCAAGAGTTAAAAAAAACGTCTCCGAAGACATGGTGTTAATGTACGAAGATGAGAGTCATATTCGTGATTACCAGGCTCTCCATGCCACATGGAGCTTGAAAGGAAAACAAAAACAAGTTCTTACGTATGGACATCATGCGACGGTTTCTTTATTTGGTGCACTCAATGTCATGAATGGCGAATTTTTGTGCATGGAAGCAGCGATGTGTAATGCACAATGGTTTCAACAATTTTTGGAATATGTTCTTTCTCAATATCCGAAGAAAAACATTGTCATTCTAAAGCCGTTCTTAGAAAAACATCGAAAACGTCTCACTCTTTTATTTTTGCCACCGTATTCACCGAATTTAAATTTGTGCGAACGTATATGGAAGTGGATGAAAGAAAGTGTAATTGTCAACCATTTCCATGCGACTCGAGAAGAAATACGAGAATCGATCATTTCTTTTTTGGAATACATTGCGGATATGCCAGAAAACGTACTCCAACGAGTCGCACAGGTTCATATGTCGAAAGCTTAAGTTGGATTTATATATATTACAACTAGCTAATTCCTATTTTATGAAATTTTACAAACCTATCTGTAGCAAAAAAATGTAAAAATCATTGTTGTTTAATTATGTAAATAATGTTAATATTAATTATGTATATTGTAAAATTTTAGGAAGTAAATAAAGTACAAGGTAGAAATTAATTATTATTTGCTAAGAGAAAGGAAAGAAGGGTATTAATGGATAAAGTAGTAGTTCGTACAAAAAGTGAGTTAAAAGATGCTGTACAAGCTGGAATTAAAAACATTATCATACAAGGGGATTTGGCTGAAAAAGTAAACAAATCTTTTAAACTAAAAAAAGTATCAAAAATTACATTAGGAATTTTAACAGCTTCCTTGGCTGCTACGCCGATAACAGGAGGTCTGAGTACAGTAGCTGCTGTACCAATTGCTACTTTAACTGGATTAGAAATCGCTATAATTCTTGCGATTGCATATCTCGGAACTTCATTAGTACTTTCTCTAATAAAAGAATATAAGGTTGTAAAAGTGAGAGTACAGACTGGTGGTAAGGAAATGGAAATTGAGTTAGAAAAAGAGTAATTTGAAAGATCAAATTCTTAACCCGTGGTGCTAGTTTAACCTTAACCCTCAACTAGCCCAAGAATTACGAGTGAATAAGCTAGTAAAATGCCATCCAAAGCTGATTCAAATCCAGAAACAGAGTTGGCTCGAATCTCTGTGATCCGGTACTGATCAATGAGAACTGAAAAACACGGTTTCAATGACTTTGCGCTTTCGTTTCATCCATCGTTTCCATGCTTTCGATTGGTGGATCTTCTGGTTTTTCCGAACGGGCGTCCAAAAAGTGATCTTGTATTCATCATACAGCTTCTTTTGCAAGTCTTGGCTCACATATCCTTTGTCGCCAAGTGTATACGGATGAGGAAGTTGGGCCATCACTGTTTCCGCAGCTGTCCGGTCGTGACGGATGCTTCGGTTACGACATATCCCATCGGAAGCGCTTGGTCGGTGATCTGAAGATGAAGCTTCAACCCATAGTAAGCCATCTTTTTAATGCACAATACCCAATATCTGTGATTCCTTGAAACCGTTTGACGCGATACATTCGTGCGTGGTGGCAGAGTTCAATGGGTAAGCTATCCACTACCGCATAAGCGTGATGTTGCCCACGTTTGGCTAGTTGATATCGTATCCATTTGACGGCAAAGCCAAGATTTCGACAACGACGGTTATATCGAGAGCGTTCAGGAAATAAATCTTTCGAAAATAAGTTTCCGATCACAAATCGGTGCCAAGCTCGTTCGGATGTAAAACCAAACAACTTTCCAAGAACATGGACGGCGATGATGACCTTGTCTTCCTGTTTCAACAAATGACGATTTCGACGTTGTAAATACATCTGAATTAAAGACAATTGTCCAGATACAAAGAATAAAATCGCTACATATTGTTTTTGAAGTTTGGCTCGATCTGTTGTAAAATAAAAGTGCTCTTGCATGGGACTTCTCCTTTTGAATGTTTGGTAGCACTTTCATTTTAAAGGAGATCCTTCATGCAAGGGCTATTTTTATACTCATCTCATTTTATCTAGTACCACGGGTTTATGTAATAAAAAAGGAAAGGTAAAAAACAATGGTGGCAATCAATAGTCATGCAATGGGGATTTAGGAGCTTACCGTCATTCGAATGATGAACGTCATCCAACGATATATGTCGACTTTTGTTGAATAATGATAGTTGAAAAATGAAAATTAAGTAAATTAATATAATTGATAAGTAGTGGTTTTTTAGAAATATATTCCATTAAATTTCTTTATTTAGTGAACATATCAGCGCCATTGGGGGAGGATTGATTGATTATCTCTATTTATCCTAATGAAAGACAACTGGTCAATGCTTTTATGGAATATACTTTTGCTCATCAAATTCCTCTAACGAATGGAGAAACGAGAAAGCTTTTTATCTGGGGGAACGAGATCTGGCTGCCGGATGGAAAGAGCGGGAATCGATCAGGAATTTTAGATTTAATTGGAACGGATGAGAACGGAGAAGTTTGGCTAATTGAAGCAAAACTGTGCTCGAATCCTGAATTAAATGAGAATATTTGGAGAGAGCAGCTTGATCCATATCGCCTTTCCTTATCCAAACGATCTGAAGATGAAATTGTCATGGGGGCAAGGCGCTATTTAATAAAAGCGAATGCCGATTCGGTTTTTCCGCCTTTTATCAACGATCGTGTTGAAGGACTTTACGATGGATTTAAGCAATGGTGCGCACATTGGGGATTTTCTGAGGAAAAAGCAAAATGGCTTTATGATTGCACGATCCAAAACATAATGAAGGGCAATGTCATTGCATGTGTTCTTGCCGATATTCTGGATGAACGGGTATGGGAGAAGCGGGAAAGTACATTTGCTCACGGTGGTTTTGCTTATATTGCGTTTCAACCTTCAGAAATGATGGTGTTATTCGATTCAAGGGAGCCCATGATCAAAACGCAAGATGCCAATTTCAGCAGAGGTACATGGGATGAGCTGGTAAAGAAAAAGAAGGAAGTAAAACCGACTCCTGATACATTGGAATTGTATTTATCAAAAGATGTCATTGACACATACAGCAGAATACGAGATTTTTTATTGGAGTTAGGATGGGATAAGAGTTACCGTTCAAATCAGAAGGCGTTTATTATTGATTTACCTACGAAATATGGAGCGGATATTCGGATTCATATTGGCTGGGTGGATGCGGATGGAAGTATGGATATCCACTATCGGACAGTTCATAATTTCGGATTGAAGTTTAATATCGATTTTCGGCATTTTAAAAGAGATCCAACAAAAAAGGAGCTTTGTTATAGGCTTGCGAAAAGGTTGGCGATGGAGGCAAGGTATAACGGAAGAGGAACAGCAAAGGTGTTGAATCAACGCGATCTTACAGATGATGAGTTTGAAAAATGGGATGGAGAAATGTATCGGATGGTAGATAAATATAACCGAGATTATATTGGAAGAGAAGAGGAAGCGAAAGATTTAGAGGCCGTATTTCAGTTTTTAAAAGATATAGTCATGAAAAGGGAAGTTTAGCACTTGCCGAGCGGGAATTTCTGTTTGTCAACGCCCGATCAATAAAGAAGGAGATTGTATGTTTGAAATCGTTGGTCAATTGCGTTGTCCTGTCTGTTCAAAACCGGTTGAGATGGATGATAAAGTTTTTCTGGATTTTATAAATACCATTATCCATCAAAAGTGCTATTATCAATCTCCCAAGCATCAACTTCCTATCAAAGACGAAGGAACGTTCAAAAAAATGCTTTTCAAATATTCTTTTCTTAAATAGTTACATACAGAAAAGTCCTTCGCATTCAAGAGGGACTTTTTTTGTATGAGGGTGTGTGTCTGCGCATGGAGATTCAAGATTTATACATGTCTATGTTCAAAGGTGTAACTGCTAAAATAAAGTGGACAGTTTCCGCCAAATAAAATTGGACACTTATTTACCAATTTTACTCTTAACAGCTATGATAGATGTTGAGATTTTATCTAGCTGTTGGAGGGACTGAAAGGTGGATAAGTGGGAAATGTATATGGAAATTTATCAACTTTTGAAACAAGGGTTTAGTAAAACATCCGTCGCTAAAAAATTAAAGATATCCAGAACGACATTATATAACTATTTAAAGCGTTCACCTGAGGACATGACAACATGGTTAGCTTCTACGAAGCAACGAAGAAAAAAGTTAGACCCTTATCGAGAGCTTATTTTACATTGGATTCAGAAGCATCCAGATTTATCAGCGTCTCAGGTACAAGACTGGTTAGAGGAACGTTATCCTGACCTTTGCGTGGGAGAAAGTACGGTTCGGAGTTATGTACGTAATTTACGAGAGGAATGGAAAATCCCAAAGGAGACCTCGATTCGCCAATATCAAGCCGTGCCGGATCCGCCTATGGGACAACAAGCGCAAGTGGATTTTGGAAAGGTCAAAGTGAAAATCAACAAGGGAAGGAAATCGATTTATATTTTATCGCGTTTGTCCTTTCACACTCGCGTTATAAATACAAAGAGTGGCTAAATCGTCCTTTTACAACGAGAGATGTCATTCAAGCTCATGAGAATGCGTTCCAATGGTTTGGTGGAATCCCAAACGAACTTGTTTATGATCAGGACAACCTGATTGTGGTTAGTGGAAATGCCGGGGACCTCATTCTTACCGCCGAGTTTGAAGCCTATCGAAGACAGCGCAACCTCACTCTTCATGTATGTCGAAAGGCAGACCCGGAAAGCAAAGGGAAAATTGAGAATGTCGTAGGATTTATCAAACACAACTTTGCCAAACATCGGATATTTACGAATCTCGACATGTGGAATGAACAAGGATGGGAATGGTTACGGCGAACAGGTAATGGGAGAGTCCATAACACGACAAAAAAGAGACCAGTCGACGTGTTCGAACTCGAAAAACAACACTTACGACCGATCTCTCTATCATTGGACGTGACCTGTGTCCAAAAACCAAACCTTACAAACAGTATAACAAGAACGGTCAGAAAGGACAATACGATTCTGTACAAATCGAATCGATATACGGTTCCGTGCGGAACCTATATGCCGTTTGGAAAAACAGTACAAATTGTCATTCAAAAGAAACAGGAGCTCTTCATCTACGATTCTGAAACAGGGGAATACTTAGGAAAGCACACGATCGCTCATGGCAAAGGAAAGCTGATTCAAAACCGAAACCATTTGCGAGATCGAACGAAAGGCATCGATGCCTATATCAAAAGGGTTGCCAACCAATTTGAACAACCAGATGTGGCAAAGGAATATCTAGAACACATACGAAAAGCCTATCCGCGATATATACGCGATCAATTGTAGCTCATTCAAAAACAACTGGCTCACTCTCCGACATCCCTCTGCAGCCAAGCACTACAAAAATGCATCGAATTACAGCTGTATAGTGCTTCAGAGTTTACAGATATGATCGGTTACTTAAAACGGCAACATCGATTGAACACTTCCGGCAAAGCCGTTCAGGTAAACCGAATCCAATCATTACAGGAGGAGAGTCATTCTATCCTTTGTGCACAACTAGCTGTAAGAAACGTAATATATCGGGATTTTGGAGGGAAGAACGAAATGAGCCAGTTAACAAATGTACAAGAGTTATTACGAGTATTACGTTTGACAGAAACGACTTCTCATCTGCCTATATTAGTGAAACAAGCAGAGACGAATGAGGTGACATATCTACGTTTTTTATACGATGTGTTGCGTTATGAACAACATCGTCGGGAGGAGAAATTGCGGGAGAGGCGTTTGAAATGGGGTCTTTCCCCTACTACAAGACGTTAGATGAGTTTCAACTACAAGAACAGCCATCACTGACGAAAAGACAATTTCACCAATTGCGAGAACTCTCATGGTTAGACCAACTCTTTAACTTGATTCTGTTAGGACCGCCAGGTGTCGGAAAAACCCATTTGGCGATTGGTCTCGGGATTGAAGCGATTCATCAAGGGTATAAAGTGACGTTTATTACGATGGAGAGTTGATTCAAGCGTTAAAAACGGATGAAATTACTCGAAAATCACAAATTCGCCTTCAACGACTGAGGGAATCGAACTTAGTGATTATCGACGACTTAATGTTTATAGCGATGGATCAACGAGAAGCGAATTTATTCTTTCATTTGATTAATGACTTGTACAATCAATCGTCGATTATCCTAACATTCAATAAAGGGCCTAGTGAGTGGGGAGAATTACTCGGTGATCCAGCTATCACCACAGCTGTATTAGACAGAATCATCCATCGTGCCCAAAATTAATGATCAAAAAGTGTTCAATTTTACTTGACGGTTACATCCCTGCAGTATTGAAAGAGGTAATATTTCATTCAGGTTCGAGAAGTAAAATTTTAAAATTTCTTATTGACATAGTACGCTGTCACCGCTTGATGTAAAGGGAAAAATGTACAGAAAACATAATCCCCATCTTCTTTTTGAGATGGGGATTGAAAACATTATTTAATGAAACGAGCATCAAATAAACCTAATTCATTATCAACATCGCCTCTTGGAGATGATACCCTAAAAGTGATTTTATTTACGTTTTTAATGTTTAAATTAATTTCTTCAGGAAAATCTCCTGGAATAAATGTCTTAGAGTAAGTTTTTTCACCATCAATGTAAATTTCGAGA
The DNA here is from genome assembly GCF_004341205.1 of Thermolongibacillus altinsuensis. Classification (GTDB taxonomy): domain Bacteria; phylum Bacillota; class Bacilli; order Bacillales; family Anoxybacillaceae; genus Thermolongibacillus; species Thermolongibacillus altinsuensis. Next base: position 260,576 of record NZ_SLUL01000002.1, read on the forward strand.
ACAATTGATCCTGGTGAATCTTTATAATCATTAGTTAATCCAGCTATGGCTTTGAATGTTTTATATTGACCATTTAAAGGAAATTCGAGAAGTGACCATTGATCTTCAGAACTCCAGGAGTCGCCTATGAAAAACTTAATATAGTTACTATACTCGTTTCCTACGTTGTCCTTTATCTTTTCCGAAGAATCATACACGTATTCGAAATAATGCCGATAATACCCTTCTTGATAATTCATATGTTCAATATCTCTTCCCGGATATGCGGCGGTTGTCTCTTCCATTTCACCGATGTAGATAGTTTGTGTAGAGCCTTCCCACTTAACATTATATCCTAACTTTTCGCTAATATATCTTAAAGGAACGTAGGTTGTTCCTTTATAAGTAAAAGGTTGTTGATCAGGCATTTGTGAGACTTTGTTAATTTTAATGTTCTTAACATTGTAAAATACTTCAATCAAGTTTCCGCCAACTGCATAAGCTCCAACAGCACCAAACGTAATAGCACCAGCTAGAAATCCTGCAACTAATTTTTTCATAAAACCTCTCCCTTACCTTTATAATTTTTTGGTATATTACATAAAAATAGTATAAATAGATATAATCTTATATTCAATATAAATATTGGAAATTAGATGTGTAACTTATAAAATTTTTCAGCAGTATATCAACGTATTGATGGTGCTGCAAAACTTGAGAAAAAACTCAAATTTGTACATGAGGATACGTAATATGGGCGCAGTCACTGCTCAAAGTTTGTCGAAAGATTAGGTAGCTCGCTCGCCACGATCAAAGTTCTCATCTCCATGTTTAACTTTCTCCAATCTATGCTAAAATGAAAAATATATCATGATGAAAGAAAGAGTGGAGTAGATTGATTGGAAGAAATGAACTTTGTCCTTGTGGAAGTGGGAAAAAATACAAAAAATGTTGTATGAACCAAGCAGTTATAGTAGAGTTTGAAAAAGTGAAAGAGGAACGGTTTTTTCGAATGAAGCACGAGCTGACCGATGAGATGAATAGGTTTTTAGATCGTGTGCTCACGTTTCAAGAGCGTCTGCGTATTCAACAAGAGTTTCGAAATCGTCTAGCAGACATAAAGAATGGCGATTATTTAGAAGCGTTGTTTTTACTTTGGATGATGTTTTTTTATCGATTTGAAAACGGATTGCGTGCGGTGGAATGGTTTTATCAGGAGCGGAAAGCGCAGTTGAGTGCAGAGAAAAAGAGGTTGCTTGAAACGTGGCTCTCGCTCGTTCCTCGTCTCATTCAAATCGTCGATGCAGATGAAGGCGGCGTCATCGTGGAAGACCAGATGACGAAAGAGCGATTGTATATGCCGTTTTGTGAAACGATGCCAAAAGCGCTTCCGTGGGCGGGAAGCTTTTGTTTGGTCGAACCGGTGGATGGGCGCTATTATATTCATGGTGCAGCGGTCATTGAAGGACCTAGAGGGATTCAGCGCGCTTATGAAAAGATTCAGCAGTTGCTTCAGAAAACGAAGCGGCCATATGAACAAGTTGCTTTCGATCATTTCCTTGAAATCGTTGGGGAGTTGATCGACGAAGATCTTTTTCGGCACAAGGAAATAACAACGATTGATGAAGTGACGCTTTATTACGAAGTGACAGATGCGAATCAACTCGTTCGCTCGCTTGTTGAAAGGGATGTTGTGCTTGTCGGTGAGTGGAAAGGTCACAAAGGGAATTTAAGTTTTGTAGGAAAACATTACATGTACGAAGATAATGCAGCTCCTGATTGCATATATGTGCGGGAAGTGCGTGGATTTATTGAAATAAGTAACAGTCGCTTGAAGTTTATGTCTGTTTGGCAAGAGGCGATTGAGGCATTCCAACAAGTTATGAAGCAAATGGGTTCGCTCGTTCGTTTTATTGAGAAAAAGATGAGAAAGCTGGATGTACCGAAAGATGTAGAGTTGCAAACGTATGCGATGCGAATGAGCGAGGAAGTGCCTCGTTATTTTGGGATGCTTGCGAATCAAGCCATTGAGGTCCATGAATTTCTTCATCGTCCCCATCTGGACTTTAACGGCCAAACGATAATGAAAATGATCGAACAAGGGCAGCACGAAAAAGTCGAACAATGGTTGCGCGAGCGTGAATATGTGAGTTTTATAAATGGTCAGCAGTTTGAGTGCCCGGTGACGGTCGATTTTAACACGCTTCGGCGCACGTTTGGGCTTCCGTTGTCGCCGTTTGTCACGCTGAAAGAAAAACGAAAAACGAGTGTACGGCAAATAACCGAAAATCCGTTTTCCCTTTCATCAGCGTATCAAGAAGAGGAGATCGAAGCGTATCGTCAGCTTGATTTTCCAATGGAGTGGCTTTCTTCGTTTTTCGCTCGCGATATGATCGACTTTTTCAAAAAGAAAGCGCTCGGAAAATCAGAGGCGACGGTGTATAAATATCGAACCGGTTTGACCATTGTTGCGCATTACTTGATTCATTCGGTGATTTCATCTTGGACGAGCATGCAAAAGGAACATTGGGAAGAATGCATCGTCTATCACTATTTAGAAACGAATGCAGATGCGAGCATCAACCAAGCCAAAGCGTTTTTAGGGACGGTGAAAGCGTTAGCGAAATGGCTTGATGACCAATACGGAACGAACCATGCGTCTGCCGTTCGCGACATTGTCCAAGCGGTCGAGGAAGAAATATACGATGCGATTCGGTTGCTTGATGCCTATGTGCCTCATCCGACTCGAAAGTATCATGCTTGGATGCATGATGTATGGATGGAAGCGATGAAAAACGCAGCGCGCGATCGCTGTCAAGTGAGCGGTCTTTTTGAAATTGTGTCAATTTCGACAAACACGATCCAAGTAAAACATTTGGGAGATGGAAAAGCATACTCGGTGCAGTCGGCGCCTTTCGCTTGTGCCCATGCGAAAGCGGGAATGTTGATTCGCGGAACGATTCGTGAAAAAGGAAGCAACCTGTGGACGGTTATTGAGATGAAGCGCGTGTTTCCAAGCAAGGCGGGTGCGTATGTACCTGTCATCGCTCAAAATTTATCGAAATATTGATAAAGACCGAGAGACCTCGTTTGGCTCTCGGTCTTTTCTTTTTTGAATGATCTACTGTCACGCTCCAAAGTGTATCAAAAGATGGAGACCGAATAAAGGAGAAAGAGAGCTGCACTATAATGATGGTCAGCTCTCTTGCTTTTATTTTTATAGGGACAATGCTTTGATAGGAAGCGGCAACGGTTATCTCCTTTTGAATGGCACGACGTTATTGCTGCCTTTTTTACTCATGAATACCTCTTCTAACTGCTTCTTGATTTCTTCCGCATATGTAGGAGATAAGATATGTAGAAAATCCGGATTATTTTCGATGAATCTCTCCAGCCTTGGATCATCGTATTCATCTTTGTACTTCAATTGCACATAAATTTTCACCATCAGCAAGCCGCAATAAGTATTTTCCTCTTCATCATCGGATATTCGTGAAGGGTTAAATATAAATAATTCTCCTTTATGTTTGCCTTTCAACATTCTAGCAACGCCGAGTCCGATCTTTTGAGCTAATTCAATATCAACGTCATCGATCATTTTATACATGATGACTAATTCGCCTTCACCATAACAAAATAATGAAGATGCAATATCGATGGTGTTGTTGGGTTTCAAATTTTCCAAGATCGACAACAGCTCTTTTTTCGAATGATTTCTGACTAACTGATTTAAATCCACATTGAAATAATCGCCCGCTGTGTATACGTCAAGATCATCCGTAATGACATCGATGGATACAATTTCAAAATCAACGCCTTCTTTTAAAGGATTGTCTTTGTTGATGGTGATCGTATCCTCTACAAAATCGAATACATTTTTCTTGTTGATTCCGAACATTCCTCGTGACTCCTTTCTTGAAATGATGAAAAATAAAAAAAGAGGCTAAAAAAATAGCCTCATTAATATATGTAAATCAGAAAAGAAAAATCACACGCTTCGTTTTTATTAATGAGGAGCGAGTTTGGTCATTTTGATGATGGAATAGATGCGTGTCAATTCTCTCAAAATATGTCGAAAAAATCTGTGGGGCTTTTCTTTTTTATTTATATAAGGGAGAGTTAAATGAGGATTTGAAAAGGTGCATGTGCATCGCGATCCGAAAATTTTTCAAAAAGAAAAGGAGGGCTGATCGCCTTTAAAGCGAATGCTCTCCTTCTGTATTTTTATAAAATTGGAAATTTTATGTTTTATTTGATGTTTTGGTTGTTCAAAGAATGTTATAATAAATATGCAATAGCAGAGGTTCAAGGGAAAATCAGCTTGCCCCTATCTCGTTGAAAAGGGGGGTGAGCTTTTGACAGTATACGAGACGATTTCGCTAATGATTGCATTTGGGATGCTTGTTGTAACCATGCTGTCATTTGATAAAAAGAAAAAATAGACCTCCCTTGAACAGCCGTCAATTCTTGGATGAGGTCTATTTTTCATGTAAGCTGACTCCTTTGAGCCTGCTATCGCATGGGCCGAAAGTGTTGCAGCACTTTCGGCCACATTTCTTATTATATTCTCTTTCTCTAAAAATCATACTTTTTGCTTACCAACTACATTATATGTGATTAATTACACTAAATTCAATAATTTTAGAGTAGAATTTGCGCCAGTCATGTCTAAATTTGGTCGAAAAATTGGAAATCGAACGTCATATCGAATAGGACTAATGTTCTATGATTGGGAAGGATAAAAGGTTGCGTGCCTGTCATCACCGAAGTTTGTCGAAAAATGATAGAGTAAAAGAAGAGGAGAGTGTCAATGTAAAGTCTCTCCTTTTTGTATTTTTAACATGTTCACCGAGAAGTCTCTCCTCTCTAAACAACGTGTAGGTGGGAGAGGTTCATATCGGCAGTATGATGCGGATTGGAAAAACATTTGTTATAACCCAGGAAAGCTGGCAACGAAAAATTATAAAGGACCGCGCCCATTCAGCGAACCGGAAGCGCAAGCGATGCGCAATTTTACGCTCGCTCACAATTTCCAAATGGCTATTTCCTCCCACTCTTCAGAAGAAATTATTTATTGGCACTTCCATCAATTGGGAGAGCGGAAAAAGCGGGATTACTCCCTTGCTTCGATGCTGGCGAAAAAAACGGGCTATTCTCTTGTCAAACCGAAAAAAAATCCGAGCGGCGGGTATACCGATTGGTTTATTTCTGGCTTTAAAAAGCCGGGGTTTACGCTGGAAGTTTCGAAATATGTATATAGATTCAAGTTGAGTTTCCGACACATCACATCATGAATAGAAGACCGCTTTTCTACCATAGGCGGCAAGATTTTTCTTGCCGCCCCGGCATGCTAGAAGCATGCCGATTCCGAACGTAAAACGCATGACAGACAAATTCATTTGTCTGATGGCGTTTTCGTTCGGAGAAGTGGCAGAAAAGCTTGTTTATGTCGGAAAATTAAGCTTATCATATATAGGAGAAAGTTGTCCCCTGACTCAGAAAGAGTAGGGGATTAATACCAAATAATAGTACCAAGTGATAAAAAATTTTTGACAGGACAAGCTTGCAGATGTTACGATGGAAACAAGTGGTTTGATTTAAAAAAATATCTTCGGATGTGTGATTTCGCATCTCTCATTACGGAGCAGCTCGCCCATTTTGTGCGAATGGGCGGTATATTTGAAAGGAGACCTGTTTAAATGAAAGAATTTTATACGTTCGGTTGGTATGCGTCGAAAATTTCGCCGCACTTGCCGAAAAAAGTGTTTCAGCCTGTCCCTTCTCGTTTGTTTGGTGGTCTTGCCTACCTCATCATTGCGATCAGTTGCCTCGTTGTCATTTCCTTGTTGAATCTTCATCTATTGTGGAATTTCCTCATTTCTGTGGTGCTCGGTTTTAGCTTTGCAGGATTAGGATTTTTAGGACACGAAATTTTACACGGGACGGTCGTTCGCCGGCCATGGTTGCGCGATTTCCTTGGAGCTATCGCATTTTGGCCGTTGTGCACAGGTCCGAAGCTGTGGAGAAAATGGCATAACTCCAGTCATCATGTGCATACGCAAGATGAAGAGTTGGATCCCGATGCATGGCCGAGTTTAGAAAAGTTAGCGAAAAGCCGTTTATTGCGCTGGGTATATCGAATTCCGTTTGCGATTCGCGCATTCTTTGCCTTTAGCGCATTGACGATCACATTTACGCTTCATTCCATTCGGATGTTGTTTTACTTTTTTAAAGATTTTGAGCCGAAAAATCGCAAAGTCGTGTTTTGGCAGTTTCTATTGCCTTGGGCGACGTGGATTGGCTTGTTGTTTGTCATCGGATTTGAAAAGTGGCTTTTTGCATTTTTCTTGCCACTGTTGATCGGAAACTTCATCGTCATGAGCTACATTTCGACGAATCATCGTTTAAATCCGTTAGTGCCCGTCAACGATCCGCTCGCAAACAGCCTTTCGGTCACTGTTCCGAAATGGATTGATGTTTTGCATTTCAACTTTTCGTATCACACCGAGCATCACCTATTTCCAACGATGAGTTCAAAATATTATCCGCTTGTGAAAGAACATCTCAAAAAAATGTGGCCGGAGCGCTATCATGAAATGCCGATGGGAAAAGCGTTAGCCGCGCTTTGGAAAACGCCGCGCGTGTATTATCAGCAGCGTGAACTCATCGAACCGCGCCAAGGAAACATATGTGGCACACTCGGAAACGGACTAGATCCAACTCGCATTCAACATCGGAAGGTGGAAGTCGAACAAGAGTTGAGTCACAATTTTGTGGATTCAGCATTCAAAAAGGTTGTGAAACATAAGTAGATGGACGCCCACATTTTTGAATGACGCATCTCGGATTTTTCGAAAAATGAATGGAGAGAGTCACGCCATCAAACGGCGATCGACTCTCTTTTTAAAAGTACAACTCTGCACTAATCTTGTCATAAAGGTGGTTTATTTGTTTAAGAAAGAATGTTGCGCTCGTTTAATGAACATTTCTGGGTTTTCAATGAGTCCACACGCGGCGCATTGGACGCGGTAGCTAGGACCGCTGTAAGGAAGATGGAACGGATCAAGCGCGTCATTTGTATATTCTTGTTCGATTTCCCCAGTTTGCGGATGGAGTTTTACTGCTGTTGGTTGTTGCTGAATCAAGTTAAAGCGGGTTCGGTTCGTTTTGCAGCTTGGACATAACATTGGTTCCAAACGATTCACCTCCATTATTTTTATCTTTTAAAACGAACGCTTGGATTATGCGTAAATGGTGCGATTTTTATGTATAGGAATAAAAATCGTGTTTAAAGCATTTAATATAAAAAGATGATTGAGTTGCCAAGCTTCCTTTTATATGGTTCTATATGAAGCCCTCGAAACATCAAGTCTTGCCTAGTTGTCTCATTTTTCGTCACCTTTAATGGTATAGACAACTATATGTATATATAATAAAATTAAGATAGGAAAAATATGGAGAGGAAACAGAAGATGGGAGAAAAACGCTATGCATTTGTTTCTGTTCGTATTCTTTTAGAAGACGGTTGGTTACATGATGGATATATCGTATGGGAAAATGGAACGATTGTTGAAGTTGGAAAAATGGATCATTTCAAAGAGAACGAGCATTCTATCATCATTCGTGTTCCAGATGACAGCATGATTGTCCCGGGATTTATCGATGTTCATATTCATGGAGCGAGCGGCGCCGATGCGATGGATGGGACGAAAGAGGCGCTCCGGACGATGGCGCAAGCCCTCCCGAAAGAAGGGACGACCAGTTTTTTAGCGACGACGATGACGGCGAGTTCGGAAGCGATTGAACGTGCGCTTATGAATGTTGCAAAGGATGAAGCGATGGAAGGAGAGGCCGAACTTCTCGGCGTTCACCTCGAGGGACCGTTCATCGCTCCCAATCGGGTGGGAGCGCAGCACCCGCACTATGTGCAAGCGCCGGATGCGGAACGGTTTGCTCGATGGCAAGAACTGGCGAACGGGCTTATTCGTCTGGTGACATTTGCGCCAGAGCAAAAGGGAGGAATGGTGTTTTTACGCACGCTGCGCGAACATGGCGTCACGGCATCGCTTGGCCATTCGGATGCGGACGCTGAGGCGGCTTTGCAAGCGATTGAGCAAGGGGTGACGCATTGTACGCACTTGTTTAACGGAATGCGTTCGCTTCATCATCGTGAGCCGAACGCTCTCGGTGCCGTGCTTTTAGATGAACGGGTTCGCTGCGAATTGATTGTCGACGGTCTTCATGTTCATCCGCATATCGTCAAGCTTGCGTACCGATTGAAAGGGAAAGACGGCATCGTGTTGATTACGGATGCGATGCGGGCGAAAGGACTTGGCGATGGGATGTATGATCTTGGCGGGCAAGAGGTGAAGGTGGTAGGCAATCAGGCAACTTTGTTTGATGGAACGCTGGCAGGCAGCGTGTTAAAAATGAATGAAGCGATCCGAAACATGTGTTTGTTTACAGGCTGTTCGCTGGAAGAAGCGATTCGGATGGCAACAATCAATCCTGCCAAACAAATCGGTGTCGATGATCGAAAAGGAAGCATTGCGGTTGGAAAAGATGCAGATTTGGTCGTGATCAACGACCAATGCGATGTATGGATGACCATTTGTCGCGGCCACATTGCTTATCAGAAGGAAGGAGGGATTGATTGATGAATGTCATCATTGTAAAAAATGCAGAAGAAGGAAGCAAACGAGCAGCGGAATGGATCGCAGAACAAATTCGCATGAATCCTCAGATTGTACTTGGCATGGCGACAGGGGGCACGTTTATCGAAACGTATCGACATCTTGTAGAAGCATATAATGAAGGATCCGTTTCTTTTCGTCATGTGACAACATTTAACTTGGATGAGTATGTCGGTTTGCCGCCTTCTCATCCGAACAGTTATCGCTATTACATGGATCAACATTTATTTTGGCATGTGGATATTGATTTAACCAATACATTTGTTCCAAATGGAATGGCTGTTGATTTGGAAGAGGAATGCAGGCGATATGACTGGTTGATTGAACAAGCAGGCGGCATTGATGTGCAGCTGCTTGGCGTTGGTCGGAACGGGCATATTGGCTTCAATGAACCGGGAACATCTTTCTCTGCACGCACTCATGTTGTTCGATTAGCTGAATCGACGAGAAAGGCAAATGCTCGTTTTTTCAAGAGGGAAGAAGAGGTGCCAACGCATGCGATTACAGTCGGCATTCGCACCATTATGGAAAGCAAGCGCATTTTATTGTTGGCGTTTGGAAAAGAAAAAGCAGCGGCATTGCGTGCGGGCTTTTGCGGAGAAGTGACGGAGAACGTTCCTGTATCGATCTTGCAAAAACATCATGATGTGACGATCATTGCAGATGAAGAAGCGTGGAGTGAGGTTGAATGATGAAAATTGATAAACACTCGCCCATCCCCATTTATTATCAAATCGAGGAAGGAATTCGCGAATTGATTGAACAAAAAGTATGGCGGGCAGGCGATGTGATCCCGTCTGAGAGAGAACTGTCCGAAATGTACGGCATTAGCCGAATGACGGTTCGACAGGCAATCAACAATTTAGTGAATGAAGGATTGCTTGTGCGGCAGCGGGGGAAAGGAACGTTTGTCGCTGAGAAAAAAATGGAACAAGCGCTAAAAGGGTTGACGAGTTTTTCTGAAGATATGCGCGCCCGCGGCATGGTTCCAGGAACAAGGCTATTATCGTTTTCGATTGTGGAAGCGGGAAAAAAAGTAGCGGAGAAACTATCGATCGCGATGGGTGCTCCTGTTTATGAAGTGAAACGCATTCATCTTGCGGATGGCATGCCGATGGCGTTGGAAGTTTTGTATATGTCGCCGCAGCTGGTGCCCAATTTATCAGAAGAAATTGTTTCTCGTTCCGTTTATGAATATATTGAATCGCTTGGGCTGCAAATCGCTTCAGCGCGCCAGACGCTTGAAGCCGCGATTGTTCGCCAGTCGGAACAGGATTGGTTGGAACTTTCGGATGGCGCTCCTGTTTTATTAATTGAACGCCATACGTTTTTAACAGATGGCCGTCCGCTTGAATACGTCAAATCGGTCTATCGTGCAGATCGTTATAAATTTGTAATCGATATGGAGAAGCGATGACCATCATCGAGTGGAATTGGTTGATGAAAAGGTAAAGAGAAATAGAGGTTTGTGATGCAAAAGGGAGAACCCCTCTGTGTAAATAGAGGGGTTCTCTTTTTTGCTTTATTGGCCAATGACGGTAATTCGTCCTTCGACGTTTGGAATCGGTTTGTTATTTTGCAAGTAAGAGATGACGATCGAGCTGAGCAATTCACCGCTATCAAATTCAATTGTGCCGTTTGTGAACATCGTATATCCGTCACCGCCTTTGGCTAGGAAGTCGTTTGTTGCTAGTGTATATGTTTTTGTTTCATCAAGCGGTTGACCGTTAATTTCAACGTTTGTAATTCGTTCCCCTGCCGGTTTTGTTGCATCAAATGTGAAGCGAATACCTGATACGTGCGGGAAGCCGCCGTTTTGTTCAGGGTATAGACGAACGCCATGCTCAAGCGCTTTCTTTAAGTCTGCACCCGTAATGGACAGTTTGACAAGCGTATTCGCAAACGGAAGGGTCGTTAATACATGATTTCTTGTCACGTCTCCTTTTGGAATGGAAGCGCGAATGCCGCCGCCGTTTGTGAGGGCCACGTCTGTATTTAATGCAGAACGCATCGCATCAGCAATCAAATTGCCGAGATTCGTTTCTTTTGTGCGTACGTTTTCGCGTTCACCGTCAAGATCGACGGAAATATTTGCAATCACTTGTTGCAACGTTTCATCTACTTCGTTTTTGTATTTTTGAACGATCTGTTGAATCGTTGCATCTTCTTGTTTGTTAGATGAGTCACGATAAAGGAATCCGTTTACACCAATCAGTTTTCCTTTGTGGAATAGTAAATTTGTTTGCCCGACGGCTTTTCCGTATTCGAATGCTTGTGATACATACGCATATTTGAATTTCTTTGGTGTTTCAATGGTATCGTGGCTATGGCCGCCGAGAATGAGATCGACTCCTTGTACGGAGTTGGCAAGCTTTTCATCTGTTTTTAATCCAGAGTGGGAAAGGACGACAATATGATCCGCTTGTCCTTTTAGGTGTTGGACAATTTGCTTTAATGTGGCTTCTTCATCCGCAAACGTGATGCCGATAATGCCTGCCGGATTCGTTTTGACGGCTGTGTCCGTCGCCGTTAAGCCAACGAGGGCAATCTTCTTTCCAGCAACTTCTTTAATGGTGTAAGCTGGTAAAAACGGCTGTCCGTCTTTATAAATGTTTCCGCTTACAATCGGGAATTGAACCATATTTTTTAAAGCAAGCAAACGATTTTGTCCGTAGTTGAAATCATGGTTGCCCGGTACCATCGCATCGTATTTCATGCCGTTCATGATGTCGACAACGGCTTGTCCTTCGTTTAAGTTCACATATGTTGTACCGTGGAACGTATCACCCAAATCAACGAGCAATGTTTGTTTATTTTTCTTGCGAACATCGTTGACAATCTGAGAAATTTTGGAGAAGCCCATCTCTCCATTTTTGTCGTTATACAAAATGCGTCCGTGTGTATCATTTGTATGGATGAATGTAATTTTTTCAATGTTTGTATTGTAACGGTTTAACATTGCCGCAACTTGTGATGATGTGATGGCTTGATGCGGTCTGATTGTTTGATCGGTATATCCTTTCAATAGGTCGAGTTCGACAGCGGCAGCAAGATATTCTTGCGACCATTGTCCGACAGCAGGAAAATCTTTAAATCTTTTTAATTTCTCTGCCGAATAGTGATCGCGAAGTTGTAGAGAACGAATGAGAAAAACATACGCTTGTTCCCGCGTGATCTTTTCGTTTGGTGCAAACGTTGTTTCTGTCTTTCCTGTTGCAATCCCAAGACGAAGAGCGGCTTCCACGTATGGCGCTAGCTCTGAATCAACGTCGGTGAACGTTAAATTTTTTACTTCTTCTTTTACGTCCACATCCATCGTCGTGATGAGCTGTTTCACAAACTCGCCGCGCGTAACCGCTTTTTCGCTTGCTTCAAACTTTGCCGGTGCAGCAAGCAATAAAGCGACGATAAGAGAAAGCAAAAAAGGATACCATTTGTTTTGTCTCAACATGGTTTTACCTCCTTTTATTTTATCATTCTTCTAAATTATAACAAAATTCTATTAATCTTTTTGACTTATTTTGTTAATATTTGTTAAATTTTTTAGCGGATTTTGTCGAACGATTAGAGTAGAGATCGAAAAAGAAAAACGGTAAAATTAAAGAACAGATGTTCTAATGTTCAATCCTCTCATTCTCCGCATACGTCTTCTAGGAAATGTTCCCCATGTTCACTTCATCAAGATTTTTACGGTTCGGTTGTGATAAAATAATGAAAAAAGAAGGTGGTCCGCAATGGAAAACACATTGTCACTTATTTTGGAGAAGTTTGACTGGCTAGGGGAAGAGATCAAGGAACTAAAAGTCGGTCAACAGCGTTTGGAAGCGAGGATGGAAAATTTAGAAGCGGGTCAACAACGTTTGGAGGGGCGAATCGAGAATTTAGAAGCGGGTCAACAACGTTTGGAGGGACGAATCGAGAGTTTAGAAGCGGGTCAACAGCGTTTGGAAGCGAGGATGGAGAATTTAGAAGCGGGTCAACAACGTTTGGAGGGGCGAATCGAGAATTTAGAAGCGGGTCAGCAGCGTTTGGAGGGGCGAATCGAGAGTTTAGAAGTGGGGCAAAAAAGTTTAGGCGAACGGATGGAGAATTTAGAATCTAGGCAGCAAAGTTTAAATGATCGAATGATAAGCTTAGAAAAAGATGCAAAAGAGTTAAAAGAAGGGCAAAACGAACTGAAGATGATTGTCATTTCGTTGCGCGAAGCACAAGAAAAGACAAACGCAGAACTATATTCATTTCATGAGGAAACGCGCGAGAAACTTTCGCATCTTGAGCGACAAAACCGCTTTTTTGACCACGATTTGAGCTCGCTAACGAAAGAAATGGCGGCGCAAAGACGAGAAATTGAAAAATTGCGCTTTGCACAAATGTAAGAAGCTACTTTCGAAAATAACAATGTCAACAATGATTGGAATTGATACGATTGTAAAGGAAACGCTCAAGCGGCTTGGCACATCAAAAAAGTTTTAACGCTGGTTTACGAAATTACCGTTATTAGCAAACGAACAAGCGCAAGAAGCATATTGGGCATAACAGAAAAGGCTGACCAATGCAAAAGGTCAGCTTTTCTATTTATAAGGCTCTGTTAAATTTTATTGTTGATATTTTACTAAAGAAAAAGACCGATTTTTTCGGTCTTTTTGTGTGTCCTGTTTCAAAAATTTTTTCGTTA
>NZ_SLUL01000003.1 GCF_004341205.1 Thermolongibacillus altinsuensis
CTTTCCTATTGCCTTTTTTTGGTCATTAATAGGGTATCCAATTTGATTGTGGGGTATACCGCTTCAGCCATGGTTAATTGATTTTCACAGAAAAAGTACCGTCTTTAGACGGTGCTTTTCTTACTCTACAACGATATGGGGGATGGCATTGAATAGAAGTAAATATGTATTTCAGGCGTTTTATTTTCTCATGTTTTTTAGCTTTGGTTCGCTCTTTCCGCTCTTATCCGTATACTTAAAAGAAGTGGTTGGCTTATCAGGAACGGAAATCGGAATGATTATGTCCATTAGCCCAATTGTGATGATTTTTATTCAGCCGCTTTGGGGAATGGTGAGCGATTATACGCAAAAGCCTGTGCTCATTTTATCGATTTCTTTAATTGGTACAGCGCTTTTCGGTTTGTTGTATTCGTTCGCCCATTCCTATGTTCCGTTGCTTGTAATCGCGGCTTTGTTAGCGGTGATGCAAAGCGGCATTGTTCCGCTTTCTGATAGCATTACCCTTCATTATGTCCAAAAAGCGAATGAAAATTACGGTTCCATTCGTCTTTGGGGAGCGATTGGATTTGCTGTCGCGGTACCGATTGCTGGTCAGTTAGCGGAATGGTTTCAACTTCGTTTCATCTTTTATCTCTTTTTCTTGCTTTTACTTGTTTCGAGTTTACTAGCATGGAAGTTGCCAAAGGAGCAGTCCAATACCAAAGCGAATATTCGTCAGGGAATAAGAGAACTTGCTCGCATTCCTTCTTTTCTTTTATTTTTGTTCACAACCTTTCTCGTCTTCGGGCCTATTTATGCGAATAATTTTTATTTTGGTGTTCTTATTACGGATCTCGGCGGAACATTAGCAGGAGTCGGTTTTGCCTTTTTGCTGGCCGCAGGAAGCGAAGCGCCGTTTATGAAATTTGCTGATTCGATTATTCGGCGTTATGGAATGATGAATGTGCTGCTGATTGCGTCTATTCTTGCTTGTTTACGTTGGCTTCTTTACTTTTTTGAACCGCCTCTTAGCGTTGTTTATGCGACAACAATTGTTCAAGGAGCTTCAGTCGGTTTATTTATTCCGGCCGCATTGCAATATGTGCGTGATTTGACTCCGGAGCATGTACGCACAACCGCCGTTTCGCTCTATTCGACAGTTGGAAACGGCCTTGGCAGTTGGTTTTGTACGTTTGTCGGCGGCTATATTTTTGAGCATTTTAGCATTGAGCACGTTTATTTATTTTTTGCTGTTTTAACATTGGTAGGCATTATAATATTCGCATGGCAAGCTCGAAAAAATCGTTGTCATGTTAAGATGAAATTTGATACAATTAGGAAATAATTTCTAATCCTTTGAGAGGATGGTGAGAATGCTTAAGCGCCATTATTTTTTGGCGGTTTCCATACCCGATGATGTAAAAGAACGATTAGGGCAATTCGCTCGGCAACTTGAAGCGCCATTTAAAACATGGGTTTATCCGCAAGATTATCACATCACACTTGCTTTTTTAGGCAGTGCTTCGAAAGAGCAATTGCAACAGGTGAGTAAAAATGTTTCGGAAATCGTCAAAAGACATGAAAAGTTCTCGCTTGAGTTGAGCAACCTTCATTCGTTTGGTTCGCGTATTTTATGGTATGGGGTTCACCATGAAGAACGGCTTTTTCAACTTCAAAAAGATGTATATGAAGCTTGTAAAAAAGTTGGGTTTTCGTTAGATGAGCGACCATTTACTCCTCATATTACATTGGCGCGAAAGTGGATGGGGGAGTCATCGATTGAAAACGATTTATTCAGAGAAAAAATAAGGGAAACGATTCGCTTTGCCGTAACAGAGGTTGTACTGTATGAAACCCATTTAGACAAATTGCCGAAGTACAAACCGCTCATACGTTTTTCTCTCTCAGATTAAAGTGAGGAAAACAGTGGGTGAAGAAATTCGTTTTCACGTTTTTGCAAATATATAGATTCAAGTTGAGTTTCCGACATATCTCATCATGAATAGAAGACTACTTTTCTGCCATAGGCGGCAAGATTTTTCTTGCCGCCCCGGCATGCTAGAAGCATGCCGATTCCGAACGTAAAACGCATGACAGACAAATTCATTTGTCTGATGGCGTTTTCGTTCGGAGAAGTGGCAGAAAAGCTTGTTTATGTCGAAAAATTAAACTTATCATATATAGGAAGATTAGATCGGCACGGTCATTCAGCATTTTTGCTCGCTTATTGGTTGAACTTAGAACCGAGCGTCATCCGATCGCTCACTCCAAAGTGACATCCCCAGCGGCGATGACGTTAAGCGCTGTCTTTGCGGCGCTTCTTTGTCCGTTGTTGCTTCTATTGTAGAACGAAATTCAGTCGACTATTATTGAATGTGTACGGACTTGTGTTGTTGGAGGAATGCTTGTGGGACAGCTCATTAAACTTCAAGATTATATTTCGCGCTATGAATTAGACGTTTATCATTATCCGAGCGAGTTTATTCGATTAAAGAAAAAGCAATGGGAACGGGTGAAGCAAGCATGGGAAAGCAGTCAACTTTCCGCTTCCATGCAACAAGTCGATTCGTGGAAATGGATGGAACAAGAAACTTCGCTTTTTTCTAAAATCAAAAATTTATGGAAAAGATCAAATGAAGAAATTGAAGAACAGAGCAATGAAGAAAAAGAGGGCGAATTTTCTTTTACTTTCACAACGGAGCCAAAGTCAATCGAAGATTTAAAATTTTTATTTCTAGAGAAATTGTTTCGTTTGCAAATTCGTTGGGCGAGTTCGACGTTGACGGAAGAATCGCTCGTCGATCAAAAATATTATTACGATCCTTACTTAAAATACTTTTTGCAGCGCTTTCCTGATACGTATTTGTGCATGTATAAGCCAATTTTTTTATTAAAAAAGGCACCTGTAGAATTAGAAACGATTTTAATTAGTCCGACGACGACATGGTGCTTAACCTTTGTCGAAGGGCGAAAGGATAACATTATTGTTGGTTCGGCGGATCGTTTTTGGACGGAAATGATCAATGATCAAGAAAGGAAGATGTTGAATCCGCTTCTTGCTCTTAACCGAACAGAAAAAATTGTCAAAAAAATATACGAACATTTTGCGATTGATATGCCTGTAAAAAAGGTTATTATCAATCGTCAAGGGTACATTGAATATCGCTATGCACCAAGCGATTTGGAAATCATCGATCGGCGCAATTATGACATGTGGTTTTCTTCGCTTCGCCAGCTGACTTTGCCGCTGAAACATGTGCAATTAAAAGCGGCACAAGCGCTTTTGCACTATTGTGATGCTCACTATTATGACAGAATCGAATGGGAAGAAGTTGAAGAGGAAGAAGAGGCTGATTCGTGAAAAGAGGAATCAGCCCTTTTTTTACATCATGTTTTGTTTTTGAGTTTGATGGCATAATAAATAACCAATGAATGAAGGCGAAGGGGGATACATTTTACATTGAGCAACATCGACAATCCTGTCTAAGGTGGTGAAAAATACATGCTGCAAGTGAAGCGCACATTTGAAGCCTATTTAGATGAAATGGATCTTATTACCATTTTATTGCCGAAAAAGGCGTTTCAAGAAGAGGTCAGTACGTTTACATTGGAAGATGAAGAAAAAAACATATATCATTTAACAATTTGTGCTCAAAACGAGTTTTCGCAGTTTATCAAATATCAATGTCCCGTACCGTTTATGATCGATATTGGCAAAAAGCATATCGTGTATGAACCGGGGGGAAAACAAACGGATTTGCAAATTGGTGCGGTCATGCGCACGGAGCTTTTTGATCAACTTTATTATTACGATGGGAACGATTTAGGTGCGATTTATCGACCTGAGTGTACGATATTTAAACTTTGGGCACCAACAGCAACCGAAGTGTATGTAAAAATCATAGATCCGCATGCAAAAGCCGAAACGAAACATGCGATGCACCGAAAGGAAAAGGGGATTTGGGAACTTTCGGTTCAAGGCGATTTGGAGCGAATGTATTACACGTATCTTGTTTGTGTAAACCTTGTGTGGCGTGAAGCGGTTGATCCTTACGCTAAAGCAGTGTCGATCAATGGAGAATACGGTGTCATTGTCGATTTAGAAAAAACAAAAATAAACAAACCAACGATGCCCCTGCTCACTTCCCCGACCGATGCGATTATTTACGAAATGCATATACGCGATTTTACAATTCATCCCGAGAGTGGTGTGCACAAGAAAGGAAAATATTTAGGTCTTACTGAGGAAGGAACGATCGGAGCGAATGGAACGACGACAGGACTCGCTTATTTAAAGCAATTAGGAGTGACGCATGTTCAGTTGATGCCGGTTCAAGATTTTGGAGGTGTCGATGAACAACAGCCGGAAACTGCATACAATTGGGGCTATAATCCGATTCATTATCATGTTCCAGAAGGAAGCTATGCAACCGATCCCGATGATCCATACGCACGCATCATCGAATTAAAAAAAGCGATTCATACATTGCAAAAGCAAGGAATTCGCGTCATTTTGGATGTTGTGTATAACCATGTGTATATTCGCGAAATGTCTTCGTTTGAAAAGATTGTCCCTGGTTATTATTTTCGTTATGATGCTCACGGAATGCCAGCCAATGGTACAGGAGTGGGGAATGATATCGCTTCAGAGCGAAAAATGGTTCGGAAGTTCATTGTGGATTCCATTCGTTTTTGGCTGACGGAATACGGTGTGGATGGTTTCCGATTTGATTTAATGGGAATTTTAGATATTGAAACAATGAATAGCATTCGCCGTGCCGTTGATGCGATCGATTCGTCCGTTCTTTTATTCGGAGAAGGATGGGACTTGCCGACCCCGCTTCCGCATGAACAAAAAGCAACGATCACGAATGCGACATTCATGCCGCGCATCGCCCATTTTAATGATCGATTTCGCGATAGTGTGAAAGGGAATACGTTTCAACCGCTCGACCGTGGCTTTGCGCTTGGGGGCGATCAATACAATGAAATTGTAAAACAGGTCATTATCGGAAGTGTCTACATCGATGAAACGAGAAAAGGTTGGTTTGATGAACCGATTCAAACGATTAACTATGTTGAGTGTCATGATAATCATACGTTTTGGGATAAAATGAAGATCGCCAATGCCGATGAAAGCGAAGAAATAAGAAAAAAGAGACAAAAGTTAGCGACGTCTATTGTTTTATTGGCGCAAGGGATTCCTTTTTTGCATAGCGGTCAAGAATTTTATCGCACAAAACGTGGCATTGAAAATAGCTATAATGCTCCAGATGAGATTAATCGAATCGATTGGCAGCGAAAAAGCGAATGTGAAGAAGATGTGTGCTATATAGCTGGATTGATTGCCTTAAGAAAAAAGCATGGCGCTTTTCGTTTTCGTACGGCTGGTGAGATTCGCCGGCATGTAAATTTTTTTGATGATGTCCCTCGTTCCATGATTGCCTATCAACTTGCCGATATTGATGCATACGGCCCTTGGAAACAGATCATTGTCATCCATCATAATAAAGAAGAAAAAAGAATGTTTTCTCTCCCTGATGGTCAATGGAGTGTTGTGTGTGATTCTCAACAAAGCGGCGTAGACGAACGGTATTCACTGTCTCAATTTATTGAAATAAATGGAATTGGTACATGGGTGTTAATTCGAGGTTGACGAAGAAACGATGAGAAAGATAAAATCTAGTAAGACAGCAATTGTCTGAAATAAAAATTCAGGGGGAGCTGTCTTTTTATTTTGACTAAGTCGAAAGGTGAGCTCACTTGGAACAGTTACTAGGTAAGGAGTGGGAAATAATCCCTGCTGGCGGTGCCACTGGGGATGCATATATTGCACGTCATGAAGGGAAAAAGCTGTTTTTGAAGCGAAATTCATCTCCGTTTCTTGCCGTTTTATCGGCCGAAGGAATTGTTCCAAAATTGATTTGGACGAAGCGAATGGAAAACGGTGATGTCATTACAGCGCAGCAATGGTTAAACGCCCGGGAACTAAAACCGCATGATATGAACAGTGAGCGAGTGGCGCAATTGTTGCGAAAAATTCATGAGTCAAATGAGCTTTTGGCGATGATGAAACGGTTAGGAAAGAAACCGCTTTTGCCAGAAGCGATGCTTGATGAGTTAAAAAGAAAAATTTCGAATGATTTATTGCATCTTCCACTTATTTCGCAAGCGTTCGATTTTTTAGAGCGATATGTATCACATATTTCATTTGATCGTAAAGTTGTTTGTCATTGTGACATTAATCATAATAATTGGCTCTTAACGGATGATGAACAGCTCTATTTAATTGATTGGGATGGAGCCATGATTGCCGATCCTGCGATTGATATCGGGATGTTGCTTTATGCCTACATTCCGCGCGAACAGTGGGGACAATGGTTAGAATTGTACGGATTACAGCTTGATGAACAGCTTCACTTGCGCATGAAGTGGTATGCGATTGCGCAAACGATTACGTTGCTCATTTGGTATGAGCAGCGCAACGTAGAAAAGGAAATGAAGCAATCGCTACATTTCCTTGAAAAAGTGCTGACGGAATAACTTATGTCAGTTCATTCATCCATTCTGCTAATTGCTGTTCGTGTTCTTCAATGTGTGACGACAGATCGGTTGCATTTTTTCCGTTTTGGCTATAGGTATAGATGTCAGATAGCGTGTTTTTCAAGCGGGAATGAACAGCATCATTGGCCAGCAATGATTTAGCAAGCCGTCCAATTTGCTCGCATTCTGATACAGTTCCTAACCGATCGGCTTGATGATCAGATAACAGATCCTTTAAAACAATTAGTTGATGTTCGTGGTTAATCGTCATGTGCTTCTCCCCTTTTTTTATTATTAATATAAGCATTGAAGCCCTTTTTATACGAGAGAAATGGAGGTAGAGACGTGCGTCTTAGAAATAAGCCGTGGGCTAAAGATAAGATTGCTGCTTATCCGCAATACGTCATTCCGAATCCGGAGCAATATAAAGGAAGATGGAATGAATTATTCGGAAACGATCATCCGATTCATATTGAAATCGGAACAGGAAAAGGAAGATTTATTACCGAAATGGCAAAAGCTCATCCTGACGTGAACTACATCGGGATTGAGCTGTATAAAAGCGTGATTGTTTCAGCGTTAGATAAATTAATTGAAAACGATTTGCCGAATTTACGTTTGTTAAATGTGAATGCGAAAGATTTGATGAATATTTTTGCTAAAGGGGAAGTGGAGCGCATTTACTTAAACTTCTCTGATCCATGGCCAAAAAAACGCCATGAAAAGCGGCGCTTGACGTATAAAACGTTTTTAGAACTATATGAAAACATCCTTGTTGATGAAGGAGAAATCCATTTTAAAACGGATAATCAAGGATTGTTTGAGTATTCATTAGTGAGCTTTTCGCAATATGGACTCGTTTTGCAAAACGTAAGCCTTGATTTGCACAATAGCGATTTTGAAGGAAATATTATGACAGAATACGAACAAAAGTTTGCAGAGAAAGGAAATCGCATTTATCGCTGTGAAGCGAAGTACCGTAAACCCATGCAATAATGGAGCATGGGTTATTTTTCTTTTCTGAATATTCTTGAAATGTTACAATATACGTGATGACGGAGATGGGGGAGAGAGAAGTGGAGCAATTAAAAATTGGCGATGTAACGGTTACATGGTTAAACGGAGGGGAGATCCATTTAGATGGAGGAGCCATGTTTGGAGTCGTCCCCAAGATGCTTTGGTCAAAAAAATATCCTTGCAACGAAAACAATCAAATTAAGTTGCGGACCGATCCTCTGCTTGTACAAGTGGATGGAAAAAATATATTGATTGAGTCAGGGATTGGACGTGGAAAGTTAAACGAGAAACAAAAGCGAAACTTTGGAGTGACAGAAGAAGCAGAGCTGGACCGATCGCTTTCACAGCTTGGTTTAACAGTGAATGATATTGATTTTGTGTTAATGACACACCTTCATTTTGATCATGCATGCGGATTAACAAAATGGGAGAATGACAAGCTGGTCTCGGCGTTTCCAAATGCTCACATCATCGCGTCCGAAATCGAGTGGAATGAAATGCGCAATCCGAACATTCGCTCGCGCAACACGTATTGGAGGGAAAACTGGGAGCCAATCGTCGAGCAAGTCAAAACGTTTACGGAAGAAATGGAAGTCATTTCAGGCGTGAAAATGGTTCATACGGGCGGACATAGCGATGGGCATGCGATTGCCGTGATTGAATCAGCCGGGGAAACGCTTCTTCATTTAGGAGATTTACTGCCGACGCATGCACATCAAAACGTGCTATGGGTAATGGCGTATGACGACTATCCGATGACATCGATTTTTGCCAAGCAAAAATGGTTAGCTTACGGAATTGAGCAGCAAGCTTGGTTTACGTTTTATCACGATGCATATGATCGAGCGATTAAATGGAATGAGCGATGGGAAATAGTCGATATCGTGAAAAAGCAATGAAAAAAGCCCTGAGTCGGGCTTTTTTATAA
This sequence comes from Thermolongibacillus altinsuensis, assembly GCF_004341205.1. GTDB lineage: Bacteria > Bacillota > Bacilli > Bacillales > Anoxybacillaceae > Thermolongibacillus > Thermolongibacillus altinsuensis. The sequence continues at coordinate 8,468 of NZ_SLUL01000003.1, forward strand.
TTTGCGGGTTTCAATGATCGTTCCTGTATAAGCGTCCATAATGAATTCGTGCGCTTCTGTTTCCGAGTTGTTTGTTTTTGTAATTCCGCCTCGATACACTTGATATGATAAACCATCTTTGTCGAATGAGTCGACGTTCGTTTGAATCCACGAACCGCTAATGTTTCCGCTTTTTTTAAATGCTTCTTTCGCGATTTGGAGCGCTTGGTCTGATGGAATGACTGTCTGCTTTCGCCACTGTTCTAGCGCATAAGCGGCCGCAAAGCCGACAGCGATGCCTGTGATAAATTTTTTCCAACTCATTTTGATTCCTCCGCTTTTTCTTTATAGTATACCTAATTGTCGGAGTGGAAACCATGAGTAAAATTCGATAAAATGACAAATAGCACACGAGTGTTGATGATCCATTATTTTACTACTAAAGGACGAATGATGGCGATAAAATAAGCTTGTGCAGGAATATATATTCATGCTTTTTTGCCGTGCGTATCGCATGCCAGGGGCGGCAAGCAAATGCTTGCCGACTTCGGCAGAAAAGCGATGTTTTTTATTGGTTAATCAACGCGCCTGCTAATAGCGAACGGGAAAGGGGTATAAAAGATGAATCAAGAAACGTTGCAGCTGTTTAAGACGTTAACGGAGCTTCCAGGAGCGCCAGGAAATGAACATGCTGTTCGGCATTTTATGCGTCAAGAGCTTTCAAAATATGCCGATGAAGTCGTGCAAGATCGACTTGGCAGCATTTTTGGAGTGAAGCGTGGAAAAGAAGATGGACCTGTTGTCATGGTTGCTGGTCATATGGATGAAGTCGGTTTTATGGTCACAGCGATTACCGACAATGGCATGATTCGCTTTCAACCGCTTGGGGGATGGTGGAGCCAAGTATTATTGGCGCAACGTGTACAAATTATAACGGACAATGGTCCGATTGTTGGCGTTATTGGCTCGATTCCGCCGCATTTATTGCAAGAAGAGCAACGAAATAAGCCGATGGAGATCAAAAATATGCTGATTGATGTCGGAGCAGATGACCGGGAAGATGCAGAACGAATGGGCATTAAACCTGGGCAACAAATCGTGCCGATTTGTCCGTTTACTCCAATGGCGAACGAGAAGAAAATTTTAGCAAAAGCATGGGATAACCGCTACGGTTGCGGATTAGCCATTGAATTGTTGAAAGAGTTAAAAGATGAGACGTTGCCGAACATTTTATATTCCGGTGCAACGGTGCAAGAAGAAGTTGGGCTTCGCGGGGCACAAACGGCGGCAAACATGATTCAGCCAGATATCTTTTTCGCGTTAGATGCAAGTCCAGCTAACGATATGACAGGCGATCAAAAAGAATTTGGCCATCTTGGCAAAGGTGCGCTCGTTCGCATTTATGACCGGACGATGGTGACACATCGCGGCATGCGCGAATTTATTTTAGATACGGCTGAAACGCACGGCATTCCATATCAATATTTTGTTTCGCCTGGCGGGGGAACAGATGCCGGAAAAGTACATATTGCCAACAGCGGTGTGCCATCAGCGGTCATCGGTATTTGTGCTCGCTATATTCATACGCATGCATCGATCATTCATGTGGATGATTATGCGGCAGCAAAGCAGCTGTTGGTTGAACTTGTGAAACAATGTGATCGCTCAACAGTCGATGCCATTCGTGCCAACAGTTGATCTGTGGAGGACGGAAAAAGATGAAAAAAATTGCGATCGGTACACGCAATCAAACGAAAATCGCCGCTGTACAAGCCGTTTTTCCAAAAGAAGCGTATGAATTTGTTTTTAGTAATGTCCCTTCCGGTGTTTCCAATCAACCATTTTCGGATGAAGAAACATTGCAAGGAGCTATCAATCGAGCTAAAAATATAGTAATAAAAGAAGATGCTGATATCGGCATCGGCTTAGAAGGCGGCGTTGTCGTCGACCAAAATAAAACGATGTGGCTTTGCAATTGGGGAGCGCTTGTTGATCGCTCCGGTATTGTCGTCGTTGCAAGCGGTGCGCGCATTCCGCTTCCTTCCGAAGTCGCAGACGAATTGATGAATGGAAAAGAATTAGCGGAAGTGATGGATGAATATACAGGAAAACGAAACATTCGCACGAACGAAGGGGCGATCGGTGTTTTTACAAACGGATTTGTCAATCGGACGGAAATGTATGTGCACATCGTTAAGCTTTTAGCAGGCCAGTACGAATTTCTCATACGAAAGGATGAAAAGGAATATGAAAACAATTGAAACGATTGAGCAGTATAATGAAGTGATTCAAAACGGGAAAGTCATTATGATGTTTACAGCGGATTGGTGCCCTGATTGCCAAGTATTAAAACCGGTTTTACCAGAAATTGAAGCGGAGTTTTCTGACTATCAGTTTTATGCGGTTGATCGGGATCGATTGCTAGATCTATTTACGGAGCATAACGTATTCGGAATTCCGAGCTTTATTGCTTATGAAAACGGCAAAGAACTCGGCCGTTTTGTCAGCAAAGATCGAAAAACGAAAGAAGAAATTGCTGAATTTATCCGCGGTTTATGATGCGAGGGCGATGAGATGAAAATGAACAGCAGGCAAATGAGCGAACGAATTAAGGAACGGCTGGCGAATCGTTCGTGGCATTTCCATTTTGATCCGAAAAAAGATACGTTGCGCGTTGAAGATGCAGAAACAAAAAAAGGGGTCACCATTTCATTGCCAAGCATTATTGCTAAATGGGAAACAGAGAAGGAAGCGGCCATTGATGAGGTCGTCTATTACGTTGAGCAAACATTAACAGCCTTTCAACAACAATGGACGTTATCTGGAAAAGAAAAGGATATTTATCCTGTTATTCGTTCAACGTCATTTCCTCTTGAAACGAGTGAGGGAATTCCGCTTATTTACGATGAGCATACAGCTGAAACGCGCATTTATTATGCCTTAGATTTAGGCAAAACTTATCGGTTGATTGATCAGAAAATGGTGGAAAAAGAACAATGGGACGTTCAACGTTTAAAAGAAATCGCCCGTTTTAATGTGCGCTCGTTAGACGTTCCTGTGAAAGAGGATCATGTAGCGGGAAATACGTTTTATTTTGTAAACACAAACGATGGCTATGATGCGAGCCGTATTTTAAATGATGCGTTTTTAAAAAATTTTTCTGAAAAAATAAAAGGAACGATGGTCTTAGCTGTTCCGCATCAAGATGTGCTCATCATTGCTGACATTGAAAATGAAATCGGCTATGATGTACTTGCGCAGCTGACAATGAGTTTTTTTGCAAGCGGCCGCGTGCCGATTACGGCTCTTTCGTTTCTATATGAAAATGGAGAACTTGAACCGATCTTTATTCTCGGAAAAAATCGCAGAAAGGATGTTGACAGATGAACGTATTTTATAATCGTGAAGGCATTGGTGATACGCTGTTAGTAGTATTGAAAAGCGTAAGTCCTGAAAAGCGTGCATTTGAAAAAAAGGGAGATGTTGCCCGCATTTTTAACGAAGAAACAGGTGAAACAGTCGGTTATAACATCTTCAATGCATCGACGTATTATCCGTTTGAAGGCAATGGAGTTGTTGAATTAAATAAAGAGGTTGTTGACGCGATTAATGATATTTTGGCGAAAAACGGCTTCTCAGAAAAAGTGAAGGCTGATTTTTCACCGAAATTTGTTGTCGGTTATGTAAAAGAAAAAGTGAAGCATCCGAATGCGGATAAATTAAGTGTTTGCCAAGTTGATGTCGGAACTGAAACATTGCAAATTGTTTGTGGAGCACCAAACGTTGAGGCTGGTCAAAAAGTTGTTGTTGCTAAAATTGGGGCAGTTATGCCGAGCGGTCTTGTCATTCAAGAAGCGGAGCTGCGCGGCGTTCCGTCTTATGGAATGATTTGCTCTGCTCGCGAATTAAACTTGCCGAATGCTCCACAAGAAAAGGGCATTCTTGTTTTAGGTGACGAATACGAAGTAGGTCAACCATTTTTTAGCTGACTTCCATTGCGGCAGTCAGCTTTTTTTGTGATACAATAGAAGAGTTGTAATGTAAAACGAAAGAGTGAGGGAACGATGGGTTGGTTTAAAAAATTGATTCGGTATTTGCTTGGGGAGGATTTACAACGAAAACAGACGATGAATGAAACAGAAAAAGAAAACGAATATAGAGAAGTCGAAACGAAAGTCGTTTATCAGTACCCGACTGGAAAGTTCCGTTTTCCGCTTATCCCAGATGAGCCGAAGCGGCCATCATCGCAGCAGATTCGGAAGATGGACAGCGATGAACGATATGAGCGACGATATGAACAACGATATGAACAACCATATGAACAACGATACGAGCCGATTTCGCCGAAGCGAAAATCAACGGTTTTACCGAGAGAAAGAAAAGAAGAAAAGCGGCCGTTTCGTCCTTCTGACGTTCCATCGCCGATTTACGGTTATAAGCGCCGCGTTCGTGAACAAACGAAAGAAACGGTTGAGTTTGAATTGCCATCGACATTGCCATTGACGCAACAAGAAGATACGCTCAAGCATGACGTTGATGAAAACAAGCATGTGGATATGGAACACCCAAATGAAGAGACGGCAGTGACACTTGAACCAATAGTAGAAACGGATGAGCAAGCAGAGCAAGGGAACGAACATGACGACGAGCAACCAATGGAAGAACGCAAGGAAGAAGTAGTTCGCTTCAACGATGATGAGAATGATCGAAATCCAATCGAAGCACAAGAAGTACAAGAAGTACAACAAGAACAGGATGATCGAAAGCCGATCGAAGTACAAGAAGTACAACAAGAACAGAATGATCGAACACAGGCCGAAGTGCAACAAGAACAGAATGATCCAAAGCAAACGGAAGTACAACAAGAGCAAAGTAAACAAAAGCAACCAATCGTCTCATCTATTCAAAGCGAACGAATCCATGACGAAGGGGAACGAGAACGTCGCCGAACGGGAATTCCATACAACGTCATGATGCTCAAACAAGATTGGCAAAAATTGAGAGAAAAGCAAGAACGACAGCAAAAACATCAAGAACATCAAGAACAACATCAAGAACATCAAGAACAACATCAAGAACATCAAGAACAACATCAAGAACATCAAGAACAACATCATTATCAGTTTCCTTCTTTATCACTGTTACAAATGCCAACGTTTTTCGCTGAAGATGATGAAGAATGGCTGGAACAACAAAAGGAACTTTTAAATCAAACATTTAAAAACTTTAATGTTGGTGCAACGGTCGTTCGTGTGACGAAAGGACCGACAGTGACGCGCTTTGAAGTTCAGCCAGAACTCGGAGTAAAAGTGAATAAAATCACAAGTTTAGCGGATGATATTAAATTAAATTTAGCGGCTGTTGATATTCGCATCGAAGCACCGATTCCAGGGAAAAACACAATCGGAATCGAAGTGCCAAATCGAAAAAGCCGTCCTGTCTTCATTCGTGAAATTTTACAAAGTGAAGCCTTTCAACGTTCATCTTCTCCGCTGACCGTTGCTTTAGGGTTAGATATTTCTGGAAAACCGATTGTGACGGATTTAAAAAAGATGCCGCACGGGTTAATTGCAGGAGCGACGGGATCAGGAAAAAGCGTATGTATTAATGCGATGCTGATCAGTCTTTTATACAAAGCAGCACCGCATGAGGTGAAGTTGTTACTCATTGATCCAAAGATGGTTGAGCTTGCTCCATACAACCATATTCCGCATCTTGTCAGTCCGGTTATTACGGATGTCAAAGCGGCAACAGCGGCGCTCAAATGGGCGGTAGAAGAGATGGAGCGAAGATATGAACTTTTCGTTCATGCAGGGGTTCGTGATATTACGAAATATAATGAACTTGTTCAAAAAACGCAAAAACGTGAACATCATTTGCCTTATATCGTTATTGTCATTGATGAGCTAGCGGATTTAATGATGGTTGCCCCTGCCGATATTGAAGAAGCGATTTGTCGCATTGCGCAAAAGGCGCGAGCATGTGGCATTCATTTGCTTGTGGCAACGCAACGTCCTTCTGTTGATGTGATTACGGGACTCATTAAAGCGAACATTCCAACGCGGATTGCTTTTTCGGTTTCTTCACAAATCGATTCACGCACGATTATTGATACAAATGGAGCTGAAAAATTGCTCGGTCGGGGCGATATGCTGTTTCTTGAAAATGGAACAGCTAAACCGATTCGTTTACAAGGGAATTTCGTTTCCGATGAGGAAATTGAACGAGTAGTTTCTCATGTCCGGAAACAGATGGAGCCGACGTATTTGTTTAATCAAGAGGATCTGTTACAGCAACATTCTTCAACCGAGGAAGAAGACGAACTATTTTATGAAGCATGCGAATTTGTCGTTCAACAAGGCGGCGCTTCGACGTCGAGTTTACAGCGTCGTTTTCGAATTGGCTACAACCGTGCAGCAAGATTAATTGAAATGATGGAACAAAGAGGAATTGTGTCGGCTGCGCGTGGCAGCAAGCCTCGGGATGTGCTCATTAGTGAAGAAGAGTTAGTGAAACTGCAAGATACTAGTCCATCTTCGTGAAACGTGCTATTCTTAAATGATGAAGAAACAATGTGGTGAGGGAGCTTTTAAGGATGAAGGAGATTGAATTAAAGCTACAAGGGAAGATTAAACGGTTGACGAATAAAACGTTTAAATTTGATGAACGAGTTCGAGATGGTTGGTTTTCGGCTGTATATTTTTTAAAGACGCGAGAAATTGTGAAAGAGTTTCGACCAGATAATATCGTGACGATGCAGTTTTTCCAAAAGCACCATGCCGTTCTTTGCGGAACGGATGAAGTGATCGCTCTTTTGCATACGTTTGCGGATGAGCCGGAAAAACTGGAGATTTATTCATTGAAAGATGGCGATAAAATCAGTCCGTTTGAAACGGTGTTAACCATTACAGGTCCTTATCAAAACTTTGGCTTTTTAGAAGGAATTATCGATGGAATTTTAGCCCGCCGTACATCGGTGGCGACAAACGTATATAACGTTGTGAAAGCAGCAGCCTTATCCGGCGTACAAAAGCCGATTATTTTCATGGGAGATCGTGATGATCATTTTATGATGCAAGCCGGAGATGGATACGCTGCGTTTATCGGTGGCTCGACAGCGCAAGCAACGCACGCGATGAATGAATGGTGGGGAAAAGCAGGAATGGGAACGATGCCGCATGCGCTCATTCAATTGTTCGATGGTGATGTTGTCGCAGCGGCGAAGGCGTATCACGAGAAATATCCAGATGATGATTTAATCGTGTTAGTCGATTATAACAACGATTGTATTACCGATGCTCTTAAAGTAGCGCGTGAGTTTGGCGAAAAATTAAAAGGAGTGCGCGTTGATACGTCACGGACGATGATCGACCAGTACTTCATTCGCAATCCTGAAATTCTCGGTACGTTCGATCCGCGCGGAGTCAATCCACCGCTTATTTTTGCGTTGCGTGAAGCACTTGATCGCGAAGGATTCCATCACGTCAAAATTGTTGTTAGCGGCGGATTTGATGAACAGCGCATCATTGAATTTGAAAAGCAAGGGGTTCCTGTCGATATGTATGGAGTCGGCAGCAGCCTTTTAAAAGTGCATATTGGCTTTACGGGTGACAATGTTTTGCTAAATGGAAAACATCAAGCAAAAGCAGGTCGACGATATCGTCCAAATCCACGCTTAGAAAAAGTGGAGTATACTGGAGAGTAACAGGGGAAACTGATAGAAGGGGCTTCTATCAGTTTTCCTTTTCTAAATTTCTTATCATGATTCGCAAACAATGGTATAATGGACCTTGTTACATAGCTTGACGATGGCAAAAATAGATGAGTTTCATATACTGTGTTACAGATCAACGATTGTTGGTGGAGGTTTTTTTATGACTATTTACCATTTTGTTGGAATTAAAGGGACAGGAATGAGTGCGCTCGCGCAAGTTCTTCATGACATGAAATATACGGTGCAAGGATCTGATGTTGAAAAACGTTTTTTTACGCAAGCAGCGTTAGAAGAACGTGGAATTCCGATTTTACCATTTAATAAAGAAAATATAAAGCCAGGGTATGTCGTAATTGCAGGAAATGCTTTTCCGGATACTCATGAAGAGATTGAAGCAGCTCATCAGCTCGGTGTTCCTGTCATCCGCTATCATCGCTTTTTAGGAGAGTTTTTGCAAAAGTTTACAAGCATTGCGGTTACGGGATCGCACGGAAAAACGTCGACAACAGGGATGTTGGCGCATGTGATGCAAGGGGCATATCCAACTTCATATTTAATTGGTGACGGCTCTGGAAAAGGAGTAGAGGGAAGCAAATATTTCGTATTTGAAGCATGTGAATATCGTCGCCATTTTCTTTCTTATTACCCAGATTATGCGATTATGACGAACATCGATTTTGACCATCCTGATTATTTTGCAAATATTGAAGATGTTTTTTCTGCCTTTCAACAAATGGCGCTTCAAGTGAAAAAAGGAATTATCGCCTGTGGAGATGATGAGTATCTACAAAAAATTCAAGCAAAAGTGCCTGTTTTATTTTATGGATTTGGCGAAGATAATGATTTTCAAGCGCGCAATATCGTAAAAACAACGGAAGGAACGTCGTTTGACGTATTTGTCCGCAACACGTTTTTTGCTTCGTTCGAAATTCCGCGCCACGGCGATCACAACGTATTGAATGCGCTTGCGGTTATTGCTCTTTGCCATTATGAGGAAATCGATGTTGCGGTTATTCAAGAACGTCTTAAAACATTCCAAGGTGTGAAACGTCGTTTTAGTGAAAAACAACTTGGTAATCAAATCTTAATTGATGATTACGCGCATCATCCGACGGAAATTCGGGCAACGATTGATGCGGCAAGACAAAAATATCCGGATCGTCCAATTGTGGCTATTTTTCAGCCGCATACGTATACGCGTACGCAAGCATTTTTAAACGAATTTGCGGAAAGTTTGCAGACAGCGGATCAAGTATATTTATGCGATATTTTTGGTTCAGCGCGCGAACATCATGGCAAATTATCCATTGAAGATTTACGTGCCAAAATTGCCAACGCACGCTTAATTGATGAAGAAAATATTGCGATGCTAAAAGAGCATGAAGGTGCGGTTCTTATTTTTATGGGAGCAGGAGATATCCAAAAATTTCAAGAGGCGTATGAACAAACGGTTCATGCATAAAACAATGAGGCAGGAACATCTCCTGCCTCATTTCAGTTTGTTGATTTATGTTATTTTATTTTAAGTTTTCTGGATTTAATGGCTCTAGCTCTGGAATGACGAAGCGTCCGTCTTTGCGGATCAGCACGCCGTCAAAGTAAATTTCACCGCCGCCGTATTCAGGGCGTTGAATCATTACCATATCCCAATGGATATTGGAGTGGTTGCCGTTGTAAGCTTCATCGTAGCATTGGCCAGGAGTGAAATGGAAGCTGCCGTCAATTTTCTCGTCAAATAAAATATCTTGCATCGGGTATTGAATATATGGATTCACGCCGATTGCAAATTCACCGATGTAACGTGCGCCTTCGTCCGTATCCAAAATTTTGTTAAGGCGTTCTGTATCGTTTGCAGTGGCTTCAATAATTTTTCCATCTTTAAATGTCAGTTTGACGTTTTCAAACGTAAATCCTTGGTATGGAGATGGCGTGTTAAACGTAATCGTACCGTTAACCGAATCGCGAACAGGAGCCGTGTATACTTCTCCATCTGGAATGTTCATTTGGCCAGAACATTTAATCGCTGGAATGCCTTTGATGGAGAAAGTTAAATCGGTTCCCGGACCGGTGATGCGCACTTGATCTGTTTTGTTCATTAGTTCAACAAGCGGGTCCATCGCTTTATCCATTTTACTGTAGTCAAGGTTGCAAACGTTAAAGTAAAAATCTTCAAATGCTTCCGTGCTCATTTTCGCCAATTGTGCCATCGATGGGTTCGGATAGCGAAGAACAACCCATTTCGTTTTTGGCACGCGAATCTCGCGGTGCACTTTTTGGCCGATCGTTTTGCCGTGAATTTTCATTTTATCGTCTGGAACGTCAGCGAATTCATTAATGTTATCCCCTGAGCGCAAGCCGATATACGCATCCATTTGTTTCATGACATTCGCTTCAAACTCTGCCATCATCTCGAATTGTTCTTCTTGTGCGCCGAGAAGAAGAGCGCGGTCCACTTGATGATCTTTTAGCAAAACGAATGGATACGCTCCAACTGCATATGCTTCGCGGACGAGAGCGATGACGAGTTCTCGCTGCAATCCAAAATTTTCGATTAACACTTTCTCGCCTTTTTGCAGGCGAAGAGAGTAGTTAATTAAATTTTTTGCAAGTTTTTCAATGCGTGGATCTTTCACCATCGATTCCTCCATTCAAAAGTATGTACGTTTTTATTGTAACCGATTCGAAGGAGTTTGTTGAATGGTTTATTGATGAGTGCATTTTTTGCAGGATTTTTTCGTTTTTTGTCGAATGTTACATTGAATGTGGCAGAAAGGAGTTACATACATGAACGTCATTTTATATTTAAGCGTAGCTCTCATTGCGATCGCCTTTTTTATTTTAGTGATTTATCTCGTCAAAACATTAAAAACGGTACAAGGGATGCTGCAAAGTTTAACAAAAACGATTGAGGGAATTGAAAAACAAATGAATGAAATCGGAACGGAAACGACACAATTATTACATAAGACAAACGCCGTTGCCGATGATGTGCAGAAAAAAGTCGAGAGCCTCAATGCTGTATTTGATGCTGTTAAGCAAGTAGGGGCAACCGTTCAAACATTCAATGACTCATTGACAAAAAAATTAACGGCAAATGAACAAAAAGTGGCCCAAGTGGTGCAATGGGGAAATGCATTATTAGAAATATGGGAAAAATGGAAGGAAAAGAAGAATAAATAAGGGGGGCTATTCATGGCGAAAAATGGTTCTTTTCTATTCGGAGCTATTGTTGGCGGAATCGCGGGAGCGGCAGCAGCGCTCTTTTTATCAAGTGAACGCGGAAAGCAATGGTTGGATGAAATAAAACGAACAGATCTAAAAAATATGCAAGAAGCAGTGAGGCAAAAAGTAACAACCTTATTCGAGAATGAAAAACAGGAAGAGGAAGCGTCTTCCTCGCCGAGCATTTCCATTCCGATTCCGAATGTCAATGATGTTGAACAATTATTAAAGGAAACGGAACAAGCGGTCGCTGATGCTGAACAGCTTTTTGAACAGCGAGGTGACGAACGTGCAAAAGCTTGAAACGATTGAACAATTTGAGAGCATTCAGAAGCAAAATCGTCCGTTTTTGCTCATGAAGCATAGCTTAACGTGTCCGATTAGCCAAAATGCATGGGGTGAATTTGAACGCTTTGCCAAAGATCATTCAGACATCGAGACGTATTATTTATATGTCCAAGAAGCGCGCCCGTTATCGAATTATATTGCGGAAACATTTCAAATTAAACATGAGTCTCCGCAAGTGCTTTTTATTGCTGATGATCGCGTTCAATGGCACGCTTCCCATTGGAATATCACATACGGACAAATGAAAAAAGCAGCTATGAATGAATCATAGCTGCTTTTTTTCATCCCAAACAATTTCTAGTCGATCTCCTGGAGCAAGAGGGTCGTAAAAGGTAGTCGGTTCTCCGTTTTTTAAAAGAGTAAATTTCATTGACGATGTTGCAGGGATGTCTACTTGCACATATTTAAACACATCTTGAAAAATAAATGGCTCGATCTTATGTTCAATCAGTTCTAATTCATCGCCGTGATGAATGAGATCATCTTCATGCAATGGCTGTCCGTCACGGTGCAGTTCGGCGACGGGTTTGGTTAAGGAAAGCATTTTGCCGTTAAATAGAATTGGGATGGTATAGTAAAGTTGAATTTGCTTTGCCTCAGCAAATTGTTTAACGGTTGGTTCAGTTGCGTTTATAATTTCAATGTTGTCGCCATCATCAAAGGAAGAATACGGCTTGCACTCGATTCCGTTACGATAAACTTTCCCTGCCCATTCATGTAATTCGATTGTTTTCCCATTTAGTTGAAAGGTAAACGGCTGCAGTGCATGAAGCAAATGAATATTGTTTGTCGCTTTAAGAAGCTGTTCGATCGTCTCAGGCATATGGACGACGATTTCATCACGATCGTTCACTTTTGCATCTAAGGATGCAGGTTGCCCATTTTGATAAACAGTTGCTTGAACAGTATACTCTTTTTGATTGATGATGACACGTTTCGTCGGCAAAGATTCGAGTAAATCGCTTAAGCAAATCGATGAAGGGGAACCGTCTTTTCCTTTTTCGACCGTGATCCGATCGCCGTCCACGATTTCGGTATCGAACGATGCAGGTACCCCGTTTTTCAAAATAAGCGGTGGTTCACCATATGTTCCTGGCAAGGTGATGACTTTGCCGTTTAGTGTGACAACACAAGCCATCCCAGGTTTGCCGTATAACTTATTGATTTGAATGCCGGCGGCTAGCAAACAGTCACCAATGGTTAGTTTTTTCATGTCAAATAGACGAATGACTTGTTCGTTGACATGGACGGTAATGTACTGAATCGGCGACTGTTTAGCGGCGATCGCAATGCCGATTGGTGTGACGAGTTCTGGACGATTTTTCATTTCCTCTTTGTCGATGGATAATCTTTGAATAGCATCAATGCCGCGAATAGCGACACGGTTTTCAGGAAGTCCTAATTTTTCAGCTAATCGTTTTGGCAGCTCTGGCGTTAAGCTTCCACCGCCGACGAGCATGACGGCCTTCGGAGCTTTTTGATTGTTTAATCTTAAAATTTCTTCGCTAATTGCACTGGCAAGACGATCAATCGCATCAGAAATGGCCGCAATCATTTCTTCGCGCGGCACTTCCGTTTCAAATCCGAGAATATCGGTAATGGTGACCGTTTCGTTTGTATGTAATGCGCGTTTGGCTTGTTCGGCAAGCGGAAAATCAAGCAAATAATGGTCAGAAATCGCTTCGGTAATTTCGTCACCAGCCATTGGCACCATTCCGTAAGCGACGACCGTACCAAGATCCGTAATGGCAATATCGGATGTACCAGCTCCGATATCGACAAGGGCGACATTTAAGCGACGCATCGTCGGTGGAATTAAAACATTCATGGCGGCAATCGGTTCAAGCGTTAACGCTTCCATTTCAAGTCCAGCACGCTGCAAGGAAGCCATTAGCGACTCGACGACAAGCTTCGGTAAAAACGTCGCAATGACTTCCACGCTTGCCTCTTCTCCTTGTTGGTCAATGAGACTGCCGATTTCTTCACCGTCAATTTCATAACGAACGACTGAGTAGCCGACGCAATAATAATGATGGCTTTTTTCTGTTGTCGACTGAGCGGCAAGGGAAGCTTGTGCTTGCTGTACAGCGGCTAATTCCAAATAAGTGACATCTTCTTTTGTAAGCAGCGGCTTTCCAACAATCGAAATGGATATTTTTGCTTTTTCTGTTTTTAACGCTCGTCCTGCTGCGGCAACGCATACTCGCTTAAGCGGGCCATGTTTTTCTTCTAATGTTTGTTTAATGTCAGTGATGACTTGGGCGACGGCTAGCACGTCATGAATTTGCCCATCTAGCATGGCGCGTTCCTCATGTTCTTTGATGACGATATCTATTACTTGATAATGTCCCTCTTCTTCCTTTAAAATAATTCCAACTACTGAGCGAGTACCGATGTCTAATGCGAAAATCAAGAACGCCTCACCTTCTTTTTTAAAGAATCATAAAATGCTTTATCGCTTAAAAGCGTTTAATAAATAAAGGGGTGACAAGTTTATCCATTTCGTTTATAATAATCTCTAATTATATAGAAATGTACCATATTTTTCAGCATATATAAAGAAAGGATGAGATCGATGAGCAACGAACGATTAGATGAATTGAGGGCAAAGATTGACGAGTTGAACTTGCAGTTGTTAAAACTGATTAACGAGCGCGGTCGACTTGTCCAAGAAATCGGAAAAATTAAAGATGCGCAAGGGACGTATTTTTATGATCCGGTTCGCGAAAGAAAAATGCTTGATTTAATTCTTGAACATAATGATGGGCCGTTTGAAACGGCGACATTAAAACATATTTTTAAAGAGATTTTCAAGGCAGGATTAGAGTTGCAAGAAGATGACCATCGTAAAGCGCTGCTCGTTTCACGCAAGAAAAAACCAGAAAATACGATTGTTGATGTAAAAGGCGAAAAAATCGGTGATGGCAAGCAATATTTTATCATGGGGCCATGCGCCGTTGAAAGCTACGAGCAAGTGGCTGAGGTAGCGAAAGCAATCAAACAGCATGGATTAAAGTTGTTGCGTGGGGGAGCATATAAACCGCGTACATCTCCTTACGATTTCCAAGGATTAGGGCTAGAAGGGTTAAAAATTTTAAAACGAATTGCCGATGAATTTGATTTAGCGGTTATTAGTGAAATTGTCACTCCAGCCGATATTGAAAAAGCGTTAGATTATATTGACGTGATCCAAATCGGAGCACGCAACATGCAAAACTTCGAGCTGTTAAAAGCAGCAGGTCAAGTGAATAAACCTGTGCTATTGAAACGCGGTTTAGCGGCAACGATTGAAGAGCTTATCAATGCGGCCGAGTACATTATGTCACAAGGAAATGGTCAAATTATTTTGTGCGAACGCGGCATTCGCACATATGAAAAAGCGACGCGCAATACGCTTGACATTTCCGCTGTTCCAATTTTGAAAAAAGAAACGCATTTACCTGTTGTGGTGGATGTAACGCATTCGACAGGAAGAAGAGATTTATTATTGCCGTGCGCAAAAGCAGCATTGGCCATCGGTGCGGACGGCGTCATGGCTGAAGTGCATCCTGATCCAGCTGTTGCACTATCCGACTCCGCTCAGCAGATGGATATTGAACAGTTCCATGAATTTATGGAGGAATTAAAAGCTTTTCAAAAACAAATGGTAAGAGCATAAATGAATCAAAGGAAGCTGACTGAGCTCATTGCTGTCATGTAATCGAGCTAGTCAGCTTTTTTCATCTAAATTTATGAAAACATTTGCAAATTATTTGTGAAAACGTTGCTTATTGCCTATAATGTATCGTATCATATTTCTACATAAATTTGTTGTATATGCGAATCGCCGATTGATAATAGATGAAAAATAAGAAAAAAAGGAGTGTACATACGATGAATGTAACGATCTATGATGTGGCACGTGAAGCCAATGTGTCAATGGCAACGGTTTCGCGAGTGGTGAATGGCAATCCAAACGTCAAACCATCAACGCGAAAAAAGGTATTGGAAGTTATTGAACGATTAGGTTATCGTCCAAATGCGGTTGCGAGAGGGCTTGCGAGCAAAAAAACGACAACTGTTGGTGTCATCATTCCTGATATTTCGAGCATCTTCTTTGCCGAAATGGCTCGAGGAATCGAAGATATCGCTACGATGTACAAATATAACATTATTTTAAGCAACTCCGACCAAAATAAAGACAAGGAATTGCACTTATTAAACACAATGCTCGCAAAACAAGTAGATGGTATTTTATTTATGGGCGGAGATATTACCGAGGAGCATGTGGAAGAATTTAAAAAATCGCCTGTTCCGATCGTATTAGCGGCGACAATCGAAAAAAATAACATCATTCCGTCTGTGAATATTGATTATGAACAAGCAGCATACGATGCGGTAAAAATGTTGATTGATAAAGGACATAAACGAATTGCCTACGTAACAGGGCCATTGAACGATCCGATCAATGGTTTGAAAAAACTGGCTGGTTATCGCCGGGCATTAGAAGAAGCAGGAATTGTTTACGATGAACAATTGATTGTCGAAGGAGACTACACATACGATTCTGGAATAGAGGCTTATGAAAAGATTGCGGAATTAGCTGAACAGCCAACTGCCATTTTTGTTGGTACAGATGAAATGGCGCTCGGAGTCATTCATGGTGCGCAAGATCGTGGTGTAAATATTCCAGAACAGCTAGAAGTGGTCGGATTTGATAATACGCGTTTAGCGACGATGGTTCGTCCAAAGTTAACGACGGTTGTTCAACCAATGTATGATATTGGAGCTGTCGCGATGCGCCTTCTTACAAAATATATGAATAAAGAACGTGTCGATAACCACATCGTTGTTTTGCCACACCGAATTGAATACCGTGAATCGACGAAGTAAAAGTAAAAAGAGGCTTTCAAAAAGCCTCTTTTGTTTTACAATAAATTCAGCTTTTGTTTGTTGATTCGAATTGGTTGAAGTGCTTTCATCACAGTTTGCGCATTTTTTTCCGTAATTTCAGCTTTACGTGGAATAGGCGGATATAAATCATCTGGATCGTCCCATTCCGTTGGGAGCGGAACTGGAGAATGCTTTTGCCACTCATCAATCCATTCTTTCGGTAAAGGTCCAGAAATGTTTGATTGTTCAGTCATTTCAAGCCAGAGCAACGCCCAAGCGCGCGGAACGACCCGCCAAATGTCGTACCCGCCACCACCGACGGCAATCCAACGTCCGTCGCAATATTGATGAGCGATTTCATGCGCAAGTTTTGGAATTTCGCGATAGATGCGCATTGTGGTTGATAAGTGAGTAAGCGGATCGTAATAATGAGCGTCTACACCGTTTTGGGTTAAGATGACATCTGGTCTGAAGAAATCGGCAATTTCGCGCAACGCCTGCGTATAAGCATCGAGCCATGATTCATCTTCAGTAAAAGCGTCGACAGGAATGTTAAAAGAATAACCGTATCCTTTTCCTTGTCCGCGTTCATTAACGTTTCCTGTTCCAGGAAATAAATAACGGCCTGTTTCGTGAATGGAAAATGTACAGACGTTTGGATCATCATAAAACGTCCACTGAACGCCATCGCCATGATGGGCATCTGTATCCACGTAGAGGACGCGAAGCTGATATTTTTCTTGAATATACTTAATCGCGACAGAACTGTCGTTGTAGATGCAAAATCCTGAGGCTTTGCCTCGAAAACCGTGATGAAGTCCGCCGCCTAAACTTAACGCATGCTTCGCTTTTCCAGATAACACATAATCGACCGCTGTAAGCGTTCCGCCAACGAGCAAAGCGCTCGCTTCGTGCATATTTGGAAAAATGGGTGTATCCTCTGTACCGAGGCCGTAATTTAAGGCGACTTCTTCAGAGAGTTTCCCCTTTCCTGCCATTTTTACAGCTTCGATATAATCGCGATCGTGCACAAGAGCTAGTTCTTCATCGGTTGCCATGCGCGGTTCAACAATTTGCGCATCGTCAAGCGCGTTTATTTTTCGCAATAAATCGTATGTCAATTTGACACGTAATTGATTAAAGGGATGGCGATCGTGGAATTTATATGTTTGAAATGCATCAGAGTAGACGAATACGCTGTTTTTGCTCATGATGAAACCCCCGGCAGGTTCGGCCATAAAACGTGGTAACCTTCTGTTCGTAAATCAGAAATAATCGCCATCGGGTTCATCGTTTGAATGCGGAAAACGAGAATTTTGTAACGTTCGTCTTGATCAGGATAAACGAGCACGCTCGAAATGTTGATATTTCTTTTTTGAAAAACAGAGGCAACTTCACTAAGCATTCCTGCTCGATTCGGCACTTTTACTTCAATTTGTGATCCCGGCTGATGAGCGCCAGTTAATTGTACGAGCGTGTACAACAAGTCGGTTTCTGTCACGATGCCAACGAGTTTTTGTTCTTTCACAATGGGCAAACAGCTAATGCGGTGCTCGTAAAAGAGTGCAGCAATTTCTTCGACAAAGTCAAGCGGATGTCCAGTGATGACATTTGTTTTCATAATGGTGCTAAGCGGTTTTTGCAAGTCTTCTAAATGTTCATTTGCATGGAAAATGGACGGACTTGCATCGCGGAGATCACGATCGGTTACAATGCCAATGACATGGTTTTCATCATCGATGATTGGAAGATGACGAATTTTTTTTTGCTTTACGATGTTCATTGCATCGGCGATTGTATTCCATGCTTTTAATGTAATGACATTCGTTTTCATAATTTGCTCAACAATCATTTTCCCATCCCCCTTGTCTGTTAATACATAAACCGATTCATAAAGCGAAGTCGGTCAAACTTTTGAATGGATTCTTGATCGACACGTTTGCCGATTCGAGCCATTAAACAATTGGCTGGATGCGAACAAATTTCTGGGTCATCCGTCGCATACCAAACAAGTCCCCCTGCATTCATCATTTTCTCCATTACTTTTCGATACTCCCATACATTTAGCCCTGTTCTTTTTAGGTCCCAATGCCAGTAATATTCCGTTGTAATAATGATATAGTCTTCCATCGCATCATCCATCATCGCTACGATTAGTAAGTTTTTCCCGACGCCATATCCGCGGAAATCGGGGATGACTTCAATGGCGCCTAGCTCAATTAAATTGTCCATATTTCCTTGCGACCATCTTTCAAGAGGATCTGGATATAAAAAGGTAACATATCCAACAATGGTTTGACCGTGTCGAGCAATGATGATTCTTCCTTCAGGAAGAGCTGCGATTTCAATGAGCGCTTTATGCTGTTGTTCTGGCTGGCGAAAGGCGGTTAAGTCATGATGAAATTCGTAGCTCGCTAATTTTTCTGGCGGAATGGGACCTTCAATAATGAGCGTTCCTTTCGGTGTTTTTAACTGTTTGGCGTTATATGTTTTTTTATGTTCCATTCATTCACCACCTACATATGATCTTATTTCCATTATACATAAAAAAATAAAATTTAAAGCGTTTTCACAATATATACAAATTTAAATTTTTTAAAAATTGAGAAATTGACAATGTTATAATATAATACAAATGTAAAGACTTTACACAAGGGGGAGTTTGGGAATGATAAAAGTGGAAGCGCTACCAGTCATTCAAGGGGATTTCAATTTGAAAAACTACGAAGAGACGTACAAAACATTTGATTGGTCAGAAGCAGAAAAAAATTTTTCTTGGTATGAAACAGGAAAAGTGAACATGGCATATGAAGCGATCGACCGCCATGTCGAAACGTTTCGCAAAAACAAAGTGGCGCTTTATTACCGTGATGCAACAAGGGAAGAAAAGTATACGTTTAAAGAAATGAAAGAGTTTTCGAATAAAGTAGCAAACGTATTAAAAGAAGTAGCGAATGTTGAAAAAGGAGATCGTGTTTTTATTTTTATGCCGCGTTCTCCAGAACTATACTTTTCTGTGTTAGGGACCATTAAACTAGGTGCGATTGTCGGTCCGCTTTTTGAAGCGTTTATGGAAGTAGCGGTGCGCGATCGTCTGGAGGATAGCGAAGCGAAAGTGCTTATTACGACCCCTGAGCTTCTTCCGCGCGTTCCTGTTGATGAATTGCCAGCGTTAAAATATGTGTTTTTAGTCGGCGAAGACATTAAGGAAGAAGGGCCGTTTTTTGATTTGAAAAAGCGGATGCAGGCGGCAAGCAAACATTTTGATATTGAATGGGTGGACCGTGAAGACGGTTTGATTTTGCATTACACTTCTGGTTCCACTGGAAAGCCAAAAGGGGTATTGCATGTCCACAATGCGATGATTCAACATTATCAGACAGCAAAATGGGTATTAGACTTAAAAGAAGATGACGTATACTGGTGCACGGCAGACCCAGGTTGGGTAACAGGAACATCCTACGGCATTTTTGGTCCGTGGCTTTGCGGAGCGTCGAACGTCATTCTTGGCGGTCGCTTTAATCCAGAAACGTGGTATAAAACGATTGAAGACTACGGTGTTACCGTATGGTATAGCGCTCCAACGGCGTTTCGTATGTTGATGGGTGCAGGGGACGAGCTTGTCAAGAAATTTGATTTAAGTTCGTTGCGCCATATTTTAAGCGTCGGTGAACCATTGAATCCAGAAGTTGTGCGCTGGGGAATGAAAGTGTTTAATTGTCGCATTCATGATACGTGGTGGATGACAGAAACAGGAGCCCAACTGATTTGTAACTATCCGTGTATGGAAATTAAGCCGGGATCGATGGGGAAACCGATTCCAGGCGTTAAAGCAGCAATTGTCGATGATCAAGGAAATGAGCTTCCGCCATATCGAATGGGAAACTTAGCAATCAAAAAAGGCTGGCCATCAATGATGCGCGCGATTTGGAACAATCCGCAAAAATATGAGTCGTATTTCTTGCCAGGTGACTGGTATGTGTCTGGGGATTCTGCCTATATGGATGAAGATGGATATTTCTGGTTCCAAGGGCGAGTCGATGATGTCATTATGACAGCGGGTGAACGCGTCGGTCCGTTTGAAGTGGAAAGTAAACTAGTCGAACATCCTGCCGTTGCCGAAGCAGGGGTAATCGGAAAGCCAGATCCGGTGCGCGGTGAGATTATTAAAGCGTTCATTTCTCTTCGCGATGGGTACGAGCCTTCCGAAGAATTAATTGAAGATATTCGAAACTTCGTCAAAAAAGGATTGGCTGCACATGCTGCGCCGCGTGAAATTGAATTTCGCGACAAGTTACCGAAAACGCGAAGCGGAAAGATTATGCGCCGCGTCTTAAAAGCGTGGGAGTTGAACTTGCCAACAGGGGATTTATCGACTATGGAGGATTAATGTGAAAAGGGATTTGCGCTTGGCAAATCCCTTTATTGCTGCTCAGATTCTTGTTGTTCAGGATTTTGTTGCTGTTTGGGCTCTTTTTGTGGTTCGACAGGTTCTGGTAAAGGAATGGTGCTCGATTGTTGGGTTTTCCGTACAATGTTTGATGGATTCGATTCTAATCCCCCAATATCGACAGCGGTTACATAGTAAATTCCGTTTAGAGATGAGTCGGTAAACGATAAAGATTGGCCTGCTTGAATGGAAGCAATAACACGGAATGGAGCACCATCAAAATCAGCGCGATACAAACGATAGCCAATGACGTCTTGCTCATCATGTTGATTCCAACTAAGAGTGTTTCCTTTCAGCTTTAACGAAAGGGGATCCGGTTTCTTTCCGTTTTCTTCTAATTTTTTAGCGACAAGCACTTGCCCCCATTGTTCGCGTTGCGGAATGAGCTTGCTAAAATCGTTTAAGTGTTGAATTCCCCATTCTTCCAATAGCGTTTCGTCAATCATCACTCCTTCCTTTGTAAACTCTTTTGGTGTTGAAGGAAGTGCGATATAACGTTTTCCATTTATTTCAACAAACGTACTGCTTAACAAATAGGAATCTACTTTTCTTGGAACGAATTTTGCATTGTATAAATCGTTTTTAACTAATCCGTGTTTTACGCATAAATCGGATGGAAGCAATCCTGAAATAGCACAATAAGAACGGCGAACAATTCCACCTGGCATGTTAAATCGTTCTTTTGGAGCGATGAGTTCTGGGCGAACATCGTACGCAGCGTTCATCAATTGCGCCCAAAGAAGCAAGTTGCGCTGTCCGTATGTTAATCCTTTATAGCGGTTTTCTAAAGGTTTTGGTGTATCATACCCCATCCAAATGCCAAATGTCACATTTGGATTTGTAGCGACAAACCAAGCGTCTTTTGTATCTTGTCCCGTTCCTGTTTTTCCCGCCCAATCGGCGGAAAATTTTAATTTCCCTTTCAAGTAAGACGCCGTTCCGTTACGAATGACATCGCGCATCATATCGATCGTTAAATAAGCGGTTTGCGGTGAAAACACGTCGACAGGTTGACTTTTATGTTCGTAGACGATGTTTCCATTTTTATCGACAATTTTTTCGATCAAGTAGGCGTCAATAAATGTTCCGCCATTTGCAAAAGTAGCGTAAGCGTTCACATTTTCTTCAACGGTCACACCTTTTGTTAACGCTCCAAGCGCCAATGATGGAATTGTCGCATCCTCTTGGGTTAAACTTGTAAAGCCCATTTTCTCTAAATACGAGACAGGGCGTTGGTCAATAATGCGCATGTACGTGCGAATAGCCGGGATGTTATATGACCTTTGCAACGCATAGCGAATCGACGTTAACCCATGTGTTTTGCCATCTGCGTTTTTCGGTCTATACACGTCTTTTGATGTACGAATTTCCAGATCAATATCCGGAACGACTGACCCAGGTTGGACAACTCCCATTTCCATCGCTGGGGCATAAACGAGTAACGGCTTCATCGTTGAACCATTTGAGCGGTACGCTTGTGTTGCGTGATTTAACTGTTGACGTTTATAATCTCTTCCGCCGACAAAACTAATAATTTTCCCAGTCTTATTTTCGATGAGCATCGCTCCAACCTCGACAGGTTCGCGTACAGATATGAACTGTCCTGTCTTTTCATCCCTTTTACGAACGGTAATATCGCTGCCGAAATAAGGATATTTTTCAACGACCGCTTGCATTCGCTCGTAAATATCTTTGTCGATGGTTGTATAGATGGTATAACCGTTTTGTCGCAACTGTTTTTCTGCCTTTTTGACATATTCGTTATATAAATTTTGATTGGACAATAAATCTTTTTTTTCATAACCGTCTTTTTTGGCAAGAAGATCGATAAAAATGTTCTTTGCTCGGCGTTCAATTTCGAATGTAAGCCAAGGATATTTTTCAATTGGTGAAGGAGAAGAAGA
Organism: Thermolongibacillus altinsuensis; assembly: GCF_004341205.1. Classification (GTDB taxonomy): domain Bacteria; phylum Bacillota; class Bacilli; order Bacillales; family Anoxybacillaceae; genus Thermolongibacillus; species Thermolongibacillus altinsuensis. The sequence goes on from NZ_SLUL01000003.1 coordinate 30,957, forward strand.
AATGAAATCCTTGGTAATATCATATTGCAATGCTTCTTTATATTCTTTGTCTGAAATGTAGCCTGCTTTTTTCATTCGTGTTAATACCGTTTTCATTCGGTTGAGAGCAGGAGACAGATCATCTTTTACTTCTCCATCGCTTGTAAAAGGCGTGTAGCGGAATGGGCTTTGTGGCAACCCAGCTAAAAAAGCAGCCTGCGGCAACGTTAAATCTTTCGCATTGACACCAAAAATTCCTTTTGCTGCTGCTTGAATGCCAGCAATATTCCGCCCGGATGCGTTTCTCCCAAACGGAACAACGTTTAAGTACGCTTCTAAAATTTCTTCTTTAGAGAAAAACTTTTCAAGCCGCAATGCCAGCAATACTTCTTTTGCTTTTCGTTCAAAGGACACTTCGTTCGTTAAAATTTGATTTTTTACAAGTTGCTGTGTTAATGTGCTTCCGCCGCTTCGCATAGCGGAGTTGGTCGCTTCTTGATATAATGCACGAATAATTGCTTTGGGAACAACCCCTTTATGTTCATAAAAATGTTCATCCTCTGTAGCGATGACGGCATGAACGAGGTGAGGCGAAACTTCGTCTAGTTTGACTTCATCTCGCTCTAAATCTGAACGAAAATGACCGAGATATTGATTGTTGGCAAAATAAATATGAGTTGTCTCCTCATAGTTGTAAATGTCTCTTTTCATTTCTTTGTAAGGGAGGGGCTTCTCATCTTTCACAAGCGAAGCAAAATAGCCTGCTCCCACGCCGAAGGCAAAACTAAAGAGACAAATTCCGACAACGATAAAAATTAAAAATAAATTCCAAAAAACTTCGTATGTAATGCGTAAATGATGTATTATTTTCTGAAGGGAAGGTCGATTCCATTTTTTATTCATAGCATCCTCCGATCAGCAACAAAAATGGTTTTTAATGATGAATGAGCATGTTTTTTAACGAGCTTTTTCCAAATAAAATCCATGAATGTGGCACATAAAGTAAAATCCATTTTACAATATAATAACTTGCAAAATACATGACGACAGCCGAAATGATTTGCCAAGAATGGAAAACGAAAGGAGATCCGCTTGATAATAGTTGTCTCATGACTAATAAAATGAGAGGATGGATCATGAAAATACCGAATGATAACTCCCCTAATTCTAAGAAATGTTTTTTCGACTTGGATGAAATCTGTTCATATGATAAGATAGATAATGTCAAAATAAAAGTTGCACTGATCAATCCAAATCCACTCCAAAATACTTCATGAACCAACGATGAAACGATTAGACGTTTTGTTTGAATGTCATAAATGAGAAAAGAGTAAATTCCCCAAACAAACCCAAATAAAATAAAGTTCACAACAATATAGTGAATGCTTCTCTTGATATCTTTTATCCAATTGTAGATTCTTTCGTAATAAATGGCTAAATACGCGCCAGTCAAACAGAACGAGGCATACGAAAAGAGAATACTCGCTTTTCTTGGGGTTTGCAAATAATTCATGTTTGTATAAACCCAAAGAAACTGAACAAGAATTCCGATCCAAATCGCATGTTTTCTAAAAAAGGGATAACGTTGAAATAACCAAAGCAAAAACGGAAAAATGAGATAGAACTGAAGAAGGATGACAATAAAATACAAATGAGTATAAGCCGTTCCGAATGCAATCGATTTGCTTAATTGAATGATGAAATCGTTAAAAGAAACTGGTGCATGATCGAGAAAAAATTTAACAAAAAAATAAATCACAGAAAAGGATAGATAAGGTACAAGAATATACAATAAGCGATTTTTATAAAATTTTTGTATAGTAACTCGGTTGATTGGCTTTTCATAGTATGTGTAAAATAAAACAAGACTACTTAATAAAAGGAATGTAGGGACTCCGATTTTTCCTAATACATTGAGCAGTACATAAAAGGGAAAAACAAATGAATCTGGCGATGTTTTGGCAAAACCAAGTGAAGTAACATGAACAAATAACACCGCAAACATCGCATATACTCTAGCCATCTGAATTTCCTCTAGATATCTTTTCATCTTGCCCCTCTTTTCGTTAACATGTTTAAACCATATTATACCATAAATTTGTCTAATAAAATGGGATTTTGTTTATTTTTGTTGAAAGGTTTGACAATGGATAGGAATTTATGATAAAAGATGTTATATCGACATATGAATAAATGGGCGATGAAGGGAAGAAGTAGTGTTTATCTCCCTGCTTTCAGAGAGCTGATGGTTGGTGCGAATCAGCGCAAAGATAAACATGAATTACGTCCTGGAGCATCTTTTGTGAACGGCTTGGCCAAGTAGCAAAAGACGGTGAAAACCGTTATCTCAATGAGTGAGAGAACGTCTTGTTCTCTAAGTAGGGTGGTACCGCGATTACAACTCGTCCCTTCGTATTGGGGCGAGTTTTTTTATTTAACAAAATGGAGGGGTGGTAAGCATGGAACTTTTAAAAGACTTACAATTTCGCGGACTCATTAATCAGGTGACGGATGAAGAAGGACTAGCTAAGTTGCTATCCGAGGAAAAAGTGAAAGTGTATTGTGGTTTTGACCCAACGGCAGATAGCTTGCATATCGGTCATTTGTTACCGATTTTAATGTTGCGTCGTTTCCAGCAAGCAGGACATCAACCGATTGCTCTTGTCGGTGGGGCGACCGGATTAATCGGGGATCCGAGCGGCAAAAAAGCAGAACGAAAACTGAATGAAAAAGAAACGGTTGCTCATTACAGTGAGCGCATTAAAGAACAACTGGCGCGCTTTCTTGATTTTGAACGAGAAGAGAATCCAGCGATTATCGCAAACAATTATGAATGGATTGGTTCTTTAGATGTCATTACATTTTTACGTGACGTCGGCAAACATTTTGGATTGAACTATATGCTGGCAAAAGAATCTGTTCAGTCACGCCTAGAGACAGGAATTTCATTTACTGAGTTTAGCTATATGATTTTACAATCGTACGACTTTTTAAAACTATATCAAATGTACGGATGCAAGCTGCAAATTGGTGGCAGTGATCAATGGGGGAACATTACCGCGGGATTAGAGCTCATTCGTAAAACAGAAGAGGATGCAAAGGCATATGGAATGACTGTTCCCCTTGTGACAAAAGCAGATGGAACAAAATTCGGAAAGACAGAAGGCGGAGCTGTATGGCTTGATCCAGAAAAAACAACACCGTATGAGTTTTATCAATTTTGGATTAATACGGATGATCGTGATGTTGTGAAATATTTAAAATATTTCACGTTCTTATCACATGAGGAAATTAATGAATTAGAAAAGCAAACGCTTGAAGCGCCAGAAAAGCGGGCAGCACAAAAAGCATTAGCAGCTGAAATGACGCGTTTGGTTCACGGTGAAGCAGCGCTCGAACAAGCGATCAAAATTTCTGAAGCGCTTTTCAGCGGAAACGTTGCTCAGCTAACGGCGAAGGAAATTGAACAAGGCTTTAAAGATGTGCCTTCATATGAATGTAGCGAACAAGAAATTGCGCTTTTAGAGTTGCTTGTGATGAGTGGAATTTGTCCTTCGAAGCGTCAAGCGCGCGAAGATATCACAAACGGCGCGATTTATGTAAACGGAGAACGCGTGCAAGATGTGAACAAAGTGCTCACACACGAAGATCGTCTTGATGGAAAATTCACGATCATTCGGCGCGGGAAAAAGAAATATTATTTAATTAAATACTAAAAAACATCCCCTCTCCATCGCGAGAGGGGATGTTTTTGATTAACGAGAATAGAACTCAACGATTAATGCTTCGTTGATTTCCGCAGGTAATTCAGAGCGTTCAGGTAAACGAGTGTACGTACCTTCTAATTTTTCAGCGTCAAGAGTTAAATAGTCAGGCACGAAATTATTTAGTTCAAGAGCTTCTTTAATCACTTGAAGATTGCGAGATTTTTCGCGAACAGAGATTGTTTGACCAGGTTTTACGCGATAAGATGGGATGTCAACGCGATTGCCATCAACTAAAATATGGCCATGGTTTACCAATTGACGAGCTTGACGGCGAGTGCGAGCAAAGCCTAAACGGTAAACAAGGTTATCTAAACGAGACTCAAGAAGAATCATGAAGTTTTCGCCGTGTTTACCAGGCATTTTGCCAGCTTCTTCGAACGTTTTGCGGAATTGACGTTCGTTTACTCCGTACATATGGCGAAGTTTTTGTTTTTCTTGTAATTGTAAACCGTACTCAGAAAGTTTTCTGCGTTGACCTGGACCATGTTGACCTGGTGGGTAAGGACGTTTTTGAAGCTCTTTACCTGTACCGCTTAGAGAAATACCAAGGCGGCGTGAAATTTTCCACATTGGACCTGTATAACGAGCCATGAATGCTCCTCCTTTGTTTTTATTTTTGGTAAAATAAAAACAGTCGTGCTTCACCAATTATAGCCATTTTGTTTTCATGTATCCTCGCTCTAGCAGCAGAGAGTTACACGATACACCGCCATTTAGAAGAAAACACTTCTAAAGGGGAACAAAATGAGCATATAAATGTGAGCACAAAGGCTGCAATATTTTACACAAAGGGTATTATAGTTTTTTTTAACGTCATAGTCAACATTTTTTTATATATAGTATTTAGGCAAGAGAATGTGATATGATATAATGAGATAGGTCATCTGATTTATAAATATGACAAAAAATATCATTTTTTTATGTATATAGTCATAAAAAGAGAGGAATTATGTGCGGGTGAGTGGAAAAAATGAATGTTCAAGAGCACGATATGTATGCATCTTTTAAGCAAAAGCTTTTTGATTGGTTTTTAGGTGAAAAAGATTTTAGTGACCTTTCTCGCGTGATGCAAGCAGTGATTGTTCTTTTAAAAGAAGAGTTTAAGCTCCTTGAAGTCACATTTTATTTATTAAATCCGCTAAAAAAGATCTTTCACCCAGAAGCGACAACCAATCGTTCCATTCAGTCAAATCCTGAACGATATGGAATCCCTTTTGACGAACGACTGAAAAAGGGGTTAGATGAAGTGCTCGTTACGGAGAATGGAGATGGAACAAAAACGGTTCAGTTCAGTTTGTATTTTTCAGAAGATTCTTTAGGATTAATCCGCTTTCAATTTCCTGAAGATTGGTTCATTAGGGATGAGTTTATTGGAAAAATCCAAAAAGATTTTTCGAAAATTTTCAACAAAATCAGAAAAATTTCACAAATTTTAAATGAAGAGAAACGATATGAACAATTGCATCGAGCGGCAACAAAGATTCACTCATCCATGAACATTGACGACGTGCTTGAAGAAATTGTTCGCACGTTAAAAGAAGTGTATCCGTCGTTTACTTGCCATTTATTTCTTTCACACGATAGCAGCACTCATCGCGATTTGCCGATTAAGCTTCTTTCATATGAAAATGAAGATGAACATATGGGAGCCATGCAGGCATACGTGACAGGGCAAATTCAGCTAGAAGATTCCTTGGCAAGCAAGAAGTCTATTATTTATGCGCCGATTAAAGGAGCGCAAGGGATTTACGGAGTCATTGAAATGATTGCTCCAACGATTATGGTTTTGCCAAAAAGTGAAATTCGTTTTATTTCTTTGCTGGCCAATACGGCAGGAAGTGCTTTAGAAAACGCAAAGTTATATGAACAATCAAAGCGATTAGTCGCTGATTTGCAACTTATTAATGAAACGATTCATCACTTAAATACGAATTTGCGTTTCCAAGATGCATTGCAGTTTATGGTTGAAAAAATTAAAACTTCTTTTGCAGCTGAAGAAGTCGGCTTTGTGATGATTCAAGGGAACGAACGAAAGATATTGCCTGGAAGTACACCGTTTTTTCATTCTCGAGATGCCAAAGCATACATTGATTTTGTATTGCATCGAATTCAATGTTCGCGTGATACACTGTTTTTAGGCGATGCAAAAATTAATGTGCAAAGTGGAGTCGTTTTTCGTTCACTGATGGCTGTTCCGATGATGCGCGGAATGATGAAAGGAGTGGCCATTGTTCTTCATCGCGAGGCGTACCATTTTTCTTTTGATATGTTTAAGTTGCTTCAATCATTAATTCATCATTCTACCCTTGCGTTTACAAACGCAGTGCTTCGCGAAGAGCTTGAGAGAATGGTCATCACCGATCGTCTGACAAATTTATATGCACGGCATTACTTGGATGAGCGTATTAAACGGTCGATGGAAGAAGATGGATTGGGGACGTTTATTTTAATTGATATTGATAATTTTAAAAAGATCAATGATACGTACGGACATCAGATCGGAGATGAAATTATTATTCAAGTTGCCAATATCATTAAAGCGAATATTCGTGAAAATGATATTGGTGCGCGCTGGGGAGGAGAAGAGCTCGCTGTTTACTTGCCGAAAGTATCGTTAAATGCAGGGATTTCCATTGCCAATCGTCTCGTTCAAAAAGTAAGAGAGCAAACAAACCCGCCTGTCACGATTTCGTGTGGTGTTTCATATTGGAAAAAGAATCGTTCAGATTCGGTCAAAGAGTTATTTAATCGTGCTGATGAGGCGTTGTATACAGCGAAAAGAACAGGAAAAAATCGCGTGGTTGTTCAAGAGTATTAAAAAGGAGGCGGTTATGACCAGCCTCTTTTTTATATGTAAAGATGATGGACTAACGTTTTTACGAATTTTTCTAAATACTGCTCGTCGATTTCATCAAAGCGATTTTTTATAGGACTATCGATATCAAGCACGCCGATGACTGTGTCGTCCTTGAGCATCGGAACAACGATTTCAGATTGTGAAGCAGCATCGCAGGCAATATGTCCAGGAAACAAGTGTACGTCCGCTACTCGCTCAGTTCGTTTGTTTTGCGCAGCGGTGCCGCATACCCCTTTTCCAAATGGGATTCGGACGCAAGCGGGGAGCCCTTGAAACGGTCCTAAAACAAGTTCATCCCCTTCTGTCAAATAAAAACCGACCCAGTTGATATTGTCTAGAAACTGATTGAGTAAGGCGGCAGCATTGGCCAAGTTGGCAATGATGTTCTTTTCCCCTGAAATTAAGGCTTCAAGCTGTTTAATGACAAGTTCATAATTTTCTTCTTTTGTCCCTGTATAAGCTTGAACATGAAACAAGAAACATCGCTCCTTTATTCATGAAATGTTAGAAATTATTGTAAAAGCATCATTGGATTATGTCAAATCAATCATCTTTTCGATTCCTTGGTGTAAGTCGCAAGCGCGGTGAGCATCCGATCCATAGACGAGCGGAATGTTCCGTTTTTTCGCTTCGACGATAACCCAATTTGGCGGATAAGGTTCTTGACAAAGCGGTTTATTGACACCTGCGCCATTATAGTCAAGTTCTAATTGCCGCCTTTTCATTTCATCAAGAATAAGCAAAATTTTTTCGCGCATCGGTTTGGCGCAAGGGTATTTTTTTTGAAATTTATGAACGAGCGTGATATGACCGATTCGCTTCGGTTTATAAGCGCCGAGATCGGTTTGAATCGACGTTAGCACGGTATCATAATAAGCTTCGTACACGTTTTCTACCGATCCAAATAGATTGATGATTTCTCCAAACATTTGCGCGCTGTAATCAAGGCAAAAATAACGGTTGTCTTTTTTTAAAAAATGGACGGATAAAATGCTGTCATCGAGATACGGACCAAATTCGTCTAAAAATTTTTTGGTTTTTTCTTCATAACCGACAATAAAATCGATCTCTAGACCAATATGGATTTGAATGTTGGAATGGTAGTTCTTTTTTAACGTGTTCAAAATTGATAAGTACGACTCTAGTTCACTTCTTCGCATTGCGCTATCTTGATAAGGGGTGGGATCTATGAATCCTTCCGGGAGAGGTGCGTGTTCGGTAAAAGAAATTTCTGTATATCCGAGCTCAATGGCACGTTCAATGTATTGTTCAAACGAATCTTGGCTCCCATGAGGACAAAAAGGCGTATGGATATGACCGTCTCTCATTTGAAAACCTCCTTATATTGCGCGAAGGGATGGGGATATTCGATAAAAAAAGATGAAATACGACAAAAATCAAGTTTTTTTGGAAAAAAAATTAAAATTTTTGCTCAAAAAATGTTGTTAACATGGTATCATAAAATCATTGAAAAGAAAAATGCCTTCTCATATTGAATTTTATGAACAGGACAGCAAGGAGGCTTATTATGAAATTGGTGATTATGATCTTGCTCCTGATTGCTGGAGTAATTACATATAGCTACATTTATCGAAAGCGGTTGTATAAACAAATTGATCGGTTAGAAGAATGGAAGATTGCGTTGATGAATCGCCCAGTCCCTGAAGAATTGTCAAAAGTAAAATCGTTAAACTTGATGGGAGAAACGGAGCAATTATTTGAACGATGGCGCAACGAGTGGGATGAAATTGTAGCCGTAAAGTTGCCGGACATTGAGGAAAAATTGATCGACATTGAAGAAGAAATTGTCAAATATCGTTTTGTGAAAGCGAAAGCCGAACTTTTAAAAACGGAACAGCAGTTAAGGAAAATCGAAGAGGAAATCCAGCAAATTCTTGTTGAGCTTCAAGAATTGATCGGCAGCGAGGAAAAAAACCGCACGGAAATTGAACAATTGAAGGAACTGTATCGACAAGTAAAAAAAGCGTTGCTCACCCATCGTCATTCATTTGGCAATGCAGAAATGTCGTTGGAACAGCGCGTAAACGAATTGCAGGAGAAATTTCATGAGTTTACAGAGTTAACAAAAGAGGGAAACTATTTAGCTGCTCGTGAAGTTGTGCTTTACATAAATAACGAGTTAAATGAATTGAACGAGCTAATTGAACAAATTCCGCTTCTTCTAAGCGATTGTCAAGTAGAAATTCCAGCGCAATTAGACAATATTTTAGACGGTTACCGTGAAATGTTGGAAAAAGGATATATTTTAGACCATCTTCCGATCGAAAAAGAAGTGGAAGAAATTCGTCAAAAATTAGAGCATTGTATGATGCTTATTGAAACGTTAGCGTTGCATGAAGCGCAAAAAGAGCTTGCCGAAATAAAAGATGATATAGACACGTTGTACGACTTGCTTGAAAAGGAAGTGCTCGCTCAACAATTCGTCCAAAACGAAATCGGAAACATTGAGCAAACGCTTTATCAATTAGAAGAAGAAACGAAAGAAACGCGAGATGAAACGTTATTTGTGCAGCAAAGCTACCAGCTTTCGCAAAGCGACCTTGAAAAATATCGCCAAATCGAAAAACAAGTTCAGCAATTAATGAAGCGATTTATGCTCATTCAAACGAAACTGTTAGAAGAACGATTGGCACATTCATTCGTTCAAGAAGAGTTAGAAGAAATATTGGCACAAATCCAAGCGGTGAAAGAACAGCATAAGCAGTTTCGCGATCTATTGTATGCACTGCGTAAAGATGAATTAGCTGCTCGTGAAAAGTTAGCTGAAATGAAAAAAAGATTATCTGAAGCATTGCGTCTTGTTAAAAAGAGCAAGCTGCCAGGATTGCCGCAATCGTATACGCTTCAATTAGGTGAAGCGCGTGAAAGTTTGACTCGCGTTTCGTTAAAGTTAGATGAGAAGCCGTTGAACATGGAAGCGGTCAATCAAACGTTAGATGAAGCGACGATACTCGTACAAAAAATATGCGAGCAAACGAAAGAAATGATTGAACAAGCTGAATTAGTGGAAAAAGTGATCCAGTATGGCAATCGCTATCGTAGCCGCTATCCAGAGGTGACGGAAGAATTAGAAGAAGCCGAACAGTTATTCCGAAATTATGAGTACGAACTTGCATTACAGAAAGCGATTGCCGCGGTTGAACAAGTTGAACGTGGCGCTTTTGAACGCATTCAAGCGCTGCTAAAAGAAAACGAGTGAAGGGGAGAACCTTTCACTCGTTTTTTATCCGATTTTTCGTTGTTGCTGAGGTGTTGATTTCATTCGCAACTGCGCAATCGCAAAGCCGATTAAACCACCGATGATTGCAGGAATGAACCAACCAACTCCTTGTTCAAATAACGGCAAAACGGCTTTGTATATACGTAAAATAAACGTGACATCGATGCCGGCTGCGTTGAATCCTTCAACGATACTAATGATGAATGTGCTAAACAACGCTCCGATATACACCTCTTGTCTGCCGTGAAAATGCTCATGTAAAAATGAAAGAGCAACAAGAACGATCGATAGTGGATAAAGGGTAATCAACACAGGGATCGAAAGTTTAATCAATTGTGTTAAGCCAACATTAGCAATCAGTGCGCTAAAGATGCTTATCAATATGACAAGTTTTTTATAATTTAGTTTTGGCGAAATTTTCGAAAAATAACTCGCGCATGAAGATAAAAGACCCACTGACGTTGTGAGACATGCGAGCATAATGACAATGGATAGTATGACGGTTCCGGCTTGTCCAAACAAATGAGTAGCCGCTTGACTAATAATTTCTCCGCCATTTTGTTTATATCCGATGGCTTCCACGCTTGAAGCCCCAATAAATGCAAGTGAGAAATAAACGAATATTAAACCGATCGCTGCCACTATTCCTGATTGAATGCAAAGTTTTGCCACCGTTTTATGATTGGAAACGCCTTTTTCTTTAATGGCGTTAACGACGATAATCCCAAATACTAATGCGGCAATCGCATCCATTGTTAAATATCCCTCAATGAACCCTTTGAAAAAAGGAGCGTCTGCATACGCTTTGGTTGGAGCTTGAAAAGGTCCCATCGGCGTCCATATGCTTTTCATAAAAAATAAAACAAGTCCAATCAATAAAAGCGGTGTCAATAGTTTTCCGATGCGATCAACCAATTTGGATGGATTGAGAGCGAGCCAAAGCGACAAGGCAAAGTAGGCGATGGTATAAATCGCCATCATCGCTGATCGATCGACGGTTTCTGGAAGAAAAGGTGTAATTCCAATCTCGAAAGAAACCGTTCCCGTGCGTGGAATGCCGAAAAAAGGCCCGATGGCTAAATACGTGGTTGCGGTAAGAATAACCCCAAATAATGGATGGGCGCGACTTGCAAGGGATTGTAAGTCGCTTCCAGATCGAGCGATTGCACTAACGGCTAAAATCGGTAGTCCTACTCCTGTGGTAATAAATCCAGCAATGGCGCTCCAAACGTTTTCTCCTGCAGCTTGGCCAAGAGCGGTTGGGAAAATCAAATTGCCGGCGCCGAAAAATAGAGCAAATAACATAAAACCAATGGCAACGACTTCTTTTAAAGATAATGTTCGATTCATGTTCTACCTCCTGCGATGTCTTTTTGACATTATCTATACTATCATACAAAATAGGAATTTTGTTGTTTTTACAAAAAGTTTAACTTTTTTAAATATTCTTTGATTATTTCTTTTTTTGCAAAATGTGTGATAATATAAGTTCGCAAAAAATGTGATAATATTAAGAAGGCTATTTCTATATGACCATTGTTTTTAATGGAGGCTTGCAATCATGATTTATTTAGACAATAGTGCCACAACAAAAGTTTTCCCAGAAGCGCTTGAATCATTTACAGCGGTTGCGACGAATTATTTTGGCAATCCATCTTCGTTACATGAATTAGGAATGCAAGCAGAGCGATTATTGATCCAAGCACGTGAGCAAATTGCACGTTTGCTGCATGTGAAAGCAACGGAAATCATTTTCACATCAGGCGGAACGGAAAGCAACAATATGGCGATTAAAGGAATTGCATGGCAACATCGTCATCGCGGTCGCCATATCATCACAACGAGCATTGAGCATCCATCTGTGGCAGAAGCATGCAAACAGCTTGAACAGCTCGGATTTGAAGTGACGTACTTGCCTGTCGACGAACGAGGAATTGTTTCTGTTGAGGATGTTGAAAAAGCGATTCGCGAGGATACCATTCTCGTTTCGATCATGCACGTAAACAATGAAATTGGTTCCATTCAACCAATTGAGCAAATCGGAGCGACATTAAAAAAGTATCCTAAAATTTTCTTTCATGTAGATCATGTTCAAGGGGTAACGAAAGTTCCGCTCGATTTTAAGAAAGCGAATATTGATTTATGTACGATGTCAGCTCATAAATTTCATGGCTTAAAAGGTGCAGGAATTTTATATGTGCGTGAAGGCGTTAAGTTATCGCCTCTTTTAGCAGGTGGCGCTCAAGAAATGCAGCTTCGTTCTGGTACGGAGAATGTGGCTGGAATTGTGGCGATGGCGAAAGCATTGCGACTCGCTTTTGAAAAGTATGAAAAAGCGCGTCAAGAATTGAATGAAATGAAACGTCTTTTAATTGCCGAACTATCTAAAATTGAAGGGATTCAAGTGAACACACCAGTGGATCATTCAGCGCCGCATATTGTTAATTTTTCTATAAATGGTCTAAAATCAGAAGTGTTTGTTCATGAATTAGAAAAGCAACAAATTTATGTTTCAACCACATCAGCTTGCTCTTCGCGCAAAAAGGCACCGAGCAAGACGTTATTAGCGATGGGAGCAGACCAGAAACGGGCTGAAAGTTCAATACGAATCAGCTTGTCGTATGAAAATCATCGTGGACAATTATCACTTATTATTGAAGCAATAAAACATGCACTAAAAAAATTACAAGAAGTAGCGAGGGAAATGTGATGAAGTACGACCGTATTTTAATTCGTTATGGTGAGATGTCAACAAAAGGAAAAAACCGTAAACAATTTATTTATCGTTTGAAGCGAAACATCGCAAAAAAGCTTAAAGATTTTCCAACGATTCGCATTGAAGAAACGCGCGATCGCATGTATATTCGTTTAAATGATGCACCTCATGAACCAATTATAGAACGGTTAAAGGACGTTTTTGGTATTCAGTCATTTAGTTTAGCGTTAAAAACGGAAAGTGATTTAGAAAAAATAAAAGAAGCGACACTTTCTTTTGTTAAGGAACTCCCGTATGAAGGAAAGACATTCAAAATATCGGCAAGACGCGCAGATAAGCGATTCCCGCTTAACAGCAATGAATTAAATTATGAACTTGGCAGCCATATTTTACGAAATACGGACAATTTAACAGTGGACGTTCATAATCCGGATATTGACGTTCGGGTGGAAGTGAGAGAAGAAGGAACGTATATTACGTGTGCCGATGTAGCAGGTGCAGGTGGATTGCCTGTTGGAACGAGCGGGAAAGCAATGCTTATGCTTTCAGGTGGAATCGACAGCCCCGTTGCCGGATATTTAGCGATGAAGCGGGGATTAGAAATTGAAGCCGTTCATTTTTTCAGTCCTCCATTTACGAGTGAACGGGCAAAGCAAAAAGTCATTGACTTAGTGAAGCGATTGACAACATTCGGTGGAACGATTCGTTTGCATATTGTTCCGTTTACCGATATTCAGCAAGAGATTTATAGAAAAGTGCCTGAAAATTATTCACTTATTTCGACAAGAAGAGCGATGTTGAGAATTACGGATGAAATTCGCAAAAAGGAACAGGGATTGGCGATTGTAACAGGTGAAAGTTTAGGACAAGTGGCAAGCCAAACGCTTGAAAGCATGTATGTCATTAATGATGTGACAACAACCCCAATTATTCGTCCGCTGGTTGCGATGGATAAGACGGAAATTATTGATATATCCAAACGCATCGGAACGCATGAAATTTCGATTCGACCTTATGAAGATTGTTGTACAATTTTCACGCCAAAAGCTCCAAAGACGAGACCGAAAAAAGAAAAGGTCATCCAGTACGAAAAGGTTTTGACGCTTGATGACATGATTGCTGAAGCTGTTCAAAAAACAGAAACGATCACAATAACAGAAAATGATTTGGTTCATGAAGAGTTGAATGATTTATTTTGATCGTAAAAATTACCACATTCCTTTATGCATGTTGCCATGTTGTTTGACACACTCTATAGGCACAAGGGGGTGAAAAACACATGGCAAATCAAAATCAATTACTCGTCCCTGGCGTGCAACAAGCTCTTGATCAAATGAAGTATGAGATCGCTCAAGAGTTCGGTGTACAACTTGGTCCAGATGCAACTGCGCGAGCAAATGGTTCTGTCGGCGGTGAGATTACAAAGCGTCTTGTTCAAATGGCGGAACAACAATTAGGCGGAACATTTCAAAGATAACAAATAGATCAATGGATTTTGCCGGCGGGTCGATCCCGTCGGTTTTTCTTTATTTTAATAATTTTTTTAAATTTCTTATAAAATTATACAAAAAATTTAGACTTTTTTGTATAATTTTTATGAAAAGATTACAAGGGGGAGAGAATGATGCGCCGAGAAGATTTAATTGCACCAGAAGTGTATAATTTGACAAGCGAGATTGAAAAGTATGCCCATGACCCAAACCGGATTGCGCTGAAATGGGAAAATGAGGTTGGGGAAACGAAAGAAATTACATATGAACAATTGATCAAAAACGCAAACAAAATTGGAAACGCTTTCGTGTCAGCGGGATTAGCGAAAGGTGACAAAGTTCTTGTTATGCTTCCGCGTTTAATTGAAGCGTATGAAGTTTATTTAGGAGCTCTTAAGGCCGGCTTAGTCATCATTCCAAGCTCTGAAATGCTGCGAACGAAAGATTTGCAATATCGCATCTCGCATGGAGATGTGAAGGGTGTTATTGCTTATTTTCCGTATATCGAGCAATTTTCTCAAATTGAAGGGATGGAACGAATTGTAAAGTTTTCGATTGGCGGCCATTCTGAACAGTGGATTGATTTGCAAGATGAAATGGAAAACAAAAGCGAAGAGTTTGAAGCGGTAAAAACCAATCGTGATGATATGGCATTTTTGTCTTACACATCAGGAACAACAGGAAATCCAAAAGGAGTGATCCATACGCATGGATGGGCATATGCGCATTTGCGTACAGCAGCTAAAAATTGGCTTTGCATCGAAGAAGGAGATATCGTCTGGGCGACGGCAAGTCCAGGATGGCAAAAGTGGGTATGGAGTCCGTTTTTATCCACGCTTGGTTCAGGTGCCACCGGTTTTGTGTATCACGGACGCTTTGAGCCTGAGAAGTATTTACAACTATTAAGTAAACATAATATTAACGTTCTTTGTTGCACGCCGACTGAATATCGTCTAATGGCAAAAGTTCCAAATATAGGGGAATATAAACTTCCGCATTTACACAGTGCTGTTTCGGCTGGTGAGCCGTTAAACCGCGAAGTTATCGATACATTTGAACGATATTTTCACGTTCAAGTTCGTGACGGATATGGACAAACTGAAAATACGCTTCTCGTTGGTGTCGTGAAAGGAATGAAAATTAAACCGGGATCGATGGGCAAGCCAACGCCAGGAAATCGCGTTGAAATTATTAACGAATTCGGCGAACCTTGCGCTGTTGGTGAAGTCGGAGATATCGCTGTTCATGTCGAAACGCCGGCTTTATTCAAAGGTTATTACAAAGATCCGGAGCGTACAGCGATGCAATTCCGTGGCGATTATTATATTACAGGAGATAAGGCTAAGAAAGATGAAGATGGCTATTTTTGGTTTGAAGGTCGCGGCGATGATATTATTATTAGCTCGGGGTATACGATTGGACCGTTTGAAGTGGAAGATGCGCTCGTCAAGCACCCATACGTGAAAGAATGTGCTGTTGTCGCAAGCCCGGATGAAATTCGTGGTCATGTTGTAAAAGCGTTTATCGTTTTGCGCGAGGGAGTCGATGCGAACGATCCAGATTTGATTCCGCAGCTGCAAGAACACGTGAAACAACTAACAGCGCCATATAAATATCCGCGTAAAATTGAGTTTGTCAGTGAACTTCCAAAAACGACATCTGGAAAAATTCGTCGGGTTGAATTGCGTGAACGAGAAATGAGAGCGATGCAAAAATAGTGGGGAAAGAGCTGTCCAAATTTTTTGGACAGCTTTTTTCATTAGTCAAAAAACTGCTGAATGTGATGATGATAGAAAAGAGGCGGATGGAGCCTCTTTTCTTTATAAAAATGTTCGTTTGACTTTTTCCCAGAAAGAATTGTCTTTTAATTTAACGGTTTTAATGACTTTGCCGCTTAATGTAATTTCGATTTTTTCAATATGTTGAATGCTTAATGCTTCGTTGTCCATTCCAATAATTGGATAGTCATTTCCGTCTTGAGCGAGTTTTAATGTAAGCTTTCGCTGACCGCTTAAAATGAATGAAGATCCAAGCGTACGGTAACGGTTATTGTTTAATGACGCAAGCTCGCTTACTTGGAAACACGGAAGCATCGGATCAACGACCGCTCCATTCACGGATTTGTTGTAAGCAGTGCTCCCTGTCGGTGTAGCGATAATCATTCCATCGCCGCGAAACGTTTCAAAATGAAGATCGTCAATGAACACATCCATGACGAATGTTTTGATAATGCTTGAGCGAATCGAACATTCGTTTAAGCAATAAAATGAAATCGAATCGTTAACGGATACTTGAATGGTCGGGTATTTTCGAACTTCAATTTGCTCATTTGTCATTGCTTCGATCATTTTCTCGGTATCATGAATGTGAAAATCACAATACATACTTAAAGAACCAAGAGTGGATACGCCGGCGTACAAACAATCATCGCGGAAACCGGTTTTACGGACGGCTTGTAAAAACGTTCCGTCTCCGCCAACGCTGACGATAATGTTTGCTTTTTTGTAGTCATCAACCACATTAAAATCATACTGTTTGGCTAGTTGAATAAGAGGCTGAACTTGCTTCGTTGTTTCATCGTCGTGTTTGTGAAAAAAATAAATTTTGTTGCGGCGCTCGGTCATATTCGACACCTCCGTGAAAGTCTAATCATTTCTTATTTTACCATCTATTTTCAATTGGTTGCGAGTTGATTCGTTTATTTTTCTTTATTTTTGTCGAAAATGGCATGAGGAAGGAGCGTGTAACGTTTGTGAAGACGATTTTGATCGTAATACTTTCTTTACTCGTTTTTATTGTTATGATTTCATTCATGAATATACGAATTACGATTCAATTTCGACATGAAAACGATGATGATCAATTACGGATAACATTTCGAACATTTTTCGGTCTTATTCGCTATCGAGTAAGCGTTCCGCTTATTCAGCTTTCTTCACAAACCGTTGGCGTTGTGACGGAACAAAAACAAAGCGGTGGAAAAGATAAAAAGAAAACATATACGCCTAAAGATACGATCAAAATGCTAAAAAAAGTAAAAGAAAAAATCGAACAAATTGTTCATTTGAATGTGACCATCAAAAAATTTCTCTCCAATGTATCGGTGACACAATTTCAATGGCATACTCATGTGGGTACGGGAGATGCCGCGAAAACAGGAATGTTGGTCGGGTTAGGTTGGTCATTAAAATATGGAATCATTGGAATCATCAGCAAGTATATGAGATTAGAAGCTTCCCCCTCCATTGAGCTTATTCCGCACTTTCAAGCGGCGATATCACGCACAGAGTTTATATGTATGATTCGCTTTCGAATCGGATATGCTATATTAGCAGGACTACGAATCGTAAAACATTGGAAAATACGCTCATGGTCAGCGAATAAAGTCGAAAGCTATTAGGAGGGAGTCCGATGAGTGAGCATCCAATTCAAGGGCTAATGACAACAGCAATGGAAAATTTAAAACAAATGATCGATGTCAATACCATTATTGGTGATCCGGTTGAAACGCCAGACGGAAGCGTGATTTTAACTGTTTCAAAAGTTGGATTTGGCTTTGCGGCGGGCGGTACGGAATTTATGCCAGCAACTGTAAAAGAAAATGAGAAAGACAATCATCCGTTTGGTGGAGGGAGTGGCGGAGGTGTATCGATTACACCAATCGCTTTTTTAATTGTCAACGCTTCAGGTGTGAAACTTCTTCATGTCGATGAAAGCACACACTTATATGAAAAAATTCTTGACCTTGCTCCGCAGGCAATTGAAAAAATTCAACAGATGTTTAACAAAAAAGAGAAGCAAGAAGCAAAGCTAAAAGAAAAGCAAGAGATTGATTTTGATATTTAGTTTCATTATAAATAATTGAATTTTTTTGATATTAACGTTATGATGGGTCTATACATAATTTTATCTATACATAATTTTATGAGGAGGCTTATTCATGGCGAATGTTACATTCAAAGGAAATGCTGTTACGTTAGTTGGAAATGAAGTGAAAGTAGGAGATGTTGCTCCTGACTTTACAGTATTGGCAAACGATTTATCTGAAGTAACGTTGGCTGATACAAAAGGGTTTGTCCGTTTAATTAGCGTTGTGCCATCCATCGATACAGGAGTATGCGATGCGCAAACACGGCGTTTTAACGAAGAAGCCGCTAAACTAGATGGCGTGAAAGTGTTAACGATTAGCGTTGATTTGCCATTTGCGCAAAAGCGTTGGTGCGCAGCGAATGGAATTGAAAATGTACAAACGTTGTCCGACCATCGCGACGTATCGTTTGGGCAAGCGTACGGCGTTCTTATAAAAGAATTGCGTTTGCTTGCGCGTGCGGTCTTTGTCGTTGATCGCAACGATCGCATTACTTACGTTGAATACGTTCCAGAAGTGACGAACCATCCAAACTACGAAGCGGCAATTGAAGCAGCGAAAGCAGCAAGCGGGCAATAAACGCCATATTGGATAGTAGGCTATCTCGAAAAAAGGGATAGCCTTTTTCGTTGAAATTCAATAAAATAAAGTTTCGGACATGTTGTCAAGAAAGGAGAGAAACTGGTGAGTTCTCCAATTGAACGATTATTTACCGTTTTTGATCATACAGCGTTAGTGTTGCAAGAAGAATTAAAGTGTTCTTATTTAGAAGCGGTAGCTGAAACAGGAGAAAATTTGTTTCACGGAGACGTGTTGCAAGAAGAAGTAAGCGAACTTTCAAAAAAACGTCTAAAAAAAGAGTATGAATCCATTCAGCTAGAAAGCTTTACAAACGAGCAAATTCGCAAGGCATTTCAGTTAGCGGTTTTAAAAGGCATGAAAGAACATACACAACCGCATCACCAAATGACGCCGGATGCGGTCGCTTTATTCATTGGATATTTAGTTGATAAGTTTACAAAAACATATTTTACGTTATCCATTCTTGACCCTGCAGTCGGAACAGCGAATTTATTAACCGCTGTCATCAATCAATTATCGGGAAAACAGGTAAAAAGCTATGGTGTCGATGTGGATGATTTATTGTTGCAGCTTGCTTATGTGAACGCGAATCTACAAAAACATCCGATTCAATTGTTTCATCAAGATAGCTTGCGGCCGCTGTTTGTCGATCCCGCCGATGTCATCGTATGTGATTTGCCTGTTGGGTACTATCCAAATGATGAACAAGCTTCTCATTTCCGGCTAAAAGCGGAGAAAGGTCATTCGTATGCTCATTACTTATTTATTGAACAAAGCATTCGCTATGCGAAAGAAGGGGCTTATTTATTTTTCCTTATTCCGAACTCATTATTTACAACTGACCAATCGGGGAAATTGCACGAACTGATCAAGGAAGAAACGTTCATTCAAGGTTTATTGCAGCTTCCGCTGTCGTTATTTAAAAATGAAAAAGCGGCAAAAAGCATTTTTATTTTACAGAAAAAAGGAGAACACGCAAAAGCACCGAAAAAAGCGTTGCTTGCTGAGCTTCCGCGCTTTTCAAACAAAGAAGCGATGCAAGCGATGATGCATAAAATCGATCAATGGTTTAGCGAAGAACGGTAAAACAAGCTGGCTTTATGACCAGCTTGTTTTTTTAAAACTTCAGAATATAACGAATATGTAAAGAAAGCGTTTTCTTAAGGTCGATGCACTTGAAAATGACAATAAACGACCCGTAAAATGAGAAAGGTACAGATGAATTTTGATTATTTGCATACAATATAAACGTGAAGGATTTTAAAGGAGCTGTTTTAAACGATGCCAAAAGTCATTGCCATTAATGCGGGTAGTTCTTCGCTAAAATTTCAATTGTTTGACATGCCAAGTGAAGAAGTGTTAACAAAAGGATTGGTTGAGCGCATCGGTTTTGAAGATGCTATTTTTAATATCACGGTGAACGGCGAAAAAATTCAAGAAGTAACACCGATTCGCAATCACGCAGTAGCGGTCAAAATGCTGCTTGACAAACTGATTAAATTAGGAATTATTCAGTCGTTTGATGAAATTGAAGGAATTGGCCATCGCGTCGTTCACGGTGGAGAAAAGTTTAGCGACTCTGTTTTAATTACAGATGAAACGTTAAAAGAAATCGAGGAGCTTTCTGATTTAGCACCGTTGCACAACCCAGCGAATGTGGTTGGAATTAAAGCGTTTCGCGAAGTATTGCCAAACGTTCCAGCGGTAGCGGTGTTTGATACGGCATTCCATCAAACAATGCCAGAGAAGTCGTTTTTATATAGCTTGCCATACGAGTACTATACAAAATACGGTATTCGCAAGTACGGTTTCCATGGAACGTCACATAAATATGTAACGCAGCGCGCTGCTGAACTTCTCGGGCGCCCAATTGAACAGCTTCGCTTAATTTCTTGCCACTTAGGAAACGGAGCGAGCATCGCAGCTGTTGAAGGCGGAAAATCAATTGACACGTCAATGGGCTTTACGCCGCTTGCAGGTGTAGCGATGGGAACGCGCTCTGGTAACATCGACCCTGCATTAATTCCGTATATTATGCGAAAAACAGGAAAAACAGCTGAAGAAGTCATTGATATTTTAAATAAAAAGAGCGGAATGCTTGGTATTTCTGGCTTGTCTAGCGATTTACGCGACATTGAGAAAGCGGCGGCAGAAGGAAATGAACGAGCGGAGTTAGCGCTTGAAGTATTTGCAGGCCGCATCCATAAATACATCGGTTCTTATGCAGCGCGCATGTGCGGTGTCGATGCGATTATTTTCACTGCCGGAATTGGTGAAAACAGCGAAGTTGTTCGTGCGAAAGTATTGCGCGGACTTGAGTTTATGGGCGTTTACTGGGATCCAGCTTTAAACAAAGTGCGCGGCAAAGAAGCGTTCATTAGCTATCCGCACTCTCCTGTAAAAGTGCTTGTCATCCCAACGAATGAAGAAGTCATGATTGCACGCGACGTCGTAAGATTAGCGAATTTAGTGTAAGGAAAAGCTCTTCCGTTTTTGGAAGAGCTTTTTCTTTTATTGATGTATCCGCCCTGAAACGGTTTGATTCATCCGATACCAAATCCATAAATCGTTGATGATCGAAGCGAGTTCAGCGATTTCGGAATTTAATGCGCACGAACGAATAAAATCGCTTTCTTCGCCTAATTGTGCTTGTTTTTTATTAATTAACTTTTCTAGTTCAACAATTCGATCAGGAATTTTCCCGCGAATCGTCTCCCACTCTAGTAAAATTTCTTCTTGTTCTTGCTTGGAATATGTTTCCCACTCTTTCTCCAATTTTGGCAAACGGATTCCTAAACGTTCATCGTATATAAAGCAGCCTTTCATCTAGGTTTCCCCCATTTTTGCTTTGGTTACTTTATAGATTCAAGTTGAGTCCGACATATCTCATCATGAATAGAAGACCGCTTTTCTGCCATAGGTGGCAAGAAAAATTTTGCCGCCCCGGCATGCTAGAAGCAGAAAAGCTTGTTCATGTCGGAAAATTAAGCTTATCATATATTCACTATTTTACTAAAAAGAAAGAAAATAAGCCAATTTTAAAATTTTTTATCATAACTATTGAAAAAAAAGAAAATAGCTGATAAATTGGTAATATATTTAAATGAATAATTATTAATTATTAAGTATTTTTATTCTTTAAGGAGGAAAGAAACATGGCAAATCCAAAAATTGTGTTAGCCTATTCTGGCGGTTTAGATACATCGGTGGCGATCAAGTGGCTGCAAGAGAGAGGATACGATGTTGTCGCTTGTTGTTTGGATGTTGGTGAAGGAAAAGATCTTGAATTTATTAAAGAAAAAGCGCTAAAAGTCGGAGCGGTAAAATCGTATGTCATTGACGCTAAAGAAGAGTTTGCGAATGAATATGCGCTCGTTGCCCTTCAAGCGCACACGCTTTACGAAGGAAAATATCCTCTTGTTTCCGCGTTGTCCCGCCCGCTCATTGCTAAAAAATTAGTAGAAGTGGCTGAATTGGAAGGAGCTGTGGCGGTTGCGCACGGTTGTACAGGAAAAGGAAATGACCAAGTGCGTTTTGAAGTCTCGATTCAAGCGTTGAATCCAAATTTAGAGGTGATTGCTCCTGTACGTGAGTGGAGCTGGTCGCGCGAAGAAGAAATTGAGTATGCAAAGAAACATGGAATTCCAATTCCTGTTGATTTGGATAGCCCGTTTTCGATTGACCAAAACTTGTGGGGAAGAAGCAACGAATGCGGCATTTTAGAGGATCCATGGGCGGCTCCTCCGGAAGAAGCATATGAATTAACGGCTGCGCTTGAGAATACACCAGATGTGCCGGAAATCATTGAAATCGGCTTCGAGCAAGGTGTACCAAAAACATTGAATGGAAAGGAATATTCGCTCGCTCAGCTTATTCTTGAGTTGAACGCGATCGCTGGAAAGCACGGTGTTGGGCGCATTGATCATGTCGAAAATCGCCTTGTCGGCATTAAATCGCGTGAAGTGTATGAATGTCCTGGAGCGATTACATTAATAAAAGCACATAAAGAGTTGGAGGACTTAACGCTTGTAAAAGAAGTGGCGCACTTCAAACCGCTTATTGAGCAGAAGTTAGCAGAAGTGATCTATAACGGTCTTTGGTTCTCGCCGTTAAAAGATGCGTTGGTAGCATTTTTGAAAGAAACGCAAAAGAACGTGACAGGCGTTGTGCGTGTGAAATTGTTTAAAGGACACGCCATTGTTGAAGGACGTAAATCTGAGTTTTCGTTGTATGATGAGAAATTGGCGACTTATACGGCAGAAGATGAGTTTGACCATCAAGCGGCTGTCGGGTTTATTTCTCTATTTGGCTTACCGACAAAAGTGTATAGCATCGTGAACAATAAAAAGAAGGTGAACGCGTGAAAAAGCTTTGGGGAGGACGATTTACGAAAACGGCAGAGGAATGGGTCGATGAATTTGGTGCATCGATTCATTTTGATCAACAATTAGTCGAAGAAGATATCGAAGGAAGCATTGCTCATGTGACGATGCTTGGAAAATGCGGCATTTTGCCGAAGGAAGATGTCGAAAAAATTAAAGCAGGATTGCTCACGCTTTTGGAAAAAGCGAAAAAACAACAACTCGAGTTTTCGGTTGCTTATGAGGATATTCATTTAAATATTGAAAAAATGCTCATTGACGAAATCGGTCCGGTTGGTGGAAAGCTGCATACAGCGAGAAGCCGCAACGATCAAGTGGCAACCGATATGCATTTATATTTGCGTAAGCGAGTGAACGAAATCATTGAATTGATTAAACAATTGCAAACGGTCATTATTGAAAAAGCAGAGGAGCATGTGGAAACGATTCTTCCCGGCTATACGCATCTGCAGCGGGCTCAGCCAATTTCGTTTGCTCATCATTTAATGGCATATTTTTGGATGTTGGAGCGAGATCGCGAGCGATTTACGGAGTCTTTAAAGCGAATTAACAAATCACCGCTTGGTGCTGGAGCGTTAGCGGGTACGACATTTCCGATTGATCGCCATCTCACTGCTGAACTTCTCGGGTTTGATGGCATTTATGAAAACAGCATCGATGCGGTGAGTGATCGTGATTTTATCATTGAATTTCTAAGCAATAGTTCGATACTCATGATGCACTTATCGCGATTTTGTGAGGAGCTCATTCTTTGGTCAAGTCAAGAATTTCAGTTTATCGAAATCGATGATGCATTTGCAACGGGAAGCAGCATTATGCCGCAAAAGAAAAACCCGGATATGGCGGAACTCATTCGCGGCAAAACAGGAAGAGTGTATGGAAACTTATTTGCTTTATTGACCGTCATGAAAGGAATGCCGCTTGCTTATAACAAAGACATGCAAGAAGATAAAGAAGGAATGTTTGATACCGTTCAAACAGTAATCGGCTCCCTTAAAATTTTTTCCGGTATGATCGCGACCATGAAAGTAAATACAGACGTCATGGAAAAAGCGACAAAACAAGATTTTTCGAACGCGACAGAATTAGCAGATTATTTAGCGAAAAAAGGAGTACCGTTCCGCGAGGCTCATGAAATCGTTGGAAAATTGGTGCTAACGTGCATTGAAAAAGGGGGATTTTTAGCAGATTTACCGCTTTCCGTTTATAAAGAAGCATCACCGCTGTTTGAAGAAGATATTTATGAAGCGCTCCGTCCATATACGGCTGTCAATCGCCGCAATAGCGCAGGGGGCACCGGTTTTGCCGAAGTGCGTCAAGCGATTGAAAAAGCGAAGCAAAAATTAAAAACTCCGTAGCATCAACTACGGAGTTTTTTCATTTTATTCTTCAAATTCTTTTGGCGTGCGTACAACAAGAACGTCGCATTTGGCGTAGCGCGTAATATGTTCGGAAACGCTTCCAATGAGGAAACGTTCAACAGCACTCATTCCCGTTGCACCGCAAACGATTAAATCAACTTCGTATTTTGGTGCCACTTCTTTTGCGATTTTTACTTTTGGTGAACCGTATTCAATATCTGTAACAACTTCTTTGACTCCGGATGAAAGCGCTTGCTTTTTGTACTCTTCTAACAGCTCTTTGGCAAATTTTTCTGCTCTCTCGGCAATTGAGCGATCATATGCTTCAATGGTTGCAAAGGAACGGACATCAATAATATGAGAAAGAACTAAGCTTGCATCATTTCGTTTGCAAATTTCGATCGCTTTTTTGAACGCCCATTCCGCTTCTTTTGAACCGTCAACAGCGACTAAAATTTTTTTGTACTTTGTATTCATTGTTTCCACACTCCCCCAAGAAAAAAATTTTTCCCCAATTTAAGTATATCATTTTGATCAAAACAAAAACTACTGATTGTCGAAAATTTTCTGGAAAAGGAGAAAAAACATGCGTGAAAAAGAAGAGAAGGAAATATTGTATTACGACGAAGAAGGAGTAGCTGAAATTAACGAACAAATTACAAATGCTTACGCAAGCGGAGTAATCGAGCAAAGAACGGATGATGGCGAGGAAAAGAGGCGATAAAGCCTCTTTTTTCATTTATAAAGTAGAGCGTGAAACGTGTTTTCCTGAGCCATTTTGTAGTACGATAAAAAATAATGATGTTGTATGGGGGGATCACTTGTGCGACATGCCCTTATTACGGCTGGAACGAAGGGGCTTGGTAGGAAGGTAACAGAACGGTTGCTTGAAAAAGGATATTCGGTAACCGTCAACTATCGAAGTGATGAAAATGCGGTAAAGTCATTAAAAGAAGCTTATCGGCATGCGGAAGATCGGCTTCAATTTGTTCAAGGGGATGTGACAAAAAAGGAAGATTTAATTCGCCTTGTCGATGAAGCGGTTCAACGTTTTGGCCGAATTGATTTTTTAATTAATAACGCAGGTCCGTATATTTTTGAAAGAAAAAAGTTAGCGGATTATACAGATGAAGAATGGTATGAGATGATTGAAGGGAATTTAAGCGCAGTGTTTCATCTTTTTAAACGAGCCATTCCGATTATGCGTAAACAACGTTTCGGACGTATTATTACATACGGTTTTCAAGGAGCCGAACATGCTCCTGGATGGGTCACTCGCGCAGCTTTTAGTGCAGCAAAGGTAGGCCTTGTTTCGCTGACAAAAACGATTGCGCTTGAAGAGGCGGAATATGGAATTACCGCAAATATGATTTGTCCGGGAAATATTTTAGGAGACATGAAAGAGGCAACGATTGCCTATTCGCGCCAATTTAAAGATGCCGCTACTCCTGTTGGCCGTTCAGGAACAGGAGAAGATATTGCGCGTGTGATCGATTTTTTATGCGAAGAAGATTCGGATATGATTACAGGAGCGATCATTGAAGTGACAGGGGGAGTTGACGTTATTCACCGTTATCGATAGGAGAAGGCTGTCGTTCAGACAGCCTAAATAATTTGTAGTTCTTTTGGATAATTAGTCAAAATCATCGGACCATTTTCAGTCATATAAATATCATCTTCGATTCGCACGCCGCCAATAGAAGGAACGTAAATGCCCGGCTCAATGGTGAATACCATCCCTTTTTCAAGCGTCATTTCGTTCGTTTCGTTCATAGAAGGATATTCATGGACATCGATTCCTAACCCATGGCCGACGCGGTGCGGGAAGTATGCGCCATATCCGGCTTGTTCAATGATTGTTCGCGCTGCCTTATCGATTTGGCCAATTTTTTGACCGATTTGACAAGCGTGAATGGCAGCCAGTTGCGCTTTTAAAACGGTTTCGTATATTTCCTTTTGTTGTGCAGTTGCTGAACCGAATGCGACCGTTCTTGTAATATCGGAGCAATACCCATCAAGCACAACGCCAAGATCGAATAAAACAAAATGGCCGCGCTCAATGGTTTTTGTTCCAGGAACGCCGTGAGGAGCCGCGCTATTTTCTCCTGTGAGAACCATTGTCGCAAACGACATGGAGCGAACTCCTTTTTTCTTAAGTTCGTATTCGATTGCCGCTACAATTTCTAATTCCGTTTTGCCTTCTGCTAATGAACGAACGCCGATTTCGACGCCAAGATCTGCTAATTCAGCGGCTTGGCGCAAAATCCGAAGCTCGTTTTCATCTTTAATCATTCGAATGGATCGAACCTTTTCGGTTATATCGATAAACGATGCGTTTGAAAAACGCGCTTGCAATTGTTCTAATCGAGCAATGGTCATGTGTTCTTTTTCAATCGCAATCCGTTCGGTGACGATCTCTCGTTTAGCAATGCGCTTTTGTAAAAGATCCCACGGGTTTTCAGTATCGTCATAACCGATGATTTCATAAGCCCATCCTGCTTGTTTGGCTTGAGCGACTTCCATTTGCGGACAAATTAAAATCGGTTCTTCTTCTTGAAAAATGGCGATGGCTAATAAACGTTCGTGAGGATCGCTGTAAAAATGGCTGAAATAAAAGACGTTTGGAGTTGATGTAATAAAAGCCCATGAAATATCATTTTCTTTTAACCAATGTTGAATTTTTTTAACTCTCTCCATTTTATTCACATCCTTTCTTTATCAAGATTACCACGCAACAAGAAAGAAGGAAATAGAAAACAAATGAAGAAACGTTATATAATAAAAACAAAATGAGGAGGTTTTTGCAATGAAGTTAACGTATCACGGCCATTCTGTTGTCAAAATCGAAACAAATGGAAAAACGATCTTGATCGATCCGTTTATTACAGGAAATCCGAAAACGGATTTAAAAGCAGAAGATGTGAAAGTGGACGTTATTTTGCTTACCCATGGTCATAACGATCATGTTGGGGATACTGTCAATCTCGCTCTGCGCAATAATGCATTAGTTGTCGCACCTTATGAATTAGCGACGTATTTAAGCTGGCAAGGCGTTAACGTTCATCCAATGCATATAGGCGGTTCATTTGCCTTTGAATTCGGAAAGGTGAAATTAACACAAGCGTTTCACGGCTCAAGTTATGTGGAAGAAAATAAGCAAATTGTGTATACAGGCATGCCAAGCGGCATCATGTTTACAGCGGAAGGAAAAACGATTTATCACGCAGGGGACACAGCCTTGTTTTCTGATATGAAATTGCTTGGTGAATTGCATGACATTGATGTGGCGTTTTTACCGATTGGGGATAATTTTACGATGGGGCCTGAAGAAGCAGCGATTGCGGCAAAATGGTTAAAAGCAAAAACGGTTGTTCCGATTCACTATAATACGTTCCCAGTCATCGAGCAAGACCCGCATCGTTTTGTAGCGATGCTCGAAGGCGTTGGAAAAGTATTGAATGTCGGTGAAAGCATCGAGCTATAAAGCATAAAATTGTGCAATGCTTCATTGAATGGGCGAATCGACACCCTTATAATGAAAGTAGTAAATCATCGATTAAAGGGTGGATAAACTTGACGATTACAAAACATGAACAAATTTTGCAATATATTCAAAGCCTTCCTGTAGGAGAGAAAATATCGGTACGTCAACTTGCGAAAGAGATGGGCGTGAGCGAAGGAACGGCATATCGCGCGATTAAGGATGCAGAGAATAAAGGATACGTCAGCACCATTGAACGTGTGGGAACGATTCGCATCGAGCAAAAGAAAAAAGAAAACATCGAAAAATTGACGTATGCAGAAGTGGTCAACATCGTTGATGGACAAGTGCTTGGAGGGCGTGAAGGGTTACATAAAACGCTCAACAAATTTGTCATTGGCGCGATGAAGCTAGAAGCGATGATGCGCTATACAGGCGCAGGAAACTTATTGATCGTCGGGAACCGGACAAAAGCGCATGAACTAGCTCTTGAAGCAGGAGCAGGCGTACTAATTACGGGCGGTTTTGATACGGAAGAGCATGTGAAGAGATTAGCCGATGAACGGCAACTTCCGATCATTTCAACGAGCTATGATACGTTTACGGTTGCAACGATGATCAATCGCGCCATCTACGACCAATTAATTAAAAAGGAAATCGTTCTTGTTGAAGATATTTTGACGCCGTTTGAAAAAACAGCTTATTTATATATTACCGATTGTGTTCAGCGCTGGTATGAACTGAATCAACAAACAAAACATAGCCGCTTTCCAGTCATCGATGAGCAATTAAAAGTGCAAGGAATCGTCACGGCAAAAGATATTATGGGATATGAGCGCGATGTGCCGATTGATAAAGTGATGACGAAAAACCCCATTACCGTTAGCGGAAAAACATCGGTTGCTTCGGCCTCTCACATGATGGTATGGGAAGGAATTGAAATATTGCCGGTTGTCGATGAGTACAATCGATTGCAAGGGATTATTAGTCGTCAAGATGTGTTAAAGGCGCTTCAAATGACGCAAAGACAGCCGCAAGTCGGTGAAACAATCGACGATATTGTCACGAGTCAATTTTTAAACCAAACAAACGAAGAAGTTTTCCGTTGCAATATTACGCCGCAAATGACCAATTATTTAGGGACGTTATCGTACGGAGTTTTTACGACGATCGTGACAGAAGCAGCGACGCGCGCATTGCGCTTGCATAAGCGGGGAGATTTAGTCGTCGAGAATATTACCATTTATTTCATTAAGCCTGTACAAATTGATAGCGTGATTGAAATAAAGCCGAAGTTGTTAGAGATTGGTCGCAAATTTGGAAAAGTGGATGTTGAAGTATATAACGAAGGAACCGTTGTTGGAAAAGCGTTAATGATGTGTCAACTTCTTGAAAGATAAAAAGGCTGCCTGATCGCAGCCTCATTTTGTTTGAGCTTCTTCCGCCTCTTTAATGGCGAGAGGAAGGTAATGTTTGTAAGCGCGATAGCCGGCCCAAATACTTCCGCCGCCGACAAGTAAGAAAACGATCCCAACAATAAAAGAAACCGTTGTTCGATGTAAGAAAAATTGATTCAACGCAAAGAAAAAGACAAATGAGCCAAGTGCGATGCTTGATTTGGCTGAAATCCACTGCCGTTCAATTGGCCGTCTGCTGCGAAAATATTTGATTTTATAATAAACGTAGAAAGAAAGAGAAAAAATAATCAAAATAACAAGAACAGGCATAATCAACATTCCTCCGCGTCAAAAAATGTCCATGTATCATTTTACATCTTTTCTACGCATAAAAAAATATGTTTTAATTGAATAAAAAAGGGAGAATTGGAATGGAAAGAAAAGTATTGGAAATTATTGAAACGATTAAACAATTTGAAACGATTATTATTCATCGTCACGTTCGCCCAGATCCAGATGCGTACGGATCACAAGGAGGGCTTGCGGAAATTTTAAAAGCGTCATTTCCTGATAAAAACGTCTATACGGTCGGTAAAGACGAAGAATCGTTACTATTTTTACGCAAAATGGACGTGATTCCAGATGAAACGTATGAAAATGCTCTTGTCATTGTATGTGATACAGCAAACCAAGAGCGCATTTGTGATGAACGTTATCGACTTGGCAAAAAATTGATTAAAATTGATCATCATCCGAATGAAGATCCGTATGGAGACATTTTGTGGGTAGATACAAGTGCGAGTTCAGTAAGTGAAATGATTTATGAATTTTACTTAATCGGAAAAGAGCACGGGCTTGTTTTAACGAAAGAGGCGGCTCGGCTCATTTACGCAGGGATCGTTGGAGATACAGGGCGTTTTCTTTTTCCAAGCACGAATCCGAAAACATTTAAATACGCAAGTGAATTAATTGAGTACGGCTTCTCGTTTGTCGATTTATACGAAAACATGTATCGTACAAAATTAAATATTGCTCATTTAAGCGGGTATGTGCTGCAAAATTTCAAGCTTTCACCAAGCGGAGTCGCTCATATGGTGCTTTCAAAAAGCATTTTGCAACAATATGGCGCATCAGCTTCCGAAGCATCGCAGCTCGTGAGCATACTTGGAAATATTGAAGGAATTAAAGCGTGGGTGTTTTTCGTCGAAGAAGATGATCAAATTCGTGTTCGTCTTCGTTCGAAAGGCCCAGTTATCAATGAAGTAGCGAAGAAATATCGCGGTGGCGGGCATCCGCTTGCGGCAGGGGCATCCATTTATTCATGGGATGAAGTGGAACAAGTTCTCGCGGATTTAGAAGCGGTTTGCAAAGCGGAACAATAGGCGTGCCTTGCTTCTGCAAGGAGCCTATTGTTGCTTTATTTTTAATTCAATCGAAAGCGTTGTGAAAAATAAAATCGTTTCAATTTCAATACGGTAATTGCGATCGTCAATGATGTATGTTTTATTTTCGATGGCTTTTTTCAGCAATTCTTTACTTTTGTAAACTGTTTCAATATCCTTGGCAATTAAGTAGTGAATATCTTTTTTTATGCTCTCTTCGATACGAAAACGGGTGTAAGAATCAAGCGCATATTGTTCGTGGTTCATAATATGCACGTTAATCGTTTGGATCGTCAACTTTTTCTTGTTTTCTTTGTTCAGTTGCACATAATCTTGTTGCCAAATTTTTAAATCGTTTTGCAAATCACTGATTAAATCTTGTTGTTTCGCCAATTCTCGCACTTGTTCTTCTTGCAGAATTCCGAATATTTGCAAAAAAACAAACCAACTGATGACGGCACCGATCGCCAACCCAACGAAAAAACGTTGCCAATTGCGGTCGCGATAGTATGGCGGAATTCTCATGAAGATACGTGCTCCTGTGTAAACCAGCG
The DNA here is from genome assembly GCF_004341205.1 of Thermolongibacillus altinsuensis. Classification (GTDB taxonomy): domain Bacteria; phylum Bacillota; class Bacilli; order Bacillales; family Anoxybacillaceae; genus Thermolongibacillus; species Thermolongibacillus altinsuensis. The sequence continues at coordinate 62,014 of NZ_SLUL01000003.1, forward strand.
AATGATCGTCATTCCTGTTTGCGCACCCCCTGTAGCGGATAAAATAAGTAAAAATTGCTTAATGACGTCTCTTGTTTCGCCTTGAAAGAATCCGCGCTCGACGCTGTAAAATGTATCAAACGTGCCGCCAATCGCCGAAATGAGCGCCCAAATTTTTAAGCTGTTTGCAAAACGGTAGATCATTGTCAAAGGAGGTTCACCGGATAAGAACGCCCCGAATCCTCCGATCAATGCGCCTCCGATTAATACTCCCAACGCGATAAAATAACTTTGAATGAACGCGGGCAAAAACGCGGTTTTTATCTCCATTGTCTCATCCCCTTTTGTATTATGTATATGGACGAAAAGAACAAGTATGTTTTGCTTTCGTGTTTTGTTGTTGACTATAATGAAGAAAATTGGAGAAAAAGGTGGGAAGAACGTTGGCTTTTGTCCATCTTCAAGTTCGGAGCGGCTACAGCTTGTTAACAAGCACAGTCAAAGTGGATGAATTAGTAAAACGAGCAAAAGAACTTGGCTTTCCTGCATTAGCGCTGACAGATGAGAACGTTCTATACGGAGCGATTGCTTTTTATAAGGAATGTAAAAAACATCAATTGAAACCGATTATCGGGATGATTGCTGATCTATTCGATGAAGAAGGAGAAAACGATCAGCTTATTTTGCTGGCGAAAAATAACGAAGGATACAAGAATCTGCTAAAAATTTCAAGCCTCATTCAAACGAATGAAAAATCGGCTATTTCGCATGAACAGCTTGCTCATTATACAAACGGGTTAATTGCCGTTACATCGGGATGGAAAGGTCGAATCGAAACGCTGGTTCTTGGCGGTTATTTTGAAGAGGCAAAAAAATTGGTTCATCTGTACACAGAATTATTTCAACGTGAAAATTTCTATCTTGGTGTACAAAACCACGGACTTCCGCAAGAACTTCAGTTGTTTGAATTGTTGCCATCATTTAGCGTCGAATGCGGCATCCCGCTTGTCGCAACGAATAATGTATACTATCTCGATCGTGAAGATGCATTTGCCCACGACTGCTTGCTGGCAATGAAGCACGGAAAAAAAGTGAACGATCCTGATCGTCCGCGTTTAGCTAATGACGAATACTATTTAAAGTCGATTCAAGAAATGGAACGGTTGTTTGAGCGCATTCCATCAGCGTTAGAAAATACAATCAAAATTGCGGAACAGTGTGACGTAGAACTAAATTTAGGGACAATGATGTTGCCGCGTTATCCGGTTCCGAATGGGAAAACAGCGGATGATTATTTGGCTGAATGGTGTTGGGAAGGATTAAAAAAACGGCTCTCTCAGCCGTCCGAACGCTATATAAAACGAATGGAGCACGAGCTGCAAATCATAAAAAGAATGAAATTTAGCGACTATTTTTTAATTGTTGCCGATTTTATGAAGTTTGCGCGCGAGCAGGGAATTTTAACGGGGCCAGGCCGCGGTTCAGCGGCAGGTTCACTTGTTGCGTATGCGCTTGAAATTACACAAATCGATCCGCTTGAATACGACCTTTTATTTGAACGGTTTTTAAATCCAGCCCGCATCTCTTTCCCTGATATTGATATTGATTTTCCAGATCATCGGCGTGAAGAGGTGATTCGTTACATTCAAAATAAGTACGGTGAGCAGCATGTCGCCCAAATTATTACGTTTGGGACATTCGGTGCCCGCTCAGCGCTTCGCGACGTCGGACGGGTTTTGGACGTTTCATTAGAAGAAATTCAAGGTTTGTTAAAAAAAATCCCCGAGAGCGATGGTTCATTGAAATCATTTGCGCATGCGTTACCAAAAAATAAATTCATTGAAACGGCTATGAAACTTGAGGGATTGCCGCGCCATACTTCCATCCATGCGGCTGGCATTGTGATTAGTGCTCAACCGCTTGTTGAAGCTGTTCCTGTGCAAAGCGGACAAGTGACGATGTATGTCACTCAATATGCGATGGATGATCTTGAAGAAATTGGATTGTTGAAAATCGATTTGCTTGGGTTGAAAAACTTAACCATTTTGGAGCAAGCGTTAAAATCCATTGAAATGCGGACGGGAGAGCGTCTAAATATCAATGATATTCCTCATGATGATGCGAAAACGTATGAATTGTTAAGCAAAGGAGATACGCTCGGCGTTTTTCAGTTGGAATCCGAAGGGATGAAACGAATTTTGCGGCAGCTGCAGCCATCGACGTTTGAAGATCTTGTTGCTGTCAATGCCCTTTATCGCCCGGGACCAATGGAGCAAATACCGCTTTATATCAAAAGAAAACACGGACAAGAGAAAGTGACTTATTTTCACGATGACTTAAAAGAAATTTTACAATCAACTTATGGAGTGTTGATTTATCAAGAGCAAATTATGAAAATAGCTGAGAAAATGGCAGGGTTTTCATTAGGCGAAGCAGATTTGTTGCGGCGAGCGATTAGCAAAAAAGATGTTCATCTTCTTGTTCATGAGAAAAAACATTTTATTGAAGGATGCATTCGAAAAGGATATAGCCATGTGATTGCCGAACAATTGTATAAACTTATTGTTCGCTTTGCTCATTACGGATTTAATCGAAGCCATGCGGTTGCGTACAGCCGAATTTCCTATGTGCTTGCTTATTTAAAAGCGCATTATCCTTGTGATTTTTATGCGGCGTTGTTGACGAACTCGGTTGGCAATAAAGAGCGAATGACAGAACTTATTCACGAAATTCGCCGAAAAGGCATTGCGCTGTTACGGCCGTCCATTCATCAAAGCGGATATCGTTTTTTAGTTGAGCAAGGAGCGATTCGTTATAGCTTATTGGCGATTAAGCATGTAAGCTATTCGTTTATAAAAGAAGTGATCGAAGAGCGAAAAAAACGGCCATTTCACGATTTTTTTGATTTTATGATTCGGCTTGCCGTTCAACCATCGCAAAAAAAAATGATTGAAGCGCTTATTTTTGCGGGCTGCTTTGATGAATTCGGCGTTGATCGTGCAACGTTACAGCAAAGCATCGATGTGGCGATCGAGCATGCTGAACTTTTGGCGACGGTAGATTCGCTTACTTTAAAGCCGAAATATGTGGAAGCGCCGCCGCTTTCCGTGAATGAAAAATTAAAATATGAAAAAGAGCTCCTTGGTACGTACGTATCTCCACACCCTGTTGCAGCCTTTTCACATTTATTTGCTCTTTTAGGAGCAAAGCCGATCTATGAATGGGTTTCGGCGAAAGAAACGTATGGAAAAATGGTTGTTTATATTGAGGAAGTGAACCGGACGCGAACAAGAAAAGGAGAGGAAATGGCGTTTTTGAAGATCCATGATGACAGTGAAGAAATGAAAGCCGTTGTGTTTCCAAATTGCTATGATCGCTTTCACCATGTATTAGAAAAGGGGAAAGTCGTTTATTTAGAAGGAAAATTAGAGTGGCGGCCGAATGGAATTCATTTGATTGTTCAACGAGCCATGAAGCCGGCCATCCTTTATTTAAAAATTGATGAACACCATGTTTCTTCAAATGTTTTACATCAGCTAAAAAATATATTGAAAAAACATCACGGTCACACCCCTGTCATTTTATATTACGAAAAAGAAAGAAGAAAAATTCAACTCCCAAATGAATATGCAGTTCACGCCGATGAACAATGCCTTGAACAATTAAAAGCGTTATTAGGAGAAGGGAATGTGGCGTTAAAATAAAATCGCTTTACTATTTTCACTTTTTGTTATATTTTTATAGAAGTTAGGTGGTCAGACCAGTTTGGTTGTCACTGTGTAAGGAGGAAGATTCAGTTGTCATTGTTTAAAGAAGCGTTACATATGCATGAACGTCATCAAGGAAAGCTTGAGGTGAAAACAAAAGTTCCTCTGCAAAATGCTCATCATTTAAGTTTAGCGTATTCTCCAGGGGTCGCTGAGCCTTGCAAAGAAATTCATCGCGAGCGAAGCAAAGTATATGATTACACGCTAAAAGGAAATACGGTAGCCGTTGTTTCAGACGGCACAGCGGTTCTTGGTTTAGGGAATATCGGTCCTGAGGCTGCGCTGCCGGTCATGGAAGGAAAAGCGGTTTTATTTAAAAGTTTTGCAGGTGTCGATGCGTTTCCGATTTGCTTAAATACAACAGATGTAGAGCAAATCATTGAAACGGTCAAATTGCTTGAACCGACATTTGGCGGCATTAATTTAGAAGATATTGCTGCTCCGAATTGTTTTATTATTGAGGAACGATTGAAGAAGGAAATGAACATCCCTGTTTTTCATGATGATCAACACGGTACAGCGATCGTTACGGTTGCAGGGCTTGTGAATGCTTTAAAATTAGTTGGAAAGAAAATGGAAGAAATTAAAGTGGTGATCAATGGTGCAGGAGCAGCCGGAGTTGCCATTATTAAATTGCTTCACCGCTATGGCGTTCGCAATATGATTATGTGCGATTCAAAAGGTGCTATTTTCGCTGGGCGTCCATATGGGATGAACGAGGTGAAGGAAGAAATTGCCCAATGGACAAACCCTGAAAGAATAAGCGGATCACTTGCTGAAGTGATTCAAGGAGCGGATGTGTTCATTGGCGTGTCCGTAGCAGGGGCGCTTACAACTGAGATGGTACAAACCATGAATGAAGATGCGATTATTTTTGCCATGGCGAATCCTGTTCCGGAAATTATGCCGGAAGAAGCGTTAGCAGCTGGGGCAAAAGTGGTCGGAACAGGCCGTTCTGATTATCCGAATCAAGTCAATAACGTCCTAGCTTTTCCGGGGATTTTCCGCGGAGCGCTAGATGTGCGTGCAAAACAAATTAATGAAGAAATGAAAATCGCTGCAGTCGAAGCCATTGCGAATTTAATTGCTGAAGATGAACTACGGTCCGATTATGTCATTCCGGCTCCGTTTGATCCACGCGTGGCTCCAGCGGTTGCAGCTGCGGTTGCAAAAGCGGCGATGGAAACTGGAGTAGCTCAAATTCATGTCGATCCGAAACAAGTGGAAGAAAAAACACGAACACTTTCAACGATTGTGAGTGAGGGTGACATTGGCAACGTCTAAGGTTTATATTGAAATTTTATGGCAAATTCGACGCATTATTGAAGAAGACGGGCTTCAAGCGGGCGATCGGCTTCCATCCGAGCGAGAATTGTCCGACCGATTGCAGGTCGGACGTTCATCCGTCCGCGAAGCGTTGCGAGCGCTTGAACTGTTAGGTCTTATCGAAACAAGGCGCGGGGAAGGTACGTTTATTAAAGAATTTGGGGATCACCAATTGATTCATTTATTGGGCACGTTTATTTTACAAGGAAAAAGGGAAAAAGACGATTTAAAGGAAACGAAAATATTGTTTGAAAAAATGTGTTTGTCGTTAGCCTGCATGCGAATGACCGATGAAAAATGGCAAAAAATGCACCAAATCGTTACAGAGGAACAGGTCGATTACGAATCGTTTTTTAAATGGATCGTTGAAGCGACAGATAATTATTTGTTGTTGCGTATTTGGCTTGTATTAAACGATTTCTTTACGTGCGTGGAAGCAGATGTTTCTTTCCCTTCTTCATTTTACGAGGGAATGCTTTTGGCGCTAGGGCAGCGCCAGAGCGAAAAGGCGCTTGAACTTTATGAGCAATTCGTTGTGCAAAATTTGTCGAAAACGAAATGACACACTTTTACAAACAGCGTCCTCCATTTTCGTTTAAAGTAGAAATGATCGCTGAAAATTTTATGTAAGGGAGAGAATACTTTGCTGAAAGAACTGTTCTCGAAAAAGAAAAAGTACGCAACCATTCCTTCTGAACAGGCAAAGCAAGATGTACCTGAGGGAATTATGACGAAATGTCCTCGTTGTAAAAAAATTATGTATACGAAAGAGCTAGTGAAAAATTTACGTGTTTGCATTTCTTGCGGGTATCATCATCCGATGTCAGCGCCTGAGCGAATTGCGAGCATTTTAGATGAGGGAAGCTTCCGAGAGTATGATGCTGACATGATTTCTGAAAACCCTTTGCAATTCCCTCAATATACGGAAAAATTAGCGGAGGATCGTTTAAAAACAAAACTAAATGAGGCGGTTGTCACTGGCGAAGGAACGATTAACGGCTTCCCTGTTGTCATCGCGGTGATGGATTCTCGCTTTCGTATGGGAAGCATGGGCTCGGTTGTTGGTGAAAAAATTACGCGTGCGATTGAAAAAGCAATGGAGCGAGGTGTTCCTTTTATTATCTTTACTGCATCGGGTGGCGCACGTATGCAAGAGGGCGTGCTAAGTTTAATGCAAATGGCTAAAACGAGTGCAGCATTAAAAATGTTTAGCGAGCAAGGTGGACTCATTATATCGATCATGACTCATCCAACGACAGGTGGCGTTTCGGCGAGCTTTGCTTCGCTTGGCGATTACAATTTGGCTGAACCGGGTGCTTTAATAGGCTTTGCGGGAAGAAGGGTTATCGAGCAAACCGTTCGTGAAGAATTACCGGAGGATTTTCAAACAGCAGAGTTTTTGTTAAAGCATGGGCAACTGGATGCGGTCATTCCACGTCATGAATTGAAAGAAACGCTAACCAATATATTAGATATTCACCAATCGAGAGGTGAAGCACAATGGTTTTAGAATTAGAGTTTGAAAAGCCTCTTGTCGAATTGAGGAAAAAGATTAGTGAATTAAAAGAGTTTACGAAAAATAAAGAGGTTGATTTTTCTGATGAAATTGCGAAATTAGAAGCGCGATTAGAGAAATTAGAAAATGAAATTTATGCAAATTTAAGTCCATGGGATCGGGTGCAAATTGCTCGTCATCCAAACCGGCCAACCACGCTCGACTACATTGAGCGGCTATTTACTAATTTTTTCGAATGTCATGGCGATCGTTGTTTTGGAGATGATGAAGCGATTGTTGGCGGGATCGCCAAATACGATGGATTGCCTGTCACCGTTATCGGTCATCAACGCGGAAAAGATACAAAAGAAAATATTCGCCGCAATTTTGGGATGCCGCATCCTGAAGGATATCGAAAAGCGCTGCGCCTCATGAAGCAGGCTGAGAAATTCGGACGCCCGATCATTTGCTTCATCGATACGAAGGGAGCGTATCCAGGAAAAGCGGCAGAGGAACGCGGACAAAGCGAAGCTATTGCGCGCAATTTATTTGAAATGGCTGGGTTGAAAGTCCCAATCGTTTGTATTGTGATCGGAGAAGGGGGAAGCGGAGGAGCGTTGGCGCTTGGAGTCGGAAACTATATTCATATGCTTGAAAATTCGACCTATTCCGTCATTTCGCCGGAAGGAGCAGCTGCGATTTTGTGGAAAGATGCTTCCCTTGCCAAAAAAGCAGCAGAGACCATGAAGATTACAGCGCAAGATTTAAAACAACTTGGCGTCATTGATGAAATTATTCCTGAAGTGCGTGGCGGAGCACATCGAGACGTTGATGAGCAGGCAAAGAAAATCGATCAAGTGTTAAAACAATCGTTAAAAACATTACTAAAGCTTGATGAACAGACGCTCATTCAGCAGCGTTATGAAAAGTATAAAAGAATTGGAACATTTGCATTCATGAATGAACAGATCCACGTTCGCTAATTTTGCATTCAAGGTCATCGTAGTATAGTAGATGACCTTTTTCTTATTCCTCCTACATGAAATCACTCTTTTTTGGATACACTTCTTTATGGATGAAAAAATGCAACGTTTTGTGAAACCTTTCATTATGTATTGTGTTCATCTTTCCTTCATGTTATTTTAAAGTAAGAGGTCATACCTCTTATAAACGGTGTATGGTTGGATTTATTTTTTATAGAAGAGGTGAAGAGAACGATGAAAAGAATCGGCGTGCTAACGAGCGGTGGCGACTCACCGGGCATGAATGCAGCCATCCGCGCGGTTGTTCGTAAGGCGATTTATCATGGTGTTGAAGTATATGGCATTTATCATGGATATGCTGGTTTAATTGCCGGAAACATTAAAAAGCTAGAAGTTGGCGATGTTGGCGATATTATTCACCGCGGCGGAACGATGCTTTATACAGCGCGCTGCCCAGAGTTTAAAACGCTAGAAGGACAACTAAAAGGGATTGAGCAGTTGAAAAAGCATGGAATCGAAGGATTAGTTGTCATTGGTGGAGACGGTTCTTATCAAGGAGCGAAGAAGCTAACGGAGCACGGCTTTCCTTGCATCGGCGTTCCGGGAACGATTGATAACGATATTCCAGGTACTGACTTTACGATCGGCTTCGATACAGCATTAAATACAGTTATTGATGCAATTGACAAAATTCGTGATACAGCGACATCTCATGAACGTACATATGTCATTGAAGTAATGGGACGTCTTGCAGGCGATATTGCGCTTTGGGCAGGATTAGCCGGAGGAGCAGAAAGCATTCTAATTCCAGAAGCAGATTACGATATGGATGATATTATTAACCGTTTGAAACGCGGACATGAACGCGGCAAAAAACATAGTATTATTATCGTTGCTGAAGGTGTCGGCAGCGGCGTGGAGTTTGGTAAGCGCATTGAGGAAGCGACAGGCTTTGAAACGCGTGTAACTGTATTAGGACATGTGCAACGTGGTGGATCACCGACTGCGTTTGACCGAGTGCTTGCAAGCCGTTTAGGAGCTCGCGCTGTCGAATTGTTGCTTGAAGGAAAAGGTGGCCGTTGCGTTGGAATTCAAAACAACAAGTTAGTGGATCACGATATTATTGAAGCGTTGGCTCAAAAACATACTATTGATCAAAAAATGTATCAATTATCGAAAGAGCTTTCCATTTAATGAAAAATTTATGGTATCGTTTCCATGTTGAAATGTAGGAGGATTGTTATGCGTAAAACAAAAATTGTTTGTACCATTGGTCCAGCTAGCGAAAGTGTTGAGAAACTTGTTCAGTTGATTGAAGCGGGAATGAACGTTGCGCGTTTAAACTTTTCGCACGGCAGCCATGAAGAACATGCAGCACGAATCCGCAACATTCGTGAAGCCGCAAAAATAACAGGAAAAACCGTTGCGATTTTACTTGATACAAAAGGTCCTGAAATTCGGACGCATAATATGGAAAACGGTGCGATCGAATTAAAAGCAGGATCTGAAGTGACGATTTCCATGACAGAAGTGTTAGGAACTCCAGAGAAATTCTCCATTACGTATGAAGGCCTCATCGACGATGTGGAAGTCGGTTCCACCATCTTATTAGATGACGGTTTAATCGGATTAGAAGTCATCGCGATTGATAAAGAGGCAAAGGAAATTAAAACAAAAGTATTAAATGGCGGCGTGTTGAAAAACAAAAAAGGCGTCAATGTCCCTGGAGTTAAAGTGAATTTACCTGGAATTACAGAAAAAGATGCAGCTGATATTCGTTTTGGCATTGAACAAGGAATCGATTTTATTGCCGCTTCGTTTGTTCGTCGTGCCTCTGACGTGCTTGAAATCCGCGAGTTATTGGAAGCGCACAATGCCCTTCACATTCAAATTATTTCAAAAATCGAAAACCAAGAAGGCGTTGACAACATTGATGAAATTCTCGAAGTATCTGACGGATTAATGGTGGCACGCGGTGATTTAGGAGTTGAAATTCCAGCTGAAGAAGTGCCCCTTGTGAAAAAAGAATTGATTAAAAAATGCAATGCGTTAGGAAAGCCTGTTATTACTGCGACGCAAATGTTAGATTCGATGCAACGCAATCCTCGTCCAACACGCGCAGAAGCAAGCGACGTTGCGAATGCCATTTTCGATGGAACGGATGCGATTATGTTGTCTGGGGAAACAGCAGCAGGTGCTTATCCAGTTGAAGCGGTTCAAACGATGCATCGCATCGCTTTACGTACGGAGCAAGCGTTGCAATATCGCGATCTGTTAACGAAACAAAGCAAACAAAGCGGCAAAACCATTACGGATGCAATCGGTCAATCCGTTGCTCATACGGCATTAAATTTAGATGTAGCTGCGATTGTGACACCAACTGTTAGCGGCTATACAGCGCGAATGATTTCAAAATATCGTCCAAAAGCGCCAATTATTGCGGTTACTTCTGATGAGTCTGTTTCAAGAAAATTGTCGCTTGTTTGGGGCGTTTATCCACAAGTAGCACAGCAAGCAAGTTCGACAGATGAAATGCTTGATATCGCTGTCGAAGCGGCAGTCGATACAGGAATTGTGAAACATGGCGATTTAGTTGTGATCACAGCCGGTGTTCCAGTTGGTGAAACAGGCTCTACAAACTTGATGAAAGTGCATGTGATCGGTGACATCATCGCAAAAGGACAAGGAATTGGGCGGAAGTCTGCATTTGGTAAAGCCATCATTGCTAAAAATGCGGCGGAAGCGCTAGAAAAGATGGTTGACGGGGGCATTCTTGTTACACCGGCAACAGATGCGGATATGATGAAAGCATTAGAAAAAGCGGCTGCGATTATTACGGAAGAGGGAGGCTTAACGAGCCACGCAGCTGTTGTGGGGTTAAGTTTAGGCATCCCGGTTATTGTCGGGGTTAAACATGCAACTTCATTGTTAAAAGACGGTCAAGAAATCACAGTTGATGCTGGATTCGGTGCGATTTATCGAGGACATGCGAGCGTGTTATAATAAAAGAGGCTGAGTACAGCCTCTTCTTTTTCTATTTCAATGGGTGGAGTGGATGCGTGTGCGCAACATCGTTTTATTTCTTTTTATTATCATTCCTGCGTTAGAAATTGCTCTTCTCGTTTTATCAGGAAATGTATTGGGAATATGGCCAACGTTTACACTGATTGTGGCGACAGGAGTCATCGGTGCCGCTCTTGCCAAACGACAAGGCTGGCGCACGCTTGAACGTGCAAAACGTGAATGGATGAGCGGGAAAATTCCAGGGGATGCACTATTGGATGGGGTTTGCATTTTGATCGGTGCCATTTTGTTGTTGACGCCCGGATTTATTACAGATACCGTTGGGTTCCTTCTTTTGTTTCCAGTGACGCGCAAGCGAATAAAACCAGTTTTGACTCGCTTTTTTAAATGGTTTTTTTATACACGAACGTGGGTGTATATTCGAAAATAAAAGTCCTTGCATGAACGGCAAGGACTTTTATGCTTTTTTTCCAACGATAAAATTCCAAACATCGTGGAAGACATTGGCGCTATGCAGAGTGCGAATGATCACAAGCAAAACAGGTCCGACAATTAAACCGAGAAAGCCTATTAGCTTAAAACCAACAAATAGAGCAATTAATGTCGCCAGCGGATCAAGCCCAATATTTGAAGATAAAAGTTTCGGTTCCATAATTTGTCTTTGGACGAGAACGACTAAATAAAGAACGCCAAGGCCAATTGCGAGATGAACATTGCCGCTCATCGCTGCGTAAATAATCCATGGAACAAATACTGCTCCTGTTCCTAAATACGGCAAAATATCAACAATTCCAATAATTAAAGCAATGGTAATGGCGTATTCGACACGAAGAACGAGCAAACCGACTAAAACGATTAACGTCGTAATGGAAATAAGGGTTACTTGTGCTTTTACAAAGCCGAACAGCGCCTTTTTCAAATCGGCAAATATCGTTTTTCCACTCATTTGTACTTTTTTTGGTAATATCTTTTGAAACATGGCTTGCAATCGATACCAATCTTTGCTAATGAAAAAAGTAGCAAGCAATGAAAAAATAAAAACGGTTGCGAAATTTGGTAACCAACCAAGTAAAACAGGAATATTTTGTAAAATATCTTCGATAAATCGCCCGACTGTTGTTGCTACTTTTGTTCCGACGGATTGGATATTCGTCATAATGGTATCTTGCTGTGTTGTATCTAAACTTTTGAAAATGGTCGCCAATTGATTATAAAGCGGAATTAATTGGCTAGCAACAAACTGTTCAATGTAACTGACTAATTTTTGTAAATGATCTGGAATAACAGTCGCTAAATATTGCGTTCCGGAAACGATTTCTGCAACAAGCAATGTAACAAGTCCGGCAACGATTGCAAGAAGAAGAATTAAAACAAAAATAACCGCTAATGAACGCGGCATTCTTGCTTTTCGTTCAAAAAAATCGACGAGCGGATTCATGAAAAAAGCGATCGCAAACGCAATTAGAAACGGATACGTCAACGTTGAAATGTAGTAAAGACTAATAAAGCCGAAAATGGCAATAGCAACCACCAAGATGAAACGAAGAGAACTATACAGATAATGTTTCGACAATTTTTCACCTCCAAATCGTTCATGCTATCATTAATTATACTACACATTTTGATACGAATGGAAATAAGGAAAAGTTTCGAAAATAGCGAGGAGGATTTTTCATGCAGCCTATTTTATTTTTACTTATTTTGCTGATGATCGGGATGATTGCTAAAAATCAATCATTGATCATTGCGGTAATTGTTCTTTTAGCTATTAAGCTAATTGGTTTGGATACAAAACTTTTTCCGTACTTGCAGTCAAAAGGAATTCATTTGGGAGTGACGATCATTACGATTGCTGTGTTAGTGCCAATCGCTTCTGGAGAGATTGGCTTTAAAGAGCTTTCTCACGCAACTAAATCGGCATACGCATGGATTGCTCTTTTATCTGGAGTGGCCGTTGCGCTGTTAGCGAAAGGCGGGGTGACACTGCTCGCGAAAGACCCGCATATAACAACTGCTTTAGTGTTTGGAACCATTCTCGCTGTATCTTTATTCAACGGTGTGGCTGTCGGTCCGTTGATCGGCGCTGGCATCGCCTATATCGTCATGAAAGTCATTGATTTTTTCTAAATCATCATTTTTTTATTATAATATTTTTGCAATTATAATTTCTTTTAGTTCACAAAAGTCTGATAATTGTTTATAATAGAGACGGGAACATGTTAGAAAAAGTTTGTTTGATTGGCAAGCATATTCTTCTCATCGCTTTTTCATCAAACGATGAGTTGAATATATTACAAAATGTAAGCATTTTCTTTTGTATTTTTATTCAATCGTTTTGAGCAATCGCTCAGCGACTCGTCAACCAAAATGGGCAAAGGGGAATTTTAAGAAAAAGGAGAGATGAAAGAATGACAGTTACTCGCGGTCTCGAAGGGGTAGTGGCAACAACATCAACCATCAGTTCCATCATTGATGATACGCTCACATATGTAGGGTATAACATCGATGATCTAGCAGAGCATGCAACGTTTGAGGAAGTGATTTATCTTCTTTGGCATCGCAAACTTCCGAATAAAGAGGAGCTCGCAACGCTGACACGGCAGCTTGCGGAAAATGCTTCTGTACCGAAAGAAGTGCTCGATCATTTTAAAATGTATCCAATCGAGAAGGTCCATCCAATGGCAGCGCTCCGCACAGCGATTTCGCTGCTTGGATTGTATGACGAAGAAGCAGAAGTGATGAATGCAGAGGCGAATTATCGCAAAGCGATTCGCTTACAAGCGAAAGTTTCAACGATTGTCGCAGCGTTTTCACGCATTCGCAAAGGATTAGAACCTGTTGAACCTCGCCAAGATTTAAGTTTTGCGGCTAATTTCTTGTACATGTTAACGGGACAAGAACCGAACGATATCGCGGTGGAAGCATTTAATAAAGCGCTTGTGCTTCATGCTGATCATGAATTGAACGCTTCCACGTTTACAGCGCGCGTTTGTGTCGCAACTTTATCTGACGTATATTCCGGCATTACTGCAGCCATTGGCGCATTGAAAGGACCGCTTCACGGAGGGGCAAACGAAGCGGTAATGAAAATGCTTACTGAAATCGGTTCTGTAGAAAACGTAGAGCCTTATATTCAAAATAAATTGAAGAATAAAGAAAAAATTATGGGATTCGGTCATCGCGTTTACCGTAACGGTGATCCACGTGCGAAACATTTGAAAAAAATGTCTGAAAAACTAACGAAATTAACAGGCGAACCTCATTGGTACGAAATGTCTGTAAAAATTGAAGAAATTGTTACGTCAGCGAAGTCGTTGCCGCCAAACGTCGACTTCTATTCAGCTTCTGTTTACCATAGCTTAGGAATTGATCATGATTTGTTTACGCCAATTTTTGCAATTAGCCGCATGTCAGGATGGTTGGCTCACATTTTAGAACAATACGAAAATAACCGTCTCATTCGTCCGCGTGCCGAGTATACAGGACCAACGAGACAAACGTATGTGCCAATCGAGCAAAGAGGGTAATGATCGCTAACAAGAGGTGAGAGAGCACACCTTTCTCACCTTTTTATCAATAAAATAATTTGGAGGTTGTTATCGTGATTCAAGGAGAAAAAATTACGGTTACAAATGGGGTATTAAACGTTCCAAACTATCCAATTATTCCTTTTATTGAAGGGGATGGGACAGGCCCGGATATTTGGGCGGCGGCTTCTCGCGTGTTGGAAGCAGCTGTTGAAAAAGCGTATAAAGGAGAGCGTAAAATCGTTTGGAAGGAAGTCCTTGCAGGTGAAAAGGCATTCAAACTAACAGGGGAATGGCTTCCGCAAGAAACGCTTGATACGATCCGTGAATACATAATTGCGATTAAAGGTCCGTTAACTACTCCAGTTGGCGGCGGAATTCGTTCATTGAACGTTGCTCTTCGGCAAGAATTAGATTTATATGTATGCTTGCGTCCTGTTCGCTACTTTAAAGGCGTTCCTTCTCCGGTTAAGCGGCCAGAGGATACAGATATGGTCATTTTCCGTGAAAATACGGAAGATATTTATGCGGGAATTGAGTATGCGAAAGGAACAGAAGAAGCTAAAAAGCTGATCAACTTCTTGCAAAATGAAATGGGCGTGCGCAAAATTCGCTTCCCTGAGACATCGGGAATCGGAATTAAGCCGATTTCAGAAGAGGGAACAAAACGACTTGTTCGCGCAGCGATTAAATACGCGATTGAACATGGCCGCAAGTCAGTGACGCTTGTTCATAAAGGAAACATCATGAAATTTACAGAAGGTGCGTTCAAAAACTGGGGCTATGAAGTAGCAGAACAAGAATTTGGCGATAAAGTGTTCACATGGGCAGAATATGATCGCATTGTTGAAACGCAAGGAAAAGAAGCGGCAAATAAAGCGCAAGCGGAAGCAGAAGCAGCTGGAAAAATCATCATTAAAGATGTCATTGCCGATATTTTCTTGCAACAAATTTTAACACGTCCGCGCGAGTTCGATGTTGTTGCAACGATGAACTTAAACGGTGACTATATTTCTGACGCATTAGCGGCTCAAGTGGGCGGTATCGGCATTGCGCCAGGAGCCAACATTAACTACGAAACAGGGCATGCCATTTTTGAAGCAACACACGGAACAGCGCCGAAATATGCCGGCTTAGATAAAGTAAATCCTTCTTCTGTTATTTTATCTGGTGTGTTAATGCTTGAGCATCTTGGATGGAATGAAGCAGCGAAGCTCATTATTGAAGCGATGGAAAAAACAATCGCTGCAAAAATTGTGACGTACGATTTTGCTCGTCTCATGGAAGGTGCAACAGAAGTGAAATGTTCTGAATTTGCTGACGCGCTCATTCGCAATATGGGAGAATAAAAACAAAAAAAGGGGATGGATCAAATGAAAATGAAGCGAAAAAAGATTTCGGTCATTGGTGCAGGATTTACTGGAGCGACAACGGCGTTCATTTTAGCCCAAAAAGAGTTAGGCGACATCGTTCTTGTTGATATTCCGCAATTGGAAAATCCAACAAAAGGAAAAGCGCTTGATATGCTCGAATCAAGTCCTGTATTAGGATTTGATGCAAACATTATCGGCACATCTGATTATGCGGATACAGCTGATTCGGATATTGTCGTCATTACGGCAGGAATTGCGCGTAAACCGGGAATGAGCCGCGATGATTTAGTGACAACGAACCAAAAAATTATGAAAGCTGTTACAAAGGAAGTTGTTAAATATTCACCAAATTGTTATATTATCGTTCTTACAAACCCAGTGGATGCCATGACGTACACGGTCTATAAAGAGTCTGGTTTTCCGAAAAACCGCGTCATCGGTCAATCTGGAGTGTTAGATACAGCCCGCTTCCGTACGTTCGTTGCTCAAGAGCTAAATATTTCTGTGAAGGACGTTACCGGCTTCGTTTTAGGTGGACATGGCGATGATATGGTTCCGCTCGTTCGCTATTCATATGCAGGCGGCATTCCGCTTGAAAAACTATTGCCGAAAGAGCGTCTTGATGCAATTGTGGAGCGTACGCGTAAAGGCGGCGGTGAAATCGTGAACTTATTAGGAAACGGTAGTGCATACTATGCTCCTGCAGCATCGCTTGTCGAGATGGTTGAAGCGATCATTAAAGATCAACGTCGCATTCTTCCAGCGATCGCTTATCTTGAAGGAGAATATGGATACGAAGGCATTTATTTAGGTGTGCCAACGATTTTAGGCGGAAATGGCATCGAACAAGTCATCGAATTGGAATTGACAGATGAAGAAAAAGCCGCCCTTGCTAAATCCGTAGAATCGGTTAAAAACGTAATGAAAGTATTAGAATAATCGTCAGAAGCAAAAATTCGGGGACTCCCCGAATTTTTGTCTATCCTCGCACGGTCAAACAAAGGGGGAGTTGGATGTTTTTAGGTAAAAAAAGGAAAATCGGGAGGCACGTATCAGAAATCAGCGTCGGTGAAAAATTAACGTTGACAGAAGCGATTGAAGATAAAGATTTGTTGTTGTATTTAGGATTGACGAATGATGCGAATCCGTTATACATTCAGCACGATTATGCATCGCAAACACCATTAAAAAAACCGATTGTTCCGGCGATTATGTTAAATGGGATTATCACTTCAGCGATATCAAAATATTTACCGGGTCCGGGAAGTCATATTGCTGAACAATCGCTGCAATTTATCCAACCTGTTTATCATTATGAGCATGTGGAATTTTTGTTTGAAGTGACGGAAGTCGATCAAGAGAATAATCAAATTGAGATGGCGGTTTCTGCTTTTCGCGATCGGGACAAAGTGCTTCAAGGAACGTTGCGCGTCGTTCCGCCATATCCGTTTGCAAATGAAAAAGCATTAGATAATTTTTAGAAGGGGATGAGCGCATCCCTTTTTTCTTTTTTTGTGCTATGATAGTGACAGAATATTTTATGAGATGGTGGGGGCTCGTATGGGAAAAAACGTGTTAGTTGTGGATGATGAACAGTCCATTGTGACATTGTTGGAGTACAATTTGAAGCAGGCTGGTTTCACCGTCATGACTGCGAATGATGGAGAAGAAGGGTTCTATATGGCGGTTCATCATCAGCCAGATTTAATCATTCTTGATTTAATGTTGCCGAAGTTGGACGGAATCGAAGTTTGTAAACAATTGCGGCAACAAAAAATTACGACCCCGATTTTAATGCTTACGGCGAAAGATGATGAATTTGATAAAGTGCTTGGTTTGGAGCTTGGCGCAGATGATTATATGACCAAACCGTTTAGTCCGCGTGAAGTTGTAGCAAGAGTCAAAGCGATTTTGCGTCGTACGAAAATGTACGAAAAAGAAGGAAAGGAAGAAAACGAAACAGATTCACTTGTGGTTGGTCAATTAAAAATATTTCCTGACCGTTATGAAGCTTATTTTCTTGATGAACGGCTCGAATTAACTCCGAAAGAATTTGAACTTCTTGCTTATTTAGCAAAGTATAAAGGAAGGGTGTTAACGCGCGACCAGTTGTTGAGCGCAGTATGGAATTACGATTTTGTTGGGGATACTCGCATCGTAGATGTTCACATTAGCCATTTGCGTGAGAAAATTGAAAAAGATACGAAAAAGCCGGTTTATATTAAAACGATCCGCGGGTTAGGTTATAAGCTTGAGGAGCCAAAAGGCGATGAATAAATTTCGCTCACGCCTTCTTTTTGGGCTTGTTTCTATTATTGTTTCTGTGCTTATTGGACTCGGGCTATTGCTAGGGCAGTTATTTAAAAATTTTTATATGGATACCTTTAATGAACGTGTTGAAAAAGAGGCCAAGCTTCTTGCCTTGTATATGGAGAGTCAATCTTTAGAAAACGAAGCGTTTCAACAGCAACTTGACACGATTAGCGATACGCTATCAGCTCGCGTGATCATTTTGAATGATGAAGGAACGATCTTGTTTGACACACGGAAGCATGTTTCGATTGATGATGACGATCATGAAAAAATGTTAAAAGCGCTATTGAAAAAAGAGGATGATCGTTCATTCATGGTCGAAGAAGAGCATGAGGTGTATTATTATTCCGTTCCTTTTTTTCAAGAAGGAAAAAAAGCAGGAAGAATTGTGTTAAGTTTGCCGGTATATTCGATTCAAAAAGTACATGAGCAAATTTGGATGTTATTAATTAGCAGTTTAGGAACTGCATTTATGATCATTCTTTTTCTAGGCATTAAAATCACGAATCAATATACAAAGCCGATTGAAGAAGCGACGAAAGTAGCGATGGAATTAGCGAAAGGAAATTATAAGGCACGGACGTATGAACATCATTTAGATGAAACAGGGATGCTTAGTCAATCGTTGAATGTATTAGCGAAAAACTTGCAAGATATGGTTAGAACCCAAGAGATGCAGCAAGATCGTTTGCGAACGTTAATTGAAAACATGGGAAGCGGGCTTATTTTGATTGATCAGCGCGGGTACATTAACCTTGTCAATCGAGCGTATAAAGAGATTTTCCATATCAATCCATCCGATTATTTAAATCGATTATATTATGAAGCGTTTGAACATAAAGAAATCATTGATCTTGTTGAAGAAATTTTTATGACGGAAGTAAAAGTAAGAAAGCAAATGCTTCTTCCGATCGATATTGAACGAAAGCATTTTGAGGTGTACGGTGCGCCGATCATTGGCACCAATCATGAGTGGAAGGGGATTATCCTCGTTTTTCATGATATTACCGAATTGAAAAAATTAGAGCAAATGCGCAAAGACTTTGTCGCGAATGTTTCGCATGAATTGAAAACGCCGATCACATCGATTAAAGGCTTTGCAGAAACATTGCTAGATGGTGCAATGAAAGATGAACAAGCACTTGAATATTTTCTTTCCATTATTTTGAAAGAAAGTGAACGGCTGCAAAATTTAATTCAAGATTTGCTCGACCTATCCAAAATTGAGCAACAAGGATTTAAATTAAATATTTCGGTTGTTAATTTGACGGAAGTGTTGCAAGAAGTAATCGTCATGCTCGAAGCGAAGGCGAACGATAAAGAAATTAAGCTTGAGTTAGAGGCAGAGCAAAAGTTGTTTTATATGTACGGAGATTTAAACCGCTTAAAACAAATTTTTATTAATTTAATTAACAATGCCATTGCTTATACACCAAAAGGCGGAGAAGTAAAAGTAAAGGTTGAAAGCAGGGATGACGAGGTTCTTGTTCACGTTCAAGATACAGGAATCGGAATTGACCAAAAAGAAATTCCGCGCATTTTTGAACGTTTTTATCGCGTCGATAAAGCGCGAAGTCGAAACTCTGGCGGAACAGGATTAGGTTTGGCGATTGTAAAACATTTAGTCGAAGCGCATCATGGGTATATTTCTGTAAAAAGTAAAGTAGGAAGCGGGACAACCTTTACGGTTCATTTCCAAAAAGATGCGTTTCAATCATAGTTTTACAATACGTTTACAGACATTTTACTGTCTATTAATAAAATTTTGGTAGCATAATGGTTGAAAACCCCTTCATCCAAGGAGCCAATCCTGGAAAGGCGAGAACAACGTTTGTTCTCGTCTTTTTTCTTTTTCTGCCTTGATCATGTTAAAATAGAAACAACAGAGAATGAGGGAGGTTTTTGTGTTGCATAAGAAGTTAGTGCTGATTGACGGCAACAGCATTGCTTATCGCGCGTTTTTTGCGCTGCCGTTATTAAATAATGAAAAAGGCATTCATACAAATGCGATTTACGGTTTTACGATGATGTTAATGAAAATTTTAGAAGAAGAAAAACCGACGCATTTACTTGTCGCATTTGACGCGGGAAAAACGACATTTCGTCATGAAGTGTTCGATGACTATAAAGGGGGGCGGCAAAAAACACCGCCTGAATTATCGGAGCAGCTTCCGTTTTTACGCGAGTTATTAGATGCCTATCAAATTCGTTCGTATGAGTTAGAAAACTATGAAGCGGATGATATCATCGGCACGCTTGCCGCTCAAGCAGAAAAAGAAGGGTTCGATGTGATCGTTATTTCGGGGGACCGTGATTTAACTCAGTTAGCTTCGGAAAAAGTAAAAGTTCATATTACGAAAAAAGGGATTACAGACATTGAATGTTATACGCCTGAATTGGTATTTGAAAAATACGGTCTTACTCCTGAGCAAATTGTTGATTTAAAAGGGTTGATGGGCGATAGCTCGGATAACATTCCAGGAGTGCCGGGGATCGGGGAAAAGACGGCGTTAAAGCTGTTGAAAGAATTTCACACGGTTGAAAATGTTTTGCGTTCCATTGAGCAAATCAAAGGAAAAAAATTAAAAGAAAATCTTGAACAATATCGTGAGCAGGCATTGATGAGCAAACAACTTGCGACCATTTCTCGCAATGCGCCGCTGACGATTACGTTAGACGACTTAGAATGGAAAGAATACGATGTGAATAAAGTCGCTGCGCTATTTAAAGAACTAGGATTTGCTTCTTTGATGGACAAATTGGGGAAAATCGAGAAGGAAGAAAAGCCATTAAACGAAATTACATACACAACCGTTACTGAAGTAACAGATGATATGCTGACAAATGATTGCGCCCTTGTTGTTGAGGTGATCGAAAGCAATTATCATCAAGCTCCGATTGTTGGTTTTGCGATCGTCAATGAAAAAGGAAACTTCTTTATTCCTACCGATGTAGCAATGAAATCCGCTGCGTTTAAACAGTGGCTTGAAGACGAGGAATGCCGAAAAAGTGTATTTGATGCCAAAAGAGCGATTGTGTCATTGAAGTGGCAAGGAATCAACCTAAAGGGAATTGATTTTGATTTGTTGCTTGCTTCTTACTTGATTAATCCATCAGAATCAACCGATGATGTTGCTTCCGTTGCGAAAACAAAACAATATACGGATGTACAAAGCGATGAAGCGATTTATGGAAAAGGAGCGAAGCAAGCGGTTCCGAGTGAAGAGGTGCTAGCCGAACATCTTGTTCGAAAAGCGAAAGCGATTGCTTCATTGAAGGAGACGTTTATTAACGAATTGAAGAGCAATGAGCAGTACGAATTGTTCACTAATTTAGAGCTTCCGCTAACGTTTATTTTAGCGGAGATGGAATTCAATGGTGTAAGTGTGGATGTAGCCCGTTTACAGGCGATGGGCGAAGAGTTTACAGAGCAGCTAAAGCAAATTGAACAGGAAATTTATGAACTGGCAGGAACGGAGTTTAATATTAATTCCCCAAAACAATTGGGGGTCATTTTATTTGAAAAATTGCAACTTCCGGTGATTAAAAAGACTAAGACAGGCTATTCTACTTCCGCCGATGTGTTAGAAAAATTAGCCGATCAGCACGAAATCATCGGGAAAATTTTGCATTATCGCCAACTCGGAAAATTGCAATCTACGTATATTGAAGGATTGATCAAAGTCATTCGCCCGGATACCGGAAAAGTGCATACCATCTTTAACCAAGCATTAACGCAAACAGGACGGTTAAGTTCAACCGAACCTAACTTGCAAAACATTCCGATTCGTTTAGAGGAAGGAAGAAAAATTCGCCAAGCGTTTATTCCATCAGAACCAAATTGGGTTATTTTTGCGGCCGATTATTCGCAAATTGAATTGCGCGTTTTAGCGCATATTGCTAATGATGAAAATTTAATTGAGGCATTTAAGCAAGATTTAGATATTCATACAAAAACGGCGATGGATATTTTCCATGTCCGCCAAGAAGAAGTGACATCAAACATGCGCCGCCAAGCAAAAGCGGTGAATTTCGGCATTGTGTACGGCATTAGCGATTATGGATTGTCCCAAAATTTAGGGATTACAAGAAAAGAGGCCGCGCAATTTATCGAACGTTATTTTCAAAGCTATCCTGGCGTAAAACAGTACATGGAGGACATCGTCCAAGAGGCGAAACAAAAAGGATATGTGACAACATTGTTGCACCGCCGACGCTACCTTCCAGACATTACGAGCAAAAATTTTAATTTGCGCAGCTTTGCGGAACGAACAGCGATGAATACACCGATTCAAGGAAGCGCGGCTGACATCATTAAAAAAGCGATGATTGATCTTGCGAATCGCCTTAAAAAAGAACGGTTAAAGGCGCGGATTTTGTTGCAAGTGCATGACGAATTAATTTTAGAAGCGCCGCAAGAAGAAGTTGAAAAGTTGAAGGAAATTGTTCCAGAAGTGATGGAGCATGCGATTGAATTAAAAGTTCCGTTAAAAGTCGATTATCATTTTGGACCTACATGGTATGACGCAAAATAAAAGGAAGTGGTGAAATGCCAGAATTACCAGAGGTTGAAACAGTTCGTCAAACCCTTATTCCGCTTGTAGTTGGAAAAACGATTGAAGATGTATCTGTTTTTTGGCCAAACATTGTGAAACGTCCGGATGTTCCATCATTCATCCGGCAATTAAAAGGACAGACGATCCGCGAAATTGGACGGAAAGGGAAGTTTTTGAAATTTATTTTTGACGATGTTGTGCTCGTTTCCCATTTGCGAATGGAAGGACGCTACCTTCACGAACAGAAGGGTGCACTGCGCGATGTTCACACGCATATCATTTTTTCTTTTACGGATGAAACAGAGCTTCGTTATCGCGATGTACGCAAGTTTGGGACGATGCATTTATTTAAAAAAGGAGAAGAGGATGATCAATTGCCTCTCTCCCAATTAGGTCCGGAGCCGTTTTCTCATACATTTACAATCGAGCAGTTCAAACAATGTCTTCAAAAAACAAATCGAAAAATGAAAGTGGTTTTGCTCGACCAAACGGTGATTGCAGGACTTGGAAATATTTACGTCGATGAGGTGCTATTTCGATCAGGCATTCATCCCGAGCGACGAGCCCATCAATTGACGGATGAGGAAATTGCCAAGCTGCATGCAGAAATCATTTCGACGTTACAAGGAGCGATTGAAAAAGGCGGAAGTACGATTCGAACATATGTGAATACGCAAGGGAAAAAAGGAACGTTTCAAACAGAACTGTATGTGTACGGCCGCAAAAATGAGCCGTGTAAACGATGCGGTGAATTGATTGAAAAAATAATCGTTGCTGGCCGAGGAACGCATTATTGCAAGAAATGCCAATCATAGATGAACAGCGAAACATTGGAATTTCCGTTCAACATGTGATGCTTTTTTCACCATGAACATAAATTAGGCTCCTTCCATATACTATCGTAGCTGTAGTGGGAAGGAGCTGATCGCATGGTGACATGGTCTCTTTTTTTACTAGCATTAGCGGTTAGTATAGACGGATTTACAGTCGGTTTCACATATGGGATGAGAAAAGTATCGATCCCGATTCGATCATTGCTCGTTATTTCGAGTTGTTCGTTTATTACGCTTCTCGCTGCGATGGGAATCGGGAAGATCATCAACCATCTTTTTTCTCCAGCCTTTGCAAAAATGATTGGTGGGACCTTGCTTATTATTCTTGGATTATGGATCATTGTTCAATTTTTTTTCAAAAAAGAAGAAAAAGAAGAAAAGCTGCTCATCAATGTAGAAATTCGTTCATTAGGGATTGTCATTCATATTTTACGTAAACCAACGATTGCTGATTTTGATCGATCGGGGACCATTACGGGAATAGAAGCTGTTTTTTTAGGGCTCGCTCTTTCGCTAGATGCGTTTGGGGCGGGAGTCAGCGCTGCTCTTTTGAATTATTCGTTGCTTTCTACTGCTTCGCTCGTGGCGCTGCTCAGCTTTTGTTTTTTGCTTAGCGGTCTTAAGACGGGAAAAGCATTTGCTAAATATGCTTGGTTGCAAAAATACTCTTTTTTGCCAGGAATTTTGCTCATTTTAATTGGTATTTTTAAACTTAAGTAGGTGAGAAATATGGTGTTGACCATTGGATTAACAGGTGGCATCGCAAGCGGCAAAAGCACCGTTGCGGCGATGCTTCGTCAATTACATATTCCTGTCATTGATGCGGATGAGATTGCCCGTAAAGCGACGGCGATCGATGGGGAAGCGTATGAGCCGATTATTCGAGCGTTTGGCAAAGAAATTTTGCAAAAGGATGGAACGATTGATCGGCTTAAGCTCGGCTCGATTGTCTTTCATGACGAAAATAAACGAAAGTTGCTGAATGAAATTGTGCATCCAATTGTGCGGAAAAAGATGCTACAACAAAAAGAGGTCTACATCCAACAAGGAAAACAAACGATTGTTCTTGATATTCCTCTTTTATTTGAAAGCCGATTAGAGCATCTTGTTGATCGCATTATCGTTGTATATGTCAATGAAGCGATTCAATTACAACGTCTAATGAAAAGAAACGGTTTTTCTGTTGAAGAGGCCAAGGCACGAATTCGTTCGCAAATGCCGCTTGAAGAAAAAGTGAAAAAAGCCGATGCGATCATTGACAACAACGGTACGATTGAAGAAACGCAACAACAACTACATGATCTTCTTATTCGCTGGGGTGTCCTAAAAAAATAGGGCACCATTTTTTGTGTTTTAGGTTATTTTTTAATAGCACAAACGATATAAATATGTTATACTAATTGTGAATTGTTCAGATAAATAGTATAACATATATTTGAGGGGAGTAATATTAATGAAAGCGAAAGTAGCAATTAACGGATTTGGACGCATCGGGAGAATGGTGTTCCGAAAAGCGATTAATGAAGAAAATCTCGAAATTGTTGCCATTAATGCGAGCTACCCTGCTGAAACGTTAGCTCATTTAATAAAATATGATTCCAACCATGGAAAATTTGATGGGGATGTCACTCCGCTTGAAGACGGATTGCTTGTCAACGGAAAAAAAGTCAAATTGCTCAGTTCACGCGATCCACGAGAGCTTCCATGGAAAGAATTAGATATTGACATCGTTATTGAAGCGACTGGAAAATTCAATTCGAGAGAAAAAGCGAGCATGCATTTAGAAGCGGGAGCCAAGCGCGTGATTTTAACGGCACCAGGTAAAAATGAAGATGTCACGATTGTCATTGGCGTCAATGAGCATGTTCTTGATATAGATCAACATTTCATTATTTCGAACGCTTCTTGTACGACCAATTGTTTAGCGCCTGTTGTCAAAGTCTTGGATGAGAAGTTTGGAATTGAAAATGGCTTAATGACGACGGTTCATGCGTATACAAATGATCAAAAAAATATCGATAATCCGCATAAAGATTTACGCCGCGCTCGTTCGTGCGGTCAATCGATCATTCCGACGACAACGGGAGCCGCAAAAGCGTTAGCATTAGTGTTGCCGCATTTAAAAGGAAAGTTGCATGGAATGGCGCTTCGTGTTCCAACGCCAAACGTATCATTAGTGGACTTAGTTGTCGACTTGAAACAGGATGTAACGGTAGAAGAGGTTAATGAAGCATTTATGGAGGCCGCAAGAGGTCCGTTAAAAGGAATTTTAGATGTGACAATGGAACCGCTTGTTTCCATTGATTTCAACACAAATCCACATTCAGCGATCATTGACGGATTATCCACGATCGTCATGGAAAATCGCAAAGTGAAAGTGTTAGCTTGGTATGACAATGAGTGGGGTTATTCATGCCGCGTCGTTGATTTGGCTAATTTAGTCGCAAAAAAAATGGCAGAAAAAGTAGAAGTGCCTGTCATGTAAAAAGCGCTGGGAAATCAGCGCTTTTCTTATTTTTCATAATATCCTTTTCCTTTGGCACAATAATTGATAAGTTGAATTTTCCGACATAAACAAGCTTTTCTGCCACTTTCCCGAACGAAAACGTCATTGACAAATGAATTTGTCCGCTATGCGTTTTCCGTTCGGGACCGGCATGCTAGAAGCATGCTGGGCGGCAAGATTTTTCTTGCCGCCTATGGCAGAAAAGCGATCATCTTTTCATGATGAGGCATGTCGGAAACACAACTTGAATTTATATAGCGAGGATCTGAAAAAAAACCCCCATTTTATAAAAAAATAAAAAAAGAATGTTGCAAAAAAAATACAAACAAAGTATACTATGTCTCGTGAACTTCTTAAAAGCGTGGTAATGTGACTACTTAAAGGGTTAGGACCTCTTTGGACTAACTTTCCCCCGTGGTAGTTATACATGCCAGAAAGCAAAAGAATTTCATGATCATTTTTGTTTTAAAAATTATGATTAAGGGGGACATGATTGATGGATACAATGGGTCGTCACGTTATCTCAGAACTTTGGGGATGCGATTTTGATAAGCTGAACGACATGGAATTCATTGAAAAAACATTTGTGGACGCAGCATTGAAATCTGGTGCTGAAATTCGTGAGGTAGCATTTCATAAGTTTGCGCCACAAGGAGTTAGCGGAGTAGTCATTATCTCTGAATCGCACTTAACGATTCACAGCTTCCCAGAACATGGTTATGCGAGCATTGACGTGTACACTTGCGGAGACTTAGATCCAACCATTGCCGCTGATTATATTGCGGAGGCTTTAGGTGCGCAAACGCGCGAAACAATTGAATTGCCTCGTGGCATGGGTCCAATTGAAATTAAGCAAGCAAAAGCTTTATAATATGTGTTAAAAAGAGGTGTAGATTCTGCACCTCTTTTTTATCATGGTTGCAAAGCGAGGAGACCAATCGTGCAAAAGTTAAAACATTTGTTTTCCAACCATTGCGAAACGCATGAGCGTCATCCAGACGAACAATTGAAAAGCCGTTATTATAAAACGACGCACGCAACAGCAGTTAAAACGATCAAAGAGTTAATCGAAAAACTTCCTGGTTTTCAATTGCTTTCTGTTTCAGAAGAGCGAGGAGAAATCAGCTTTTCGGTGCATCGCGGGAAGAAAGCGTTTGTGGTTGTAACAGTCATTTCGGTTCGCCCTTTTGAAACAGCGATCGACTTTTCGGTCACAACGGAGACAAAGTGGCTCCCGATTGATTTTGGATTTAGTCGCAATCTCGTTATCGAGCTGTACCAAAAACTAGATGAACGCCTTCCGTATATTGGATCTGGTATGTACAGCGGAACATAATTTCTTGCAACTTCTCTTGTACACATTGCTTTTTTTCGAGTACTATAAATGGTAAAGGACTATATTTTTGAACGGGAGCTGGTTTGATGAAGTGTCCATCCTGTCAACATAATGGAACGAGAGTGCTCGATTCTCGTCCTGTCGAAGAAGGTCGGTCGATTCGGCGAAGACGTGAGTGTGAACGTTGTCATTTTCGTTTCACAACGTTTGAGAAAGTAGAAGAAACTCCTTTGATTGTCGTGAAGAAGGAAGGAACGCGCGAAGAGTTCAGCCGTGAGAAAATTTTGCGGGGGCTTATTAAAGCTTGCGAAAAGCGTCCGGTGGCGCTCGAACAACTTGAGGAGATTACACAACAAATTGAGCGCGAATTGCGCAATCGCGGAATATCTGAAGTGAAAAGTGAAACAATCGGTGAAATGGTGATGGAGCGGCTATCAAAAGTAGACGAAGTGGCGTATGTTCGTTTCGCTTCGGTTTACCGACAATTTAAAGATTTAAATGTGTTTATCGAGGAATTAAAAGAGTTAATTAAAAAAGAACAAGGAGAGAGGGCTTAGCGTGTAAGCTCTTTTTTTCACATTATGCACATTGGAAGGTCGAGAATATGGAGTATTATTGGAAGGAATTGGTAGCTGTCGACCGTTACATTGTTCGTTCAAATGGTGTGCTCAGCGATTTGGATCGGAAAGTGGTCACTCTTTTGTATCAACCGCTTATTGGCTCGCAAGCTTACAGCTTATATATGACGTTGTGGAGTGAACTGGAACAACAGCGGTTATGGAGTGAAGAAGCGACCCATCATAGTTTGATGGCCATTATGCAATGCAGTTTGCCAAAAATTTATGTTGAGCGCTTAAAGCTAGAAGGAATCGGGTTGTTGAAAACATATGTAAACAAAAAAGAAGAAAACAAATTGTTCATTTATGAACTGCAAATGCCATTGACACCGGAACAATTTTTTTCAGACGGTGTGCTCAACGTATTTTTGTATAATCGCGTTGGAAAAACAAAATTTCATAAGTTGAAGAAATTCTTTTCTGATTTTGCGATTGACCGCAGCAATTTTGTGCCGGTGACGCGTTCATTCAATGAAGTATTTTCGTCTGTTCATCCTGAACAAATGGTTAGCGCCATGAATGACGAAGCAAGAGAGGATTTGTTGTTACCGAGTGAACGCGAATATATCAACAATCAAAGAGGAGAATATGTCATCGAAGATGACGTATTTGATTTTGAGCTTTTTTATGCAGGTTTATCGAATCATCTTGTGCCGCGTCGAGCCATTACCGAGAAGGTAAAAGAAGCGATTAAGAAACTTGCTTTTTTGTATGGAATCGGTCCGATCGATATGCAAAAAATTATCATGAGCGTCATTGATCCTTCTGAACAAATTGATATAGATGCGTTACGGAAAGCGGCGCGTGAATGGTATCAATTTGAACGGGGAGAAGCGCTCCCGAACCTATGTGACCGCGTGCAACCGTTAGCGGAACGAACCATGGCAAACGTTCAGCCAAAAAATGAAGAAGAGTATTTGATCAAACAACTCGAAACGATTTCACCGCGGCAGTTGCTAATGGAGTTTTCTGGAGGAGCTGAACCGGCATTAGCTGATTTGCAAATGATTGAAGAAATTATGTTTAAACAAAAGCTTCTTCCAGGCGTGGTGAACGTTTTAATTTATTATGTCATGTTGCGGACAGATATGAAGCTCCCAAAAAAATATGTTGAAAAAATCGCTAGTTCCTGGGCGCGAAAAAAAGTTCGTACCGTTAAAGAAGCGATGGAATTAGCGAAAAAAGAAGCGCGTGAATATGAAAAGTTCATGAGTGAAAAGGAAAAGGGGCAGAAAGCGAAACGAAAACCGATTCGTACAGAATTATTACCGGATTGGTTAAAAACGGATTATTCTCAGTTTGAAAACAGACAAACGGAATCGGAAGAAGCGCTTGAACAAAAACGTCGAGAACTCGAGGAACGTTTGAAAAAATATCGTGAAAATCCGCCGAATAGTTAGGAAGTGTGAACAATGAAACCAATTCGCGAAACGATTCATCAGCTTATGAATCGAACCGATTTTAAGCAGCGATATGAAGCAATGAAAAAGGAAGTGCTGAACAATCAGGATGTTCAGCAATTTTTACGTGAACATCAAGCGGAAGTTACAGAGGAAATGATTGAACGCAACTTAGTGAAGCTTTATGAATTTGCGATGCAAAGTCACAACTGCCGGCAATGCCCCACGCTTGAAAAATGCCCTAATTTATTAAAGGGCTACCATCCTCACCTTGTTTTGCAAGGAAAAAGCATTGAGCTTCAGTATGAACGCTGCGCACAAAAAATTCAATATGATGAACGAAAAAAGCAAGAATCACTGATTCAAACAATGTTTATTCCTAACGAAATTTTACGAGCCTCCTTTTCTAACTTGGCAACGGATGATCTTGGGCGAATTAAAGCCATCGATATGGCAGAGAAGTTCGCTTTAACATATGAAGTTGGAAAGAAAATGAAAGGGCTTTATTTGTATGGCTCCTTTGGTGTCGGAAAAACGTATCTTCTTGGTGCCATTGCTAATAAATTAGCTGAACGAAAAATACCGTCGCTGCTCATCTACGTTCCAGAGTTTTCACGTTCGTTGAAAACATCTTTACAAAGCGACTCGTTCAATGAAAAATTGGATTATGTTAAAAAAGTTCCTGTTCTTATGCTTGATGATCTCGGTGCAGAACTGATGTCTAGCTGGTGGCGCGATGAAGTGCTTGGACCGATTTTGCAATATCGCATGCTTGAAAACTTGCCTACTTTCTTCACATCCAATTTTGATTTAAACCGCCTTTCTCACCACTTAGCACATTCGCAACGCGGGGAAGAAGAACAAGTGAAGGCAACAAGAATCATTGAACGAATTATATATTTAGCTACCGTCGTTGAAGTAAAAGGAAAAAACAGAAGAATCGAGGCTGAATAATTATTCTAAATCAACGGTTCTCTCCATATATATAAAACAAGCATGGTCGGAAAAGGGGGAGCACCGTTGATTAATATTTTGTTCCAAGAAGCAGATGATGCAAAAAAATTATTTGATGAGATGATGAAATCTCCGCAACACCATTGGAGACTTACATATGATGAGAACGCAGTGAATGTTTATTTTCATGAAGGGACATCGGAATGCATTCACTCATTGTTCATCCCTGTTTTTACGAAATGTATCGTTAGGCTATTTGAGAGTCGCTGGCTTTTAATGATCATTACCCGTTCGTTTTATTATGAAAATGAAGAAGAGCAGCAGCAAATTTTGCAGCTCGCTCATTCTTTCATTGACGGGGAGCGGTATGATTATCGAATGGGCAAAAAATGTTTGCATTCTCGAGAACAGTTGATCGAGCGGTCGCTGCGGGAGTTTCTGCATGATGGTCTTTCGTTTTCGTTTGAATCGTTTGTGAAATTTCGGTTGAAAGAATATTATGATCGATTGGTGCATTACGTTGAACTAGCGATCGATGAATATAAACTTGAGCAGGAATATCAAAATTTTGTACAAATGTTGCGAGAGATCGTGGCGAATCGTTCACCGCAAATGGATGTTATTCATCTTTTACATAAGAATGAGTCGTTTCACTTTTTTGATGAACAGTTTTCAGAAATTGCTCCGACACAGTTAAAGGGATTAATTGATCGCCGGTTGATGGTAAGCCAACCGATGTACATTGATAGTTTTGTGCTAGCGCCTCTTGTCTCGATCGCCCCAACGGTCATTCGTTTGTATACGAACCAAGTCGATGATGGAATCATCCAAACGGTTCAAAACGTATTTCAAGAGCGCGTTCAACTTTTTCCGATAACTTTTTTTGCAAAGCTTGATTTTGTCGACTAATCTTCGTATAATCACATACATAGGTGAATAAAGTGAAAAGTGATGATGAGGACATGGGTGTATTTTTACGGTTTCCAGAGAGGGAAGGCATTGGCTGGAACCTTCCTAACACGAAAAATACACTTACCACCTCTAAACTTCAGCAGTGAACAATGGGACGATGACGCCCGTTTAGTAATTGCTGACGGCTAGCACCGTTATCGAAATCGAGCCATTTCGTCCTTTAGCGGCGAATGGGAAGAAGGGTGGAACCACGAAATCAACTCGTCCCTTGTTTTGGGGCGAGTTTTTTTATTTTTTATCTTTCAAGGAGGAGTGAAACGTTCATGTCAGATGTAGTAAAAATTACATTTCCAGATGGAGCGGTGAAGGAGTTTCCAAAAGGTGTGACAACAGAAGAAATCGCCGCTTCGATTAGCCCAGGATTGAAGAAAAAAGCGATTGCTGGAAAATTGAATGACAAAATGATTGATTTGCGCACACCGATTTATGAGGACGGAGCGATTACGATCATTACGCAAGACATGCCTGAGGCGCTTGAAATTTTACGCCATAGCACTGCTCACTTAATGGCGCAAGCGATTAAACGCCTTTATAAAAATGTCAAACTCGGCGTTGGTCCAGTCATCGAAAACGGTTTTTACTACGATATTGACATGGAAGAATCGTTAACGCCAGAAGACCTGCCAAAAATTGAAAATGAAATGCGAAAAATCGTAAAAGAAAACTTAGAAATTGTGCGCAAAGAAGTGAGTCGCGAAGAAGCGATTCGCCGTTATGAAGAAATTGGCGACAATTTAAAATTGGAGTTAATTCAGGACATTCCAGAAGGAGAAGTTGTTTCGATTTACGAGCAAGGTGAATTTTTTGACCTTTGCCGCGGGGTTCATGTTCCGTCAACTGGAAAAATCAAAGAGTTTAAGCTGTTGAGCATCGCTGGAGCTTACTGGAGAGGCGACAGCAAAAACAAAATGTTGCAGCGCATTTACGGAACAGCCTTTTTCAAAAAAGAAGATTTAGAAGAATATCTTCGCCTGCTTCAAGAAGCAAAAGAACGCGATCATCGCAAATTAGGAAAAGAACTTGATTTGTTTACAACATCGCAAAAAGTTGGACAAGGATTGCCGCTTTGGTTGCCAAAAGGAGCGACAATTCGCCGCGTCATTGAACGCTATATTGTCGATAAAGAAATCGAGCTCGGCTATCAACATGTTTACACACCGGTGCTCGGCAGCGTGGAATTATATAAAACATCTGGCCATTGGGATCACTATAAAGACGGCATGTTCCCGCCAATGGAAATGGACAACGAGCAGCTCGTTCTTCGTCCGATGAACTGCCCGCATCATATGATGGTGTATAAACATAAAATTCACAGCTATCGCGAATTGCCGATTCGCATCGCCGAACTGGGAACGATGCACCGCTATGAAATGTCCGGGGCGCTTACAGGGCTGCAGCGCGTGCGCGGCATGACGTTAAATGATGCGCACATTTTCGTTCGTCCAGACCAAATTAAAGACGAATTTAAGCGAGTCGTAAACCTAATTTTAGAGGTATATAAAGATTTTGGATTAAACGACTACTCATTCCGTCTCTCTTACCGCGACCCGCACGACAAAGAAAAATATTATGACGATGATGCGATGTGGGAAAAGGCGCAAAGCATGTTAAAAGAAGCGATGGACGAGTTAGGTTTAGAGTATTATGAAGCGGAAGGCGAGGCCGCGTTTTACGGTCCGAAATTAGACGTGCAAGTGCGCACAGCGCTTGGAAAAGATGAAACATTATCAACCGTTCAACTTGACTTCTTATTGCCAGAACGTTTCGATTTAACGTACATCGGCGAAGATGGAAAACCGCATCGTCCAGTCGTCATCCATCGCGGTGTCGTTTCAACGATGGAACGTTTCGTTGCCTTTTTAATTGAAGAATATAAAGGGGCGTTCCCAACATGGTTAGCTCCTGTTCAAGTCCAAGTCATTCCGGTTTCACCAGCGGTTCATCTCGATTATGCATATGAAGTGAAACGGGAATTACAATCAGCTGGTTTCCGCGTTGAAGTCGATGAGCGCGACGAAAAAGTTGGCTATAAAATTCGGGAAGCGCAAATGCAAAAAATTCCGTATATGCTCGTTGTCGGGGACAATGAAATGAAAGAGCGTGCGGTGAACGTTCGCAAATATGGCGAGCAAAAAAGCGAAACGATGGCACTTGATGCCTTCATTGATGCGTTGAAGGCAGAAGTCCGAAAATAAAAAGATTGCATTTTCGGCATAGGTCTGTTATAGTTATCTTTGTTGCGAATGGATAAGAGATCTTGACAGAAGCATGAAGCTTGTGATATATATGTTAAGGTGAAATCAAATACTTGTTTGTGGAACAAGCAGAAGCACCCGCTTCTCACCTGATTGACGCCATCGGCAGTCGACAGGTTTTACGATGCAAAACGGCGAATCGCTTTTTAGTCGCTTGATTCGTAAAGTGTGGGTGTGGTATGCACTCACACTTTTTTTGTTGTCGAGTGCTCTCTGCAAGTCGCTACAAGCAAGAAATGTGTTCAAAAAACCGTGGAGGTGGCTAGTTATTAGCAAAGATTTTATCATTAATGAAAACATTCGGGCGCGCGAAGTTCGTCTCATCGATCCAAATGGAGAACAACTCGGCATTAAAACAAAACAAGAAGCGTTAGAAATCGCAGCGAGAATGAACCTTGACTTAGTGATGGTGGCTCCAAATGCCAAACCACCTGTGTGCCGTATTATGGACTACGGTAAATTCCGCTTCGAACAGCAAAAGAAAGAAAAAGAAGCGCGCAAAAAGCAAAAAGTGATCAACGTCAAAGAAATTCGTTTGAGTCCGACGATCGAGGAGCATGATTTTAACACGAAACTTC
Organism: Thermolongibacillus altinsuensis; assembly: GCF_004341205.1. Taxonomy (GTDB): domain Bacteria; phylum Bacillota; class Bacilli; order Bacillales; family Anoxybacillaceae; genus Thermolongibacillus; species Thermolongibacillus altinsuensis. The sequence goes on from NZ_SLUL01000003.1 coordinate 95,808, forward strand.
GCAATGCGCGGAAGTTCCTTGAAAAAGGAGATAAAGTAAAAGCGACGATTCGCTTTAAAGGACGTGCCATCACTCATAAAGAAATTGGGCAACGCGTGTTAGATCGTTTTGCGGAAGCTTGCTCTGATATCGGCACAATCGAATCCGCGCCAAAAATGGACGGTCGCAGCATGTTTTTAGTTTTAGCACCGAAAAACGACAAATAAAACAAGGGAGGAACACCTTATGCCAAAAATGAAAACTCACAAAGGCTCAGCAAAGCGTTTCAAAAAGACGGGTACTGGTAAATTAAAACGTTCACACGCATTTACTAGCCACTTGTTCGCAAACAAAACACAAAAACAAAAACGTAAACTTCGCAAAGCAACGCTTGTATCAAAAGGTGACTTCAAACGCATTCGTCAATTGTTAGATAACGTAAAATAATTTCTAGGAGGGAAACAACATGCCACGTGTAAAAGGCGGTACAGTAACACGCAGACGTCGTAAAAAAATCATTAAACTAGCGAAAGGTTATTTCGGTTCTAAACATCGTTTATATAAAGTTGCAAATCAACAAGTAATGAAATCTTTAATGTACGCTTACCGTGACCGTCGTCAAAGAAAACGCGACTTCCGTAAGCTTTGGATTACTCGTATCAACGCAGCCGCTCGCATGAACGGTCTTTCTTACAGCCGTTTTATGCATGGCTTAAAGCTAGCAGGTATTGAAGTAAACCGCAAAATGCTTGCGGATTTAGCGGTAAACGACGCAGCTGCATTCGCACAGCTTGCAAATATCGCAAAAGAAAACTTAAATAAGTAATCAAAATGGGCTGTTCTTTTTGAAAGAACAGCCCGTTTTTGTAAGGGGGAGAACGAGCGATGAATTTAGAGCGTTTGTTCATGATGCAAAAACAATTAGACGAACGAATCGAAACAAAGCGACAGCTAAAAGGGGAAAATTTAGTATCCAAAAAAATATTAGCCCTGCTCGTTGAAATTGGCGAACTCGCCAATGAGACGCGCTGCTTTAAATTTTGGAGCTCGAAGCCGCCTGCACCTAGAGAAAAAGTGATTGAAGAGTATGTAGATGGGTTACACTTTATTTTATCGCTAGGTATTGACTTAAAATTTGCCGATCACGTTCACCTCATCGACGTTCAAGAAAGCAAACCGCTTGTCGAGCAGTTTTTATGCGTCTTTCAAGCCGTTCATCAATTTGAACGCGCATTATCTCTTGAGTCGTATCAATCGTTATTGGACACTTACTTACAGTTAGCCCATGCCCTTTGCTTTACCTTAGATGAAGTGGAACAAGCGTACATCGCCAAAAACGAAGTAAATCATGAGCGCCAAAATCAGAATTATTAACGAATTTTGTTTATTCTAGTATAATGGATTTGTCTTACATAGAGAGGAGTGAAAAAGATGGTGAAATTAGATGAAACGTTAACGATGTTAAAAGAGTTAACGGATGCCAAAGGTGTGCCAGGCAACGAACGTGAAGCGCGCGAAGTGATGAAAAAATATATTTCTCCTTATGCGGACGAAATCACAACGGATGGCCTTGGCAGCTTAATTGCTAAAAAAGTTGGAAAAGCGGATGGCCCGAAAGTGATGGTCGCTGGCCATTTAGACGAGGTCGGCTTCATGGTGACACAAATTGATGACAAAGGATTTATTCGCTTTCAACCGCTTGGCGGCTGGTGGGGCCAAGTGATGCTTGCCCAACGTGTCACAATCATGACGAAAAAAGGAGACATTACGGGCGTCATCGGCTCCAAACCGCCGCACATTTTACCTCCGGAAGCGCGCAAAAAGCCAGTTGAAATCAAAGACATGTTTATTGACATTGGCGCATCAAGCCGTGAAGAAGCGATGGAATGGGGCGTTCGTCCGGGCGATTCAATCGTTCCATACTTTGAATTTACCGTCATGAATAACGAAAAAATGCTGTTGGCGAAGGCATGGGACAACCGCATCGGCTGCGCGATCGCAATCGATGTTTTAAAACGACTAAAAGATGTTGAGCATCCGAACGTGGTTTACGGCGTCGGCACGGTTCAAGAAGAAGTCGGATTGCGCGGCGCAAGAACGTCTGCTTATGCGATTGAGCCGGATATTGCGTTTGCCGTCGATGTCGGCATTGCCGGAGATACGCCGGGCGTTTCCGAAAAAGAAGCGATGGGCAAACTTGGCGCAGGTCCACATATCGTTTTATACGATGCCTCCCTTGTTTCCCATAAAGGATTGCGTGAATTTGTGATTGATGTCGCTGAAGAAATGAACATTCCTTACCGTTTCGATGCGATGCCGGGCGGAGGAACCGATGCGGGGGCCATTCATATGACGATGCGCGGCGTTCCAGCATTAACGATCGCCATCCCGACGCGCTACATTCACTCCCACGCGGCGATGCTTCACCGCGATGACTATGAAAACACGGTGAAACTGCTTGTCGAAGTCATTAAGCGTTTAGATGAGCAAAAAGTGAAGGAGATTACGTTTGATTAATAAAAAAGTCGGTGAATGCCGACTTTTTTGGTTATATTTGTTTTAATGTAAAAAGGTAAGTCATGAAAACAGTGACTTACCTTTCTTATGGGTTATTGCTTTACCGCTTGTTCTAATGTTGATAGCATCATGTCTCTTTCTTGTTGATCAGCATGATTCCATAACGCTTCAAAAAGGACGCCGAGTCCCGGAAGGTATTTTTCTTCTCCTTGTTGAATCGCATCGGTAATCGTGTGCTCTAATTGCTCTTTTGTGTTGTTGGCGACGTTGCTCATAACCGCATGGCGCAAATTTAAATTCACGTTCATTCACTCCATTCTTTTATGTATTGCGCGATTAGTTTTTGCTATAATGAAAAGTACTATTCATTGTAGGAGGAGAGGTTGAAATGGAAAAAGCAACATTCGCAGGCGGATGTTTTTGGTGCATGGTCACTCCGTTTGAAGAGCTCGATGGAATTTATGGCATCGTTTCAGGCTATACTGGAGGACATGTTGAAAATCCTACATATGAGCAAGTGAAAACAGGGACGACCGGGCATTACGAAGCGGTACAAATTACATTTGACCCAAATGTATTTCCATATGAGAAGCTGCTTGAGTTGTATTGGTGCCAAATCGATCCAACCGATGACGGCGGCCAATTTCATGATCGCGGACCGCAATACCGGACGGCGATTTTCTATCATAATGAAGAACAGCGCAAAAAAGCGGAAGCATCGAAACGAGCGTTGGAAGAGAGCGGAAAATTCCAAAAACCGATCGTAACGAAAATTTTGCCGGCAACGACGTTTTATCCTGCTGAGGAATATCATCAAAACTACCATAAGAAAAATCCGAAGCATTACAAAGAAGACCGCGCAGCTTCCGGACGCGATGAATTTATTGCTAAACATTGGGGCATAAAGGGGCAGTGAATGTTGAAACGAATCCAATCAACAAAAAATCCACAAGTGAAGGAATGGAAAAAGCTTTTAACGAAAAAGGGACGAGAAAAAACAGGATTATTTCTCATTGAAGGATTTCATTTAGTCGAAGAAGCGTTAAAGAGCGATGTACATATTGTTGAACTGATTGTTGATGAGGGAAAAGAAATACCTTCAAGCTGGAATGTCGATCACATTCCAATGACATTCGTTACGGAAGAAATTATACAAGCAATAAGCGATACCGAAGCGCCGCAAGGAATTGTAGCTGTATGTAAACAATTGGTTCATAAACCAATTAATTGGAATCGTGCGAATGTGTTAATGATCGATGCGGTCCAAGATCCGGGTAACATCGGCACGATGATTCGCACCGCCGACGCAGTTGGAATGGATGCGGTCATTCTCGGAGAAGGCTGCGCCGATTTGTACAATCCGAAAGTCATTCGGGCAACGCAAGGGTCGCTTTTTCATCTTCCCGTATTTAAAGGAAACTTGCAAGAATGGATCGAACAATTAAAATCGCAAAACGTTTCGATTTACGGCACGTCGTTAGAAAACGGCGAAGATTACCGGAATGTGCCGCCGATGGAGCCGTTTGCTCTTCTTGTCGGTAACGAAGGAAGCGGCGTTCGCAAAGAACTGTTGGACATGACAACAAAAAATTTATACATTCCGATTTACGGACGAGCGGAATCGCTCAACGTCGCCGTAGCAACCGGAATTTTGCTTTATCACTTGCGCGGATAAAGGTTGCAACGCTTGTTTAGTTTGCCTATAATATAAAAATAGTTAAATAAGGGAAAAAACGATGAAAGAGAAGAGTAGCTTGCCACTCGCCATCCAGGGAGAAAACGCCATAGACTGAGAGCGTTTTTATGGTAGAAGCAAGTGAATTCACCTCTGGAGTTGACACTTGGACCATTCTGCGTCCGCAGAATGTAAAGGTGTTCCGGTCTACGCCGTTATCGCAATGAAGTGAACAGCGCCTTTTTGCGCTGTTAATAAGGGTGGTACCGCGATTTCACTCGTCCCTTGCTTGAGGGGCGAGTTTTTTATTTGAGAAAAAAGGAGGAAATGCAGATGAAAGAACGTTTACACCAACTTCAACAAGAAGCGCTTGAAAAAATCGAACAAGCAAGCGATTTAAAAGCACTTAACGATGTTCGTATCGCTTATCTCGGCAAAAAAGGACCGATTACGGAAGTGCTTCGCGGCATGGGATCATTATCGCCAGAAGAGCGCCCGATCATGGGAGCGCTCGCGAACGAAGTGCGTCAAGCGATTCAAACCGCATTAGAAGCAAAGCAAGCGAAGCTCGAACAAGAAGAAGTCGAGAAAAAGTTAGCGGCGGAAACGATTGATGTCACGCTTCCAGGTCGTCCGATTCGCCGCGGCAATCCTCATCCGCTTACACGCGTGATTGAAGAAATTGAAGACTTATTTATCGGCATGGGCTATACAATCGCCGAAGGTCCAGAGGTAGAAAAAGACTATTACAACTTTGAAGCGCTCAACTTGCCAAAAGGCCATCCGGCGCGCGATATGCAAGATTCGTTCTATATTACGGAAGAAATTTTGCTGCGCACGCACACGTCGCCAGTTCAAGCGCGCACGATGGAAAAACATCAAGGACGCGGTCCGGTGAAAATCATTTGCCCGGGAAAAGTGTATCGCCGCGACAACGATGATGCGACGCACTCTCATCAGTTTACGCAAATTGAGGGTCTTGTCGTTGATGAAAACATTCGCATGAGCGATTTAAAAGGAACACTTCGCGAGTTTGCGCGCAAAATGTTTGGAGAAGATCGCGACATTCGCTTCCGTCCAAGCTTTTTCCCATTTACAGAGCCGTCTGTGGAAGTGGACGTTTCATGCTTCAACTGCGGCGGGCATGGCTGCAATGTGTGTAAAGGAACCGGTTGGATTGAAATTTTAGGCGCCGGCATGGTGCATCCAAACGTATTAGAAATGGCTGGCTTTGATTCGAAAAAATATACAGGTTTTGCGTTTGGAATGGGACCAGAGCGCATTGCGATGTTGAAATACGGCATCGATGACATCCGCCATTTCTATCAAAACGACATTCGCTTTTTACAACAATTCAATCGTGTGTAAAGGGAGGGTTATCCATGTTCGTATCATATAAATGGCTACAAGAATATGTCGATTTAACAGGCATCACGGCAAAAGAACTAGCGGATCGAATTACCAAAAGCGGCATCGAAGTTGAAAGCGTGGAAGTATTGAATAAAGGAGCAAAAGGGGTTGTTGTCGGGCATGTACTTGAGCGCGAACAACACCCAAATGCGGATAAATTAAGCAAATGTCTCGTCGATATCGGCGAAGGCGAGCCGGTGCAAATCATTTGCGGGGCTCCAAACGTGGCAAAAGGACAAAAAGTTGCTGTTGCGAAAGTCGGTGCGGTGCTGCCGGGCAATTTCAAAATTAAACGTGCGAAACTGCGCGGCGAAGAATCAAACGGAATGATTTGTTCGCTGCAAGAGCTTGGCATTGAGTCTAAACTTGTGCCAAAAGAATACGCAGACGGCATTTTCGTCTTCCCGAGCGATGCGCCAGTTGGTGCGGATGCATTGGAGTTATTAAACTTAGATGATGAAGTGCTAGAGTTGGGATTAACGCCAAACCGTGCAGATTGCTTAAGCATGATCGGCGTTGCCTATGAAGTGGCGGCAATTTTAGGAAGAAACGTGAAGCTGCCAGCGATTGAGCTTCATGAAAATGAAGAAAACGTTCATGATTACATTTCTGTTCGCGTCGAAGCGGCGGAAGACAATCCGCTATACGCAGGACGCATCGTCAAAAACGTCAAAATCGGTCCGTCGCCGCTTTGGATGCAAACGCGCTTAATGGCGGCCGGCATTCGTCCGCATAACAACGTTGTCGATATTACGAACTACATTTTGCTTGAGTATGGCCAACCGCTTCATGCGTTTGATTATGATCGCCTCGGTTCAAAAGAAATTGTCGTGCGCCGCGCGAAAGCTGGCGAAACGATCGTGACCCTTGATGATGTTGAAAGAACGTTAACAGAAGACCATCTCGTTATTACAAACGGAACAGAGCCAGTGGCGCTTGCGGGCGTTATGGGTGGAGCGAATTCCGAAGTGCGCAACGACACGACAACGGTATTTATTGAATCAGCGTATTTCAATGGCGCAACGGTTCGCAAAGCGTCAAAAGACCATGGCTTGCGCAGCGAAGCAAGCATGCGTTTTGAAAAAGGAATTGACCCAGCGCGCACAAAAGAAGCGTTAGATCGGGCAGCGGCGTTAATGGCTGAGTACGCTGGTGGGGAAGTCGTTGGCGGCGTTGTCGAAGTGAATACGCTCAAGCAAGAAGAAGTGAAAGTGACGATTACGCTTGACCGCATCAATCGTGTGCTTGGTACAAACATTACAAAAGAGGAAGTTTCAACGATTTTAACGAATTTACAATTTGCCTTTACCGAAGATCACGGAACGTTTACGATCACTGTTCCATCGCGTCGCCGCGATATTTCCATTGAAGAAGATATCATCGAAGAAGTGGCGAGATTGTACGGCTATGACCGTTTGCCAGCGACATTGCCGGTTGCTGAGTCCAAACCGGGCAAACTAACTCCTTATCAAGCGAAACGTCGCCAGGTGCGTCGCTATTTAGAAGATGTCGGCTTGTTCCAAGCCATTACGTATTCGTTAACGAGCGAAGCGAAAGCGACCATGTTTGCGTTAGAAACCGCCAAACCAATTCGCTTGGCGCTTCCGATGAGCGAAGAGCGCAGCGTCCTTCGCCAAAGCTTAATTCCGCATTTATTGGAAGTCGTCAGCTACAACCGTGCCCGCCAAGTCGAAAACGTTGCGGTGTATGAAACAGGAGCGGTTTACTTAGCAAACGACGAAAACGAATTACCACAAGAGAAAGAACGACTTGCCGGAGCGTTGACAGGCGTATGGCATGCGAACCTATGGCAAGGCGAGAAAAAAGCGGTTGATTTCTATGTCGTGAAAGGAATTTTAGATGGGTTATTTGCGTTGCTTGGCCTAGAAAAACGCATTGCATATAAACAAGCGAAACGCGACGGCATGCACCCGGGCCGTACGGCAGACATTTTGCTTGACGGAAAAACGATCGGCTTTGTCGGTCAATTGCATCCAACCGTGCAAAAAGAATATGATTTAAAAGAAACATACGTATTCGAATTGGCATTGACGGACTTGCTCAATACGGAAGTCGAAGAGATTCGTTACTCGCCAATTCCGCGCTTCCCGTCCATTACGCGCGACATTGCGCTTGTCGTTGATGAGCACGTCATTGCCGGCGACATTCAACAAGCGATTATCGAAGCGGGCGGCGAATTGCTCAAAGAAGTAATGATTTTCGACGTGTACAAAGGCGATCGCCTGCCAGACGGCAAAAAGTCGATTGCCTTCTCCCTCCGTTATTATGATCCGGAACGTACATTAACAGACGAAGAAGTAACCGCCGTTCACGAACAAGTCATCAAAGCTGTTGAACAACAATTCGGCGCGACCTTGCGCGGATAAAAAAAGCAAGAGGCTGACTCAACATCGCTCAAAGGCGATGTTTTGAGTCAGCCTCTTTCAATTATAATACCATTTTAATTTTTCTACTTCAAAACCGAACCCGTTAGGTTGCTTCCAAACCTTTTTTCATTTTAGCGATCGTCATCGATGCGCGCGTCTTTTCATGTCATCGCGATTCGTGATATGATAAAAGATAGAATTTTGACGAAGTGGGAGATAGGACGAATGGGGGAAATGCTTTGACAGAACAACAGAAAACGAGAGTTACAGTTGACATATATGGACAGCAATATTCCATTGTTGGGACCGAAAGTTCAAGCCACATTCGTTTAGTGGCTTCGATTGTCGATGATAAAATGCGTGAAATTAGCGCAAAAAACCCGACGCTCGATACGAGCAAATTAGCTGTTTTAACGGCTGTCAACGTTGTTCATGAATACATAAAATTAAAAGAAGAGTATGATCGACTTATGCAACAAATAAAAAAAGAAAAGGATGAGCGCAAGGATGATTGATTTACTTCTACTTTTCATCCTTTTGATGGGATTTATGATCGGTTTAAAGCGCGGATTTATTTTGCAGTTTATTCATATGACAGGATTTATCGTTGCCTTTGCTGTCGCTTACATGAATTATAAAGAATTAGCTCCACGGTTGAAACTATGGGTTCCGTATCCAAGCTTTGGCGATGGCGAAACAGTGAAATTGCTCATTGAGAGCACAAATTTAGACGAAGCGTATTATCGAGCAATTGCGTTTGCCCTTTTATTCTTTGTCACAAAAATTGTGATGCATTTGATTGGTTCTATGCTTGATTTTGTTGCTCAACTCCCGGTTCTAAAAAGCATCAATCGCTGGGCGGGAGGAGCGCTCGGCTTTTTAGAAGTGTATTTGCTTTTGTTTCTCCTTCTTTACGTTGGAGCACTCATTCCGATTGAAAGCATTCAGGAGCCGCTGCGCGATTCGTTTATGGCAAGCATCATCGTCAAGCATACGCCGATCTTGTCAGATGTCGTAAAAAAAATGTGGGTGCAATATATCGCTTAATGGGTCGCTGTAAAACTTCTCTTTACGGAGAAGTTTTTTGTCCTTTTTGTTGAATTTTTGGATCATTTCGATGGGTCAATCGTATATGTTAGGGGATGATCATGTATGGAAAGAAATAAAAAAGAGGCCGTTCAGTTATTAGAAACGATTGCGTTGTATATGGAAATAAAAGGAGAGAATCCATTTAAAATTTCAGCGTTTCGCAAAGCGGCAGCAGCGCTTGAACGTGATGAGCGAGCGTTAACGGATATTGGCGATTTCACATCGATTGCTGGAATTGGAAAAGGGACGGCGGCGGTTATTCAAGAGTGGATCGAGACAGGAAGATCGACCGTTCTTGAGCAATTAAAAGAAGAAATTCCATCCGGCCTTTTTCCGCTATTAAAACTGCCGGGGCTTGGCGGGAAAAAGATTGCGAAGCTGTATCAAGAGTTAGGAATCGTGGATGTCGATACGTTAAAAGCGGCTTGTATCGAGCAGAAAGTGCGTCAATTATCCGGTTTTGGCGCCAAAACGGAAGAAAAAATTTTAGCGGCGCTCGAGGCTATGAATGCTCGGCCGGATCGTTTGCCTCTTGCGTTTATGTTGACGGTTGCAGAAGAGGTCGAGCGCCAATTGGACAACATAAAAGGAATCGTTCGCTTTTCTCGTGCGGGCAGTTTACGCCGCATGTGCGAGACGATCAAAGATTTGGATTTTATTATTGCGACGAATGAACCGACTGTTGTCCGTGAACAATTGCTGCAGTTAAAAAACGTATGTGATGTGATCGCGAACGGCGAAACGAAAGTATCGTTGCAACTAAAATATGACTATCCTGTCAACGTTGATTTTCGTCTTGTCACTCCTGAACAATTCGCAACGACTTTGCATCATTTTACCGGATCAAAAGAACATAATGTTCGCATGCGACAAATCGCCAAAGAACGCGGTGAAAAAATTAGCGAGTACGGCGTTGAAAACAGCCAAACAGGTGAAATCATCACATTTCCGACAGAGCAAGCGTTTTTTGCCCATTTTGGCCTTCCGTTCATTCCGCCGGAGTTGCGCGAAGATGGGAGCGAAGTGGATCGATATACGGAAGATGATTCGCTTATTTCGCTCAAGCATATCAAAGGCGATTTACATATGCACTCAACGTGGAGCGATGGAGCATTTTCGATTGCTGAAATGGCGGAAGCGTGCCGGAAAAAAGGCTATCGCTATATCGCGATCACCGATCATTCCAAGTTTTTAAAAGTGGCGAACGGATTAACGGTCGAACGTTTAAAAAGGCAACAAGAAGAGATTGCCCGTTTAAATGAAAAATACGATGATTTTGTTATTTTATCTGGAATTGAAATGGATATTTTACCAGATAGCACGTTAGATTATGATGACGAAGTGCTTGAAAGCGTTGATTTTGTCATTGCTTCGATTCATTCGGCGTTTTCGCAACCGCGCGAAGTGATTATGGAACGATTAAAAAGAGCGCTTATGAATCATCACGTGGATCTCATTGCCCATCCGACAGGAAGATTAATTGGTCAGCGGGACGGGTATGATGTCGATATCGACATGTTGATTGAGTTAGCGAAAGAAACGGATACAGCGTTGGAGCTAAACGCGAATCCCCATCGCCTTGATTTAACATACGAATATTTAAAAAAAGCGCAAGAGGCAGGCGTGAAAATCGCGATCAACACCGATGCGCACAACATTCAAATGCTCGATCATATGGAAATTGGGGTCGCGTTTGCGCGCAAAGGATGGATTCGAAAAGAAACGGTCATTAATACATGGGATCTTGAACAATTAAAGCAATTTTTGCAGCGTCATCATGTAAATTCATAAGTATGGAGGTTTTGAGCGTGCACCCGAGAACGTTAACGATATTAGAATTTGATAAAGTTAAAGCACAGTTGATGGAACATGTTGCTTCATCATTGGGGAAAGAAAAAGTGGAGAAGCTTGTTCCATCTACCGATTTCGCTGAAGTTGTCCGCTGGCAAGAAGAAACGGATGAAGCGGCTACCGTTCTTCGCCTGCGCGGACATGTTCCGCTCGGCGGGATTTTTGATATCCGCGCGAGCGTGAAAAGAGCAAAAATTGGCGGAACGTTAAGCCCACATGAGTTGCTAGATGTGGCGAGCACGATTTATGCGAGCAGACAAATGAAAAAATTTATCGAATCGCTTCTTGACGATGTCGCATTGCCGCATTTAGCTCCATATGTGGAACGGATGATCGCCTTGCCAGAGCTTGAACAAGCGATTAACCATTGCATTGACGACCACGGCGAAATCATGGATCAAGCGAGTGAACGATTGCGTTCTCTCCGTCAACAATTGCGTGCGACGGAAGGAAGAATTCGCGATAAATTAGAAAGCATCATTCGCTCTTCATCGGCGCAAAAAATGTTGTCCGATGCGATTATTACCATTCGCAACGAACGATATGTCATTCCGGTTAAACAAGAATATCGTCACGCTTATGGCGGGATCGTGCATGATCAATCATCTTCAGGAGCGACGCTCTTTATTGAGCCGCAATCGGTTGTCGATTTAAACAACCAGCTCCAAGAATTGCGCGTGAAAGAAAAGCAAGAAATGGAGCGAATTTTAGTCGAATTGACCAAGAAAGTAGCGGAGGATGCTGAAGCCATTCTCGTCGATGTTGACATGCTAGCGGAACTCGATTTTATTTTTGCGAAAGCGAAATATGCGAAACAAATCAAGGCGACAAAGCCGGATATGAACGATCGCGGTTACATTCGTTTGTTGCAGGCGCGACATCCTTTAATCTCGCCCGATGAAGTCGTTCCCAACGATATTGAACTTGGCAAAGATTACACCGCCATCGTGATTACGGGACCAAATACAGGCGGTAAAACCGTTACGCTGAAAACGATTGGATTGTTTACATTGATGGCTCAAGCAGGTTTGCAAATTCCTGCGCTCGATGGTTCTGAACTAGCTGTTTTCCGCGCGGTTTATGCCGATATTGGCGATGAACAATCAATCGAGCAAAGCTTAAGTACATTTTCTTCCCACATGGTAAATATTGTGGATATTTTAAAGAAAGTCGACGAACATAGCCTCGTCTTATTTGATGAATTAGGGGCTGGAACCGATCCGCAAGAAGGCGCGGCGCTGGCGATTGCGATTTTAGATGAAGTGCATCAGCGCGGTGCTCGTGTCGTTGCGACAACGCATTATCCAGAACTGAAAGCCTATGGGTATAATCGTCAAGGAGTCATTAATGCGAGCGTTGAATTTGATATCGAAACGTTAAGCCCGACTTATAAATTATTGATCGGCATTCCGGGCCGAAGCAATGCGTTAGAAATTTCGCGCCGGCTTGGTCTGGATGAGCAAATTATTGAGCGAGCAAGAACGTATATAAGCGCGGAAAGCAACCAAGTGGAAAATATGATTGCTTCGTTGGAATATAGCAAAAAACGGGCTGAAGAAGAATTTAAAGAAGCGGAAGATTTCCGCAAAGAGGCGGAGAAACTTCATAAAGAGCTGCAAAAGCAAATCATTGAATTAAACGAACAGCGAGACCGTTGGCTCGAAGAAGCGAAGAAAAAAGCGGAAAGCATTGTTAAAAAAGCGCAACAAGAAGCAGAGCAAATTATTCGCGAATTGCGTCAAATGAAAAAAGAGCAATTGGCCAACATTAAAGAGCACGAGTTAATAGAAGCGAAAAAACGGTTAGAAGAAGCGATTCCTCATATTGAAATAAAGCGAAAAGAGAAAAAACAGAAAAAGCCGGAACAAACGCTGCATCCTGGCGACGAAGTAAAAGTCGTCAATTTGAATCAAAAGGGACAATTGCTTGAGAAAGTATCGGATGATGAGTGGCTCGTTCAAATTGGCATTTTAAAAATGAAAGTAAAAGAAGAAAACTTAGAGTACGTTAGCCGCCCGAAACCGATTGAAACGAAACCGCTCGCGACAGTGAAAGGGAAAGACTATCATGTTCCATTAGAGCTCGATTTGCGTGGAGAACGGTATGAAGATGCATTGTTGCGTCTTGAAAAATACATTGACGATGCTTTGTTAGCTGGTTATCCGCGCGTTTCCATTATTCATGGAAAAGGGACAGGAGCGTTGCGCAAAGGTGTCCAACAATATTTGCAAAACCATCGTTCCGTCAAAAGCTTCCGCTTTGGTGAAGCAACAGAAGGCGGAACCGGCGTCACCATTGTTGAGTTGAAATGATGGGAGAGGATGGTATGAACTCCTTTTGGGAAAATGAAATTGTTAAAATTGCAGCGAACTTTAGCGTCGTTATTTTATGTATGGTCGTCTTTCTAGCTGTTTTTGAATTAGTAACAAAATATAAAAACTGGGAAGAGATTCAAAAAGGGAATGTAGCCGTGGCGATGGCGACAGGCGGAAAAATATTTGGAATTGCAAATATTTTCCGCTACTCGATTAGCCATCATGATTCGCTCTTGTCAATGATTGGCTGGGGGGTTTACGGCTTTCTTCTTCTGCTAGGAGGCTACTTTATTTATGAATTTTTAACGCCAAAGTTTAACATCGATCAAGAGATTGCAAATGATAATCGAGCGGTTGGCTTTATTTCCATGGTCATTTCCATCGGATTATCTTTTGTCATTGGAGCAAGCATACGATGAGGGGAGAACGAAATGGAAACGTTAGCGAAAGTATTGCTCATCCTTTGCGGCATCTTTTTGATGATTGGAGTGGTTTATTTAAGCTTCTTTGCATAAAAGGATGTCTAGAGGCATCCTTTTATAATTTTTGATGTAAAATTTCAGAAAATATTATAAAATATAAATAGTCTTACAAAAAAAACAAAAAGGGGGAGAAGGGATGGAGAGACCGTGGTTAGCGTTGTATCCTCAAGAAATTCCTCATACCATCGATTATCCGCAAAAGCCTTTACAACAATTTTTAAAAGAAGCTGCAGAGCAGTTTCCAAACAAAGTGGCTATTCACTTTTTAGGAAAAGAACTAACTTATCAAGAAGTGTATGAACAATCGTTAAAACTTGCTCATTATTTACGTCGCATCGGCTTGGAAAAAGGCGATCGCGTTTCCATTATGTTGCCGAATTGCCCGCAATCGGTCATCAGCTATTATGCGGTTTTATTCGCTGGCGGCATCGTTGTGCAGACCAATCCGCTTTATACGGAGCGAGAGTTAGAACACCAATTAAATGATAGCGGTGCCAAGATCATCATTACTCTTGATCTCATTTTTCCAAAAGCGATCAAAATGAAAGCGGTAACAAATTTAAAGCATATCATTGTAACAAGCATAAAAGATTACTTGCCATTTCCAAAAAACATTCTTTATCCTTTCGTGCAAAAGAAACAGCAGCCGGTTGCCGTAAAAGTAAAACACGAAGGGGAGTGTCATTTATTCACAAAAGCGATTGCTACGTCCAATGCTGAGGAATATTCAGTCGATGTCAATCCGCTTGAAGATGTGGCTCTTTTGCAATATACGGGCGGAACAACAGGATTTCCGAAAGCAGCGATGCTCACTCATCATAATTTGATTGCAAATACGCTCATGTGTGCAAAATGGATGTATAAATGTCAAAAAGGAAATGAATCGATCCTTGGTGTGCTGCCATTTTTCCATGTATATGGAATGACGGCTGTGATGAATTTATCGATTATGGAAGGACACAAAATGATTTTGCTTCCGAAGTTTGATGTTGTAACAACGTTGAAAACGATCGAAAAACAAAGACCGACGCTGTTTCCGGGAGCGCCAACCATTTATATTGCTTTATTAAATCATCCGGATTTGAAAAAATACGATCTTTCATCCATCAAAATATGCATTAGCGGTTCCGCGCCTTTGCCAGTGGAAGTGCAGGAACAATTTGAAGCGGTGACAGGCGGAAAAATCATTGAGGGATATGGATTAACAGAAGCCTCTCCCGTTACTCATGCCAATTTCATTTGGGATGGAAAAAGAATAAAAGGAAGCATCGGCGTACCTTGGCCGGATACAGATGCGATGATCGTTTCGCTTGAAACAGGAGAAAAAGCAAACGTAAACGAAATTGGCGAAATCGCTGTGCGCGGTCCTCAAGTGATGAAAGGATATTGGAATCAGCCCGAAGAAACGGAGGCTGTTTTGCGCGATGGATGGTTATTGACAGGGGATTTAGGATACATGAATGAAGAGGGATATTTCTTCGTTGTCGACCGCAAGAAAGATATGATTATTGCAAGTGGATACAACATTTATCCGCGTGAAATTGAAGAAGTGTTATATGAGCATCCGAAAGTGCAAGAGGCTGTCGTCATTGGCGTTCCAGATGCGTACAGGGGGGAGACAGTCAAAGCGTATATCGTTCTAAAAGAAGGTGAGCAGTGCACGGAAGAAGAGCTCGATCAATTTATGCGCAGTCGCTTAGCGGCATACAAAGTTCCGCGTATTTATGAATTTAGAAAAGAGCTGCCGAAAACAGCGGTCGGAAAAATATTGCGCCGTACTCTATTAGAAGAAGAGAAAGAGAAACAAAAATAATACCCCTCTATATCTTTTTCTTGACAATGCCCGTCGACCGTTTTTAAAATAAAAATATGAATGATTGTTCATTCATATTTGAAAGGGAGAATGATATTGAAGAGAGACAAACCAAAATTTAAGCAAATTATTGATGCAGCCGTCATTGTCATTGCGGAAAATGGCTATCATCAAGCGCAAGTATCAAAAATCGCCAAGCAAGCGGGCGTCGCTGACGGCACGATTTACCTTTATTTTAAAAACAAAGAGGATATTTTAATTTCGTTATTTCAAGAAAAGATGGGGAATTTCATCGAAAAAATTCAGGAGGAAATAGAAGGAATTTCAAGTCCTTCGGAGAAGTTGTTCTTGTTGATTCAAAAACATTTTCAAATGTTAGCAGCTGATCGTCATTTAGCAGTTGTGACTCAACTTGAACTTCGTCAATCCAATAAAACGCTTCGTCTAAAAATTAATGAAATTTTAAAAGGATACCTAAAGGTCGTTGATCAAATTGTGCAAGAAGGAATTGAAAAAGGAGAATTTCGTCCAGATTTAGACGTGCGTTTAGCTCGCCAAATGATTTTTGGTACGATTGACGAAACCGTGACAACATGGGTGATGAATGACCAAAAATACGATTTAGTCGCTTTAGCCAAGCCGGTTCATCAGTTGCTAACGAAAGGTTGTTGCATATAAAGCAGCAACCTTTGTATATCATTTTTTGGGGAGGGAGAAAGGATGGAATTTTTTCACGTAACAACAGAGGGGTATGTTGCGATCGTGACGATTAACCGACCGCCAGCAAATGCCCTTTCGTCCGCTGTTTTGAAAGAGCTTTCGTCTGTTTTAGATGAACTTGAACAGAATGAACATGTGCGCGTCATCATTCTTCGTGGGGAAGGACGTTTCTTTTGTGCAGGAGCCGATATTAAAGAATTTACATTGATTGAAACGAAAGAAGAAGCGACAGAAGTGGCTTTGAGCGGGCAACAGTTAATGGAGAGGGTAGAGCAGTTCAAGAAGCCGATTATTGCAGCTATTCACGGAGCTGCGTTAGGCGGAGGATTGGAACTTGCAATGAGTTGCCATCTCCGTGTCGTTGCTGAAAACGCTAAGCTTGGTTTACCTGAATTGCAGCTTGGCATCATCCCAGGGTTTGCGGGAACACAAAGATTGTTGCGTTACGTCGGAGCGGCAAAGGCGCTTGAAATGATGTGGACGAGTGAACCGATTACGGGAACCGAAGCGGTGCAATGGGGATTAGCAAACGTTGCTGTACCAGAAGAAAACGTATTGGGAGCAGCGAAGCAGTTAGCGGAGAAAATTGCTAGAAAAAGTCCGCTCTCGATTCAAGCGACATTGCAGTTGTTAAATGCCGCAAAGGTTCATTCGTTTCACGAGTGTGTCAAAAAAGAAGCGGAGCTATTCGGTCAAGTTTTTGTTACCGAAGATGCGAAAGAAGGAATTTCAGCGTTTATTGAAAAAAGAACACCACAATTTCAAGGTAAATAATTTTTTGTTTATAAATTTCCGAATTTTTTTAAAACCGATCGAATTTGGGGGGAGAGTCTATGAATATTTTTGTTTTAATGAAGCGAACATTTGATACAGAAGAAAAAATTGTCATTCAAAACGGAAAAGTGAGTGAAGAAGGAGCCGAGTTTATCATTAATCCTTACGATGAATACGCGATTGAAGAAGCGATTCAAGTGCGCGACAAACACGGCGGTGAGGTAACGGTTGTAACCGTTGGAAATGAAGACGCGGAAAAAGAGCTTCGTACAGCGTTAGCAATGGGAGCTGATAAAGCGGTTTTAATTAACATTGAAGATGACGTCGAAGATGGCGATCAATATACAACAGCGAAAGTGCTTGCAGAGTATTTAAAAGACAAAGAAGCGGACTTAATTTTAGCGGGAAACGTAGCGATCGATGGCGGGTCTGGACAAGTTGGTCCGCGCGTGGCAGAATTGCTTGGCATCCCTTATGTCACAACGATTACAAAGCTTGAAATCGACGGTACAAACGTTAAAGTGGTCCGCGATGTGGAAGGGGATGAAGAAATCATCGAAACCTCTCTTCCTCTTTTAGTGACAGCGCAACAAGGTTTAAATGAACCGCGCTATCCGTCTTTACCGGGGATTATGAAAGCGAAAAAGAAACCGCTTGAAGAATTAGAGCTAGATGATTTAGATCTTGATGAGGATGATGTGGAGGCAAAAACAAAAACAATTGAAATCTTTTTGCCGCCGAAAAAAGAAGCAGGAAAAATTTTGCAAGGGGATATTGCTGACCAAGTGAAAGAACTCGTTTCGCTTCTTCATACAGAAGCAAAAGTGATTTAATAGGGGGATGGGACAATGACGAGAAAAGTGTTGACGTTAGCAGAAGTGCGTGACGGTGCGTTAAGAAACGTTTCATTCGAGGCGATTGCAGCTGCAAAAACGATTGCTGAAGGCGGAGAAGTTGTTTCTGTATTAGTCGGAGTGAGCGTTCGCTCATTAGCCGCTGAATTGATTCATTACGGAGCGGACCGTGTTTTAGTCGTTGAGCATGAAAAGTTAGCGCATTATACGCCAGATGGCTATACTCAAGCGTTGCAAGCGGTCATTGAACAAGAAAAACCGGAAGGAATCGTCTTTGGCCATACGGCGCTTGGCAAGGATTTATCGCCAAAATTGGCAGCGAAACTACAGTCAGGCCTTGTCTCAGATATTGTCGCATTAGAAGAAGCTGGCGGAAACATTGTTTTTACAAGACCAATTTACTCTGGAAAGGCGTTTGAAAAGAAAATTGTAACGGATGGCCTCATTTTTGTAACCGTTCGTCCAAACAATATCGCTCCGTTGCAAAAAGATGAAAGCCGCACGGGAGAAGTGACGGATGTAGCGGTTGATATTAAAGATTTACGCACCATTGTAAAAGAAGTTGTTCGCAAAACAGCTGAAGGCGTTGATTTGTCAGAGGCGAAAGTCATCGTTGCTGGCGGACGCGGTGTGAAAAGTGCAGAAGGATTTGAACCGCTTAAAGAACTTGCAAAAGTACTGGGCGGAGCTGTTGGCGCTTCTCGCGGCGCATGCGATGCAGGATATTGCGACTATTCATTGCAAATCGGCCAAACAGGAAAGGTGGTTACACCAGATCTTTATATCGCTTGCGGCATTTCCGGAGCGATCCAGCATCTAGCAGGAATGTCCAACTCGAAGGTGATTGTTGCCATTAATAAAGATCCTGAAGCAAATATTTTTAAAGTGGCGGATTACGGAATTGTCGGAGACTTGTTTGAAGTCGTTCCGCTGTTAGTCGAAGAGTTTAAGAAGTTAAAAGTTCACTCATAATATTTCAAACGGGCAAGGCACTCTGCTTTCGCCCGTTTTCTTCAGCATAAATTTTTTTGAGTAGGAAATAGTAGAAGCGAAGCAAATTATTAGCACTGTTGAACATTCAGTGGTATACTGTTCTTACTTAAATGAATTATACGAGGAGGAGTAACGATGGCAATTGTAAATGCAACTGATCAAACTTTTGTTAACGAAGTAAGTCAAGGTGTTGTGCTTGTTGACTTTTGGGCGCCTTGGTGCGGACCTTGCAAAATGATCGCTCCGGTGTTGGAAGAAGTCGATCAGGAATTAGGCGACAAAGTAAAAATCGTCAAAGTAAACGTTGATGAAAACCAAGAAACAGCTGGTAAATACGGTGTGATGAGCATTCCGACATTATTTGTATTTAAAAATGGCGAAGTGGTTGATAAAACGGTTGGCTATCAACCAAAAGAAGCGCTTGTTAGCTTATTAAACAAACATCTATAATTTATTCAAGACAGCCCAAAATGTTCTGGGCTGTTTTTTTATGATTTTTATTGACATTGAAAATCGTTATCTATATAATTCTAAATGTTAATGAAAATCGTTATCAAAAGTGGGGATAAGGGGGATACCTATATGAAAAAGAGACATTTAAAAGCAGTATTTGCGATGTTTTTGCTCGCGAGCGGTGTGTTAGCGGGTTGTAATTCACAAAAAACAGAAACAACTGAGAAGAAAGAAGAAACAGCGGTAGAAGATCGAAAAGAAGAGCAAGCAGAACAAGAAGAAGCAGAGCACGAAGAAATCAATTATGGCGAAGCGTTCAAAGAAGCAGTAACAGAGCTTGAGAAGGCAAAAGAAGGGCAAGATGTCGATTTTGATAAAGTCATCCATATTTATGAAACAAAATTACAAGCGCTTGTACAAAAACGAGATGCAGAATTCGAAGAAACCATTGATCAACATATTACAACGGCATTGAACGCTGGAAAAGACGGTTCAATGGGAAAAATGGTTGTTAAACAAATTTTTGATAAGTTGATGCAAAAAGTGTTCTATACAACAATTAAACACGAGTTCGCTGAAATTGAAGAAAATTGGGGAAATAAAGAAGTTGTAAAAGAAGAAATTGAAGAAGCCAAAGAATTTTATGCCATTTTACAGTCTACGGTTGAAAAACGCGATGCTGCATATGGTACAAGCTTAGTTGATACGATTAATGGCGCATTTTCAGAGATTGAGAGCGCAGTAGAAAAAGATGATGCTTTGGCATTTGCGCTTGGAAAGCAAGTGGTAGATAAAACGTTAATGAAAACGTTCTATTTAGCAACAGGTGCGCTTCCACATGGCTATGCAACAAAAACGGCGGCAGAAGCGAAAGAAAACGCGGAAGAAGCAAAGGTGGAGCAAGCAGAAGGA
Organism: Thermolongibacillus altinsuensis; assembly: GCF_004341205.1. Lineage (GTDB taxonomy): Bacteria > Bacillota > Bacilli > Bacillales > Anoxybacillaceae > Thermolongibacillus > Thermolongibacillus altinsuensis. The sequence continues at coordinate 116,032 of NZ_SLUL01000003.1, forward strand.
TGGGCATTTTATCAATCCATTTATCCTTACATGAAAAAACATGCAGCGGAAGAAGCAGATTACATTTTAAATCAATTTGATTTACAAACAGATGTCAAAACATTAGATCCTGCTGCGATTAATAAAGCCTTTATCCGCGGTTTAGCGAAAGTGGCATTACATGAATATGAAGAAAGCGAAGAAAATTGGGGACAAGATAAATCGGTGATTACAGCGCTTGAAGGAGCATTGTTCATTGATATGATCGGAAACGATATTAAAACACTATTAGGTGAACAAGCATTTGCAACATTAAATGATCAAGCGCAAAAATATTTAGAAGCAGCAAAAGCGAAAAATAAAGAAGAAGCAGAAAAACTTCTAGAACAAATCGAAGCAACAGTAAATACGGTGATTGAAAAAGCAAAATAATCCATTTATAGAGCAAAAAACCTTGTTCTCATACAAGGTTTTTTGCATTTATGCGCATACGAATTTTTGTGAACTTGTTTATAATGTTGTTGATACCAAAATAATGAGGTGTTTTGTTTGAAAATTTTAATTACAGGTGGAGCCGGCTTTATCGGAAGTCATTTAGCGAAAAAATTGCTTCGTTTAGGACATGGGCTCATCATCATTGATAATTTTGATTCATATTATTCACCGATTCGCAAAAAACAACAATTAGAAGAGGTAAAAAAAGAAGGATCCTTTCACTTTTATGAAGTGAATGTATTAGATTTAGAGAAAACGATGCAAATTTTTGCTGATCATCGTCCCGAGGCTGTTTTTCACTTAGCGGCATTGCCAGGTGTCCAACGTTCTTTAGATGATCCGCTTGCTTATATCGATTATGATGTGAAAGCAACCGTCAATGTTTTAAAAGCAGCAGGAGAATCGGGAGTGCGTCATGTGTTATTTGCTTCTTCTTCCTCTGTTTATGGTAACCGGCCTTTTCAACCGTTAAAAGAAGAAATGGCAACCGGTCAAGTCATCTCTCCGTATGCAGCTGCCAAGTACAGCGCTGAATCTTTTTGTCATGCGTACGCCCATTTGTATGGTTATGCATTGACGATTTTTCGCTATTTTACTGTTTACGGCCCTTGGGGGAGACCGGATATGGCCATCAGCAAGTTTATTCGTCGTTTGTTGAAAGATGAGCCGATTACCGTGTATGGCGAAAACACGGCGAGGGATTATACGTTTATCGATGATATTGTCGACGGAATGGTTGCTGCGCTTTCAAGGGAAAACGGGAGCGAGATTTTCAATCTTGGAGCGGGACAACCGGTGACGATGAATGAATTGCTTCTTTCTTTAAAACAATATTTTCCAAATATGAAGGTGATTCACGAACGTCCGCGATTAGGAGACGTGTCCGCAACGTGGGCGGATATTTCAAAAGCAAGGAAACTGCTTGGGTATGAACCAAAATTTTCGTTGAAAGAGGGGTTAGCGAAAACAATCGCATGGGCAAAAGAATATGAACGGTAAAAAAATGACATGGATTGTTCGAACGATCAGTTTATTGCTTATTGCTGTTTTTGTTTATTTAACGATCCGCCATTTTGAGGAAAAAATCATTTGGGAAGCTATTCGCCAGTTGATTATTCATCCATGGAGAATGGTGTATATCTTTTTTGTCTATGCACTTTCTTTTTTGTTGCGCGCGTTTGCGTGGAAATGGTATATGCCAAACGTTCGCTTGCAAACATGTTTAGACGGATTATTTGCGAGTTTGTTTGTCAATCATCTTGCTCCGATGAAAATAGGCGATCTTGTTCGAATTGGCGTATGCGTAAAGAAAGAAAAGCATGTTCCGCTTGATGTTGCTGCTCATTCTGTGGCGATCATGCGCTTGTTTGATATGATGGTTTTATTTGTTTTCGTTGTCATTGGTATGTATATCTATATCGGAACGTTTTCTGTTTCGCTGCTTTTCTTTCCTGCTATCGTGATTGGATTTAGTTTGATCGTATGGGCCGTTTGGAAATGGAAGCCATTATTTTTTCAAAAGCATAAACAACTATTTTTCGAAGCATTTCGTAGCCCGTTTCGTGTTCCGATGATCATAGCGATTGTCGGAAGCTGGATTTGTGAGGCGGTCATTTTATTTGAGGTAGCGAAAATTTTTTCATTTCCGCTTTCTTTTGGGCAAGCGGTTTGGGTCAACAGTATGGCTGTTGCGGGACAAATTTTTCAAGTGACTCCTGGGGGATTAGCGACGTATGAAGCGGTGATGACGTTTGCGTTAACGCGTCTTCATCCTGCTTGGCAAGAAGCTTACACAATGGCTTTGTTAACCCATGCATTAAAATTTATTTTTTCTTATTTCGTTGGCATTTATGTATTATGGCGAGTTCCAGAGATGTTTTCATTTGTGCGCAAGGCGCAAAAGAAAGGATGGAGTAAGAAATGAAAAAAGCGTCGAAATTTGAAAAATTCGCCGCGAGATGTTGGAATTTGTTAAATGAAGGAAAGCCGTTTACTCCCATTTTTGTTGTTGGGACAATGTTCGTTTTTCACGTTTTAGATGGAATCAATGTAGAAGAAATAAAGCCATTATTTTTTAGTTTTCTAGTCGTTTTACCGCTTTTTGCCCTTTATTACATGTATGATTATCCGTTATTTTTGCGCAATTATTTATGGATTCCGTATATGGTCTTTTTAATTGTTTGGAATTTTGCCCCTTTGCCGCTTCTTTTTTTAGCGGTCGGATTATATTTTTTCTTTACCGTGTTCTTTTGGGGAACGCTTTATTATCATTTGCGAATTGGGACAACATGGCTCAATTTCACTCGCTTTTGGAAGTTGGTGCTGAAAAATAGTGACTCCACGAGCGGAAACGCGCAAGAACAGCTGCCAAAGTTTTTGTTGCTCCTTTCTTTATGGCAGTATATATTCGAAAACCTCTCGAACTTGACTATTACTAACTATATTCATTTCGCATTATTTTATTTGTTTGTATTCGTTTTCTCATTCGTTTTACATCATTATTTATTCGATTGGAAGCCGAAAGTGATCGAATCCTATACGAATAACGTTCCTTCTCCTAATGAGCCGATCAACAATAAAGTTATTGTCATCGTCATTGACGGAATGCGCAAAGATCGCTTTGAACAAGCGAAGGCTCCATTTTTAAAGTCTTTGCGTGCGAATGGTACGGATTTTACGCAAATGGAAACCGTTTATCCAGCACGCACCGTCGTTTGTTTTACGTCCATGTTGACAGGAACGTATCCATTTGAGCATGGAATCCGTTCCAACATGGTTTGGAAGCTTGGAATCAAAGTTGAGAGCATTTTTGACTCGCTTCGAAAAGTCGGAAAAAAAGGAAAAGTGTTAGGAATTGCGCATCTTGTCGATTCCCTAGGAAATGATGTCGAGACAGTGACAGCGGTCATGCATAATGATGTGGCCGATCGCAACATCATCGAACGGGCAAAGCAAATCATGGAGGAGCAAGATTTAGATTTGTTTGTCATTCAATTAATTGCGACCGATCAAACAGGACATAGCCGCGGCGTGCTCTATGACGAATACATTCAAAAAATTGAAGAGGCGGATGCGCTCGTGCGTGAATATGTGGAGTGGTTAGAACAAAAAGGAAAACTGCAAAATGCCACGCTGATTATTTGTGCCGATCATGGACAAGCGGACGGAATTGGCGGCCACGGCCATCTTGATGAAGGAGAGCGTTACGTTCCGTTTTTTATGTACGGACCGAGAATTGAAAAAGGAAAACGAATTGATGAGAAACATAGCCTTGTTTCTCTTGCGCCGACGATCGCTTATTTGCTTGGTGCACCTTATCCAAGCCACAGCCGCGGCCCTGTTTTAATTGAAGCCATCAAGAAAGGTGATGAAAATGAAGCAAAAAATCATCGTTTTTTTGCCAGCACACAATGAAGAAGAAGCGATCGGAACCGTCATTCAAAAGATTCCTCGCCACTTCCATCCAAACGTTGAGGTAAAAGTGCTTGTTGTAGATGATGGATCAACCGATCGAACCGTCGAGGTAGCGAAAGCAGCAGGAGCGGACTACATTTATCAAAACGAGCAAAATAAAGGTCTTGGCGCTGCAGTTCGAACGGGATTGCAACAATGTTTGCAGCTGGGAGCAGACATCGGGGTGATGATTGATGCCGATAATGAATATCCTGCTGAACAGATTCCTGACTTAGTGGCGCCGATTTTAAATGGAGAAGCAGATTATACGATGGGTTCGCGTTTTTTAGGAACAATTAAAGGAATGAAATGGCACCGTCGGCTAGGAAACTATTTCTTTACATTATTGCAGTCGATTTTATTAAAAACGTGGATTTATGACGGACAGTCAGGAATGCGCGCGTTTTCAAAACAAGCGATGGAACATGCGGAAATTATTCACGATTATAACTATGCACAAGTGTTAACGCTCAATTTAGTACGGAAAGGATTCCGTTTAAAAGAAGTGCCAATTTCTTATCAAGTACGAACAACAGGAAAATCGTTTATTAAATTTCAAGCGTATTTGTCTCGGGTTATTCCGGCGATTTGGAAAGAAATGCGCCGCCCTGTTCAAAAGGTCGTTGTAAACGAACAAGCTCATAAACTAAAAACAGCACGAAGCTAGAGAAAAGCTCTCTAGCTTTTTATTGACATGAAATATGATAATTATTATCATTATCATTGTAGGAGGAGATCGGAATGAAAAAATGGCTCTTTTTTTGTATGGCATTGATAGTGGTTTTCAATTTCGCGCCGCATGACGCGTTGGCATATTCATATGGGGATCCAAACGAAGAAGCGGTTGCGGAAGCCTATAAAGAAATGGTAGCAAAACTCGAAAACAATCGATTTGATGAAGCAAAAGCAATTTATGAAACGGTTCAAAAAGAAATTGATATGCATATGGGCCCAGAGCCGTCGGAAGTTATTTTGGAAGCGTTAGAAAAAAAGGATAAGCAACTGGTCATCGACAGCATGAGAAAAGTGCTTGTGCTAAATATTGCTCGGCGTCTTGAAAACGTTGAGAAAAATTTTGAAAAGTATGATACGAGCAAGCGATTATTAGCCAAAGCATTTGCTACATATGAAGCGCTTTCACCAGTAGTGCAGGAGAAAAATCGCGAACTTGATCAAAAGCTCAAAAAAGAGTTTGATCAAGCTCTTCAATCCCTCGGTAATCCAGGTTTATTTGGCGTTGGAAAAAAAGAATCGAACATCGAGCAGTTCAAAAAAAGCAAAGAAACGATTTTAAGTTCATTGCAAAAAGAATTTAAGTTAAAGAGCTTAGAAGTCGGTCATTTTAGCGAAAGCGACTTGGAACGTTTAGCATCAGCGAAGAAAAAAGAATGGACGGACTTATCAAAGGTGAAAAACTGGATTCCTTTAATCGTCATTGTTGTCATTATTGGCGCTGTTGTCGTGTATGCGGTAAGAAAGAAAAAATAATGCCCATCGAAGGAAAGGGGAGCGAAAAGTGGAAGTTCAAGCACTGTTGATTACGTTTCGCGAAGCGTTAGAGGCGTTATTGATTGTCGGAATTATTACTTCGTATTTAAAAAGAATTGATCAGGCACGCTATACAAAGTATGTTTGGCTCGGGGCATGGCTTGCCGTCGTTGCGAGTTTCGGCGTGGCGCTTTTATTCCAAGTAGTCTTTACAGGATTTGCCGCGATGGGCAGTGAAATGTACTTAAAAATTAGCATCATTTTCATCTCCTCCATTTTGCTTACGCAAATGGTATTTTGGATGGCGGAACATAGCAAAGATATAAAGAGCAATATGGAAGGAAAAATGAGCAAATATGTCTCTAAAGGAGACGTATTTGGAATGGTGATGCACTCCTTTTTAGTCGTGTTGCGCGAAGGGGTCGAAACGGTCTTTTTCTTTGCGGCGATTACAGGTGGAAATATCGGTGCGGCGATGCAAAGCTGGGGCGCGGTGACTGGACTCGTTCTTGCTGCGATTGTCAGCTATATGTTTTTTAAAGGAACGATGCGCGTGCCGCTTAAAACGTTTTTCAAAGTTACCGGTGCCTTTATCATTCTCATTGCCGCTGGATTGCTTGTACAAGGAATTTCGATGTTACAAGATTTAAATATTATCGGCAGCGTTATGCCTCATGTCTATGACATTACGTGGTTTTTACCAGAGCATCCGATCGATTATGAACACTATTTGCGCGATCACGGTGTGGCTCCTGTGTTATCCGGTGATATTGGCATTTTCTTAAAAGCGTTGTTCGGCTATTCAGCGATGCCATCGCTTGAGGAAGTTCTTGCGTATATCGGCTACTTTGTCGTCATTTACTTGCTCATTCAATCGCGCTACGCCAAAAGCGAAACGAAAAAAGAAGAGAAAAACGTCAACGTGCTTGAACAGAAAACAAAAAATGTGATTTAAAAGTACAAGGGGGTCCCTTGTACTTTTTTTTAGGAGGAATAAGAATGATTTTTCGGCGTTTCTCTACCATGATCAGCATCGGTTCTCTTTTGTTTGTTTATTATGTATTTTTTGCGTATGCGAGCCCGTATGCAGCGACGTGGGATCAAGTCGATTTTGCGCTCGCTTTAGATCGCTACGATTTATTGGCGATGCAGCCTCACTTTCCAGGATATCCATATTTCATCCTCGGCGGAATAATGGTACATTCATTTGTAGAAAATCCAGCGCAAGCGCTTGCGATTTGGAACGGATTGGTCATGATGAGCGCAACCATTCCTATTTTTTTATTGGCCAAGCAATATGTGAAAGCGCATGCTTGGCTTTTGACTGCGCTCATTCAATCGCTTAGCTATGTCATTCTTATTGTGACGCAGCCGATGTCGGAAGGGGCGGCGATTGCGGTTTTATGGTGGTATATTTGGTCGCTTGAGCGGACACTTCGTTCGTCAAAGTGGAGTGCGCAACTTTTGCCTCTTTTTTTATTTAGCGTCATTGTTGGTATTCGTCTGTCTTATTTCCCATTTGGGGTTGGAATTTTATATGTATGGTGGAAAACGATTCGCAATTTTAAACGAATAGCGCTTTATTTCTTGCTAGCTTGTTTGTTTCAACTGCTTTGGATTGGCGCGGTGGCGGCGACAGAAGGCGGAATCACTAATTTTATAAAACTAGCTCTTTCTTTTACAAGCGGGCATTTTCAACAATGGGGCGGGGCGATTTCCACAGATGATCAACCGTTTTGGCATCGACTGCTAACGCTTGTTTTTTACAATATTATTTGGACAGGAGTGGCTTGTCAGTCTGTTGTGTTGCTTATTTTTTGGGGGATGGTCGTCCTTTTCAATCGCGGCAAAATAAACATGTCGCCGATGTATCGATGGTTAATGGCAAGCTACTTTTCATGGGCTCTTTTCGCTCAAAATATTGATAAGCCTCGTCACATCGTTCCTTTCGTCGGACTGCTTATCTTTTTTGTGCTTGTTCGTTTTTTCCATGCTTCCCCCCGTTTTTATGCAATGGCGATCATTGTGCTGGTAACCCAGCTCGTCGTCGGTGCGAATGCTGCGAGGGAACAAGCAACACAGTTGCCTGCTGTATATCAGTTAGCGTATGATTTTCAAGAGAAAGACGAAAAGTTCGTCATGTTTACATGGGAAGAAACAAGAGTATTGCAGTATTTAAATGTTTCGTTTCCACATGAACGCGTTTTTTCATTCGATGTTTTCGAACGTGAAAAGGCAAATTATCCAAATGCGACGGTATATGTGACGGACCATGTAGTAAAGGGGTTTCAAGCTCAAGGAATTGACGTTAGCAAGCACATCCGAAAAGTGAAGACCTATCATTCAAGTCGTCTATCGGATCCCGTTTACGGTCGCATTACAGTATATGAGTGGATGGAGTGATGAGCGTGAATGATCGTCTCAAAGAAAAATTAGCGATTTTACCGGAACAACCCGGTTGCTATTTAATGAAAGATAAGCACGGAACGGTCATTTATGTAGGAAAAGCGAAGGTGCTCAAAAATCGGGTTCGCTCTTATTTTACAGGTACGCACGATGGAAAAACATTGCGCCTTGTCAACGAAATTGCCGATTTTGAATACATCGTCACCTCATCCGATTTAGAAGCGCTTATTTTAGAGATGAATTTGATTAAAAAATACGATCCGAAATATAACGTCATGTTAAAAGACGATAAAGGCTATCCGTTTATTAAAATTACCGCGGAAACGCATCCGCGTTTAGTTATTACGCGAAAAGTGAAAAAGGATAAAGGAAAGTATTTTGGGCCGTATCCGAACGTGCAGGCAGCACATGAAACGAAAAAGCTGCTTGACCGCATTTATCCGTTAAGAAAATGCGCCACATTGCCAAAACGCGTTTGTTTGTATTATCACATGGGCCAATGTTTAGCCCCGTGTGTATATCCTGTTTCGGAGGAAGAAAATAAACGAATCGTCGAGCAAATTTCGCGCTTTTTAAACGGCGGATATAAAGAAGTCAAACAAGAATTAACGGAAAAAATGATGCAAGCAGCTGAAGAGTTGCAGTTTGAGCGAGCGAAAGAGTATCGCGATCAAATTGCGCATATTGAAGCGATTATGGAAAAACAGAAGATGATTTTAAACGATTTCATTGATCGCGATGTGTTTGGTTATGCTTACGATAAAGGTTGGATGTGCGTGCAAGTGTTTTTCATTCGGCAAGGGAAGCTGATTGAACGGGATGTTTCTTTATTTCCGATGTATCAGGAGCCAGAAGAAGAGTTTTTAACGTTTTTGGGGCAATTTTATGCGAAAGAGCATCATTTTAAACCAAGGGAAATCGTATTGCCGCGCAGCGTCGATGGAGCCATTGTCGAGCAGCTGCTTGAAATTCATGTGACGCAGCCGAAAACAGGAAAGAAAAAAGAATTGGTCGATTTGGCTTGCAAAAATGCTGAAATTGCATTGAGAGAAAAGTTCTTTTTAATTGAACGTGATGAGGAGAGAACGATCAAGGCCGTCGAAAATTTAGGGAAACTGCTTGGAATTGCCACGCCGCATCGAATCGAGGCATTTGATAATTCCAATATTCAAGGAACAGATGCGGTTTCGGCGATGGTTGTGTTTATTGATGGAAAACCAAGCAAAAAAGAGTATCGAAAATATAAAATTAAAACTGTTCAAGGACAAGATGATTATGAGTCTATGCGCGAAGTGGTACGAAGAAGATATACGCGCGCATTAAAAGAACGGTTGCCGCTTCCTGATTTAATCATCATTGACGGCGGAAAAGGACAAATGCAAGCAGCGAAAGACGTGCTGGAAAATGAACTAGGGCTGTCCATTCCGCTTGCAGGGCTTGTAAAGGATGAAAAACATCGCACATCACATTTGCTTATTGGAGATCCTCCAACGGTTGTGGCGTTAGAAAAAAATAGTCAAGAGTTTTATTTGCTGCAGCGCATTCAAGAAGAAGTGCATCGTTTTGCCATTACATTTCATCGACAAGTGCGAACGAAGTCTGCGTTTCAATCGATCCTCGATCAAATTCCAGGGGTCGGAGAGAAAAGAAAACAAGCGTTGTTTCAACATTTTGGTTCCATCAAAAAAATGAAAGAGGCAACTGTTGAGGAGCTACAAAGAGCGAACATTCCGAGAAATGTAGCGGAAAAAATTTATGAAACGCTGCAAAAATACGAAAGCTGACCGTTTGCAAGCGCGGTCAGCTTTTTCAGTTGGTTAAGAAAGCATGAACATTTTGAACGGGAAGAATGTCTTTTTCGAGGCGTACTCGATGTCTAACCTCAAACTAGATGTGATCTTTTCGATCCCATTTCACCGTAAAGTATACGGTTTTCGATTTTTTCTTTTGCTGTTCATACGTTTCGGCGATTTGTCTTTTTTGTTGTTCAATTTGCTGGGCAAGAAAACCTGCTTCTAGTTGGAACGTGCAAGAGTCACCCCAATCAAAGCGCGTCGAAACAAGCGGACCATTTAATTCAAACTCGTATTCATCCTTTTTCTCCTCAAGAAGCGTTAACGTTCCCCAACCTGCTTTTTCAAAAAATGAAATAATTTCTTCAATCGTTTGGAGTGGATATTTTCGCGCTAATTCTTTTCCTACCCAGTACAAAATGAAGGAGGTATCTTTACCAAACATGCTAGGAAAAACAACTTGGCGAATCAATTCATAGCCAAACGCAGGTACATGAAGATCTTTTAACAATTCACTGTGTTCTTGAAACGATTTCACGATTGACTCCCCTCTTTCTAACAAAATTATATCGAACGTCGAAAGGAAAAACAGTATTGACTTTTCTCGCATTTGGCATTTTGATAGATTTGATTTTTATCTTAAAATTAAAAAATAATTGAACATTTCGTGAACACCTTTTCTTGACGCTCCTACATTCTGGGAGTACAATGAATGTGACGTTATCAATGGAAATGGAAGTGTTTACAACACCATTGATAATAGTCTAGTAGATGAGGATGGGAGCGTGTGAAGAAAGTTTTTCACAATGTAGCATTGTCATTATTTTAAGGGGGGTTATGTATGGCGCAAAATCGTGAATTTTTCTACCGCCGGCTTCATTCGTTGTTAGGAGTTATTCCAGTCGGGCTTTTCTTAGTTCAGCATTTAGTCGTGAACCATTTTGCGACAAGAGGTCCAGAGGCGTTTAACCGCGCAGCTCATTTTATGGAAAATTTACCATTCCGTTATTTTCTTGAAATATTTGTTATTTTTCTTCCATTGCTGTTCCATGCCATCTACGGTCTTTATATCGCCTTTACAGCGCAAAATAACGTAAGTCGATACAGTTACTTCCGAAACTGGATGTTTATGTTGCAGCGCTTATCGGGAGTCATTACGCTTATTTTTGTCACGTGGCATGTGTGGGAAACGCGCGTTCAAGCCGCATTTGGAGCAAAGGTTAATTACGACATGATGGCCAACATCGTTGATAATCCATTTATGCTTGCCTTTTATATTGTCGGAATTGTGTCAACAGTATTTCACTTTGCAAACGGCTTATGGTCGTTCTTTGTAAGCTGGGGAATTACTGTGACTCCTCGTTCGCAACAGATTTCTACATACGTGACAATGGGGATTTTCGTCGCACTTTCGATTGTCGGAATTCGCGCGATTTTAGCATTCGTTTAATCCACAACATTGGAGGAGTGAGGAGACATGAGTAAAGGAAAAATTATCGTTGTAGGTGGAGGACTAGCCGGTTTAATGGCAACCATTAAAGCGGCAGAAGCGGGCGTGAAAGTGGATTTATTTTCATTAGTGCCAGTAAAGCGATCTCACTCTGTTTGTGCGCAAGGTGGGATTAACGGTGCGGTTAATACAAAAGGGGAGGGAGACTCTCCTTGGGAACACTTTGATGATACGATATACGGCGGTGACTTTTTAGCGAATCAGCCACCGGTAAAAGCGATGTGCGAAGCAGCTCCTGGAATTATTCATTTGCTTGATCGTATGGGTGTGATGTTCAACCGCACGCCTGAAGGTCTTCTTGATTTTCGCCGCTTTGGCGGAACGCAGTATCACCGTACTGCATATGCGGGAGCGACAACAGGACAGCAGCTCCTTTATGCGTTGGACGAGCAAGTGCGTCGTCATGAAGTTGCTGGGCTTGTCACGAAGTATGAAGGATGGGAATTTTTAGCTGCTGTTTTAGATGATGAGCAAGTTTGTCGCGGAATTATCGCTCAAGATTTAACGACGATGGAAATTAAAGCGTTTCCTGCTGATGCCGTCATTATGGCAACGGGCGGACTAGGGATGATTTTCGGTAAATCAACGAACTCTGTTATTAATACAGGTTCTGCAGCATCCATTCTTTATCAGCAGGGAGCTTACTATGCGAACGGGGAATTCATTCAAATTCATCCAACGGCCATTCCGGGAGATGATAAGCTTCGTTTAATGAGCGAATCCGCTCGCGGAGAAGGTGGACGAGTCTGGACATATAAAGACGGAAAACCTTGGTACTTCTTAGAAGAAAAATATCCAGCGTACGGAAATCTGGTGCCGCGCGATATTGCGACACGCGAAATTTTCCATGTATGTGTGGATTTAAAATTAGGAATTAACGGCGAAAACATGGTTTATCTCGACTTGTCTCATAAAGATCCGAAAGAATTAGACATTAAACTTGGTGGAATTATCGAAATTTATGAAAAGTTCATGGGTGAAGATCCTCGAAAAGTGCCGATGAAAATCTTCCCTGCTGTTCACTATTCAATGGGCGGATTATGGGTTGATTATGATCAAATGACCAATATTAAAGGATTGTTTGCAGCAGGAGAATGCGACTACTCAATGCACGGTGCGAACCGTTTAGGAGCAAACTCGCTTTTATCAGCCATTTATGGCGGAATGGTCGCCGGTCCGAAAGCGGTTGAATATATTAGAGGACTTGAAAAATCTGCTGATGCCATGCCGTCTTCATTGTATGATCGTTACTTAAAACAAGAAGAGCAAAAGTGGAACAAAATTATGTCGATGGATGGTACAGAAAATGCCTATGTTCTCCATAAAGAGCTCGGTGAATGGATGACGGATAACGTAACGGTCGTTCGCTATAATGACAAGTTATTAAAAACAGATGAAAAAATTCAAGAGTTGCTTGAACGTTATGAAAATATTAACATTAACGACACGGCAAAATGGAGCAATCAAGGCGCAGTCTTTACGCGTCAGTTGTACAACATGTTGCAATTAGCGCGAGTGATTACGCTTGGTGCTTACTATCGCAATGAGAGCCGCGGTGCTCACTATAAGCCAGAATTCCCTGAACGTAACGATGAAGAATGGTTAAAAACAACGATGGCGCGCTTTACTCCGGATGGACCAGCATTCCATTATGAAGATGTCGATACATCGTTAATTAAACCACGCAAGCGCGACTACACGAAGAAGAAAGGGGAAGTAAAAGCATGAGCGAAAATAAAACGGTTCGAATTATCGTTACAAGACAAGATCGTCCTGACTCCCCTCCTTACGAAGAAGAATTTGTGATTCCGTATCGCCCAAATATGAACGTCATTTCTGCACTGATGGAAATTCGCCGCAATCCCGTTAACGCAAAAGGAGAAAAAACAACCCCAGTTGTTTGGGAGATGAACTGTCTAGAGGAAGTTTGCGGCGCTTGTTCGATGGTCATTAACGGAAAAGCGCGACAATCATGCACCGCTTTAATTGATCAATTGGAACAGCCGATTCGCCTTGAACCAATGCGGACGTTCCCGGTTATACGCGACCTTCAAGTGGATCGCAGCCGCATGTTCGATTCGTTGAAAAAAGTAAAAGCATGGATTCCGATTGACGGAACATATGATTTGGGGCCAGGTCCGCGCATGCCGGAACGGAAGCGTCAATGGGCTTATGAGTTATCAAAATGTATGACGTGCGGTGTATGTTTAGAAGCTTGTCCAAACGTAAACAGCAAGTCAAACTTTATCGGACCTGCACCGCTTTCGCAAGTTCGTTTGTTTAACGCTCATCCAACTGGAGCGATGCATAAAGCAGAGCGATTAGAAGCCATCATGGGAGATGGTGGGCTTGCAAACTGCGGAAACTCGCAAAACTGCGTTCAATCTTGCCCGAAAGGCATTCCGCTTACAACATCTATTGCCGCACTCAACCGTGCAGCGACGATTCAAATGTTCCGCAACTTCTTTGGAAGCGATGAAGTGTGATTGACGGATGGCTGACTCGAGAAAGGGTCAGCCGCTTTTTTAAAAAAAGGGGGAGAGGGTCATTGAAACACATTTCTTACATTGACGATTTAAACGAATGGAAAGCATCTTTTTCGTTTTTTCATCCAATTAAAGTTCGCTTTTCAGAAACAGATGCATTTGGCCATTTGAATAATACCGTTCCATTTGTTTATTTTGAGGAAGCAAGGATTGAATTTTTAAGGCATATTGGATTAATGGATCGATGGTTAAGCGAGACGTCTGAAGCCATTCCAGTTGTGGCTGACTTGCAATGTCATTTTCTACAGCAAGTTTATTTTGCGGAGCGATTACAGATCGGTGTAAAAGTTCATGAAATCGGTAATTCTTCTGTCGATTTGCACTATATTGGACAAAAAGAAGACGGAACGATCGCGTTTACAGGAAGAGGAATCATGGTGCAAATTTCAAAACAAACAGGAAAAGGCATTCCTTGGAGCGATGAAATGCGCAGCATCTTAAAGGGATCATCTGAAACCTTGACATGAACAAGCTTTTCTGCCGCTCATCCCGAACGAAAACGCTAGCGGACAAATGAATTTGTCCGTTATGCGTTTCACGGACGGGATTGGCATGCTAGGTAGCAAGATTTTTCTTGCCGCCTACGGCAGAAAAGCGGTTTTCTATTCATGATGAAGATAGATCGAAAATTCAACTTGAATCTATATCTATTTTTGTAACGGTTTCCTCCTTTTTTACATACTATATTTTGACTAAATATATACCCATCCGTTTAGGTCTGGTTAAAGCAAGGAGGGTTACCGTACTTGAAAGAACGACAATATTCGCCGAAACCGTTGCTTACCAAAAGAGAAAGAGAAGTATTTGAATTATTGCTGCAAGACAAAACGACAAAAGAAATTGCTAGTGAGTTATTCATTAGCGAAAAAACGGTTCGCAATCACATTTCGAATGCAATGCAAAAGCTTGGAGTTAAGGGGCGATCACAAGCGGTTGTAGAACTGCTTCGAATGGGTGAACTTGAACTATAATGAAAACCGGCTGACCTTCATCTCTTAGGCAGCCGGTTTTCTATTGTTCCAAAAAATAATCGTTTTTGCTATAATAAAAAATGTTTTGTTATACATCATATACATCAAGAAAGAATGAGGCGATCACTTGGAAAGACCAATTGGAGTTATCGATTCAGGAGTTGGCGGTTTAACCGTTGCAAGAGAAATCATGCGGCAGCTGCCAAAAGAGCAAATCGTTTACTTAGGTGATACGGCACGCTGTCCTTATGGTCCGCGACCGCGTGAAGAAATTCGTCAATTTACGTGGGAAATGACGAATTATTTATTGCAATACGATATAAAAATGCTTGTCATTGCTTGTAATACGGCTACAGCGGTCGCATTGGAAGAAATTCGTGAAAAACTCAATATTCCTGTGTTAGGAGTTGTTCATCCCGGAGCAAGAACGGCATTAAAAATTACAAAAAATTATCATATCGGTGTGATTGGAACGGTTGGTACCGTTCAAAGCGGTGCGTATGAACAAGCGTTGAAATCGATCAATAGCAGTGTAAAAGTGGAAAGCTTGGCATGCCCTAAATTTGTTCCGCTTGTTGAGAGCGGAAATTTTGAAGGTGAGCATGCAAAGCAAATTGTTGCTGAATCGCTTGCACCGCTAAAAGGAAGTAAAATTGATACGCTCATTTTAGGATGTACGCATTATCCGTTGCTTAGTCCGCTGATCAGCGAATATATGGGACAAAAAGTGGAATTGATTTGCTCTGGTGATGAAACAGCTCGAGAAGTAAGCACGATTTTGCACCATAGTCACCTGCTTTACACAGGGGAAAAACGTCGAGACCATTTGTTTTTAACAACTGGCTCAAAAGAAACGTTTCAAAAAATTGCCTCAAAGTGGTTTGGGCATCCAATTGAAAATGTGTACACAATCAATCTACAAAAAAATCCTTCGGCATAAGCCGAAGGATTTTTTACGTTCTATTTTCAAAAATAGCTCGTATACATAGTAGTACAAACTGTGATTAGGAGGGGAATTCCATGCGCCGTGCGTGGTCTATTTTAATGATTTTCGCCATTTTGCTTTCAGGATGCGGGCTGTTTGGAAAAGAAAAAGCGGTGAAAGAAATTGATCCGCCGAAAGATGTCACCTATTTGGAAGATGAGCAATCATTGCAAGAAATCGAACAAACCAATGAAAAAGAAAAGGCAACAGAAACGATTCAGCGAGAATTGTACTTAATTGATAAAAATGGTTTTGTTGTTCCACAAACATTTGCTTTACCAAAAACGAATGCAGCTGCTAAACAAGTATTAGAGTATTTAGTAGAAAACGGGCCGATATCGGAAATGCTGCCAAATGGTTTTCGAGCCGTGTTGCCAGCGGATACGGAAATTTTAAGCGTAAACATTAAACAAGATGGCACGCTTATTGTCGATTTTTCCAAGGAATTTGCTCATTACAAACCAGAAGATGAAAAGAAAATTTTACAAGCGATCACATGGACATTGACGCAGTTTGATAACGTGAAACGAGTAAAAATTCGCATGAACGGCCATGATCAGCATGTGATGCCTGTAAACGGTACACCGATCAGTGAAGAATTGAGCCGCGAAGATGGGATTAATATCGAAACGAACGGCGTGATTGATATAACGAACACACACGCTGTCATTGTCTATTTTCTTGCTCAAGAAGGCGATCAAACGTACTATGTTCCTGTGACGCGCCGAGTGCCGAATGGGGAACAAGATCAGTTGACGGCTGTTGTCAATGAATTAATTAAAGGACCTAGCTACGGCTCGGGATTGTTAAGTGATTTTCAAGCTGATGTGAAACTGCTGGATGCTCCGAAGTACGAAAACGGAAAAGTAACATTAAATTTCAATGAGGCGATTTATGGGAGCGCACAAAAAAATGTGATCTCGCAGCATGCTCTTCATTCATTAGTTCTTTCTTTAACAGAACAACCTGGTGTAGAAAAGGTAGCGATCACGGTGAATGGAAAAGCAGATCTTGTTGATGAAAACGGAAAACCGCTGTCTGAACCTGTTGCAAGGCCGGAAAAAGTGAACACAGGTAGTTTTTGAAAACAATTTTTTGCTATACTATATAAAGGTTGATTGTGAAGAGGCAGAGAAAATAACTGCCTCTTATTTCATGAATGTATATGAGGAGGATTATGAATAGTGAGAGTAGATGGAAGAGGAAACTTTGAGCTTCGTCCAGTACATATTGAACCGAACTATTTGAAACATCCAGAAGGATCTGTGCTTATTGCGATTGGCGATACAAAAGTGATTTGTACAGCTAGCATTGAAGATAAAGTGCCTCCATTTATGCGCGGGGAGGGAAAAGGATGGATTACAGCTGAGTACGCGATGATTCCGCGCGCAACAGAGCAACGAAATGTACGTGAGGCAAGCAAAGGAAAGGTATCAGGGCGAACGATGGAAATTCAACGTCTCATCGGTCGGGCTCTTCGTTCGGTTGTCGATCTTCAGCAATTAGGAGAAAAGACCATTTGGATTGATTGCGATGTGATTCAAGCCGATGGTGGAACGCGAACCGCTTCCATTACTGGAGCGTTTGTTGCTATGACATTGGCGCTTGGAAAACTTGTTGAAGAAAAAAAATTGCCAGCATTGCCTGTCACAGATTTTCTCGCTGCCACATCGGTCGGAATTGATGCAGAACACGGGGTCATTTTAGATTTAAACTATGCCGAAGATGCGAAAGCCCAAGTCGACATGAACGTTGTGATGACTGGATCGGGACAATTTGTAGAAATTCAAGGAACCGGTGAAGAATCGACGTTTTCGCGCGAACAATTAAACGAGCTGTTGATGACGGCAGAAGGGGGCATTCGACAACTGATCGCTATTCAAAAAGAAGCGCTTGGAGCGCTAGCTGATCAAATCGTTCCAAAAGCATTAAATGAGAGCGAGGAAACAAAGTGAAACGAGTCATTATTGCTACGCGAAACAAAGGAAAAGTTGCCGAATTTGAGCAACTTTTTTCAAAAAAAGGGATCGAAGTTCAATCGCTTCTCGATTATAACGAATGCCCTGATGTGGAAGAAACGGGAGCGACATTTGCCGAAAATGCGATTTTAAAGGCGAAAACGATCGCTCAACATCTAAAGGAAACGGTCATTGCGGATGATTCAGGACTCATTGTTGATGCGTTAGGAGGAAGACCTGGAGTCTATTCGGCACGTTACGCGGGCGAAGCAAAAGACGATCAAGCCAATATTCAAAAAGTATTGCAGGAGCTTGAAGGGGTACCGTTTGAAAAGCGAACGGCAC
The DNA here is from genome assembly GCF_004341205.1 of Thermolongibacillus altinsuensis. Classification (GTDB taxonomy): domain Bacteria; phylum Bacillota; class Bacilli; order Bacillales; family Anoxybacillaceae; genus Thermolongibacillus; species Thermolongibacillus altinsuensis. The sequence goes on from NZ_SLUL01000003.1 coordinate 133,961, forward strand.
GCTTTCATTGCACCCTTGCCGTTGCAACGCCAGATGGGAGAACGTTTACGGTTGATGGAACGTGTGAAGGGTATATCACAGAAAAGCCGATCGGAACGAACGGTTTTGGATATGATCCAATTTTTTATGTTCCTGAAAAGCAAAAAACGATGGCGCAGTTGACGAAAGAGGAAAAAAATGAAATTAGCCATCGCGCTAATGCACTAAAACGATTAGAACAAATATGGGATGAAGCATTTGTGAAGGAGAGCTAACAAATGAAAGTGCTAATCGTTAGTGACAGCCACGGATTGACGGCAGAATTAACGAAGATTAGAGAACGCCATCAGCACGAGATTGAGGCGGTCATTCATTGCGGCGATTCCGAATTATCGGCGGAGCATGTTGAGTTAAAAGATGTTCTCTATGTGCGAGGGAATTGCGATTTTGAAAAACGTTTCCCGAATGAAATGGTTCATGAAATAGACGGTATTCGTTTCTTGATCACGCATGGCCATTTATATAACGTCAAAATGACGCTTATGAATTTATACTATAAAGCGAAAGAGGTTGGCGCAAAAATCGTTTGCTTCGGTCACTCTCACATCGCAGGTTCGGAACAAATAGATGACGTTCTTTTTATTAACCCTGGTAGCATTTACTTGCCTCGTCTGCGCCGTGAAAAAACATACGTGATTTTAGAAATCGTCAATCAAAGAGCAACTGTTCACTTTTATCATATAGACGGCACACTCATTCCAGAATTGTCAACACAATACGAACTTTGTTAAAATAAAAACAGGGGCAAGAATTTTTTCTTGTCCCTCAAAAAAACTATTGACTTTGCATCAAAGGGTTATTATAATGACAATTGTCTGAAAGGACGACAAAAAAATAATTATACATCGTGTCCCAGTAGCTCAGCAGGATAGAGCAGCGGCCTTCTAAGCCGTCGGTCGGGAGTTCGAATCTCTCCTGGGACGCTAGAAAGAAAATCCTCTTGCTTAATGCAAGAGGATTTTTTTGTTTGTTTCAATTCCTTTCCCATAAGTAAAAAATAAAAAATTCTTATCGATCTAGTTTTCTTTATCTATCAATCATGTAAGCGTATCCAATAAAACAAACTAATCCAAATAATCAAAAAATTCGATGAAATGGTATTGACTCTTCCTCAAAATGGTCGTATGATAATTGTCAAATAAATCAAACAAATCTTCAATTTCAGAAAGACGCAGTAACAGACAGATAAGCAAACAGGGGAAGAGGGGAAGACAATTGAGCGAACAGTGGATTTTTTTAAATGATGAGTTTGTGACAAAGGAAAATGCAAAAATTTCGGTATATGATCACGGATTTCTTTATGGAGATGGGGTATTCGAAGGAATTCGTGTATATAGCGGCAACGTCTTTCGAATGAAAGAGCATATTGATCGCTTATATCGCTCCGCTAAGTCAATCTTATTGAACATCCCTTACACAAAAGAAGAGCTGACAGATATTATTGTTCAGACGGTTCGAAAAAATCAATTCCAGGATGCGTACATTCGCGTTGTGGTTTCTCGAGGCGTCGGAGATCTCGGGCTCGATCCATACAAATGCAAAAAACCGCAAGTAGTTGTCATCGCTGAACCGCTTGCGATTTTTCCAAAGCACTTATATGAAACAGGCATTGAAGTAGTCACTGTCGCAACAAGAAGAAATCGTCCTGATGTGCTTAGTCCGAAAGTAAAATCATTAAACTATTTAAATAACGTATTAGTAAGAATTGAAGCGCATTTAGCCAATGTAAGCGAAGCGTTAATGCTAAATGACCAAGGGTATGTAGCGGAAGGTTCCGCTGATAATGTCTTTATTGTGAAAAATGGCGAGTTGTATACGCCTCCAGGCTATATCGGTGCACTAGAAGGGATTACGCGCGATGTGATCATCGAAATTGCAAAAGATCTTGGCTACGTCGTAAAAGAAGAACCGTTTACTCGCCACGATGTGTATACGGCTGATGAAGTTTTCCTTACTGGCACAGCCGCTGAAGTCATTGCGGTTGTAAAAGTAGATGGCCGCGTCATTGGCGATGGTGTTCCAGGTGTTCATACAAAGCGCCTTCTTGAAGAATTCCGAAAACGAGTGGTCACTGAAGGCGTAAAAGTATATCCAACCCAAAATGCGAATGTGGGCTGACAATAGAATATTGCCAAAGCGTTGAAGAGGATAAGTAACCGACGGGAAAGGCATCTACAGAGAGCCGGGGAAGCTGAAAACCGGTGATGTCTCCGCTCGGTGAACTCCCCTCTGAGCGCCAACCTGAACGAGTTTTCTAGTAGGGTTGGACGGGTGTTTATGCACTCGTTACTAAAAAGAGCAACGATTCATCGTTGCTCCTGAGGTGGCGTCATCGCCACGAAGAAGGGTGGTACCGCGGAAAGCTAAGCCTTTTCGCCCCTTCGGCCGAAATGGTCGTGATAGGGGCGAAAAGGCTTTTCTTATTTCACATTTTTTGAGGAGTGAGAAGAAAAATGGCAGCGAATATGAAGTTGGAAGAAAAAGTGACGCAAAAAACGACAATGAGTGGAGCGGATATGTTAATTGAAGCGCTCAAAGCCGAAAAGGTCGAAGTGATTTTTGGGTATCCAGGTGGTGCGGTTTTGCCGATTTATGACAAGTTGTACAATTCAGGAGTTTTCCATGTATTGACACGGCATGAGCAAGGAGCGATTCATGCGGCAGAAGGGTATGCGCGCATATCTGGAAAACCTGGTGTCGTTATTGCTACATCAGGACCTGGAGCCACGAACATTGTGACAGGTTTAACAGATGCCATGATCGATTCAATTCCTCTTGTTGTATTCACAGGACAGGTTGCTTCTAATGTGATCGGCTCAGATGCGTTTCAAGAAGCGGATGTCGTCGGAATTACGATGCCGATTACAAAACATAACTATCAAGTGCGTGACATTCATGAGCTGCCAAAAATCATCAAGGAAGCATTTCATATTGCGACAACGGGACGACCGGGTCCAGTTTTAATCGATATTCCAAAAGATATGTCTGTGCTTGAAGCAGAATTTGACTATGACCAAGAAATCAAGTTACCTGGATATCAGCCTACGATGAAGCCGAATCATTTGCAAATTCGCAAGCTTGTTGAAGCGGTTAGCCAAGCAAAAAAGCCGGTTATTCTAGCGGGAGCAGGCGTATTGCATGCGAATGCATCTGAAGAATTGAGAACGTACGCAGAGCAACAAAACATCCCTGTTGTTCATACGTTGTTGGGACTCGGTGGTTTTCCTGCTGATCATCCGCTCTTTTTAGGAATGGCAGGAATGCATGGAACGTATACCGCCAATATGGCTTTATATGAGTGTGATTTATTAATTAATATCGGAGCAAGGTTTGATGACCGGGTGACCGGAAACTTAAAATATTTTGCGCCTAAGGCAACGGTTGCTCACATTGATATCGATCCGGCGGAGATCGGCAAAAACGTTCCAACCAAAATTCCGGTTGTCGGGGATGCAAAAGAAGCGTTAAAACAACTCATCCATCAAAACGGAAAGCCAGCTGATACAAAAGCATGGCTTGAACAGCTTAACAATTGGAAAAAAGAGTATCCGCTCATGTATAAGCAGGAGCCAGGAACGTTAAAGCCGCAAAGATTAATCGAAATGATTTACGAATATACAAACGGCGAGGCGATTGTGACGACGGATGTCGGTCAACATCAAATGTGGGTGGCGCAATATTACAAGTTTAAATATCCACATCGCTGGGTTACCTCTGGTGGTCTCGGTACGATGGGGTTTGGTCTTCCAGCCGCAATTGGTGCACAATTAGCCGATCCAAAAGCGACGGTTGTATCGATTGTCGGGGATGGCGGTTTCCAAATGACATTGCAAGAACTTTCGGTTATTCAAGAATTGAACTTACCGATCAAAATTGTCATTGTCAATAACCAATCACTTGGAATGGTTCGACAATGGCAAGAAATTTTCTATGAAAAGCGTTATTCACACTCGCTTATTCCAAATCAACCTGATTTTGTCCGTTTGGCAGAGGCATATGGAATCAAAGGATTGCGGGCGACAAACGAAGAGGAAGCAGATCGCGTTTTAAAAGAAGCATTCGCCCTCAACGCACCAGTGTTGCTTGATTTCCACGTGACTCCTGATGAAAATGTTTATCCGATGGTTGCGCCGGGGAAAGGTTTACATGAAATGGTGGGGGTGAAGTTGTGAAACGAATTATTACGATGACAGTCAATAATCGTCCAGGTGTTCTCAACCGGATTACGGGACTATTTACAAAGCGGCACTACAACATTGAAAGTATTACAGTTGGCCATACGGAAATGGAAGGGATTTCCCGGATGACGTTTGTCGTCAATGTTGATGACGAGCGAATTGCTGAACAAATTACAAAACAACTCAATAAACAAATCGATGTATTAAAAGTGGTTGATATTACTGATCAAGCGATTATCGCAAGAGAATTGGCGCTTATTAAAGTCGCTGTCACTTCTGCGACGCGCGGTGAAATTTATACATTGATTGAGCCGTTTCGCGCTTCAATCGTTGACGTCTCTCGAGAGAGCGTCGTCGTTCAAGTGACGGGTGAATCAGAAAAAATCGAAGCATTAATTGACTTGTTGAAACCATATGGCATTAAAGAAGTTGCGCGCACAGGAACAACTGCGTTTCCGCGCGGCTCCCAACGGGCTGCGTCTTCTAATAAATTACCTTTTATTATCTAAATATTCAAAAAAGGAGAGGTTTAATATGGTAAAGGTATATTACAATGGCGATGCAAACGAAGCATACTTGCAAAATAAAAAGGTAGCGATCATCGGGTATGGATCGCAAGGTCATGCTCATGCGCTTAATCTTCGCGAAAGCGGTGTCGATGTTGTCATCGGTTTACGCAAGGGAAAATCATGGGAAAAAGCAGAGCAAGACGGATTTGTTGTTTTGCCGGTGCGTGAAGCAGCAAAACAAGCCGACATTATTATGATTCTTCTTCCAGATGAACATCAACCGAAAGTGTATAAAGAGGAAATTGAACCAGAATTGCAGCCGGGCAATGCGCTCGTGTTTGCGCATGGATTCAATATTCATTTTAATCAAATTGTTCCGCCAAACGATGTCGATGTGTTTTTAGTTGCTCCAAAAGGTCCTGGTCATTTAGTGCGTCGCACCTATACAGAAGGGGCTGGAGTGCCTGCGTTAATTGCCGTTTATCAAGATGTGACAGGCGAAGCGAAAGAAACGGCGCTTGCTTACGCGAAAGCGATCGGTTCTGCTCGGGCGGGTGTCATTGAGACAACGTTTAAAGAAGAGACAGAAACAGATTTATTTGGTGAGCAGGCTGTTCTTTGCGGGGGATTAACATCGCTTGTGAAAGCTGGATTTGAAACGCTTGTTGAAGCAGGATATCAGCCAGAAATCGCTTATTTTGAATGTTTACATGAACTAAAGCTCATCGTTGATCTTATGTATGAAGGCGGTCTTGCTGGTATGCGCTATTCAATTTCGGATACGGCGCAATGGGGTGACTTCATTTCAGGACCACGCATTATTAATGAGTCCGTAAAAGCAGAAATGAAAAAAGTGTTGGAGGACATTCAAACAGGAAAGTTTGCAAAAGGGTGGATTTTAGAGAATCAAGCCAATCGTCCGGAATTCAATGCGATCAATCGCCGTGAAAATGAACATTTAATCGAAGTGGTTGGACGTGAATTAAGAAAAATGATGCCGTTTGTAAATTCAAAACAGAAAGATGTGGTGACGGCTAGTGCGAAAAATTAACATTTTTGATACAACGTTGCGCGATGGTGAACAATCGGCAGGTGTCAATTTAAACTTGCATGAAAAACTAGAAATTGCTCGGCAATTGGAACGCCTCGGTGTCGATATCATCGAGGCGGGCTTCCCTGCCGCTTCTAAAGGTGATTTTCAATCTGTAAAAACGATTGCTGAAACCATTCAACGTTGTTCGGTGACAGGATTATCACGCTCTGTTCGAGCGGATATCGATGCGGCGTGGGAGGCGTTAAAAGGGGGAGTGGAGCCGCGGCTTCATCTTTTCATTGCCACTTCCCCGATCCATATGAAATATAAATTGCGAATGACGCCGGAACAAGTCATTGAAACCGCAGTGGAAGCGGTTCGCTATGCCAAAAAATATTTTCCGATTGTTCAATGGTCAGCAGAAGATGCATGTCGAAGCGATTTACCGTTTTTGGCGAAAATTATTTCTGAAGTCATTCAAGCGGGAGCAAGCGTCATCAATATTCCTGATACGGTTGGTTACATCACGCCGAAAGAATATGGCGAGATTTTCACCTTTTTAAAACAGAATATTCCGAATATTGAAAAAGTTAGTTTATCTGCTCATTGTCATGACGATTTAGGGATGGCGGTTGTCAATTCGCTCGCAGCGATTGAACATGGCGCAACCCAAATCGAAGGAACGATCAATGGAATTGGCGAGCGAGCTGGGAATGCCGCATTAGAAGAAGTGGCTGTGGCGCTTTATATTCGCAAAGACTATTATCAGGCAACAACAGGATTAAATTTGCAAGAAATTAAACGAACGAGCAATCTTGTCAGCAAGTTGACGGGGATGGTTGTTCCGCCGAATAAGGCGATTGTGGGCAAAAACGCATTTGCTCACGAATCGGGTATTCATCAAGATGGCGTTTTAAAGGAAAAAACAACATATGAAATTATTTCGCCGGAATTAGTTGGTGTGCAGTCCAATTCAATGGTGCTAGGCAAGCATTCGGGGCGCCATGCATTCCGCACCCGCATTCATGAATTAGGTTATTCATTGTCGGAAGAAGAAGTGAATCGTTTATTTGTTCGCTTTAAAGAATTGGCGGATAAAAAGAAAGATATTACAGACGACGATTTAATCGCCCTTATTTTAGATGAAAAATTAGATAGCTATAAAGATTTTTATCAATTGTCATCGATTCAAGTGCAATATGGAACGAATCAAATTCCAACAGCTGTTGTCGTTTTGAAAGACGGCGAAGGAAAAGAAATTCAAGAAGCGGCGACTGGAGCAGGAAGCGTCGAGGCGCTTTACAATACGTTGGAAAAATGCATTCAACTTCCTGTCACTTTACTAGACTATCGAATTGAATCCGTCGGAAGCGGACGTGATGCGCTGGCGCAAGTTTTTGTGAAAATTTCGCTTCATGGAAAAGAAGTGAGCGGGCGCGGCACTGCTCAAGATGTGCTTGAAGCGTCAGCGAAGGCATATATTAACGCAGTCAATCGGATGTTTGTCATCGAAAAAATGCGTGAAGAGCAAGCACAAGTTGCAGCGCAATCATAAAGGGGGAGGACAAAATGGGAGAATATCGGATTGCGGTTTTGCCTGGAGATGGAATTGGAAAAGAAGTGACGAAGGGAGCCGTTGAAATTTTAAAGGCCATTGGCGACCGTTTTCATCATCAATTTCATTTCTCTTATGGGTTAATCGGCGGAGAAGCGATTGATCAGGAAGGAACTCCTCTTCCTGATCAAACGTTAGAAATGTGCAAAAAGAGCGATGCAGTGCTGCTTGGAGCGGTCGGCGGACCGAAATGGGATCGAAATCCGCCGCATTTACGCCCGGAAAAAGGATTGCTTCAAATTCGAAAGGAAATGAATTTGTTTGCTAACTTGCGCCCGGTAAAGTTTTATGAAAGTTTAGTTGATTCATCTCCGTTAAAGCCAACGGTCATTCAAAATGTTGATTTTATGATTGTGCGTGAATTAACGGGCGGGCTTTACTTTGGTAAACCGAGCGAACGGCGAGTGGAGCAAGGGGAAGAAGCCGTTGTCGATACATTGTTTTATAAACGTGAAGAAATAAAGCGCATCATTGAAGCGGCATTTATGTTGGCGAAACGGCGCAAGAAAAAAGTAACATCTGTCGATAAGGCGAACGTACTAGAATCGAGTCGAATGTGGCGAGAAGTTGCGGAAGAAGTGGCCAAACGTTTTCCGGATGTCGAACTTGAACATATGCTTGTCGATAATGCCGCGATGCAATTAATTCGCAATCCAAAACAATTTGATGTGATTGTGACAGAGAATATGTTTGGCGATATTTTAAGCGATGAAGCGTCCATGTTGACAGGTTCGCTTGGAATGCTGCCATCAGCAAGCTTGTCTATGACGGGACCGGCGCTTTACGAACCGATTCATGGTTCCGCTCCGGATCTCGCTGGTCAAAATAAAGCGAATCCGATTGCAACGATTTTATCAGCCGCGATGATGCTTCGTTTCTCATTTGGAATGAATGAAGAGGCCGATGCGATTGAAAAAGCGGTGGAGCAAGTATTGGCAGCCGGTTACCGTACAGCCGATGTTGCGCAAGCAGGAAAGCGAGTTGTTTCAACGAGTGAAATGGTATCGGAAATTAAAGCAGCGATTTTAGACGATGCGGCGATCGAAAATATTATGCAAGTGTATGTGTGATCGGAGGTGAATCCATTGGCGCCCAAAACGATTGTTGAAAAGATTTGGGAAGAGCACGTCGTGTATCGTGAAGAAGGAAAGCCGGATTTATTATATATCGATTTACATTTAATTCATGAAGTAACATCGCCGCAAGCGTTTGAAGGATTAAGGCAAAAAGGACGAAAAGTGCGCAGACCTGATTTAACGTTTGCGACGATGGATCATAACGTTCCGACCGTCAACCGTTTTGTTATAGAAGATGAAGTAGCTAAAAACCAGATGACCGCGCTTGAGCGAAACTGCCGTGAATTCGGCATTCCTCTTGCCGATTTAAATAGCCCTGAACAAGGCATTGTCCACGTCATTGGACCTGAACTTGGGCTAACTCAGCCAGGAATGACGATCGTTTGCGGCGACAGCCATACATCGACGCATGGAGCGTTTGGCGCGCTCGCTTTTGGAATTGGCACAAGCGAAGTCGAACATGTATTGGCAACGCAAACGTTATGGCAACATCGTCCAAAAACGATGCAAGTCAACGTAACGGGAAAGCTAACCCCTGGCGTATCAGCGAAAGATGTGATTTTAGCCATTATTCGCAAATTTGGCGTCGATTTTGGAACAGGGTACGTTCTTGAATTTACAGGGGACGTTATTCGAAACATGTCAATGGAAGAGAGAATGACGATTTGCAACATGTCGATTGAAGCAGGAGCAAGAGCGGGGTTAGTCAGTCCGGATGAGGTGACATTCGAGTATTTGCGAGGACGCAAATACGCTCCGAAAGGCGAAGCGTTTGAAAAAGCGGTAGAAAAGTGGCGGCAACTGCGAACGGATGAAGGAGCGGTGTATGATCAAGTAGTAGAAATCGATGGTAGCGAAATTGCTCCGACGGTGACATGGGGAACAACGCCGGGGATGAGCATTGCCATCGATGAAACGATTCCGTTCCCGGAACAGTTTGCGACGGAAACGGAACAAAAAGCAGCGCGGCTGGCGCTTCAATATATGGGGCTTACACCGGGAACTCCGATTACGGAAGTGGCGGTGCAGCACGTGTTTATCGGTTCCTGTACGAATTCAAGATTGAGCGATTTGCGAGAGGCGGCGCGAATAGTAAAAGGAAAAAAAGTCGCTCCCGGCGTGCGTGCGCTAGTCGTTCCGGGCTCGCAACAAGTGAAAAAACAAGCGGAAGAAGAAGGATTGGCGCAAATTTTTATCGATGCGGGCTTTGAATGGCGTGATTCCGGCTGCAGCATGTGTTTAAGTATGAATCCGGATGTCGTTCCGGAAGGAGAGCGCTGTGCATCCACATCCAACCGCAATTTTGAAGGAAGACAAGGGAAAGGAGCGCGCACGCATCTTGTCAGTCCAGCGATGGCAGCGGCTGCGGCCATTTACGGCCATTTTGTTGATGTGCGCACATTACAAAAAGAAGCGGTGCGATAAGGGGGAATAGTATGGAGCCGTTTGTTGTTCATAAAGGAAAAGTAGCCGGTTTGGATCGAGCCAATGTCGATACGGATCAAATCATTCCGAAACAATTTTTAAAAAGAATTGAGCGTACCGGTTTCGGTCAGTTCCTTTTTTACGATTGGCGTTATATAGATGAAAACAAGCCAAATCCCGATTTCGAGTTAAACCGCCCTGAAAATGCGGGTGCGACCATTTTAGTGGCGAATGAAAACTTCGGTTGCGGTTCGTCGCGTGAACACGCACCGTGGGCGCTGCTTGATTATGGCTTTAGAGCGATCATTGCTCCTTCGTTTGCGGATATTTTTTATAACAACTGTTTAAAAAATAGTTTGCTTCCAATTAAACTAGCAAAAGAAGATGTCGAATATTTGTTGAAAAAAGCGGAAGCTGCTGATTACGAATTAACGATTTCGCTTGAGGAACAAGCCGTTTATGACGAAGAGGGATTTCGCCGCACATTTGAAATTGATCCATATCGAAAACAGTTGCTTTTAAAAGGTTGGGACGAAATCGATTTAACGTTTGTGTATGAACCATACATTGTTGAATACGAAAAATCACGCCCTTGACGTATGTCAAGGGTGTTTTTCTATATAAATTCAAGTTGAGTTTCCAACATACCTCATCATGAATAGAAGACCGCTTTTCTGCCATAGGCGGCAAGAAAAATCTTGCCGCCTGGCATGCTAGAAGCATGCCGATCCCGAACGTAAAACGCATGGTAGACAAATTTATTTGTCTGATGGCGTTTTCGTTCGGGGAAATGGCAGAAAAGCTTGTTCATGTCGGAAAATTAAGCTTATCATATATACTTGAGTTTGACAAAAAAGATTGTTAAACTGAAAAGCAAAATTTGCATGAAGGTGGAACGACGGTGAAAGAGAAAAAAGGAAAAATCGTCCCGTTTCCTCATTTAAAAGAGCGCCTTTTGGAAAAGGGAATGGAGGCGCTGCAAGCCAAGCGGTATAAGGAAGCGTATGAATGGCTTGAGCAAGCGAAGCAATTTGACGCAGACGATGCCGATCTGGAACTCGCGATGGTTGTTTGTCTTTTTGAGCTTGGAGAAGCAAAGGAAGCAAAAAAGAGATGCCAAGCGCTTCTTGAACAAGGAAAAGGAGATTGGTCTCTCTACTTATCCATATTGATTCATTTACAGCAATACGATGAAGTGATTGCGACGATTGAACGGTTGCAGAAGGAAGGAAGAGACTGTACCCCTTTTCTTCCGTTGCTCGAGTTCAGTAAAAAAATTTGCCGTTCTTCAGCAGAAAATGAAATCAAACAGTTGACTAGCTCTCTTTTGGAACAAGATGATTGGGAGCAGCATGTGCAAATCATCAAACAGCTGGAAAATAAATATATTGAACCGATTGTTCCAGTTTTAAACGACTATTTAAGCGATGAGAGAAAGCACCCTTTTGTCAAAACGATGATCTTGCGCTTGCTGATGAGCAAGCAAGTGAAGCAGGTCGTCACCATTCAAAAGTTTGGAAAGATGATGCAATGTTCTCCCATTCAGCTCGATGAGAATGAACAAGCCGCATTTGCAGATGAAGTGTTAAGCATTGTTGAAAACAAGTTTACGCAACAAAATCCTAGTTTATATGAATGGGTGAAGAGCATTTGGCTTCGTTATTTATATATGATGTACCCGTTTGTTCCTGACGAATTTCCTGCCGAACAGTGGGCGGAAGCGTTATATGCATTTGTGCAGCAATGTCAGGGGCAGCAAACGGAAGCGCTTCATCCGCTTATTGAAGAAATTCAAAAAATAGAAGATATTTCTTTTTTTTAAAGCAGGCTTTCTGTTGAAAGTAACCGTTAGTATGGTATAATATAGTGGTTGTATTGCACATATGTATTTCATGCACGCCTACATATATGTGGTAGTTATGAATATTGAATTTTTATGTTGGAGGGAATTTGTATGTCAGCTAAATGGGAAAAACTTGAAGGTAACCAAGGGGTCCTTACGGTTGAGGTTGACGCTGAAAAGGTAAACGAAAGCTTAGACGCTGCTTTTAAGAAAGTTGTAAAGAAAGTTCAAATCCCAGGTTTCCGTAAAGGGAAAGTACCGCGCGCTTTATTCGAGAAGCGTTTTGGCGTTGAAGCGCTTTATCAAGATGCGTTAGACATTTTATTGCCAGAGGCATACGCAAAAGCAGTAGAGGAAACAGGAATTGAACCAGTGGATCGTCCGGAAATCGACATCGAGCAAATGGAAAAAGGAAAAAGCTTAATCTTCAAAGCGAAAGTAACAGTGAAGCCAGAAGTAAAACTAGGCGAATATAAAGGACTTGAAGTCGAAAAAATGAACGATACAGTAACAGACGAAGATGTTGAAAACGAATTAAAACGTTTACAAGAACGCCATGCAGAATTGGTTGTGAAAGAAGAAGGAAAAGTAGAAAATGGCGATACTGTCATCATTGACTTCGAAGGTTTTGTTGACGGTGAAGCGTTCGAAGGCGGAAAAGCGGAAAACTACTCTTTAGAAATCGGTTCAGGCACATTTATTCCTGGATTTGAAGATCAATTAATCGGCATGGAGCCGGGAGAAGAAAAAGAAATTAACGTGACATTCCCTGAAGAATATCATGCGGAAGAATTAGCTGGAAAGCCAGCGGTATTTAAAATTAAGCTTCATGAAATTAAAACAAAACAACTTCCAGCGCTCGATGATGAATTTGCAAAAGACGTTGATGAAGAAGTAGAAACGCTTGATGCATTAAAAGCAAAAATCAAAGAGCGCCTTGAAAAAGCTAGAAAAGAAGAAGCAGAAGCTGCTCTTCGCAATGCATTAGTAGAAAAAGCAGCAGAAAACGCAGAAATCGATATTCCAAGCGTGATGATCACAAACGAAACAGATCGCATGCTTCGCGAATTCGAACAACGTTTACAAATGCAAGGATTAAATCTTGAATTGTACTATCAATTCTCTGGACAAGATGAAGCGGCATTGCGTGAACAAATGAAAGAAGAAGCAGAAAAACGCGTTCGCGCTACATTAACATTAGAAGCAATCGCGAAAGCGGAAAATATTGAAGTAACAGAAGAAGAAATCAACAAAGAACTTGAAGAAATGGCGAAAATGTACAATTTAGAAGTGGAAAAATTAAAATCCATGTTAGGCAGTCTTGAAGGCTTAAAAGAAGATTTGAAATTAAGAAAAGCGATCGATTTCCTTGTAGAAAATAGCAAAGTTGTTGCATAATAATGATGTGAAGAACAAGGTGCGCGTTGTCGTGCCTTGTTCTTTCATCATATTTTCATCTAAGGTTAAATTTTCTAACTTTTCGCACACATTTTTCTTTTTTGTTGGCATAATGATAGCAAATTATGATAAAATGACGAATACATAACGTTTTTTTTAGTTGGGTTTTCGTACATATGGACGCATGAGAAAAAGATAACAAGGGGTGACATAATGTTTAAGTTTAATGATGAAAAAGGGCAGTTGAAGTGTTCGTTTTGCGGAAAAACGCAAGAACAAGTGCGTAAACTCGTTGCAGGTCCGGGTGTGTACATATGCGATGAGTGTATTGAATTGTGTACAGAAATTGTGCAAGAAGAGTTAGGTACCGAGGAAGAAGTAGAATTTAAAGATGTGCCAAAGCCGAAAGAGATTCGACAAATTTTAGACGAGTATGTCATCGGGCAAGATGCGGCGAAAAAAGCGCTTTCTGTTGCTGTATATAACCATTACAAACGAATCAACTCCAACAGTAAAATCGATGATGTCGAGCTATCGAAAAGCAATATTTTAATGATCGGACCGACAGGAAGCGGTAAAACGTTGCTTGCCCAGACGTTAGCACGCATTTTAAACGTTCCGTTTGCCATTGCCGATGCAACATCGTTAACAGAAGCTGGGTATGTCGGTGAAGACGTTGAAAACATTTTATTAAAACTCATTCAAGCTGCTGACTACGATATCGAACGAGCAGAAAAAGGAATCATTTACATCGATGAGATTGATAAAATTGCGCGCAAATCTGAAAACCCTTCAATTACGCGTGACGTATCGGGCGAAGGTGTGCAACAGGCGCTTTTAAAAATTTTAGAGGGAACGATTGCAAGCGTTCCGCCACAAGGCGGCCGAAAACATCCGCATCAAGAGTTTATTCAAATTGATACAACCAACATTTTATTTATTTGCGGCGGAGCGTTTGATGGATTAGAAACGATCATTAAACGCCGTCTCGGTAAAAAAGTGATCGGTTTCGGGGCAGAAGCACAAGGAGACGTCGATGAAAAAAACCTTCTTTCCAAAGTGTTGCCTGAAGACTTGTTGAAGTTCGGTCTGATCCCAGAGTTTGTCGGACGTCTTCCGGTCATCACAAGCCTTGAGCAATTAGATGAAGATGCGCTTGTGGAAATTTTAGTGAAACCGAAAAACGCGCTCGTCAAACAATATCAAAAAATGCTTGAATTAGATAATGTTGAACTTGAGTTTGAAGAAGCAGCGTTGCGCGAAATTGCCAAACGTGCGATCGAGCGAAAAACGGGTGCGCGCGGCTTGCGCTCGATCATCGAAGGAATTATGCTCGATGTGATGTTTGAACTTCCTTCTCGCACCGATGTTCAAAAATGCATCATTACAGCTGAAACGGTGAGAGGAGAAAAAGAGCCAACGCTCGTTCTTCGCGATGGAACGGTTGTTGTGCAAGAAAGAAAAACTTCTGCATAACGAAGAAAAGATCGATTTTCCAGTTCGGAAAGTCGATCTTTTTTTGTTTATTTGACTAATTGCACGGGGATACTATACATACTAAAAAAATCGCGTGCAGGAGGAATTTTGATGAATTGGACCAATATTGCTCTACTGATTCAGCTTTTTTTCGGGATTGTCATCGGACTTTACTTTTGGAATTTATTAAAAAGTCAACGAACGCAAAAGATTACGATTGATAAAGAAGCGCGTAAAGAAATGGAGCAGCTCCGCAAGATGCGCTCGATTTCTTTGACCGAGCCTTTAGCTGAAAAGGTGAGGCCAAAAACATTTGATGATATTGTTGGACAAGAAGATGGCATAAAGGCGTTAAAGGCGGCATTATGCGGACCAAATCCGCAACATGTGATTATTTATGGTCCTCCGGGTGTTGGAAAAACAGCCGCTGCACGATTAGTGCTAGAGGAAGCGAAAAAAAATTCGCTTTCCCCTTTTCGCAAAGATGCGGTATTTGTTGAGTTGGATGCAACGACGGCACGTTTTGATGAACGGGGAATTGCTGATCCGCTCATTGGCTCTGTACACGACCCGATTTATCAAGGAGCGGGGGCAATGGGCCAAGCGGGCATTCCGCAACCGAAGCAAGGAGCGGTCACAAATGCCCACGGCGGGGTATTATTTATTGATGAAATTGGCGAGCTTCATCCGATTCAAATGAACAAACTGTTAAAAGTATTAGAGGATCGAAAAGTGTTTTTTGAAAGCGCTTATTACAGCGAAGAAAACCCGCAAATCCCTAATCACATTCACGATATTTTCCAAAATGGGTTGCCCGCTGATTTTCGTCTTGTCGGAGCGACGACACGAACACCGAATGAAATTCCACCTGCCATTCGCTCGCGTTGTATGGAAGTGTTTTTTCGTGAATTAGATCAAGATGAAATTGCCCAAATTATTCGAAAAGCAGCTGAAAAAGTAAAATTGCCAATCGAAGAACAAGCCGTGCTTGAATTATCGTCGTATGCTCGGAATGGACGGGAGGCAGTCAATACGCTGCAAATTGCCGCGGGAATGGTCATTTCCGAAAACCGTTCTAAAATTTTGCGGCAAGATATTGAGTGGGTGATTCATTCGAGTCAACTATCCCCAAGATCTGAAAAAAAAGTTGGCAACGAAGCGAAAGTTGGTTTAGTGAATGGTTTAGCCGTTTATGGTCCGAATATGGGTTCATTGCTTGAAATCGAAGTGACGGTATTGCCTACGAAAGAAAAAGGAACAATTAACATTACGGGCATTGTTGAGGAAGAAAGTATCGGAAACCAGGGTAAATCGATTCGTCGCAAAAGCATGGCTAGAGGATCTATTGAAAACGTGATCACCGTTTTACGGGCGATGGGAGTTCCTGCTGATCAATACGATATTCATGTTAATTTTCCTGGCGGCATTCCGATTGATGGCCCGTCTGCTGGGATTGCCATGGCAACAGGCATTTATTCAGCTGTTTATCGCTTGCCGATTGATCCGCTGATCGCGATGACAGGGGAAATTGGTATACATGGAAACATAAAACCAGTTGGTGGAATTTTTCCGAAAGTAAAAGCAGCTAAGCAGGCGGGAGTGAAAACGGTCATCATTCCGCGCGAAAATATGCAATCCATTTTGCGGCAAATTATAGATATTGAAATTGTTCCAGTCGATCATGTTCGGGATGTATTTTCCTTTGTTTTTCGCGAACAAAATCGAGCGATTCCTTCCATTCCTCATTTGCCAAAAACAGAGCAAATTTAATTTAGAATCGACTTCGACGGATGGGTTGAAGTCGATTTTTTGCGATCGATCATGTATGATTTTACAAATGTTTTTCTGTGCTATACAATAGGGCAATAGAAGCAATATGGAGGTGCGGTTTATTTATGGCGAGAAAAAAAAGCAAGGTGATTCCGCTTCTGCCGCTTAGAGGATTGCTCGTCTTTCCGACGATGGTGTTGCATTTGGATGTCGGGCGAGAAAAATCGATTCAAGCGCTAGAGCGAGCAATGGTTAACGATCATCTCATTTTATTGACCTCGCAAAAAGATGTTGAAGTGGAAGATCCAGAGTTAGATGATTTATATGAAATGGGAACGGTCGCGCGCGTGAAACAGCTTTTGAAGCTTCCGAACGGTACATTCCGCGTTTTAGTTGAAGGAATTTCACGCGGAAAAATTTTAAAATGTTTAGAAGATGACACGTGCTACATGGTGCAAGTTGAACAATTTGTGGATGATATTGAGCATGATATGGAGCTTGAAGCATTAAGACGAACAATGCTCGAATATTTTGAGCAATACATAAAGCTTTCAAAAAAGCTTTCAGCCGATATTTATACGTCGATTATGGACATTGATGAAGCAGGGCGCATGGCGGATATTATCGCCTCTCACTTGCCTCTTAAATTAGAAGAAAAACAACAGCTGCTTGAAGCGGTCAATGTGAAAGAACGCGTTCATAAAATGATTGAAATTCTCCATAACGAAAAAGAAATTCTCAATCTAGAGAAACGCATTAGCCAGCGCGTGAAACAATCGATGGACCGAATGCAAAAAGAGTACTATTTGCGTGAGCAGATGAAGGCGATTCAAAAAGAATTAGGGGAAAAAGAGGGAAAAGCAGGCGAAGTTGAAGCGTTAAAAGAAAAAATTGAACAAGTCGGCATGCCTGAACATGTGAAAGCCACAGCGCTAAAAGAGTTGGAACGATACGAAAAAATTCCTGTAAGCTCTGCAGAAAGCAGCGTCATTCGCAACTATTTAGATTGGCTCATTGCGCTTCCTTGGACGAAACAAACGGAAGACATTCACGATATTCATCGCGCGGAGAAAATTTTAAACGAGGAACATTATGGGCTTGAAAAAGTAAAAGAACGCGTGCTTGAATATTTAGCCGTTCAACAATTAACGAAGTCGTTAAAAGGTCCGATTCTTTGCTTAGTCGGTCCGCCTGGGGTCGGAAAAACATCACTCGCTCGTTCGATTGCTAAATCGCTCAATCGAAATTTTGTTCGTATTTCTTTAGGTGGAGTGCGCGATGAATCAGAAATTCGCGGACATCGTCGCACATACGTCGGTGCATTGCCGGGGCGCATTATTCAAGGAATGAAAAAAGCTGGAACGATTAATCCTGTTTTTTTGTTAGATGAAATTGATAAAATGTCGAGTGATTTTCGCGGCGATCCATCTGCAGCGTTGCTTGAAGTATTGGATCCGGAACAAAACCATTCATTTAGCGATCATTACATTGAGGAACCTTATGATTTATCGAAAGTGATGTTTATCGCAACAGCGAATACGTTGGCCACCATTCCAGGTCCATTGTTAGATCGAATGGAAGTCATTACAATTGCGGGATATACAGAAGTAGAAAAGCTGCACATCGCAAAAGAACATTTATTGCCAAAACAAATGAGAGAACACGGTTTGCAAAAAGGAATGTTACAAGTTCGCGATGAGGCACTTATGCAAATCATTCGCTACTATACGCGTGAGGCAGGCGTGCGCAACTTAGAGCGCCAGTTGGCAGCGATTTGCCGAAAAGCAGCGAAAATCATCGTTTCTGAAGGACGGAAGCGAGTCATTGTCACCGAAAAGAATGTAAGCGAATTTTTAGGAAAGCCAAAATATCATTACGGTCAGGCAGAGCGAGAAGACCAAATCGGCGTCGCCACTGGGTTAGCGTACACGACCGCAGGGGGAGATACGCTCGCGATCGAAGTGTCATTGGCGCCTGGAAAAGGAAAATTAATATTGACAGGGCAGCTTGGCGATGTGATGAAAGAATCGGCACAAGCGGCATTTAGCTACATTCGTTCGCGGGCAAAAGAGTTAAACATCGATCCTGAATTTCATGAGAAAAACGACATTCATATTCACGTCCCAGAAGGAGCGGTTCCAAAAGACGGGCCGTCTGCCGGCATTACGATCGCAACCGCTTTAATTTCAGCGTTAACGGGCCGGCCTGTGAGCCGACATGTCGGCATGACGGGAGAAATTACGTTGCGCGGTCGCGTGTTGCCGATCGGCGGAGTGAAAGAAAAAACGTTAAGCGCGCATCGTGCGGGATTGAAAAAAGTCATTTTACCGAAAGAAAATGAAAAAGATTTAGAGGAAATTCCGGATGTAGTGAAGAAAAACTTGCAATTTGTTCTCGTTTCACACTTGGATGAAGTATTGGAACATGCATTGGTAGGTGAAAAGAGATGAAAATTACAAGTGTAGAAATGGTCATTAGCGCCGTGAAACCAGAACAATATCCGGCAGGCGATTTGCCTGAGTTTGCATTAGCGGGGCGTTCCAACGTTGGAAAATCGTCGTTTATTAATAAAATGATTAACCGAAAAAATTTTGCGCGCACTTCATCAAAGCCGGGGAAAACGCAAACGTTAAACTTTTATCGCATCAATGAGGCGTTTTATTTTGTCGATGTTCCCGGCTACGGCTTTGCGAAAGTATCGAAAAAAGAGCGCGAAGCTTGGGGAAAGATGATTGAAACGTATTTTACGACTCGCAAACAGTTGAAGGCGGTCGTGTTGATTATCGATTTGCGCCATGAGCCAACAAACGATGATGTCATGATGTATGAGTTTTTAAAGCATTATGAGATTCCAACGATCGTCATTGCGACGAAGGCGGATAAAATTTCGCGCGGCAAATGGAAACAGCATGCGAAAGTGGTCAAAGAGAAATTAAACATCGTCGAAGGAGATGAACTGATCATCTTCTCAGCAGAAACAGGTCAAGGTAAAGATGAAGCATGGGCAGCGCTGCAAAAATGGATATAAAAAACGAAAAATGTGGGTGATATGCCCACATTTTCTTTTTATGGAATAATTACGCTTTCTTTACAAACAATAAATACAATCCGAGAACGATAAACGCAAGCGGCCAGAAGTTCAATAGCGATTCAATGCCAGTGGTAAAGAGGTTTGTCGCGTTTTTCAACTGATTAGAAAATAAAAAAGCAGCGGCCAGCAGGAAAAAAAGAATGGTTGGCAATAGCGCTTGTTTTGTTTTTTGATATTGAAACAATAGGCCGATCGCGATGATGAGAACAAACATACTGATATCGTTTGGCCATGTCGGAAACAATGTGATGAGATGAAAATGGGAACCTAATCCGACTAATACGATACCAGCTAAAATATTTGCATATTCTTTTCCGATATATGCTTGTCCAAGCAAGGCGATGCCGATGATCAGAAGCAATGTTGGCCACGTATGAAGCATTGGAAATAACGATAGTCGTTCAAATAAAAAATAAAGTCCGAATCCAGTCAAAAGAATGCCAGAAAAAATTCCACGTTTTTTCATTGAAATTCCCCCAATTCCATGCGACACTATATAGATTCAAGTTGAGTTTTCGACACATCATGAATAGAAGACCGCTTTTCTGCCATAGGCGGCAAGATTTTTCTTGCCGCCCCGGCATGCTAGAAGCATGCCGATTCCGAACGTAAAACGCATGACAGACAGATTCGTTTGTCTGATGGCGTTTTCGTTCGGAGAAGTGGCAGAAAAGCTTGTTTATGTCGGAAAATTAAGCTTATCATATATAGTAGCAACACCTGTTCACTAGTTTACTAAAGACGGATGGTGAACGACAACAATTTCTGTAATTTTTGCTAAATATAAAAAGTTGTCAAATTGTGTTCACATTTTTAACAAAAAAATAAATGGTAGACGTGCTATAATAGGATGAGATAATTTTGACCTCCGAGGGTGATGGGATTTGTATACAGTTGTTGTAAGCGTGAACTATCGAACAGCCCCTGTTGAAATTCGTGAAAAATTGACGTTTAACCAAGCAGAATTGTCAGAGGCAATGAAAGCGCTACAAAAACAAAAAAGCATTTTAGAAAACGTCATTGTTTCGACATGTAATCGCACGGAAATTTACGCTGTCGTCGATCAATTAAATACAGGGCGTTATTATATAAAATCGTTTTTAGCGGATTGGTTTCATCTTGATAAAGAAGAATTCGTGCCTTATTTAAAAATATATGAAGAACAAGAAGCGATTGAGCATTTGTTTCGCGTTACCTGTGGGTTAGATTCGATGATCCTTGGTGAAACGCAAATTCTTGGACAAATTCGTTCAAGCTTTCTTCTTGCACAAGCAGAAAACACAATAGGCACGGTGTTTAAACAATTATTTAAACAGGCGATTACGCTTGCAAAGCGCGCGCATTCGGAAACGGAAATCGGAGCCAACGCGGTGTCGGTGAGCTATGCGGCCGTTGAATTAGCGAAAAAGATTTTCGGCGATTTGTCTGATAAACACGTACTCATTTTAGGCGCGGGAAAAATGGGCGAATTGGCGCTGCAAAATCTATATGGGAGCGGCGTGAAAAAGGTGACCGTCGTCAATCGAACATTTGAAAAAGCACAGCAGCTTGCGGAACGTTTTTCAGGAAACGCAAAACCGCTTTCAGAGCTGCAATGTGCGCTTTTAGAAGCGGACATTTTAATTAGTTCCACTGGCGCGAAAGAATATGTTGTCACGAAAGAAATGATGGCGGTTGTGGAAAAAATGCGCAAAGGCCGTCCGTTTTTCATGATTGATATTGCTGTTCCGCGCGATCTAGATCCTGCTTTAGCGGAGTTGGACAGCGTCTTCTTGTACGATATTGATGACTTAGAAGGAATTGTTCAAGCGAATTTGGAAGAACGGAAAAAGGCGGCCGCGCAAATTGAGCAAATGATTGCGGAAGAAATGGATGAGTTTCAACAATGGCTCAACACGCTTGGCGTTGTTCCGGTGATTGCGGCGTTGCGTGAGAAAGCGATGGCCATTCAAGCAGAAACGATGAAAAGTTTAGAACGGAAATTGCCGCATTTATCAGAACGGGATAAAAAAGTGTTAAATAAACATACGAAAAGCATCGTCAACCAATTGTTGCGCGATCCGATTTTGCGTGCGAAAGAATTAGCTGCGGAAGAAAATGCGGAAGAAGCGCTTCAACTATTTATGAAAATTTTTAATATTGAAGAGGAAGTAAAACAGCAGCGCGAACGCAATAGCTGTACAAAGAAACAGGCGATCGAGCCATCTTTCCAATCATGAGAAAGGAAATTGTTCGATGATTGAGAATATGACAAGATGGTACGAATTATCGCTCCTTTTGCATGCATCATCTGTCCTGTTTTATTTTATTGACTTTTTGCATCACAACCGGAAGGCGAATCGCATAGCCTTCTGGTTGCTTTCTATTGTCTGGGGAATGCAGACGTTTTTCTTCATTGAGCGGATGATTGAAACGGGACGATTTCCTGTGCTGACGCTTGTGGAGGGTCTTTCTTTTTATGCTTGGATTTTAATCACATTATCGCTTGCAATCAATCGTTTGTTGCGCGTCGATTTTATCGTCTTTTTCACGAATGTGCTTGCCTTTTTTATTCTTGCGTTGCATACCTTTGCCCCCGCACAGCACGCGTCAGCGGGAATCGCTGAGCGATTAATGTCAGAGCTGCTGATGATCCATATTACGATGGCGATTTTATCGTATGGAGCGTTTTCGCTTTCGTTTATCTTTTCTCTTTTATACTTAATTCAGTATAATTTACTAAAGAAGAAAAAATGGGGAAAGCGCCTGTTGCGGCTAGGGGATTTAGCCAAGTTGGACGATATGTCTTACATTTTAAACGGAATCGGTTTACCGATTTTGCTTTTAGGTTTGCTTTTAGGTGTTGTTTGGGCATATATGAAAGTAGACCATTTTTCTTGGTATGACGCAAAGGTCATTGGCTCGTTTTCTGTTTTAGCGGCATACGGTTTCTATTTTTATAAGCGAATTGTTCAAGGAGTCCAAGGGAAAGAGATGGCATTTTGGAACATCGGTTCGTTTCTCTTTTTATTGGTGAATTTCTTTTTATTTGGTACACTATCACAATTTCATTTTTAGTGATTGTTGGAGGAAGAAAAATGAGAAAAATTGTTGTCGGTTCACGGCGAAGCAAGCTCGCTTTAACCCAGACAAATTGGGTGATTACAAAGCTGAAACAGCTAGGCGCGCCGTTTCAGTTTGAAATAAAAGAAATCGTGACAAAAGGGGACCAAATTTTAAACGTTACGCTGTCCAAAGTGGGCGGCAAAGGATTGTTTGTGAAAGAAATTGAACAAGCGATGCTGGATGGCGAAATCGACTTTGCCGTCCACAGCATGAAAGATATGCCAGCCGTTTTACCAGAAGGGTTAATGATCGGATGTATCCCAGTTAGAGAAGATCATCGCGATGTGCTCATTTCAAAAGACCATGTTCCGTTTGCTCAGTTGCCGAGCGGGGCGATTGTAGGGACGAGCAGTTTACGTCGCTCTGCTCAGCTTCTTTCGCTTCGTCCGGATCTTGAAATTAAGTGGATTCGCGGCAATATCGACACGAGATTAGCGAAGTTGAAAACAGATGAATACGATGCGATCATTCTTGCGGCGGCAGGGCTTCATCGCATGGGCTGGGCAAAAGATGTGATCACGGAATATTTGGAGCCAAGCGTGTGCCTTCCTGCTGTTGGACAAGGCGCGTTGGCGATTGAATGCCGAGAAGGAGATGAAGAACTGCTTTCTTGGCTTGCGAAGCTAAACGATGAAACGACGGCGCAAGCGGTGAGGGCCGAGCGTGCATTTTTACATAAAATTGAAGGAGGGTGCCAAGTCCCGATCGCTGGCTACGCGTTTATGAATGAAGGCGGCGAAATTGTGCTAACCGCGCTCGTGGCGACACCGGATGGGAAAGAAATTTTAAAAGAAACGGTGATCGGAAAAGATCCAGAGCAAGTTGGCAATGAAGCGGCCGATCGTCTGATTGCTCGCGGAGGAAAAGAGTTAATCGAACGAGTGTTAAAGGGGATGTCGTAATGTCGTTACGGGGGAAAAAGGTGTTAGTGACACGGGAGAGGGAACAAGCGAAATCCTTTTCGGCAAAATTAAAAGAACAAGGCGCGTTGCCGGTTGAAGTTCCACTCATTCAAACTTCGCTGCCGCAGCAAATCGATGAAACGGTGTTAGCGCATTGGAATGAATACGATTGGATCGTGTTTACAAGCCAAAATGGCGTGAAATATTTTTTTGAATTGGCCGGATCACCGGCTGAAGAAAAAAGGCCGAAAGTGGCAGCTGTCGGTGAGAAAACAGCGCAAGCTTTACAAAAAAAGTGGGGGCCTATCGACCTCGTTCCGGATGAGTTTGTGGCGGAAAGCTTAGCAGAAGCGATGAAACAACATGTGCAAAAAGGAGAGCGCGTTTTGCTTGTCAAAGGCAATTTAGCGCGAGAGACATTGCGAAATGAGCTGCAATCATTTGCCCAAGTGACCGATTTCATCGTTTATGAAACAAGCATCAACAAAGCGGCCAAAGAAGAGCTTATTCGTTTGCTGGAAAAGAAGGAGCTAGACGTGATTACATTCACAAGTTCATCAACGGTTCGAAATTTTATGGAATTGCTGGATGGCTGTCCGCTTGATCAATGGTTGAAAGATGTTGCGATTGCCTGCATCGGACCAATTACCAAACAGACTGCGCATGAACTCGGCATGCGCGTTGATATTTGTCCGCATACATATACGATCGATGGCATGATCGAAGCGATGAACGATTACTTTAAATGAGGTGATAAAATGAAAGAATTACAATTTGCTCGTCATCGTCGTTTGCGTCAAACAGCCAATTTGCGTGCGATGGTGCGCGAAACGCATTTACATGTCGAAGATTTCATTTATCCTGTCTTTGTCGTTGAAGGGGAAAAGAAAAAAAATGAAGTGGCATCGATGCCGGGCGTCTATCAATTATCGCTCGATTACTTAATCGAGGATCTTGCTGAAGCGGTGGATCTCGGGATCAAATCGGTCATTGTTTTTGGAGTGCCGAACGAGAAGGATGAAGTTGGTTCGCAAGCCTATCATGACCATGGGATTGTGCAAAAGGCAATCCGGAAAATAAAAGAAACGTTTCCTGATTTAGTGGTCATTGCGGATACATGTTTATGTCAATATACGAGCCATGGCCATTGCGGCATTGTGGAAGAAGGAAAAATTTTAAATGACCCAACGCTTGATTTGCTTGCGAAAACAGCTGTCAGCCAAGCGAAAGCAGGTGCTGACATTATTGCGCCATCGAACATGATGGATGGTTTCGTTGCGGCGATTCGTTATGCGTTGGATGAAGCAGGTTTTACACACGTTCCAATTATGTCTTATGCTGTTAAATATGCGTCTGCGTTTTACGGTCCGTTTCGCGATGCGGCACATAGTTCACCGAAATTCGGCGATCGCAAAACGTATCAAATGGATCCGGCGAATCGATTGGAAGCGTTTCGTGAAGCGGAGTCCGATACGCTTGAAGGCGCCGATTTCCTCATGGTCAAGCCGGCGTTGTCTTACTTAGACATTATTCGCGATTTAAAAAATCATTTCCATCTACCGATCGTCGCCTATAACGTAAGCGGTGAATATTCGATGGTAAAAGCGGCGGCGCAAAACGGTTGGATCGATGAAAAAGCGGTCGTACTTGAGATGCTAACAAGCATGAAGCGGGCAGGTGCGGATTTGATTTTAACGTACTTTGCAAAAGATGTGGCGCGTTGGTTAAAAGAGTAAAGGGGAGGAAGAAGCATGCGAAGCTACGAACGTTCAAAAGAAGCGTATCAAGAAGCCGTTCAACTAATGCCTGGGGGAGTCAATAGCCCTGTTCGCGCGTTCAAAGCTGTTAAGATGAATCCGATTTTCATGGCGCGGGGAAAAGGGTCAAAAATTTATGATATTGATGGCAATGAATATATTGATTACGTATTATCATGGGGGCCGCTTATTTTAGGCCATGCGAATGATCAAGTAGTTGAAGCGCTTAAAAAAGTGGCGGAAACAGGAACGAGTTTTGGCGCACCAACGCTCATCGAAAATGAATTGGCGAAACTGGTCATTGAGCGCGTTCCTTCGATTGAAATTGTTCGCATGGTGAGCTCTGGAACGGAAGCGACGATGAGCGCATTGCGGCTTGCGCGCGGCTATACAGGCCGAAATAAAATTGTGAAATTCGAAGGATGCTATCATGGCCATGGCGATTCACTCTTAATTAAAGCGGGTTCAGGTGTGGCAACGCTCGGATTGCCAGATAGCCCTGGGGTACCGGAGTCCGTTGCTCAGCATACGATTACGGTCCCGTACAACGATTTAGAAAGCGTTCGTTATGCGTTTGAAAAATTTGGAGAGGACATCGCTGCGGTGATTGTTGAACCTGTGGCAGGAAATATGGGAGTCGTGCCGCCGCAACCGGGCTTTTTAGAAGGGTTGCGTGAGGTGACGAGAGAATATGGAGCGCTCTTAATTTTTGACGAAGTCATGACCGGTTTCCGTGTCGACTATTATAGCGGACAAGGATACTATGGCGTAACTCCAGATTTAACGTGTCTTGGCAAAGTCATCGGCGGTGGCCTTCCGGTTGGCGCGTACGGCGGTAAAGCAGAAATTATGGAGAAAATTGCGCCAAGCGGGCCAATTTATCAAGCGGGAACGTTATCAGGAAATCCGATGGCGATGACAGCAGGATACGAAACATTGCGGCAACTGACACCAGAAACGTATAAAGAATTCAGACGGAAAGCGAATCGTTTAGCAGAAGGGTTAAGCGAAGCGGCAAAAGAATACAACATTCCACATACAATTAATCAAGCGGGTTCGATGATCGGTTTCTTCTTCACAAATGAGGAAGTGACCAATTACGAAAAAGCAAGAACATCGAATTTAGATTTGTTTGCGGCTTATTATCGCGAAATGGCGGATCAAGGAATTTTCCTTCCACCTTCCCAATTTGAAGGAATGTTCCTTTCAACCGCGCATACCGATGAAGATATTGAAAAAACGATCGAAGCAGCTCGAAAAGCGTTTGCGAAAATTAGCGATGCCTTATAAGGCGTCGCTTTTTTCATTTGCATATTTTGAATGCTGTTTGCATAACAGTGGTAATGTCATAAAAATTTGGGCGTTTAGGAGGGCGAGGATCAATATGTTGCGTTTTTCGCTTGAAGAGTTGGTTGCTTTTCGACGGGAACATGAAGTCGATCAATTTTTATCGATTTCGTTACAACCGATTATTACAATTGAAGAACAAGAGGAATATGTAAATATTCGTGGCGTATTAGAATTGACGGGAGAATATGAAAAGGGAGAGACGGAACAAGAAGAAAGGGAAGATCTCATGGATGTTTCACGTTACATTGAGCAAGTGAATGTGCGTGAAGACGATGTTCATGAGTTTTTGCATCATTTTCCGATTGATGTGATGGTTCCGAAAGAACGCGTTGCTGATTTGGAAGATGTATATGTGTTCATCGAATCATTTGACTACGATTTGAACGATCATCAGCTGCGGTTGACAGCCGAAGTAGCGATCCATGGTATTGTGATGGAAGAGGCGGATGAACGAAACGAAGAGCAAGGAGAGCAAGATGAGCAAGATGAGAACGATTGGTTAGAAGAGGGCAATGATGCGTTCACAGAGTTTGAACCGTTTGAAGTGATCGCCCGCAAAGAAGCGTATCAAGAAGATGATGCTTGGTTGCTTGAAGAAGATGAAAACGTAACAAACGAACAAATCGAAACAGAAGAAAACATCGAAATAGAAGAGAAAGAAGAAATACAAAAAAAGACGTTCCAGCTTGAAGTAAAAGGGCGAGAAAATGAAATAAACGAAAAACGCAATGAAAATGCTCTTTATTTAACAAAATTATTTGAGAAAGAACAAGGAAATGATTTTTCACAGTTAAAAATTTGCATCGTTCAACCAGGGGATTCGCTGGACAAGATTGCCGAGCGTTACGATCTATCTGTTCAACAATTGTTGCGTGTGAATCACCTCGAAAGCACCGCAGACGTTCATCAAGGGCAATTGTTATATATTCCTGCACCGTCTGTTAGCAGAGTATAAGAGTATAAGGGAAGTGTGTTCGTTGAAACAGAGTTGGCAACGATACGTTCCCGTTTTGCGCACGTATCATTTGCATGTCGATTACATCGAAGAGAACGGGAAAGTAAAAAAAGTGTATACGAACAAAGGAACGTTTGCTTTAAAAGAACTTCATTCCTTCGAGCAATGGCAAGCGATTGAACAAGCTTATCGCCTGCGGTTACCCATGGTCCCTCCGATTTACGAGGCGATGCCGAACCAGCCGCTCGTTCGTTTTCGCGAGCAATTTTATTATTTAATGCCATGGCTAAAAAAGCCAAAAGAAACAAACGCTCATTTCTTTCGTGATTTAGCAACATGGCACAAGCATTCCATCAAAGAACGGACTGTAACAGCGGAAGAGATTCAGCGTTATTACGATGAGCGAAAAAATGAAAGCAATAAAGAAAAACAATTTCTGAACGATTATATGGAGAAATGCGAACAACAATGGTATATGTCTCCGTTTCAACTGCAATTTTGCACGTATTTTCATGAAGTGATGCGGGCGTACTTGTTTTCGGAGCAAATGTTAGAACGTTGGCATGAAGTATTAACAGAAAAGAAAAAAATACGCGTCGCTTTCATTCACGGAAATCCGTCGTTTGATCATTATGTTGAGGGACAAAACGGAGCAAGGTATTTTATTAGCATGGAACACGCCAAATGGGCTGCACCGTTTCATGATTTATTTCTTTTCTTTCATTCTTATTTGCGCACATATCCGTTTATGTGTGATGATGGTGTACGATGGATGAACGACTATGAACAAGAACTTCCGCTGTCTGAAGACGAACAAGCGCTTTTTTACAGCTATTTAGCCTATCCTCATATGCTGTATCGCCTCGTTTATGAGTATGAACATCACCGTTCTCATCACACGGAACGACAATATGTCGCACGGCTGCAAAAAGCATATTGGCAAATCAAAAATATTGAATACGTCATTTCAAAATGGATGGAAGCGAAACAAAAACAACCGTAAGCGTATAGGCAGACGGTTGTTTTTTATAGCCATTCGAAGTAAAAGGCAATGGCGAGTAAAATAAAGATGGCTAATAAAATGACATCAAATGTCGTCGGCAAAAAGATGGTGCGAATCGCCTGAAAGATCGTAATGGGAATGATAAATTGGGCGCAGATGGCGCGAAGCTGTCGCAGCCATGGCGGAAGCGCATAAGGGTTATATCGTTTTCGCATGTGAACTCCCCCTTCTTATGCATCATATGTCATCTTTCGTTTTTTGGTGTATAAAGTGGCGAAAATGTGGCAAAGATTATTGACGATTCATACCTTTTTTATGTAGTATTATGAATGAATTACATAAACGAAAAGCGAAGAAAGGGAAGAGTACGGCGAAACCCGCCTGCAGAGAGGGAAATCAATAGCTGCGAGATTTCCTAGGTTTGTGGTCGTCGGAAGGTCGCCCTTGAGCTGCTTCTTTGAACTCGAAGTAGAAGAAGCCGGTTGCACAGCCGTTACGTGTTTGAGTGCTTAAGCCTTGTGGCTTAAGAAAAAAGGTGGTACCGCGGAAGTTTACTCCTTTCGTCCTTTTTTGGATGATAAGGAGTTTTTTTATTTTAGGTTAAGGAGGGAACATTGTGTTATCGCCAAAATACGACCATAAATCAGTAGAAGCGAATCGTTACAACTGGTGGCTAGAAGGAAAGTTTTTTGAAGCGACAGGAGAAGAAGGAAAAAAACCGTTTACGATCGTCATTCCGCCGCCAAACGTCACAGGAAAGCTCCATTTAGGACACGCATGGGATACGACATTGCAAGATATTATTACGCGCATGAAGCGCATGCAAGGATACGATGTATTATGGCTTCCGGGAATGGACCATGCCGGCATTGCAACGCAAGCAAAAGTAGAAGAAAAATTGCGCAATGAAGGAAAATCGCGTTATGATTTAGGACGCGAAAAGTTTGTAGAAGAAACGTGGAAATGGAAAGAAGAATATTCGAAGCATATCCGTGCGCAATGGGCAAAATTAGGTCTCGGCCTTGATTATACGCGCGAACGTTTTACGCTCGATGAAGGATTGTCAAAAGCGGTTCGCGAAGTGTTTGTTTCCCTATACAAAAAAGGGCTTATTTATCGCGGGGAATACATTATTAACTGGGATCCAGTGACGAAAACCGCGTTATCGGATATTGAGGTCATTTATAAAGACGTTCAAGGTGCGCTATACCATATGCGTTATCCGCTTGCGGACGGCTCTGGCTACATCGAAGTGGCGACGACACGACCAGAAACGATGTTTGGTGATACGGCGGTCGCTGTGAACCCAGAGGATGAACGCTATAAACATTTAATTGGCAAAACGGTGATCTTGCCAATTGTTGGCCGTGAAATTCCAATCATCGGCGATGAGTATGTCGATATGGAATTCGGTTCAGGAGCGGTGAAAATTACGCCAGCGCATGACCCGAACGACTTTGAGGTCGGCAATCGCCATAACTTGCCGCGCATTCTTGTTATGAACGAAGACGGCACAATGAACGAAAACGCGATGCAATATCAAGGTCTCGATCGTTTCGAATGTCGTAAACAACTCGTCAAAGACTTGCAAGAACAAGGCGTTATTTTCAAAATTGAAGAACACGTGCATTCCGTCGGTCATAGCGAACGAAGCGGTGCGGTTGTTGAGCCTTACCTTTCAACGCAATGGTTTGTCAAAATGAAGCCGCTTGCGGAAGCAGCGATTGAGTTGCAAAAAACAGAAGGAAAAGTAAACTTCGTTCCGGAGCGCTTTGAAAAAATATATTTGCACTGGTTAGAAAACATTCGCGACTGGTGCATCTCTCGTCAGTTATGGTGGGGTCATCGCATTCCGGCTTGGTATCATAAAGAAACAGGCGAAGTATACGTTGATCATGAACCGCCAGCAGATATTGAAAATTGGGAACAAGATCCAGATGTTTTAGATACGTGGTTTAGCTCCGCGTTATGGCCATTCTCGACAATGGGTTGGCCGGATGAGCAAGCGGACGATTACAAACGCTACTATCCAACGGACGTGTTAGTGACAGGGTATGACATTATTTTCTTCTGGGTATCGCGCATGATTTTCCAAGCGCTTGAGTTTACAGGCAAACGTCCGTTTAAAGATGTATTGATTCATGGTTTAGTGCGCGATGCACAAGGAAGAAAAATGAGCAAATCGCTTGGCAACGGCGTCGACCCAATGGAGGTAATCGATCAATACGGTGCCGATTCGCTTCGCTTCTTCTTGGCGACAGGAAGCGCGCCAGGACAAGATTTGCGCTTCAGCACGGAAAAAGTGGAAGCAACATGGAACTTTGCGAACAAAATTTGGAATGCTTCCCGTTTTGCACTCATGAATATGGGCGGCTTAACGTACGAACAAATTGACTTAACCGGCGAAAAATCCGTCGCGGATAAATGGATTTTAGCTCGTTTGAACGAGACAATTGAAACAGTGACAAAGCTCGCTGAAAAATATGAATTTGGTGAAGTGGGCCGCGTCCTTTACAACTTCATTTGGGATGATTTATGCGACTGGTATATCGAAATGGCGAAGTTGCCGCTTTACGGTGACGACGAGGCAAGAAAGCATACAACGCGCTCAGTGCTTGCATATGTGCTTGACAATACGATGCGTTTGCTTCATCCGTTTATGCCGTTTATTACAGAAGAAATTTGGCAACAACTTCCGCACGAAGGAAAATCGATTACAGTGGCGAAATGGCCAGAAGTTCGCCCTGAATTAACAGACGAACAAGCTGCTGAAGAAATGCGCTTGCTTGTTGACATCATTCGCGCGGTGCGCAACATTCGTGCCGAAGTGAACACGCCGTTAAGCAAACCGATTACATTGCACATTAAAGCAAAAGATGAGCAAATCGCCGCAACGCTTGAAAAGAACCGTTCGTACATTGAACGTTTCTGCAATCCGAGCGAACTCATCATTGGCACAGATATTCCGGTAACCGAAAAAGCGATGACCGCTGTCGTAACCGGTGCCGAATTAAGCTTGCCGCTTGAAGGGCTCATTAACATTGAAGAAGAAATTAAGCGCCTTGAAAAAGAGCTAGAAAAGCTCGATAAAGAAGTCGAGCGAGTGCAAAAGAAATTAAGCAACGAAGGCTTCCTTGCGAAAGCGCCGGCGCACGTCGTGGAAGAAGAGCGCAAAAAAGAAAAAGATTATCTCGAAAAGCGTGAAGCGGTACGCGCTCGTCTTGCGCAATTAAAACAATAGTCTTATGATGAAGACGAATCCGTTTGGATTCGTCTTTTATTTATGAAAAAGGGGGATGGTGTACAATGATTCGTACATATAAAGAAGCTGTTGATTGGATTCATAGTCGTTTAACGTTAGGGATGAAACCGGGATTAAAGCGCATGGAGTGGATGATGGAAAAATTGGATCATCCAGAGCGTCGCATTAAAGCAATTCATGTAGGCGGAACAAACGGAAAAGGTTCGACCGTTTGCTATTTGCGCAATATTTTACAGCAAGCAGGTTATTCGGTCGGCACATTTACATCGCCATATGTTGAGCAATTTAACGAACGCATCAGCATTAACGGCAAACCGATTAGCGACGTTGAAATTATGAAGCTCGTTCAAGTGATCAAACCGCTTGCCGAAGAATTAGAACAAACGGAATTAGGCGGACCAACCGAGTTTGAAGTCATTACCGCCATGGCGCTTTATTACTTCGGCAAAATGAACATTCAAGATGTCGTCCTTTTTGAAGTCGGTCTTGGCGGCAGACTGGATTCAACCAATGTCATTTATCCGTTGCTTTCTTTGATTACAAACGTTGGTTTTGATCATACACATATATTAGGAGATACATTAGAGCAAATCGCATTTGAAAAAGCTGGGATTATCAAAGCAGGTGTTCCGGTCATTACGGCTGTCGATCAAAAAGAAGCGCTTGACGTCATTTATGAACGTGCGAAATCGTTGAAAGCAAAAGTGTATGAATTAAACAATCATTTTACAATTACACATCATGAAGCGACAGAAAACGGCGAACAGTTTTCGCTGCAAACGCCATTTGCACTATATCGCGATTTATCCATTTCCATGCTTGGAGCGCATCAAGTAAAAAATGCGGCATTAGCTGTCATGGCGGCTGATTATTTGCGCACGTACTATTCATTCATTATCGAAGAACAACATATACGTGAGGGAGTGCGGCAAGCACAATGGATCGGACGCTTTGAAAAAATATCGAAACGGCCGCCGATCATCCTGGATGGGGCGCACAATATGGAAGGAATCGAAAGCCTCGTTCAAACGATTCAAACGCATTATCCAAACAAAAGCGTTCATGTTTTATTTAGTGCGCTGCGCGATAAACCGCTCAAGCCAATGATTGAAGCGCTTGCGAATATTGCTGAAACGATTACGTTTACATCGTTTGACTTCCCGCGCGCAGCAACAGCGGAAGAGCTGGCCGAACAATGTAATCACCATGCCAAACAATGTGTAGACGATTGGAAACAATGGATAAAACAAAAGCGAAAAACGGCAAAAAACGATGATTTAATCGTCATTACAGGCTCGCTTTATTTCATATCAGATGTGCGAAAGTTTTTAAAAATGAATACCTTTGTAGGAAAAATTGCTGATATAATAAAAGAAAAATAGGTCTTTGGAAAGGGGGAGAGGTGGGTGAAAAGGACGGGAAAAGTTTTAAAACTAGCTACTGTAGTATTATTTATGATCGGTTTTCTCTTTGTTGATGCGCGAGTTGCATGGGGAGAAGATAAAAAAGATGGAGGTATTACGACGGTTACAGAAAGTCAAATTGAAGGTTGGGCAACAGCGCCTGGCGAAGGAGATGGAAAAGGAAACACCATTACTTCTTTTGACGTGAAGATTAGCATAAAAGGAAATAGCAATTCAACGGTCCGTTTCCGTACAAACGCCGTCGAAGTACCTGCAGATAAAAACGGACAAAAAAAATATACGTTTTCTCTCGACATGACCGGAAAATGGCCGCAGACGAGTGAGGAGAATGTCACATACGAAATTATCGTCGATGCGTATCGAACATTAGGAAATGGAAAAGAAGACCTTTATTTTTCGTTCCCATCTACTCCATATGAGTATGTATTGGCTCATAAACCCTCATTAGATTTTGATGTGTCGTTTTCACAGCCTGAATATGCCAAACCGCCTAATGGTGATGCGCAAGGAAGATTGGACATCACATTAATCCCTCAAGGAAGAATCGACAGCATTGTCCGCCCGCCGATTGATGTGGTGTTTGTTTTTGACGTATCAGGTTCGATGGGTGAATCAAAATTTAAATTTCAAAGCGCTAAACAAGCACTTAAATCAGCAGTAGACTATTTTAAAGCGAATGCCAATCCGAATGACCGATTTGCCCTTGTTCCTTTTTCAACTAGCGTTAAAGATGTTGTGAAGTTTCCTACTGGAACATATGATGTTCAACGGCATTTAGACGAGATTGCGGAAAAAGTGGATGATCTTCGAGCTAATGGCGGAACAAACTATACGCAAGCGTTGCAAGAAGCGCAATTGTTTTTTAACGATCCAACCCGTAAAAAATATATTATCTTTTTAACGGATGGAAAGCCGACGGTTTCGAAAGCGAAGGAGTCGGTTACGTATGAAGTTTGTGAAGGAATATTGTGGTGGAAAGAATGTAATGAAAAAACAGAGGATTTAGATGTTGAATATATACTATATTCTGATGGAAAAACAGTGGATCGAACGGTTTACTATCCAAGTGGGAAACAAACAACGACATATCGTAGTTCTACAACTTACAAAAATTTCGAAGAAAAAATTCGTACCCATGGAATTAACGTTGCAAAAGATCTTGGCATGAACAATATTATGCTTTACTCCATCGGCTTTGGCAATAACCAAGAAGTCGATATGGATTATTTAGAAAAATTATCTTCGATGACGGGTGGAATAGCCAAGCAAGGAACGACACAAAACTTGACTGAGATTTTTCAACAGTTTTCAAAATTGGCTACGGATCCAATGTTAAGCGGAACCGTAAAAATTCCGTTAAAAGCGTTTAACGGAAACGTACAAATTGTCGAAAATGAAAACGTTTGGCTTGATGAGAAAAAAGAAAACGCGTATATTTCGTTTACTATTCCGTATAAAGTAGGACAAGGAACTCCTCCACCTGTAAACATTTCCATTCCTGTCTTATTTAAAGAAAAAGGAACATATACGTTTGATGTGGAATTAACGTATCGCGATGTGTACGGAGTGTTGCAACCAACCATAACAAAATCAGCAACGGTTGTCGTGAAAGATGAAGTGCCGCCGGCGTTTGAAGGAAGTGTTCGTTTACAAGGAATTTCAAGGGATGTTCATGACTTAATCAAATTCGGAAACAGCAACAGCGACTCCAATCAGTTTAAGGCGCAATATTCATTAACAGCGGTTGGATATGTAGGTAAAGGTGTTTCAGGGAACTTAAACAATATTAAAATCATTCAACCTCTTCCTGAAGGGATTACGGTTATTCCTTCATCTAATGTAACGGTTTATAGCGATAACGGTGTCACCTATGCGGAAATCGCGTTTCCAAACACGACGATTGATTATACGCAATTAAATAGCAAAACTCTTACAGCGGATTTGACCTTGCAGGCAAATTGGGCGATGGAAGGGGTGCAGTTGCCGAAAGCGACCGTTTCTTTTACAGATAGCAAACACGGTTCACGCACCTCGACGTTGCCAGTGGCTCCGCAACTCATTAGCATGAAAGTACGTCTATTGGAATTCCCTGATATTTATTATGAAGGAGATAGTCGCGGACTTGTTTCTAAATGGCAATCTGCTGAAGAAAGTACGAATTTACTTGCGACGACGAAGCATCCGAATGACTATGGTCTGCTGATGTTGCCGATCAAATCGCTCGAATTTAAGCCAAATAGTCAGGATTTGATTATTGTCGTGACGTATAAAAACGATCAAGTTGTTGAATTGAATTTAACTCCTCAATTGGGTATTTTTACAGAAAATGGTCAAGGAGTGGCGAGTGGCTCCATCGTCACAGAACCAGTGAAAGTGCGCTTGGTCGGTTTGGTAGCAGGCGAAGGTGTGTCGTATGAGTATCAAGTGGAAAATGAGAAACAACAAGATTCAAGTTGGAAGCCGTTAAATGCTCCTTATGAAATACCGATTACTTTCGATGGCTATTCTGTGATTTCTGTAAAGGCAACAGGCGGCTTTACAAAAGGAGACGGTATTGCAACGGTGTCTTTAACCTACAAGAAGCTCATTAGCCAACTACAACTTGAGTATCAATCAACCATGAATGTAGGGGAAACACAGACGATTTCTGTTGAAATTGTACCGAATGATGCGACGGATCCATCACTTATATGGACATCGAGTGATGAGAGCGTGGCAACCGTCGATCAAGGAAACGTAGTGGCTCTTCGTCCAGGGGTTGTTGATATTACAGTAAAAGCGTTAGATGGAAGTAACGTTACGGCTACAGCAAGAATTACAGTGATCGACCCATTTGTTCCACTTGAATCCATTCGTTTTAAACAACCAGTTTTATATGTAACGATTGGTGAACAAGTGGAACTTGATTCAAAAATCGAATTTATCCCAAGCAACGCCACAAACAAAAATATTAAAACGGTTCAATCAAGCGCGCCTGAGTATGTCGAAGTGCTCTTTAAACACGGAAAATGGTTTGTTCAAGCAAAAGATATCGGTTATGCGACCGTGACGGCGATTGCTGAGCAGAAAGGGAAAGATGATCAAGACATCAAAGACTCCGTCATTGTGGTTGTTCAAGAAAAAAGCACAAATCCAGGAGACAATGGTGGAACAAACCGATGGTAATGAAAAAACCGACATAGGCTTAACTATGTCGGTTTCTTATTCTACTTTGATTTTATCAACAATTAAATCCAGCTTATTTACAAATGGAAGTCCTAGGCCTCGATCGATCCATATCGAGTAATCATGACGAACAACGAAACGAGATTGTTCTTTATTTTCTGATGGAACGAACGAAATGCTGTCACTATGCGCTTCCGCCTCTCCACGATATGCGTTAATGACAAGGCCGGATGTATCTGCATCTGAAACGGTTTCATCTGGATTTCCGCGCGCGAACAACCCGCCTTTAATGTTCACATACGACCCTACTGCATAAAGAACAGCGTTACTATCGGTGTAAAAATATCCTTTAAGGTTTGGTGTATCAAATGAAAAATTGTTTTGAAATTCATTGATCCGGGCAATTTCCAGTGGTCCTTTTGATAATAAAACGACTTGTTTATCATTCCAGCCCGAAATATTTGCATTATAAATGAATGTACGATTAAGAACGTAAATCGTTGAATCAAATTGGACATCACCGCTAATCGTTAAATTGCCGAATACGAGAATATTTCCTCGTATCTTTACTGGTTTGTTTATGCTATTGCCTAAAAATAAATCACCATTGACGATTAGCCACCGATTTTCTAGATCAACTTCTCCGCTCTCAATAAAAAACGATGATATTTCATCTGATTCAAGAAGAATCGACTGATTCGATGGCATTTCTGACAAGCTTGTGAAAAGGGATTGCGTACTATCTAAAACAGTAAAATTGTTTTTTAGTTCATCGAGTAATTGATCACTACTTTTGTTAATATTTGCTTCATACTCTTTACTAAACGTTTCAATTCCTGCCGCGTTTAATAATTTGTCTTTAAATGTCCAATCAAAATCGACATCAATAAATTCATCATATTCTTTTTGTAAAGAAGGGCCT
The DNA here is from genome assembly GCF_004341205.1 of Thermolongibacillus altinsuensis. GTDB lineage: Bacteria > Bacillota > Bacilli > Bacillales > Anoxybacillaceae > Thermolongibacillus > Thermolongibacillus altinsuensis. The sequence continues at coordinate 171,259 of NZ_SLUL01000003.1, forward strand.
TGATCTTCAAAGGTAACCTCGTTTAAACGGTAGTTAGCCATGATCCGCTCGAAACGATTGTTGGCGGTGCTGTAGCAGCTACCATTTTCATGATTGCAAGCATAGCGATTGCCGCCGACAAATAATACACTCGTTTCGCTTGTCGTCGGAAACGATGTTGGTTCGCTATATTTTTGTGAATTGTAAATGTAGTTGGCGACGTTCGTGACATAAAAATTTTTTTCTGCGTAAATATTTCCGTCAATGTAAGAGCCGCCGTTTAATGTGACATCTTCGCGCGAGCCGATTGCATACTTAAGAAAGCTTGGTGTGTTCGTTATGATGACTTGGCGCGAAACGGTTTTGTTGCCGTATCGTTTGGAAATGACGTAGACGCGTGTAAATAGTTTGTTGCGTTCGATTTTGTTTTCTTTTGTCATATCTTCAATAGAAACACCGTGCCGATCCATAAGATCTTTGATAAATCCAGATTGTGCGCTTCCTAAATCGTTATCTAACTGACTCGGAGTGGATAAATCTAGATTTTCCACTTTTACTTTGAGCTCCGCAATTGTTTCTTCTATAGCTTTGACGGCTTCGTGAAGCGATTCGACGTCTTCTATGCGCACTTGTGTAAATTTAGCTTGATAGATGCTAACGGATAAAATCGTCAAACCAAGAATAAAAAAAATGGTTACGGTCAGTAAAACGAACACTAAGCTATATCCTTTTTCATTCACCAGCATCCCCCCTAGAAACCAAATTCCGTTTTTAATGAAAATGGTTCGATGTATAATAAATCATCTTCGCTGTCGTGATCGCGATCTTGAACGGACAGGACAATGGTGACGATTCCACTGCGACAAACCGTTCCTTCTTTTCTGACACAATCGTAAGACAATGAAGATTTTTCTGGGACGATTTTTAAATTATCAGAGTTGAGTGATTCACCGTTCATCAATATCGTTTCATTTTGTAGTTCAATCGTCAACGTTTGCTCGTTCACTTTTTTTTCTTCAACAAGACCAATGTCTGGATCAATGACTTTTTGTTTATTTTTTATAAATGTGATCCGTTCATTTGTTGAAGAGGCAGTGTCAATGCCGTCGGGAGCGAATCGGTACAGTTCATTCATGATCGTCGCAATGACGTAATCGGCTTCGCTGCGCAGTTGATTTTCAATGCCGATTCGTTTATACGCTTTGATCCCGCTCAAGAATACGCCGTAAGCGGAAGCGAATATGAGCGAAGCAATGGTCAGAGCCGTGAGCAATTCAATGAGCGTCAATCCTTCTTCGTTAACGAATCGTTTCATTGGCAATCACCCCTTCGAGTACCTCAACGTCTTCATCGTTTTCGCCCCAGCGAACGGTGACGTACACCCTTATTAAATAGTTTTGTAATCGTGAATCGCTGTTTTCGCTCGTTTCGCTGTGAATCTTCATTTTTAGTTTTTCAGGAAGCGATAAAGGGGGATTATTTTTCAGCTCTGTCCATTTCTCACCGTTGTAAGGAACGAGCCATACTTGAATGCGATTTTCATCATAGACAACGTTGTTGATTGTTGGGCGAAGAAGTGCACGGCACACAGTCTCGTCATCAAACAATGGTGCATGGCAGCTGGAGGCATCGATTTTGACAAACGGCTCTTTTCTGTTATCCATTTCCGTTTGCATATATTGTTTCACGTTTTCAAAATCGAGACGTTCCATATAGTTTAAAACACCGCGAGCGATGTTGATGGCGACGGTTTTTCCTTGATTATATGTTGTGTATTTCATCGCGTTTGTAAAGAACATAAACATTCCAGTTGTCACAGCAGATAAGATCATGATGGATAACAACACTTCAATTAATGTAAACCCGTGCGTCTGGTTGACAACGGTCCACTTCTTTTTACGCATTTTCTTTCCCCTTCTTTTAAAATACATAACTTTATTATACAATATGTTAGAGTTATCTATCGTTTGAATTTATGGTGAAATATGGTGAAATAGGGGTGAGAGGTTGATTTCGCTTTTATTTATCGCGCTTGCTTTTCTTATTCTGATCCCCGTTCTATTATTTCTGCCGCTAGGTCTAACGCGCCGCGGAGCGTGGACGGTGGCGATTGTGTCGCTGTTGTTTGGTTCATTCGGCTTATTGGCGAAAGCGGTTTTTCCGCTTTGGCAAGTAGCTTTATTGCTGTTTTTATTAACAGCGGCTAGTACATATTTGCTTGACCGTAAACTAGAGCATCTTTTATATGCCACAGCGTTAACGGATGATGAGGAGGAAAAAATGGTGGTGATCGAAGAAGAAGCCGTTGAAGACGAAGAACAAATGGAATGGATAGAAAGCTTAGGATCTTCGGATGAAACATTGCAAAAGGAGACACCGCAAGAAGCGAGTGTTTTGGTTGACGAATCATCGTCCGATGATTATTTAGAAGAACTGGTTCATCGCGATTTGGATGATGCGCTTCAAGCGATTGAAGAGCCAAAAACAGAGCTTCTATCTTTATCTCAAAATTTTGATGAAGGGCTAGAGAAGAAAGAAACGCAAGAAGAGGTTCTGCCTTTGTTTGATGAATTATCTTCAGATGAAGAATGGGACGAGTTGTTTGATCAACCATTAGAAAACGAGTTGGAATCATCGGAGTATGAACAGCTAGAAAAATGGACAGAGCCGGAGAAAACCGATGATGAATTAGAAGAATTGTTCCTAGAGAACGAAACAGAAACATCCGAAGCTGAACTGTTAGCGGCGTGGACAGAGGAAGATTCCTATGAAGAACTAGAAGAATTGACATTAATCGAAGAAGATCCACAAATCGATCTAGAAAATGAACAAACTGAAGAAAAACAAAGTCCGTTACAAAAAGAGTTAATGAAAAATTTAGCCGCTCAATTACAAGCGATGCGGAAATATGTTGATGGCGATGAATATGAGCGACTCATCCGCGAACATTTGCATCCGAACTTGCATGAGCAAGACTATTATACATTTGCAACTCTATTAATTGAACATTACTTAGCTTCACATCAATATGAGAAGCTTTCACAATTATTAATGGAACTTCGAGAAAAATGGACAAGCTATCCGATTCTTCAACAACAAATTGAATTTCTCATTGAATACGTTCAACAAAAAATGGGGTGAAAAAGATGAAGAGTAGCACACAAATAATCGGACTTCCAATTATCAGCATTCAAAACGGTTCACAAGTTGGAAAAGTCAATTCATTAGTCATTAATCCTGAAAAAGGGAGTGTCGATTTCTTAGTCGTTGAACAAGAAGATTGGCAAATTAGCGTAAAAGCGATCCCGTTCCGTAAAATCGTTGGAATCGGTGAATTTGCGGTAACGATTGAAGAAGAAGGTGCAATTATCGATTTAAATGTCATTCCAATTGCCAATGAATTAGTGAATAAAAAAATTGCGATTAAAAACGCGAAAGTTATGACACGAAAAGGGGAATTGCTTGGAGAAGCAATCGAATTTTTCATTGATGAAGAAACAGGAATGATCCTAGGTTTGCAATTGCATGTTGGCGATCGTGAAACGATTTTGCCAGCAAAACAAGTGTTAACATACGGAAAAGACATCATTATTGTTCGTGAAGAAGCTCCTTCTTCCTTTGCGGATGACGTGAATGAGCTAAATCAACTTGAAAAATCAAACGAGGCAGCCGAAAAAGAAAGCCAATCCTCTGCAATGTTGGCGGGTGAACAACCAATCGTTGAGAACGATCAAAAAAGCAACGTTGTTGATGATCAAGAAGATTACGAGATTCAAATGTTAAAAAGAAAGCAAATTGAACTTTTGGCAGGGAAAAAAGTGAAAAAAGACATCATGGATCGAAATGGAAATGTTTTCATTCCAGCAGGCACCGTTTTAACGGCTGAAGATGTCATGCGTGCTCAAGAAGAGGGACCAGGCGTGATTGTCGAGCTTTCCATGCACGTTGAAGAGGAGTAAGGAGGCATTTAGGTGTGAAAAGAAACGCCGCGCTTAAACTCTTTTTCCTCCTAGTTGTTAGCACCGCTTATTTGATTACATTTTCACAAGCGGCTACGTTTGCATATGAATCATTCTTTTTCAACAAAAACGTTTTTCCGAAAGGAACGGTAGTCGGTACGGTAAGCGTTGCTGATCTTTCCAAAGAAGAGGCGATTCAGCGTGTAAGTAAGAAAGTGGCTGATTGGAAACAGTCAGCCGCGATCACCCTTTTATATGATGGAAAAGAGGCCAATGTACCGATCGACTTGTTTTCATTTGCGGTAAAGGAAAGCGTACAACGAGCGGTAAATGGAAAGCGTTCCCCTCTCCTCGTTTCAGTCGATGAAAACGCGTTGCGCTCTGTGCTTGAAAAATTAGCAGGAAATACGTTTTCCGAGTGGCTTGACGAACAAGCGCTTAAGCAACAATTAATAAGCATTGCTGCTTCATTGCAACCTTCCGCTCAACTTGCGCTCATGAGTTATGCAAAAATGGAGCAAAAACAAGAAACTGTCATTTCCAAGGCAATGGTTGCTGTTGGACAACATGAAGCGGAACTGCGTTCATGGCTTTCCCGCCATTCATCGATTACGATTGGCGAAAAACAAATGTTTTCGCTTTTAGATTACATGAAAGAACAAGGAGAAACGATTTCGTCAGATGCATTAACGATTCTTGCTTCAGCGATATATGAAGCGATTTTGCCAACAAATTTTGAAGTGATTGAAAGACATACAAGCACCGCTTTACCTGCGAACATTCGTCCAGGCTTTGAAGCGAGGGTGGAGGAAGGAGAACGGGATTTTATTTTCTTTAACCCAAACGATTCAGCGTATATGTTGCAATTGACAATCGAAGCCAATCAATTAAAAGTGTCGTGCATCGGTTTTCCATTTATTCATAAATATGCGATTAAAGTTGATCCGATCGAATATTATGAACCGAAAACGGTCGCTCAATATAGCGCGATGCTTAAACCGGATGAAAAGCGTGTGAAGCAGGAAGGAAAGCAAGGAATGCTCGTTCGGGTTCACAAAGAGATTTATGATTGGAACAACCAATTGCTTGAAACAGAATTGGTTGCGGAAGATTTTTATCCTCCTGTTCACACCGTTGTAGTGCGCGGTTTAAAAAATGAAATGCCTAATGGAGAAATTTCTCAAGAGGACAAAGAAACAACTTCTCAAACAGAACCAAGTTCACCAGAAAGCCAAGAGAACAAAACAAAACAAAATTCATCAACAAGCGGTTCAAAAGCAAGCGATGAAGACATATGGGGCCATGAACAAGAACAAATGAAAGGGAGCGAGGAAGGCGAGTCGTCGTGAAAAAACAAGAACGAAAACGATTGGGTGATTTGTTAGTTGAAGCAGGGATCATCACGAAAGAACAACTAGAAGAAACGTTAAAAGAAAAAGCGCCGGGGCAAAAGCTCGGCGACGCTCTTCTCCAACGCGGTTACATCACAGAACAGCAGCTTATTGAAGTACTCGAATTTCAACTTGGGATCCCGCACGTTAGTCTGTATCGTTATCCGATTGATCCGAAGCTCATGAGTTTAGTGCCAAAAGAATTTGCGAAGCGCAATATGCTCATTCCGCTGAAAAAAGAAGGCGATCGCCTTCTTGTTGCGATGGCGGATCCAATGGATTTTTTTGCGATTGATGATTTGCGGCTTTCGACGGGCTTTCATATCGAAACGGCGATCGCATCGAAAGACGATATTTTGAGAGCGATTAATAAATATTATGACGTTGACGATTCGATGGAAGAATTTTTAAGTGCCGCACCGACACCGGAAACGGTCGAACAAGAACGTCTAGTGGAAGACGATTCACCAATCGTTCGGCTCGTCAATCAAATTTTACAGATGGCTGTTGAACAGCGAGCGAGCGATATTCACATCGACCCGCAAGAGACAAAAGTTGTGATTCGTTATCGGGTTGACGGTTTGTTGCGGACGGAGCGAGCGTTGCCAAAACATATGCAAGGAATGTTAACGGCGCGCATTAAAATTTTAGCGAACATGGACATTACGGAACATCGCGTTCCGCAAGATGGACGCATTAAAATGAACATCGATTTCCATCCAATCGATTTGCGCGTTTCGACAATCCCAACGATTTATGGCGAAAAAATTGTGATGCGGGTTCTTGACTTAGGAACAGCGCTCAACGATATCAATAAGTTAGGATTTAATAAAATCAATTTACAGCGCTTTATCCAATTAATTGAACAACCGACAGGAATTGTGCTCATTACAGGGCCGACAGGGTCAGGAAAATCATCAACGCTTTATGCGGCGTTAAATCGCTTAAATAGTGAAGAAGTGAACATTATTACGATTGAAGATCCAGTTGAATATCAATTAGAAGGCATTAACCAAATTCAAGTTAATCCAAATGTCGGCATGACATTTGCCGAAGGGTTGCGTGCGATTTTGCGCCAAGACCCGAACATTATTATGGTTGGAGAAATTCGCGATCGCGAAACAGCAGAAGTAGCGATTCGAGCTTCATTAACGGGACATCTCGTGTTAAGTACGCTGCACACAAACGATGCGTTAAGCACGGTTGCGCGGTTAATCGACATGGGCGTTGAGCCGTTTTTAGTGGCGACATCGCTTTCTGGAGTCGTTTCGCAACGGCTCGTTCGCCGCGTTTGCCGCGATTGTCAGCAAGAGCAAGAGCCGACGAAGCGAGAAATTGAAATTTTCGCGCGCCGCGGTTTGAAAATTGAAAAAGTGATGCGCGGCCGCGGGTGCCCAACGTGCAATATGACGGGATATAGAGGGCGAATTGCGCTTCATGAACTGATGGTGATGACCGATGAGATGCGCAAGGTGATTTTAAATGGCGAACCGCTTTCGAAACTACGTGAGCTCGCCATTAAAAATAAAATGATCTTTTTAATTGATGATGGGCTGCTGAAAGTGAAGCAAGGCTTAACGACAACGGAAGAAGTGTTGCGCGTATCCATTTTAAGCTAAGGTGATGGAGCATGAAACAACGATTGGACCAATTATTGCGTGCTGCATTTGAATTGAAGGCATCGGATTTACATTTAACCGTCGGTGTTCCTCCGATTATGCGCATTAACGGAGAGCTGAAACGATATGGACAAGAGGTATTGAAACCAGAAGATACGGAAGCGATGGCAAAAGCGGTCATTTCGGACCGATTGTGGAAGCGATTTGAAGAGCAAGGAGAACTTGACTTTTCTTACGGACTTCCCGGTATCTCCCGCTTTCGCTTCAATGTGTTTAAACAACGTTCTTGCATTTCGCTTGCCATCCGTGTCGTTCCAACGAAAATCCCGACGATTGATGAGTTAAAGCTGCCTGAAGTATTAAAGAAAATCGCGGCTAAACCGCAAGGACTTGTTCTTGTGACAGGACCGACAGGAAGCGGAAAATCAACGACGCTTGCTGCGATGATTGATTATATGAACAAAACGATGAAAAGGCATATTATTACGCTTGAGGATCCGATTGAATATTTGCACAAGCACGGCAACTGCATTATTGATCAGCGTGAAGTCGGCTTTGATACGAACAATTTTGCAAGCGGATTGCGCGCGGCGTTGCGCCAAGATCCTGATGTGATTTTAGTCGGCGAGATGCGCGATTTAGAAACGATTCAGACCGCGATTACCGCCGCGGAAACGGGGCATTTAGTGCTCGGCACGCTTCATACATCGAGTGCGCCTGCGACCATTGACCGCATTATCGATGTCTTTCCGCCGGCGCAGCAAGCGCAAATTCGCATTCAGCTTGCATCGGTGCTCGTGGCGATTATTTCGCAACGCCTTTTCCCAAATCCGCAAAGAACTGCGCGCGTTGCCGCAACCGAGATTTTAATTAACAATGCGGCGGTGGCAAATTTAATTCGCAACGAAAAAGTGCATCAAATCGTCAGCGTCATGCAAACGAGCCGAGCGCAAGGGATGCAAACGCTTGAGGCAAGCATGAAAGAGCTGTTACAACAAGGACTTGTCGCCAAAGAAGCGGTTGAGCCTTATTTGCAGGAAAGGGGGGAGTAAATGCCGCAGTTTCGATACGAAGGGCGCGATGTGCGCGGAAGAAAGCGAAAAGGAACTGTGACGAGCGCTACAAAGCGGGAAGCGATCTTAAAGTTGCGCGAGCAAGGCATTAAAGTGATCGACTTGCGCGAAGTGCCGCAAACGTTATTAACGAAAGAAATTACGTTTGGAAATCCCGTCAAGTTGCAGCATTTTGTCATTTATTTGCGCCAGTTTGCGACGCTGTTAAAAGCGGGAGTCACGGTGGTGGATGCGACGCGCATTTTAGCGAACCAAACGGACAGCAAAGCGTTAAAAAAAGTGTTGATCGACATTGAAGAACAATTGCGGGAAGGAAATCCTCTTTCCGCGGCGATGGCTAAACATAAACAAATTTTCCCTCCGATCGTTGTGAATATGATTCGCGCAGGAGAAGCGGGCGGAAATATGGATGAAACGCTTGAGCGGCTCGCCGACCATTTTGAGAAAGTCCATCGAACGCGTCAAAAAATCGTTTCCGCTCTTGCCTATCCGATCGTGGTTGGTTTGATTGCGGTCGGTGTCGTCATTTTCTTACTTGTCAGCGTTGTGCCGACGTTTGTGGCGATGTTTGCCGACTTTAACGCTGAACTTCCGGCGATTACGAAGTTTGTTTTAAAAGCGAGCGAAGTGATGCAACAATACTGGTGGCTTGTTTTATTAAGCTTGCTCGCTTTTTATACTCTGATTATGGTGATGAAAAGGCAAAAACAAACGAAATATTACTTCGATTATGTATTGTTGCGTTTGCCGATTTTTGGCGGAATGTTGCAAAAAGCCGTGCTTGCAAGAATGACGCGGACATTGAGTTCTTTATTTTCAAGTTCCGTTCCGATTTTACAGGCGCTTTCGATCGTTGAAAACGTCGTTGAAAACGAAGTGATCGCAAAAGTGATTCGCGAGGCGCGCGACTCGCTTGAACGTGGTCAATCGCTGACCGAGCCGATGCGGCGCCATTGGGCGTTTCCACCGCTTGTCACCCAAATGATCGCCATTGGTGAGGAAACAGGTTCGCTCGATGCCATGCTTGCGAAAGTCGCCGACTTTTACGAAGCGGAAGTCGAAGCGGCCACCGACCGATTAAAGTCCTTAATTGAACCGCTTATGATCGTCCTTCTCGCTGGGGTTGTTGGGACGATTGTCACATCGATTCTAGTACCAATGTTTGATATTTTTAATCACATTCAATCGTAAATTCATAGTTTTCAAACGATCGACCTATATTGTAAAATAGTAGTAGATGGAAAAACAAAAAATGAAAAGGAGAGGAAATAATGTTCAAACGACTCATTAAAAGCGAGAAAGGATTAACGTTGATCGAGCTTTTGGCGGTTATTGTTATTTTGGGAATTATTGCAGCGATTGCGATTCCGAGTATTGGAGGGCTTATTAATAAGTCAAAAGATGACGCAAAGATTGCTGAAGGAATTCAAATTATCAATGCTGCTAAACTTTATATGACGGCTAATACACCAGCTTCATTTCCTGCAAATTTAACAAATACTGAGCTAGACCCTTATTTAGACAGTGTTAAAGATAAGAATTATACAGTTACCGTCGACAAAGACACTAATGGAAAATATACTTATACGTTAAAAAACCATGAGGCTAATGAAGTTTTAAATAAAGCTTCTTTGACTGAATCAGATTTACAAAATAAAACAAAAGGTACTGGCGGTAGTGGTGGTACAGGCGGTACTGGTGGTAATTAATTATAGTTAACGAGGCCCTATATCATGATTATAGAAATTACAGAATTATATACTCTTTTAGTAGGATTACTCCTCGGCTCCTTCTTCAATGTCGTTGGGCTTCGGGTGCCGAAGGGGGAGTCGATTGTTCGGCCGCGTTCGCATTGTCCGAGTTGTGAGCGGACGTTGACGGCTTGGGAGTTGATTCCTGTTGTTTCGTATGTGGTGCAAAAGGGGAAATGTCGCGGGTGCGGTGTGCGCATTTCCCCGCTTTATCCGTTTGTGGAGCTGTCCACGGCGATTCTTTTTACCATTTCCCCGTTGTTGGTCGGATGGTCAAAAGAATTGTTCGTTAGTTGGACGCTCATTTCTTTATTGATGATTATTTTCGTTTCCGATGTGCGCTATATGCTCATTCCCGATAAAATTTTGCTTTTTTTTGCCCCGCTTTTTTTGCTTGAGCGTTTGTGGCTTTCTCCGCTTGCGCCATGGTGGGATGCCCTTGCCGGTGCCCTTGTTGGGTTTGGTATGCTTTTTCTCGTTGCCGTGATCAGCAAAGGCGGCATGGGCGGCGGGGATATTAAATTATTTGCTTTGGTCGGTCTTGTGCTCGGAATCAAAATGACATTGCTGGCGTTTTTCTTATCGACGCTGTACGGAACGATTTTTGGGCTCATTGGCATGGCGATCGGCAAAGTGAAGCGCGGCCAGCCGATGCCGTTTGGGCCCGCGATTGTTGTTGGCACGCTTACCGCTTATTTTTTTGGACAGTCTATCCTGAAGTTATATATGCAGTTTATTTTCATGTAAGGAGAAGCAACAATGGTCTTTCGTCTTTTTTCATTTCGGAAAAAAATTGCCAATATCGTTGTCAAAGACCATGTCATTCGTTACGTTGAATTAAAACAGCGACATCCGCTTGTCGTTCATAAATGCGGCGAACGTTTTTTGCCAGAGGGCATCATTCGTGATGGGAAAATCGTGGATGAAGAGCGTTTTATGCTCATTATGGAAGAATGTGTCACGGAATGGAAACTAAAAAATCGCCGCATTCGTTTTCTTGTTCCCGATCCATTTGTCGTTATTCGTAAAATCTCTATTCCCGCTGATTTGCAGCAAGATGAAATTCGCGGCTATTTATTTATGGAGTTAGGTTCAAGCATTCACTTGCCGTTTGAAGAAGCGGTATTTGATTTTGTTGTGCTTGAACGAAAAAAAGATAAGCTAGACGTTTTGCTGTTTGCTGCTCCGGAATCGATTGTGATGAAGTATGCGGAATTATTTGAACAAGCGGATTTGAAGCCGATTGTTGCCGATATTTCTCCGCTCAGCCTCTATCGGCTATTTTATGAGTACGGACAAGCAGACGAAAACGATCATCTATTGTTTGTTCAATTTGATTTATCATCGTTAAACGTGAGTGTTTTTCATCAACATAAACCGATTTTTACCCGCCAACTTGCGTTTGATTCCCATTTTGCCGATTGGGAACGAACAGAGGCGGGATGGAAATGGACGAAACAAAACGAGCGGCCAGAGTGGCAATTAGAAGACATTTATAAAGAAATGGAGCGCTTTATGAATTTTTACCGTTTTTCGATTCATCAAGGAAATGAGCAAATTACGCGCATCGTCATGACGGGGGATCATCCGCTTCTTTCGGCGTTTACGGACATGTTGCGCAACCGACTGGATGTTCCTGTTCAAGAAATGACGGTGAATGCAGATGGGCAAGAGGTTGATCGTTCATATTATTTGGCAATAGGACTCGCATTAAAAGAGGGAACGGCTCATGCTAGTGGAAATTAATTTACTGCCGAAAAAAGAACCGAAAAGTCGACTATTTCTCATTTTAGTAACGGTGCTTGCTCTTTTTTGTTTGGTTTCTGGTGCGATTTTTTATGTTTTTATGGGAAAAATGGAAAATCGCATCGAGCAATTAAAGGCGCGGCTCGATGAAACGAAAGCGCTCCGCATTGCTGAAGAACAAAAGATGTCTTCAGATCAGTGGTTCGGCAGCGCCCAACAGCTGGAAGAGGCGGTTAAGTGGGCAGAGCAATATCCGCTTGAAACCGTCCGCATTTTGCGAGAATTGATTAAACTGCTCCCTGAACGTGGTTTCATCATGAATTTTTCTTATCAAGAAAAAGAAACGATTCAGCTGACTGTTCAATTTGATACGAATCGAGAAGCGGCTGCCTACGTTAAAGCACTATCGGAAGCCCCGTTTGTTACAGACGTGAAATTAACAAGCTTAACTATTGCCCAACAGCAAGAAAGCGACGCTGAACAGCAAGAAAGTAAAATAGAAGAGGAAACCATGCCGCGCTATATTGGACAATTTCAATTGAAGCTAAACGAGGAGGAGTTGCGCAAAAGCGAGAAGGAGGGCGATTCGTAATGTGGCGATTATCAAAAAAACAATTCGCTCTTTTCATTTTTTCTCTCTTCTTGTTGAGCGCCCTTCTTTTTCTTCTTTATCTTTATACGTTGAAACCGATGAAAGATCGCATTGAGCAGCTCGAATCGGAATTAAAAACAGAGCAGACGCTCTTAAAAACGATTCAAGCGAAACAGAATGAACAAAACGACGAGCGGCTCTTGAGCGTAGTGGAATTGCAAAAAAGGGTGCCCGTTCAGCCGTTTTTTGAACAATTTTTACTTGAAATCGAGAAAGCGGAGGTTGTTTCAAACAGCCTCGTTTCCAACATGACGTTTAGCGATGGAGAGGGTGTGACTGGCGCGCCAAACGAGCAACAGGAGCAAAGTGCGCAAACGAACGATTCTGAACAATCGCCATCGTCTTCTTTACCAAGCGGAATCAAAAAGCTTTCGGTCGATTTAACGGTTCAGTCTCCTTCTTATTATCAGTTAGAACGGTTCATTGAAACGTTAGAGCATGCGAAACGAATCATCGCAGTGGAATCGCTATCGTTTACGGGGCAACCCGAATTAACGTCGCTTACGGATGAAATTCAGCCGCTTACCTATTCATTAACGGTGTCGACTTTTTATGCCCCTGATTTAAAAGAACTTAAAAAACAACTGCCGCCAATTGACGTGCCATCACCAAGTCAAAAGCGAAATCCGTTTCCTTCTTTGATTGAGGAATAAACGAGGGGGCGCATATGATGCGCGCATGGAAGAATGAAAAAGGAATGACGCTCATTGAGCTGCTTGCCGTTATTGTTATTTTAGGGATTGTCGCGGCGATTGCTTCGATTGCAATGAGGAACGTTATTGAAAAGTCAAGGGCACAAGCGTTCGTCGGTCATGCGTATGCGATGTATGAAGCGGCACGATTGCATGTCGGGGCACAAAAGGTTGAATTTTTGCAGCCGAATCACTCAGAGAAGCTAACGTATCAACAGCTCGTGAATGATGGCGTGCTTGAGCCGATGAAAGATCCGTATACGTCACGACGGTTGCCGCCTGAGACGAATGAATCGTATGTTCTTGTAAAAAAACGGAGCGATGGAACGTTACAATATGCCATTTGCTTAAAAGGAGAAACGAAGCAACTTTGTTCATACAATGAAATGCAAGATGAAATTCCCGTTGAGGAATTATCTGTCACGTTCATTAAAGATGTGGAATGATGCGAAATTTGACGAAAACCTTCTGAAACGAGACGACAAATGTCTCGTTCTTTTTTTGTTTTTTTATGTTACGATGGGCAAAGAACGACAGCGGGAGGGAAAAGGATTGGACAAGCCGACGAAAACCATTACGATTAAAGTGAACGGAAAAGAACGTCCTTATATAGAAGAAAAAACGATGGAACGAAAAGAAGATTTGATGGTTGTCGAGGAACGCGAACACAACGAGATGAGCAGCGAACAAAAAGCACGTCCAAGACGATGGCGAGCACATTCACCACGTTGGCGCTCAGCGATGGTTGCGATTGTGTTAGCTGTTTTACTTGGGACAAGCTTTGGATTTGGTGTGCTGACAATCATTCCAAAACAAGAAAGAGAAGTGCCTGCCTCTGCTACGTTGAAAGAGGAAACGATCGACGAACAAAACGAATCGCGATCTTTGGATCCATTATCTGTTTTTGTCGTTCAAGGCGGCGCGTTTACAAATGAACAAACGTTAAAGACGTATGTCAATAAGTTGCAAGCGGCTCATTTTCCAACATTAACCGTTGGGAAAGACCCAGTCTATTTATTAATTGGCATTGGATTGCGGAAAGAAGATCTCGCTTCGTTTGTCGAAGCTTATCAACAAATCGGTCAAGAAACGTATGTAAAGCCGTGGAATGTGTCGGTGAAGATGAACAAGGACCATCGTCAATTTTTTGAGGAACTCATCACGTTTTCCACATCGCTTTTTTCTGTAAAAACGATCGATGAAGAACAATGGAAAACGTTAAAAACGATGTACGATCAGTTGGACGAAACCGAGAAAAAAGGGCATTTGGGGAAAGCGTACAACGCCCTTTTAGCGTATAAACAAACAAACGAGAAAGCAGCGATTTGGCAAGCGCAGCAACATTTGTTGAACGTGCTGAAATCTTCGTAGGAAGCAAGGAGCCTTGCTTCTTTTTTATTTTGTCAAATCATTGTGTCTCGTGTATAAATCTGGTACGATACAAGTGTATCTTCCAGAAACAAATGCGAAAGGTGATGGCTTATGCGACTTATTTTAGCTTCTAGTTCTCCCCGCCGGAAAGAGCTTCTTGAGATGATTCAACTCCCATTTGAAATCCTCGTAAGCGATGTCGACGAATCATTTGACCCCAACTTACCTCCAAAGGAAATTGTCCAACAATTAGCGTTCAAAAAAGCGAAAGCGGTATTAGCGAAAGCGAAAGATGCGTGCGTGATCGGTGCGGATACGATTGTGGTTTATGAAGGAACGATTCTTGGCAAACCGAAAGATGAAAATGATGCGTTTCGTATGTTGAAGATGTTAGCAGGCGCGACGCATGAAGTGTGGACAGGCGTGGCGATTTGTACGGAAACAGAACAAATCACGTTTGCCGAACAGACAAAAGTGACGTTTTGGGATTTGACCGATGAAGAGATTTGGGATTACATTGCGACGAAAGAGCCGCTCGATAAAGCTGGAGCTTACGGTATTCAACAATTCGGCTCTTTATTTGTTCGGAAAATAGAAGGCGACTATTTTTCCGTTGTCGGTTTACCGATTGCGAAAACTGCACGTGAATTAAAAAAATTCGGATTTTCCCCATTTAGCGAAAAAAAGGTTAAAATAGAGGAGGAGCATATTTGCGAAAACAAACATTAATGATTCGCAATGTTCCGCATGATGATCGGCCGCGTGAACGCTTGCTTTCGGACGGACCGCAAAGCTTATCCAATCAAGAACTGTTAGCGATCTTATTGCGAACGGGGACGAAAGAACACTCTGTACTCGCTCTGGCCCAACATTTGCTTACTCACTTTGAAGGACTCCGCCTTTTGAAAGATGCGACGATTGAAGAAATAACGAGCATCAAAGGAATTGGGAAAACAAAAGCGATTCAAATTATCGCGGCTCTTGAACTCGGTCGGCGTGTCCATCAGCTGCAGTATGATGATCGATATGTGATTCGTTCGCCAGAAGATGGGGCAAAATATGTGATGGAGGATTTGCGTTTTTTATCACAAGAGCATTTTGTTTGTTTATACTTAAATACGAAAAATCAAGTCATTCACAAAAAAACGGTGTTTATCGGCAGTTTAAACGCTTCGATTGTGCATCCGCGCGAAGTGTACAAAGAAGCGATTAAGCGTTCGGCCGCTTCCGTTATTTGTGCGCATAATCATCCTTCTGGCGATCCGACTCCAAGTCGTGAGGACATTGAAGTGACGAGGAGATTGGCGGAATGTGGTCATCTCATCGGCATTGAATTGCTTGATCATTTAATTATCGGTGACAAAACATATGTAAGTTTGAAAGAAAAAGGATATGTATAAGTCATTCTCTTTTCTAATTGATTGCGTTATAATAAATGTCATGAGTTTTTGAAAGCATTTTGTTTCGGAAAGGAAGATACGAATATGTTTGGAATTGGATCAAGAGATCTCGGGATAGATTTAGGTACAGCTAATACGCTTGTATATGTGAAAGGAAAAGGAATTGTTCTTCGTGAACCGTCCGTTGTTGCATTGCAAAAAGATACGAAGCAAATCGTTGCGGTCGGTAACGAAGCGAAGCAAATGATCGGGCGTACACCGGGGAATGTTGTCGCTCTTCGCCCGATGAAAGATGGAGTGATCGCGGATTATGAAACGACTGCGATCATGATGAAATATTACATTAAACAAGCGACAAAAAATAGCGGTCTTTTTGCTGGAAAACCGTATGTGATGGTATGTGTCCCTTCTGGAATTACAGCCGTTGAAGAAAGAGCTGTCATCGATGCGACCCGTCAAGCAGGTGCGCGCGATGCTTATACGATTGAAGAGCCGTTTGCGGCAGCAATCGGAGCGAACTTGCCTGTATGGGAGCCAACAGGAAGCATGGTCGTTGATATTGGCGGCGGTACGACGGAAGTGGCGGTCATCTCTCTCGGTGGAATCGTCACAAGCCAATCCATTCGTGTCGCTGGTGATGAGATGGATGAAGCGATCATCCAATACATCCGCAAAACGTACAATTTAATGATCGGAGAACGAACTGCTGAAGCGATTAAAGTTGAAATTGGTTCAGCAGGCAATCCTGACGGCATCGGCAGCATGGAAATTCGCGGACGCGATTTGTTGACAGGATTGCCGAAGACGATCGAAATTCACGCAGAAGAAATTGCGGAAGCGTTGCGTGATACGGTTTATGCGATTGTGGATTCCGTTAAAAATACGCTTGAAAAAACGCCACCTGAACTGGCAGCGGACATTATGGACCGCGGCATCGTGTTAACAGGCGGCGGCGCGCTTTTACGCAATTTAGACAAAGTGATTAGCCAAGAGACAAGCATGCCGGTCATCATTGCAGAAAATCCGCTTGATTGCGTGGCGATCGGTACAGGAAAAGCGCTTGAACACATTCATTTATTTAAAAATAAAGCGAAAGACTATCGCTAATCGTAAGAAGGTGTCATCATGCCACAGTTTTTCTTAAATAAACGGTTAATTTTGTTGTTGGTGAGCATCATCATTCTCGTGGCATTGATTGGCTTTTCATTGAAAGATCGGCAACATCTTACTTGGCCTGAAAAATTTGTGAAAGATGCCGTCGTTTTTGTGCAATCTCTTGTTCATCAGCCCGCACAGCTTGTTGCGGGCTTCTTTGAAAATGTGAATGATTTGCGCAATACATATGAGGAAAATAAACGATTAAAAGCGCGACTGGAGAAATATGTGCTTCTTGAAACAGAAGTGCAATCGTTAAAAAAAGAAAATGAACAGCTTCGTGAGCTGTTGGACAAAAAAGAAAGTTTGCGTGATTTTGTTGCTATTCAAGCAACCGTGATCGGCAGAAATCCAGATCGATGGCAAGAAATGCTGATCGTCAATAAAGGTGAACAACATGGCGTGAAAAAAGATATGGCGGTCATTACGCCAAGAGGGCTTGTCGGCAAAGTTCGGAGCGTTTCACCGTTTAGCTCAAACGTTCAGCTGTTGAGTGCATTAGATCGGAAAAACCGCATTTCTGCCTTTGTGCAAGGCAAAGAAAATGTGTTTGGATTGATCGAAGGATATGATGCAGAGCGTGAGGCGCTTTTATTGAAACGAATCCCATATGATGCGAAAATTAAAAAAGGGCAAAACGTGTTAACATCAGGACTTGGCGGGATCTTTCCGAAAGGGCTCGTCATTGGAAAAGTGATGGACGTCGTTCCGGATGAATACGGATTAACACAAATTGTTTACGTAAAACCAGCAGCGAATTTTTATGATATTGATGATGTCATCATTGTCAAACGAAAAATTGACGAATTACAAGAGGAGGAAGAGAAGCGATGAAAAAGTTCTTCCTTCCTTTTCTTGTAACGATGGTTTTCTTATTCGAAAGCGTTTTTGTTGAACTGTTTTCTGAAAAATGGTTTCAATCGTATTTGTTCGTTCCGCGCTTTCTTCTTGTCGTTCTCGTATTCGTGACGATTTTTGTCGGACAAACAGACGGAATGATGTATGGCTTTTTATTTGGTTTTTTATATGACATTGTTTATACCGAAATATTAGGAGTATATGCGTTTATTTTTACGATCGTTGCGTACTTAACCGCAAAAGCGATGAAAATATTTCATACGAATTCTTTCACTGCTTCATTTCTTGCACTAACGGCCATCGTTTTTGTCGAATTTTATGTATACGGAATTCAACTCATTGTCGGCGGAACGACGATGACGTTTTCCGCGTTTTTAAATGACAGATTATTCCCAACCGTCTTTGTCCATACGATTTTGGTGCTGCTTTTCGCTTATCCGTTAAAGCAAAAATTGTTGCAGTGGACGGCGTATCGTCGTGAAAATTGAAGAAAAATGTCAAGTGACACAAAGGAATATGCCGGGTGTTTGGAGAAATATTCGTTGAGGTGAACGTTGTGAACAAGCCAAAAAAACAATACGTAGCGATGAAAGGGACGAAAGACGGACTAACGTTGCATCTCGATGATACTTGTTCATACGATGAACTATTAAAAGAATTAGATGAAAAACTAGCGATCAACGAGACTGATGAACAAGACGGTCCGTTCATTGCCGTTCGATTACATGTAGGGAATCGCTATTTAACGCACGAACAAGAAGAAAGGCTGCGTGCGATCATTCGTGCGAAAAAAAATTTAGTCGTTGACTCTATTGAAAGCAATGTTATGACGAAACAAGAAGCATTGGAATGGAAACGAAAAAATGAAATTGTCTCCGTTGCTAAAATTGTACGCTCTGGACAAGTGTTACACGTAAAAGGAGATCTTTTATTGATCGGAGATGTCAATCCAGGAGGCACGGTGATTGCGAGTGGAAATATCTTTATCATGGGAGCATTGCGAGGAATCGCTCATGCAGGCTATGACGGAAATCGACAAGCGATCATTGCTGCATCCATTATGAAACCCACTCAGCTTCGGATTAGCGATGTCATGAATCGCGCCCCTGATTATCGAACAGATGAGGGCAATGAAATGGAATGCGCATACATCGATGAGAATGACCAAATTGTCGTCGACCGTTTACAGCTATTAACACACTTACGCCCGAACTTAACTCGGTTAGAAAGGAGTTTTTGACAGTGGGAGAAGCGATTGTCATTACATCTGGAAAAGGCGGCGTTGGGAAGACGACAACGACAGCGAACTTAGGCACGGCGCTGGCGTTGTTAGGAAAAAGAGTTTGCCTTGTTGATACCGATATTGGCTTGCGCAATCTTGATGTCATTATGGGGCTTGAAAATCGCATTATTTACGATCTCGTTGACGTTGTTGAAGGCCGATGTGCAGTGCAAAAGGCGCTTGTCAAAGATAAGCGCTTTGATGATCTGCTTTATTTATTGCCCGCCGCTCAAACTAGCGATAAATCAGCCGTTACTCCTGAACAGATGAAACAGCTCATTGATGAATTAAAACAAGATTATGATTATGTGTTAATCGATTGCCCTGCTGGAATTGAGCAAGGTTATAAAAATGCGGTGGCAGGGGCGGATCAAGCGATTGTTGTGACAACACCGGACGTTTCCGCAGTACGTGATGCGGATCGCATTATCGGGCTTCTTGAGAAAGAGGAAAACATTCGTCCGCCGCGCCTGATCATTAATCGCATCCGCAGTCATATGGTGAAAAATCATGATATGTTGGATATTGATGAAATTGTCATGCATCTGTCGATCGATTTGCTCGGAATTATTGCTGATGATGACAATGTGATTAAAGCTTCCAATAACGGGGAGCCGATCGTTTTAGACCCAAATAGTAAAGCATCGCTCGCTTATCGCAACATTGCTCGTCGTTTGCTTGGAGAGTCCGTCCCTCTTTTATCGCTCGAAGATGAAGAAAATAAAGGGTTATTGGCGAAAATTAAAAAGTTTTTCGGCGTTCGATCCTAGCACTTCCATTGCGTATGGAGGTGCTTTTTTTATTCATATCTTTCCCATTTTGAAATAAATATAGTACAAAGTATAAATTGGACGAGAGAGGTGTGAAAATGAGCGATCGAATTGAAGAGATTCGCAAACGAATCGCAAAGAGAAAAAAAGAAAAAGAACGCTACGTTCAAAAAGCATTGATCGATTGGACAGAAGAGGAGAAATATGGAGGGCAAACGGTCATTACGTACGATGGAGAAGAAGAGAACTCGCATCCCCCGCTTTTTCGCAAGGACATTTTTTTGTTGAAAAGCTTAATTGCTGCCTTGCTTTTTTTTAGCGTTGCCATTTTATTCAAAAGCGAATCTCCAAGATGGGAAGAAGCTCGTTCCTTTGTCAAACAGGTAATGGAGCAAGATTTTCAGTTTGCGACCGTCGCTAATTGGTATGAAAAACAGTTCGGTAAACCGCTCGCTTTTTTTACGACAGAGAAAAAACATGAAACTTCTTCTACGCAGTATGCGTTCCCTGCTTCGGGTCGCGTGCTCGAAAGCTTTCAAGATAATGGACAAGGCGTCATGGTCGAAACGGAAATGAATGCATCCGTTGAAGCGATGAGCGAAGGGGTGATCATTTTTGCCGGAGTGAAGGAGGGGCATGGAAAAACGGTCGTTATTCAACATGCGGACGGCAGCGAATCATGGTATGGAAATTTAGCAGCTATTTCTGTGAAGTTATACGACTTTATCGAAGCGGGAAAAGAAGTAGGCAAAGCGATGAATAATGAGGGAGGAACGAAAGGAGTTTTTTACTTTGCGATTAAACAAGGGGATCATTTCATTGATCCGATTCAGGTGATTTCCTTTGAATAAATGGCTTTCTTTGTTGACGAACATCCACATTCACCCGCTTTTATGGTTCGTTGCTTTCATTGCAGTGATAACCGCCAATTTTAAATCGCTTTTTATTGTTTTTTTAATCGTCTTGTTTCACGAATTAGGCCATGCGTTTGCTGCCCATTTTTTTTCATGGCGCATCAAGAAAATTTTGTTATTGCCGTTTGGCGGAGTTGCAGAGATGGATGAACACGGAAATCGACCGCTCAAAGAGGAACTGATTGTGACGTTAGCGGGTCCTGTCCAACATTTATTCATCTTTCTTCTCGCATATTTAGGAAAAGAAAGCGGATGGCTTTCGATTGAACTTTTTTCGGAAATAACAGCGTATAACTTATCGATTTTATGCATTAATTTATTGCCGATTTGGCCGTTAGACGGCGGGAAATTGCTTTTTTTGGTTTGGACGTATTTCACTTCGTTTCGCCGCGCGCATGAATGGACCATTTATTGCTCCGCTGGGCTGTTGATGGTCTTTTTCATGTTGTTGATTGCGTTCACACCAACGCAGTTAAGCTTATGGATGATTGGGCTTTTTTTAGCCTATTCGCTCCGGCAAGAATGGCGGCATCGACAATACGTGTGGATGCGTTTTTTACTTGAACGATATTACGGAAAAAAAGTAGAATATCGCAGTTTAAAGCGTCTTGTCGTTGCGCCGACGGATCCGCTTTTTCGCGTACTTTTAATGTTTCAGCGCGGAAAAAAACACGCCGTTGTTGTTGAAAAAGGAAGGGAAGAATTTGAATTGGATGAAAACGAATTGCTTCACGCTTATTTTCGTGAAAAGCGAACGAATGATGTCATCGCAAATCTTCTTTATCCTTATTGACATTTCTTTTCTTCTTATGGTATCATCTCTTATGTTGTTATTTGTAGCACCCGTGCTACAACCGCTCAGCTCAGGTTTTTAAGCGTTCGATTGAACCGCCTCGTAGCTGGCGAGTCTGAGTCTAATTTAGGAGGTGCAAAATATGTACGCAATCATTGAAACTGGTGGAAAACAAATTAAAGTAGAAGAAGGTCAAACAATTTACATCGAGAAAATCGACGTACCTGAAGGTGAAACAGTTACATTTGACAAGGTGTTATTCGTAGGTGGCGAAAACGTAAAAGTGGGCAATCCTACGATCCCTGGTGCAACTGTAACTGGAAAAGTTGAAAAACATGGTCGTCAAAAGAAGATCATTGTTTTCAAATACAAACCAAAGAAAAACTATCGTCGTAAACAAGGTCATCGTCAACCTTACACAAAAGTAGTCATCGAAAAAATTAACGCGTAAGGCGTCAACGATGATAGACGTTACGATTTATCGAACAGATGACGGAAAAATTCGTGCATTTACGTTAAGCGGACATGCTGATTTTGCCAAGCGCGGCAAAGATATTGTGTGTGCGGGCGTATCGGCTGTTTCGTTCGGTGCGATCAATGCAGTGATGAAATTGACAAACGTCAAACCGACCATTCAACAAGGAGAAAAAGGCGGCTATCTTCATTGTGAAGTCCCGTTGATTGAGGACCGTCACACGGAAGAGAAAGTGCAGCTCCTCCTTGAAGGAATGATCGTTTCACTGCAAACGATCGAACGCGATTACGGCAAATACGTGAAGCTGACGACGAAATCACTAGGAGGTGAAACGAAATGTTAAGATTAGATCTTCAGTTTTTTGCATCTAAAAAGGGAGTAGGTTCTACAAAGAACGGTCGCGATTCTATCTCAAAACGCCTTGGTGCAAAACGTGCTGACGGTCAGTTCGTAACAGGCGGTTCTATTCTTTATCGTCAACGCGGTACAAAAATTTATCCTGGATTAAACGTTGGTCGTGGCGGCGACGATACACTTTATGCGAAAGTGGACGGCATCGTTCGTTTTGAACGCATGGGCCGCGATCGCAAAAAAGTGAGCGTTTATCCTGTTGTAAAAGAAGCATAATGTTAAAGAAAACTCTAACCTGCTTTGGTTAGGGTTTTCTTTTTGTTAAGAATAGTAGGCAATGAACGAATTCGTTTGTTATAATTATATTCAAAATATTCACGGGAGAGTATCGATGGAAAAGCGTTGGACGATTGTTGATGCATTGCGGCATTCTCGGCATGATTGGCTCAATAAAATTCAATTAATCAAAGGGAATTTAGCGCTCAATAAGCTTGAGCGGGTGCATGAAATTATTGAGGAAATTATCATGTCGGCGCAAAACGAAGCAAAGTTGACGAATTTACAGGCCAATGAATTTGCCGAGTTATTGATGACGTATCATTGGGAAACACATTCCATTTTTCTCGAATATGAAGTGCTTGGCGAGCAAGTGAATTTATCGGCTTACGATCAACCATTGGCGCGATGGTGTCGCCATTTTTTGCGAAAGCTTGAGGAATGTTCTGCACCAGATGTCGAAAACTATTTAACGATCACCATTGATTTGACAGATAAAAACGCGCAATTGTTTTTTGACTTTCGTGGAAGCATCATAAAGCCTGAGGCCATGATCAATTGGCTTAAGCAACATAGCCAAACAGGGGCGTTATTTGTTTCCGATTTTGCTGTACATAATGAAGAATTAACGGCCTGTTTAGTTATTCATCTTTCCACACCATGAAAAGATCGGAGGAAAAGGAAGATGTTTGTCGATCAAGTGAGAATATATGTAAAAGGTGGAGACGGCGGAAACGGAATGGTCGCTTTTCGTCGCGAAAAGTACGTTCCGAAAGGCGGGCCCGCTGGCGGCGATGGAGGAAAAGGCGGCGACGTGGTGTTTGTCGTCGATGAAGGATTGCGCACGCTGATGGATTTTCGCTATCAGCGCCATTTTAAAGCGCCGCGCGGCGAAAACGGAATGTCGAAAAATCAACATGGAAAAAATGCCGAAGATTTAATCGTTAAAGTGCCGCCTGGAACGGTTGTGATTGATGATGAAACAAAGCAAGTGATCGCGGATTTAACCGAGCATGGACAACGCTTCGTTGTAGCGCGCGGCGGACGCGGCGGACGCGGCAACACTCGTTTTGCGTCTGCGGCGAATCCTGCACCGGAAATCGCTGAAAATGGCGAGCCAGGTGAAGAACGCTACGTCACGCTCGAATTAAAATTGTTGGCAGATGTCGGTCTCGTCGGTTTTCCAAGCGTCGGCAAATCGACATTGCTATCGGTCGTCTCAGCGGCAAAACCAAAAATCGCTGATTATCACTTCACAACGCTCGCTCCAAATCTCGGCGTTGTCGAAACCGATGATGGTCGAAGCTTTGTCATGGCTGACTTGCCTGGACTCATCGAAGGAGCGCATCAAGGAGCCGGACTTGGTCATCAATTTTTGCGCCATATTGAACGGACGCGCGTCATCGTTCATGTCATTGATATGGCGGCGATCGAAGGACGCGATCCGTACGAAGACTATTTAATCATTAACGAAGAATTGAAACAGTATAATTTGCGTTTAACGGAACGTCCACAAATTATTGTTGCCAATAAAATGGACATGCCAAATGCGGAAGAAAACTTAAAGGTGTTTAAAGAAAAACTGCAAGAGGATGTGCCAATTTTTCCGATTTCTGCGCTAACGCGAAAAGGATTGCGCGAATTGTTATTTGCCATTGCCGATTTGCTTGAAAAAACGCCGGAATTCCCGCTTTATCCGCAAGAAGAGGAAGCGGTTCATCGCGTTGTGTACAAGCTTGAAAAAGAAGAACCGCCGTTTCATATTACACGTGACGATGATGGTTCGTTTATTTTATCCGGAGAAAAAATCGAAAAGCTATTTAAAATGACCGACTTTTCGCGCGAAGAATCGGTGCGCCGTTTTGCCCGACAATTGCGTGCGATGGGCGTGGATGATGCGTTGCGGGAACGCGGAGCGAAAGACGGAGATATCGTCAAATTGTTAGATTACGAATTTGAATTCGTCGATTAGAAAGAGAGGGGAACCTGTGCGGTGGACAAAAAGTTTTATTTAGTACGCGAAGATGTGTTGCCAGAGGCAATGAAAAAAGTGTTGGAGGCAAAAGAGTTAATCGAGCGGAAAAAGGTCGATTCCGTTGCCGACGCGGTGCAAATGGTCGATGTGAGCCGCAGCGTCTTTTATAAATATCGCGATGCGGTGTTTCCGTTTCATACGATGGTGCGCGAAAAAATTATTACCCTTTTTTTTCATCTTGAAGACCGTTCAGGGACCCTTTCTAAATTGCTGAGCGTTGTCGCTTCCGCGAATTGCAACGTGCTGACGATTCATCAAACGATCCCGCTTCAAGGTCGAGCAAACGTTACATTATCGATCAGCACAAGCGAAATGACGATGACGATTGATGAATTGCTTTCGCAATTAAAACATTTGCCGTTTGTTGAAAAAGTTGAAATTCTCGGTTCAGGGGCTTAGAGAGGAGAAACAGGGGTGCAGACGATTGGGTATTTAGGTCCGAAAGCGACATTTACCCATTTAGCGGTAACGGCAATCTTTCCGAACGCAGAGAGCGTTCCGTACAACACGATTCCGCAATGCATTGATGCGGTGCGAGATGGGGAAGTGGATTTAGCGGTAGTTCCGCTCGAAAATGCGCTTGAAGGATCGGTAAATTTAACAATTGATTATTTGATTCATGAATGTTCGCTTCCGATTGTTGGCGAAATTGTGGCGCCGATTGAGCAGCATTTGCTCGTTCACCCACAACAAGCGGATGCATGGAAAAACATTGAGCGAATTTATTCTCATTCGCATGCGATTGCACAATGCCATAAATTTTTGCATCGCCATTTAAAAAGGGCAAGTTATGAATATATGGCATCAACGAGCGCGGCAGCAAAATATGTAAGCGAGCATCCGCACGAAAAGGCAGCGGCGATTGGAAACCGGCTCGCTGCGAAAGAATACGGTCTTGCCATTGCTAAAGAAAATATTCATGATTATGATTACAACCACACGCGCTTTATTATTCTTCATCAACAGCCGTGTGAATTGCCGATTGATCATGAACCAGATGGCTATAAAACGACGCTGATGATTACATTGCCAAAAGATCAAGCCGGGGCTCTTCATCAAGTATTATCTGCATTTGCTTGGCGAAAGCTGAACTTGACGAAAATTGAGTCCCGTCCAGCCAAAACGGGACTCGGCAACTACTTTTTCATTATCGACATCGACCAAAAGTTAGACGATGTTCTTATTCCAGGCGCCATCGCTGAGCTAGAGGCGCTTGATTGTGCGGTTCAAGTGCTCGGAAGTTATCCGTACTATACGGTGAAACAAAAATAGGGTTCAGACGTTGTCTGAACCCTATTCAATTAAAAATCCAGCCTTTTCTAACGCTTCGCATGCCGCATCTAATTTAGCAATGGAATCCGCTTCAAGCGTATGCAAATGGGTTCCTCCTGTTAATTGCAATAAATAGGCGGATTTGGTTTCTTCAATTTTGCGAATAAACTGATCGACTTCTAGACGGTTGCTTACCATGATGGAAGCGGTTAAATCACCGTAGACAGGATGTTCAATTTTAACATCTTTCACCGTTACCCCGTGATCGACAATGCGATACAATTCCTCTTTTGTTTGTTCTGGTGTATGGCAACAAGCGATGACACGCGTATACGTTTCAGCCGGCGGTGTTGATAAGTACAAATACCCTTGGCTTGTCGCAATAATGGGTTCATTGCGCGCTTTTAAAAGCGAAATATCTTGAACAATCACTTGGCGGCTGACGTTTGTTTTATTCGATAATTCTGCACCTGTGATCGGACGGTTGCTTTCTTTTAGCCATTGTAAAATAAGCTTTCTTCGTTCTTCCCCAAGAATTTTCTTCTCCTTTTTCATTTTCCCATCCTTTCTTTTACAAAAGCTGTTCGAATAGATCGATCGTTGTTTTACGTATTATTCTACCATATATGTGTCCATGAAACGCATTGATTTGCCATATTTGCATTGGGTGCTTAAATCGCTTGAAAAAGGGAAAGCTGTAAATTCAATCATCGTTCAGAAGAAACAGCTTGCAACGCGCTTTTGGTACTGAGCAGATGCTTAATACACGCATAAAGGTCTGGCATTTTTTTCTGCCAGACCTTGTTTATTTTTTATCATAAATCACTTTGTAGGCTCATAAGTTATGTTGAAGCCTAATACCGACAAGCTGAAGCTGACATAGACGCCACGTCTTATCATAGGAGGGGGAAAAACGCGTGAAAATTCATATTGTCCAAAAAGGGGATACACTTTGGAAGATCGCGAAAAAGTATGGGGTTGATTTCGAGCAGTTAAAAAAAATGAATGCTCATTTAAGCAATCCGGATTTAATTATGCCAGGGATGAAAATTAAAATACCAACGACTGTTGCTCCAGTGAAACAAGTAAAAAAAGAAGAGCCGAAGATGAAACTAAAAGAAGAGCCAAAGGTTGAGCATCCATATGCGGAAGAAAAACCGAAAATGATTGCGGTGGATGTTGATGTAGAAATTGAACACAAAAAAGAGATAAAAGTGGAAAAGGAAAAAGAAATAGAGAAGATGCCGGAAAAAGAAATAGAAAAAGCGATGAATGTCGCCCCGCTTATGAACGTCGTGCCACCAACCACTTTACCGGTAGCAGAGAAGAAGGTGGAACCAAAAGGGCCACAAATTCCGCCGAAACCGCCAAATATTTTGCCGGATATTATGAAACAGGAAGAAGTCGATGAACAGCCTGCTCCAGAAATTCCGAAAATGCCGTACATTCCACCAATGCCAAATATCGATCCAATGTATCAAGTGCCTATTCAGCCAAATATCGGCCCAATGTATCAGGCACCTATTCAACCAAATCCGTTTGCCGTAGCAGAGGAGGAAGAGGAAGAAGTGCCACTTGCTCCACCAGAACCGATGCCGGAAAAACCAATGATGCAACAACCGATCATGCAGCCAATTGCACCGATTCCATGTATCCCAATGACACCTGTTTTGCCTGGATACGGATTTTATCCAATGTATCCTCCCGTACAACCTTTTATGCCTTATCAACTAGCCGGAGAGCAAATGGATGATTGCGGATGTGATGGATTCCAATCAAATGTTTGGCCGCAACAGCCAAATGTTCAACCACCGTCTCCGTATCAACCGCTCATGCAGCCAAGTATGCCAACTCAACCAATCGGAACGAGTTTTCCAATGGGGCCAAGCACAGCACCAACGTACTCGCCAATGCCACAGCCGTATGACCAATATCAACCATATTATCAACCACCTTCTCAGCCATATTCTCAACCAAGCATAATGCCGCAGCCGATGCCGACCTATCCGTTTCCATATTCTCCGATGATGCCATACGGGGCACAGCCAATGCCATATTCACCTTATTGGCCAGTTCCTTATCGTGAAGATGAAAATGAGGATTAAGCAACGAAAAGAGACGATGAAAGAAAATCGTCTCTTTTTATTTTAAATTTTTGTGTGATAAAATGAGCATATAATAAATGAACATATAATTTTAAACTATGTAGAAAGGGATGTACATAAATGGAACAAAAAATTGAAAAATTAGTTGAGTGGCTACGTGAACAAGTAAAAAATGCTGGGCTGAACGGTGCGATTGTCGGCATTAGCGGAGGAATCGACTCTGCCGTCGTTGCCCATTTAATTAAGCGAGCGTTTCCTGACCGTTCTTTAGGATTAATTATGCCATGCAAAAGCAATCCGAAAGATAAAGAAGATGCATTAAAGGTCGTTGCAAGTTGTGGCATTGACTATCACATTATTGACTTAACGGAAACGCATCGAGTATTGTTCGGCGAAATTGAGAAGCAGCTCAAAGCAAAAGGAGAATGGAATGAGAATGCGGCTCGCCTTGGTGATGCAAATACGCGCGCGCGTTTGCGGATGACAACATTATATGCCGTAGCGAACAACTATGGTTATATCGTTGTGGGAACGGATAATGCAGCTGAATGGTATACGGGATATTTCACAAAATATGGGGACGGTGGAGTTGATTTAGTTCCGCTTGTCCATTTCACAAAAGGAGAAGTGCGCGAAATGGCTCGCATTCTTGGCGTGCCTGAAGAAATCATCACAAAGGCACCAAGCGCGGGACTTTGGGAAGGACAAACAGATGAAAATGAAATGGGCACGACATACGAAATGATTGACAAATATTTAAGAGGAGAAGAAATTCCAGAAAAAGATCGACAAATTATTGAACGCTTACATGAACGTTCACATCATAAACGCCGACTTGCGATTGCGCCACCGAAGTTCTAATTTTGCCGATAAGTAACAGCCATAAAAACCCCTTTCTGTGTCAACATAATCATGTAGACGGTTTTGTCTACACTAAACAGAAGGGGGTTTTGGGATTGCGAAAAAAAATCGTGGCGTTGGGAGCCGTCGTTGCGCTTAGCGGGCTTGTGGCTTGTAATAATCAGGCGTTCGATACGCGTTATAATAATCAAACGCGTCCAATTGGTTATTATTCGAATGAAAATAATTTAACCGACCAGTATCAATACGGTCGATATGGAACAAATCGCTTGAACGGAAATGTTCGTGCCGTTCGTGATAACGATGGTCCGATTACAGAAATGTTCGATCGCGGCACGACGAATCGTTATGCGACGAATCGTGTTCCATCTGTAGACAGGAACTTTAGCAGAGCCGATCGCAATTACCATGGGCATTTAAATACGATGGATGGACGTACGCGCTCATCCTACTACAACAACTACGACGGTGCGCTCGCTGAAAAAATTTCAAAGCGTGCTATTCGTGTACAAAATGTGAAAGATGCACGTACACTTGTTTCAGGTGATCGTGTTTTAGTAGCGGTTTCGACAAACGGTAAAGATGACACTCGCGTGGAACAGTTTGTCAAACGGGCGATTGCTCCGTACACAAAAGGAAAGTCGGTTCGCGTTGTAGCGAATCCAAGCATGTATAATCGCATTCGCACCATTGACAACGACATTCGCGATGGCGGCCCGATGGATCGAATCCAAGATGACATTCGCTCGATTTTTAACGATATGGGAGATCGGATCGAACGGCCGTTTATGAATCGTGGCTAAAAGAACAGGGAGTTCCCCTGTTCTTTTTGTTTTATTTTTGCTATAGTGTTTAGTGGACATCTTCATGAATGAGAGGGGATATAAATGGCTGGACATTCCAAGTGGAAAAACATTCAGCGGCGCAAAAATGCCCAAGATGCCAAACGCGGAAAACTATTTATGAAATTAGCGAAAGAAATTTATGTAGCGGCAAAAATGGGCGGCGGTGACCCAAGTTCCAATTCAAGCTTACGTCTCGCTATTGAAAAAGCAAAAGCGGCAAATATGCCGAATGAAAATATTGAACGCGCAATTAAAAAAGCGACAGGAAACCAAGAGCATACCAATTACGAAGAAATCAAGTACGAAGGATACGGTCCAGGCGGCGTTGCGGTCATGGTTACATGCCTTACCGATAATAAAAATCGCACCGCTTCCAACGTTCGTGTCGCCTTTTCGAAAAATGGCGGAAATCTTGGGGAAACCGGTTGCGTTTCTTATTTGTTCGACCGAAAAGGTTTGCTTGTCATTGCTCGTGAAGACTTGAACATAGATGAAGATGAAATGCTTCTTCAAGCGATTGAAGCAGGCGCAGACGAAATGGAAACAACAGAAGATTCATTCGAAATTTATACATCTCCTGAAAACTTTGAAGAAGTCAAAAATGCGTTAGCCGCGCAAGGATTTACGTTTGCTAGCGCGGAAATTACGATGATTCCAAAAACATACACGACATTAACGGGCGATGACTTAACAAAAATGCTAAGACTTATTGATATGCTTGAAGATGATGATGACGTGCAGGAAGTTTACCACAATTTAGATGAGTCTGTGCTTGAGTAATAACAATAAACGGTCTTGTCCGCTCGACAAGGCCGTTTATTTTTTGGATAAAATTTCTCATGATGGTGAAACTGTAAAATGAGGTGAACTATGATGCAAGGAATATTGTCAATCATATTTAGTTTTCTTTTAATGGGAAATGTGCAAGCCTCCTCCGTTGAGATGACAGTCATTTTAGAGAGAATGTATTTAGATGGGGAAGTGAGTGAAGAAATTAAAGAAGAGACGGTTACGTCCATGAAGGAAATTTGGAAGAAATATAAAGAGTGGCAGCTCGTCAATATGGATGATGAGCAAATCGTCTTCCAAAAAGAGATGAACGATATTTCGCCATTAGCAAAAGCGAACGGATATTTTGGAATTACAGAAGATGGGACGCTTTCTATTTTTGAAGGAAAACCTGACGAATCTTCACGCGTTATTCAATCGTTTTTTCAAATTGACGTCGAAAAGCTTGAAAGTCATCAACACGAAAAATTAAAAAAAGGAATTCGCGTTCACTCAAAAGAGAATTATGAGCGTATCCTTGAAACGTATAAACCTTTCTACAAATAGTCTCCTAGCGCTAGGGGACTTTTTGCTTGTTGTATGTTAAAATGAGAAACAGCGACAAAATGGAGAGGAGTATCGCTGTTGATTGAGTTTATTCGCGGCTATGTTGATTACGTCTGCCCAGAATATATTGTGATTGAAAACAATGGAATCGGGTATCAAATTTTTACGCCCAATCCGTTTTCGTTTCGAGTCGACAGACAAAATCCGATTACGGTTTATACATATCAATATGTGCGTGAAGATGTTATGGCGCTTTACGGATTCCATACGCGCGAAGAGCGTGCGTTGTTTGCGAAACTTTTGCAAGTATCAGGCATCGGGCCGAAAGGCGGATTGGCGATTTTAGCTGCCGGAGCACCGCAGCAACTCGTTGAAGCGATTGAAACGGAAAATGAAAAATTTTTATGCAAATTCCCAGGGGTCGGTAAAAAAACAGCTCGGCAAATGATTCTCGATTTAAAAGGAAAGCTGCATCACATCATTCCAAACGCATTGCCAGATTTGTTTACCGAAGAGGTTGTTCCTCGTTTACAAGCGTTAGAAGAAGCCATCGAAGCGCTAAAAGCACTTGGCTATGCGGAAAAAGAAATTCAAAAAATCCTTCCTTTATTGCAGAAAGAGCAGCTGTCGACAGAAGGATACATTAAACTGGCGCTACAAAAACTATTGAAATAGGGGGGAGAGCGCGATGGAGGAACGACTCATCTCAAGCGCGGCAAACCATGAAGATTTATCGCTTGAGTATAGCCTTCGCCCAAAATTTTTGCGAGAATATATTGGCCAAGAAAAAGTAAAAGATAACTTAAATGTATTTATTGAGGCAGCTAAAATGCGGGGAGAAACGCTCGATCATGTGCTTTTATACGGGCCGCCTGGGCTTGGAAAAACGACGCTGGCGGCAATCATTGCGAATGAAATGGGGGTCAATTTACGAACAACCGCAGGTCCAGCCATTGAACGTCCGGGCGATTTAGCGGCCATTTTAACATCGCTTGAACCTGGAGATGTTCTGTTTATCGATGAAATCCATCGTCTTCCTCGCGCGGTGGAAGAAGTACTGTATCCAGCGATGGAAGATTATTGTTTGGATATTGTGATCGGGAAAGGGCCAACAGCGCGTTCGGTACGCATCGACCTTCCGCCGTTTACACTTGTGGGAGCAACCACACGTTCGGGGGCTTTATCTGCTCCGCTTCGCGATCGCTTTGGTGTTTTAAGTCGATTAGAATATTATACGACGGAACAACTTGCTCAAATTGTTCAACGAACGGCGCATATTCTCTCTGTAGAAATTGAGGACGATGCCTCCTTTGAAATTGCCAGACGTTCTCGAGGAACGCCGCGTATTGCGAATCGCTTACTTCGGCGCGTTCGCGATTTCGCTCAAGTTCGCGGCGATGGAACGATTACGCTTCCTTTGGCGCAAGAAGCGCTTGAATTATTGCAAGTCGATCGATTAGGATTGGATCATATTGATCATAAGCTGTTGAAAAATATCATTGAAAAATTTCGCGGCGGTCCAGTCGGACTGGAAACGATTGCCGCAACGATCGGTGAAGAGGCACAAACGATTGAAGATGTATACGAACCGTATTTATTGCAAATTGGCTTTTTACAACGAACACCGCGCGGACGCATTGTCACGCATTTAGCTTATCAACATTTCGGAATGGAGGTGTCCCATCGTGAATAGTCTTCCGAAAACCATTATGATGATCGGTGCTATTCTCATCATCATTGGTTTTCTTATGCAATTTATTAAGCTTGGAAGATTGCCTGGAGACATCATCATTAAAAAGGGAAATACAACGTTTTATTTTCCAATTGTCACATCAATCTTATTAAGCATCTTTTTGTCATTGATCTTTTATATTCTCGGACGTTTTCGTTAAAACAAGAATAAGCAGGTGAAGCAGCATGAAAGTAGATTTATTCGATTTTCATCTACCAGAAGAACTCATTGCCCAAACGCCGCTTCCGAATCGGGAAGCATCGCGGTTGATGGTGTTAAACAAACGCACAGGTGAGACCAAACATGAAGAAACCTTTCGCGCCATTTTATCGTATTTAAATGAGGGTGATTGTCTCGTTTTAAACGATACGCGTGTATTACCAGCTCGCCTTTATGGCGAAAAAGAAGATACAGGGGCGCATATTGAAGTTCTTCTTTTAAAGCAGCTAGAGGGAGACCGTTGGGAAACGCTTGTCAAACCAGCAAAGCGCGTCAAAGTCGGTACAACGCTTTCATTTGGCGATGGCCGATTAAAAGCGACATGCGTGGAGGCGTTGGAACATGGAGGGCGAGTGTTGGAGTTTGCCTATGACGGCATTTTTTACGAAGTGCTCGAGGCGCTTGGAGAGATGCCGCTTCCTCCTTACATTAAAGAGCAATTAGATGACCGTGAACGCTATCAAACGGTGTATGCTCGTGAACTTGGTTCAGCAGCTGCACCGACAGCAGGATTGCATTTTACGGAGCAGCTTCTTGATGACATTCGGGCAAAAGGTGTACATATCGCCTTTATTACACTTCACGTCGGCTTAGGAACGTTTCGTCCTGTCAGCGCTGAAAATGTGGAAGAACATGATATGCATGCCGAGTTTTACCAAATGACAGAAGGAACGGCTCGCCTCTTAAATGAAGTGAAACAACGCGGCGGCCGGATTATCGCGGTTGGAACGACATCGACGCGCACGCTTGAAACGATTGCCTCTAAACATAACGGTACATTTGTTGCTGAAAGCGGTTGGACGGATATTTTTATTTATCCAGGCTATGAGTTTAAAGCGATTGATGGCATGGTCACCAACTTTCATTTGCCGAAATCCACGCTGATCATGCTTGTGAGCGCGTTAGCTGGCCGGGAAAATGTGTTGCGTGCATACGAAGAAGCCGTTAAAGAACGTTATCGCTTTTTCAGTTTTGGCGATGCGATGCTTATCATTTGAACAACAAAGAAAGGAGCTATCTGAAGTTGACACCGATTCGTTATGAACTCATTAAAACGTGTAAGCAAACGGGTGCGCGATTAGGAATTTTGCATACGCCGCACGGTTCGTTTGAAACGCCGATGTTTATGCCAGTTGGAACGCTTGCGACGGTAAAAACATTATCACCGGAAGAACTAAAAGAGATGGGAGCAGGCGTTATTTTAAGCAATACGTATCATTTATGGCTCCGTCCCGGTCATGAAATTGTAAAAGAAGCGGGCGGGTTGCACAAATTTATGAATTGGGATCGCGGGATTTTAACGGATTCAGGCGGATTCCAAGTGTTTAGTTTAAGCGAATTCCGACGCATCGAAGAAGAAGGCGTGTATTTCCGCAATCATTTAAATGGGGATAAGCTCTTCCTTTCTCCAGAAAAAGCAATGGAAATTCAAAACGCGCTCGGTTCGGATATTATGATGGCGTTTGACGAGTGTCCTCCGTATCCAGCGACATACGAGTATATGAAACAATCCGTTGAACGAACAAGTCGCTGGGCGGAGCGTTGTTTAAAAGCCCATAAGCGACCAAACGAACAAGGATTATTTGGAATTGTGCAAGGCGGCGAATTTGAAGATCTGCGCAAGCAAAGTGCACAAGATTTAGTATCGCTCGATTTTCCAGGTTATGCGGTTGGGGGACTGTCTGTTGGAGAGCCAAAAGAAGTAATGAACCGAGTGCTTGAATTTACAACGCCGCTTTTACCGGCAAATAAACCGCGTTACTTAATGGGCGTCGGTTCACCTGATTCACTCATTGATGGTGCGATTCGTGGAATTGATATGTTCGATTGCGTATTGCCGACTCGAATTGGTCGAAATGGCACGGTGATGACGAGCGAAGGGCGTGTCGTCATTAAAAACGCGAAATACGCTCGCGACTTTTCACCGCTGGATCCAAATTGCGATTGTTACACATGCCGTAATTATACGCGCGCTTACATTCGCCATCTTATTAAGTGCGATGAAACGTTTGGTATTCGACTCACTTCTTACCATAACGTCTACTTTTTGATAAAATTAATGGAGCAAGTCCGTCAAGCCATTCGTGAAGATCGTCTTGGCGATTTCCGTGAAGAGTTTTTTGAACGTTATGGATTTAATAAACCAAATGCGAAAAACTTCTAGTTGCTTAGAAAGGGGTGAGAACGAAATGAACACGTTGATGAATCTTTTGCCGCTTCTTTTCTTCTTGGCGATCTTTTACTTCTTGCTGATTCGTCCGCAGCAAAAGCGGCAAAAAGCAATACAACAAATGCAAGCGAACTTGAAAAAAGGTGACAAAGTCATCACGATTGGCGGCTTGCATGGCATCATTGATTCGCTTGACGAAAATACGGTTGTCATTCGCGCTGGTGACGGTTCTCGTCTTACATACGACCGCGCCGCTATACGCGAAGTGGTCAGCGAAAAATAAAAAGGTGGTCACAGCGACCGCCTTTTTTATGAATTTCGCGAACGTGAAGATGCGATGTTCACGCCAATCATTCCGCCAACCATGGCGGTAATAAGAAACCCAGCATGATACCCCCATTGCTCAACCGAAAAAGCTTGTTCTAAGCCGAGGAATTGAAATAAGTACACGATTAATGTAAATAATAAGCTCGTTGATCCGCCCAAAATCCATCCTCTTTCTTTTCCTTTTCCACCTGCGATTAATCCTCCGAAAAAAACGGCGAAAAAGGCACAAACGTTGATAAACCATTGCAATGATGATTCTTGATAATTGGTCAATTTCAAAATGAGCGCTAAAAGAAAACTAATGACGATCGCGAGCAAAAAAATGGTGGTGACCCCGTAAGCGATTGCCTTTCCCCATCTCACCATGTCTTCCCCTCCTTTGGACAACATTCCTTTACAACAACATATTCGTTTTTTTCATGAATTAGAATAAAAATGTATGAACAAAAATGATTGATTCACACTATGAACAGAAAGGAGGATGAACGTTGGAACAATATGTCATCATGATTGCGCGAACGCTGTTTTTATATTTTTTAATTTTGTTGATTTTTCGGATTATGGGGAAGCGGGAAATTGGCGAATTAAGCATTCTTGATTTAGTCGTCTTTATCATGATTGGGGAAATGGCCGTTATAGCGATTGAAAAAACGGAAGATCCGCTGCTTCATACGGTGGTGCCCATGCTGGTTTTAATGATCATTCAAATTTTATTTGCGCTTTTGTCACTAAAAAGCGAAACGTTTCGCGAGCTGGTGGATGGGAAGCCTACGATTATTATTAACAAAGGAAAAATCGATGAAGAAGCGATGCGAAAACAACGTTATAACTTCGATGATTTGCTTGTGCAATTGCGTGAAAAAAACGTAAAAAATGTGGCAGATGTCGAATTTGCGATTTTAGAACCTTCAGGGAAACTATCGGTGTTTGAAAAAGAAAAAGGAAAAAAGAAACAACCGTCCTTGGCGTTGCCGCTGATTAAAGACGGTGTCATTCAAGAAGAACATTTAGCGCTTATTGATCAAACCAATTTATGGCTTCGCCAACAATTGCGTAAGCGTGGATATAAAGATATTAAAAAAATTTCGTATTGCACGTACGAAGACGGCATTTTTTATATTGATGAAAAAGATTAGTTATTTATGAAAGATTTGCTTTATTTCATCTTTTTTAATGAAACGGAAAAATATTGAAAGAACCACATAAACGATCAACATCACGATCATGGTGACGGAGGTTCGAACAGAAAGGGAAAGAGAAAGGTAGTTAAAAAGTACATGTCCGATGACACCCACGATCACGATCATGAGAATATGGGCGATATATTCTTTAACATAAAAAGAAAGGGAAACCGCTTTGATAATGGTCGCTAGATGGAGAAGTGTCACAAGTACGATGCCGACGGTGATCGCCAGAGCGGCTCCCATGATTCCTAAAGACGGGTTGGTTGCGAGCAGAAAGATCAGCAATGTTTTTATTGCCGCTCCGATGAAGCTGTTGATCATCGCTGCTTTTGCTAAATCCAGCCCTTGTAATACCGCTTGAAGCGGCCCTTGTACATAGTAGAAGAGAAAAAATGGAGCCATCACTTTGACAAAAACGGCTGCGTTATTTGTACCATACATCAGCTGCATAATTGGTTCAGCTAACACATATAGAACGACGACCGATAGTCCGCCTGCCAAGAGAGAAAGGCGCATCGCTTGTTGTAAGCGATATTCAATCAGCAATTGCCGCTTTTTTGCCGCCGCTTCGCTAATGGCTGGAACGAGCGAGGTGGCTAACGAGTATGTAATAAAGGAAGGCAACATTAAAAGCGGCAGAGCATATCCTGTCAACTCTCCGTATTGCTTTGTTGCGTTCACAGCTGTAACTCCTGCAATGGCCAAACTTTGGGCAACGACAATCGGTTCAAAAAACCATGCGATCGAGCCAATTAAGCGGCTGCCTGTTGTCGGTAATGCGATGCGCATAAGCGAAACAAACGTATCTTTTCCTGCTTTCACATATGCAAAAAAACGATGCCGGATTTTTAACGGTTTTTTTAATTTGAACATGATGAATAAATAAATAAGCGAAACGAATTCGCCAATGACCGCTGAAAGCATCGCTCCTGCTGCTGCGTATTCCACTCCGTACGGAAGAAACGCTGTTGTAAAAGCGGCGATAAGCAAAATGCGCACGATTTGTTCAAGAAGCTGCGAATACGCGTATGGTTTCATTTGCTGCTTTCCTTGAAAATAGCCGCGCAACACGGATGAAATCGCGATAATGGGCACAACGGGTGCAATGGCGATGAGCGGGTAATAGACGCGTGAATCGGTAAACAACGTCTTTGATAAAATGGGAGCGATGAAAAGAAGCGCCGGAAAGAAAACGATGCTTAATCCGGTTGTTAACGCTAACGAAACGACTAAAATCTTTTTTATTTTGCGCCGATCCCCGATCGCTTCCGCTTCAGCAACGAGCTTGGAGATAGCGACCGGAAGTCCGAATTGGGTGATCGTAATGGCTAATACGAGCGTCGGCACAGCCATCATGTATAGTCCGACTCCTTCTTCACCAATAAGGCGGGCAACGACAATTCGATTAATAAACCCGAGAATTCTTGTGATCAATCCCGCAATGATTAAAATGATCGTCCCTTTTAAAAACTTTGACATCTCGCTCCCTACCTTCTCAAATGAGGTCATCTTTTATACAATTAACTATATGCATGAGTTGTCCAAGCATGACAAAATGGGGGAGTAGCGATGAATGAAATATTACGTAAACAATTAATGCCTGCGCTTATTTCAAAAGTGGATGAATTAAAATTACTCGGATATGAGCAAGCCACTGTCGATGAGGTTTGGAACTGTTTAAAAAGCAAAAAGTGGAAAAGACTAAAAGAAGAAAAAAAGCTATTTGAACTTGTAAGCGATATTCTTTCGTTAACAGCGAGCGACTACATGACGTATGTCACGACAAAAGAACAAAAAAAAGAAAATTGGTTTACCGAAGAGGGAGCAGCCGAATTAGAACAATTGTTTTAATTTTTCCTGCATAAATTGACAGGATGTGCAATCTACTTCATAATTTGTCTTGTTGGTAAAAATTCTGGCAAACGCCAGAATAGAGGAGGATTTTTATGGTAAAACGCAGTCGAATCATTGCCTTCTTCCTGCTTCTGCTTTTGTTGGGCGGAACGATTGGAGGAACGGCGGAAAAAATTGTAAGAGATATTAAGCTTGGCCTAGATCTTCAAGGCGGATTTGAAATTTTATACGAAGTCAAGCCGGCGAAAAAAGGCGACAAAATTGACAAAAACGTTTTGCTTAGTACGGTGAGCGCTTTAAATAAACGAATTAACGTGCTTGGTGTAAGCGAACCGAACATCCAAATTGAAGGAAAGAATCGCATTCGCGTTCAATTAGCTGGCGTGAAAGATCAAAATAAAGCGCGTGAAATCCTTTCCACAGAAGCAAAACTGACGTTTCGAGATGTCAATGATAACGTATTGATGGACGGGAGCGATCTCGTCGAAGGCGGAGCGAAGCAAACGTTTGACGATAAAGGAAAACCGTGTGTAGCCATCACGCTAAAAGATGCAAATAAATTTAAGCAAGTAACCGAAAAAGTGCTTAGCATGGCCCCAAATAACATTCTCGTCATTTGGCTTGATTTCAAGGAAGGGGTCGACTCATACGCAAAAGAAGTCGGAAAAGAGCATCCAAAATTTATTTCAGCCGCTCGCGTCGATCAAGTGTTTAATCAAACGGATGTATCGATTGTAGGGAATTTTACGGTTGATGAAGCGAAACAGCTTGCTGATTTATTAAACGCTGGAGCGCTTCCGGTGGAACTGAAAGAAATTTACTCTACATCGGTTGGAGCGCAGTTTGGTGAAAATGCGTTACAAAAAACAGTGTTTGCCGGAATTGTTGCCGTCGCTATCATTTTCTTATTTATGATCGCTTTTTACCGTTTACCAGGTTTGGTTGCGGTGATAACGCTAAGCGTTTATATTTATTTAATTTTGCTTATTTTTGATTGGATGAACGGAGTATTGACGCTTCCAGGGATTGCGGCGCTCATTCTCGGCGTCGGAATGGCTGTTGATGCGAACATTATTACATATGAGCGCATTAAAGATGAGATTAAACTAGGTAAATCGATTATGTCTGCCTATCGCGTCGGAAACCGCGGTTCATTTGCGACGATTTTAGATGCAAACCTTACGACGATTATTGCTGGAGTTGTTTTATTTATTTACGGGACAAGCTCCGTCAAAGGATTTGCGACGATGCTGATCATCAGCATTTTAGCAAGCTTTTTAACGAATGTATACCTCACGCGCTTATTGCTTGGCTTATTGGTACAAAGTCGAGCTTTCAATAAAAAACCGCAATACTTCGGTGTTCATCCAAGCGTGATTTTAGATATTACGAAAACAACAGATGATACGAACATACCGACCAAATTTGAACGTCTCGATTTTGTTAAACATAGCAAAAAGTTTTTTATTTTTTCAGGCGCGCTGACGGTTGTCGGCATCGTTGTTTTGCTAACGGCAAAATTAAACCTTGGCATTGACTTTGCCAGCGGTACACGCATTGAAGTGATGGGAAAAACAACGTTAAATGCAAACGAAATTACCGAACAATTTGAACAGCTCGGCCTTGAACCAAAAGACGTCGTTTTGTCTGGTGCTCAAAAAGAAATTGGTGTCGCTCGTTTTATCGGCGTGTTAAGCCAAAAGCAAATTTCCGAAGTGAAAACGCATTTTAAGAAGTTATACGGAGAGGAACCGAGCGTGAGTACCGTTTCACCGACGGTAGGAAAAGAATTAGCGCGCAATGCATTTATTGCGGTTTTAATCGCTTCGGTTGGAATTATTATTTACGTGGCGGTCCGCTTTGAATTTTATATGGCATTAGCGGCGATTATTGCGCTTTTACACGATGCGTTCCTCATCGTCGCCTTTTTCAGTTTAACGCGCCTTGAAGTCGATTTAACGTTTATTGCGGCTGTGTTAACGATCATCGGTTATTCAATTAACGATACGATCGTGACATTCGACCGCATTCGTTACATCATGAAGAAACGAAAAGTGAAAAAAGCGGAAGATCTTGTCGAGATCGTCAACAAAAGTTTACAACAAACATTTGGGCGTTCTGTTAACACTGTTTTAACCGTCATTATTACCGTTGTCGCTTTGTTGATTTTTGGAAGCGAATCGATCCGCAACTTCTCCCTTGCTTTGCTTGTCGGTTTGATTTCAGGAGCGTATTCGTCTTTATTTATCGCTTCCCAATTATGGCTTGTTTGGAAAAGTAAACAACTGAAAGAAGGAAAAAGAAAACCGCAAATCGAGAAAGATTTAGAACCTGAAGTATAACACGTCACGGCATTGGCCGTGGCGTCATTTTTTGTAAATAAATAGGATACAATAAAGGTGGACAGATCATGAATTGAAAGGAAGAGGAATGCTTGAATGAAGAGACGCGTTTTAAACAGGCTGAATTTGCAGCGATGATCGGTG
This sequence comes from Thermolongibacillus altinsuensis, assembly GCF_004341205.1. Lineage (GTDB taxonomy): Bacteria > Bacillota > Bacilli > Bacillales > Anoxybacillaceae > Thermolongibacillus > Thermolongibacillus altinsuensis. Next base: position 212,191 of record NZ_SLUL01000003.1, read on the forward strand.
TCATCGGCAATGTGGTCCTAGCGGCGATCAAATGGGGAATTGGCATGGCGGCCAATAGCAAAGCGCTCATTGCTGATGCTGTTCATTCCGCTTCCGATGTCGCGGGTTCTCTTGCCGTTTGGATCGGTTTGCGGATCGCAAAACAACCGCCAGATGAAGACCATCCATACGGGCACGGCAAAGCGGAATCGATTGCAGCCATTATTGTCGCTGTTGTGTTATTTTTGATCGGAATTGAAATTGGAAAATCTTCGTTTGTTTCTTTTTTTAAGGAAGTGGAACCACCGAAGACGATGGCGATTTACGCTGTTATTTTTTCGATCGTCGTGAAGGAAGCGATGTTTCGATACAAATATCATATTGGTAAAAAAATTAACAGCGATGCGATTATTGCCAATGCGTACGAACATCGCTCGGACGTCTTTTCATCCCTTGCGGCTCTTATTGGCATAGGAGCGGCGATCATTGGAGCAAACATGAATATCGACTGGCTCGTATACGCCGATCCAGTGGCAGGACTCTTTGTTTCATTTCTTGTGATAAAAATGGCTTGGAGTGTTGGGGCAGAATCGATTCATAACACGCTGGACCACGTTTGGCATGAAGAAGATGCGTACCATCTGCGTCAAGCGGTATTATCGTTTCCAGAAGTGAAAAAAATTGATGAGCTGCATGCGCGCCAACATGGCCATTATGTCATTATCGATTTAAAAATTTCTGTTGCCCCTCATATGACTGTTAAGGAAGGGCATCAAATTGGAAAGAAAGTAAAGGAAAAGCTACTGACCTTTCCAAACGTTCGCAATGTCATGGTGCATATTAACCCGTACAATGGAACTGAGGAACGATGAATTGCCCCTTCTCTATTTGTTTTGTATAATGATATGGTTAAGGGGTGAAAGATATGTTGGCACCAAAAACCCGCTGGCAAGTGAAACATGTCGATCAAAATAAAGTGAACATGATTGCGCAAGCATTGAATATAGCACCTTTAGTTGCCACCTTGCTTGTCAATCGCGGCTATCATACGATTGAAGCCGCTCAATCTTTTTTAAATGGAAAAGAGTCATTTCATTCTCCGTTTTTACTAGATGGAATGGATAAAGCCATTGACAGAATTGAGAAAGCGATTGCAACTGGTGAACGCATTCTCGTTTTCGGCGACTATGATGCAGATGGGGTGAGCAGCACGGCTGTCATGCTTACCGCATTACAACAAAGAGGAGCCAATGTCGATTATTATATTCCGAATCGTTTTTCAGAAGGATACGGTCCGAATGAAAATGCGTTTCGTGCGGCAAAAGATGATGGTGTTTCGCTCATTATTACGGTCGATACAGGTATTGCAGCGCTGCACGAAGCGGAAATTGCCAAACAGTTAGGAATGGATCTCATTATTACCGATCATCATGAACCGGGACCAACGCTTCCCGATGCGTATGCGATCGTTCATCCGAAAAAACCAGGAAGTACGTATCCATTTAAAGACTTAGCAGGAGTTGGCGTTGCATTTAAAGTTGCTCACGCTCTTCTGGGAAGAGTTCCAAATGAATTGCTAGATGTAGCTGCGATTGGAACGATTGCTGATCTCGTTCCGCTTCGCGGAGAAAATCATCTCATCGCTCGTTTAGGGATTGAGCAGTTAAAGCGAACGAATCGAGTTGGCTTAAAAGCGTTATGCAAACAATGCGGCGTTTCTTTGTCAGATGTGGATGAAGATACAATTGCGTTTATGATCGGTCCGCGTATTAATGCGGTCGGTCGGCTCGATTGTGCGGATCGCGCTGTGCAATTATTGATGACAAAAGATGAAGAGGAAGCAATGATGTTGGCCGAACAGATTGATGAGATGAATCGCGAGCGGCAACAACTGGTTAACGAAATAACAGAAGAAGCGATTCAACTCGTTGAAACGCATTATCCTCCCGAAAACAATGCCGTTCTTGTCGTGGCCAAAGAAAATTGGAATGTTGGAGTGATCGGGATTGTTGCTTCGCGTTTAGTTGAGCGTTTTTATCGTCCGACGATTGTGCTGAGCATTGACCGAGAAAAAGGGGTCGCGAAAGGGTCAGCGCGAAGCATTGAAGGATTTGATCTATTTGCTAATTTGTCTAGTTGTCGGGATATATTGCCGCATTTTGGCGGACATCCGATGGCAGCTGGCATGACGTTGGCGATTGAACATATTGAGGAATTGCGCATGAGGTTGAATACAGCTGCGAGGCAACAGTTAACGGACGATGATTTTATTCCGATTACGGCCATTGATGTGCAATGCTCCATTGATGATATTTCACTTGAAACAATCGAACAAATGAACCGTCTTTCTCCGTTTGGAATGGGAAATCCAAAACCGCGCATCCTTCTTCAAAATGTGCAGGTCGATCTTCTTCGCCGGATCGGCGCAGAGCAAAATCATATGAAAGCAGTGCTTTCGGCGAACGGAAAAACGCTCGATGCGATTGGATTTGGACTTGGCCCGCTAACGGAAGAAATTTCACCAAATGCTCGTCTCTCTGTCGTGGGGGAGCTCGTGATTAACGAATGGAATCATTTCCGCAAACCTCAACTGATGATTCAAGATGTGGCTATTGACGAATGGCAACTATTCGATATTCGCAACATGCGCAATGTTGGAAAAATCATTGATTCATTACCAAAAGAGAAGCGCTTGCTTATTGCTTTTCGAAGCGAAACAGCAGCTGAACTGCAGCTGCCGGTCGATCACACAGAAATCGTGTATATTCGAACATTAGAAGAAGCAAAAGCGATCGACTTGCGCAAAAAATACGTTGTTTTCCTTGATTTGCCTCCTTCACAACAAATGATGCAAGTTTTAATAAGTTGTAGTTTACCTGAACGCATTTATGCGTTATTCTATCAAAGGGAGAATCACTTTTTTAGCGTATTGCCAACGCGCGAGCATTTTAAGTGGCTTTATGCTTTTTTGCGAAAGCGCAGCCCGTTTGATTTGAAACGATATGCGGATGATCTTGCTCGTTCACGCGGATGGACAAAGGAAACACTTCTATTTATGATTCAAGTTTTTCATGAATTAGAGTTTGTGGCAATTGAAAACGGAATTGTTTCGCTACATCATCACCCAGCGAAACGTGATTTGACACAGTCGCCGACTTATCGTTCGAAACAGGCTCAAGTCGAGCTTGAAAATATCTTTTTATATTCATCTTATCACCAACTAAAACGTTGGTTTGAAGACACGAAACGTTCGTTGAATGAGGAGGAAAACTTTCATGGATTTGAAACAATACGTAACGATTGTTCCTGACTTTCCAAAACCGGGCATTCAATTTAAGGATATTACAACGATTATGGATAAGGGCGAAGTATATAAATATGCCACGGATCAAATTGTGCAATATGCGCGTGAAAAGAAAATTGATGTCGTTGTTGGGCCAGAAGCGCGCGGCTTTATTATCGGCTGCCCTGTTGCATATGCTCTTGGTGTTGGCTTTGTTCCTGTCCGCAAAGAAGGAAAGCTTCCGCGCGAAGTCATCCGCGTTGAATACGGTTTAGAATACGGAAAAGATGTTTTGACGATGCATAAAGATGCGATTAAACCTGGGCAACGCGTCTTAATTACAGACGATTTGTTGGCAACGGGAGGCACCATTGAAGCGACGATTAAGCTTGTCGAGCAACTTGGAGGAATCGTCGCTGGAATCGCGTTCTTGATTGAACTTACGTATTTAGAAGGACGCAAGAAATTAGAAGGATACGATATTTTAGCATTAATGCAATTTTGATGGTAAAGGGGGCACTCACAAGGGTGCTCCTTCTTTCCTATGAACGTATTTTCTTGTCGTTAGCTCTTTACATCTAGAAAATTTTTCATGATAATAATGACAATGCTTTTTTTTGTTGAAATATGTATAATAAAAAATTAAAAGGGATTGTATAATTGAAAATCAAAAGGTGATTCCATGGCGAACGAACAAGTATTGACGGCAGAGCAAGTAATCGAAAAAGCAAGCCGGTATTTGTCGAAAAATGATGTCGAATTTATTGTTCGAGCATATGAATTTGCAGAAAAAGCGCATCGCGATCAATATCGAAAATCGGGAGAACCGTACATTATTCACCCGATTCAAGTGGCGGGCATTTTAGTGGATTTAGAGATGGATCCAGTGACGATCGCCGCAGGCTTTTTACACGATGTTGTAGAAGATACACACGTAACAAAAGAAGATTTAGTGAACGAATTTGGCGAAGAAGTGGCGATGCTTGTTGATGGAGTGACGAAGCTCGGAAAGATTAAATATAAATCTCATGAAGAGCAACAAGCAGAGAATCATCGTAAAATGTTTGTGGCCATGGCGCAAGATATTCGCGTGATTTTAATTAAGCTGGCTGACCGTCTTCATAATATGCGCACATTGAAGCATTTGCCGCTTGAAAAACAGCGGCGCATTGCCAATGAAACGCTTGAAATTTTTGCGCCACTTGCCCATCGACTTGGAATTTCGAAAATTAAATGGGAATTAGAAGACACCGCTTTACGCTATTTGAATCCGCAGCAATATTATCGCATTGTGAACTTAATGAAGAAAAAGCGTGCGGAGCGAGAGCAATATCTTGAAGAAGTCATTCAAGAAGTGCGTGAACGGTTAAGTGAAGTAGGCATTCAAGCTGAAATTTCTGGACGTCCAAAACATATTTACAGCATTTATCGAAAGATGGCATTGCAAAATAAACAATTTAATGAAATTTATGACTTGTTGGCCGTTCGCATTATTGTCGAAAGCATTAAAGATTGTTATGCGGTGCTCGGCATCATTCATACATGTTGGAAACCGATGCCAGGTCGTTTTAAAGATTATATTGCGATGCCGAAACCGAATATGTATCAATCGCTTCATACGACCGTGATCGGCCCGAAAGGCGAGCCGCTGGAAGTGCAAATTCGCACGTTTGAAATGCATCAAATCGCTGAATTTGGAATTGCGGCGCATTGGGCATACAAAGAAGGAAAAACGGTTAAGCCAAATTCATTTGAAGAGAAGTTGTCATGGTTCCGTGAAATTTTAGAATGGCAAAACGATACGAACAATGCCGAAGAGTTTATGGAAACATTAAAAATGGATTTATTTTCCGATATGGTGTTTGTATTTACACCGAAGGGAGATGTCATCGAACTTCCAGCAGGCTCCGTTCCGATCGATTTTGCTTATCGCATCCATTCTGAAATCGGGAATAAAACCATTGGCGCGAAAGTGAACGGCAAGATGGTGCCGCTCGACTATCAGTTGAAGACAGGGGATATTGTTGAAATTTTAACATCCAATCATTCATATGGTCCGAGCCAGGATTGGTTGAAATTAGCGCAAACATCGCATGCGAAAAATAAAATTCGTCAATTTTTCAAAAAGCAACGCCGCGAAGAGAATGTTGAAAAAGGAAAAGAGCTTGTTGAAAAAGAAATACGCAATATGAATTTCGATGTCAAAGAGGTGCTTACTGCTGAAAATGTTAAGAGAGTTGCGGAAAAATTTAATTTTATGAACGAAGAAGATATGTATGCAGCCGTTGGCTATAACGGGATTACCGCAGCTCAAGTGGCGCATCGTCTCACGGAAAAATGGCGAAAACAGCGCAATTTAGAGGAGCAAGAGAAAAAATTAGCAGAAGCATTGAAAGAAGCAAAAACGATTTCTTCAGCGAAAAAGCGCGATTACGGAGTATGTGTTGAAGGCGTCGATAATTTGCTTATTCGCTTATCTCGTTGTTGCAACCCTGTTCCTGGTGATGAGATTATCGGGTTTATTACAAAAGGACGAGGTGTGTCGGTTCACCGTATCGATTGTCCGAATGTTTTAACAGACGATGCGAAAGAGCGCTTGATTCCTGTTCAATGGGAAAGCGGAACGAATTGTCAAAGAGAATATACGGTCGATATCGAGATTACAGGATATGATCGTCGCGGCTTGTTAAACGAAGTGCTTCAAGCGGTCAACGAAGCGAAAACAAACATTTCCGCCGTTTCTGGGCGGACGGATCACCGCAATAAAATCGCAACCATTCATATGTCCATTTTCATTCACAATGTGAGTCATTTGCAAAAAGTGGTTGATCGCATTAAACAAATTCCTGATATTTACTCGGTACGAAGAATCATGAACTAGAAAGGATTTTGTGTGATGAGAGTCGTTGTGCAGCGTGCAAAAAATGCAAAGGTAGTTGTCGATGGAGAAACGGTTGGAAGCATTGATTTTGGCCTTGTCTTACTTGTTGGAATTACCCATACGGATACGGAAGAAGATGCGGCATTTGTTGCTGAGAAAGTAGCAAATTTGCGCATTTTTGATGATGAAGAAGGAAAAATGAATTTATCGCTTTTGGATGTGCAAGGGGAAATTTTATCTGTATCGCAATTTACGTTGTATGGGGATTGTCGAAAAGGAAGACGTCCGAATTTTATGGAAGCAGCAAAACCAGACCATGCGCTTGCCATTTATGAGGCATTTAACGAACAATTGCGCCAGAAGGGGATTCGCGTTGCAACAGGAAAGTTTGGCGCAATGATGGATGTGCAGTTTACAAACGTTGGACCGGTGACGCTCATCGTTGAAAGTAAATGAGAGAGGCGAACTCCGATGTGTGAGTCGCCTCTTTATTTTTCAAAATAATCGACAAGCCCTCTACAAATGGCTTCGGTCACTTCTTGTTGATAATTCGCTGAAGTGATGATTTGTTCTTCCGTTGGATTGCTTAAATAACCGAGCTCTAACAATACCGATCTTCGATTATTTTCGCGTAATACATGATAATCGCCAAAGCGAATGCCGCGGTGATTGATGTAGGATAGACGCGAAAGTTGTGAAGAAAGCGATTGAGCAAGCAATCGATCTTTTTCTTTATAGTAATAAACTGTTAATCCGTTAGCCGAGCGGCTAAGAGAACTATCGTAATGAATGCTAATAAAAGCATCCGCTTTGGTTTGATGAGCGAGCATCACTCGTTCACTTAACGATCGGAACGTATCGTCTTCTCTTGTTAAAATGACGTTTGCGCCCAACGCCTGAAGCTTTGTTTGCAGCAATTTGGCAGTTGCCAATGTTAACGCTTTTTCCCTCGTTCCTTGTGCTCCAGTCGTTCCGTAATCTTTCCCGCCGTGTCCGGCATCAATGACGATCGTTTTACCGTGAATCGTCTGCTCTTCTATTTGTTGATCGCTCGTTTTGACGACCCACTCGGCAATATATCCAGTTGTTCGTTCATTTACTTGTATGACATACCATTGTCCTTCTTTGCGAACAATCGGGAATGTATCGTTTCGTTTTGCTTTCATGATAATCGGTGCTTCCGTTGAAGCGGTTGCACGGATATTGGTTTTGTCATAAAGAACATGGACGTAACGATTTTCTGCTAACTTGTCTACAAATGATATGTACGCGCGATGGACCCATCCTTCTTTTCCGTTCCATTGTACTTTCACCCATTCGCCTTTCTGCTGCAAGGCGATCCCCTTTTCACCGCGGACAATATAGCCAATAATCGAAAAGTTCAATCCAGGTCCTTGCCGCAGGCGAAGCTGATTTGCTTCACAAACAACCGTATTCCCAGCTTTTTCGATGTTGACGTAATCCGCTGATACCCATCCGCTTTGATTGTTTGAAAGCTGAATTTGAAACCATTTTCCCTTTTTGTCTAAAACAACATATCGTTCGCCTTTTGTTATTTTTGTTTGAATTGGAAACGTCAGTGCTGGGCCGCTTCGAACATTGAGCCGTTCCACGGTGACGATTACGATGGATCGTTCAGCCGCGACAGATGGAGCGACAATAGAAAAACATAACGAGAATAGTAGAATGGATAGCCACTTTCGCATGAAGTTCCCCCTTAAAAAAGATATCGATAATACCATATTCTCGATAAAATGGAAAAATCCTTTCTGTTTTCGTGACGTAAAAAAGAGGAAAACGGGAATAATAGGAAGAAATTGATGAAAGGAGAAAAAAGATGCGACATAGTGAAAAAGGTGAGTTTGTTCATACGCAATCTCCGTTTTTTCATGTAAATTTTCATGATTTTATTCAAAAAGAAAGCGATCTCACATCTTTTGAACTGGCTTCAGAATTCGGTTTAACGCTCCGAGATGTTCAAAAGCTAAAAAAGCATTTATCGCGTTCTTAGCAATGTTTATTGGGAAGGTAATTTTCTGCTGCTTTTTCCGAACGAGAACGCCATCGGACAAATAGATTTGTCCGTGGAGCGTTCGCCGTTCGGATTGGAAGAAAAGCGGAAGGGAAGGATTCCAAAAAACTTGACTCACACTTAGCGGTGAGAGACCTTGACAAATGGGGCGTTCATTCGTAAGATAGAAGAAAAATTCAACATTTTGTATAACCGATGATGGAGAAGAGTAGTTAAGAGTACACATGGCCAGAGAGGAAATGCCGTAGGCTGAGAGCATTTCTCCATGATGACTTAACGAACGAACACTCCGTAGGTTTCTCCTTGAACGCGTTTGAGTTAGTAGGGGAGAACGCCTTCCGAGCGTTAACGGATGAAGTGGAAGCGTACAGCTTCAACTAGGGTGGCACCACGGGAAATGTCTCTCGTCCCTATCGGTTAGGGATGGGAGATTTTTATTTTGGTATATATATTTTGTACATAAAAATTTTGATTCAGGAGGTCGAACCATGGCGTTTCAAATTCCACGCGGAACGCAAGATATTTTGCCAAGCGAATCGAGCAAGTGGCAATATGTCGAGCAAATCGCACGAGAACTTTGTCGTCGGTACAATTATAAAGAAATTCGTACACCAATTTTTGAACATACGGAACTGTTTTTACGTGGTGTTGGCGATACGACGGATATCGTTCAAAAAGAAATGTACACCTTTACGGACCGCGGCGGCCGAAGCATTACCCTTCGACCTGAAGGAACAGCGGCAGTCGTTCGTTCGTTTGTTGAAAATAAAATGTACGGAGATCCGAATCAGCCCGTTAAATTGTATTATCTCGGTCCGATGTTTCGCTATGAGCGGCCGCAATCCGGGCGTTTTCGCCAGTTTGTGCAGTTTGGTGTCGAGGCGATCGGCAGCAATGATCCGGCCATTGATGCAGAAGTGATCGCCTTAGCGATGGATCTTTATCGTTCGCTAGGATTGAAAAAGATCAAATTAGTCATTAACAGCTTAGGAGATATAAGCAGCCGAAAAGCGCACCGCGAAGCGCTTATCGCGCATTTTAAAGGGCGCATTCACGAATTTTGCGAAGATTGCCAAGTTCGTTTAGAGAACAATCCGCTTCGCATTTTAGACTGTAAAAAAGATCGGGAGCATGAATTAATGAAAACCGCTCCGTCCATTTTAGATTATTTAAACGAGGAGTCGCGTGCATATTTTGAACAAGTCAAATCGTATTTAAACAAGCTGGGTATTCCGTTTGAAGTCGATCCTCGTCTCGTTCGTGGGCTGGATTATTATAACCATACAGCCTTTGAAATTATGAGCGAAGCAGAAGGGTTTGGAGCGATTACGACGCTGTGTGGCGGCGGTCGCTATAACGGCCTTGTTCAAGAAATTGGCGGACCTGAAACGCCGGGAGTTGGCTTTGCGTTAAGCATCGAACGTTTGCTTGCAGCGCTTGCGGCAGAAGGAATTGCATTGCCAATCGAAGAAGGCATCGACTGCTATGTCGTTGCGCTTGGGGAGGAAGCGAAGAAGGAGGCAGTCCCTCTCGTTTATGCACTACGCAACGAAGGAATAAGCGTGGAAAAAGACTATCAAGATCGGAAAGTGAAAGCGCAATTTAAAGCGGCTGACCGTTTGCAAGCAAAGTATGTGATCATTGTTGGCGAAGATGAATTAGCGCGCAACGTTGCGAATGTTAAAAATATGCAAACGGGCGAGCAAGTGGAAGTTGCTCTTTCGGAGTTAACAACATATATGAAAAAGGTTTGTAAGGGGGAGTATTGATGTTTGGGAGAACGTATTATTGCGGAGAAGTGACGGAGAAAGCGATTGGCGAAAAAGTTCAGTTAAAAGGTTGGGTGCAAAAACGCCGCGATCTTGGCGGACTCATTTTTATCGATTTGCGCGATCGCACGGGAATTGTCCAAATCGTGTTTAGCCCTGAAGTGTCAGAAGAAGCGCTGAAAGTAGCAGAAACGATTCGAAGCGAGTATGTCTTAGATGTGGAAGGAACGGTTGTGGCGCGTGAAGAAGGCCAGATCAATCCGAATTTAGCAACAGGAAAAATTGAAGTACACGCTCATCGCGTGACCATCTTGAATGAGGCGAAAACACCGCCGTTTGTCATTGCGGATCAAACAGATGTATCTGAAGATGTTCGCTTAAAGTACCGCTATTTAGATTTGCGCCGCCCTGTCATGTTCCAAACGTTTAAAATGAGACATCAAGTGACAAAGGCGATTCGTGACTTTTTAGATGAAGAAGGATTTTTAGAAGTAGAAACGCCAATTTTAACAAAAAGCACGCCAGAAGGGGCGCGTGACTACTTAGTGCCGAGCCGCGTTCATCCAGGAGAATTTTATGCTCTTCCGCAATCGCCGCAAATTTTTAAACAGCTGCTAATGGTCGCTGGTTTTGAGCGCTATTATCAAATTGCGCGTTGTTTCCGCGATGAAGATTTGCGCGCGGATCGTCAGCCTGAATTTACGCAAGTCGACATTGAAACATCGTTTATGAGCCAAGACGATATTATGGCGATGGTTGAGCAGATGATGGCAAGAGTAATGAAAGTAGCCAAAGGCATTGATTTGCCACTTCCGTTTCCGCGCATGTCATACGATGAAGCAATGAACCGCTACGGTTCGGATAAGCCAGATACGCGCTTTGGAATGGAGCTTGTGGATTTATCTGAGCAGGTGAAAGATTGCGGCTTTAAAGTGTTTGCGAGCGCTGTGCAAAATGGCGGACAAGTAAAAGCGATCAATGTTAAACAAGCCGCGGAGAAATATTCGCGCAAAGACATTGATCGTTTAACGGAATTTGTCGCTCGTTACGGCGCAAAAGGGTTAGCATGGTTAAAAGTTGAAGCGGACGGCTTAAAGGGACCGATTGCGAAATTCTTTAATGAGGAAGAACAAAAAGAAATGATGCAAACGCTAGAAGCTGAGACCGGCGACTTATTGCTGTTTGTTGCGGATCAGAAAAAAGTGGTTGCTGATGCGCTTGGAGCGTTGCGTTTGAAACTCGGAAAAGAATTAAATTTGATCGATGAAACGAAATTTAACTTCTTGTGGATTACGGACTGGCCATTGCTAGAATATGATGAAGAAGAAGGTCGTTACTATGCTGCGCATCATCCGTTTACGATGCCGGTACGCGAAGATTTGCCAAAATTAGAAACAGAACCAGAAAAAGTACGGGCACAAGCATATGATCTTGTGCTTAATGGATATGAACTTGGCGGAGGATCCTTGCGCATTTTTGAGCGAGATGTCCAAGAAAAAATGTTCCGCGTTCTTGGATTTACGCAAGAAGAAGCCAAAGAACAGTTTGGTTTCTTGCTCGAAGCGTTTGAGTACGGCACACCTCCACATGGAGGAATCGCATTAGGATTAGACCGTCTTGTTATGTTGTTGGCGGGACGTACGAATCTTCGTGATACAATTGCTTTTCCAAAAACAGCAAGCGCAAGTTGCTTGTTAACGGAAGCGCCTAGTCCAGTAAGCGATGAGCAATTGAACGAACTGCATCTCGAAGTCAAGCAGGTCTCCGTTCAAAAAATGGACTAAATGGCTGATCGCAACAGCTTGAAATGCAAAAAAGAGTATGTTAACATACAAATACAAATAAGTCCTGATGTGTTCGTCGTATAACCTATTGTTTTGACCGAACAATATGTTATACGGGAGCCCGGGTTTTCAGGTGGAGTACATGCCTCGTTCACGAACAAGAGGACTTACGGAAGCTTGAAACAGGGCACCCACCTGTTGGAGAGCGGGTTCAAAACGAAGGCATCGACGGCACGATTGGGACTTTCTTTTTCATACGAATAAAGCTCTAACGTAAAGCATAGCCTTTACGTTAGAGCTTTTTTTGTGCAATAATTTTGTTGTCATTTCGGCCGAAATATTCATATTGGATTTTTTGAAATTGAAATGGAGGAAAAAAGATGTTGCATCAATTTTCGCGCAATGAATTAGCTATCGGAAAAGAAGGATTACAAAAGCTGCGTGAAAGCACAGTTGCCGTTCTTGGAATCGGCGGCGTTGGTTCATTTGCTGTTGAGGCGCTTGCCCGTTCAGGAGTCGGACGCCTCATTTTAATTGATAAAGACGATGTCGACATTACAAATATCAATCGGCAAATTCATGCCCTTCTTTCCACGATTGGACGACCAAAGGTGGAAGTGATGAAAGAACGAATTGCTGATATTAACCCAGAATGCGAAGTCATTGCGTTAAAAATGTTTTATACGGAAGAAACGTATGAACAAATTTTTCAATATGACATCGATTATATGATCGATGCGTCCGATACGATTTCATACAAAATTCATTTAATGAAAGAATGTTTAAAGCGAGGTATTCCGCTTATTTCAAGCATGGGAGCGGCCAATAAAATGGATCCGACTCGTTTTCAAATTGCCGATATTTCGAAAACGCATACGGATCCGATCGCGAGAGTCATTCGTAACCGTTTGCGTAAAGAAGGGATTCGCAAAGGAGTTACTGTTGTTTTTTCCGATGAGAGCCCGATTATCATTCGTGAAGACGTACGAAAAGAAGTAGGAAACGACCAATCAACCATTCGTAAAGCAAAAATGCCGCCATCTTCGAATGCGTTTGTTCCATCTGCGGTCGGTTTAATTATGGCTTCTTACGTCGTGAGAGAACTGTTAAAAGACATTCCAATTCAACGAGTCGGACAAGAATAAATCGCAAGGCGATCCGCTTTGCGATTTTTTATTTGGCATAAATTAGTTGCAAAGCGGACATAAATCATTTATATTGAAAATGCGACTGTCTGGTCGTTATTATACGACCGGATGGTCATGTTATTTTTGAAGGGAAAGGAAGGGAGTTATGAATTTTTTAACGAGATTTAGCCTAAAAAACGCTGTTGCGGTTTTTATCATTTCATTTCTGTTAATATTAGGCGGATTGTATTCATTTTCCTCCTTGAAAGTGGATTTATTACCAAACATTGAATTCCCGCAATTATCCGTTGAAATCGTTTATCCCGGCGCTTCTCCGGAAGATATGAACGAACAAGTCACTTCCAAACTTGAAGAAAAATTTAAATCGATTGAAGGAATGAAAAAAATGCAAAGCTCTTCGTTTGAGAGCATTGCGATCATCAACTTAGAGTTTCCTTTTGATACGGATATGGATGAAGTGGAACGGCAAGTCGATTCATTCATTAAAGATACGAAGCTTCCTGAAAATGTTCAAACGAAAATTAACCGTTTTTCCTTTGGGACATTCCCGATTTTTAACATTTCATTATTTGCGAAAGGCGATACGGACTTAGAGGGGTTGTTGGAAAAAGAAATTATTCCAGAGTTGAAAAAAATTAATGGTGTCAACTCTGTTTCCGTCGGCGGAATGAAAGAAGAAATTGTCCAAATCACGATCGATAAACAAAAAGCGTTGCAAGCAGGACTTAGCTTATCTCAAATTAAAGATCAAATTAACGAAAAATTCCTTTCGTTCCCTGCTGGAAATATAAATACAGATACGCTACAAATTCCTGTTCGCGTTCAAGAAAAATTAGAGACAATCAAGCAGCTTGAAAACTTATCGCTTTCTTCGCCGCTTTCCAACATGCAAGGAGCACCAGCAGCGTTTCAGGCAAACGGAGCAATCAAATTAAAAGATATTGCCAAAATTGAAACGATCACCGATCAAAGTGAAATTACTCGATATAACTTAAAACCATCGCTATCCATGGCCATTACGAAAAAACAAGATGCCAACACGGTCGAAGTGGCTGAAAAGGTGCTCAATGTATTAGATGATTACAAGGATGAATTAGATTACGCCATCGGTTTTGATTCAGCGGAAGGAATTAAAAAATCAGTTGAAACGCTTATTCGTGAAGGATTGCTTGGAGCGTTATTTGCTTCTGTCGCTGTGCTCGTCTTTTTACGAAATGTGCGTGCAACGGTGATTGCGATCGTTTCGATTCCGTTATCGCTTTTAGTAGCGTCGATTTTCTTGCAGCGGATGGATATTTCGCTGAACATCATGACGCTTGGCGGAATGGCGGTTGCCGTTGGACGAGTGGTTGATGATAGTATCGTTGTCATTGAAAACATTTTCCGGCGCGTGCGAAAATCAAAAACTGGCATAACGGATGAACTTGTGGAAGATTCAACAAAAGAAATTTTAAAAGCGATTACTTCTTCAACGATTACGACCGTTGTCGTCTTTTTACCGCTCGGTTTTGTTGGCGGTATCACAGGAGAATTTTTCATGCCATTTGCCTTAACGATCGTGTTTGCGCTTTTAATGTCTCTCGTTGTTTCGGTTACAATTGTGCCGATTTTAGCAAAATTCTCGTTTAAAAAAGTTCCGCCTGAAGAAAAAGAGGGCGCATTGCAACGTTGGTATGGAAAAACCATTGAATGGGCGTTGAACCATAAATCCTTAATTTTAGTTCTTTCGGTTGTATTGCTTTTCGCTTCTCTTGCGATCGTACCAAAACTTGGCTTTACATTCATTCCAAATGAAGAACAAAAAACGTTAATTGCCGCGGTGGAGCTTCCATCTTCCACATCGCTTGAAAAAACAAACGATGTTTCGCTGAAAATTGAAAACATGTTTGCGGATTTAGAGGAAATTAAAGAAGTAACCGCAGGGATCGGCAGTCGTGATTTCCGTACAGGATTAAAACGCCAAAATCAAGCGAACTATTTTATTAATTTGAAAGAAGGCGTGGATGTTGCGCCGTTTATTAAAAAATTAGAAAAGAATATGAAGGAAATCGCCGAAAAAGAAGTAAAAGGAGCCATCGTCGGCGTACAGGAGTTGCAATCAGGTGGACCTCCTTCCAACAATAACGTGAATATTGATTTATATTCAACGGATTTAGCCGCTCTTCAAAAAGCAGCAAAAGAGGTTGAAAATTATTTGAAATCGCGCGATGACTTAAAGTATGTGACAAACAACTTTTCGGATAAACAAAAGCAAATCGTTGTCAATATTGATCCAGAAAAAGCGGCGGAATATGGCGTATCCGGATTCCAAATTCTTGGAACGATTGCTGACCAAACAAAACCTGTACAGGTGGGGACATTAACGCTTGATGGTGTTGAACGTACCGTTCAGCTTTCTTATGACCGAGATATCGATTCGCTTGAAGCGTTAAAGAACACGTTGATTTTTACAAAGCGCGGTCTTGTCCCAATCACGGAATTAGCAACAGTAGAAAAAATAGATACGTTTACATCGATTCAAAAATTAGACGGAAAAGTATTTGCGCGCGTTTCCGCTCAAATTGTTGGGGATAACATTCAAAAAGTGACGCAAGACGTCATCGCAAGCGTGAAAAACGATGTCGACTTGCCGAAAGAAGTATCGCTTGAAGTCGGAGGCGGAAGCGATGAAACGGTTGAGACGTTCAAAGAACTGGGACTCGCTATGGTCATTGCCATCGGACTTGTTTACATTACCATGTTGATTACATTTGGCAAAGCGCGCATTCCGTTTATCATTTTATCTTCGCTTATTTTCGTTCCAATCGGTTCGTTGCTCGGGCTATTTATCGCGAATGAACCGATGTCGGTCAGCGTCATGATCGGCTTATTGATGCTTATTGGAATTGTTACAACGAATGCGATCGTTCTTGTTGACCGCATTGGGCAAAATCGTGAACAAAAAGGAATGGCGATTCGCGCAGCGCTTGTTGAAGCTGGAAAAACGCGCTTGCGTCCGATTTTAATGACCGCTTTTGCAACGGTTGCTGCACTCATTCCGCTCGCCTTGACGAAATCATCAGGAACGCTCATCTCAAAAGGATTAGCGATTACCGTCATCGGTGGATTAACCTCTTCCACTTTGTTAACGCTTATCATTATTCCGGTTGTGTATGAGTTGTTTTTCTTTCGTCAGGTAAAAGCGGAACGAAAAATGGAAGATTAGTGAGCAAGGCTGGCTCGATAGGGGTCAGCCTTATTTGCTCATCATGACTTATGTTATAATGAAATCAAAATGTTCGATAAGGAAGGGGCAACATTGAGCAGAAAAGAACAAATTATTGAAGCGGCGATGAAGCTGTTTGCTCAAAAAGGCTATCATGCGACATCGATGCAAGAAATTGCCGAGCATAGCGGCTTAGCGAAAGGATCGTTATACAATTACTTTAAATCCAAGGAAGAAATTGCTTTATCTATTTTCCGTTTTCATTACGAACGGTTGTTTCATCAATTTTCGCAAATTGCAAACGATCACACACTCACTCCGCGTGAGAAATTTTTAAAACAGCTTTCGCTTCAAATTGAAGCGTTTGACCGACATAAAGAATTTGTGCAAATGCATATGGGAGATCAAGCGGAAAAAGTAAGCGAAGAATTACACGCGCTCGTTTTTCATATTCGCACCCAAATATTTAATTGGTATGTAAAGTCGATGATTGAAATATATGGTGAACGCTTGCGCCCATTTGCTGTTGATTGTGCGATCATGCTGAATGGAATGTTGAAAGAGTATTTATTTTATGCCATCTTTGAGCAAAAAGAAATTGAATTTCAACGGCTTGCTCCTTTTTTAATGAAGCGGCTCGATGCCATTGTCGATAGTTTGTTAAGCGGAGAGACCTCTCTTGTAATCGAACAAGATGATGAAAAAATGTTTCAACAACAAATCATTGAAACGATTGAGCAAATGATCGAGCAAGCAAAAGAGGATGACGATTTAATGGAATTGCTTTTCATGTTTAAGCAAGAAATTTGTTCCGAGAAGCCGCGCAAAATGATCATTGAGGCGTTTCTTTTATATCTCGAACGCACGAAGCTAAGCGAATTTCTTCCAGCGTTAAGGGCGAAATTAGCACTGTATTTGAAATGAGGGATGTTGGATGCTATTTGCCAAAGAGCCATTATCATTTCGCATGCGCCCAAGGACGATTGATGAAATCGTTGGACAACAGCACATTATCGGTCCGAATACCGCCTTATACAAAATGATCCGCAATGATTATGTACCGTCCATGCTTTTGTACGGCGAACCGGGAGTTGGCAAAACATCGCTTGCTTATGCGATTGCCGGGACAGTGAAAAAAGAGTTTTATATGCTGAATGCAACGACGGCTGGAAAAAAAGAAATCGAAGAAGTCGTTGCTCAAGCCAAAATGATGGGAAATGTCATTTTGTTTATCGATGAAATTCATCGCTTTACTAAAGCACAGCAAGATTATTTGTTGCCGCATGTTGAAAGCGGCCTTGTGACGTTGATCGGAGCGACGACGGAAAACCCTTTTCATGCGGTCAATCCCGCGATTCGCAGCCGCTGCGGACAAATTAAACAGTTAAAGAAACTAACGGATGAAGAGTTGCTCAAATTGTTAAAATGGGCGTTGACGGATCCGGAAAGAGGACTGGGTGAACAAAACATTAACATCACCGATGAAGCATTGCAAAAAATTGCTGCTTCAACGAACGGTGATGCGCGATCGGCGCTTACCATTTTAGAAGAGGTTGTTTATGCGTCTGAATCCATCGATGGCGTCATTGTTGTTCAAATGGATACGGTCGAACAATGTATTGAAAATAAAGGATTTACTCATGATAAAGGTGGAGATATTTATTATTCGCTTTTATCAAGCTTGCAAAAAAGCATTCGTGGCAGCGATGTTGACGCATCGTTGCACTATTTGGCGCGCTTGTTAGAAGGCGGGGATTTGTCCGCGGTTTGTCGCCGTCTCGCCGTCATTGCATACGAGGATATCGGGTTAGCGAATCCAATGATCGGCGTAAAGGTCATGGCGGCCATTGAAGCGGCGGAACGATTGGGAATGCCTGAAGCACGTATTCCTCTTTCTGCTGTTACGATCGAAATGTGTTTATCGCCAAAATCAAATTCGGCTTATAAAGCCATTGATCTTGCTTTAGCGGATGTGCGAAGCGGAAAGGGGCGTTCGATTCCTCCGCATTTGCAAGATGCGCATTATAGCGGAGCCAAGCAGCTTGGACATGGACAAGGCTATAAATATCCGCACGATTATCCGCATGGTTGGGTGCATCAACAATATTTGCCTGATGATTTAGTCGGCGTGCGTTATTACAAACCAAAGGAACATGGGGAAGAAAAATATTTGGCAAAAGTATATGAACGTTTAGAGGAGCGAAAGCGTCAATCCTGAATGCTTCTCGGTTTTGTGATATAATAACGTATGTTTCTGATAGGAAAACAAGGGGATTGGAACGGAGGATTCTATGAAGATATCAACGAAAGGCCGATATGGTTTAACCATTATGATTGAGTTAGCGAAACGGTATGGGGAAGGACCGATTTCATTAAAAATGATCGCTCAAATGAACAATTTGTCTGAACATTATTTAGAGCAACTGATTTCACCGTTAAGAAATGCCGGATTGGTAAAAAGCATCCGTGGAGCGTATGGCGGTTATGTGTTAGCTCATCATCCGTCGAAAATTACAGCAGGGGACGTTATTAGCGTGCTGGAAGGACCGATTCATTTAGTTGAAGAGCTCGAAGAAGAAGAGCCAGCTAAACGAGAACTTTGGGTGCGCATTCGCGATGCGGTGAAAGAAGTGCTCGATAGCACAACGCTTGAAGATTTAGCAAGCTATAGCAAGCACGATGGAGATGCATACATGTTTTATATTTAAGAAAGGGGAATGGTTTTGGAGAGAATTTATTTAGATCACGCAGCGACTTCGCCCGTTCATCCAGAAGTGGTTCATGCGATGATTCCATACATGACAGAAGTATTTGGAAACCCTTCGAGCATTCACTTTTTTGGCCGACAAAGCCGCCGTGCTGTTGATGAAGCGCGCGAAGCGATTGCCAAAACGATCGGTGCGAAGACAAATGAAATCATTTTTACGAGCGGCGGAACAGAAGCGGACAATCTTGCGTTAATTGGGGTTGCGATGGCGAACCGCCAAAAAGGAAGACACATTATTACGACGTCAGTTGAACATCATGCGGTGTTGCATACGTGCCATTATCTTGAAAAACAAGGATTCGAAGTGACGTATCTTCCTGTGAATGAACAAGGAAAAATTTCGTTAACAGATTTACAGAAGGCATTACGTCCAGATACGATTCTCGTTTCCGTTATGTTCGGCAATAACGAAACAGGAGTGTTGCAACCGATCGAAGAGATCGGGATGATGTTGAAGGAGCATCCTGCTTATTTTCATACCGATGCCGTCCAAGCGTATGGGCTTATACCGATCGATGTGAACAAGTTGCATATTGACCTTCTCTCTGTTTCAGCTCATAAAATCAACGGACCAAAAGGTGTCGGCTTTTTATATGTGCGTGAAAATGTGAAGCTGATTCCGCATTTGTATGGCGGAGAACAAGAGCGAAAACGCCGAGCTGGAACGGAAAACGTGGCTGGCATTATCGGATTGCAAAAAGCGGTTGAAATCGCACAGCAAACCATGAGAGAAAAGGTGCAGTTGTATCGCTCGTTTAAAGAGAGAATGCTTGCGATTTTCGAGCAAGAAGGAATTCATTATGCGGTGAATGGCGATATGGATGATAGCCTTCCACACGTGTTGAACGTTGCCTTTTTCGGCACAAATGTGGAAGCGATGCTCGTTAACTTGGATTTAGCGGGAATTGCTGCATCAAGCGGTTCAGCTTGTACGGCTGGTTCGGTGGATCCGTCTCACGTTCTTGTTGCGATGTTTGGAAAAGATTCGGAACGAATCCGTTCGTCGATTCGTTTTAGTTTTGGTCTAGGAAACACAGCACAACAAATCGAAATGGCTGCTTATGAAACCGTAAAAATTGTGAAACGACTGGTACGGAAATGAGAGGAAGTGAGAAAATGAAGAAAGCACCGAAAGATACACGTGTCGTTGTCGGGATGTCCGGCGGCGTCGATTCATCGGTAGCAGCGCTTCTTTTAAAGCAACAAGGCTATGATGTCATCGGAGTTTTTATGAAAAACTGGGACGATACGGACGAAAACGGTGTATGTACGGCAACGGAAGACTACAATGATGTTGTTCGCGTTTGCAATCAAATCGGCATTCCTTATTATGCTGTCAATTTTGAAAAAGAATATTGGGATAAAGTGTTTACGTATTTTTTAGATGAATATAAAGCAGGCCGGACACCGAATCCGGACGTCATGTGCAATAAGGAAATTAAATTTAAGGCCTTTTTAGAACACGCGATGGCGCTTGGTGCCGATTATTTAGCGACTGGCCATTACGCACGAGTCGCTTATCGCGACGGCGAATACAAATTGTTGCGCGGCCTTGATCAAAATAAAGACCAAACGTATTTCTTAAACCAATTAGGACAAGAGCAGCTTTCGAAAGTGCTTTTCCCGATCGGTGAAATGGAAAAAGCGCAAGTGCGACAAATTGCGAAAGAAGCAGGATTGGCAACTGCGAATAAAAAAGACAGCACAGGCATTTGCTTTATTGGAGAGCGCAATTTCAAACAATTTTTAAGCAACTACTTGCCAGCGCAGCCAGGGATCATGCAAACGCTTGATGGCGAAGTGAAAGGAAAACATGACGGATTGATGTACTATACAATCGGACAACGCCATGGCTTAGGAATCGGCGGAAGCGGCGAACCATGGTTCGTTGTAGGTAAAAATCTTCGGGACAACATTCTTTACGTCGCTCAAGGCTTTGATAACGAACTTCTTTATTCAGATGCGATCATCGCCACAAATGTCAACTGGGTGAGCGGCAAACAACCGACTGAGCCAATCACTTGCACAGCGAAATTCCGCTATCGTCAGCCAGATGTTCCTGTTACCGTTCATATGTTAGATGAGCAAACAGCGAAAGTTGAATTTGCTGAGCGTGTTCGTGCCGTTACACCGGGACAAGCGGTCGTATTTTATCGCGGTGAAGAATGTCTCGGCGGCGGAACGATTGATCAAGTATTCCGCGATGGCGAACGGTTGTCATACGTCGGCTAACCTTCAACTCGACAGACGAGTTGAAGGTTTTTTGTTATAATGTAGAGGATAAGGAGTGGTTAAGGATGGATCAAAATCAACAAGGAATTCAATATATGCAGCAAGGCAAATATGAAGAGGCGGCTCGCTGTTTTCATGACGCGATTGAAGCGAATCCGTCCGATCCAATCGGATACATTAATTTTGGCAATGTGCTTGCCGCTGTGGGGGAAGAAGAGAAAGCATTAAACTTTTTTAAAAAGGCGATCGAGCTTGATGAGCAGGCCGCTGCTGCGTACTATAGCGCAGGAACGATCTACTATAAACAACAACGTTTCTTGGATGCAAAAAACATGTTTGAAGCAGCCATTCAAAAAGGATTAGATCATGCGGATGCCTTTTTTATGCTCGGAATGACGCTTATGTATTTGGAACAGCCACGGTTAGCGCTTCCGTATTTGCAACGGGCTGTTGAATTAAATGATGAAGATGTTGAGGCTGTGTTTCAGTTTGGGCTTTGTTTAGCACAGCTTGAATTGGTTGATGAGGCAATGAAACAATTCGAGCGAACGATCGCATTGAACGAGCAACATGCGGATGCTTATTATAATCTGGGCGTTGCGTATGCCTATAAAGATGATGCCGAAACCGCGCTTTCCATGTTTAAAAAGGCGCTTGACATTCAACCGGATCATTTATTAGCAGGACATGGGAAAAAGTTAATGGAAAAAGCATTAAAACGCGAATAGTCGCTTATAAAAAAAGGGGGGAAGAACGTTGCAACAACAAATCGCATTTGATGAGAAATCGTTTATTAAAGGAGTGCACATTGGGACGATTTTTCACAATGAAGCAAATTTATATTCGGTCGTTCGCATTCGCGTAGAAGAAACGAATGAAGCGAATACGGACAAAGAAGTTGTTGTGACCGGTTACTTCCCTCTGCTGTCAGAATATGATACATACACCTTTTTTGGTTCATTTAAAGAACATCCGAGGTTTGGAAAGCAATACGTTGTCGAGCATTTTCGCAAAGAATTTCCTGAAACGAAAGAAGGAGTTATTCAATATTTATCAAGCGATTTATTTAAAGGAATTGGGAAGAAAACAGCCGCTTCCATCGTTGAAACATTAGGGGAGCGGGCGATTTCAAAAATCCTAGAAGATCCAAGCATATTAGACAGCGTTCCAAAGTTGTCAAAAGCGAAAGCAAAACAATTGTACGAAACGTTAAAAGAACATCAAGGTTTAGAACAAATTATGATTGCTCTCTCCCAATTCGGTTTCGGCCCGCAATTATCGATGAAAATTTATCAAGTATACAAAGATGAAACGTTAGAAGTGATTCGGCACAATCCGTATCAACTTGTGGAAGATGTAGAAGGGATTGGATTTGGCCGCGCCGATGAACTCGGCTATCAGCTAGGCATTTCGGGAAATCACCCTGATCGCATTCGGGCAGGCTGTTTATACGTTATGGAGCAAAGCTGTTTGCAAGAAGGACATGTCTATATCACGTATGAACAATTGCTTGAAAAAGTGAAAGAGCTGCTGGAAACAAAGCGAAAGGAAACGATTGATGAAGCGGATATTTCCCGTGAAATGCTTCATTTGACAGAAGAAGGAAAATTAATCAGTGAAGAAGACCGTTTTTACATTCCGTCGCTTTATTTCGCTGAAAAAGGAATTGTTTCAAATGTGAAAAGACTGTTGCAGCAGTCGGAAATGACGACGTTTCCAGAAGCGGAGTTTTTATTAGCGCTGGGAGAATTGGAAGAGAAAGCGAATATTCAGTACGCTCCATCGCAAAAAGAAGCTATTCAAAAAGCGATTTCATCGCCTCTTTTTATTTTAACCGGCGGACCTGGAACGGGGAAAACGACCGTTATTAAAGGAATCGTGCATATTTTTGCTCAACTGCATGGGCTGTCGCTTGATCCGAAAGATTATAATGAGGAAAATCCGTTCCCCATTCTTTTGGCCGCACCGACTGGCCGCGCCGCGAAACGAATGAGCGAGGCAACTGGTTTGCCTGCGATGACGATTCATCGTTTGCTCGGTTGGAACGGTGTGGAAGGATTTCATCATGATGAAGATGCGCCGATTGCAGGAAAACTGCTGATTGTGGATGAAATGTCCATGGTCGATACATGGTTAGCGAATCAATTGTTTAAATCGCTTCCTTCATCGATGCAAGTCGTTCTTGTCGGTGATGAAGATCAGCTTCCATCCGTTGGTCCAGGACAAGTGCTCAAAGATTTACTGCAGGCGAATGTCATTCCAACCGTACGTTTAACGGAAATTTACCGGCAGGCGGAAGGGTCTTCCATCATTTCGCTTGCGCATTCGATTAAAAACGGAACGATTCCAAGCGACTTAACAACTCCACAAAAAGACCGTTCCTTCATTCAATGCAGGGGATCGCAAATTTTAGAAGTGGTGAAAAAAGTAGCTGAAAACGCGAAAAGAAAAGGGTATAGCGCAAAAGATATTCAAGTGTTGGCTCCAATGTATCGCGGACCTGCCGGAATTGATCGCTTAAATGAAATGCTTCAACAACTTTTCAACCCAAAAAGTGAAGAAAAACGCGAATTAGTATTCGGAGACGTCGTCTACCGCGTCGGAGATAAAGTGCTTCAGCTTGTCAATCAGCCTGATTATAACGTGTTTAATGGCGATATTGGCGAAATCGTAGCGATTTTTTATGCGAAAGAAAATACGGAGAAACAAGATTTAGTCGTTGTTTCGTTTGACGGCAATGAAGTGACTTATCCGAAGCAAGAGCTGCAGCAAATTACGCATGCCTATTGTTGTTCGATTCATAAAGCGCAAGGAAGTGAATTTCCAATTGTCGTATTGCCGATTGTGAAAAGTTATTATCGGATGTTGCGCCGCAATTTAATTTATACGGCGGTGACGCGCAGCAAACAATATTTAATTTTATGCGGGGAGGAAGAAGCATTTAAAATAGGCGTTCAGCGCTGTGACGATGGAGTGCGGCAAACAACGTTGTGCCAAAAGCTGAAGGAAGTCCTTCAACCGCAAGAAATCATTCTTCCAATGGAAGATGCAAACATCGGAATGGAAAACGTTTCACCGTATGATTTCATGGAAGAAGACGAAAGATAACGATGTATTTAGCATATAAAAGGATGCGTTCCTTTTTCACGAAATGTATATTTTTACAAATCTTTGACAAAAATAAAATAAAAAACAAGGTGAATAAGGAGCGTGCCTTTTTGTGCTAAAGTGCCCCAATTGTCAAAGTAAAGACTTAGGAAAAATTGGTGTAAATCAATATTATTGTTGGAACTGTTTTATTGAACTATCGGTAGATAAAGGAATGATTTACACTCATCAAGTCGAAGAAGACGGAACGCTCAGTTCGCTCGATGATTTGTTTAGCGAACAAGAGAGATCGCTTTCTTCGTAAAATGAATGTTGAGGGGGAATCACCATGAATCGTACGGTTACATCGTTAATAGCAGTCGGTTTAGGAATTGCTGCCTATCAACTAGCACAGCGCAACGGCGGATTCAACATGCGCACAATGAGAAAAATGGGAAGACAGCTCATGCGGCCATTTATGTAAGAAAAAGCGGCAGTCTCGATGCGAGATTGCCGCTTTTTGTGTATAATCATCCCCTTTTCTCTTAACAATATCTGTAGGAGGGGGTATTTTGTGCAAAATGAACACGTGCGTTTTTTTGTTCGGTTAACCAAAATGTTATTAGTGGTTATTTTCATCTATTTCGTGATGAAATTAAAAGCGCTTTGGCTTCCGCTTCTGCAAATGTTACTGAAAGCGTTAACCCCTTTTGTGATCGCTTCCTTCATCACCTATTTATTGCATCCGCTTGTGGAAAAGATTCATGAGAAAGGAATGCCCCGTGCGCTTGCGATTTTAATGATTTACGTTATTTTTTTCGGCGGCGTGGGTTATGGTTTGTATAAAGGAATCCCAGTTTTTATTCAACAGCTTCAAGAATTGACGAAAAGTCTTCCGGCTTTAATCGATACATACGAAGATTGGACGAAAATCATTCATGATGAAACGTCAAATTGGCCAAAGGATGTACATGAGCGAATTGAAAAAACGATAATCGAAGCAGAAGCGCTGTTAGGGGTATGGTTGACAAAAGTTGTCGCAAGCTTAAAAAATTCGATGAACTCGGTCATTACTTTTGTGCTTGTTCCATTTATTACATTTTATATGTTAAAAGATATTGAACAAATTAAGAAAGCATTTTGGAAAATAACTCCTAAAAAATGGCAGACAAAAGGAATGAAGTTTTTAAACGATGTCGATGAATCGCTTGGAAATTATATTCGGGGACAACTGTTTGTATGCACGCTGATCGGCAGTTTTGCTGCTTTGGCGCTTTGGATAGCAGGGATGAAATATCCGCTTTTATTAGGTTTTCTCATCGGGGTGACAAACATTATTCCTTATTTTGGACCAATCATCGGGGCGATTCCAGCTGCGATTTTAGCAGCCACCATCTCTGTTAAAATGTTAATCATTGTATTGATCATTATTTTTTCTTTGCAATTTTTAGAAGGAAACATTCTTTCTCCATTGATTGTCGGGAAAAGCTTGCATTTACATCCGCTTATTATTATGTTTTCGCTTTTTCTTGGCGGAGAGCTAGGAGGAATTGTTGGGTTAATTGTTGCTGTTCCGTTTGTGGCGGTTTTAAAAGTTGCTTTTGTATACGCAAAATCGTTGTATGCGCATCACTCGCATTGACAAAAAAATGTTGCTTGTCTATAATCTTCATGAACGTGTATACATATAACGCGATGAAGGATCGAGTATGTTACAGTCCATCTTAAAGCGTCATTGTACGCACAGAGAGGAATTTCCGCGGCTGAAAGAAATTCCAGATGAAGGGTAACAGAACGCTAATCCGGAGTGCAGGCAAACCCTGCCGGGGCAGGCCACGTTACGGCTTACTGAGGTGATGGACGTCTGTCCATAAACAGGGTGGTACCGCGAGTAAGCTCTCGTCCCTGAGTAGGGATGAGAGTTTTTATATTTTTAAAATAAGGAGGAAAGGATTGTGAAAAAGCTTACATCTGCACAAGTGCGTCAAATGTTTTTAGACTTTTTTAAAGAAAAAGGGCATGCGGTGGAGCCGAGCGCATCGCTTATCCCAGTTGATGATCCATCCTTGTTGTGGATCAACAGCGGTGTCGCAACGCTTAAAAAATATTTTGATGGCCGTGTGATTCCAGATAATCCGCGCATTTGCAATGCTCAAAAATCGATTCGGACAAACGATATTGAAAATGTCGGTAAAACCGCACGACACCATACTTTCTTTGAGATGCTTGGAAACTTCTCAATTGGCGACTATTTTAAACGTGAAGCGATTCATTGGGCATGGGAGTTTTTAACGAGCGAAAAATGGATCGGCTTTGACCCAAATCGTCTATCTGTTACGATTCATCCAGAAGATGAAGAAGCGTTTGAAATTTGGCATAAAGAAATCGGTCTTCCGGAAGAGCGCATCATTCGTTTGGAAGGAAACTTTTGGGATATTGGAGAAGGACCAAGCGGGCCGAACACCGAAATTTTCTATGATCGCGGTGAAGAGTTTGGAAACGATCCAAACGATCCGGAATTGTATCCAGGCGGCGAAAATGAGCGCTATTTAGAAGTATGGAACCTTGTGTTCTCTCAATTTAACCATAATCCAGATGGTACATATACGCCGCTGCCAAAGAAAAACATTGATACCGGCATGGGCTTGGAGCGGATGTGTTCGATTTTGCAAGACGTACCAACGAACTTTGATACCGACTTATTTATGCCGATCATTCGTGCGACGGAACAAATTTCTGGTGAAAAATATCGCGAAGATGAGGAAAAAGATGTTGCCTTTAGAGTAATTGCCGATCATATTCGTACGGTGACGTTTGCGATTGGCGACGGAGCGCTTCCTTCTAACGAAGGACGCGGATACGTGTTGCGCCGTCTGTTGCGCCGCGCTGTTCGCTATGCGAAAAAATTAAATATTCATCGCCCGTTTATGTATGAATTGGTTCCGGTCGTCGGCGAAATTATGGTCGATTATTACCCAGAAGTGAAAGAAAAAGCAGAATTCATTCAAAAAGTCGTTAAAAATGAAGAAGAGCGCTTCCACGAAACGCTTCACGAAGGTCTTGCCATTTTAGCGAGCGTGATCAAAAAAGAGAAAGAACGCGGAAGCGATACGATCTCTGGAGAAGATGTATTCCGCTTGTATGATACGTACGGTTTTCCAATTGAATTGACAGAGGAGTATGCAGCGGAAGAAGGAATGAAAGTCGATCACGAAGGCTTTGAGCAAGAGATGGAGCGTCAACGCGAGCGCGCGCGTGCAGCACGACAAGAAGTCGACTCGATGCAAGTGCAAGGCGGCGTGCTTGGCGACATTACGGTTGAAAGCAAATTCGTCGGCTATGACCAGCTTTCTGTTTCTTCCGTTGTGGAAGTGATCGTGAAAGATGGACAACTTGTCGATGAAGTAGGCGAAGGAGAAGAAGCGCAAGTTATTTTAAGCGAAACGCCGTTTTATGCGGAAAGCGGCGGGCAAATTGCGGACCGCGGTTGGATTGAAAGCGAAACGGCAAAAGCGTATGTAAAAGATGTCCAAAAAGCGCCAAACGGACAACATTTGCATTATATCGTTGTTGAAAAAGGAACGATCCAAACGAAAAACACATACGTTGCTCGCATTGACGAGGCAGCGCGTGCAGATATTGTTAAAAACCATACAGCGACTCACTTGTTGCATCAAGCCTTAAAAGATGTGTTAGGGGTGCACGTTAACCAAGCAGGTTCTCTTGTCGCTCCAGAGCGCTTGCGTTTTGACTTCTCTCATTTCGGTCAAGTGAAACCGGAAGAATTAGAACGAATTGAAGCGCTTGTCAACGAACAAATTTGGCGCAATCTTCCTGTTCACATTGATTACAAACCGCTTGATGAAGCGAAAGCGATGGGCGCGATGGCATTGTTTGGCGAAAAATATGGCGACATTGTTCGCGTTGTCCAAGTGGGCGACTATAGTTTAGAGCTTTGCGGCGGCTGCCATGTAACGAATACAGCAGAGATTGGTCTGTTTAAAATCGTCTCTGAATCTGGAATCGGAGCAGGTACACGCCGGATTGAAGCGGTAACAGGCAAAGCAGCTTATCGTCTCATGAACGAGCAAATTACCCTTCTTAAAGAAGCGGCGGACAAATTAAAAACAAATCCGAAAGATTTGCTCGGTCGAATTGATTCGCTCATGAACGAAATGCGCGAATTACAACGCGAAAATGAATCGCTTTCTGCTCGTTTAAGCCATATGGAAGCAGCAAATCTTGTTCATAAAGCAAAAGAAGTCAACGGCGTTCAGCTTCTTGTCAGCAAAGTAAGCGGAACGGATATGAACGGTTTGCGTGCAATGGTTGACGACCTCAAACAAAAATTAGGATCAGCGATCATTGTCCTTGCTTCCATCCAAAACGAAAAAGTGAACCTCATTGCAGGAGTAACGAACGATTTAATCGAAAAAGGATATCACGCAGGTAAACTGATTAAAGAAGTCGCTGTTCGCTGCGGCGGTGGCGGCGGTGGCCGTGCAGATATGGCGCAAGCTGGCGGAAAAGATCCAAATAAAGTGGATCAAGCGCTAAACTTTGTCGAAGAATGGGTAAAATCTGTTTAACAAATCGGATGAATGGTGTACAATGGATGTAAGGTGGATATGCCAGATTTTGCTGAATGCGAGAGTGGGGTGCGAAAGAACGGTGAGTTCATTTGATAATACGATGCAATTTAACTTCTCTGATGATCCGCTTGAAGCGGACGTCCGAGAAGTGTTGCTAACTGTATATGATGCATTAGAGGAAAAAGGGTATAACCCGATTAATCAAATTGTTGGTTATTTGCTGTCTGGTGATCCAGCTTACATCCCTCGTCATAAAGATGCACGAACCCTCATTCGAAAAGTTGATCGGGATGAATTAATTGAGGAATTGGTGAAATTCTATTTAAGAAAACATCGCGAGGAATAAAACGATGCGCATTTTAGGGTTAGATTTCGGAGCGAAAACGCTCGGCGTAGCGGTAAGTGACGAACTTGGCTGGACAGCCCAAGGAGTGGAGACGATTCAAATTAATGAGGAAGAAGGAGAGTACGGTTTAGGCCGTCTTCGTGAACTCATTGAACAGTAT
This sequence comes from Thermolongibacillus altinsuensis, assembly GCF_004341205.1. Classification (GTDB taxonomy): domain Bacteria; phylum Bacillota; class Bacilli; order Bacillales; family Anoxybacillaceae; genus Thermolongibacillus; species Thermolongibacillus altinsuensis. The sequence goes on from NZ_SLUL01000003.1 coordinate 241,456, forward strand.
GCCGTTGAAGAAATCGTTGTCGGCTTTCCAAAAAACATGAATGGGACGGTTGGACCGCGCGGGGAAGCGACGCAACGGTTTGCGGAGCGGCTAAAACAAACCTTTTCATTACCGGTTGTTTTATGGGATGAACGTCTCTCGACGATGGCGGCTGAGCGCATGTTGATTGCGGCCGATGTCAGCCGCAAGAAACGAAAGAAAGTCATTGATAAGATGGCAGCTGTTATGATTCTACAGTCGTACTTAGACAATAAAAATTTGAGGTGAATATAATGGAACATGGTGAAAAACATATTACAGTGATTGACGAAGAGGGCAACGAACAATTATGCGAAGTATTGTTTACATTTGAATCAGAGGAATTCGGAAAGTCATACGTTTTATACTATCCAATCGGAGCTGAATACGACGAGGAAGAAGAAATTGAAATTCATGCTTCTTCCTTTATCCCTGGTGAAGACGGCCAAGCAGGTGAGCTTCAGCCGATTGAAACAGAAGAAGAATGGGATATGATTGAAGAAATGTTGAATACGTTCCTCGGCGAAGAAGAGGAAGAATAAAGGAGAAGCTGACCAAATACTGGTCAGCTTCTTTTTTGAGATTTTGCCAATACTATGCATAGACTGAGTAAAATGCTTATGGGAAGGTACAGAAAAGCGGAACGGGAAGGGTTTCCCTTAAAAACTTGAATGCACACATGATTGAAACGACTAGCGAAAAATGTAACAACTTGTAGTATAATGACAAGAGTGAGGGGGGGAGGTATGAATGATGGAAAACGAAGCGTGGCTGGATCAGCAAGAAGAAGCTAAAACCGTTCGAAAAATCGTGTTATTTGTCGCTATTCCGATCATCGTATTGATGATTGCCGCCATTATTAGCGGTTATTTATATATTCAATCAGCTTTGAAACCTGTCAATCCAAATAGCCAACAACAAATTAAAGTATCCATCCCAATCGGTTCATCTGTTTATGATATCGCTTCGATTTTAGAAGAGAAAGGAATCATAAAAAATGCGACGGTTTTTCGCTACTACGTAAAATTCAAAAATCACGCTGATTTTCAAGCGGGCGACTATACATTAACTCCAGCGATGACGTTAGCTGAAATTGTGGAAACATTAAAAACGGGAAAAGTAATCAAACCGGCCAAATTAAAAATTATTATCCCGGAAGGAAAACAATTAACGCAAATTGCCACCATTATTGCACAAAAAACAGGCTACTCCCGCGAAGAAATTATGGCGAAAATGAATGATCGCCGCTACATTGAAGAGCTAATGAAAAAATATCCGACGGTTTTATCTGCGGAAATTTTAAATAAAAACATTCGCTATCCGCTTGAAGGCTATTTATTCCCAGCGACGTACTCATTCAGCGAAAAGAAGCCTTCGATTGAACAAATCATTGAAGCGATGCTCGCTAAGACAGAAGAAGTGTTAGTGAAATATGAAGGGGAAATGACAGAAAGAGGATTGACGGTCCATACATTATTAACGATGGCGTCACTGATCGAAGAAGAAGCGACAGAAAAGGTAGACCGTGAAAAAATTGCGAGCGTTTTTTATAATCGCTTGCAAGCAGGAATGCCGTTACAAACAGATCCAACCGTTTTATATGCCCTTGGCAAACATAAAGAACGAGTGTATTACAAAGACTTGAAAGTAAATTCGCCATACAACACATACCTTCATCGTGGTTTACCGCCAGGTCCGATTGCCAATGCGGGCGAGATGTCAATCAATGCCGCTCTTCATCCAGCGGACACGGACTATTTTTACTTTTTAGCAACGCCAACAGGGGAAGTCATTTTCACGAAAACGCTCGACGAACATAATCGAGAAAAAGCGAAATACATTGGCAAGCAATAAAAAATCTTCGCATTTCTGTTGTTTTTATGGTAGTATATATAAAGTTATGGATCGTGACGAAAATAAGAGTTCAATGTCATTGAACTCTTATTTTTACGAGGAGGATTATTCGTTGGTAAATAAGGAAATTGTTGAATATATTCAATCGTTACTTCCTGAGCGCGAGGAAGCCATTTTAAAAATGGAAGATTATGCACGAGAGCATCATGTGCCGATTATGGATTTAGTTGGAATCGAAACGATGTTGCATCTATTAAAAATCGCGAATCCGAAAAAAATTTTAGAAATTGGCACAGCGATCGGCTACTCAGCCATTCGCATGGCAAAGGTGTTACCGAATGCGAAAATTGTGACGATTGAACGCGATGAAGAACGATATAAACAAGCGCTTCTTTACGTGAATGAAACAAAAACGAGCGAACAAATTGAAGTGTTATTTGGCGATGCGCTCGAGTTAAGCGATCAAGTAGCGGAAAAAGGGCCGTTTGATGCATTGTTTATCGATGCGGCCAAAGGGCAATATCGCCGTTTTTTTGAATTATATGAACCGCTTTTAACGGAGCGGGGCATCATTATTACGGACAACGTTTTATTTAAGGGGCTAGTCGCAAGCGAACAGCCAATCGAACAAAAGCGCATTCGCCAGCTCGTTCAAAAAATTCGTGAGTACAATGAGTGGCTAATGAACCATCCTCGTTACGAAACAATCATTTTGCCGATCGGAGACGGAATGGCTATATCCAGAAGAAGAGGTGAGTAAGGTGAAAAAACCAGAGTTACTCGTGACGCCAACAAGTGTCGCGCATATTGAGGAACTCGCGCAAGCAGGCGCAAATGCCGTTTTAATCGGTGAGCAACGCTATGGTTTGCGCCTTGCCGGTGAATTCGGGCGCGAGCAAATTGTTGAAGCGATGAATGTTGCGCGAAAACATGGAGTTAAGGTATATGTGGCAATGAATGCCCTTTTTCATAATGACAAAGTGGATGAATTGTCTGATTATGTTCGCTTCCTTGCTGAACAAGAAGTTGATGCCATCGTGTTTGGTGATCCTGCCGTGCTCATGACTGTGCGCGAGGTTGCTCCGCATATGAAGTTGCATTGGAATACAGAAACGACGGCAACAAACTGGTATGCGTGCAACTATTGGGGACGAAAAGGGGCCAAACGTGCGGTGCTTGCCCGCGAAATCAACATGGAAGAAATTATTGAAATTAAGCGCCATGCCGAAGTCGAAATCGAAGTGCAAGTGCACGGCATGACTTGTATGTTTCAATCGAAGCGCTCGCTCATCGGCAACTATTTTGAATATCAAGGCAAAGTCATGGAAATTGAAAAAAAGAAATACGAAAAAGGAATGTTCCTTTACGATAAAGAGCGCGATAATAAGTACCCTATTTTCGAAGATGAAAACGGCACGCATATTATGAGCCCAAACGATATTTGCATCATCGATGAATTAGAAGAGATGATCGATGCCGAAATTGACAGTTTTAAAATTGACGGCATTCTTCATGAACCATCGTATATTACGGAAGTAACGAAAAAATATCGCCTTGCCATCGATTTATGCGCCGAAGATCGCGAAAAATATCGTCAAGTAAAGGGAGATTTACTAGCTGAAATCGAAGCGATCCAACCAGCCCATCGTCCGTTAGATACAGGCTTTTTCTTTAAAGAAACGGTGTACTAAATTTTAAAGAAAGGGAGGGAAAGATCGTTATGTTCAAAAATGATAAAATTTCCAAAATCATCAATGGCAAGCGCGTCATCGTGAAAAAGCCAGAGTTGCTTGCTCCTGCAGGCAACTTAGAAAAGCTGAAAGTGGCTGTTCATTATGGCGCGGATGCTGTTTTTATTGGCGGACAAGAGTATGGTCTGCGCTCTAATGCGGATAACTTTACATTAGAAGAAATGGCGGAAGGCGTACGCTTTGCAAGCAAGTATGGAGCAAAAATTTATGTGACGACCAACATTTATGCCCATAATGAAAACATTCCAGGCTTAGAGGAGTATTTACAAGGGCTTCAAGAAGCGGGCGTACACGGCATTATCGTGGCGGATCCGCTTATTATTGAGACGGCTCGCCGTGTTGCTCCAAAGCTTGAAGTGCATTTAAGTACACAGCAATCGCTCACGAACTGGAAAGCGGTGCAGTTTTGGAAAGAAGAAGGGTTGGAGCGCGTCGTACTTGCACGGGAAACGAGCGCCGAAGAAATTCGTGAAATTAAAGAAAAAGTGGATATTGAAATCGAAACGTTCATTCACGGAGCGATGTGCATTGCTTACTCTGGCCGTTGCGTTTTAAGCAACCATATGACAGCAAGGGATTCCAATCGCGGCGGTTGCTGTCAATCATGCCGTTGGGATTATGATCTGTACAAGCTTGAAGGAGATAAGGAGATCCCTCTATTCGATGAAAACGATGATCCGTTTGCAATGAGTCCAAAAGACTTGAACCTCATTCAATCGATTCCGAAAATGATTGAACTAGGCATTGACAGCTTAAAAATCGAAGGACGAATGAAATCGATTCACTATGTTGCAACGGTCGTGAGCGTGTATCGAAAAGTAATCGACGCTTACTGCGCGGATCCAGACAACTTTGTCATTAAAAAAGAATGGCTTGATGAACTGGATAAGTGCGCAAACCGCGATACGGCACCAGCATTTTTTGAAGGTGTGCCAGGATATAAAGAGCAAATGTTTGGCGTTCATAGCAAAAAGACAACGTACGATTTCGTTGGACTCGTCTTAGACTATGATAAGGAAACAAAGATGGTGACATTGCAACAACGCAACTTTTTCAAGCCGGGCGACCGAGTTGAATTTTTCGGACCGGAAATCGAGAATTTTACACAAGTCATTGAAAAAATTTGGGATGAAGACGGAAATGAGTTAGACGCCGCTCGTCATCCGTTGCAAATTGTTCGATTTAAAGTCGATCGTGAAGTTTTCCCATACAACATGATGAGAAAGGGGCACTAACATGAGGAAGAAACCGGTTGTAATCGGAGTCGCAGGGGGCTCCGGTTCGGGGAAAACAACCGTAACAAAGGCGATTTACGAACATTTTCAAGGACATTCGATTTTAATGCTTGAACAAGATTATTATTACAAAGATCAAAGTCACTTGCCTTTTGAAGAACGATTGAAAACAAACTACGATCATCCGCTCGCTTTTGATAATGATTTGTTAATTGAACATTTGCATAAATTGTTGAATTACGAACCGATTGAAAAACCGGTTTATGATTTTACGTTGCATACGCGTTCAAAAGAAGTCATTCATGTCGAACCGAAAGATGTCATTATTTTAGAAGGGATTCTTGTATTAGAAGATGAGCGATTGCGCAATTTAATGGATATTAAAGTGTACGTTGATACAGATGCGGATATTCGCATTATTCGCCGCTTGCTCCGCGATATTAAAGAGCGCGGCCGTACGCTTGAATCCGTGATCGAACAATATGTAAACGTTGTTCGCCCGATGCACAATCAGTTTGTTGAACCGACGAAACGGTATGCGGACATTATCATTCCAGAAGGCGGACATAATCAAGTCGCCATCGATTTAATGGTAACAAAAATTCAAACGATTCTTGAACAAAAGTCTATTTTGTAATAACATAGCATAGATAATATACAAACTTTTCCGCTGTTTGTACGAACGAATGAATCCGTTCGTACATTTTACATAAATAAAAAGGAGTGAAGGATATGGCAATGGAAAAAGAATATCCGATGACAAAAGCGGGGAAAGAGAAACTAGAGCAAGAACTTGAATATTTAAAAACGGTCAAACGCAAAGAAGTTGTTGAGCGCATTAAAATTGCGCGCAGTTTTGGCGACTTATCCGAAAACTCAGAGTACGATGCAGCAAAAGATGAACAAGCATTTGTTGAATCACGAATTCAAATGCTTGAAAATATGATTCGCAATGCGAAAATTATTGAAGAAGATTTAGAAAGCTCTGATATCGTTTCATTAGGAAGAACGGTTACGTTTGTTGAGCTTCCAGATGGGGAAGAAGAATCATATACGATCGTTGGAAGCGCTGAAGCGGATCCGTTTGAAGGAAAAATTTCAAACGATTCTCCAATCGCAAAATCACTGCTTGGAAGACGCGTTGGTGAAGAAGTAACGGTGCAAACACCGGGCGGCGAAATGCTTGTCAAAATCATTGCTGTTAAATAGGTTTTAAAATGTAACACCTCGTCGACAATGAAGACGAGGTGTTTTTTATGACCAAAAAGCGAATGTTGTTTGTTTTATTCATCATACAAATGATGTTTTTTCTCTTGCTTGGGCGGCTTGTTCAGCTTCAGCTTGTGAGCACAGAATCGTTTCATGGAATGAACTTAATTGAAGCAAGTGTCGAGCAGCGGACACAGCAAATGATCATTGATGACGGTCGAGGAATGTTCGTTGATCGAAACGAACAACCGTTAACGTATGACTATATCCCAAGTTTAGTTTTATTCCCGTTTTTAAAGAAAATCGATTGGCCAATAGAAGAAGTGGCAACCGTTTTGTCTATTTCGAAGCAAACGATCATCGATCAGCTTCATGAGGCAAAAGCGCCATTTATTTTGTTCGTAAACGAGCAGCCGTTTCGCTTAACGGAACGGCAAATGAAAAAAATTAACGATTTGCGCATTCCAGGAGTGATGGCTGTCAAGAAACAATACCCGCTTGAGCGAAAATATGCCCAACATCTCATCGGGTTGCTCGGAGAAAATCAAACATTATTCCAGCAGCGCTATCCCGATAAAAAATTATCGGCGAAAACAAAAATTGGGGTCTCTGGACTACAAAGTGCTTTTGATGAATTTTTAATTCAAGATGGAGAAACGAAGCTGCTTTACCATGTGGATGGAAGCGGGGAACCGCTATTTGGAATGGATGTGAAATATATGGAACAGGCGAATCCTTTTTATCCCATTACCATTCAAACGACGATGGATCGTTCATTGCAAGCGGAAGTTGAAGATATTGTACGAATGCATGGCATGGAGAAAGGGGCCGTTGTTTTGCTTGATGTACAAACGAGCGATATTTTGGCGCTCATGAGCGTACCGGAAATGGATGAGGACGATCCTTACAAAGATGGTGCCGCTGAAAATCAAGCATTGCTCCCGCAAATTCCCGGTTCCATTTTTAAAGTGGTTGTTGCTGCGGCTGCTATTGAAAAAGGGCTTGTGCCATCTGAACGAACCTTTGACTGCAGCAAAAAAATTAACGGCGAACCTAATGATGAGGATGATGATTCATTTCTTTCGTTTAAAGATAGCTTTGCGGTTAGCTGCAACAATACGTTTGGAATATTAGGAAAAGAGCTTGTGCAAAAAGAAAACGATATATTGGAGCAATATGCTAAAAAATTAGGCGTTTTTTCTCTTGTCGGTTGGAATGGCCGTGTGTATCATTTTCATGATTTTCGTCCGCTGTCCGAAGAAAAGAAAGGAACGATTTGGGCAAATGAGCAGGATCAAAAAGTTCCGCTTGCAATCGCGCAAACCGCAATCGGACAGAAAGATGTTCGCCTTTCCCCGCTAGCGGTTGCCAATATGATGGCAACGATCGCCCGAGGGGGAGAAGTGAAGCAAGTGCGTGCAGCAAAGAAAATGATGTATAAAAATGGGACGACCTTTTTTGAATTTCAAGAACAAACATTGACCGATGAAACGTTGCAGCGTGATACGATCGAACAATTGCAGCAGCTGTTGCGCGAGGTTGTTCAACATCAACGCGGAACAGGTCGAGCCTTTCAATCATTGCCATATTCCGTTGCAGGAAAATCAGGAACGGCTGAAACAGGCCGGAAAGAGATTGTTAATAAATGGTTTGCGGGCTATTTTCCAAGTGAACAACCGAAATATGCGCTTGTTGTGGTACAATTAGAAACAGAGTCGGCTAAGGCGGTGACCAATGCGGTTTTTGCTGATATTGTCCGCGCCATTTATGAGTTGGATCAGCTTCAAGAGAAAGGAAGGGATGAACGGTGAAACAGACGAAAACAAACAGCCGCTTTGCACAAAGATCGAAACAGAGAAAAGTAAATCGTATTTTAAATACATTGATCACTTTTGTATTTGCGCTTATTTTATTTTTCGGATGGAAGTTGTTTTTTTCGGATGAGCACCGTGTAGAAAAAACAGCCACAGAAGAAAAAGCGACTGTCGAACAAATGACAAAAAATGAAGATGAGTTTGAAATTGGACAGAAACAAGAAGATGAAGAGAAAGATGAAGAGAAAGATGAAGAAGCGGAAGAACAAGAGGTAGAAGAAATCACGATCGATGATCCGAATTCGAACGTCATTCGCGAGATCGTCAATCCGTCATGGGAGCCGATCGGAACAACGCAAACAGAACCACACGTGACAACCTTTGATGAAAACTCCGTCGATTGGAAAGAAATGATTGACGCGATTAGCTATGCGACAGGAATTCCTTCTTCGGACATGATTGTTTGGTTTATTGGAAACAATGGACCGAATAAAGCGGTCGCAACGATTTCAACAAAAGATCAAAGCGAACATTACAAAGTATTTATTGAATGGGTCACGGAGCAAGGATGGAAACCGACAAAAGTTCAACAATTAAGAAATCGCGAGTAGAGCGCCTTATATGGCGCTCTTTTATCGTTTTTTTGCTTTAAAATGGACGACCGCGCTGTAAAAACGCTGTCCGTTTTCCGCTACATGCATTTGATGAGAAACGTGATGCACCTCAAGCAAAATGGCTTTATTATGTTCAATTTGCTCGTTAATTTTTTTCTCCAACGTTGCTAAATCGTCTGCTTCAAAAAACTCAATTTTATCTTCAATTAAGTCAAATGACAAATTCATCGTCTTACCTCCTTTTGGCGCATGGTTTTACATCAATGGAAGTGGTGTTTTCATTCAGGGAATGACAGAAAAGCGGTCTTCTATTCATGATGAGATATGTCGGAAACTCAACTTGAATCTATATAGTCTAACACATTTCAATTGAAGAAAAGAAAAAGTTATGATAGATTAAGAACAGCTTTAGTTTTAATTCATAGTATACTTATAGGAATTATAAAAATTATTGGAGCGTGACAACATGGGAAGAGAATTTGTTGACTTATTTACAACATGGGCAGATTCATATGATCAATCTGTAAGCGGACACGACGATGAATATCGTGAAGTGTTTGAGCGATATGATGACATTTTAAATACAGTTGCTGAAAAGGCTGGAAACGTTGTATTAGAATTTGGAGTCGGAACAGGAAATTTAACGAAAAAGCTGCTTGAAAGAGGAAAAAAAGTGTATGGAATTGATCCTTCTGCACCGATGCGCGAAAAAGCGCTTGAAAAGCTAGGAGACAGCGTTTCGATTCAAGATGGCGACTTTTTAAACTTTCCATTGCCAGATGAACCAATCGACACGATTGTCAGCACATATGCGTTCCATCATTTGACCGATGAAGAAAAAGAACAAGCGATTGGCAAGTATGGAAAGTTGCTGTGCAAAGGTGGTAAAATAGTGTTTGCTGATACAGCCTTTGCCGATCAAGAAGCGTTTAAGCAAATGATTATCGAGGCGAAAGAACGCGGTTTTTATCAATTAGCTGAAGATTTAGAGCGCGAGTATTATACAACGTTGCCAGCGCTTGAAAAAATGTTTACAAAACACGGTTTTTCTGTTACATTTACATCGCTTAACCGCTTCGTTTGGTTAATGGAGGCTGTCAAACAATAATTGAAAGAGGTCGAAATGATGAAAGTAGCAATTATTGGGGCGATGGAAGAAGAAGTTGCCATCTTACGTGAAAAGATAGCCGATCGTCAAGAAACGACGATTGCCAATTGTCAATTTTCTACAGGGACATTAGACGGCGTTGACGTCATTTTATTAAAGTCAGGAATTGGAAAAGTCAATGCGGCGATGTCGACAACGATTTTGCTTGAGCGATTTAAGCCAGATGTTGTAATCAATACAGGTTCAGCGGGAGGATTTTTATCATCACTAAACGTTGGCGATATTGTCATCTCGACAGAAGTTGTTCATCACGATGTGGATGTAACGGCATTTGGATACGCATACGGGCAAGTGCCGGGCATGCCTGCTCGCTATGCGGCTGATGAGAAATTGATTGAAATAGCAGAAAAAAGTGCAGAACAAATTCGTGATGTTCAAGTTGCAAAAGGATTGATTGCGACAGGCGATTCGTTTATGAACGATCCTGCGCGCGTCGAATTCGTTCGCAAGCAAATTCCAGAGTTATATGCCGTGGAAATGGAAGCGGCAGCGATTGCGCAAGTATGCTTCCAATTCGGCGTTCCATTTGTGATTATTCGCGCGCTTTCCGATATTGCCGGCAAAGAATCGAACGTTTCTTTTGAACAGTTTTTGCATAAAGCAGCGCTTCATTCTTCACAGCTCGTGCAAGCGATGGTCAACGAGTTAAAACGTTCATAGGAGAGGGAATGCTCTCTCCTTTTTGCATATCATAAAAGGAGTGACAACATGAAAGTAGCGAAGAGCGTTCATGAATTAGTCGGAAAAACGCCAATCGTTGAGATTACGCAATTTCCTCTTCCAGAGGGCGTTCGTTTGTTTGCGAAGCTGGAATATTTTAACCCAGGCGGCAGCATTAAAGACCGCCTCGGCCAAGAATTATTGCGGGATGCGCTTGAGAGCGGAAAGCTAAAAGAAGGCGGAACGATTATTGAACCGACGGCAGGAAATACAGGAATCGGCTTAGCGCTAGCGGCGATTGGGAAAAACATTAACGTGATTTTTTGCGTTCCTGAAAAGTTTAGTGTCGAAAAACAACAGCTCATGAAGGCGCTTGGAGCAACGATCATCAACACGCCGACAAGCGAAGGAATGCAAGGAGCGATTCGCAAAGCGCAAGAGCTTGTAAAAGAAATTCCAAACTCCTACTGCCCGCAACAATTCAGCAATCCAGCGAATCCGCGAACTTATTACAAAACGCTCGGTCCAGAGCTTTGGGAACAATTAGACGGAAAAATTGATATATTTGTTGCCGGAGCAGGTTCGGGCGGAACGTTTATGGGAACGGCTCAATTTTTAAAGGAGAAAAACAAGGCGATTAAAACGGTCATTGTGGAACCAGAAGGCTCCATTTTGAACGGCGGCGAGCCGGGACCGCACAAAACGGAAGGCATTGGGATGGAATTTTTGCCTGAATATATGGATCCTTCGTATTTCGATGCGATTCATACGATTAAAGATGAAGATGCGTTTCGCCGCGTGAAAGAGCTGGCACAAAAAGAAGGATTGCTTGTCGGCAGTTCATCAGGCGCGGCATTCCATGCGGCGATGATTGAGGCGGAACAAGCGCCAAAAGGAACAAACATCGTCGTGATTTTTCCAGACAGCAGCGAACGTTATTTAAGCAAAAACATTTATGAAGGTGGGATATAAGGTGCGTCGAAAAACAAAACTCATTCATGGCGGCATTTCCGGCGATCCGCATACAGGCGCGGTGTCTGTACCGATCTACCAAGTAAGCACGTACAAACAAGAAGGAGTCGGAAAACATAAAGGATATGAATATTCGCGAACAGGCAACCCGACTCGCCATGCATTAGAAGAGCTCATTAAAGACGTTGAAGAAGGTTATGCAGGATTTGCGTTCAGTTCAGGCATGGCAGCGATTACCGCGGTTATGATGCTCTTTAACAGCGGCGATCACGTCATTTTAACGGACGATGTGTATGGCGGAACGTATCGCGTCATGACAAAAGTGCTCAATCGTTTAGGGCTTGAAGCAACGTTTGTCGATACAAGCGACATCGCCAATATCGAAGCAAACATTCGTCCAAACACAAAAGCGATTTACATTGAAACGCCAACGAATCCGCTGTTAAAAATCACTGACCTTGAACAAGCGGCGAAACTGGCAAAAGAGCGCGGGTTATTGCTCATTGTCGACAATACATTTAGCACGCCATATTGGCAAACACCGCTTGCGCTCGGCGCCAACATTGTCCTTCATAGCGCAACGAAATATTTAGGCGGACACAGCGATGTCGTTGCGGGTCTTGTTGTCGTTGATTCAGAACAACTAGCGAACGATTTACATTTTATTCAAAACTCAACAGGCGGCATTCTCGGGCCGCATGATTCATGGCTGTTAATGCGCGGCATAAAAACGTTAGGCATTCGCATGGAAGAACACGAGGCGAATACGCGAAAAATTGTCGAGTTTCTCGTTCAGCACCCTGCTGTGAAAAAGGTGTATTATCCAGGATTGCCATCACATCCAAATCATGAAATCGCCAAAAAACAAATGCGCGGCTTTGGCGGCATGGTTTCGTTCGACGTCGGAAGCGGCGAAAAAGCGGAACAATTATTAGCGCGTGTTCGCTACTTCACGCTTGCGGAAAGCTTAGGGGCAGTCGAAAGCTTAATTTCGCTTCCAGCGAAAATGACGCACGCCTCTATTCCAAAAGAACGCCGTGAAGAACTTGGCATTACCGATGGACTTGTCCGCATTTCTGTCGGTTTAGAAGATGTCGAAGATTTGCTTGAAGATTTAGCGCAAGCATTGGCATAAATTACATTCCCCACTTCTTCCCTCGCTGTGATACATTGAGAAAAGAAGTGAGGGAAGTGGGGAATCCATATGAGCGAAAAAGAGAAAAAAGATTTGCGAGACAAAGCAAATGATTATCAAACATATAGTGTCGTTTTGCTTGCGTTAAGCGCATTGCTTTATCTCGGCACGATTATTCCAGGTGCTTTAGCAGCGGAACAAAAACCGTTTGTCCTGATCATTGTTGGACTATTTTTGGGTGTTTCGCTTTATTTTTTGAATCGCTCCTTCACATATGTTCGCGTGTTAAAAGATGAAGACGATTCAATGACATTGTAACAAATTGTTCAAAAATGCCTGCCGCAAACGCTTTCTCCTCCATGTACAATAAAAGAAAAGAGGGAAAAGGGAGGAAAAAGCGATGTTTGCGATTACCATGGCGCTAGTTATTACAGCAACGATTGCGTTAGTTATTACAGCTGAAGTGAGCGTAGAAGCAAAATAAACCAAGCGTAAACAGGAACGCTTGGTTTTTTTTGTTGCATTTTTCTCCAAAATCTTACTTTTTTGTTTATAATTCTACTTTTTCATGGTATATTTTTCTTATATTAGGAGGGATTTTATGAGGTTTTCTTGTTTTTTTCGCGTAAGCAAAATTCCTATTTGTTATCGAATGGCAATTGTATCAATCATTAAGGAGGCGTTACGAACATCGAATCAGGAATACTGCAACTATTTTTATTCTGAAAAAAGACAAAAAACAAAGCCTTTTGTTTTTTCTGTTTACTTAAAAAACTTTAAGATTATGGGCGATGAAATACATTTAGATGGGATGAATGTTACGTTTAGCTCTCCAGACTATGAATTTTTAATGCATTTATATAATGGGCTACAGCAGAAAAAAACATTTTTTTATAAAGAATACGAGTTTAGAAAAGAAAATGTTCGATTGTTGAAAGAAAAGCAGTTTCGAAGTTCAACAGTTGTTTTTCGAACGTTGTCCCCGATATTAGTTGAGGACGAACATGGTGCCCCTGTTTCACCAGATCAAGTTGATTATCCAAAGCATTTGAATTATTTAGCAAACCTCATTTTATTTGAGTATCGAGGGAAAGGATTGCAAAGTCCTCTTTCCGTTCGTCCGTTACGTTATAAGAAAATAGTGGTAAAAGAATCGAATCATCAGTTTGCAGAAGAAAAAGGAGACAATTGTTATCTATATTTTACTGCATATCATGGACAATTTATCGTTCAAGGACATCCTGAAGATTTACAATTATTGTACCAGCTTGGTCTGTCAAAAAGGCGTAATCAAGGTTTTGGACAGCTTGAGGTTGAGGAGGTGAGGGGATGAAAGTAGAACTTCGTATGGGAGAATGGATGATTACAATGGGACTCGTCGGACTTTACCGAGTGTTTGAGTACGGACTTAAACATGAAATCATTGCTCCTCAGTACAAAAACAGCATCGTTGTTCAACCGTGGGGATTAGAGCTCGACATTAACGTGCTTCCACAGTTGCCGAAAGCGTATTTTTTGTACTTGCTCGATGAATATAGTGTCGCGAAACGAGAATGTGAGAAATTACAGCTTTACATAAAGCAGGCACAAAAAGAGGAGCAATTTAAATATGCCTTATCAACCATCAAAGAAACGATGAACAACACAGGAAAAAAAGCACTCAAGTATTTTTCTCACGAACAATTAGAAAATGTTTTAGAAACGTTAAAGCTAATAAAAAAATACGAGAATTTGAATGATTTAGTAGCTTGCGTGAATACCTTTCAAGCCATTATTCATGAACCAAAAATTAACGAGAAGCTTACTCTCAATTATTTTAAAGCGGCGATATTAAAATCGTTTTTTGGACAAGTTTCTTTTCTGAATGTGTCTAAAAACAGCCTAGATTTAGAAGGACATATCGAAGAATTTCAAAAGGATTATGTTACACCGGCATTTTATGATTTAAGATTTGAACAAGTGTTAGCGAGCGCACAGTCTTCCGAGGAAATTATGACGTTTTTGGATGATCATAAAAATTATCAGCCTTTTAGAGCTTTAAAAAAGGCATGGAAAGCAAAAACACTAGAAGATATTCAGTCTGATGCGAAGAACATAATGAACAAATGTCTGCTTTTGTCTGATCATGTTGCCTTTTACAACTTTGAGGAAATGGTGTTCTCACCAATCGGAGTAGCAAAGAATAATGCGTTCAATTTTAACTGGAATCTTGAAGATCGACAGCCTAAACCGATTTGTTCTTTGGCGAAATTGGTGTTATTTTTTGCACCCGCAGGAGCGGCCATCTACTTGAAAAAAGAAGGATTCGATGAACAAAGTGAGTATCGCACTTATGCTGGATTTGTCCAAACGGATGCTACTTTCTCGGAAATTTTACAAAAAAATAATCATTTTAAGCAATTAAAACAACAGAAAGAACCGTTTGACCAGATTGTTAGCAAACTAGTGCAAAGCGTAACAAAAGAAGCGCAGTATGTAACAGATCATTTATTTTTCTTGGAGTTTTCCTCTGACTATGACAGCAAAAAAACCCACTTGCATTATTATCATTTGCCATTGTATTTAGCTCACTATTTTCGACAGTACGGTAATAAGTTGGATTATATTCAACCTTATGAATACCGTGAACATTTTGTTCAATATGTTCTGCGCGGCGCAGACCCTGCTATTGTCATTTATAAATATTTGCGTTATTGCATTGAAAAAGGATATTCACATATCGGCCCATACATCGCTGTTCGGGAAAGGAATCGAATTATGCAGTTGAAAAAAGGAGTGAAAGATATGTCAAGTACAGATAAACGAGTCAGTGCATTGTTTCGAAGTGGTCAAGAGATTCGTGCAGCTTTCATGCAAGCGGCAAACGGTTCGGACAAAAAAGTAATGAGCATTGCGTATCGTCTGCTGAATGCAGCGAAGGCAGGAAATAAAGAGAGCTTTATGGATGCGCTTCTTCGCATACACATGTCGGTTGATCGACCGATTGCACCTATTTTTTTAAATGCTTTACATGAGAGGGACTTAGATTTTTCTACTGTTGCAAACGCATTCATTTCCGGATTATTATCTACTAACTTTAAAGAAGAACAGGAGGACGTTGTATCATGACAAAAGCATTGTCCATGACCGTTGTGTTTCAAGCGAATTCGTTAAACTATGGAGAAGGAATTGCAAACATTTCTGAATTAAAAAAATTCCATCGCGGCAACGGGGAAGTATACACGTATGCATCGCGACAAAGTATCCGATATGATATTGTGCGTTTAGGGAATGAGTTGTTCAATTGGAATTTAAACACGGTCGATAAAGCGAGCGGAGTGGTTCAATTTAAGAAAGACGTAACAATTGAAGATTCCGTCGAAATGGATTTGTTTGGCTATTTGAAAACAGATAAAAACTCACAAAAGCGTCCAGCAGTTGTGCGATTAAGTCATGCGATCTCACTTGAACCATATAAAAGCGATTTAGAGTTTTTAAACAACATGGGACTCGCAAGTCGCATTGGTCAGGATGCCAACCTTGCAAACATTGAACAGCATCATAGTTTTTACACATACACATTGACGATTGATTTAAGTCGTGTCGGTGTTGACGGGGAAATTGTCCTTCCTAATGATGAAAAAGCAAAACGGGTACAACAGTTGCTCGATATTTTAAAAGTATTAAATCGCAACATTCGCGGTCGCCAAGAGAATTTATCTCCGTTATTTATGATCGGTGGCGTTTATCATGTTGCTAATCCATTTTTCCTTGGAAAAATTAAGCTTATTTCTACAACACAAGGATGGGCCATTCAAACCAAACCGATTTCAGAAACAATGGAACAAACATTTGCTGGACAAGCCATTGGTGAACAAACGCGCATCGGTTTCTTAAGCGGCATTTTTGCGAATGAAGGGGAGTTTTCGGATTTATTTGCCGATAAAGTATTGTCAATTGAACAATTTTTCCAATACCTTTCAAAACAAATTCAAGAATATTACGGTGTATAAATATGAGAGCACTGCGTTTGAAGTTGTTTCAGGAAACAGCCTGTTATAAAAAGCCATTTGCTTCCAAAGTAGCGGAAACTTACCCATTACCGCCGTATTCAACGGTAAAGGGGATGTTGCATGCGCTTATGAATGCGAATGAATTTATTCCGATGCGCCTTAGCATTCAAGGACAGTATGAAGCAAAGTTACTTGATTATCAGAGGCACTATTTTTTTAAGAAGAAAGAAATGACAAGTTTTCCACTTGTATTAGACGGGATTCGCAATCTAAATTTTTCTTATGATAAAAACGAAATTACGACAATGCCGATGTATACCCATCTTCTTTATCATGTCGAGTTACTTATTCATATAGATGCGGAACAAGATGTTCTTGAAAAAATGGTTCAAGCGATTGAAAGAGGTAATTGTCATTATAGTTTGGGACGTTGGGAAGATTTAGTCAGAATTGATGAGTATAAGTTTGTTCATGTCAGTGAACTTGATGAAGAAAAAGAATTACACTACAATGCCTATATTCCAAAGCAGTTGCTTGATGAAGAAACAAGAAATATTCCTTACCAATTAAATTGGAAATACGAGGTTGTTAACGGCATTCGTCAATGGGAAACGGTCCACGTTGGATATGTATTAAAAGGAACGACAGCTCCTGAAGGCACTTTAGTAGATGAAGATGGGAAACTTGTGTTTTATCACTTGTAGTATTGCGGGGTGTGACAATGACCTTCTATGCAAAGTCAGAAACAAAAGAGACGATTCGTGAACATACGGATCGTCTTCTTTATAATTTGGAGTTATTAAAAACGAGTTACGGGCATAAACTCGTGCACTTTGATGAAAGAATGTGGGAATTGCTTCATCTTGCTGTAGAATATCATGATGTCGGAAAAGCGAATACTGTATTTCAAAATAAAATACGCCATGCCATTCGTGAAAACATTTTTGAAACAGATTGCGATGTCGATGTACCGCACAATTATTTATCAGTCGGAATGATTCCATTCTCATCGCTAAATCTTACGAAAGAAGAGAGCCGTTTACTCATTCATGCTGTTGGCTATCATCATGAACGAGATAAACTTCCCGATAAGGAGATGATTCGTCATGTTTTTGAAACAGATATTAAAAATCAACTTAATAAAATTTCGGAGCATATGAAATTACCTATGACGGAAAAACTATCATATCGATTTGTCGACCGTTTATTAAAGCGTTACACCATTCATGATGGAGAACAGTTTTGGAAGTATGTATTGTTAAAAGGAATCCTGCACCGTTTAGATCATGCAGCATCTGCTCATATCCCAGTGGAAATGGATATTCATAAGTCGGTCGGCCTAAGCGTCAATCGCTATATGGAGAGGCAAGGATTTAAGAAAAACGAATTGCAACAGTTTGCAGAGGCAAACCAAAAGAAAAATGTGATTGCTATTGCACAAACAGGTATGGGAAAAACGGAAGCGGCTCTTTTATGGATCGGCGATGATAAAGCGTTTTTTACATTGCCGCTTCGGGTTAGTATTAACGCAATTTACGAAAGAATTAGAGAAAAAATGAAATACGATGCGGTTGGACTATTGCATTCCACGAGTGTTCATTATTTGGCGGAAAAAGGCGAAGAAAACTGGGAAGTAGTTAAACAGCAATCTCAACAACTATCGATGAAGCTGCTTATGACAACAATTGACCAAATTTTAAAGTTTCCATTTTATTATCGCGGTTTTGAAAAGGAATTAGCAACCATGGCGAATGCGAAAATCGTCATTGATGAAATTCAAGCATACGATCCAAAAATCGCCGCCATGCTCATTAAGGCGTTGGAAATGATTCATCAAGTTGGCGGTCAATTTATGATTATGACAGCTACATTACCAACATTGTACCTCGACGAATTAAAGAAAAGGAACATTATTGCTGAAACGGATCACGCATTTGGCGAATTTATTGATGTAAGACAACATCGTCATCGTATTCAACTTCATTGCAGAGAGATTACGGATGGAATCAAAGACATGATCACCTTTGCGCAAACGTCCCAAGTACTCGTCATCGTCAATACCGTGCGTCGTGCCATAGAGTTATATAAGGAATTATCCGAAAATGAACAAAATATTTCGGTTTATTTGCTTCATTCTCAATTTACACAAGAAGATCGACAACGATTAGAACGAAGAATTAAAGAATTTAATGATAACAAGGAGAAGGGAATTTGGATTACGACGCAGCTTGTAGAAGCGAGTATCGATATTGACTTTGATTATTTATTTACGGAGATGTCCACACTCGACAGCTTGTTTCAGCGGCTTGGGCGCTGTTATCGCAAACGCATTTTAAATAGTGAAAAGTGTAATGTTCATATTTTTACAGAAAACATTTCCGGTATACCGAATGTATATAACGAGCATCTAGTTAATGAGAGTATAAAACTACTGCAACCGTACCATGGTCAAATTCTTGATGAACGTGCAAAAGTGGAGATGGTGAAACAACTGTACGAACGAAAACGGCTAATAGGAACAACGTTTTTACAAGAATTCGAAGCTGCCCTAGATATGTTTGATAACTTGGATCCATATGGAATGAATAAGAAAGAAGCACAACAAAAATTGCGAGATATCCAAAATATTCAAGTCATGCCACGTCGCATTTATGATCAAATCGTAGACATGTTCGACACTTATACCGCTTGTCGAAATTTTAAAGAACGGCTTCGTTTGAGAATGGAAATTGAAGGTAAAACAGTGAGCGTCAATCGTTTTGTTGCGGAAAAGTATGTATCGGAGCGGCTGCCGAAACCTTTTGATTATATTTATATCATTGATGTTCAATATGATTTTGACCGAGAACAATTAAGAGGCAAGGGAATTTTGCTGGATACCCCGCTATCTACCTTTTACTAGAGGAGATGGACCGTTTATGGTGAGTGGAGTACAAATGCAATATTATAAGGTGTGCAAGCGAAAGCTGTGGCTATTTACAAAAGGAATAACCATGGAAAACGAGCATGAACGCGTAGTCGAAGGAAAAATTCTTCATGAAAGGGCTTATCCACGATTAGAAGAACGTGAAATTTTAGTCGATAATACATTTAAACTCGATGCGTTAGATGGAGAGTATGTTCGTGAAATCAAAATTTCAAGTAAAATGTCTGACGCTGACCGCTTTCAAATGCTGTATTACTTATATGAGTTGAAAAAGCGCGGTATTATCAAAAAAGGGTTAATTAGCTATACAAAAGAGCGGAAAATCGAAGAAGTTGAGCTGACAGAAAAAGACGAAAAAGCGATTGAAAAGGCGATAAAGGAGATACACGCAATTTTGCAACAACCCCATCCGCCATCTCTAAAGAAACTGCCGTACTGCTCAAAATGTGCGTATTATGAATTTTGCTACGCGTTAGAAGGTGATGAATAAATGTTGCGCGACCACTATATTTTTTCAAACGGAAGATTAAAGAGGAAAGATAATACAATTTATTTTTTTGACCAAGAAGAAAATAAGAAGAGTCTTTCAGTTCATCAAACGGATAATCTTTATGTGTTTGGAGAGGTCGACTTAAATTCATCTTTGTTAAATTTTTTGAGCCAACATGATATTCATTTACACATTTTTAACTATTACGGATTTTATGCTGGAACGTTTTGTCCGCGGAATAAAAAGGCGTCTGGTTTTACAGTTGTTCAGCAAAGTGCTCATTATCTCGATTTAGAAAAGCGCTTATATGTGGCTAAAGCGTTTTTGCGAAGTGCGGTTCATCATATGTTACGGAATATTCGCAGACATAAAGAGAAAACAGAAGAATACGTAGAACGAATAGAAATCGAAGTGCAAAAAATAGAAACAGCCAAATCGATTCAAGAACTAATGGGCATTGAGGGACGTATCCGTCAACATTACTACCAATCGTTTAATGCAATTTTAAAGAACGACTTTATTTTTGAAAAAAGAACAAAGCAGCCTCCCCAAGATCCGTTAAATGCCCTTATATCATTTGGAAATACGCTTTGCTATACAACAGTTTTGTCTGAGATTTACAAAACTCAACTCGATCCGACGGTGAGTTTTTTACATGAGCCGTCGACGAAGCGTTTCTCTTTGTGCTTAGATTTAGCTGAAATTTTCAAACCGCTTATCGTTGATGCTGTCATTATCTCTTGTATTAATAATCGGATCATTACGAAAAAGCATTTTGAGTTTATGGAGGGCATGGTTTTTTTAAATGAAGAAGGAAAGAAGAAGTTTATTAAGGAATGGGATGATAAATTATCGACCTCCGTCCAACATCGCAAGTTGAAGCGAAAAGTAAGCTATCGCTATTTCATAAGGCTTGAGTGCTATAAACTGATTAAACATTTTATTGGAGACGAGCCGTACAAACCATTGAAAGCGTGGTGGTAGCGATGTTTGTTATTATTACCTATGATGTAGGAGAGAAGCGAGTAAATAAAGTATGTAAAAAGTTGAGAGAATATTTAACGTGGACGCAAAATTCGGTGTTTGAAGGCGAGATTTCAAAAAGTTTGTTGATGAGATGCTTATATGAACTCGAGTTAATTATGGACAAAGAGGAAGACTCTATTTATATTTATCAAGTGGCAAATCCAAAAAATATTAAAAAGCAAGTGTTTGGGCAAGAAAAGAACTTTGATGAGTTATTTATCTAAAAGTTGCAGTAAACCATCGTTTTTGTGAAGTAAGTGAAAATGATTGATATATCAACAAAAATCGCTTGTTTTTGTACTAATGCAAAAACACAACTGCCGCTTTGCTGCAAATGTTAACATGTTGGTGTTATCAATGATTCAAGAAAAATATTGATACATCAATATTTTGTGCTGTTGTTAAAACAGGGTTTTATCTGAACGTAGTGGGATATAAAGAAAATCCCGCTCGATCTCGATAAGGTTGTTAATCAGTTTTATCTGAACGTAGTGGGATATAAAGATAATCCTAGTTCGATTGATGATAAACGAAAATCTAAGGTTTTATCTGAACGTAGTGGGATATAAAGAAAACACCTACTTTCATTGTTGTTGTTCACCACCTGTTTTATCTGAACGTAGTGGGATATAAAGGTAGATGAAGTTTCGGAATCACATAGCCGGTGTCAGCGTTTTATCTGAACGTAGTGGGATATAAAGGGGCAAGAACTTCTTTAACCATCTGTTCTACAACTAAGTTTTATCTGAACGTAGTGGGATATAAAGGAATCATTTCTAAATTTTCCATTTGACCCAACCCGTTTTATCTGAACGTAGTGGGATATAAAGGACTCTGATCCTGAGCCAAATCTTGAGCCAAATCCTGAGTTTTATCTGAACGTAGTGGGATATAAAGATGCCTACGCCTACTACAACTAAAAGCAAGTCATCAAATGTTTTATCTGAACGTAGTGGGATATAAAGAAGAATCGTAATGGTTCCAAAACTTTCTTATATAGCTCGTTTTATCTGAACGTAGTGGGATATAAAGCTTCTGGAATCATTATAATGCTCTTGTTCAAGCTTCGTTTTATCTGAACGTAGTGGGATATAAAGATCGTCGCCCAGTCCGTAAAAGACATAGACTGTTTCGCAAGTTTTATCTGAACGTAGTGGGATATAAAGGCGAATTTATCAAACGGATCAACGAAGCGGACGGGACAGGTTTTATCTGAACGTAGTGGGATATAAAGTATTGTCGGGTAGCTGATTGCAATAATGAGTATTCTTCGGTTTTATCTGAACGTAGTGGGATATAAAGCGGCCTATACGTGAAAGCGCAAATTTTTGACACGACCGCGTTTTATCTGAACGTAGTGGGATATAAAGAAACTGGTGAGAGTCCAAGGCAGGAAATAGAATAAGAAGGTTTTATCTGAACGTAGTGGGATATAAAGGGAATAGTTCTTCGAAGCAAAACCGTATATGGTCGAAGTTTTATCTGAACGTAGTGGGATATAAAGAAAGAATTGACATTAATAAATTGCCTAGAATGAAGAGTTTTATCTGAACGTAGTGGGATATAAAGGCGCCTTACAGGCGATGCGGGAGCTTACAGGCGAAGCGAGAGTTTTATCTGAACGTAGTGGGATATAAAGTTGATATATTGGTTTGAGAATATTGCTGGAGTCTGGGTTTTATCTGAACGTAGTGGGATATAAAGAGTCGAACATGTCTACCCTATCGTCTTATATAGGAAAAGGTTTTATCTGAACGTAGTGGGATATAAAGACTTTTGGCGACTTGATCCTGCGACAGGTAATTTCCAGGTTTTATCTGAACGTAGTGGGATATAAAGCCGCAAAAGAAAAAGCGTATTGCAAAAGAGTGGGTGGAGTTTTATCTGAACGTAGTGGGATATAAAGTCGACTAACTTCAATAACAATCCCTTTGGTATTTCTACGTTTTATCTGAACGTAGTGGGATATAAAGTTTTTAATGACGTGATAGACGGCGTTTGTGTCTTTTTTAGTTTTATCTGAACGTAGTGGGATATAAAGGATGAATACAAGCGATTAATTCAGTTGAAATATTGGACAAGTTTTATCTGAACGTAGTGGGATATAAAGGTACTATATGATAAATGCATACAACTAATAAAAACACGTTTTATCTGAACGTAGTGGGATATAAAGATGTCGACCACGTTTTTCATGCCATTCAAACCAATGGTTTTATCTGAACGTAGTGGGATATAAAGCTATTCAGGATTAAAACGTTAAATTTCATTCACAATAGTTTTATCTGAACGTAGTGGGATATAAAGATTACAACACAAATACAAAAATTAAAAGAAATTGGGAAGTTTTATCTGAACGTAGTGGGATATAAAGAAGAAAACAGCAGAAAATCCGCATTTCAAAAGCAAATACAGTTTTATCTGAACGTAGTGGGATATAAAGTTGGAAGTTTCAGCGCTTCTGATTCGATGAACTCACCGCGTTTTATCTGAACGTAGTGGGATATAAAGTGAAATGTCCGCAAAATCACTTCTTACTCGTATGATATGGTTTTATCTGAACGTAGTGGGATATAAAGTTGAAAAATTAAAATCGTTAGCAAACCATAACGATATCGTTTTATCTGAACGTAGTGGGATATAAAGCTAGATAGGTCGGAGACGAAGGTTTTGATTGTTGATGAAGTTTTATCTGAACGTAGTGGGATATAAAGTAAACTTCGCTGTTCTAACCCACTCAAAAGCCGCATTGTTTTATCTGAACGTAGTGGGATATAAAGCGCTAAAAAGGAATCTCAATTTTATGTCCGCATTTCACGGTTTTATCTGAACGTAGTGGGATATAAAGCATCAAAAACGATCAGCGCGCTAGACTCTTTTTTGTTCGTTTTATCTGAACGTAGTGGGATATAAAGAAATATTTGATCGTAAAGGAAAATAATTCCAATCGTGTTTTATCTGAACGTAGTGGGATATAAAGTTTTATTTTTTATCTTTCTATATTCATTTAACGGCAATTGTTTTATCTGAACGTAGTGGGATATAAAGTAATCGTTCATTTTTATTTCTCTATACATTTGTATTTCTGTTTTATCTGAACGTAGTGGGATATAAAGAGACAAAACAGGCATTGAGATTGACAGACGTTTCTATAGTTTTATCTGAACGTAGTGGGATATAAAGACCATAACATTTTCAGCAACAGAGCCAGCAACAATGTTTTATCTGAACGTAGTGGGATATAAAGCATACAGTTCGATGATGTAGGGACTGCAACAGTCGGTTTTATCTGAACGTAGTGGGATATAAAGCATTAGGCTTGTAGATCCATCGCGGCTCAATGTACTTTTGTTTTATCTGAACGTAGTGGGATATAAAGAATCGTCTTTTTTGTGTTTTAAAATCAACGTCTAGCCATGTTTTATCTGAACGTAGTGGGATATAAAGAAGATATTTTTCAACAACGTTACTCATTCTCTTTTCCTCGTTTTATCTGAACGTAGTGGGATATAAAGGCGTAACGGAATGTGTTAGAGGTACTGTTGTTCTGTTGTGTTTTATCTGAACGTAGTGGGATATAAAGGCGTTCAATCGTATCTAGCGACTGCTGGATCATATTTAAGTTTTATCTGAACGTAGTGGGATATAAAGAAAGAAGACCTTTACCCTTCTCGTGATATTGCGTATCGTTTTATCTGAACGTAGTGGGATATAAAGTAAATGGTCAATATATAAATTGAACGAATTTATTGAGTTTTATCTGAACGTAGTGGGATATAAAGAAAGAAACGCCGATTACTACAAACAAATAGCAATTGCGTTTTATCTGAACGTAGTGGGATATAAAGTCAGATCACCTCAAATTCGGTGATAAAGTCGTTTCGTTTTATCTGAACGTAGTGGGATATAAAGAATTAAACGAACATGTATATTATCTCAATAAAAAGGTTTTATCTGAACGTAGTGGGATATAAAGATGGGGATTAAACACCGCTATGCTTGCTAACCCGATGAGTTTTATCTGAACGTAGTGGGATATAAAGTATAGTAACACTTTCCCACTCCTTCCCTCATGACTCAAGTTTTATCTGAACGTAGTGGGATATAAAGGAGGTTTTACAACCATATGTAGATGGAAATCCGCAGACGTTGCGTTTTATCTGAACGTAGTGGGATATAAAGAAGTTTACGCCGAGATGGTCACACGAACGAAAATGAGTTTTATCTGAACGTAGTGGGATATAAAGATATACCATGATACACAAGATAGGATACGAACAGAAGTTTTATCTGAACGTAGTGGGATATAAAGAGTATTGAGTCGCTTATCAAGATTGCCAATGCGCTGTTTTATCTGAACGTAGTGGGATATAAAGTTTTCTACTACTTCTACTATTTCTGTTGTATTCTCGTTTTATCTGAACGTAGTGGGATATAAAGTAAGGGGGATTACAAAACACCGTTTCGCCTCCCCAAGTTTTATCTGAACGTAGTGGGATATAAAGATGTAATAATCGCGCGCTGTTTTCTCGATGTCGGTCGTTTTATCTGAACGTAGTGGGATATAAAGAAATATAATAAAAGGAGTGATGTAATGAATCTATCCGTTTTATCTGAACGTAGTGGGATATAAAGCGGTTGAGGATTAAAACAAAACTAAATTATAAAAGGTTTTATCTGAACGTAGTGGGATATAAAGTCAATTGCGCGTAATTTTGCGCTAAATTGTAAAGCTTGTTTTATCTGAACGTAGTGGGATATAAAGAGCCACTCATGCTTTGTGGCAAGTGGAATTCACAGGAAGTTTTATCTGAACGTAGTGGGATATAAAGCCGCATGAGAGCAATCTGTGAAAAAGCAGGTGTGCCGTGTTTTATCTGAACGTAGTGGGATATAAAGCCGCAACCGTGTGGGAAAAGAGTACGCAGACATTCGGTTTTATCTGAACGTAGTGGGATATAAAGAAAGTCGTTCTTTTCGATAGCACGGGCTATTCTTCGCCGTTTTATCTGAACGTAGTGGGATATAAAGAGTTGCGAATCAATTTAGCGATGTTCTCAACCTTTTGTTTTATCTGAACGTAGTGGGATATAAAGAGGAAAGATGTTCATGGCGCGCTCTTCGCCGTTCTTGGTTTTATCTGAACGTAGTGGGATATAAAGACGCCATCACATACCGCCCGACGAAGTTTACAATAAAGTTTTATCTGAACGTAGTGGGATATAAAGAGCAGTCCATTTCAATTTGAGTCTCTTGATTTGGGGGTCTTGTTTTATCTGAACGTAGTGGGATATAAAGTGTTTTGTGTTCTCGCTGTCTGGTGTTGTCAATCTCTGTTTTATCTGAACGTAGTGGGATATAAAGTATTTTCTACTTTAAAAACATGTGTTTCCTCAAAAATGTTTTATCTGAACGTAGTGGGATATAAAGCATAATAAATTCCTCCCTCTATAAAATAACGATTTTCTCGTTTTTTCTTTGAATTTCTTCGATTTTCATGAACATAGACGTTTTGTAGACATCAGAAATAAGGATAGATATTGAATATTTATAAATTTTTGGATAGATAGAATGTAGTGGAACAAACTCCATCATCCAATTTTTTGAAAATGGAGGACTTTTCCTTATGATCGCACCAATGGATCTCCACTTGTCTCATGGCGGTGTACCCTCCCATGTCTCACGGAGTCCTTCGCTCCTACATTCCTTCGT
>NZ_SLUL01000004.1 GCF_004341205.1 Thermolongibacillus altinsuensis
CTCAAATCCTCGAAGAAGGGTTTGAAGACGCCACGGCGGTTTTAGGCTATCGCGACCGTTACTGCCACCGTTTGCACACAACCAATGGGATGGAACGGCTGAACGAAAATATTGAATTTTTTAGTTAAAATTATAAAAATTTGCATAATGAAGTCGATATAATAAAATGATCCTTCGGATTAAGTGGTGAAAACGTTAATTTCGGAATTATATAAAAATAATTACGTTACACAGTAGACACATACTGCGACATAGGGGGATTTTAAGAATTCTTTTTGATGTTACTGTCCAGCTTCTTTGAGCAATAAAAGCAGAATAAGCCAACAGCTAAACTTAAAAAGGCTGGTACAATGGCATAAACGAAGAAGATTGTCCAAATAAATAGGTATCCACTAATTGCAAATATAAGCCAACTGGTAATAAGTAAAAAACTAGATAAAAATTCTTTCATAAATATCACCGTCCTAAGAATGTAACTTTATTTTATCATAGGACTATCCATAATATTGGAATAACTTGTTGCACAGTTCGAAGAAATAGTGTAACAAAACACTAGAAGATACTAAACCTAAATTGTATTCCACCAGATAATCCGAATACCCCTTTTTTAATAAGTTAAATCCACACTTGTAATATTATTTATACGGATGTATAGATATATCCCGTTACAAGACCGGAATGTATACTTTTTCATACTAGTTGATGTCTATCTTTTATAAATTTAACGCTTTCCTAAAAAGTATTATTTTGATAGTATTTACTTAACCACATACTACACACTATTCCAGTTTCAAACTAGGAATGGGGTGTAATGATGAACTTTGACAAGTTAATTAAGGAAAAGAAAAAAGGATTTTATTTTCGTATCGATGTAGGGAAAGATCCCGTTACTGGTAAGAGAAAGCAAGCAAGTTTCGGACCATTTCGTACAAAGACTGAAGCGAAGAAAGAACTTCTTAAAATTAAAAACCAAGTCGATGATGGAAGTTATTTTAAAGAAAGTACAGAAGATTTTTCAATGTTCATGGAGCGGTGGTTTAACACCTCTTACAAAAGAACAGTAGAAATAACTACCGCAAAAAGCAGAGAATATGTAATCAGAAATCATATTATGAAATATTTCCAACATAAAAAAATTAATGAAATTACAACATTTGATATTGACAGTTTCTATGTAGACAAGTTAGACAACGGGTATTCAGGTGCATATATCCGACAAATGCATAATTTGCTCAATCAAGCATTTGATCAAGCGGTAAAATGGTCATTGGTTAAAGTGAACCCTGTAAAAAATGCTAAACCACCCAAAGTGAAAAGTGAAGAAAAAATTACATGGACAGTGGATGAGGTAAATCGATTTCTGAATCTGATTAAAAATAGCTCTATGGAGATCCCTTACCTTCTTGCGATTTTTACAGGAATGCGACGTGGAGAAGTTTTAGGACTAAAATGGGATGACGTGGATTTTGAGAATAAGAAAATCCGCATCAAGCGCAGCTTATGCTTTGTCTCAGGCAAGGGATTAATTTTTAAAGAGCCTAAAACAAAAAAATCGAAAAGGCAAATTTCGATTTCTCAACATGTTGTAAATGTATTAAAGAAACATAAACAAAAACAAGAATTTCAGAAGGAGAAATTGGGTGTTCAATACCAAGATAACAATTTAATTGTCTGCACTGACGACGGAAAACCTCTTGATCCACGTAACTTGTTACGACAATTTTATCGCTTGATCGAAGAAGCAAATGTACCGCGTATAAGCTTCCATGATTTGCGGCATACACATGCAACCATCTTAATGCAGCAAGGCGAAAATCCAAAAGTGGTTAGCGAGCGCTTGGGGCATTCCCGCGTCGGTATAACTTTAGATTTATACTCACATGTCAGCGATGATTTACAAGAACAAGCGGCAGAGAAATTTGAAAATGCCCTCTTAAAACAGAGTCAAAACCCTTTAGTTCACTAAAGGTGCAAGTTTTGTGCAAGTTTTTAAATCACGGAGATTTTAACACAATTGCTAATAAAACAAAAAAGCTTGAAACCCTTGATACGCAAGGACTTCAAGCCTCTCACTCTAGTGATTCCGACTGGGCTCGAACCAGCGACCTCCACCCTGTCAAGGTGGCGCTCTCCCAGCTGAGCTACGGAATCATTTTATTAACCTCGTCACAATTAGTATTATATTTACGCTCAGCTACAATGTCAAATACTTTTTTAAAAAATTTTTAAGACCATTGTTTCATAAACAATGGTCCAGTTGTTAATGGCGAATAAATTCAATATCCTCTCCTTGAAGGACGCCGTTTTTATAGCGATAGGTGACGATTAAGCTTCCCAAATATTCGCCGCTTTTTCGTTCTAGGAGTAAAATGGCTTTCAAATGGTTTTTCTCGATGGTATATTTGACAAAATGATCGATGCTCAGTTGGACGTTCTGATTACTCGCCTTTGTTTCGTCATTTGGAATAAGGGCATGGACGTGGTCAACGACCAATTCGACCCCTTGTTCGGTTTGCTTCATTTTTATATTTTTTAATACGACCGCTCGCGGATCTTCGATGACTACTTCTTCGATTGCATCAGATTTATGCTCAAGGATGTGCACTTCATTTTTATATAAGCCATTTCCTCGCGCTTTAACAAGAAAAACAAGAATCTCTTCTCTCCCATCGCCCGTTACATCCGCAGAATGCAATTGCGGCCATGTTCGTTTATCCCCATTCATGTTTTCCCATTCTGGAAAGAAATACGTTCGTGATCCTACCTTTAAGGAAAAATTGCGGAGCCATTCGCCGTGTTCTTCACTAAACAACTGAATATTCGCATCTTCAAGTTCCGCTACACATTTGGGCGAGACATCATTCATCGCCATCAACAACGACCATAAAGAAAGAAATAAAAGAGACACATCGATCCCTCCGAAGAGATTGTTTTTTTTAGTATGGGAGAGAAACGTTAGATTATGTATTGCGATGAAAAAACTTCTTATGATATTATATTTAGAAAAAATATTCAAAGGAGGGGATTGTGCCATGAAACGCGTCACATTAACGGAAATCTTCCTTCATCCCATTACACAAAAATATTTAAAACGATCTGGGGTCGCTCATGCGATTGCGACAGCTTATCACGCATATCGCTTGGCGTTGCAATATGGAGTAGACGTTGATTTAGCAACGAAAGCAGCGTTGTTGCATGATATCGGTCATTACGAATGGTATTCCAACGGAAAATGGGATTATGAAAAATATAAACAAAACGACATTCATGCCATTAAAGGAGCTGCGCGCGCTCACAAACTGCTCATTCGTCTCGGTGAACATCCTCATCACGCAAAAGAAATTGCCCTCGCCATCTTGCTTCACACCGATTCTTATCTCCCAGAAGGTGAACTCAAACGAAAACCGCTACAAATGGTTGTAAAATTAGCCGATGAAGCTGATGAAGAACCAGGTGGAAAACATCATTATCGCCAAATCGATGACAAGTTGGCGCTGAAGAAAATTCAAAAATTAGATGAAATGGTTGAAAAACAAATGATGATGCAAAAATTAGATAAAATTGTTTAAGGCTAGGCGGTGCCTAGCCTTTCGTTATGCAAAATGTTTTTCACCGACATAGCTCAATGCGTGTTCAAAATCAGCGATTAAATCTTCCGCTGCTTCCAACCCCACGCTTAACCGCAGCAATCCATCGGTAATTCCTCTTTTCTCCCGCTCTTTTTTCGGCATCGCCGCATG
Source organism: Thermolongibacillus altinsuensis (assembly GCF_004341205.1). Taxonomy (GTDB): domain Bacteria; phylum Bacillota; class Bacilli; order Bacillales; family Anoxybacillaceae; genus Thermolongibacillus; species Thermolongibacillus altinsuensis. Next base: position 3,741 of record NZ_SLUL01000004.1, read on the forward strand.
CGACATTTTTGCCGGATACGACAAAATCGACTCCACGGCACCTAAACTGACCGCAAACACGGGTATTTTGACATGTTGCACAAACGTGCGCACCGCATCTTCATCCGCCAATCGAAAAGACAACACCGCGCCAAATCCATCCGCCTGATTGCGATGAATCGCATGGCCTTGGTGATTCGAAAGTCCTGGGTAATACACTTCCTCTACTTTCGGATGGTTTTTGAGAAATTGAGCGATTTTCATGGCAGATTGCGATGCATAATGCAGGCGAACATGGAGCGTTTTTAACCCGCGCAATACAAGCCATGCATCTTGAACGCCAAGAACAGCGCCAAACGCATTTTGCAATTGATAGAGCTTCTTCCCTAATTGTTCATCTCTCACAACAGCCAATCCCGCGACGACATCGCTATGTCCGGCTAAAAATTTCGTCGCGCTATGCAAGACGACATCCACGCCTAACTCGAGCGGACGTTGGAGGGCAGGAGTGGAAAACGTGTTATCCAAAAATGTTAAACAGCCGTGCGCTTTCGCTAGCTTCACAACTCCGCGAATGTCTGTAATTTTTAACAATGGATTGGACGGCGTTTCGAGATAAATCACTTTTGTGTTCGGCCGAATGTTGCATGCGACCTCATGTAAATTCGTCATATCGACAAACGTATATTCAATGCCAAACCGGCTTAACACATCGGTTACGACTCGATATGTTCCGCCATATACATCTTCTGTAATAAGCACATGGTCGCCTTTGGATAAAAGAAGAAACGCTGTTGAGATCGCCGCCATTCCTGATGAAAAAGCAAATCCGCGCACGCCGCCTTCCAATTCGGCAATCGTGTCTTCTAACGCTTCTCTCGTTGGATTGCCGCAACGGCTATAATCATATTTTCCGAACGTATCAAAATCAAATTGATGAAACGTGGAAGCATGTTGAATCGGGACGCTCACAGCTCCTGTTTCTTCATCCATTTTCCATTTGTTGTGAAGCAAATGCGTTTGAAACGAAAATGATTTTTCCATCCCCTACACCTCTTTCATTTTTTGAAAGGCTTGCGACAAATCCTCAATTAAATCTTCACAATGCTCGATTCCGACCGAAAAACGCAACAGTCGATTACACACCCCGTTTTTGATGCGAATTTCTTCAGGAATATCCATATGCGTTTGCGTGGCTGGATAGGTGATAAAACTTTCTACGCCGCCCAAACTTTCGGCAAACGTAATGATCTGTAGACTTTTCAAAAACGGATTCACCCATTTTTCTTCACGCAATCGAAAGGAGAGCATGCCGCCTTGGCCTGGGTATAGCACATCGATCACGTCTTCATGTGAAGCTAAAAATTCACTGATTCGCTTTGCGTTTTCTTCATGTTGTTTCATGCGCAAGGCAAGCGTCTTCATTCCGCGAATTAACAGCCATGAATCAAACGGGGAGAGCACCGCACCGATCGCGTTATGAAACATCGCCAATTGTTCACAAAGTTCCTTTCCTTTCGCAACAACAAGCCCCGCCAGAACATCGTTATGCCCGCCCAAATATTTCGTCGCGCTATGGATCACGATATCGGCTCCTTGTTTTAATGGCTGCTGAAGAACAGGGGTGTAAAACGTGTTGTCAACAATCAGTAAAAGCCCATGCTTTTTCGCAAAGGCGGCTACTTCTTCGATGTTTGCTTCCTGCATAAGCGGATTCGTCGGCGTTTCTAAAAAAATCGCCTTCGTCTTGTTCGTGACCTTTTTCTCAACCGATGTGATGTCACGGAAATCGACATACTCAAAAGATAATCCGTACTTTCGCCATCCTTGTTCAAACAAACGGTACGTTCCGCCATACAAATCGGCAGAAACTAAGAACTCATCGCCGCTTTCAAATAAAGCAAACACCGTCTGAATGGCGGCCATCCCTGAACTAAAGGCAAACCCTTGATCCCCTTCTTCCAATCGCGCAATCGCTTCCTCAACAATTTTTCGCGTAGGATTGCCCGTGCGAATGTAATCAAATCCGGTTGATTCCCCAATTCCTGCGTGACGATACGCCGTTGAAAAATAGACGGGCGGATTGACCGTCCCCGTTGCTTCTTCGCTCCGATTTCCAATTTGCGCCACAAGCGTTTCGATTCTTTCCATCTTGATCTCCCCTTTTTTTCCAAAATAAAAAAGTCTTCTAAGAAGAAGACTTTTTTACCCAATGCTGAAGTACTTCTTCTTATCTTCCGAATTGAAACCAATTCGCTGGATTTAGCACCTGACCGAAACGGCTGGTTGCTGAAGCTTCACTGGGCCAGTTCCCTCCACTTCTCTTGATAAGAAAGCAAGACTATATTAAATTTTCTGATTTTTATTTAATGTAACTCATTTCTCACAAATTAGCAAGATGTTTTTCACAACGTTTTCGCCAATGCATATGATGAAGTTGTCTTCTGTGCCATTCATGGACTATTTCTTTCCAACATCCATATTGTATGAATGACTATTGTGCTGTATATCCGCCGTCAATGACGACCGCTTGCCCAGTAATCCCTTTTGCTTGTTCGCTTGCAAGAAACACAGCGTAATGGGCAATTTCCTCTGCTGCCAATAGCCGTCTCTGCGGCACGAGAGGATAAATCACTTCTTCGAGCACTTTTTCTAGTGAAACGTTACGCGTATTCGCCAAATCAATCAATTGATTGCGAACAAGCGGTGTATCGACATATCCTGGACATAACGCGTTCACCGTAATGCCGTATGGCGCTCCCTCGAGAGCGGCTACTTTTGTTAAACCGATCACCCCATGCTTGGCGCTATTATAGGCCGCTTTTCCAGCAAAACCTACCAACCCATTAATCGAAGCCATGTTGATAATGCGGCCGTATTGTTGTTGTTTCATGATCGGAAACACGTGTTTCATCGCCATAAATGGAGCAGTCAACATAATCCGGACAAGCAATTCAAATTTCTCTGTTGAAAAATTCTCGATGAGTGAAACATGCTGCATGCCGGCGTTATTAATCAAAATGTCAATGCGTCCGAATTGGCGAACGGCTTCGTCTAAAGCAGACGTTAATTCCGCTTCTGACGTCACATCGCACTTTAAACCGACCGCTTCAAATCCTTCATGATGAAGCGATTTTGCCGCTTCTTCGACCGCACCTTCATTCAAGTCCGTAAGAATGACTTTCGCTCCATTTTCCGCAAACTTTTTCGCAACTTCAAAGCCAATTCCTCTCGCCGCTCCTGTTATGAACATAACTTGGTCTTTTACCATATCGATAGACCTCCCTCACTTAAATCCCTATACCAAATGAAAATAAAATGACGGCTAGCGCACAGCCTAACAACGGAACAATGACGGTTAATGCCCCGACCGGGTTATAGGCATCTTGATGTGTTTCACCGCAAATGGCTCGAATGGTTGTAACGACATAACCGTTATGCGGCAATGAATCAAGCGCTCCTGAAGAGATCGAAACCACACGATGCAACGCTTCCGGATTGACGCCCATATCTAAGTAGTGAGGTGCAATTAACGGCAATGCAATCGCTTGCCCTCCTGATGCCGAACCAGTCATTCCGGCAATAACGCTAACGGCAATGGCGCTTCCAATCAAAGGACTCCCTGGAATGTTCGTAATGGTTTCTACGACCAAGCTAAACGCCGGAACAGCTTTCGCGACCCCTCCGAATCCAACAACTGCCGCTGTGTTCCCTAATGCAAGCAAAGCGCCTAACGTTCCCTCTGATAACGCATTTCCAAAGTTTTTAAAATATTTGCGGTTTAAAACATAGACAGCAATCACACCGCCAAGCAAAGCGACAATTAATGCAGACTGCTTTAAAGAATCATGGAAAACAAAAGAAACGATTAAAACAACAACAAGCGGAATGACTCCTGCCGCTGGATGCGGTAAAACTCTGTTGCTTTGTTCCGGGTCTCCTTCTCTAACAACGAATCCTTCTCCCCTTGCAACCGCTTTTGTAATCATTCTCTTTAGCCACCAATATCCAAAAACAGCCATAAAAACAGCAACAATGAGGCTTACTTCCCATCCTGCATAAGGAGATGTTTTTAAATATTCAATCGGAATCCAGTTTTGAATTTCAGGTGAACCCGCCGATGTCATGGTAAACGTCACGGAGCCGAATGCCAATGCAGCTGGAATGAAACGACGCGGCAAATTCGCTTGCTTGAACAAACTGACCGCCATTGGATAAACGGAAAACGCGACAACAAATAAACTGACGCCTCCGTATGTTAAAACGGCGCAAGCAACGACCACCGCCAATGCTGCATGCTTGATCCCAATTTTATCGACAATCCACTTCGATACGCTATCAGCCGCTCCGCTATCTTCCATAACCTTGCCAAAAATAGCTCCTAGCAAGAACATTAAATACCAAGATTGAACAAACCCTGAGAAGCCAGCCATATAGTTTCCAACTAAATTCGCTTGCCCTTCATTAACTAACTGCGGAAAAAGCGGAAGTTCGCTGAATACGGCGACAAGAAGAGCGCACAATGGAGCGGCAATAAATAAATTCATCCCTCTCATCGTTAAAACGATCAACAATACAAGCCCACCGATCAAACCGACCATGCTCCACATTCTCATCCACCTCCATGGAATTTACGTGTCACCGCTTAAATTTCTTTTGACCGTATTCCCGTCTACTATTTCGACTCATTTTCATCCGGTTTCCGCCACATCGATTACAGCCCGCTCTGTAATAACCCGGCGATCCACTCCTTTCCCCGTCAAATAAACTCTGCTCCCATTTCTCCGTTTAATACTTGTCTTTTAAACTCTTTTTTCCCAACATATGACGCAACCATTTTTTTATTCGTTTGTTTTGAAGAAATAAGTCCTCATTCCCATACTATTGTTAAAAAATGACGGTTCGGAATCGGCATGCTGAAGGCATGCCAGGGCGGCAAGAAACTTCTTGCTGCCTATGGCAGAAAAGCGATCTTCTATTCATGTATCGGAATCTCAACTCGAATTTATCTATCGTTGATTGACTCCAAAAAACAAAAAGGAACAAGCCCGAAAAATTCGAGCTTGTTCCTTTTTGATCATTTATGAAATCTCTTGTAAGCTTTCTTCTTCATCGCGCAAGTTGTGAGCTAAACGCCCAGAGGCGCTAGCCGCAATGCTGGCAACTAAATCGTCTAAGAAGGTATGAATTCCTTTTCCTCTTTTTGTATCTAAGTTTTTAATAATCCCAATTTTATTTTTATCTAAATGCCCAAATGTCGTTACGGCAATGCTTCCATATCCTAAAACCGCTCCGAGAGCGATTGTTTCATCGACGCCAAACAGTCCTTCGTCCGTTTCGACAATGGTTTGAAGCGGCTCAGAAAGCATTTTTTTCTCTGCAAGTTTATCTAACTCAATTCCTACTAAAATCGCATGTTGCACTTCGCGTTTTTGCAACACTTTCTCAACGCTTTCAATGCACTCTTCCATCGTTAAGTTTTTATTGTAAGGGCTTTGCATTTCATATACAATTTCAGCAATATCTTCAACCGTCACACCACGCTCTTTCAGCAATCGCAATGCCGCTTCTGTCACTTCTTTGCTCGTTACGCGCTTTTTATCCATATCATATCCCCTCCTCTCCTAACGCTCAAATTATATCATTAAGTAATAATTTTTTACAAATGTGATAAGATGATGTTGCAACATGATAAAAAGGGATGGGATGAAATGATGCGAGAATTGAAGATCAAAAGTGTTGAGCTAAACGAAGAGGTATCCTTGCCCATTCATTGTCCGGAACCATTTACACCGTTACACAAATATGTATTGCTGATCGCTCAAGATGGCCAAGACTACTTCATGTTTGGAAAAATCGCCCGCGTCGTCGACCGGCTTCTTGCTGAAAAAAGAATCGCGCGGACGATTGTCGTTGGCATTCCGTACAAAGATGTCCGCGACCGCTACTCAAAATATCATCCAGATGGAGAAAAACATAGAGCGTATCTTCGCTTTTTAGCAAACGAGCTTGTTCCCTTTCTCGATCAGCAGTTTCCGACTTATCAAGTGGGAGCCGGGCGCATTTTGATCGGCGATTCGCTTGCCGCCACTGCATCGCTGCTCGCTGCCTTGACGTATCCACATACGTTTGGCAAAGTCATTATGCAGTCTCCTTATGTCAATGATACTGTGCTAGAAAAAGTTAAAACATTCTGTTCTCCGCATTTACTTGAACTCTATCACTCGATCGGCAGCGAGGAAACGGCCGTAAAAACAACAGACGGAGCGATACGCAATTTCATTGAACCAAATCGGCAACTGCATCAATGGTTTGTCGAGCACCAATTTTCTTGCGAATATCGTGAGTTTCAAGGCGATCATTCGTGGACATACTGGCAAATAGATCTTCCAATTGCGCTTGAAAAAATTATTTCAACTTAAACAATATTTTCCGGAAATTTGTTATAATATAGGAACACACGATAATGAAAGGAGTGCGGTTTCATGAAATGTGGCATCGCGATTTTCCCGTCAAAAAAAATACAAGATTTTGCGAATTCCTATCGAAAACGTTACGACACTCATTATTCGCTTATTCCTCCACACTTAACATTGAAAAACACGTTTGAAGTAGAGGAAGATCAAATTGAATCCGTTGTTAAAGAGCTGCATAAAATTGCAGCGGAAATCGAGCCTTTTCCGTTACGAATCACAAAATTCAGTTCGTTTTATCCTGCCAGCAACATCATTTATTTAAAGGTGGAACCAAACGAATCATTAACAACGCTGTACAATAAACTGCATAGCGGTCCTTTCCAAGAACAGACTGAGGATGCATTTGTTCCACATATTACAATCGGCCGTGATTTATCGAACGATGAATTTTCGGATGTGTACGGACAACTAAAAATGCAAAAAGTACACTTTGAAGAAACGGTGGATCGATTCCATCTTCTCTATCAGCTTGAAAACGGTTCATGGACTGCATATGAAACATTCCACCTAGGAAAGGAACAAGGGTGATGAACGTTAAGTTTGGAAAAGAAAAATCGATATGGAACGATGCGCTTTTCGTTCGGCGAAAAGTGTTTGTGGAAGAACAAAACGTTCCTGTCGAAGAAGAAATCGACCAGTTTGAAAACGAATCGGTTCATTTCGTCGTTTACGATCAAGATGAACCGATTGCGGCCGGACGCTTTCGAACAATCGAAGGAATCGGAAAAATTGAGCGAATTTGTGTGTTACGTGAGCACCGGCAACGCGGAATCGGAAAGCTCATTATGGAAAAAATTGAACAGTTTGCTAGAGAACAAGGGATTCAAAAAGCAAAACTAAACGCGCAAACCCACGCGCAACCGTTTTATGAAAAGTTAGGATACGAAACCGTATCAGATGTCTTCCTCGATGCAGGCATTCCACACGTTACGATGGTGAAACAACTTTAAGCGCGGCAGATTTCAATTCTGTCGCACTTTTCGTTATAAAATTAAAAAAATCGTGCAAAGTAATGATATCGAGCATCTTTGGAAAGGACTTATTATCGATGGAATTTATTCACATTGCTACAGAGTTAATCATTGGCTATATTGCGCTTCTTTTTACAACAAAATTGCTTGGACGAACACAAATTACCCAAATTACTCCTTTTGACTTCATTTCGGCACTTGTTCTCGGGGAATTGGTTGGAAATGCATTATATGATAAAGATGTCGGATTAGCCAAAATCCTTTTTGCGGTTACCTTATGGGGAACGCTGATTTACGTAACCGAACTCATCACACAAAAGAAAAAGGGGTTGCGTGAAATTCTCGAAGGAAAACCGTCGATCATCATTTCAAATGGAAAAATTGTCTATAGCGAACTTAAAAAGAACCACCTCGACCTTAATCAATTGCAGCATTTATTGCGGCAGAAAGACATATTTTCCATACGCGAAGTGGAACATGCCATTTTAGAAACGAATGGGACCGTCAGTGTGATGAAGAAGGCAAAATATGAACAACCGACACGGGAAGATCATCACATGCCCCTCTCACCTGTTGTTTTACCCGTCACGTTGATTATCGATGGAGAAGTCATTTGGGATAATTTGAGTGAAAGCGGATTTACCGAAGCATGGCTAAAACAGCAAATTCGTTCTTTTGGTTTTCAAGACTACAAAGACATCCTTTACGCTGAATGGCAAGAAGGGAAAGGAATGCATATGCAACCCTATTAAATTTTCTTATCGAATGATTGGGTAAACTCACCATGTTGTTTTTTCTTTCTCTTTTTAAGCGGAATGTCTTTCTTCTTTTCTTTTACTTTGCTCGTCTTAGAAACGCGAGGAACGATATAAGGATTTTGGATCCGTTCATGGTTTGGAGGGATTTGCATCTCGCTCACCTTCCTTTTTTTTCTTTATTCGCCTTTTCAGTCAAAAACTCCTTTTCCTCTATTGTATGTTTTGTTAACATAGACGTTGACGTTTGCCAAAGGAGTTTTTGCAATGAATGAAGCCATCTATAAAGGAAAAGTGATCCATCTTCAAACCATTGCACGTGAAAAATATCAACTTATTTATGAACAAAGTTTGCGGAAAAAATTAACGTGTCCAGCATGCGGAGAACCTGTTCTCTTTTATTTAGGGATCGAAAAGAAACCGCATTTTTATCATGAACATAAACCGATGTGCATTCCTCAATCGGTCGATCAAGGAAACGTTATTTCGTTTGTTTCGCCATCTCCTTTATCGCTCAAGGAAAAAAGAAAAAATGAGAAGCTTTCCGGCTATTTACAACAACTGAAAGAGGCAAACATTGATTTAGACGCTTCGCAAATCAAAGCGGTTCGAAAAATAAATGGACCTTTGCTTGTTTTAGCGGGAGCGGGCAGCGGCAAAACGCGCGTGCTCACCGCTCGAACGGCGTACATGATCTGCGAAAAACAAATCGATCCAAAATCAATCATGCTTGTCACGTTTACAACAAAAGCGGCAAAAGAAATGAGCAATCGGCTTTGTACATATCCAGGCATCGCGCATTCCGGCATTCCTGTCATCGGTACGTTTCATAGCCTTTTTTATCGCATGCTTCAGCATTTTGATCCGATTCGTTGGCATCATCATCGGCTCATTAAATGGGATTGGCAAAAAGAACAGCTGCTGAAAGAAATCGGTCGCGAAGTTGGGATTGATGAACGCGATTTTGCTTACGATGAAGCGATTCAACAAATTTCTTACTGGAAAAACACATTAACGCCTGTCCATTCTCTTTCGCCCAAAAATGAATGGGAAGAACATGTCATCTACTTGTATACAAAATATGAAGAGATCAAGCGAATGCGTGGACAATTCGATTTTGATGATATGTTAATCGGATGTTATGAAATGCTTCATGAAAACCATGATCTTTTGATGCGCTATCAAGAGCGTTTTCGTTATTTTTTAATCGATGAATTTCAAGATATTAATAAAGTACAATATGAAATTGTAAAACTTCTTTCTTCCCATACAAACCATATTTGTGCTGTTGGCGATGACGATCAAGCGATTTATGCGTTTCGCGGCTCCGATCCTTCGTTTATCTTTCAATTTCAACAAGACTTTCCAAACGTTGAAACGGTGACGTTAACCGAAAATTATCGTTCGACCCATCAAATCGTTTCGTTGGCAAACAAAATCATCTCGTTCAATCGCACACGCATGCCAAAACAAATGCACGCTCAATTTGACCTTAACCTCCATCCGACATTCTTTTTTCCATACGATGAAGAAGAAGAGGCCACGATGATTGCGCACGATATTCAAGAACGGATTAAGGCAGGAGCTGAGCCGCATGAATTTGCGGTTTTATGCCGCACGCACGCCGCCACAAGAGCGCTGTTTGAACGTTTTTCACAACTTCGTTTGCCGTTTGTCGTCGACAGCGATGGAGAATCGTTTTACAAGCGGCGCATCGTCCGCTATTTGCTTGGCTATTTAAAGTTAAGCCTTGATCCAAATGATGAAGAAGCGATGAACGATGTGCTTGCCGCTTTATTTTTAAAACAAACCGCATTGAACGATTTAAAGGCGATCAGCATTATCGACGATTGTTCGCTCGTCGAAGCGCTCGTGAAGCTCGAGGACATTCAACCGTTTCAAAAGCAAAAATTGCGAAACATCGTTCCACTCTTTCAAACGATCGCTCATTTAAAACCATTCGAGGCGATTGAAACGATTGAAAAGGACATGGGTTTTTCTGATTTTGTTAAGAAACGAGGCAACGAAGGAAATGCAATCGAAAGAGGTTCGGACGACATCCGAGATGTTAAAGTCGTAGCGAAAAAATTTAAAACGGTGCGCGCTTTTCTTTCGCATATTGAAAAAATGATCGCTCAACACGAACAAATGAAACGAGAAAAACAAGAAAATGCCATTCAGCTAACAACCATTCATCGCGCAAAAGGCCTTGAATATAACTACGTTTATGTATTAAGCGCAGTGGATGGACATTTGCCGCATGATTATGCGCTAGATGCTTATCGAAATGGTGAAACCGCTCCGCTTGAGGAGGAACGACGGCTGTTGTACGTCGCCTTAACGAGGGCAAAATACGGTTTATTTATTTCTGTTCCGACGATGAGAAGATTAAAAAAAGCAAATGCGTCTCGCTTTGTTTCCCCATTTTTAAAGATAAGTAATCCAAAAGCCCGTCTTTAGCGGGCTTTTGGTCTTTTTCTTTATTTTTTATTATTCATCATGTTTGCAATGGTATTAAAATCTAGTTGTTTTCCGTTGTTGATAATCGTTTGAACCATTTTATCTTCCAATTCTTTCGGTACTTTTCGATTCGCAATGTGAGCAACACGTTGAACAACCGCACGCACCGTTTTCTCATCTTTAAAGTTAGCATGTTGCAATGAATTCGCTAACTCAAAAATATCTTTCATATTGACGCCTGTTTTCTTTTCAATGTTCTTAAATAAATTATGATCCAAATTCTCCGCCTCCTTTATGATTTCTTTCTTAACATATGAAAAAGAGCGAAAAAGAGTGCATAATAAAGAAAAGTACAGGCGTTATGCCTGCACTTTTTTGTTTGATTAACCGACGAATGCCGCACCAACAATAATTAACAAGATGAACAATACGACGATTAATACAAATGTTGAACCGAAACCTCCGCCGTAGCCTCCGTAGCCGTAGCCTCCGCAGCCTCCGCCGTAGCCACCCCAATATCCGAAGCCCATGTGATTCCACCTCCTTGAACAGTATCAATTACATCATATGCTTCTTTTTTCAATCGGTATGGGCGCTTTGCATGCTAAGGAAAATTGCGAAAAAAACCGTCAAATTGTTTTTCTTTTTTCGCAAACCATCGTTCCGCTTCGCCCATTTTTCCGCTGATCTGTTTAAAAAATGAGGAATTGACGTTCTCGATTTTGCTTATGATTTCCTCTAAATCGCTTCCCCATTTTTCAAACGATTTCATCATCTCATCATGTCCTTGATGCTTTGATTTTGCAAACACTTCAAGCTCTTTTTCGAATCGATTCATCATCACTCCCCCTTCAATTTGTTTATTCACTTTAAGCAGGAAATGTGAAAAAAGATTGTCATTATGATAAAGTGAAAAATGGCAAAACGAATGAAAGGGGAATTTTCATGAAACGCCTGCAAACCATTGAACAATTTGAGGAAGTAATCGTTTCAGAAAAACCGGTTATTGTTAAATTTTTTACGACATGGTGCCCGGACTGCAAGCGCATGGATTTGTTTATTGGGGAGATCGTTGAAAAATATACCCAGTTTGATTGGTACGAAATCAATCGCGATGATGTGCCAGACCTAGCAGAAAAATATGAAGTGATGGGAATTCCAAGCTTGCTTGTATTCCAAAACGGCGAGAAAAAAGCTCATCTTCACAGCGCCTATGCAAAAACACCTGAAGAAGTAGAGGGATTTTTACAGTCCATCAAGCTGTAAACAAAAAAGCTTGACGGAGTGCGATGCTTCGTCAAGCTTTCAATAACGGCTCAAGTTTTGTGATTAATGACTCCATTTTCTTGGCGTTCATCTCATATGCTTGTTTTGCCTCTTCATGATTCGTTTGCAGCGCGAATAATTCAAAATCGGCTTGTGTTTTTTTCATCGCTGCCAACAGCAATTTTTTCTCTTGCGGCTCAGGCACTTGAATTTTATCATCATACAAATCGACCGTGAGTTGGCCGTATGCATCGACTTGCGCTAAAAAGACATTTTCAATGGCAACGCCGATTTTGTCCAACTCGTTTTTCAACCAGCCGCGATTTAAACCAGCCGTCGCAAGCGGTTCGTCTAAAATCGCTCCATCCATTACCACCGTTTGCGGTTCTTTCTCTGATGGAACATTCCCAACCACATCTCCTACTGTTAACGGCTGTTTGTCACGCTTCAATAATATGCTTAAATCTCCATTCGCCTCCAATGTCGCAAATTCGACATCCGCAAGGCGAAATACATCTTTTTTCCGCAACTGCTCAAGCAATTCATCGATCGTATATTTTTCTTTCTTTAAGTTTTCTTCTAAAACCTTCCCGTTTTTAATGAAAACGGTGGAGTTTCCTTCAACAAAATCGCGAAACTTTTTGCTTTTGAGTGAGATAAATGAAATGGCAATAGGAAACAAAGACCAAATCAAAATGCTCGTAATCCCTTCCGCCAATCGAATGTTACCGTCCATTGACATCGTTCCAGCAATGTCCCCGATCGTGATCCCGACAATATATTCAAAAAACGATAACTTTGATAACTGCTTTTTCCCTAAAAATTTTGTAATAATAAATAACCCGATAAGAATACAAACGGATCGTATGGCGACTTCTAACCAAGCTGGCATGTTTCCTTCTCCTTACTTTCCTTTATATTGTGGTTCTTCTCTTTCTAGCTGACTAACTCGTTGCTTCAAATGATCAATCACTTCTTCTGTTGTCAACATCGCTTCATGAAAGGTCCGCTGCGCTTGTTCATCGACTGACTTTAAAGCTAAGCTTTGCAACGTCGCATGAATGCTTTTTAAATTCGCTAAACTTTGTTTCACTTGAGAACCGATCGTCATCTTTCATCTATCCTTTCGGTTTAAATAGTAACGCACCGATAAAACCAAAAACGATCGCTGACGAAATTCCTGCGCTTGTCACTTCAAACATTCCTGTTAACACACCGACAATGCCATGTTTTTCAGCTTCTTGAAGCGCTCCGTGAACGAGAGCATTCCCAAAGCTTGTAATTGGAATGGTCGCTCCTGCTCCTGCAAAATCAATGAGAGGTTCATAAAGACCGAATCCATCTAAAATCGCTCCAGCCACCACTAATGCGCTTAATGTATGACCAGGAGTCAATTTAAAGACGTCAAACATAATTTGACCGATAACGCAAATCAATCCGCCGACAACAAATGCCCAAAAAAACATCGCCATCATCACACATCACCTCCATACTCAATTGAGACCGCGTGAGCAATGCATGGAATCGTCTCGTCTTGTTGAAACGTTAACGGAGAAAGAAGCGCTCCTGTTGCAACAACGAGAATGCGTTTGAATTCCCCTCGTCTCATTCTATTGAGTAAATGACCGTAAACGACGGTTGCTGAACATCCTGCTCCGCTTCCTCCCGATAAAACCGGTTGTCCCTCCCGATAAATCATCAACCCGCAATCTTGATACTTTTCGTCTTCGATCTTCATTCCATTTTTCCGCATTAAATCAAGCGAAACTTGTCGACCAATTTTCCCTAAATCTCCGGTGACGATCAGATCATAATAAGAAGGATCAAGCTGCATGTCGCGAAAATGCGCTTCGATCGTATCGACGGCTGCCGGTGCCATCGCTCCCCCCATGTTGAATGGATCCGTTAACCCCATATCGACGACCCGCCCAATCGTTGCAGATGTAACCCGCGGCCCTTCACCTTTGGAAGCAAGGAGCGCAACACCCGCTCCAGTCACCGTCCACTGGGCTGTTGGCGGTTTTTGTCCGCCGTATTCCGTTGGATAACGAAATTGTTTCTCCACTGCTGTATTATGACTGGCCGCTCCCGTCAATATGTAGTTTGCTCCATCATAATTGACAATAAACGCGCTTAACGCCAAGGCTTCCATTGATGTTGAACAAGCTCCAAACACTCCTAAATACGGCGCGCCAAGCGTACGTGCCGAAAAACTGGAAGGTGTCATTTGGTTAATTAAATCCCCACAAATAATAAAATGAACTTTTTCTTTCTCAATGCCCGCTTTTTCCATCGCTTTAAAAAACGCTTCTTCCAATAACACTTTATGGGCTTTTTCGTACGAATCTTCTCCAAGCCAAAGATCTTCATGCAATAAGTCGAAATCATCGGCAATGTTTCCGTTCGCCTCAAACGGTCCGCCAACCGTTCCTGTTCCGATAATGACCGGCTTTTTTGCAAATACCCACGTTCGATGTCCTTTCATCATTCCAGCCCACCCCACTTGATGACAATCGTTTTGATGAGCGCAACGACAAACGCGGAAAATGTACCGAATAAAATGACAGAACCGGCTAGCTTAAACATATTTGCCCCAACTCCTAGCACAAATCCTTCCGTTCGGTGTTCAATCGCTGCTGAAATGACTGCGTTTCCGAATCCGGTGACAGGGACCGCGCTTCCTGCACCAGCAAGCTGGGCAAGGCGATCATATACGCCCAGTCCCGTTAAAATCATCGCGATAAACACCATCGTCGCTACGGTTGGATTTCCAGCCGTTTTTTCCGTGAAATCGAAAAAATACATGTAAACATACGAAATCGCTTGACCGATCGCACAAATAAGACCGCCGACAAGAAATGCGAGTATACAATTTTTCACGACAGGACGTTTCGTCTCTCGAGCTTGTTCGAACAAATGATACTCTTGTTGAACGGGGGTTAAATTTTTTCGCTTTTCATTTGCCATATTTTTCACCTCACTACGTTTGTTCTTTGCTTAACTTCTTCAACATATCGATTTCCTTATCCAGCTTCTTTTGATCCAATCGCTTTTTTTCAAGCTTTTGTTTTAGCTCTTCTGTTTTCCAAAATAGTTTTAAGTCGCTTGAAACAATGATTTCATAATTAGGGAAATTTTTTTCAAGTTCTTTTCGAATGGCTTTTTCAATTTTTTTCATTCGAAATCGTTCGAGATGTTTGACTTTATAAGCAACGATCATCTTTTTTTCAGAGTTAACGGCTAATACATCATTGACTTCCCTTTTTTGTTTGACGATTTGTACCGCTTTCTCTGCAACGTTTTGATCATCGCGATGAGCGGTTTCCTTCGTACTGGTTTGCGTAAGGTTCAGTTTTTGCAATGACTGCTTTTGCACCTCATTCTCTTTCGAACATCCAAACAATACAAAAATGAATAAAAAGAAAATTAATGGCTTGTTCATGATCGATTCACCCTATGTATTTGGTTTGAAAAAGGTTGGTATAATACCAACCTTTTTCTTATTGCTTATATTGTGGCTCTTCTTGTTCAATTTCTTGCACGCGCGGACTAATTAAATCGACGAGTGCTTGTGTTTGTTTGGCCGCTTGTTGATAAAGCTGTTTAGCGCTTTCATTTTCTGTTTGCAAAGCAAATGTCTCAAAGCTTGCTTGGGCAGACTTTAATCCTGCCAATGTTTGTTTTACAGAACTGGAAACTGTCATAACAAAATTCCTCCTTTTCATTACACATCGTTACAATGATAGAATGCTTCTTTCTTGTTTAAATTATGAATTACTTTTTTTCCTCATAAAAAAAAAACAACTTCCTTTTTAGTTAGGAAGCTGCATTTATTTTTACTTATTTTTTCTCATCCGTTTTATCGAGAAAACCTTTTCCGATCGAAGGATTGTTAATAATTCCTGCCATGACTAAGATGCTTAAAAAGGCGTTATATAATTGCTCATATTTCCCTAGATCAAGATCGATCCCCAATGTTTGCAATAGCAAAATCGAAAATGAACCGATCGATAGCCATAACCCATAATTTTTAAAACGTCCCATAAACAGTCCCCCTTTCTTTCGAAAATAATTTCGAAAAAAGGTCACTGTTTTTTAAATTTCTTTCCACAGCCACACCCACTTGCTTTTTTGGCCGGAGAAGCAGAGGATATGGAATAAACTTTTGTCGCTTTCGAACCATGGAAGGCAATCGGTTTTTTCTTTTCCATAAACTAACCTCCAAGCATTAGGATATGATTAGTTTATGAAATAAACAGATCATTGGTTCGAGCTATTTTCCTATTTTTTCTTTTCACCAAACGTAAATGGTGTGGAGAGAGGATGAATGGGATGATGTTTTCGTTCTGTTGTGCGAATGAGCGCATTTTGATGCTTTAACGTATGAATAAACCATGAATCGCTGCTATCATCTTTCTGCTCCATTGGTTTGGTTAATGCATCAAGTTGGCGTTGCAGCTCTTCATTTTGACGCTCGAGCTGCTTGATTTGTTCATATCTTTGTTCACTTTGAAAAGCGAGTTCTTTCAAAAGTACATTTTCCGCTTGAACAGCCTCAAGTTTTTTTGTTAAATCCCGAATGATTTCCTCCATCTTTACTATTTCATGCTCATTTGTCAAATTCATTACGGATCTCCCCAATCTTTTTTAATGTCTCTACTAAATAACAATTCATAACGTTCCCTATTTATGACACCCAAAAAAAATTAATTTTCCGCTTTTATCACGGCACACTTACCCAGCATTTTCATACTATACATTAGTCCCGATACCCGCGACGGGAAAAATTTTAACAGGAGGAAAAAAAGATGAGTCAAACACAACATAAAGAGCGTAAAGAAAAAGTATGCATTAAGACTCGCAAAGTATTTGACTGGGTTACCCGTCAAGTTGACGTACCGTTACGAAGTTTTTCAAACGACGACTTAGAGGACATTTTTCCAGATCACAAATGCCCAAGAAACGGAAAAACAGTTTGTGAATTTTTCACTTCTAACGGTTTTGATGCAGAGGAATTCTCCATTCGTTGCTTTTTAACCGATGACGATGGCAAGCGAATCGAACCAGTCGTCGATAACGACGCATTCATTTGTCAAGAAATCATTCAGCCAAACGGACGCCAACCGGTGAACGTTACGCTTCCATCTGGAGAGACGGTTACATTACAAAAAGTGAAAGCATTAGTGAAAGGGCATGTCGTTGTACAAGTCGTAAACGCGAACGGTCACATCGTCTGCGAATCCAAACCAATTCCATTTGCGACAGCACAAACATTCATTTTATGCGCTCCTGAAGGAACCATGCTCGATTGCCACATTTCGTTCTTTGAATGTGATGCAAGTTTAGTGTGCACAGATAACTTCTCACAATTAGATGTTTCCATTACATTATGTTTAGAAGTGCAAATGGAAGCAGATGTAAAAATCGAAGTCGAAGCTCGCTTCTGCAAACCGCGGGAAGAAATTTTAGAAGCTACTCTATGTCCAACTGATAAATTCCCTCCACAATGCCCAGAAGTTTTCCCAGTTCACTAAATTTTATGTGCGAGGCTGTTGATTCATTCAACAGCCTTTTTTATTTTGGTTGATGAATTTCCGAAATGGTACATATACATAGGATGATGATGAAAAGGGGGAACAGAAAATGAACTCCAATCAACAAATTCAACTGCAACAAAAAATTATTCATTATCGCGCTGAAATTGCTAGCTACAAAAATAAATTGAAATCATTAGAACTCGAGCTTAAAAAAGAAAAGATGCGCAATCAGTATTTGCAAGAAAAACTGCACCAAATCCAAACGGCCCATGTCGACCAATACGAAAAAAAGATCGCGATGTTAGAAAATCAACTTTTATCTTATGAAGTCGCATTGGAAGAAGAAAAAAAACAAATGGAAGCGCTAAAAAAAAATTTGTCCCTTCCGCCAAAAGAAAGCCCGCTTTTAAACGTACGCGCTTTTTTCAATTACTCCCTTATTCTTCCTGAAGAAAAAGATGAGGATGTACTGGTCATTGGTGATTTTGTCATTGATAATATCGGCAATACTCCTCTTCACGAAACAATCGTATGCATCCGCCTAAACCCTCCAGAAGAAGCAAAATTAAGCGGAAAAATCGCGATCAATCCATGGAAAAACGACGAAAGTTTCAATATGGAATGGACGTTTGCAAATGACGATTGGCGGGAAAAAATAAAAACAAACGGTGAATACTGGATCAAACCGTTCCAACATACAGCGCTAATGCCAAACGACCAGCTGCGCTTTCAAAACTTTGAAATAAGAACAAAACAAACGGTCGTTGTTGAAGGATTTGTTTATTGCAAAGAAATCCCAAAAGGAACATCTTCCATGAACAACATCATCATTAATTGTTAAAGATAGGCAGGCTCGAAACATTAGCCTGCTTTTTCATTCAAGCATTTTCTGAGCGATTACTTCCATAAGCGCAGCACAACCTGCAATGGCCAAAATCACGACAAGCGGTTGAAACAGAAACGGCCAAACTATATAGCCGATATAAAGAAAGATCGCAGACCAAATCCCTGTACACCAATAGCAACTCAACAATTCACCAATCCAATATCGAACTCCTGTTCCTTTCACTTTCAAAAACGTTTCTGTCGTTCCGTCCGGTAATGTCTCCTCGACGATCTCATGGAAAGGTTTCCGTAAAAATGCAGTGATTGTATCGTACACCATTAATCTTGTCAAACGAAAGCTGGCCAAAAAAAGAAGGAAAAATTCAAACACATCAACCATCGTTCCCCCTCCTATCTTTATTTAATTTATGAGACAAAGAAAAATTCATGTCGAAAAGAATGAAACTTTTGCCCATTCCTATTTCCAAGGCCAATCATATAATGAAATGGACCATCTAATGATATGGATAAAGGGAGTGAAACGATGTATAAAATTGTGTTTAGCAAAAACTTTGTCTATAAACACCGCCGCAATCAACTCCATTACGTTTACAACATGCTTAGAGAATTGCAGCCCGGAACGGAGATCAACGTTCATACAAAAGAACAAACATTTTATAACGTTGCCTTTTTAGCACTCGATCATCAAACGAAAAAAGTATCCATTTTAACCGATCGCTTTTATAAGGATGGAAACAACTTAACGACTTTAGACTGCAGCGATATTACTTCCATCGACATCCCTGTCGATTCTCTTGTTGCCGCGAGCAATGAACGATCTTCCGACGATGAAGATGAATGATAAAAAAGCTAACCACTGCGGTGGTTAGCTTTTTTATGAATGAATCATATTAATTAAGGAAATGTAATCTTCCTTTGTGCCGATATCAAATCTTCTTCCTTCGATTACTTGTCCGTAACACGTTTCCGTTGCGACCATTTCCTTTATCGCATCTGTTAATTGGATTTCCTCTCCTTCTTTCACTTTTATCCGATCCAAATATGAAAAAAGCGAAGGCGTAAAAACATACCGGCCGATAACCGCTAAATTAGAAGGCGGATTGGTTTTCGGCTTTTCAATCATATCCGTTATTTTATACATGTTTTCAGCCAATCCTTCTCCTTTAATCACGCCATATTTATGCAAATCTTCCTCTTTCACTTCATTCAATCCGATAGCGCTATGCCCATATTGCATATAGGTGTCAATCAATTGACGAATGGCTGGTTTGCCTTCACCAAATACAATATCATCAGGCAATAAAACCGCAAAAGGTTCGTTGCCAATAAACGCCTTCCCTAAGTGCACAGCATCTCCTAACCCTCGTGCATAAGGTTGACGCGTATAATAAAGCTGTGTTTTCGGAATAAATTCCTTTGCCAGCAAATGCGCTTGATTTTTTTTCTCTAAAAATGCCTCTAATTCAAGAGAATGGTCAAAATAATCGACAATTACATTTTTCGTTCGCGAAACAATGATTAAAATTTGTTCAATCCCAGCTTCGCTTGCTTCTTCTACTACATATTGAATCGCTGGCTTCAAGCCGATTGGGAACATCTCTTTTGGAATCACCTTTGTAATTGGCAAGCTTCTCGTTCCATATCCCGCTGCTGGTATAATGGCTTTTTTGACCACGTTCTTCCCCCCCAACTTTCTTTATCTTTATCATATTCGTTCTATGAAGATGGGAAGGTTGTCCAAATAAAAATAGGCCCTGCTCTTGTCACCAATGACCCATGTCCACTAATACGCTATAAAAGTCACATTATTTTAAAGGAAGTGATTGATGGTGAACATATGCGTCATTGGTGCTGGCTACGTCGGGTTAACAACCGCTGCCGTTCTTGCCGAACTCGGTCATGAAGTGTGTTGCATCGACAAAGATCAAAATAAAATTACCGAACTCAATAACGGTAAAATTCCCATCTATGAACCAGGACTAAGCGAATTCATTGCTAAAAATACAAACCGCCTTTCTTTCAATACCAATCTTGAAGAAGGAGTAAAAAAAGCTTCCATTATTTTTATTTGCGTTGGCACTCCTTCGCTGGCGGATGGAAAAACGAATTTGTCTTATGTTGATGCAGTCATCAACGAAATAGCCCCATGCATCCATTCTTATAAAACGATTATTACAAAAAGTACCGTCCCGATTGGAACAAATGAACAAATATATGAAAAATTATTGGCCAAAAAAATTTCACCTGAATTGTTTAACATCGTTTCGAATCCTGAATTTTTACGAGAAGGCTCCGCCATTTATGACATGCTTCATCCTGATAAAATCGTCGTCGGATTGCGCCAAGACGATACGCAATCGCTACCAATCATTCAAGAGATGTATTCGCGTATTCAAGCTCCTTATATTGTGACGAGCTTGAATGGAGCAGAAATGATCAAATATGCTTCAAACGCTTTTTTAGCAACGAAAATTTCCTTTATCAATGAAATAGCTCGCATTTGTGAAGCTTTTCATATCGATGTCAATGACGTTTCGAAAGGAATTGGTCTCGATCCGCGAATCGGTCCACATTTTTTACAAGCCGGTTTAGGTTATGGAGGCTCGTGCTTTCCGAAAGATGTAAAATCGCTAGAACAAATAGCTCTTTCCAAGCAAATCCATCCCCTTATTTTGCAAGCGGTCCAAACCGTAAACGACACACAAATCGACGTCTATATTCATAAATTAAAAACCCTCTTTCCTGATTTACACACAAAAAAAATCGCGGTTTTAGGGATCGCCTTTAAACCAAATACCGATGATACACGCGATTCCCCTGCCGAGCGATTGATTTCTCGGCTTAGTCAACTAACCTGTGACGTTTGCGCCTATGATCCGAAAGCAAAATTAAGTCACGATCAACATCATGTTCGGCAAGTAAACTCGCTGGACGAAGCGATTAAAGGGGCCGATTGTGTCGTGATCGCCACGGATTGGGATGAATTTAAACAATTAGACTGGACGGAAATAAAAAAACAAATGAATGGAACGATCATCGTTGACGGAAGAAACTGCCTGAACCGCAAAGAAATTGAGCAATGCGGATTACGCTACGTAGGAGTTGGTCGCGGATGAAAATTGTCGTAACTGGAGCTGCGGGGTTTATTGGTTCACATTTATGTGAAGCGTTATTGCAACATGAAGAAAACATCGTCATCGGAATCGATTCCTTTATCGGTCCTACCCCTTCTCACATAAAAAAAAGAAATATAGAAGCGATTCAATCGAATCCAAGATGGATCCTCGTACCAACCGACTTGCTTTCGGTCAATCTACAAGAACTGTTAAAAGATGTTGACGTCGTTTATCATTTAGCTGGCATGCCAGGAGTGCGCACAAGCTGGGGAAACGAATTTGGCTTGTACACAGCAAATAATATTTCCGCCACGCAACGTTTACTAGAAGCGTGCAAAAATATACCGCTTCGACAGTTTATTTATGCTTCCACTTCTTCGATCTATGGGGAAAAAAGCGGAAAGGTTCATGAAAAGATGGAACCGACTCCATTATCTCCATACGGGATTACAAAACTAGCAGGCGAACATTTATGTAAAGTGTATGAAACGAACTTTCACATTCCAACCACCATTTTGCGTTATTTTACCGTTTATGGCCCGCGTCAAAGAACGGATATGGCTTTTCATCGCTTTATTAAACAACTATTAACAGACAAACCGATTACCATTTTTGG
Organism: Thermolongibacillus altinsuensis; assembly: GCF_004341205.1. Taxonomy (GTDB): domain Bacteria; phylum Bacillota; class Bacilli; order Bacillales; family Anoxybacillaceae; genus Thermolongibacillus; species Thermolongibacillus altinsuensis. The sequence continues at coordinate 25,763 of NZ_SLUL01000004.1, forward strand.
AGACGGAACACAAACCCGTGATTTTACGTATATTTCAGATTGTGTCAAAGGGACAGTCGCTGTTTTAGGAAACGAAAAAGCGATCGGCCAAACGATCAACATTGGTGGAAAAGAACGAGCATCCGTGAATGAAGTGATCGACTTGTTACAATCCTTAACCGGAAAAAAAGCGATCAAACATTATATCAAAGATCCGATCGGAGAACCGAAGCATACATGGGCAGATCTTTCAACAGCAGAGCAATGTTTAAACTATTCGCCGACCGTCACTTTACAGGAAGGGCTGCAATACGAATTTGCTGATATCCGCTCGATTTATGAGGGAGAACAAACATGAAGATCGCTTATATTTGTACAGAGAAACTTCCATCCCCCGCTATTAAAGGCGGAGCCATTCAACTCATGATTGATGGCGTCGCCCCATTTTTAAGCCAAAACCACGAGTTGACCATTTTTTCGATTACGGATCCTTCTTTGCCTGAAAAAGAACGAATCCATAACATCGAATATATTCGGTTTCCAAAGGAAGCTTACGAACAAAACGTGGCTGAAGAGTTAAAAAAGCGTTCATTCGATGTCATTCACGTCTTTAATCGCCCTGCCAATGTGCTTTTATATAAGCAAGCTTCGCCTGCCAGCGCGTTCGTGTTAAGCCTTCACAATGACATGTTTTCTCCATTGAAAATAAAAAAAGAACTTGCCGAACAAGTATTAAGGGAGACAACCGTCATCGCGACCGTCAGCGAATACATTAAAAAAACAATCGCGAAAAGATACCCGATCGAATCCGAAAAAGTAAAAGTCGTCTATTCAGGAGTGAATATTGAAAACTACGTACTACCTTGGACAGCAAAAGGAAAAAAAATTCGGGACTCGATTCGCGCACAGTTTTCAGTAACCAATAAAAAAGTGATCTTGTTCATCGGCAGATTAAGTAAAACAAAAGGTCCTCATTTGCTTATTGAATGCATGAAAGATGTGCTAAACGTTCATCCCGATGCCGTTTTAGTCATCGTTGGCGGCAAGTGGTTTAGCGAAAATGGCTGGAATGATTACATCGAAACATTGCATCGTTCAGCAGAATCATATAAAAATCAAATCATTTTCACCAATTATATTCCTTCTGAAAAAATTCCGCACATTTTTTTAATGGGCGATGTATTTGTATGCAGCTCGCAATGGCACGAACCGCTCGCGCGCGTACACTATGAAGCAATGGCCGCTGGCATTCCCATTATTACGACAAATCGGGGCGGAAATGCAGAAGTCATTCATCATTCGAAAAATGGAATCGTCATTCATGATTATCATTCCCCGAAAGCTTTTGCAGAAGCGATTAACGACCTTTTATCCAATCAAGAAAAAGCGTTAAACCTAGCATACAATGGAAGACAGCTCGTTGAGGAACATTTTCAATTTTTCCATACGGCTCAACGTTTGGAAGCATGTTACATGGAGGCGCTCACGAAACATACAAACCCCCTTTCTCGCTAAAAGGGGGTGAAATATTATTTCGGTAAGCCAATTAATGAAACTGAAATCACTTGCTCAACGGGAATGGTGATTTTTCTTCCTTTTTGGATCGCTTGAAAAACGACTTTTCTGCTTTCATACTGATCAACAAACCCTTCATAGCTTCGTTGTTTCGTCGTCAGTTTGCATTTTACCGGACGAAGATATTCTGGAAGATTGGCTAAAAAATGAAGCTGTTCCTCTAATTCCATCTCACGAAACGAAGCAAATGTCGGCGAAGGAAATGATGTCTCTGCTCCTTTCACATTTCGTCTTTTTTTATCGCTTTGCCATCGAAATGATTTTTGCATGTAACATGTCTTCGGCCCTAAATTTGGTTGCACAATATAAAGAAGTGGAGCATTTTCGATCGGTTGCTGCTTCTTCACTCTTTTTCCTCCTTCCTGTTTTATATAAAATATATGTATGCTTTTTTTCCGCCTGTCATTCCGACTCTAACACGAAACAATTTGAACGAAAAAAAACAAAAAAGCTGTCAAACGACAGCTTTTTATCTCGCTAAAATATGATAACCTGAATCAACGTGAATGATTTCTCCCGTAATTCCGCGCGATAAATCGCTGAATAAGAACAGCGCCGTATCGCCTACTTCTTCTTGCGTCGTTGTTCGACGTAATGGAGCACGCTCTTCGATTTCTTTTAAAATCGAGTTAAAATCGCCGACTCCTTTTGCTGACAGCGTTCGAATCGGTCCAGCCGAAATCGCATTGACGCGAATTCCATATTTTCCTAAGTCGTTCGCTAAATATTTGACACTTGCCTCTAACGATGCCTTCGCTACCCCCATCACGTTATAGTTTTGCACGACGCGCTCGCCGCCAAGATATGTAAGGGTAACGATGCTTCCTCCCTCAGTCATTAAATCTTTCGCCGCTTTTACAACCGCTGTTAATGAATAGGAACTAATGTTATGCGCAAGCAAAAATCCTTCGCGCGTCGTGTTCATATATTCACCGCTTAACTCTTCTTTATTGGCAAAAGCAATGCAATGAGCGATGCCATGAATGACGCCGACTTTTTCCTTAATTTCGCGAAAACACGCTTCGATTTCTTCGTCTTTCGTTACATCGCACGGAAGCACAAGCGCCGTTTCATCTTCTAATGTCGCCACTAACTTGCGAACTTCGTCTTCAAATCGCTCGCCTGCATACGTAAAAACAAGACGCGCACCCGCCGCATGAAGCGAACGTGCAATTCCCCATGCAATGCTTCGCTTGTTCGCTACACCCATAATGACATATGTCCGCCCTTTTAACGATAATTCCATCTGTTTCATCCCCTTAAATTATGATTTGTTATTAGAACCTAGTATTAATTTTATTATAGCAAAAAATTCCCTATAACAAAATAGGGAATTTTCATAATAGATAATTCATAAACATCGTTGCTAAACCGAAATAAATGAGGATGCTAATAATATCATTAATGGTTGTAATAAACGGACCTGAGGCAACAGCGGGATCGATGCGGAGGCGATACATGATGAGTGGAATAAGCGCTCCGGCTACCGTTGCCACCGTTAACGTCGCAAACAACGCAACGCCGACAAGCAATCCTAAAAACAATTCATGCTTCCATATATATACAACAACCATAATGACTGACCCACAAGTCGCTCCGATGATGACCCCTGTTAATGCTTCGCGAACGATCATTTTCCATTTGCTTTCTTTCGAAAAATCACCCATTGCAATGCGACGAACGGCAACGGCTAATGATTGTGTGCCGGTATTTCCAGACATTCCAGCAATGAGAGGGATAAATACAGCTAAAATCGCAATTTTTTGCAACGTTTCTTCAAACCGGCTAATTAAATTAGCTGTTACCATGCCTAAAAACAGCAAAATAATCAACCAAGGCAAGCGTTTTTTTGCTGCGTCAAGCGGGCTGCGCTGAATGTCAACATCAGCAACCCCGGCTAATTTCGAATAGTCATCAGACGCTTCTTCCGAAATAACATCAACGATATCATCGACTGTAATAATCCCTAATAAATGATTAGCTGCATCCACAACAGGAAGCGCTAAAAAATCGTAATCCTTCATTTTTCGTGCAACATCTTCTTGGTCTTCATCCACAAGCACGGAGACAACTTGATCGTTCATAATGTCATGAATCATCTGATCATCGTCAGAAACGATTAATTCGCGTAATGATAAAACACCGACCAGTTGTTTATGTTCATTAATGACATAAATGTAATAAATCGTTTCCGCATGTAATGCTTCTTTTTTCAAAATTTGCATCGCCGACCGTACCGTTTGATTGGCATGAATGGCGATATATTCGGTCGTCATGATGCTTCCAGCTGTATACTCTTTATAATGAAGCAAATCTTTAATTTCTTTCGCTGCCTCATCGCCCATCATCGTTAAATAGCTGGCAGCTTCTTTTTTATCTAGTTCGTTCAATACATCAACCGCATTGTCCGCATACATTTGCGCTAACATTTGCGCGATGAAAGACGGATCCATTTCAGACAAATATGTTTTATATTCGTCTTCCTCAATATCCAGATGGTCAAAAATTTCCGCCATTTCTCCCGGCGATAAATAATAATACATTCGTTTTCGAACTTCTGGGCTTTGTTCAACATAAAACTTTGCGCGATCATATGGGTGGAGTTTCAAAAACAATTGGCGAAACTCATCAATATTTTCATTCACAAGGGCTTTTGTAATTTTTTCCACAAACTCCCCCTCCTCTCGACAAAAGCGTGTCTTCATTATTATTATCAAATCTTTGCGAAGTTGCAAGCAAATATGTAAAATCAAACAAGGAAGGAATGATTTTATCAACCAGCTTTTCTGCCACTTTTTCCGAACGAGAACGCCATCGGACAAATCGATTTGTCCGTCGAGCGTTCTTCGGCTGGATTGGCAGAAAAGCGGAAGGAGAAAAAGCTCCCACAAAAACTTGACTCATACTATCCATAAAATACATTTGCAAAAAAGGATACATTCGTTAAGATGATATTAGAAAGAACGGAAGAAAGGGTTCTAAACAATGGAAAACGAAAAAGCACTACAACCAAAAATAGATTATCATCTATTGTTTATCTTATTTTTGCTTGCGATTGTAAGTGCGATTGCGATTGACAGCGCTCAGCCTTCTTTACCTGCTAAATTACAAAATATTAATTTTGCTAGTAAACAATTGATGTGGTACGGAATTGGCGCCGTTGTCATCGCGCTTACGATGCTGATTGATTATGACCGCCTTTTCCAAATCGCTTGGTATTTATATGGCTTTGGAATGCTTTTATTGCTTGGATTAGAATTCAATGCTCCGGGTACATTAACCATTAAAGGGGCAAAAAGTTGGTATGCAATCCCAGGTATCGGAAATTTCCAGCCATCGGAATTGATGAAAATTTTTTTGATTATCGTCATTAGCCGAATCATCGTAAATCATCGCGAAAAATATGTGGAACCAACGATTGAAGACGATTTTAAATTGCTCGGAAAAATCGCCTTGGCCACACTCCCTCCGTTAGTGCTGTTAGCGAAACAGCCGGATATGGGAATGTCGATGGTCTTCACCGCGATTGTCGGTTCGCTCGTTCTCGTTTCAGGCATCCGCTTTCGCATCATTTTCGGAATCATATTGGCAGGCGTCGTTTCTGTTGCCATTCTTGTTTTTATCTTTTTTAAATTTCCTAATTTCTTCCATGAATATATTTTAGAAGATTATCAATTAAATCGCTTTTATGGCTGGCTTGCTCCATACGAATATTCAAACGAACAAGGATTCCAACTCATTCGTTCACTGTTGGCGATCGGGTCAGGAGAGCTTTACGGCAAGGGCTATAAAAATTTAGATGTTTATCTTCCTGAAGCACACACCGACTTTATTTTCGGGATTATCGCTGAACAGTTCGGTTTTATCGGCAGCAGCATCGTCATTTCACTCTTTTTCTTACTCATTTATCGAATGATTCACATCGCCTTAGAAAGCCACGATCCGTTCGGTAGTTACTTATGTGCCGGGGTCATCGGAATGATCACGTTCCAAGTATTCCAAAATATCGGAATGACCATCGGCTTGCTTCCGATCACAGGATTACCTCTTCCATTTATCAGTTATGGCGGAAGTTCGCTCGCTACTTACATGTTAGCAATCGGCCTTGTTTTAAATGTTCGCTCACGCACGAAAAAATTTATGTTTTCATCAGAAGAATGAACCTCTCCCACCTACACGTTGTTGAGAGGTGGGAGACTTCTCGATGAACATGTTAAAAACAGCCGCTATATGTACGCGGCTGTTTTTTCAAAATAGAAAGGGGTTATCACATTGAAACTAGACATTATCGGCGATATTCACGGCTGTTTTGATGAATTTGTCGCCTTAACGAAAAAGCTTGGATATGTTTGGACACAAGAACAAATCCCGATTCATCCTCAAGGAAGAAAACTTGCGTTTGTCGGCGACCTTGCTGACCGAGGACCGCATTCATTAAAAGTCATCGAAACGGTTGTGAAGCTAGTCGACAAAAACCTTGCCTACTATGTTCCAGGAAACCATTGCAACAAACTTTACCGCTTCTTTTTAGGAAGAAACGTCCAAATTGCGCATGGACTTGAAACAACCGTCGCTGAATGGAAAAGTCTCCCTTTGCATGAACAACAACGGATTCGACACCAATTTATGAAGCTATACGAAAACGCTCCTTTATATGCCGTTTTAGATGACGGAAAGCTCGTCATTGCTCATGCTGGCATTCGCGCTGATTACATCGGCAAATACGATAAAAAAGTGAAAACGTTTGTTTTATATGGCGATATTACGGGCGAAACGCACCCTGATGGTTCCCCTGTCCGCCGTGATTGGGCGAAACATTACCGCGGCGAAGCGTGGATTGTTTATGGCCACACTCCTGTTAAAAAGCCGCGAATGCTTCACCGAACCATCAATATTGATACAGGATGCGTGTTTGGCGGACACCTCACCGCTTTCCGCTACCCAGAACTCGAAACCGTCTCCGTACCATCTTCCATGCCATATGTTGAAGAAAAATTTCGCAGCTTTGAGTAATCGACCATGTCACACGATTATTCTTTCAAGTGATACGGCAACGTTGCAACGACAACATCTTTTTTGATTGTTAAAAAGAATCGTAACACAATCGCCGTTTGATTATGCAATAATGCATGCCACCACTTTTTCACAATGAACTGCGGCATTAAAACGGTAATCGGTGACCCTTTTGTTTCTTTTTCCACATCATTAATATAATCTAACAGCGGAGAGAGAATCGTTCGGTATGGCGAATAAATCACTTTTAACTCAATATCCGGATAAAACTTTTCCCATTTCGCCCGTAATTTTTGTTCTTCTTCTTCATGAAAAATAATCGAAATAGCGGTAATGTCATTAGAAATGCTTCTTGCATATTGCACCGACTGAGCAACGACTTTGCTAACTCCGGAAATCGGTATAATCACTTTAGGTTTTACGATTTTTTCGCGCTCTCTCCATTCTTTCTCATCCAGCTTTAACTGTTGACCAAGCTTTTCATAATGATGACGAACTTTATAAAACATGATGACGAGTAACGGAATGGCAACGATGACTAACCAAGCTCCTTGAGTAAATTTCGCCAAGATCGTAATCACAGTGACTAATCCAGTCACGAACGTTCCGGTCATAATCGTTGCTAAAGTCGCTATGTTTTTCTTTTCTTTTTCTTTCCATATCTTTTTGATCATCCCGCTTTGCCCGATTGTAAATGAAAGAAAGACACCAACCGCATATAACGGAATGAGAGAGTGCGTTTCACCTTGAAACACAACAATTAACAAAATCGACAATGCGCTAAGAAGGATGATTCCGTTTGAAAATACGAGCCGGTCGCCCCGCGCTGCCAAACTTCTTGGTAAAAACCGATCGTTTGCAATAATAGAAACAAGCTGCGGGAATCCAGCAAAACTGGTATTAGCCGCTAATATTAAAATCAACATCGTAATCATTTGAAACAGATAAAAGAACACGCTATTTCCAAAGACATGATGACCAATTTGCGAAATTACGGTCTTATGTTCCATTGGTGTCACGCCAAATCCAGCCGCTAAAATCGTAATTCCTAAAAACATCGTTCCTAATAACAACGACATCCAGCCCATGGTAATGGCCGCGTTTTTTGAACTGTCCGGTTTAAACGCCGGAACGCCGTTGCTAATCGCTTCTACTCCCGTCATTGCCGAACATCCAGAAGCAAAAGCTCTTAATAAAATAAACATTCCATAGCCTGACGTAAAGAAATGCTCAGCAGAAGCATGCTCTTTATAGTTAAATCCATGCCATCCTTCATGCCATAACTGCCATCCGCCAACGGCAATCAGCACTAACACGGATATAATAAACAAATAGGTCGGATACGCAAACACCGTCGCTGATTCTGTAATCCCGCGCAAATTTAAAATCATCAGCAACAACACAAGCGCAATCGCGATTTCCACTTTCCAAGGAAGCAAGCTTGGAAAAGCGGAAGTAAGCGCAGCGACCCCTGAACTAATGCTAACAGCAACCGTAAGAATATAATCAATCATCAATGCCGCACCAGCGACTAAACTGGTCGTCGTGCTTAAATGATCTCTCGCTACCACATAAGCGCCACCGCCAGATGGAAAAGCGTAAATAATTTGGCGATAAGATAGCGTCACAATCAATAACAACCCTAAAATCGCCAACGCAATCGGCAATGAATAAAAGAAAACACTCGTTCCGAACAACATGAGCACTAACAAGATCTCTTCCGTTGCATAAGCAACAGACGAAAGCGCATCAGACGAAAACACCGCTAATGCCTTCCACTTTGGCAATTTTTCATGTTTTAACCGTTTCGTTTCCATTGGTGAACCAATTAATAACCGTTTTAAAGAAGCCATCGTTCCTACTCCTTTTTGGAATGTTTGTAAAATCTTCTGTTGAAATTGCATCTTTTCGCATCACTGTTCAAAAAACAAAAAAACCGTTGAGGATGTACTCAACGGTTACCAATAGACAATTCTCATACCTACATCCCTCCCAAAACGCTTACGAGGTTAGCTGTCGGGTTAGGGCCATGAGAGTAGCCCCTCCTTTTTCAAGGACTCACCCCAAGTAACATGACGTTACAAAATTGGTTCCCCCGCTCCATTACGGATTCAGCGATCTCTATGCTATTGAATAAGTTACAGCTGATATCTTACTCTCTTCAATAGCCATTGTAAAGAAGCAGAAGGAAGGGATTGAATGGGGTTTTACTTCATTTTATCGGCTTTTTTCATCAATTTTCATTTCATCTCTTATTTTTCTAAACGTTATCGCCCTTTTCCATCGAATGTAATCGGATACATAACTTTGACGCCCGAACACCTTTTGAACTACTCTCATTAATTTGAAGTGAGAGCTTTCTTACTCACTTAGTTTTGTTAATAATTGCTTCATATCATTAGGCAAATCGCATTGAAATGTCAACGTCGTTTGTAAAAACGGATGGAAAAAAGTTAATTCTCGACTATGCAACGCTTGCCGTGCAATTTTTTCCCGTTTTCCACCGTAAAGATCGTCCCCTACAAGCGGATGACCGAGATAAGAAAGGTGAACGCGAATTTGATGCGTTCGTCCCGTCTCTAATTGCAAAGAAACATAAGTCATATCATCCACATACTTTAATACGCGAAAATGAGTTACCGCACGCTGACCGTCTTCGCGTACCTCTCTTTCAATAATGCTGTCGCCTTTTCTGCCAATTGGCGCATCAATCGTCCCGGCGGTTTGCTTTAAATGCCCATGGCAAATGGCTTCGTACCGCCGTTTAATTTTTCCTTTCTTTTGCTGTTCGGACAAAAGATGATGAACGTGACGATGTTTGGCCACAAGCACCAATCCAGATGTATCTCGATCCAACCGCGTAACGATATGCACCGTCGTAAACAATTGCTGCTTTTCATAATGATACAACAATCCGTTCGCCAATGTGCCATGCGGATGTTCACGCGAAGGAATCGTCGACATACATGGCGGTTTATTAACGACTAACACATAATCATCTTCATATACAAGATCGAGCGGAATGGGTTCCGCTATCATTTCGGCACTCTTTTTTTCCGGCGGAAAATGAACTTCGAGATGCTCTCCTGCCCGAAGAAGATGTCGGACAGTCACCGCTTGTCCGTTTACATAAATGCCTCCGCCTTTAAATTTGATGTCGGTCAGCGCCGTTTTAGAAATGTGTTGCTCTTTCAGAAACTCGCGTACAAGTTTTCCTTCATCCTTTTCTGTTATGTTCCAACTGAGCTGAAACGGTTTCACCATCTCTTCCCTTTCTCATTTAATTGATAAACGATTCGCGCACTCTCTTCCAAAAAGGAAACGGACGAAAGCGAGCAAAACGAATTTTTTCATCCGCAACGCGACATTGAATCGACTTGACATCTTTATGTAATAACGATAAATGGTCAATGGTAATTTGAAAATCAACATTATTGACCGGCTTCAGCATACATGTATGATGAGCTGGCAAAATGAGCGGAGAGCCAATCGTACGAAAAACACGATTATTAATCGATGCCATTTCTGCCACTTGAATCGCTTCAAGCGACGGATGCAAAATCGCTCCGCCTAACGCTTTATTATAGGCTGTGCTTCCAGAAGGGGTTGAAATACATAACCCATCTCCGCGAAACGTTTCAAATAAATCCCCTCGAATTTCAACATCCATCACAAGCGTACCGCTGACGCTTTTCACGGTACATTCGTTCAAGGCTAAATATCTTGCCTCTCTTCCGCCCCCGACATAGCGAATAATCACTTCTAACAGCGGATATTCTACGACTTGATAAGGCGTTTTCGCAATCGCAATCACAAGCTTTTCGATTTCATCCGGCACCCAATCGGCATAAAATCCTAGATGTCCTGTATGAACACCGACAAACGCCGTTTTTTCCAACCGGCTTCGATAGCGGTGAAACGCATATAAAAGCGTACCATCACCGCCAACAGAAATGACAATATCTGGTTGATCCTCATCATATTCCAACTGAAAATCTAACAAATAGGTTCGGATTTTATGCGTTAATTCATTCGAAGTAGGATCCCCTTTGGATGTCACCGCAAACTTCATTGATTTCACCCTCTTCCCCTTTATTCATCTTCTTTCAATTCTTGTTTACGCGAAAAAGCGGCTTGCGCTTCTTGAATTTCAAAGCGAATTTTCGACATTTCTTCATCGAGCAAATAAGCGGCTTCCGCTGCTCTCTGCAATCGAAGTTTAATATCTTCCGGAAAGCGACCGCTATATTTATAATTTAAAGAATGCTCAATCGTTGCCCAAAAATTCATCGCCAATGTTCGAATTTGAATTTCAGCTAAAATTTTCTTTTCACCATAAATCATTTGAACAGGATAACGAATCACAACATGATAGGAACGATAACCGCTTTCTTTTTTTTGGGTAATGTAATCTCGCTCCTCGACAATTTCAAAATCCTTTCGTTGCCGAAGCAGCTCGACAACTGTTTTAATATCATCAACGAATTGACACATCATTCGCAATCCAGCAATATCTTGCATTTTCTCCTCTAATTGATCAAGCGGGATATTTTTCTTTTGCGCCTTATCAAGAATGCTGGCAACCGGTTTCACTCTCCCAGTTACAAACTCAATCGGAGAATGAACTCCTTGCATTTCGAACTGCGCACGCATCCCTTTTAATTTCACTTTTAATTCCTCAACCGCTTGTTTATATGGCGCCAAAAAGAAATCCCAATGTTTGTCCATGAGATCACCTACTACTACTATATAGATTCAAGTTGAGTTTCCGACACATCACATCATGAATAGAAGACCGCTTTTCTGCCATAGGCGGCAAGATGTTTCTTGCCGCCCCGGCATGCTAGAAGCAGAAAAGCTTGTTTATGTCGGAAAATGAAGCTTATCATATATATGTTGAAGTTGAATTTCTCATGTTCCTGTGCAAGAAAAAATCTTGCGCTAACAGCCAAATCCTGACCATCGCATGCACGTGCTCGATTGCGCTTTCGTTTAAAAGCTCCTTCAGTCAGAAAATGAAGCCTGCTCTATACAGAGAACATTTCAGTCACTGCTTTTTCCATTTCATCACCGTAGTTAGCGTTTCCTTTAATATTGTCAATTAAATATGTTAACTCTTCTTTCATTCCTTCTAATTCAATCACAACTTCATTGCTTTTTAGAAAAACAGGAATGTTTGTTAACATCGCCTCTTTTAAATTCGGCCAAACATGCTGCGGCATTACCACATAAACAAATTCATCCCCTACTTCCATGATATATATAAACGACAAATGATCCGAATCAACGAGCATATATCTTTTTGCTTTTGCGTTTTCGAGCGAAAACGAATGCGATTGAACAATCAAATAGATGCCATCCTCTTTTTTCTCAACCGAATCGATGTAAATTTTTTTCTGCATTGAATCCTTCCTCCATTTTCGACCTTCGCTGTAACATATGCTTGCTTTTTTATTTTACCACATTCCCCCTCCTCGTGTTGAACGGTTGCCATTTTGCTTGCTGAACGACATAATAAAAAATAGAAAAAAGTAAAGAGGAGAAAAACGAAATGAATCAAGAAGTCGAAATCGAATTTAAAAATTTATTGACCAAAGAGGAATTTCTCCGATTAAAGGAAGCTCTTCAAATAAATGAAAATGAATTTAACAAACAAGAAAATCACTATTTCGATACGAGTGATTTTCAGCTAAAGCAAAAAGGAAGCGCTCTCCGTCTACGCATCAAAAAAGAAACGTACACGCTCACATTAAAACAGCCGCATGCAGAAGGGCTGTTAGAAACACACGAATTTCTTTCCAAAGAACAAGCACAACGCCTATTGAACGGAGAAACGATTCCATTTGGCAAAATAGCTGAACAATTAACGAATTTAGGGATCGTCCCATCATCTGTTCAGTATTTTGGAACGCTCATAACCAAACGAGCCGAGCGAAGTTATGAAGGCGGGCTGATCGTTCTAGACCATAGCCACTATTTAAATGTTGATGATTACGAAATGGAATATGAAGCAACCAATCGGAGCGAAGGAGAAAAAATTTTTCAATCGTTATTAGAAAAATTCCAAATTCCGAAGCGCGAAACAAAAAATAAAATCGAGCGTTTTTATTTGAAAAAATACGAAGTTGAGGGATGAACGATGAACATTCAGCAAATTAAACTATGGATGGAATTACAAGCATTGCAAAACCTCGGCAGAAAAGAAAATGAAAGCAATTCAATCATGTTTTCAACATTATTAAACGACTTGTTGAGCACAACGGTTTCAGATCGCTTGAATGAAACAATGCCAAGCCATGCTGCTGAAATAAGTTCAAATCATTCGCCAATGCAACCTGAAGAAAAAGCCGCGACCTTGCATTCTGATCCATCTTTAAAACAAACGAATACAGGCGACTCACTTGACGAATTGATCGCTCGTGCAGCTGAAAAATACGATATCGATCCAAAATTAATTAAAGCGGTCATCCGTCACGAATCGAATTTCAATCCAAATGCCACAAGCCGCGCCGGTGCGGCGGGACTGATGCAACTAATGCCAAGCACCGCTAAAATGCTTGGCGTCCAAAACATCTATGACCCTGCCGAAAATATTGAGGGCGGGACAAAATACTTGCGCCAAATGTTAGATCGCTATAACGGAAACATTGCTTTAGCATTGGCAGCTTATAACGCTGGACCTGGAAATGTAGACAAATATGGCGGCATTCCGCCGTTTAAAGAAACAATGACCTATGTTCGCAAAATTTTACAGACGTATTATGCATAGTCAATATGCCCTACCGCGTTGAGTCACTTTGTTTGAGATTATTGTCTTCCGTTGTTACAATAAGGTTACCACATCATTCTTATTTAAAGGGGTCAACAATATGGCTGAGCAGTTTCAATCACCATACGAAGCAATCGGTGGAGAAAAAGTGATTTCAATGCTAGTGGATGAGTTTTACAAACGCGTGGCTAACCATCCTGATCTTGCACCCATTTTCCCGAAAGATTTAACGGAAACGGCGAGAAAGCAAAAACAATTTTTAACGCAATATTTGGGAGGGCCACCTCTCTATACAGCTGAACATGGCCATCCAATGTTACGCGCTCGCCATTTGCCTTTTGCCATTACGCCGACACGTGCCAAAGCGTGGCTTGCCTGTATGAGCGAAGCGATGGATGCCGTCGGCTTACAAGGTCCCATTCGCGACGAATTTTATCAACGCCTCGTCTTAACAGCCCATCATATGATCAACACTCCAGAAGACGAAATAGAGAAAGGAGTATTTCAGTGAGCGAGAAGGTAGCTGGGAAAAAACAGACGGCTCCGTTTTTCTCCCAGCATTGCAGCCACGAAAAAAAACCGCTTGAAATTTACATGTTTATCGATCCGCTCTGTCCCGAATGCTGGGCGCTTGAACCTGTCATGAAAAAATTATGGATTGAGTACGGGCACGTTTTCACGTTAAAACATGTTTTGAGCGGACAAATCGCCAGATTAAACATCACGAAAAAACAAAGATTCGAGAGCCTTGCAGAAATATGGGAAAAAACAGCAAGCCGTTCTGGCATGTCGTGCGATGGAACGCTATGGTTTGAAAATCCGATCTCTACTCCGTATGCCGCTTCGCTCGCAGTGAAAGCTGCAGAACTGCAAGGCCGGAAAGCAAGCATTCGTTTTTTACGCAAATTACAAGAAGTTCTCTTCCTTGAAAAACAGAACATATCCGATCCAAACGTACTTATTGAATGCGCCAAACATGTTCAACTGGATGTGGACGAATTTGTGAACGATTTATATTCCGCTAGTGCAGCCAAAGCATTGCAATGCGATTTAAAAATTACAGTGGAAATGGATGTTCAAGAAATTCCAACGCTCGTATTTTTCAATGAAAATATTGAAGAAGAAGGCATTAAAATTTCTGGTTGTTACCCGTACGATGTTTATGTTGATTTAATCCATGAAATGTTAAATTTTCATCCTCAGCCATCGCCTCCACCTCCACTTGAAGAATTTTTACGTCACTTTAATTTTGTTGCCACGGCAGAAATTGCGACGGTGTACGACTTACCTCTAAACGAAGCGGAACGGGAAATGAAAAAATTAATGCTAAAAAGAAAGGTAGAAAAAATTCCTGTGAAATACGGAACGTTTTGGCGATACATTGGATGAGCATAAAAGAAAAGGACTTGGCCGAAGCCAAGTCCTTTTCTTTGTCGTAAAGACAACAAAGGGGATGGGAGAAATTTTTCACGGTCAAACAAAGGGGTATAAGTTTGTTTGCTTGTGATTCACTTCACGTTTATATACTAACAAACCTAAGATTGTCTTGGCAAGTACTTTATGTGATCGTTCACATATTTGTCATAATTACGACATACACATAGCAAAAAGGAGGGAATATCGCTTGCAAAAAGGAATTTCTTTTCTTTACATATTGCTCATTTTCATCGCTGTCTTTCTTCACTTCTTGGCGCTTATGGATCTTTTTCCGCTTCTCATCTCTTCTCCTTTGTTGTTTTTTCTTATTTTTATCTTTTTCTATCGATTAAACGCTCGCCATCGTTTTCGCGGATTTCGCTAAAAAAGAGCGGGGATGCCCCCGCTTTTTTTATGCAAGCAATGCTTCTAACTCATTTAATTTTTGCTCAAATACGCGGCACGCTTCTTCAATCGGAGCAGCAGACGTCATATCGACTCCTGCTTTTTTCAACACCTCGATTGGATAGTCCGAGCTTCCCGCTTTTAAAAACTCAATGTAGCGCTCTACCGCTGGTGTTCCTTCTTCTAAAATTTGCTTGCTTAACGCTGTTGCCGCGCTAAATCCTGTTGCGTATTGGTATACATAGTAGTTGTAATAAAAATGCGGAATGCGCGCCCACTCTAAGCCGATTTCTTCATCAATCACAATTCCGTCGCCGAAATATTTTTTATTTAAATCGTAATAAAGGCTTGTGAGCAATTGCGCTGTCAACGCCTCTCCTTGTTGCGCTTTTTGATGAATCATATGCTCAAACTCCGCAAACATCGTCTGGCGGAAAACCGTTCCACGAAACGTTTCTAAATAATGATTCAATAAGTATAACCGCTTTTTCTCATCATCGATTGTCTTTAACAAATAGTCATTCAAAAGCGCTTCATTGCACGTAGAAGCAACCTCAGCGACAAAAATCGAATAATGACCGTACGGATACGGCTGGTATTTGCGCGTGTAATAACTATGAACAGAATGGCCGAATTCATGCGCTAATGTGAATAAGTTATTGACATTATCTTGCCAATTCATGAGGATGTACGGATTGGTTCCGTAAGATCCTGAAGAATAGGCTCCGCTTCGCTTTCCTCTTGTTTCATGAACATCAACCCAGCGATTTTCCAATCCTTCGCGAACGATGTTGACGTATTCTTCCCCAAGTGGCGCTAACCCTTTTAATAAAAGGTCTTTCGCTTCTTCATACGTGATTTTCATCTTTACTTCTTTCACAAGCGGCGTGTATAAATCGTACATATGAAGTTCATCGACACCGAGCACTTTTTTGCGTAAGTCGACGTATCGATGTAAAAGATGCAGATGTTTATGAATGGTTTCTATCAGATTGTCGTAGACGCTTTCCGGAATTTGATTTTTGCTTAATGCCGCTTCACGAGCGGATTGATAATTGCGAACGCGCGCAAAAAAGTTATTCTTTTTCACCGCACCGCTCAATGTGCTGGCGAATGTATTTTCATATTTTCGGTATGTATCGTATACCGCTTTAAACGCATCGCGGCGAACGCGGCGGTCTTCGCTTTCAAGAAAACGAATATAGCGCCCATGGGTTACTTCCACTTCTTCGCCGTTTTCATCCACAATCGTTGGGAAACGCAAATCAGCATTGTTCAGCATGCTGAATGTATTGCTTGATGCATTCATCACATCCGCCGCTTGCGCAAGCAACGCCTCCTCTTTTTCCGACAATACATGCGGACGTTGACGATTAATTTCGTCTAATTCATGCTCATATAACTTCAATTCCTCTTTTTCGTTTAAAAATTGATTTAACGTTTCTTCGTCAATCGATAAAATTTCCGGAACGATAAAGGACATCGCATTCGCTGCTTCAGCGTAAAGACCTTCTGCCCGCGTATTCAATCCTTGATAAAACGCATTTGTCGTATCTTGATCATAGCGCATATGCGCATACGCATACAATTTTCCGAGACGCATCGATACTTCATCGCGATATTGCAACGCTTCATAAAGCAATGAAGCAGATTGCCCAAGCTTCCCTTTATACTCCGAAAATTTCGGAAGCATTTGTTTAATTTCCGCAAACTCCTTTTCCCATTCTTCATCGGTTGCGAAAATATCTTCTAATCGCCACGTATATTCAACCGGAATTTCTTCGCGTTTCGGCAACGTTTTTGCCATCAACATCACTCCTCTTTTATCAAAAACTTTTACTTATATATTATTCTCTACTTTTAAGAAAATCCTCTTTTTGATCAAAAGTCAACATTTGTATGATTTGTTCATCCAACCAAATCGCTTCTTCCATCGTGTTTGGAATTCGCACAGCCCGAATGCGTTGAAATGTTGTTTTTCCGACTCTTTTTAACAATCGTACACGAACGAGCAAACATAAATAATCCATCAACGCATATGAATAATGACTATTCATCACAAGCGGCAACGTTCGTATTTGAATCATCTTTCGTCTAATGAATCGTTTCATTTCTTCATATATTTCATGAAAAGAAAATGTGGCATAAAGCGGCCGTTTCATGATTTCAAGCAATAGATACGTTTGCCAAATAAATGCGGGCGTTTCAAACCAATAAAGATGCGCAACTGGAAGCCCTGCTTCAACTGGAAAGAGCGCTGGAGAAAGATGCGCGGCATAAACGTAGGCGTAAAATTTTTCGTTTGTTCCATTGCGATAAAGCGGATAAGAAAGGCGCCATTGTCCCTTTTTTCTTTTCCATTCAGTCCAGAACGATGAAGGAAAGGAAATGCGAGGCGAACAGAGAAAATCATCAAACGAACACGATGATAAAGGAGAAATATGCAGGGTAGCGTATGTGAGCGAAGAAGAAAACGGAATGAAGTGAGTTAATTGAAGAAAATGTTTAGTCATTGGACAATAAAAGCGAAGGAGCGGGATTTGCATGGATCCGTCAACAAACAACCAATGAAAAGTGGATAATTTGACACCATGCGTACTGACGCGGCGAAAATGGTTTGAACCAAGAATCCAAATCGGGATCATCCCTTCTTTTCGGTATGCGTTCGTTCGTTTTTGAAATAATGCTGTGGGAATGGGAGAACATTGATATTCAAGCGCATATAAATGATTCGAAGTACAAACGAGTAAATCGGGGCGTTGTTGAATTTGCGGTAAATATGGTTCGAGATGCACATCAACATCTTGTCGCTTCAGCCACGTATACAAATGTTCCTTCCCGAGCAAATGTTCAAGCGATTCTCGTTCCGTTTGCACAACGCACATTTTTTTATGAGCGAAATGCGGAGAGCGCTTATTTCCTAATTTCAGTTGAACCCGTTCACCACAAACAGGGCAAAAAAAGCGTTCGCTTTTTCGCAGTTGCCGCAACTGATCCATCGTCCAGCCGTCTAACAATGAACATCGCTCCCCGTTTTCACGAAGGGCAACAAACACATGATCACATCCTTTCTTTTTTGGATTTATTCGCTTTTTATAAAAAACCTCCTTCTGCAATCATGTAAATTTCTCTTTCCGGATATGATAATACAAATAGGAGAATGACCAAATTTTTTGAATTGGGCTTTTTTTATTTCCCTTCTTGCGCATTTTATCATACAATAGAAGTACAAGATTCTAAATAACGCCTTTGTCAAAAAGCGAGAACGCTCGGGGATAAAATCCCTTCATTTATTATTCGATTTGGAAGGGAGAGATGAAGTTGGAAATCGAACGCATCAATGATCATACATTAAAACTTTATATATCGTATGGAGATATCGAAGAGCGCGGATTTGACCGCGAAGAAATTTGGTACAATCGCGAGAGAAGCGAAGAATTGTTTTGGGAAATGATGGATGAAATTCATGGTGAGACAGACTTCTACTTAGAAGGCCCGCTTTGGATCCAAGTGCAGGCGCTCGAAAAAGGGCTGGAGGTCCTTGTGACAAAAGCCCAGTTTTCTAAAGATGGAAGTAAATTGGAACTGCCAATTCTCGATGAAAAATTTAAAGAATTTCCTGTCGATGAAAAAATTGAACAAATGTTAGATCAACATTTCCATATTACACAAACAAATGAAATCAACGACAATCCGCTTCAATTTGTCATTCGCTTTAAAAATCTCGAAGATCTTATTTCTCTCGCTCATCGTCGCGACTTTTCAAACTTAAATAATCGGTTGTTTGCTTTTGAGAATCAGTACTACTTATTCGTTGAATTTACAGAGGAAGATACCGATTACGATATCGATAATTTGCTGAGCGTGCTATTAGAGTACGGATTGGATTCGCAAATGACCATTTATCGCCTCGAAGAATACGGAAAAGAAATTATTGCTTCGAATGCTTTAGCGACGCTTGCCAAGCATTTTCCAATACAATAAAACCGATTTCAAAATAAGTTGAAATCGGTTTTTTTTGGCTAGGGTTAGGTGAAGATCATTGCGAAACGCACTGAAAGTTGTCATTTTTTTACTATCCCTTGTTTTTTTACTCGTTTTCACGAAAGATTATTGGGAAGGATGGCTTCTCGGATCTCTCAGTTTATTGATAACATTATCCGTCATTTTTATTTCGTTTGTGATCTTCCTTGAAAATCGCCATCCAACCAAAACGTTGACATGGCTTGTTGTACTTGGAAGCTTCCCTCTTCTCGGTTTTATTTTTTATTTACTATTCGGTCAAAACTATCGAAAAAAGCGGCTATTTCGCAAAAAGGCGATGCTGGATGAACAAACGTTTATGAAAATTGAAGGAAATCGCAGCCGCAACCAAACGAAAAACGTTCAAATCAAAGACCACCAGCGTCCTTTAATGCAACTGGCACAACGATTAACGAAAAGTCCTGTATCGTTTGCAACCGAAACAAAAGTATTAACCAATGGGGAAGAAACGTTTTCAGCTATTTTTGCTGAACTAAAAAAAGCAACGCATCATATTCACTTGGAATATTACATCGTTCGCCATGACGAAGTCGGACAACAACTGAAAAATATTCTGATCGAAAAAGCAAAAAAAGGGGTTCATGTTCGTTTTTTATATGATGCCGTTGGAAGTTGGAAATTATCGAAGCAGTATATTGAAGAGCTTCGAGCAGCTGGGGTCGAAATGGTGCCGTTTTCTCCTGTGCGCTTGCCGTTTTTAAATAATAAAATTAATTTCCGCAACCACCGAAAAATTGTTGTCATTGATGGAGAAATTGGCTTTGTAGGCGGATTGAATATCGGTGATGAATATTTAGGAAAAAACGAATATTTTGGCTTTTGGCGCGACACGCATTTATGGATTCGCGGTGAAGCCGTGCGAACGTTACAACTGATTTTTTTGCAAGATTGGTATTACATGACAGGCCAAACATTGTTAACGCTCAATTATTTATCTCCTCCGCTCATGGAAGATTGCGGAAACGGCGGAGTTCAGCTTGTAGCCGGCGGTCCTGATACCCAATGGGAAGTCATTAAACACTTATTTTTTGCGATGATTACATCTGCACAAAAATCGATTTGGATCGCTTCTCCTTATTTCATTCCTGACGAAGACATTTTAACAGCTTTAAAAGTAGCTGCCTTAAGCGGATTGGACGTTCGCTTGCTCGTCCCGAAACGTCCGGATAAAAAGATTGTCTTTTACGCTTCTCGTTCCTACTTTCCAGAGTTATTAGAAGCCGGGGTCAGCATTTACGAATATGAAAAAGGATTTATGCATAGCAAAATCATCGTTGTCGATGGCGAGCTTGCTTCCATCGGCACAGCAAACATGGATATGCGTAGCTTTCATTTAAATTTCGAAGTGAATGCGTTTTTATATCAAACAGCTAGCGTCCAAACGCTTGTCCATGATTTTATTCAAGATATCCATGATTCTAGCAAAATTGATTATGAAGTATTTAAAAAGCGACCTCTTTGGATTCGAATCATCGAGTCGACATCAAGATTGTTATCCCCTTTACTTTGAACCATTCCCCTTTACACTGATACGATCGTTTTCGTTCGAGAGATGGACCGAAAAGCTTATGTCGGAAGCTTAATTATGATAAAGCAAAAAGGCTTAGCCCTTAAGCTAAGCCTTTTTCGTTCACTAAACGTTGCGCTTGGCGAAGCTGATATGTGCGCACTTTCCGCGGCAAAAAGCGGCGAATTTCATCTTCATTATATCCAACTTGCAGACGTTTCTCGTCCATGATAATTGGTCGTCTTAATATGCCTGGATTTTGCCGGATGATCTCGTACAAATCTTGCAACGGCATGGAATCCAATTGAATATTTAATTTCTGGAAAATTTTCGAACGAGTCGAAATAATTTCGTCTGTGCCGTTTTCGGTCATGCGCAAAATTTCCTTAATTTCTTCAACCGTCAACGGTTCCGCAAAAATATTTCTTTCTTTATAAGGAATTCCATGCTCCTCGAGCCAAGCTTTTGCCTTCCGACAAGATGTGCAGCTTGGAGACGTATATAAAATAACCATCCATTCATCACTCCCTTGTAAATGGGTTCATCTTGTATGAAAACGCACATGCTGTATTAGAACACATCTTATGTTAAAATTAATTTAAAAAAGCTCACATTGTAAATTATACAACAAAAAAGTTTAGAAAGATACAATTTTTTTATCATTTCAACCAGCCATTTATATATACGAAAAAGGATTTGAATAAGTTTCAATAAAAGCGCGTATGTGAAGGATTGCTTATAGGCAAAAATTTCTCTAAAATGGAAGTATATATGATAAGCTTAATTTTCCGACATGAACAAGCTTTTCTGCCACTTCCCCGAACGAAAACGCCATCAGACATGCCATGCGTTTTACGTTCGGGATCGGCATGCTTCTAGCATGCCGGGCGGCAAGAAAAATCTTGCCGCCCATGGCAGAAAAGCGCCTTCTATTCATGATGAGATATGTCGGAAACTCAACTTAAATCTTATAGATGATTGACAACAAAGGGGGAGAACGATGGTCCAATTTTTTATCGACTTTACGCTTGTAGCGATTTTAGTCATTGGCATCACTGCCTTAATGGGCGTCATTGTAAACGGCATTGGCGAAAATTTGTTTGGAGGTTCTAAAAAGAAAGAACATACGCTCCAAACCGCGCATACACAAACAGGTTGGAAACTCGTCGGAGGCAAAAAAATCTCGAGATAAAAACTCGAGATTTTTTTAAAATTAAAATAGTCAAATTAATCAAAATATTGTATAATAATTCCCATCAATTTATAAAAAAAAGATCTCTCAAAACGAGAGATCAACCATACATAGCTTTATATTTTTCATACTCTGCCTCAGAGCAGTAAACAAAGTGACCTGGAGTGATTTCGCGCATGCGTAATTCTTCTCCATCTTTGTAGTTGTGCTGAGACGGATCGTAAATGATTCGGCGACGCGTCCGTTCTGTTTCCGGGTCTGGATGTGGAATAGCTGAAAGAAGCGATTTTGTATACGGATGAATCGGATTGCGATACAGCTCTTCCGCATCTGCTAATTCAACCAATTTTCCAAAATACATCACACCGATACGGTCGCTAATATATTTCACCATCGAAAGATCGTGGGCAATAAACAAATAGGTCAATCCTTTTTCACGTTGCAATTTTTTCATCAAGTTAACCACTTGCGCTTGAATGGATACGTCTAATGCCGAAATCGGCTCATCGGCAATGATGAATTCTGGTTCTACCGCAAGTGCACGAGCAATACCGATACGCTGGCGTTGCCCACCGGAAAATTCATGCGGATAACGGTTCGCATGTTCGCGGTTCAATCCGACCGTCTCAAGCAATTCGTACACGCGATTCATGCGTTCTTCTTTTGTTTTCGCCAATCCGTGAATATCGATTCCTTCCGCGATAATATCGGCAACGGTCATGCGCGGGTTGAGCGATGCATACGGATCTTGGAAAATCATTTGCATTTTTCGCTTCAATTCTTTCGTTTCTTTCGCTGATTTTTTCGCATGAACGTTCACGCCGTTAAACAACACTTCGCCAGCTGTCGCTTGATATAAACCGATAATCGTCCGTCCAGTCGTTGATTTACCGCAACCAGATTCACCAACAAGACCGAGCGTTTCGCCTTTGTAAATATCGAATGTCACATCGTCAACTGCTTTGACGACTTGTCCTTTGCCAACTTTAAAGTATTGCTTCAAGTTTTTAACTTCCACTAATTTTTGTTTTTGTTCCATTATTACTCACTCTCCTTTACAAGGATCGGTTTTTCATAATTGGAGGAGAGTTTGCGCAAACGTTTTTTCACCGCTTCTGGCGGCTCCACTTTTGGTGCATCTGGATGAAGCAACCATGTCGCAGCATAATGCGTGTCAGATATTTTAAACATCGGCGGTTCTTGTTCGAAATCGATTCGCATCGCATATGGATTGCGCGGTGCAAACGCATCCCCTTTTGGCGGATTTGTTAAATCTGGCGGTGAACCAGGAATCGCTGCCAACTCTTTCTTATCATCGCTATCTAAGCTTGGCATGGACGCAAGCAAGCCCCATGTATACGGATGGCGCGGGTCGTAGAAAATTTCATCCACTGTTCCCATTTCTACAATTTTCCCGGCGTACATCACAGCGACGCGATCCGCCATGTTGGCCACAACGCCTAAATCGTGCGTAATAAAAATGATGGATGTACCCAATTTTTTCTGTAAATCTTTCATCAACTCTAAAATTTGCGCTTGAATCGTTACATCTAATGCCGTCGTCGGTTCATCAGCAATGAGCAGCTTTGGATTCGATGCTAAAGCGATCGCGATCATCGCCCGTTGTCTCATTCCGCCGCTAAATTCATGCGGATATTGATTCACGCGTTTTTCAGGCATTGAAATTCCGACGAGACGCAATAATTCAATTGCGCGCTCTTTTGCAGCCGCATGAGACATTTTTTGATGTTTGATGAGAACTTCCATAATCTGACGTCCGACTTTCATCGTCGGGTTTAATGAAGTCATCGGATCTTGGAAAATCATTCCGATATCTCGCCCGCGAATTTCTTCCATTTCTTTATCCGTTTTTTGAACGAGATCTTCGCCATTAAATAAAATTTGTCCGTTTTTAATTTTGCCTGGCGGCGTAGGAATCAAACGCATAATCGCTTGAGACGTCACGCTTTTTCCAGAACCAGACTCCCCCACAATCGCCAGCGTTTCCCCTTTATTGACGTGGAAGCTCACCCCGCGAACCGCATGCACCTCCCCGCCATACGTTTGGAACGATACTTCTAAATTTTTCACTTCAAGCAACTTTTCCATGTCCTCACCCCTTACTTACGCAGTCTTGGATCTAATGCATCGCGCAAACCATCTCCAACGACGTTAAACGCAAAAATCGTTAAGCAGATCATCGTCGCCGGGAAGAATAGACGCCAAGGATAATATTGCAGCGCTTGTACGCCGTCAGATGCCATTGTCCCCCAACTTGCGAGCGGTTGTGGAACCCCTAAACCTAAATAGCTCAAAAACGCTTCTGTAAAGATTGCAGATGGAACGGTTAACGTCATCGTAACAAGGATTGGACCCATCGTGTTTGGAATCAAATGTTTGAACATAATGCGCGCCGTGCTCGCTCCTAATGTTTGCGCTGCTAACACGTATTCTTGGTTTTTTAACTGAAGGACTTGTCCACGAACGATACGCGCCATGTTAATCCATCCGGTAATGGTCATTGCTAAAATCATCGTGCCTAAACCTTGCTCTAAAACAACCATTAACAAAATAACTAAAAGCAAATAAGGGATCGCCCACAAAATATCGGCAATGCGCATCATCACTTCGTCTGTTCTACCGCCGCGAAATCCGGCAAAACCTCCCCACAATACGCCGATAAACAAGTCGATCAGTGCTGCGGCAACACCGATAAATAATGAAATACGCGCCCCGTACCATGTACGTGCAAAAATATCGCGTCCTAGCTCATCTGTACCAAACCAATGTTCAGCAGACGGCGGTTGGTTCGTATTCATTAGATCGTTTGTACGATAATCGTACGGAGTCATCATCGGACCGAAAATAGCCATAAAGATCAGAATGATAAGCAAAACGAGGCCGAACATCGCCAACTTATTTTTACGAAAACGGATGGAAACATCTTTCCAAAACGAAAGACTAGGCTTCGAAATTTTTTCCGCTTCACTTAAATCAACCGATGCAGGCTGAAACATTTCTTTCGGAATTTGCTGCATAGTTACTCTCCTTTCTTCCCACCGGCTAATTTAATACGAGGATCAATCAATCCGTAAGCGATATCGACTAACAACATCGCGGATAACAAGATGATGCCGTAAAAGACCGTAACCCCCATAATCGTCGTATAGTCACGGTTGGAAATACTTAAAACGAAATGGCTTCCTAAACCTGGAATACCAAAAATTTTCTCAATGACGAAACTGCCTGTTAAAATTTGTGCAGACAATGGACCTAAGTAAGAAACAACAGGCAATAACGCATTTCGAATCGTATGGCGAACGGTAATTTGGAATTTCGATAAACCTTTCGCTTTCGCCGTGCGAATATAATCGTTGCTTAATACTTCAAGCATGCTTGAACGGGTAAGACGTGCGATAAATGCCATCGGCGTCGTTGCCAATGCCAATGCTGGCAAAACCGAATGCATAAACGATTCCCAACGAGCAACTGGAAATAACCCAAGCTTAATTGCTAGTACATACTGTAAAAATGATGCCATAATAAAGCTCGGTACGGAAATTCCCATGACCGCAAAAACCATCGCACCGTAATCTTGCCATTTGTTATGGTTCAGCGCGGCAATAATTCCTAGTAAAATACCAAGTCCAACAGCAATAAATAAAGCTTCCATTCCTAAGAAGAAAGAAACAGGAAAGCCATTATTAATTAAGTCATTCACCGTTTGGCCTTTATACTTAAAGGACGGACCAAAATCCCATTGGGCAATGGAAATTAAATAATCAAAATATTGTTCATACCAAGGGCGATCGAGTCCATAAAATTCATTTAAATTTTTCTCAATTTCCGGCGGAAGCTGTTTCTCACCAGAGAAAGGTCCTCCCGGCGCCGCTCTCATTAAAAAGAACGTAGCTGTAATGATTAAAAAGAGCGATAACAACATATAGAGCAAGCGTCTGCCTATATATTTGAGCACGTTGGCCACCTCCATTTTTTACAAATTCACCTGTATCGTGAAATGAAGGTATACGGGAATTTTCCCATATACCTTCATCGTTTGCCATCTTATTCAAAATATGCCCACTTAAATAGAACATCGCCAAGACCTGACACTTCTACACCTTTTAAGTTTTCTTTTTGCACCCAAGTGTTTGTGTAGAAGTAGATTGGTGCGATTGGAAGCTCATCCATTAAAATCGCTTCTGCTTCTTTTAACATTTGTTTACGTTTTTCTGGATCTGCTTCTTTTTGAGAGTCAATAAGCAATTGTTTAAATTTTGGATGCTCCCAGTTTGTATCGTTGTTACCGCCTTCTTTGTCGCGATACAACTCTAAGAAGTTAATTGGATCGTTAAAGTCGCCTAACCAGCCCATACGGCCGATTTGATAGTCGCCAGAGTGTAACTTGTCAATATAAACGTTCCATTCAGCGTTTTCAAGTTTCACTTCGATGCCTAAATTTTTCTTCCACATATCTTGGATGGCTTGAGCAATTTTCGCATGTGCTTCATTTGTGTTAAACGATAGTGTAAGTGGCGGTAAATCTTTCACATCTTTTAAGCCAAGCTCTTCAAGACCTTTTTTCAAATGCTCTTTTGCTTTTTCAACATCGTTATCTTTGAAGTATCCTTTTTCGTTTTCAGGGAACATGGTTGGCGGCACAGCGGCCATCGCTGGAATTTGTTCACCTTTTGTAATGTTTTCGACAATCGCTTTACGGTCGATTGCGTATGTGAGTGCTTTACGAATGTTGACGTTGTTCAACGGCGGCTTTTCCGTATTAAACTTGTACCAGTACGTACCCGCAATTGGTTGTACGTGTAACTTTCCTTCCTCTTTTAACTTCGGCAGCGCATCTGTTGGTAAATATCCTGTTGGTGAACCTGCCCAGTCTAACTCGCCGTTGTTGAACATAGAAAGTTCTGTGTTCGGATCGTTAACCATGAACATTTCAATTTTTGTTAATTTTACATTGTCAGCATCCCAGTAGTTTTCGTTCTTTTCAAGAACGATTTTGTTGTTATGCTCCCAAGATACCATTTTGAACGGTCCGTTTGACGTATAGTCTGGACCAGCATTTTTGTACCAATCTGGGTTTTTCTGAGCGATTTTGCTGTTTACCGGAAAGTACGTATAGAATGCTGTTAACTCTAAGAAGTAAGGTGTTGGGTTTTCAAGCGTAACTTGCAATGTTTTGTCGTCAAGCGCTTTAACGCCGACATCTTCCGCTTTTGCTTTTCCTTCGTTAAACGCTTGACCGTTTTTAATATAGTAAAGCTGATAAGCATACTGAGCTTGGTTTTTCGGATCAAGCGCCCATTTCCACGCATACTCGAAGTCGTGCGCTGTCACAGGATCGCCGTTTGTCCATTTTGCATCGCGCAATTTGAATGTGTATGTTGTTAAGTCATCTGAAACTTCGTAGCTTTCCGCCATCGCAGGTTCAGGTTTACCGTCTTTAATGACTGTTAGTCCTTCAAATGTTTGGCGTAATACAGCACCAGAAGTTGAGTCGTTCGCTAAGCCCGGATGCAGAGAGAACGGCTCTGTGTTAATGTTTACACGTAATTCTTGCGGAACATCCGCTTTTTTGTCTTCTCCTGCTTGATCGCCAGCGGTTTCTTCCTTTTTGTTAAATCCACCGCACGCTGCGAGGAAAAGACTTAACACTAACATAAGGCTAAATAAAAGTGACAGTCTTTTCTTCAATGGTTTTCCCCCCTAAATGTTTATTATTTTAACAAACAGCATTTCAACAAACCGAACATTTACCTTCCAACCGCTCCAATTTGCAGAAATAAGTCTTTTTACTAAATAGTCTGACTTTTCTGTTTAATAAATATTTAAATATTTCTGAAAAATATCTAAAGATGGCAACTCTTTATGTAAAGAATGTAAAGAGTTTTGCCTGCTTCTCTACAAATTGTGAGCGATTGTTAAGTAAATGTTAAAAATTTGTTAAAATATCTGTTTGTTAAGCTTATTATAAATAGTTTAAAAATTTATTGCAAGAAAACTTTGAAGATTATTTTTTTGAATATACTATGTTAATAAACTAATATTGTCTACGCTTGAAGATTTTATTTCATTTTTCAACAGATGACAAGAACAAATTTTTAAATTTATCAAATTTGCTTCATTAAACAGTTTTTTGTGAATAATTCGACATCATGACAACACATTGGGAGAAGCGGGAAAAATGCCGTTTATTCATTGCAAAAACAAGCAAACTAATTGTATAATAACATGTAACATTCAGTATAAAATTATGATGCAATGAGAAAGAATAGTACATATAACGATGCGTTCAGAGAACTTGTGGACGGTGCGAACAAGTCGCTAGTTATATGGAATGGGCTTTCGAGCATTCAAGCTGAAATAGCAGTAGGCTTGGACGTTTCGTCTTGCGTTACAAAGACGCCATGTGCTGCTGACACATGGACCAAAGTGATTGTACATTGTACAATAACTAGGGTGGCAACGCGGTCCAAACCGTCCCTAACAACGACGGAATGGGCTTTTTTTATTTTTAAAAAAGCAAAGGAGTGAAAGCATGAAAACGATTTTCTCTGGCATTCAACCAAGCGGTGTGATTACGCTTGGCAACTACATCGGAGCGATGAAGCAATTCGTTGAGTTGCAGCATGATTACAACTGCTATTTTTGCATCGTCGATCAACATGCGATTACCGTGCCGCAAGATCGCTTGCAATTGCGTAAAAATATTCGCAGTTTAGCTGCGCTTTACTTAGCGGTCGGCATCGATCCAAACAAATCAACGTTATTTATCCAATCAGAAGTACCAGCGCATGCGCAAGCAGGATGGATTTTACAATGCATCGCTTACATCGGGGAATTGGAGCGAATGACACAATTTAAAGATAAGTCTGCAGGAAAAGAAGCGGTCAGCGCAGGATTGCTCACGTATCCGCCTCTCATGGCTGCCGATATTTTGTTATACAGCACGGATATTGTCCCAGTCGGCGAAGACCAAAAGCAGCATATTGAACTGACTCGCGATTTAGCCGAACGCTTTAATAAACGATACGGAGAAATTTTCACCATTCCGGAAGCGCGCATTCCAAAAATCGGAGCACGCATCATGTCATTAACCGATCCAACGAAAAAAATGAGCAAATCCGATCCAAATCCAAAATCATTTATTACGTTGCTCGACGATGCCAAAACGATCGAAAAGAAAATTAAAAGCGCCGTTACCGATTCAGACGGAATCATTAAGTATGATAAAGAAAACAAACCGGGCATCTCGAATTTATTAGCCATTTATTCTATCTTATCGAACCAATCCATTGAACAATTAGAACAACAATATGCGGGCAAAGGGTATGGAGAATTTAAAGCCGATTTAGCAGAAGTCGTTATTTCTACTCTTACTCCGATTCAAGAAAAGTATTACGAGTTAATTGAAAGCGAGAAGCTCGATGATATTTTAGATGAAGGAGCAGAAAAAGCGAATAAGGTAGCAAGCAAAATGTTGAAGAAAATGGAAAACGCCATTGGACTTGGAAGAAAAAGAAGACGTTAAAAAAGCAAGCCAAATTTTGGCTTGCTTAATTTACTTTCGGCTCTTGTTCCATTTCCCATAACTTTTCGAAAAACGGTTGCCCTTTAATCAAGTTTTCGCACAGTTGCATATGCCGTTCCGTCCACCCGTATTTCGTTTCTTCATATAAATTTCTCCATACTTCCTCAAATGACATTTTTTGAATATCCACATATTTTTCCGGCGCCCATTCCGTATACCAGTAGCGAACTTCTGCGACATTTTTCGTTGCGTACAGCTGATCGAGCGCCATAAATAAAAGTTGCTTCAGTTGCCGCTCTTTCCGCGTTAACCCGTTCATTAGTTGCGGAGCTGGTGATAAAATATGGTGGTGCTTTGTTTCTAATGGATGGAATGAATACGTGCGCTCTTCTTGATCAGCCGCCATTTCATACACTAACTGTTCTTGCCTTGGAATGAGCCTGCTTTTGCGGATCGGAATATGATAACCGATCGTATCGATGGCGATAATTCCCGCCCCATCTGTTGCAACAAAGCAATAGTCCAGTTGGATTCTTTCATGATTTTTCCGCACAAATGCTTTTTGATATACTTCATCGAGCAGCGTTTTTGGAATTTCCGACAAACTATTTTCTAAGTAATCGAGCAAACGAGACGATACTTTAATTAATGGAACTTGATCTAAAAGTTCAACGGCATCATCTTTTCTCCATTCATGAAAATGGCAGACGTTATATCCATTTTCTTCCCCTTCAAACCAATTGACCCACACGTCATGAAGATATAACATACGATACCCCTCACTTCGGTACTATTTGTCCATCAGTATAGGCAGAGAAAAGATATTTTATTCCATTTCCTCCTAATTTCATCCATCATCGTGAAATGGAAAATAAATGCTTAACCATGCAACCAAAAGACCGATCGGAAGCAGGTAACATTCAATCCGAGTACTAACAAACAATACATATTCTTTCCAATCTGTTCGTTCTGTTACTAAATTTAAATAAGCAATCGATGTCACTCCGCCGACCACAGCCATGCCGAATCCAAGCAAATAAAAAAATAAGCGCATCATTTTTCATCCCCCTTGTCCATTATTAACAATATATTGATTGAACTGAAAACGATGACAAAAAAGGCTATCTTCCCTTTACTTCGGGAGATAGCCTTTTCATCGATTTGATTTTGGATTAAACGCATCTTTTAATCCTTCTCCAACAAAGTTAATCGATAAAATGGTGAACGTGATTGCTAAGCATGGCGGAACCCAAATCCAAGGTTTGTTTTGTAAGACATCTGAATTTCGGGCCTCCGATAACATATTGCCCCAACTTGGGGTATCCGCTGGAACACCGAACCCAATAAAGCTCAGTGAAGATTCAACGACAATCATAACCGCCATTAATAAAGAGGCTTGAACAATAATAGTGGAAGCAACGTTGGGCAAAAGGTGCTTCGCAATCACTTTAAAAGGTGAACAGCCAACCGAAATAGCTGCTAAAATGTATTCGTTTTCTTTTTCGGCTAAAATTTTACTGCGAACGATTCGTGCCGTTCCGCCCCATGACAATAAACTAATAACCATAATTAAAGTCCATACCCCTGAAACTTTCCCAATTAAAATGGTGTTTAAAACCACAACAAATACAGTAAACGGAAAAGTAAGCACAAAATCCGTTAATCTCATAAGAAATTGATCGATCTTCCCGCCAACATACCCCGCAATCGCTCCTATGATTGTGCCAATCAATGTGACACAAAGCGTGCTCGCTAAGCCAATAAGCAGCGAAACTCGTCCACCATAAAGCGTTCGAGCAAATACATCTCTTCCGTTGCTATCAGTTCCAAACCAATGTTCCGAAGATGGCGGAAGATTAATATTTAAAAAATCAACGCGAGCAATGTCCACGTTTAAAATATAAGGAGCTAATATGGATAACAAACTGAGCAGCATAAGGAAACTCAAGCTAACCATCGCCAGCTTATTGCGAATAAACTTTTTTCGTGCCAGCGCCCAAGGGGAATGATTGGACTGAGAAGCGATCTTTCGTTCCGCATCGTTTTTATTCGTTACGACTTCCATCGTTCTCCCCCCTTACTCTAGACGAATTCGCGGATCTACAATTCCGTATAAAAGATCCGCAATCAAGTTGCCAAGCAACGTAAAAATGGAGAGCAACATGGTAATCGACATGACGACTGCATAGTCACGAGTTGCAACTGATTGCAAAAACAGCTGCCCGAGCCCTGGATACGTGAAAATCGTTTCAGTAATGACCGCTCCACTGACAAGCGTAACGAGATCAAATCCTAAAAAAGTGACTAACGGAATCATCGAATTACGCAAAATATGTTTGTTATAAATTTTTGATTCCTTTACCCCTTTTGCTCGAGCTGTCCGAACATAGTCTTTACGGCTATTTTCAATGATGTCATTGCGCAAAAACTGCGTGTAAGATGCCGTTGACATCAACCCTAACACAAGAGCCGGCAACGCCACGTGATGCAATCGACTGACATAATACTCCCATGTTCCAGGCTGCAAACCGATGGCGACGGAACCGCTATATGGAAATAAATTCAATTTAAATGAAAAGAAATAAATCGCAACAATGGCAGCGACAAATGATGGAACAGCTAAAGCGATATAATTGTATCCAGCAATGACATGATCGCTAATCGTATATGGTTTTCTCCCTGCATACATCCCCATAAAAAAGGCAAACACGTACGTAATGACCAGCGACGTAACAGCAAGAAGAAGTGTGTTTGGAATGCGTTCCATAATAATTTCAGATGCAGGCATTTTATGTGTTGTTGAAATTCCAAAATCTCCTTGAAGAAACTTTGTAATCCAGCGCCAATATTGAACGTAAATCGGATCGTTATATCCGAGTTTTTCCCTCATCTCTTCAATGTATTTCGGGTCGGTCCGCGTCGGATCGATCTCTCCCCCGAATGGGTCCCCTGGCATCATCTTTGCCAGGGTGAACACCACGAAGGAGATAAGGAGAAGCATCGGGATCATTCCTAACAATCTTCGAATCGTATATTGAAGCATGCTACATTTCTCCTTATCTAAAAAACTGTCTTACTCGGCAACATACCATTTATGAACATCATTTAACGAGGTTAATGCGTTAATGTGCACACCTTGTAAACGGTTGTTGACCGCATACAAATCAATAACTTCCCATAATGGCAATGCCCATAGCTTTTCATTGAAATGCTTTTGCCACTTCACAAATGCTTCTTTGCGATATGCATCATCAAATGCCTTTTCGCTTGATGTTTCTTTAATAAGCGCATCGCCTTCTTCATCAACGTAACGTCCGTAGTTCCACTCAGCGTGAGAACCCCAAAGCCCTGTCGGATCTGGATCTGCCCCGACATACCAAGAGCCGAAGAAAGCTTCCAAAGAAGGATCATCGTTATCTTTCATCTCGTTATACAAATTAAATTCAATTAAAGAACCCGTTGCTAGCTTTGCATCAATGCCAATATCTCTCCAGCTTTGAATAATCGCTTGTGCCCTTCCTTCAAACGTAGCTGGACCGGCATAATGCCCAAAAGAAATCGTAAACTTTTTGCCAGATGGATCTTCGACAAAGCCGTCCCCATCTTTATCAACGTACCCAGCTTCTTTCAATAACTTCTTTGCTTTCTCTGGATCGTATTTGTAATCGTTTAATTCTTTCGGATCGGCAGCTACCCAGAATGTGGATGGAATCACCGTGTTTGTCACTTTTGCTTTTCCAGCCATATACGCATTTACTAACGCATCGCGATTGATCGCATAAAGCAATGCATGGCGCAAGTTTTGGTCTTTAAATTTTTCAAAATCCGCTACGCTTTTCATCGCCTTTTGATCGCGGTGACCGAAGCGCAAACCAACGTAAGAATAAGAAACGCCATTCGCCTCCTCAACGCGAACGTGAGGAATTTTGCTTACTTGTTCTAAATCCGCCGGACGAATAGCCAGTAAATCAATTTCTCCTTTTTCTAAAGCCCCTGCCGCCACAGACGGATCAATCACCTTTACCACAACGCCGTCTAATAGCGGCTTTCCTTGCCAATAATCATCAAAGCGTTCAAATTCGATATACTCTCCCGGCTTCATTGATTTTACTTTAAACGGTCCTAACCCTACCGGATTTTTGCGAACTTGATCGGATTTGGATAAATCTTTTACCGCAATTCCTTCGTAATGTTTGCGCGGCATTGGCGTCGGCCACAAATTTTCAAGGTTGTTAATGCGCACTTCGTTGAACGTAATTTTCATCGTATACGGATCAATCACTTCAATTCCGGAAATATGATCCGCTTTCCCTTCTTTCATTTCTTTCGCTCCAACGATGTTTTCAACATAATTGAATCGAGGACCATCGTAATCCGGATGCGCAAGCACTTCTAATGCATATTTCCAATCTTCGACCGTCAATTCTTCACCGTTATGCCATTTTACTCCTTGCTTTAATTTAAATGTATACGTTTTTTTATCTTCGCTAATTTCCCAAGTGGCTAAGTTCGGAACGTATTTCAAATTGTCATCCACTTTGTAAATATCTTCGGTCATAAACTTCTGTACTTCGCTATCAATGAAACTTCCTGAGAATGCAGGATCAAAAAACCCTTCTGGAGCCTGATCGACCGCATAGGTAACAACTCCTCCTGCTTTCGGTTCAGACGTTGCTTCACCATTCGAATCATTTTTTGGCGTAGACGTTTGTTGTTTATTTCCGCTACATGCAGCCAAAAACAACGATAGAATCATCACGAACGAAACGAGCGGAAACCATCTTTTTTTCATCATTTTCCCCCTCATCAATCGGTCATTCGAAAAAACATTTGCACCGACGGATCAATATAAATGACATGCGACTTGATGTCCGGCTCTCACCTCCTTTAAAACCGGTTTCACTTCTTTGCATTCCGCTTTAACAACTGGGCATCGCGTGTGAAAAGGGCATCCTTTCGGAGGGTTGATCGGATTCGGAACATCGCCTTGCAAAACGATTCGCTCTTTTTTCTTATGAGGATCAGGCGTTGGAATAGCCGAGATGAGCGCTTGGGTGTATGGATGAAAAGGATGGGCATATAAGCTGTTTTTATCAGCAATTTCAACAAGATTGCCTAAATACATGACACCAATGCGATCGCTCATATGTTTCACAACACTTAAATCGTGAGCAATAAATAAATACGTGAGGGAAAATTCTTTCTGCAGTTCTTTGAGGAGATTCAATACTTGTGATTGAACGGATACATCGAGAGCAGAAACGGGTTCATCCGCGACCACAAGTTTTGGCTTTAGCGCCAATGCGCGAGCAATGCCGATTCGCTGCCGTTGCCCTCCCGAAAATTGGTGAGCGTATTGATAATAAGCATCAGGAGGTAAACCGACTTTTTCTAAAAGATCGAACACTTCCTCTTTTACTTCTTTCATTGAACGGCCGGTATAATTACGAATAGGTTCTGAGATGATATCGCCGACCATTTGCATCGGATTTAAAGAAGCATAAGGGTCTTGAAAAACCATTTGAAAATGCTTCCGCATCTTCCGCAATTCTTTTCCTTTTAAAAAAGTAATATCTTTTCCATCAAATGTAATCGATCCATCAGTCGGATTAAGAAGTCTTAAAATAGTGCGTCCGGTTGTTGATTTCCCGCATCCCGATTCCCCTACCAATCCCAATGTTTCCCCGCTTTTGATTTCAAATGAAACATCATCAACGGCTTTTACAAAACCGATGGTTCGGCGAAGAAATCCTCCTTTAATGGGATAATATGTTTTTAATCGCTCGACTTTCAGCAAAACGTCGTTACTTGCCATCATTTCATCACCTCATGAACGGGTACGCTTTCTTCATAAAGCAAACAAGCAACCTCGTGACCCGGAGAGTGTTCGGTCAGCTTTGGCGTTACAATCTTGCATTCTGGCATCGCTTTTGGACAACGTTCAGCAAAACGACAACCGCTTCTCGGCATTTGTGCAAGAGAAGGAACAATCCCGCGAATCGAACTCAACGTTTCAACTTCCCGATCCATTCGCGGAATCGACTCCATCAGCAATTTTGTATAAGGATGTTTTGGATGATAAAAAAGAGAGTGAACATCCGCCCGTTCCACAATCTTTCCTGCGTACATCACGATGACCTCA
Source organism: Thermolongibacillus altinsuensis (assembly GCF_004341205.1). Lineage (GTDB taxonomy): Bacteria > Bacillota > Bacilli > Bacillales > Anoxybacillaceae > Thermolongibacillus > Thermolongibacillus altinsuensis. Next base: position 61,351 of record NZ_SLUL01000004.1, read on the forward strand.
TCACACATTTCAGCAACAACACCTAAATCATGCGTAATAAGCATAACGGCCATCTCATTCGTCGCTTGAATGTCTTTTAATAATTCAAGAATTTGCGCTTGAACAGTTACGTCTAAAGCAGTCGTTGGCTCATCAGCAATCAGCAATTTCGGACGACAGGCAATCGCCATCGCAATCATCACCCTTTGCCTCATTCCACCGGAAAGCTGATGAGGATATTCGTTTACTACCGATTCAGGACGAGCAATCCCTACGCTTCTTAACAATTCAATGCTTCTTTGACGGGCTTCCTTTTTTGATAGGTTCGTATGGGTAAAAAACACTTCTGCAATTTGTGAGCCGATCGTAAAAACAGGGTTTAATGATGTCATTGGCTCTTGAAAAATCATTGCCATTTCTTTTCCGCGAATCCGATTGAGTTCCTCTTCTCCTAAATGATCGATTCGTTTTCCTTCAAAAACGATTTCACCGCGGCGAATTCGGCTTATATTTTTCGGCAATAAATTCATAATCGATAAAGACATGACGCTTTTTCCGCATCCAGATTCGCCAACAATTCCGACGATTTGTTTCCGGTTCACTCGCAGTGACACCCCATCGACTGCATTGTAATATTTGCCGTTGATTAAAAAAGAGGTTTCTAAATCTTTCACTTCAAGCAAAGCAGAAACATCTCTTTCACTCATACCTCTCACTACCTTCTATTTCTATTAATAGATAAAAATGTAATATTACGCATTTGTATAAAAATAGTATTACAATCTCTTTTATTTTTCAAGACAATTCAAAAAAATCAAAACAAAAAATCACCTTCTAGAGGTGATTTTCGCAAATTTCTTCTGATTTCATTGTGAACAGTTCATTCATTTTTTTCTCTTTTAATCGTTCTTTAACGATGGCATACCCGACCGCATAGCCAAGCATTTTCGGGTAAAAGAATGATCCGTACATAAGCGATCGGTAAAGCGGATGATCTTTTTTCACCTTTTTATTAGGCACGATCCATTTTTGCCAAAACGAGCGCAATTGTGTTTCGTTATAGTATGTGGTCCATTTGGCTACATGCCGTTCGCCAAAACGTTCATACACCGCGTTTTCTGCTAATCCTTCTAAAACAATGGAATCGATAATCGTATAATCTTTTTCATCTTTTGGGTCATAGTGAAGACGGCAAACGTGGTTATATTCATGCGTAAGAACAGCCCCTATTTCTTCTTTTGTATGGTGCGGCAAGAAAAATAAAAATAATTTGTCTTTAAAGGCAAGCCCTGATTTTCCATTAAATTCACGGTGAAGTTTTGCATTTGTCCAATCAGCTGGAAAGATTAAAATCGGTACATCGGGTCCATTCCATTTTTGTTTTAATTGTTGAAAATCACGGCCAACCATTTCCCAAATCTTTTTTTCTTTCATTTGTTTCACAATTTCTTCAACACCATCCATCCGCCGATGCATTCCGTATTTCACTAAATGCAAATAAAAATCAACCGGATCGCTCCCTGCTGAAAACGAACGAAGTTTTTCAAAAAGATGCGCATGATCGTTCGCCCGCTGTTCAAACCATCTGTTTGTTTCAACAATTCCCATTGGCCTCTTCCTTTCTTTTTTCGCATTTTACGAAAGAAAGAGAAGAAATGTGAAAAAGGGCCGGCGTTAATCGCCAACCCTTTATTCATACTTTTTGAAAATAATCGTTGCGTTATGTCCGCCAAATCCAAGCGAGTTGCTTAATACAGTTCGAACGTTTTGTTTGCGCGCCACATTCGGAACGTAATCTAAATCACATTCCGGATCTGGAGTTTGGTAATTGATCGTTGGCGGAATAACGCCATCTTTAATCGCTAATACGGAGAAGATTGCCTCAACCGCTCCTGCTGCTCCAAGCAAATGCCCCGTCATCGATTTGGTTGAGCTTACGGCCAATTTATACGCATGTTCACCAAACACTTCTTTAATCGCCATCGTTTCGTATTTGTCGTTATATTCTGTGCTCGTTCCATGCGCATTAATGTAATCGATGTCTTCCGGCTTTAATCCGGCATCGGAAAGCGCTTGTTTCATCGCACGCGCACCGCCTTCTCCTCCAGGAGCCGGCGCGGTAATATGATAGGCATCTCCTGTCGCTCCGTATCCGACAATTTCAGCATAAATGTTCGCTCCGCGTTTTAAGGCGTGTTCTAATTCTTCAAGAATGAGAATGCCTGCACCTTCTCCCATCACAAACCCGTCGCGATCTTTATCAAACGGGCGGCATGCTGTTTTTGGATCTGGGTTGAAAGAGAGCGCTTTGGCCGCGCTAAATCCGGCAAACGACATATTCGTTAACGGCGCTTCAGCTCCGCCTGTAATCATCACGTCCGCATCGCCGCGCTCGATCACCTTAAACGCGTCTCCGATCGAGTTGGTTCCCGTTGCGCAAGCCGTTACCGTGCACGTATTGATTCCTTTCGCTCCAAGAATAATCGATACTTGCCCGGAAGCCATATCCGGAATCATCATTGGCACAAAAAACGGGCTGACGCGACGGTATCCTTTTTCAAGGAAAATTTTCATTTGTTCCTCGAATGTTTCCATTCCGCCAATTCCCGAACCGATCCACACTCCTACTCTCGGAGCGATTTCTTCTGTAATTTCAAGATTGGCATCTTTTACAGCCATCAATGAAGCCGCAACTGCGTATTGAGTGAAGCGATCCATTTTGCGCGCTTCTTTTTTATCTATATAATTTTCTACTTGAAAATCTTTGACTTCCGCAGCCACTTTTGCAGGAAAATCGTCTGGATTCAAGCGTGTAAGCGGGCCAATTCCTGATTGACCAGCGACAATATTTTTCCATGTCGTTTCGACATCGTTCCCAAGCGGTGTCACCGCTCCTAATCCCGTGACAACGACCCTTCTTTTTTTCATGACATTTGCAACCCCTTTTTCTTTTAATGATAACGGATCAGTATAACGGTTGTCATCTTCCCCAGCGCAGCGCAATCGCTCCCCACGTCAATCCGCCACCAAAACCAACCATAATCACGAGGTCATCGTCTTTAATTTTTCCTGCTTCTACCTCCTCCACAAGCGAAATCGGGATAGAAGCCGCAGACGTATTTCCGTATTTTTTGACCGTCATCGACATCTTTTCCTCTGGTAACTCTAAACGCTGCCTTGCTGCTTCCATAATGCGAATGTTGGCTTGGTGCGGAATGAGAAAGTCGACATCTTCTTTTTTCAATCCAGCTTTTTCAAGTACACGAATGCATGATTCTCCCATCTGCCGAACAGCAAATTTGAATACTTCGCGACCATTCATCACAATATAGTCATCTTGATATAAATACTTTCCGCCCGTTCCGTCCGCCCCAAGCTCAAACGAAATAATTCCTCTTCCTTCCGAAACAGGTCCCATGACGACAGCGCCAGCCCCATCTCCGAATAAAACCGCCGTATTGCGATCGTTCCAATCCATAATTTTCGAGAGCTTTTCCACGCCGACGACCAGTATATACTTATATGCTCCTGTTTCAATAAATTGCTTCGCTGTGACCATTGCATACATAAATCCTGCACAGGCAGCGCTAACATCTAATGCAGCTGCATTCACAGCGCCTAATTTTTCTTGAAGCATGCAAGCAACAGACGGAAACGATCGGTCAGGAGTGACCGTTGCCACTAAAATGAGATCTAAATCATGCGGAGAAATTTGCGCATCTTCTAACGCTTTCTTTGCAGCTAAATAGCCCATATCCGACGTATTTATATGTTCGTCGGCAATTCGTCTTTCTTCAATTCCTGTTCTCGTACGAATCCACTCATCTGATGTATCCATCATTTTCTCTAAATCTTTATTTGTCACGATTCGTTCCGGTAAATAACGCCCAATCCCAATAATCCCTGCATTCATTTGGAGTATCGTCTCCTTCTATTATCAAACTTTATTACTTGGTACTAATTTTAAACGCTTTTTGACTCATATGCAATACAAAAATCATGACAAAAGGTGTCCGCAAAATAGGACACCTTATTCGTTGGGCAATTTTCCCGTTTTTTTATAACGCTCGATGTATTGTTCAATTTTTTTTCGAAATGGTTCATCGACAAGCGGACTAAATTTTCCTAACGTCACAACACCATCTTCAAAATCAAAGTATAAATTTCCAGATTTTAATTTTCCGCGTTGAAATTGTTCCGCCACTAATTCATAAAGACGATCGACATGTTGAACCGTGCTCGTTAATACGGTCAATCTCCCTAAATCCGCTTGATCAGATACGTAGCCGATCGCGTATAATCCATGTTCTTTTGCTTTCTCAATGACAGGAACGTTAAACCCATCACCTGCTGGATAAACAACATCGACCCCTTCAGCGATCATTTCATCAAAAACCTTTAGCGCTGCATCGACATCATCCCAATGCTGAACAAAGCGCACCTTAACATCGACTTTTTCGTTTTCATACAACGCTCCTTCAAAAAAACCGTTCACCTCTGGTTGCCACTCAAACGCAGCAATAACACCGACTTTATTTGTTTTTGTCATATGTCCCGCAACCATTCCGCCGAAAAAGCCCATCGCATTCCCTTTAAAATTTAAACTCGTCACATTTTTTTTCTTTGCTTCCCCATTAAAGCAAACAAAATGCATGTTTGGGTACTCATCAGCAAGTTCATTGAAATACTCGGCATATTCGCTTCCATGACCGAACACTAAATTGACGCCTTTATGTTGAAACTCTTCAACCGCTTGGCGAACAGCCGCTTTTGAATTCATCCCCTCTTTGTAAAACACGTCAACATCAAATTTTGATTGAATGCCAAGCAATCCCTTATATCCTTTTGTTCCCCATACTTGATCATTGACCGTATCAGGAACAAGCAACCCGACTTTTTGCAACCGTCCGCTTGCGCTTGGAATTGGTTGGCATCCTGCGAAAATAAGTGCGAATAAGACAACGATGATTGCTAAAGGCCTCCACATCTATGTACAACAACTCCTTTGCCTACACGGTTTCAATCTCATTTTACCTATGCTTGCCAAAGTGGTAAAGAAAAAACACCCCTTGCCAGTACAAGGGGGAGTGATTATAGTTCACTATACCGTTTATAAAAATCATCGATCGCTTGGGCAAATTGATATTTTCGTTCAGGCAGGTGATATGAAATCGGAATCGAAAGCAATTGCGCATACTTTCGCGCATGAAGAGAAGGAGGGTATTGGTTAACACCTGAAATTTGCCAAAATTTGATTGGAACTGTTACCTTCATCATTGAAAAAGACGGAAGGCACGATTTTAACTCTTCTTCCTCTAACTCATATGCTTGTTTCAATTGTTGAAGCAAGCGTTTATAAAAAAATTTGTTCTCCTTTTCATATTGAAGTTGTGCCTGCAAATTTAAACAAGGATTGAGCATCGCAACGGCGCGAATTTTTTCAGTCATCTCATCCATTAACCGCAACGCCACTAGCGCTCCCATTCCTTCCGCTAAAATATAAATGCGATTGTTTAAAATTTCACTTTTTAAGACGTAATGAATGAGCTGTTTCGCTAACTGAACCGCTTTTTCGCTTCCCCAATTCGCGCCGTACAAATGAGAGTAAAAAATCGTGTAACCGTACTCGCACAACTCATGTAACATCCTTCTTTTTCCGGCGTGTTGCGTCCATAAACTCGTTTTACTTTCAACGAAATGAGAAACATCTCCTAAAATAAACAACGCAAAACCGTTTGGACGTTTTGGCACGTGAATGGCACACCATTGTTCACTCAACTGGAAAAATCGTTGCTTAATTTTCATACTAGTCCACCCTTATTAAGCGCATAATTGTACAGTACACAATATGCCAATAAAAAACAAATTGACTAGATCAATGCCTATCCAAGTCATAATTTTTCATTTTCGCCTAACTCTAATTTGTGTTAAGATAAAAAAGAGCTTTAACGAATAGGAGGGAAGACGGTGCGCGTTTTTTGGACGTTCTTTTGGACTTTCTTGTTGATTAACATGGTTACATATGTCGTTAGTTCCATGCAGGGACTCGAATATCACTTCGCTACTGGTTCGACATTAGCGATTGTTGCAACCGTTCTCATTTTAGCCATCGCCCAACTCATTCCAAACGAACCGATTGAACATTAAAAAAGGATAAACGGCTTTTTGTCCGTTTATCCTTTTTTTACAACCAACTGATCATTTTCTAAATCAACGATTACCTCGCTATAATCTTTGATATGTCCAGCGATGATTTCACGCGCTAGCTTCGTCTCAATATGTTTTTGGATAAAGCGTTTTAATGGACGCGCTCCATAAACAGGGTCAAATCCATGCGTCGCGATATATTGCTTCGCTTCCTCTGTCAATTTCAACGAAATATGGCGGTCTTCGAGACGTTTTTGCAATTCCTTCATTAACTTATCCACAATTCCTTTGACTTCATTCGCTGTCAACGGTTTAAATAAGATGATATCATCAATTCGGTTTAAAAACTCTGGCCGGAAATGCATCCGCAATTGTTGTAACACTTGCTCCCGCGCTTCTTCTTTCATTTCTCCATTTTCGGTTACTCCTTCAAGCAAAAATTGTGAACCGATATTGGACGTCATAATCACAACCGTATTTTTAAAATCAACGGTACGTCCTTGTGAATCGGTAATTCGACCGTCGTCTAGCATTTGCAATAAAATGTTAAACACTTCTGGATGAGCTTTCTCAATTTCATCAAGCAAAATAACGGAATATGGTTTTCGTCTGACCGCTTCCGTTAACTGTCCTCCCTCTTCATAGCCAACATAACCAGGAGGAGCACCGATCAAACGAGAAACCGAATGTTTTTCCATATATTCTGACATATCAATGCGAATCATTTGATCTTCGCTATCAAATAAAGCTTGCGCTAACGCTTTCGCTAACTCCGTTTTTCCGACACCCGTCGGTCCTAAGAAAATAAACGAACCGATTGGTCGATTTGGATCTTTAATGCCTGCCCGCGCGCGAAGAACCGCATCGCTCACGAGTTCAACCGCTTCATCTTGACCGATGACGCGCTCATGTAAAATATCTTGAAGGCGTAAAAGTTTTTCGCGTTCTCCTTCCACTAGCTTTGCAACAGGGATGCCCGTCCATTTTGAAACGATCGTCGCGATTTCTTCTTCTGTCACTTCTTCGCGAAGAAGACGACCCTCTTGTTGCGATTCGCTCATCTCTTGCTCAAGACGCTTTAGTTCTTTTTCTAATTGCGGAATGCGCCCGTGACGAAGTTCGGCTGCTTTGTTTAAATCATATTCATTTTCTGCTTCCTCAAGTTCACGTTTTGCTTTTTCCAATGCTTCTCGAAGTTCACGCACTTTTTGAATGGCTTCTTTTTCTTTTTGCCATTGCGCTTTCATCGCATTTGCTTTTTCACGCAAATTCGCTAATTCTTTCGTTAACGCCGCTAACCGTTCTTTACTTGCTTCGTCGTTTTCTTTACGCAACGCAGCTTCTTCAATTTCTAGCTGCATCATTTTTCGCATCACTTCATCTAATTCCGTCGGCATCGAGTCAATTTCTGTGCGAATCATTGCACACGCTTCATCGACTAAGTCAATCGCTTTATCTGGCAAAAAGCGATCCGAAATATAACGATCAGATAATGTCGCTGCTGCCACGAGAGCGCCGTCATGAATATTAACGCCATGATGAATTTCAAAGCGCTCTTTCAAGCCGCGTAAAATGGAAATGGTATCTTCAACCGTTGGCTCTTCGACGAGCACTTGTTGAAATCTTCGTTCAAGAGCAGGGTCTTTTTCAATATATTGGCGATATTCATCAAGCGTTGTCGCACCAATGCAATGCAATTCACCGCGCGCAAGCATCGGTTTGAGCATATTTCCTGCATCTAATGCTCCATCCGTCCGGCCTGCCCCAACAATCGTATGCAACTCGTCGATAAATAAAATGATGCGGCCTTCACTTTTTTTCACTTCATTTAATACCGCTTTTAATCGTTCCTCGAACTCACCGCGAAACTTGGCCCCTGCAATTAAGGCGCTCATATCTAATGCAAAAATGGTTTTGTCTTTTAATCCTTCAGGAACATCTTTACGAACGATGCGCTGCGCTAATCCTTCGACAATCGCTGTTTTTCCGACGCCAGGTTCCCCGATCAATACCGGATTGTTCTTTGTTTTACGAGACAAGATGCGAATGACCCGGCGAATTTCGCTATCGCGGCCGATCACAGGATCAATTTTTCCGGCTTTTACTTCAGCGACAAGATCGCGGCCATATTTTTTTAATGCTTCATATGTAGCTTCCGGATTTGGACTCGTCACGCGTTGATTCCCCCTTATTTCCATTAATATTTTTAATAACGCCTGCCGTTCAATTTTATATCGCTCGAATAATCTTTTTACTTCGCTCTTTTCGCTTTCATCCGTTAAGGCAAGCAATAAATGTTCGACTGAAATATATTCATCTTGTAAACGCTTTGCTTCTTGCTCCGCGCGAATAAACAGCTGCTGCAAGTGGTGAGTAATATATACTTTTCCAGCTTCTACGCCCGCTCCAACGACTTGCGGTTTTTTCTTTAGTAAAGCTTGTAATTCATTGATGAATGAATCGATCGAAACGGAAAGCCGCTCAAAAATGCGGCGGGCTAGCCCGTCTTGTTGTTCCAGAAGCGCCAGCAAAAGATGGTCCGTATCAACTTCTTGATGTTGATGTTTCATCGCTAATGATTGCGCATTCATCAACGCTTCTTGAACTTTTTCCGTCATTTGATTCATATTCAACGCTCTCACCCCTTTTGACTTTGACTTTTTTTGACCTTTTCTGTTGTTTATTATAACAAATCGCTCCAACTTGTAAAGCCATCCTTTTAAAAGGATGGCTTATGGTTTCGGAAAATACGTCCAGTAACGATTATGATTCGACGTTTCTGGAAAACGGTCTCCTGCTTTTAGCTTCAATTTTTTCGGATTTTTGACGCTATCGCCCGTCTCGCCAATTTCAATGTAAATTCCGTTATTCGGGGCTTTTTGACCCGGTCGGAACTGACGGCTTTGGCCCATTCGTTTTTCCCCCTTTATATCGAAATCGAACGGCATTTATTAATTTGTCCACTTTGATTGAATTCATAAGTAAAAATGGTTTACAACGCGAAATTCGTATAGTTAAATATAGAAGTATGTGAAGCCTTTTATATGGAGGAACGGATGATGGAATCAATGGAGAAGATATACTTAGCGTTAAAATATTTATTTTTAGGAATTTTTCAAGGTTTTACCGAACCAATTCCGATTTCCTCAAGCGGCCATTTAGTATTGGCACAATATTTTCTCGGCTTAAAAATCGAAGGAATGAGCTTTGAGTTGCTTGTAAATACCGCTTCGGTCCTAGCGGTTTTAATCATTTATCGCGAAGATTTGCTTCGTTTAACAAAAAACGGTTTACGCTACATCACAGCAAGAGAACAAAGTGCGAAAGATGATTTTCGCTTTATTCTTTATTTAGTCATCGGAACGATTCCTGCCGGCGTCATCGGTGTTCTATTTGAAGACATGATTGCTGAATATTTTAAATCGATTCAAGTCCTCGGCTTTACCCTTCTCATTACAGGTATTGGATTATGGATCATTCGCAACTTGCGCGGACGAAAGAACGATGGGGAATTAACATTCAAAGATGCCGTCATCGTTGGACTGGCGCAAGCGGTCGCACTCATCCCCGGAATTAGCCGCTCAGGTGCGACGATCGTCGCTGCGATGCTGCTCGGCATGAGACAAGAAACTGCGCTTCGCTTTTCGTTCTTACTGTACATTCCAGTCAGCTTAGGCGGAATGATTTTAAGCTTTTCTGATATTTTGTCCGATTCAAACTTACGCACGCTTTGGCTTCCTTACACGCTCGCTTTTATCGGCTCATTGGTGGCTTCTTACTATTCTTTGCGCTGGTTTATGGGAATTATGGCGCGCGGAAATTTAAAATACTTTGCATACTATTGCTTTGTTGCCGGCACACTCATTATTTTGTTCACGTAAAAAGCTGTCTCATCGAGACAGCTTTTTACAATAATGAAACTAACAACGCTTTTTGCGCGTGCAGGCGGTTTCCTGCCTGTTGGAAAACAAAGGAATTTGCCCCGTCGATCACTTCTTCTGTTACTTCTTCGCCGCGATGGGCTGGCAAACAATGAAGAAACATATAATCTTCTTTCGCATGTCGAACAAGCGCTTCATTCACTTGAAACGGAGCGAATACAGCAAGACGCTCTTCCGCTTCCTCTTCTTGTCCCATGCTCGTCCAAACATCTGTATAAATGATATCTGCATCTTTTACCGCTTCGTACGGATCATGAACAACATGAACCGCCGATCCATTTTCTTTCGCGGCTTCAAGAGCGATATGAACGATTTCTTGTTTTGGTTCATATTTTTTCGGCGTAGCAATCACACAATCCATTCCTACTTTCGCCGCCGCAATCATCACAGCATGAGCAACATTGTTTCCATCGCCAACATAAGCAAATTTTAAACCTTTAAAGCGTTTCTTTACTTCATAAATGGTCAATAAGTCCGCTAACGCTTGACACGGATGATCATCATCCGTTAACCCGTTAATGACAGGAACGGATGCATAGTGCGCAAGTTGTTCCACTTTCTGATGAGCAAACGTTCGAATCATAATCGCATCGACATATTCAGAAAGAACACGCGCTGTATCCGCAATCGTTTCACCGCGTCCAAGCTGCAAATCACTGCTGTTTAAATAAAGCGCATTTCCCCCTAGTTGAACCATTCCTACTTCAAACGAGACGCGCGTACGCGTCGATGGCTTTTCAAAGATCATCGCTAACGTTTTTCCTTGAAGCGGCGTATATCGTTCTCCTTTAAGTTGCTTTCGCTTTAATTCAAGTGCCAATTCAAGTAAATATTCAATTTCTTCCTTTGAAAAATGAGCTAATGTTAAAAAATCTTTTCCTTTTAAATGAACGTTTGTTGCTGTATTCATACACTCACCACTTTGCAAAATTTTTGTTGATCCTGTAACCATTGTTGAATAGAACGTACAGAAAAATCGACACAATCAAATGCTTGTAAAAATAACTGACATGTTTCTTTTTCTGTAAATACGAGCAAATGTCGCGATAAAGCACGCATTCGCTTTTTTGCACTTTGTTCATCTCTGCCAAAGCTGATCAACGCTAATGCTTCTTCTTTTTCGACCCATTCCGCAAACGGTTCGTTTTGTACGACAATCAATCCTTTTTCTTCAATTTCGTTGATTAAATCTGTTACATCTTCACTCGTATCAATGTAGATTTCTTTTGCTCCTTCTTTTTTCTTTAAATATGGATAAAATGCTTTTAATGCCGCTTCTTGTAAATGTTGCGCAATACTAATTCCTTCTCCTGTCGATTTCATCTCTGGACCAACGACTGGATCCAATCCGTTTAATTTATACGTAGAAAAAACTGGATATTTCAACACGAGATACGGAATGGAATGGTCTGTTTTTTTTACGTTTTCCGACAAATATTTCCCAAGCAATAACTTTGTCGCAATTTGGACCATTGGAACGCCTGTCACTTTGCTTACAATTGGAACGGTTCGGCTCGCTCTTGGATTTACTTCTAATACATAAACCGTTCCTTCATGAACGATAAATTGAATGTTCATGATTCCTTTGAATTTTAATTCCACTGTTATTTTTTTGGCGTAATCGATCATCTGCGCTTTTTCTTTCTCGGTTAAAGAGACGGCAGGCAATAATGCATAACTGTCTCCTGAATGCACACCCGCTTTTTCAATATGTTCAATGATCGTTGGGACGAAGATGTTTTCTCCATCACATAACACATCCATTTCCGCTTCTTTCACGCGCATGTATGCATCAATTAAAACCGGATAACCCATTTCTTGTTCGACTAAACGATGGAGCTCATCTTCGTTGTATACAATATGCATCCCTCTTCCGCCAATCACATAGGAAGGGCGAAGCAAAACAGGATAACCGATTTCTTTGGCTTTGTCATACAATTCTTGTTCGTTGTTCGCAACTGTTCCTTTCACGTGAGGAATGTTTAATTTTTTAAGTAATGAATAGAAACGATCGCGGTCTTCCAATTGATCGATCACATCGCTATTCATGCCGATAATATTTATTCCAAATCGTTCCAATTTACTCGCTAAGTTGATCGCTGTTTGCCCGCCAAATTGCACGATCACTTTATCAATCTTTTCAGCTTCTATCACATTTAGCACATCTTCAACGGTTAACGGCTCAAAATACAAACGATCGGCTACGGTAAAATCGGTGCTGACCGTTTCAGGATTGTTGTTAATAAGAATGGCTTCATACCCTTCTTCTTGCAGCGCATAAACACAATGAACCGAACTATAATCAAATTCCACTCCTTGCCCGATTCGAATCGGTCCAGAACCGATAATGAGCACTTTTGGTTTATTGCTTCGCTTTAATTCTGTTTCCCCAAAATAAGTGGAGTAATAATAGGCTGTTTCAGAATGAAATTCAGCTGCACACGTATCGACCATTTTATAAGAAGGAATAATGCCAAATGATTTGCGTTTTTCACGCACTTCTCGTTCATCGACATTCCAAATATAAGCTAAGTAAGCATCGGAAAACCCTTTTTCTTTTAACAGCTGCAATGTATCACGATCGATTTGTTCGAGCGATGTTGCTTTCGCTTTTTGTTCAAGTAAAATGAGCTGGTGAAAACAATTTAAGAAGTAGTGATCGATGTTGGTCCATTCATGAATTTCTTCCGTTGTGATTCCACGGCGAAGCAGCTCTAAGATAGCGAAAAAACGACGATCATCTGCTTGTTGAACCAATTTAATCAATGTCTCTGTTTGTTCTTTTTGCAATTTCGGCGACAAAATTCCGATATGATCCATTTCTAACGAATGAACGGCTTTTTGAAAGGCGCGCTCCAAATTGCGATCAATCGCCATGACTTCTCCCGTCGCCTTCATTTGCGTTCCAAGACGGCGATCGGCAGAGGAAAACTTATCAAACGGAAAGCGCGGAAACTTGACGACCACATAGTCTAAAGCAGGTTCAAAACTGGCGTACGTATCGCCTGTTACCGGATTTAATAACTCCGCTAATGTATAACCCACCGCTAGCTTTGCTGCAATTCTGGCAATTGGATAGCCTGTTGCTTTTGACGCTAATGCGGAAGAGCGGCTGACGCGCGGATTCACCTCAATCAAATAATATTTCTTGCTTTTCGGATCGAGCGCAAATTGAATGTTACATCCGCCGACCACTCCGAGCGCGGAAATAATTTTAATCGCTGCTGAGCGCAACATTTGATACTCACCGTCCGTTAATGTTTGCGACGGTGCAACCACGATCGAATCGCCCGTATGAATGCCGACTGGATCGACATTTTCCATATTGCAAATCGTAATGCACGTATCTGTATGATCGCGCATGACTTCATACTCGATTTCTTTAAACCCTGCAACGCTTCGTTCCACTAAACATTGTGTAATCGGACTTTCTTTTAACCCTTTTTGAACGAGTTCGACAAATTCCTCCATCGTTTGCGCGATTCCGCCTCCGCTTCCTCCTAGCGTATAAGCAGGGCGAATGATAATAGGAAAGCCGATTTTATTGGCAAAACGAATCGCTTCATCAACCGTTGTCACAATTTCGCTTTCCGGGACTGGTTCGTTCAGTTCATACATTAATGCGCGAAACGCTTCCCGATCTTCGCCGCGTTTGATCGATTCAATTGGCGTTCCAAGCAGCCGAACCCCGTACTTTTGTAAAATTCCTTTCTCATGCAAAGCAAAAGCTAAATTGAGCCCTGTCTGGCCTCCTAGTGTTGCCAGCAACCCATCGGGTCGTTCTTTTGCGATAATTTTTTCTAAGCTTTCGACCGTCAACGGTTCAAAGTAAACCGCATCCGCATGTACTTCATCCGTCATGATCGTAGCTGGATTATTGTTTGCTAAAATGACGCGATACCCTTCTTCTTTGAGCGCTAAACATCCTTGCGTACCTGAATAATCAAATTCTGCTGCCTGCCCGATCACAATCGGACCAGAACCGATGACAAGAATCGATTGAAGCGTCGAATCCTTAGGCATACACTTTCTCCTTTCTTGCCGCTTTCATCATTTCTAAAAATTCTTCAAAAATCATGTCCGTATCATTCGGCCCTGGATGAGCCTCAGGATGATATTGAACAGATAAAATCGGTTTCATTTGATGAATCATTCCTTCAACCGAACCGTCATTGACATTTGTAAAGCGAATGGAGAGCGGTGTTTTCGCCAAGCTTGAAGCTTCTACGACATAGCCGTGATTCTGTGATGTCATAAATACTTTCTTTTTCAGTGCATCGTATACAGGTTGATTGGCACCTCGATGCCCAAAAGGCAATTTTTTTGTATTTCCTCCGTAAGCTAGCGCAACAAGCTGATGACCTAAACAAATCGCCAATGTCGGATAATGATCGATAATTGCCCGAATATTCTCCAACTCATGGACGAGTTGCTTCGGATTTCCCGGACCATTTGAAAGCAATACTCCATTCGGCTCAAGTTGGCGAATAACGGAAAACGGCGTATTGTACGGGACAACTGTAACCTTACAATTCCTTTTTAAAAGCGAGTGTAAAATAGATTTTTTGTAACCAAAATCGATCAACACAACGTGCGTATCACCTGTTCCGTACGTTTCGTGATTAACGACACTTACTTGTTTCACAAGCAATTCAGGCTCATTTTCAAACGGAAACGTCGCCGTCGGTTGAGTTGAGATTTTGCCTGGCATCGCTCCTTGATCACGAATTTGTTTAACGACGGCACGCGTATCAACATGAGTAAGCAAAGGAATATTCCATTTTTGCAAATATTGCTTTAAACTGTATTTCGCTTCGTAATGATAACCGTTCGGATTGGCTTCATATACAACAACCGCTTGAACATGTGGCTGTTTGCTTTCAAAATCATGTTCGTTAATCCCGTAATTTCCGATGAGAGGATACGTAAAAACGATGATTTGTTGTTTATAGGATGGATCCGTCAACACTTCTTGGTATCCTGTCATTCCTGTAAAGAAAACGACCTCGCCGCTTACATCGCCATCCAATGCGGTTTCCAACTTTCCGACAAAACTTTTCCCGTTGCTTAAATGTAAATATCCGTTCATCTTCACACCTCAAACGAATTTTTATTTATATAAAAGTATTTTTATTCATTTTATCGTATAAAAGAACAGCTTATGATTGAGATACTATATTGCATGCCGCTAACGACTCTTTCAAAATTTGTACGGCTGTATTTAATTCTTCTTTTGTGACGGTCAAAGGCGGCAAAAGGCGAATGACATTCGGTCCTGCCGATAAAACGAGCAATCCTCTTTCGTGAATTTTTGGCAAGATGTTCGCAACTGCTTCTTTGCAGGCAATTCCAATCATCAATCCTAATCCGCGCACTTCATGGACGATGTCAACATCCGCTAGCGCCTCGGTTAACGCTTGTTTAAAGTACTCCCCTTTTTCCTCCACATCTCTCAAAAAGTTTGAATCAAACACAATGTCGATCGTTGCATTTGCTGCTGCTACCGCTAATGGATTCCCTCCAAACGTTGAACCGTGTACGCCAGGACCGAACGACGATGCTAAAAATTGTTTTCCGATCATCGCTCCAATTGGAAAACCGCTTCCTAATCCTTTCGCGATCGTTATGATATCCGGTGAAACCGAAAAATGTTGATAGGCAAATGGCTTTCCTGTTCTTCCGATCCCGGTTTGCACTTCATCAACAATAAACAAAGCTCCGTATTGCTTGCATAATGCTTCAACTTTTTCTAAAAACGTTTGTTCAGCAGGAACGACTCCTCCTTCGCCTTGGACCACTTCAACCATAATCGTCGCAACGGTTTCGTCCATTTCTTTCTCTAATGCTTCTACATCATTAAATGGTAAATGGATAAACTCTTGTAAAAGCGGACCAAACCCTTCATAAATTTTTGCCTGCCCAGTCGCTGACATCGTTGCAAATGTTCGCCCATGAAACGATTGCCGAAACGTAATCACTTTCGAGCGCCCTGTATGTTTTCTCGCTAGCTTTAATGCTGCTTCATTCGCTTCCGCACCGCTGTTGCAGAAAAAGACAACATCTCCGTCGCAATGTTGTGTGAGCTTTTTCGCTGTTTCTTCTTGAAGAGGAATTTGAAATAAGTTGGATACGTGCCAAACTTGATTGAGTTGCGTCTCAATGGCTTTTTGAACAGCAGGATGACGATGACCAAGGTTACAAACCGCAATTCCTGCCACAAAATCTAAATATTCCTTTCCATCTTTGGCCATTAATTTCGTTCCTTCTGCGCGTTCAACGACGATCGGAAAACGTTGATAAGTTGGAAACAACGCGCTCATTTATAAACCCCCACTCCTTTTTTAATCTTTGTACCGTGTAAGCCATGTATGGAATAAAACGTTGTTTTTCCGCTCACAATCGCGACTTCTTCAAGCGAATCAACAAGCGACTCAAGCGCCGCTTGCACTTTCGGAATCATTCCTCCGTAAATCGTTCCATCTTTCATCATCTCTTGCACCGTTTCTACTGTTGCTTCTTTCACAACTTCTCCCTCACGTAAAATTCCTGGTACATCGGTGACAAACAGCAGTTGATCAGCGCGTACCGCCTTCGCGACAGCGGCAGCGGCTGCATCGGCATTAATGTTATACTTTTGTCCATTTTCATCCATTCCAATTGGTGCAACAACCGGAATGTAGCCATCAGACCATAATTTTTGTAAAAGCGCCTCGTTTACTTTTTTCACTTCCCCGACATATCCGAGCTGTTCTAAATCAATCGGTTTTGCTTCAAGCAAATAATCATCAACTCCTGACAGACCAACGGCGCGAAGCTGGTGAGTTTGGAGCATCGCTACAAGCTTTTTATTCACCTTTCCGCATAAAACCATCTCCACAATTTCTAACACTTCCGCTGTCGTCTTACGCAAACCATTGACAAACTCAAAGGATACTTGTAAGTTTTGAAGCATTTCGCCAATTTCTGGACCACCGCCATGAACAATCACAATATTTGCTTTTTTTTCTTTTAACTCTCGTAAACTTGCGAAAAAAGATGGCGAAAGTTCATTTAAAATGCTTCCTCCACACTTAATAACAACCGTGTTCACGTTCCTTCCCTCCCCCATTACGTGCGATAGCTCGCATTAATTTTTACGTAATCGTACGTTAAGTCGCATCCCCAAGCAACGCCTTCGCCTTCTCCCATATGAAGATCGACATCGATCACAATCGTATCTTGTTTTAAATAATTCACCGCTTCTTCTTCAGAAAATGGAACAGGTTGACTCGCCTTTAACATTTGAATCGGTCCGATAAAAATATCGACGTTATCCGGATTCACTTGCGCTTCGCTGTGACCGATCGCTCCGATAATTCTTCCCCAGTTTGCGTCAGCCCCATAAACGGCCGTTTTGACTAAATTGGAACCGACAATTTTTTTCGCAATCGCCTTCGCTTCTTGATCGTTCACGGCTCCTTTTACGCGCGCTTCAATCAGCTTCGTCGCTCCTTCACCGTCTCGCGCAATTTGTTTGGCTAAATCTTCACATGTTTTCTGCAATGCTTTATAAAACTTTGGCCACTCCGGATGTTCAACCGTTAATTCATTGTTTCCTGCCAATCCGCTCGCCATCACAACGACCATATCATTCGTCGACGTTTCACCGTCTACCGTAATTTGATTAAACGACACATCTGTAACCGAACGTAAAGCGAGCTGTAACGTATCAGAAGAAATATTGGCATCCGTCGTAATAAACGCCAGCATCGTTGCCATGTTCGGATGGATCATCCCAGACCCTTTGGCAGCTCCGCCAATCGTCACCTTTTTCCCGTCAATGATCGTTTCATAACATGCTTTTTTCATCACTAAATCGGTTGTTAAAATCGCCGTTTGAAAATCAACTGCTCCTTCTTCTGTCTCAACTGGCTCAAGCTTTTCAATGCCTGCATGAATTTTTTTCATCGGTAATAACTCCCCAATGACTCCCGTCGATGCAACGGCAACGAGATGTTCCTCTAAACGAAACTTTTTCGCGCATATGGCCCGCATTTCGTATGCATCTTTCAATCCTTGTTCTCCCGTGCAAGCATTCGCATAGGCGCTATTCACAACGATGGCTTGCAGCTTCTTTTCTTTCGCAATGCTCTCTTGCGTTACTTTAAGCGGTGCTGCCTGAAAGTAGTTTTGTGTATAGACAGCTGCGCATGAAGCAGGAACATCGCAAACAATGACACCTAAATCCTTTTTTGTATAACGCAATCCAGCATGAACTCCTGCCGCTTTGAATCCCTTTGGCGTCACAATCGTCCCTTCAGAAACATATTTCACGCCGTCTTCTTGTTTTGCTATGATCATTTTCAATGGTTTCACTCCCTTTATGGATAAATCGGTATCGATGTTAATCCTGTATCTTCTTCCCATCCCATCATGACATTTAAATTTTGAATCGCTTGCCCTGCTGCCCCTTTTACTAAATTGTCAATCACAGAAACAACGGTCACTCTGCCTGTACGTTCATCATAGGAAAGACCGATATCGCAATAGTTTGAACCATAAACTTCTTTTGTGCTTGGAAAGTTGCCAGCTTCACGAATACGGACAAATTTACAATCTTTATAACTTTCTTTATATAACTCTACTAATGTTTTTGTTGACAATGGTTTCGTTGTTTTTGCATAGATTGTTGCCATAATTCCTCGCGTCATCGGAATTAAATGCGTACTGAACGTGATCGCTCCTATTTTTTCATTCCAACTGCGCAACATTTGTTCAATTTCAGGAATATGCTGATGTTCATTCACTTTGTATATTTTTACATTCTCATTTGTTTCAGAAAAATGAACAGCTAACGAAACATTTCTCCCTGCCCCGGATACACCCGATTTAGCATCGACAATAATGGATTGCTCATCGATCCACTGATGTTGAACGAGCGGTGCTAATCCAAGCAATGTCGCCGTTGGATAACATCCTGGATTTGCAATCATTCGAGCGTTACGAATGGACTCTCGATTCCATTCAACAAGTCCGTAAACAGCCTGTTTTAATGAGTCAGCAGGAGGCGGCGTCTTTTTATACCACTTTTCATACACGCTCCCATCTTGCAAACGAAAGTCCCCTGATAAATCGATCACTTTCAAACCTTTTGCTAATAAACTTGGTGTTAATCGACTAGAGACGCCGGGGGGTGTCGCTAAAAAAACAACATCTGCGTTGATTGCTTCTACATCAATTTCATGTAAAATCCATGTTTCCTCAGAAACAACATGGGGATAAACTTCCGCTAATGAAATCCCCGCTTGTGAAGAAGAATGCACCGAATGAACTTCAACATGCGGATGATGTTTTAACCAACGCAACAGCTCAACCCCACCATAGCCTGTCACTCCAATGATGGAGACTTTCATAAAAATTCCCTCTCTTTCCAAACCAACTAAATTAGTTATCATTATAATACTGCATAAAAATAAAATCAAATGTATATTTAAATATTTTTGATATTATCTGACTTTTTTATTAACATACAAATAGTGAAAATATATCAATCATATTGACTGTGCTCCATTTTTCCTTTTAAATCGAATTTAAGAGGAAACGAAAATAAAAAAGGTGGTTATTTTATGCCAACAGCACCGATCTCCTTGTCCGGTTTACTTCCGATGATTCATCATTACATTGACCTTAAAAAAGGGGACTATATATTTCGTGAAGGAGATCTCGCAAACGAACTATATATCGTTTGCAGCGGAAAAGTTCAACTAAGCAAAATAACTCCAGAGGGCCGTGAATTATCGCTGCGGATTTGTGACAAGGAGGATTTATTCGGAGAGGTCATTCCTTTTCAATCTTTCACAAAATGCGCGCTTAGCGCAAAAATGATGGAAGATGGGAGATTAGCGGTCATTCCGCAACAAACATTAGAGGAAAAGCTAACCATTGACCATTCGTTCGCTTTGGAATTTATGCAATGGATGAATTTGCAATTTCGCCGTACGCAAACAAAAATACGTGATTTAATTTTGCACGGAAAAAAGGGAGCGTTATACTCGACGCTCATTCGCCTCGCGAACAGTTATGGGGTGGAAACAGAAAACGGTATTCTGATCGATCTTCCATTAACCAATCAAGAACTCGCCAACTTTTGCGGAAGTGCTCGTGAAGTGATCAACCGCCTTCTTAAAGGGTTGAAAGAAGACGAAATTATTTCCGTTAATAAAGGAAAAATTACCATTCATAATTTGCAGTATTTGAAAGATGAAATTCATTGCGAAGGGTGTCCCATTGATATATGTAATATAAATTAAGCCGACTGAATTCGTCGGCTTTTGTATCATATAATGATCATAATTGCAAATGCAAAATAGACGGAATTGACAATTTCGTAAATACCGATCTTTTTAATGGACAACGATTTTCCATAAAAATAAACCGCACGAACGAGACTCGGAACATAGGCAAGAGCAATGAATCCATTTCCGCTTATAAAGAGCAATAAAATCAATCCGCTATGAAATCCCCACGATGCCCATTTATATAACGGATTATTCTTTTCGCGAATCATCGTTTTTACGTAAAAGGTGCTACCGACAAAAAAGAGGATCGATAACATAAAAACGAAGAATGCCGTTTCATCCACTTTCTGAACGCCAAGATAATAGCTTCCTAACGCTCCGATCGAGAAATTGATAATTGCGCAAATATCATTGAAGAATGCCCGTTCTTTTTTAATTTTCGCAAAATATAAATTGACAAGGAAAAACGGAATCATGGCTAGTCCAAAATAGATGATTCGCCAATTAGACAAAACAGGAAAAATCAAAGCGATTAGCGCTGCAACAGAATAAATGATAAACCATTTTTTCTTTTCGGCATCTGCTTGTTTTTTGACAACAGCAAGAAATAAATAAGTCGCTAAATAAAGAAAAAACCAACCGACAAATAACGGAATATGAAGCCAAGTAAACGTTCCGGCATCCATTCCAAGAAGAAACGGGATGATTAACATCGCCCAAGCTCCATGCTGCTTTGGAATGACCATGTTGTTTCCCTCCGCATGTTAAATACGTTGATTTATTTTTATTTTAAACGAAACATCCCTGCTATGTTAGTGAACTGTATCACAAATTTGTGAAAATGAACGGGTTGTTTCATGATGGAAAAACCCATCGAGACTTATATATGATAAGCTTAATTTTCCGACATAAACAAGCTTTTCTGCCACTTCTCCGAACGAAAACGCCATCAGACAAATGAATTTGTCTGTCATGCGTTTTACGTTCGGAATCGGCATGCTTCTAGCATGCCGGGGCGGCAAGAAAAATCTTGCCGCCTATGGCAGAAAAGCGGTCTTCTATTCATGATGAGATATGTCGGAGACTCAACTTGAATCTATTATAGTCGACATGATTGGAACGTTTCGACAAACGGGGAACAGATTGAGGGGCATGTTGGTGGATTAGAAAAAAATTTGTGAATAAAAAGGGAAAAACCCTTTTTATTCACAAATGGCGAATAAACCATTGTACGGTTTCTAAAAATGCTTCACGCGTCACTTTATGCCCTGCCTTCTCATCAGAAATGAATTTCAATGGTTCATGAGACGACTGAATTTGCTTATAAAATTGATATGTATGCTCATAAGGAACAACATCATCTTGCTTTCCGTGCCAAAGCAAAAGCGGACGGCCATTTAATTTTTCTGGCTGCAATGAAAGATCGTAACGAGCCAATGTCTCTCTCGTTTTTTTCAATTCAACATCCGAAAGCGGAATATGAAACCCCCTTTTTTGCGCAAACTCCAGCTGAAGATCAAAAAACTTTTGATAACAAGGGCTTCCCATCAACGATACCGCCGCCTTAATCCAATGGTGCTGCGTTAAAGCACCAAATGTAACAATTCCCCCCATTGATGTACCAGCAAGTCCAATTCTTTGTTCATCAACAAGATTTTGTTGCACAAGCGCATCTTTTATTTGTTTAATTTCTTCAATCGTTTGCAGCACGATATTCCAAAACGAAAAATTCAACTGTTGTTCCGTTAATTCATTTGGCCGCTCGCCGTGATACAACGCATCAGGCAAAATGACACGATATCCCGCTTCTGCAAGCAAATAGCCAAAATGAAGATTATGTTCCTTCGCACTTGTAAATCCATGAATAAACATGACAAGTGGCAACATATCATTTTTATAATCCGCTTTTACAACGTGTAAACAAGGAATGTTCGCAATGCGTTCGCGGATGATTAATACCATTCTCTCATCTCCCTAACCCTCTTTTCTCAACATAATAATTTTACCATGTAGACAAACTTTTTGGAAAAACGTTACACTAAAAACGAAAAAATTATAATGAAAAGGAGTTACGTATGGAAAAACATTTAATTGCGCTCGATTTAGATGGTACATTGCTGAAAGATAATAAAACGATCTCACCGTATACAAAAGAAATCATTTTTAAAGCAAAAGAGGCTGGACATATCGTTGTCATTGCAACAGGAAGGCCATATCGAGCAAGCAAAATGTATTATGAAGAGCTTGATTTAGCAACCCCAATCGTGAATTTCAACGGAGCCTTTGTCCATCATCCGAAAAATAATCGTTGGGGAATGTACCATACTCCCCTTGAATTAGAAACGGTGAAAGAAATTGTTTCTGTCAGCGAAAAATATAAAGTAAAAAACATTTTGGCTGAAATTATGGACGATGTATATTTTCATGAACACGATGAACAACTTCTCGATCTTTTTAATTTAGGAAACCCTAACGTGCAAGTCGGCAATTTGCGCACCATTTTACGCAAAGACCCTACGTGTATTTTAATTCACGCTGATGAAAAACATGTCGACCAAATTCGTACATATTTGTCGGAAGTGCATGCAAACGTCATCGATCACCGTCGTTGGGCAGCTCCATGGCACGTTATCGAAATTGTGCGCACAGGTGTCAATAAAGCGGTTGGGTTACAAAAAATTGCTGAATATTACGGGATTCCGCGCGAACGAGTCATTGCCTTTGGCGATGAAGATAATGATTTCGAGATGATTGAATGGGCAGGGTATGGAATTGCGATGGGCAATGCGATTGACGACTTGAAAAAAATTGCGGATGATGTAACAAAGACAAATGAAGAAAACGGAGTCGGTTTCTACTTGCAATCGTTATTGAAATTGTAGAAAACATTCCCTTACTAATCGTTTCAGAAATGAGCAAAATACAACTGACGCCAAAAGCGTCACAAGCAGATAAGGGGGAATGTCGTTTGAGTAAACGAAATAAATCGAAGCGCTTCATTCAAAAAAGTGTCGATGCTATTCAAAAACACGACGAGCGAATTCCTTACCATATGACATATGCAGAAGCGGAACAGCGAAAAGCGGAAAAAGCAGACCATTCTTCACTCGGGGGATTTTAAACGATGGGAAATCCATTATTTCAAAAAGCGCGCGAATCTGTCTTAGCAGCTAAACAATCGACAACGAATCGAGAAAAAGCGATTGCCGTCGCCAAAAATGCGCTCTCTTCTGCGTTTGCTCAATCAACAACAGCGGAAAAAAAGCAACTTCACAAATTGCAAGATGAACTCGATTCCTTATAAAAAAACAAAGCTGCGAATCGTTCGCAGCTTTGTTAGTCTTTGCGGAAAAGCCCTAATACTTCCGTCGTTTGAACAATGTTTGTAAATGCTTTTGGATCGACTTCTTTAATGATGCGAGATAAATCAAACAATTCATATCGCGTAATCACGATGATCAGCATATCTTTATCTTCGTTCGAAAATGCTCCTTTTGCAGGAACGGTCGTAATACCGCGAACAAGTTTAGCATGAATCGCCCTTTTCAATTCCTCTCCTTTATTTGTAATAATCATGGCAGTTAGCTTTTGATGGCGGGTATGAATCGAATCAATGACGCGAGCCGAAGCATATAGCGTCACAAGCGTATAAAGCGCCTTTTCCCAACCATACACATATCCCGCCGTTAAAATAATCACAGCGTTCAACGCAAAAATATAGGTACCAACCGAGCGGTCTTTCATTCGTGATAACACGAGCGCAATAATATCAAATCCTCCTGTCGATGCCCCCCATTTTAACGTCAAGCCAATCCCGATCGCCGCAATGACGCCCCCAAACACAGCGTTCAATAAAATATCTTCGGATAGCGGTTTTACCGGAATCGCTTCAAGAAAGAACGAAATCAGTACAACGCTGAGAAAACTATAAAGCGTAAATGACTTCCCTACTTTTTTCCATCCCAAAATGGCCACAGGAATATTAAAAAGAAAGAACAAAAAGCCTGTTGAAAGATGATACGGTGTATAATCACCCACAATTTTTGAAATGAGCTGCGCCGCCCCTGCAAATCCGCTTGTATACACGTTTGCAGGAATGAGGAATAAATTCATGCCGATTGCATTAAGTAGTGCTCCGATTAGTACAACGAAGAATTTTTTCAACTGCATTCTTTTTCCTCCTATCATGAATAGAAAAATTATTGAAAGAGAAAATTGTCTTTTTTACGGACAATCGTTACACTAACAATGAGTAAAAAAATATAGTAGAGGGAGAGAAATCATGAACGTTAAGATTATAGCGGATAGCGCATGTGATTTACCATATTCTTTTTTAAAAGAAAAAAATATTTTATTTTTACCGCTAATGATTCACTTAGATGAAAACGATTATGAAGATTTCGTTACCATTGAACCAAAACAAGTATACGATGCGATGCGAAACGGAAAGGTGCCAAAAACTTCGCAAGCAAACCCTCTTAAAATAAAAGAACTTTTTACAAAACTCGCTGAAGAAAACGTCCCTTCGATTTATATCGCTTTTTCTTCACAGCTATCTGGCACATATCAAACGGCGATGATGATCCGCAATGAAGTGCTAGAACAATATCCAGATTTCCAATTGACGATCATCGATTCAAAATGTGCGTCTTTAGGTTTAGGGCTGATTGTCAAAAAAGCAATCGAGTTAGCAGAACAAAATATCCCTTATTCACAATTAGTAGACATGATCTCTACATATTGTGCACATATGGAACATATTTTTACGGTCGATGATTTAGAATTTTTAGCTCGCGGCGGTCGATTAAGTAAAACATCTGCTTTTGTCGGCGGATTGCTAAACATTAAACCATTATTACATGTTGAAGACGGAAAGTTAATCCCGATTGAAAAAATTCGCGGTCGTAAAAAAGTATATAAACGTATGCTTGAGTTAATGGAAGAACGCGGAGAAGACTTACAAAATCAAATCATCGGCATTAGTCACGGCGATGATGAACAAGCTGCTCTAGAATTAAAAGCGCTAATTGAAGAACATTTCGGTTGCAAACACTTTTTTATTACTGAAATCGGCGGAGCCATCGGCGCTCATGCAGGTCCTGGAACGCTTGCCCTCTTTTTCTTGAATAAACAAATGGAACAATGAAAAAACTACCCCTATCCAAAACAAAGGGGGATGCATGATGCCTCATACGAGTGACAACGATAAAAAAGCACGTGACAATAACGCCAACCGTCACGAAAAAAATATGCTTAGCGAGAAAAATCGCCAAGCAGGAAAACATGCTTATTCGAAAAAAACGAATCATTTATAAGAAAAGAGCGGGAATCCCCGCTCTTTTTATTTCGTTTCAAATTTAGCCATCATCGTTTGTAATTCATCCGTTAACTGTCTTAATGTCGTTACTTTCTCACCCATTTTCTTAAATGCCTGAAGCTGTTCCGTCATCGATGCAGCAATTTCTTCGCTTCCTGCTGCCGATTGTTCGACAACCGCGCTAATGCTTTCAACATTTTGCAATACTTGCTCCCCTAATTGTTTCGAAATCGCCATGCCTGAAACGAGCGATTGAATATCATGAGAAATCCCGTTGACTTTTTGTTCAATTTCTTTAAACGCATTCGTCGTTGTTTCAATCGCCCGCGACTGAGCATCGGCAATCTCGACACCTTGGCGAACGGAATTTAATACATTTGTCAATCCTCTCTTAATTAAACGGACCATTTCAAAAATTTGATTCGTTGCTTTTGCTGATTCTTCCGCTAGCTTGCGTACTTCTTCCGCCACGACCGCAAATCCTTTTCCTGCCTCTCCTGCGCGCGCCGCTTCAATCGCAGCATTTAATGCTAAAAGATTCGTTTGTGAAGCAATCTCGTCAACAGCTTTCGCCATATTTTCAATTTTGCCAGCATAATCAGCAAATTCTTTTGTTGCATTTTCGATCAACGCTGTCGCTTTCGCATTTTCACGAATGAAATTCAATTGCTCTTCAAGCGCTTGCTGACCGTTCACAATCGCTAACACAGCTTCATCGCTATATTTCGCCGTTTGCTCTGTCCTTGCTACATTTTCAGAGAAAGTGGATTCCATTTTTTCAATTAATTGCACCGCACTTTGCAACTCTTCAGAAATGCTTTGTGCCCCTGCCGACAACTCATTGGTTGAGCTCGCCACTTGGTTATTAATTTCCGTTAACATTTCGTTTTCTTGTTCAATTTCTTTCGCAAACGCTTCTACTTGCTTGCTCATTGTATCGACAGAATGTAATAGTCCATTGAGTTGTTCAGTCATCGTTGTAAACGAATGATTCAAATCGCCAAGCTCATCGTTTCCTTTATAAACAATCGGTTCTACACGCAAATTGCCACGTGCAATTTCTTTTGCGTTTGCGGCAATTTTCCGTAAAGGAGTCGTAATGGTGCGCGTTAAACGAATGCTAAAGAAGCTTGCTAATAAAAGTAGCACTCCGACAGAAACAAATGAAATGGTAATAACGGAACGAATTTGTTCTTGTAATTGTTTTTGCATATAGTCGTAATATTCGTTTACATACATGTTGACTACATATAAATCGTTCAATATCCCTTCGGCACGCATCGATTGCCTACGAGTTTCAGCAATATCTCGAGCATCTAATGCCGCTTTTGCTTCCTTCATTAAAGCAGAAAATTTCTGCTTCGCCTTCTCAAATGGTTGTTGGAAATAAGGTTGCTTCATCCCTTCATCTAGTTGCTTAAACAATTTTTCCGAATCCATTAAACGCGTTAACGCCTCTTGTTTATTTCCTTCCGTTGGGCTGTACGCATAGTTATTCAAACTTTGTTTCGCCGCTTTTAATTCCGCTTGCAGCTGCTGCGTTTTCATCATCATCGGCACAAAATCTTGGTTTGATGATTGAATCGAAAGCATATTAAAAATGATAAAGGCAATAATCGATACAGAAAAAATAAGCGAAAGCAATGAGTTGAGTAAAAGTTTTTTCTTGATTGTCATCTTCTTCGCCCACTTCCTTATTCAAAAGTTCCTTCTAATGCTTTTTGCTTCCACGTTTCTAACGTTTTCTGCTGTTGTTCATTGAGCGAAATGACGCGAATCGGTGCCAAATCAACTCCATTTTCTTTCAAGCCAAGTTGAACGGTTCCTTTTGGAATGCTTCCTTTTTCGACATATTCTTTAATGATCGTATATAGTGCCACATCCACATTTTTTAACATCGATGTCACGACTGCTTTTTCTGCGTGAAAATATTGATCGCTGTCAACGCCAATCGCATATTTCCCATTGAGTTCTGCCTCGCGCAGCACTCCAACTCCTGTAAGTCCAGCGGCCGCATAAAGAACATCGACACCATTGGCAATCATCTTTTTCGCAATGCTTGCGCCAAGTTTATCGTCACTAAAATTTCCGGCATACACTTCTTGCACCGCGATTTGCGGATTGACCGCTTTAACTCCTTTCACAAAGCCGCTTTCAAATTTTCGAATTAACGGTACATCCGCCCCGCCAATAAACCCGACTTTGTTCGTTTTTGTAATTAATCCTGCAACAATACCTGCCAAAAAGCTTCCTTCATCTTCTTTAAATGTAATCGATGTAACGTTTTCTAAATCGGAAACAGAATCAATGAGAATAAACGTTTGTTTCGGATATTGTTTCGCTACTTTCTCTAAATCTTCTTGCACCATAAAGCCGAGCCCGATCACAAGATCGTTTCCCGCTTCTGCTAATTCGCGCAAACCTTGCTCATATGTTTTCGTATCTTTTAATTCGCGATAGTCAAAAATAATCCCTAACTCGTCGCGCGCTTTCATCAATCCTTTAAATGCTGAATCGCTAAACGACTGGTCACCCAGTCCGACGTCAGACAACATAATGCCAACTTTAATACGATCTTTTGGCTTAAACGTAGCAGATGATGAGGAGCAACCAGAAATAAATAGGACCAACATGATGCTCATCATCCACATAAACGACTTTTTCTTCATGTGAAATGTTCTCTCCTTCTTGTTAATTTTAGTCCCTATTATTATATCGACAAAATTTTTTCTTTTTTTATTTTACTTTTCTTGACGAAACTTCATGAGTTGTTCCAGTTGGCGCAATTGACTATAATCGAGACATATAAAAACTTTTGGGAGTGATGGTCATGTCAAAAGAAAGTTCATTTGATATCGTTTCAAAAGTCGATCTAGCAGAAGTGACAAACGCTGTCAACATTGCGATGAAAGAAATTCAAAACCGTTATGATTTTAAAGGGAGCAAAAGCAACATTTCATTAGAAAAAGATGAGCTTATTTTAATTTCCGATGATGAATTTAAGCTTGAACAGCTAAAAGATGTACTCATCGGTAAATTGATTAAACGCGGCGTACCAACGAAAAACATTCAATACGGAAAAATCGAACCGGCTTCAGGCGGAACCGTTCGCCAACGCGCCAAGCTTGTCCAAGGCATCGATAAAGAAAACGCCAAAAAAATTAACACCATTATCAAAAACACAGGATTGAAAGTAAAAAGTCAAATTCAAGATGACCAAATTCGTGTCAGCGGAAAAAGCAAAGACGATTTACAAAAAGTGATCGCCGCGATTCGCGAAGCTGATTTGCCAATTGACGTTCAATTCGTCAACTATCGCTAACATAAATAATTTTTAACAATATATTGAATAGTCGAAAAAAATAAGGTACATTTATATACAATAACAAAATAACATAGTGACATTCTTATCGAGAGAAGGGGAGGGACTGGCCCGATGAACCTTCAGCAACCTGACCGTATGTCAAGGTGCTAAATCCAGACAAGCGTATCGCTTGGAAGATAAGAAGGAGAAAATCAAAAGTCTTCTTCTTATAGAAGACTTTTTTTATTTATTGATGATTGGGGGAAGAGGTCAATGGGATTACTCGATGATTTGCAAACAAACATTCTCATCGGTGACGGAGCGATGGGAACCCTCCTTTATTCTTATGGAATTGATCGCTGCTTTGAAGAACTTAATTTATCCAATCGCGAACAAATTCTTCGGATCCATCAAGCGTATATCGAAGCGGGCGCAAACGTCATTCAAACCAATACATACGGAGCCAATTACGTCAAACTTGCGCGCTATGGATTGGAAGATGAAGTAAAAAAAATAAACGAAGCGGCGGTGCAAATCGCGAAAGAAGCCGCAAAAGACCGCGCCTATATACTCGGAACGATCGGCGGCTTGCGCACGTTAAACAAAAACACATTGACGATCGATGAAATAAAGCGGACATTTCGTGAGCAGCTATACGCTTTGCTCCATTCCGATGTGGACGGATTATTGCTCGAAACCTACTACGATTTAGAAGAATTAACAACGGTGCTCGCCATTGCCCGCAAAGAAACGGATAAGCCGATCATCGCTCACGTTTCCCTTCATGAAGTCGGCGTTCTTCAAGATGGAACGCATGTCAGTGAGGCACTAAAGCAATTAGAGGCGCTTGGAGCGGACGTCGTCGGTTTAAATTGTCGGCTCGGACCTTATCATATGCTTCGTTCGCTTGAAGAAGTCCCATTGCCAACCTCTGCTTTTTTGTCAGTTTATCCGAATGCTAGTTTACCAGAATATCGTGACGGTCGGCTCGTCTATGAGACAAACCCCGGCTATTTTAAAGAAACTGCGCTTTCCTTTCGGGAGCAAGGCGCGCGTTTAATCGGCGGCTGTTGCGGTACGACGCCAAAACATATCGCAGCGATAGCAGAAGCATTGCGCGGATTAAAACCAATTGTGCATAAACAAGTGAAACAACAAAAGGAAGCCATTGTCGTTCAAGAACCGCCATACGAAAGCGATCCCCCTCTTCATGAAATCGTTCGCAAACGGCGTTCCGTCATCGTGGAGCTAGATCCGCCGAAAAAATTGGGCATTCAAAAGTTTTTAGCTGGGGCAAAAGCGCTTCACGAAGTCGGAATCGATTCATTGACGCTTGCGGACAATTCATTAGCAACGCCGCGCATTAGCAACGTTGCGCTCGGAACGATCATTAAGGAAAAATTCGGGATACGTCCGCTGATTCATATCACCTGCCGCGATCGCAACTTAATTGGTTTGCAGTCGCATCTGATGGGGCTTCATACGCTTGGAATGAACCATGTTTTGGCGGTGACAGGCGACCCTTCCAAAATTGGCGACTTCCCTGGGGCAACATCTGTTTATGATTTATCATCGTTTGATTTAATTCAACTCATTCGCCAATTCAATGAAGGTTTATCGTACTCCGGGAAACCGCTTGGTCAAAAAACGAACTTTTCCATTGCCGCAGCTTTTAATCCAAATGTTCGTCATCTCGATAAAGCCGTTCAACGACTCGAGAAAAAAATTCAATGCGGAGCCCATTATTTTATTTCACAGCCTCTCTACTGCGAAAAACAAATCGAACAAGTGTATGAAGCAACGAAACATTTATCGGCACCGATTTACATCGGCATTATGCCGCTTACCAGTGCACGAAATGCTGATTTTCTCCATCATGAAGTTCCAGGTATTACGCTTTCCGATGACATTCGTGCACGCATGGCTGCATGCGCAAACGACCCGCTTCAATCAGCGCGCGAAGGAATTGCCATCGCCAAATCGCTCATTGATGCAGCCTTTGAGCTATTTAACGGCATTTATTTAATTACGCCGTTTCTTCGCTATGAAATGACCGTTGAACTAGCCAACTATATTTATGAAAAAGCACGTGCGGAGAGGAAGTTGTCCAATGTCTAAAACGATTTTCGAACAACAACTTGAAAAGAAAATTTTAGTAATTGACGGTGCCATGGGAACGATGATTCAAGCGGCGAACTTAACCGCCGAACATTTTGGTGGCGAACAGTATGAAGGGTGCAATGAATATTTATCGCTTACCTCTCCCCATGTCATCGAACGCATTCATGAAGCGTATTTAGAAGCGGGAGCCGATATTATTGAAACGAACACGTTCGGAGCGACAAGCATCGTCCTAGACGAATACGAACTTGGCCATCTCGCGCTCGAGCTAAACATTGAATCAGCGAAACTGGCCAAAAAATCAGCCCAAAAATATTCAACGCCAACATGGCCGCGCTTCGTCGCCGGCTCCATGGGACCGACGACAAAAACATTATCCGTAACAGGGGGAGCAACGTTTCAGCAGCTCGTCGATGCATACGAAGAACAAGCGCGCGGTTTATTAATCGGCGGGGTCGATCTGCTTTTGCTTGAAACGTGTCAAGATACATTAAACGTCAAAGCTGCTTTTATTGGCATTTCAGAAGCGTTTGAAAAGATCGGCAAAAAAGTTCCGCTCATCGTCTCTGGAACGATTGAGCCGATGGGAACCATGCTGGCAGGACAAAACATCGAAGCGTTTTTTCTTTCGATTCAGCATATGCACCCGGTTGCTGTCGGTTTAAACTGCGCCACTGGTCCTGAATTTATGACCGATCATATTCGCACTCTTGCTTCATTAGCGAATACAGCCGTTATCTGTTATCCAAATGCCGGCTTGCCTGATGAAGAAGGACATTACCATGAAGCACCCGACATTTTAGCAAAAAAAGTGAGAGGCTTTGCCGAAAAAGGATGGCTCAACATTGTCGGCGGCTGTTGCGGCACGACGCCCGACCATATTCGTGCCATTGCGGAAGCGGTAAAAGATATTCAGCCGCGAATCATTCCGAAAGAAAAACGCGTTCACGCTGTTGCTGGCATCGAACCGCTCATTTACGATGAAACGATGCGGCCGCTATTTGTCGGCGAACGAACAAACGTCATCGGCTCTCGCAAATTTAAACGGTTCATCGCAGAAGGCAAATACGAAGAGGCGGCGGAAATTGCCCGCGCGCAAGTAAAAAACGGCGCCCACGTCATCGATATTTGCTTAGCCGATCCTGATCGAAACGAAAAAGAAGATATGGAAAAATTCATTCAACACGTCGTCAAAAAAGTAAAAGTGCCGCTCGTCATTGACTCAACGGATGAAGAAGTAATCGAATGTGCGCTTTCGTATTCACAAGGAAAAGCGATCATTAACTCGATTAACTTAGAAGATGGCGAGGAACGTTTTGCTAAAATTGTTCCGCTTATTAAAAAATACGGAGCAGCCGTCGTTGTGGGAACAATTGATGAACAAGGAATGGCGATTACTGCCGAACGG
Organism: Thermolongibacillus altinsuensis; assembly: GCF_004341205.1. GTDB lineage: Bacteria > Bacillota > Bacilli > Bacillales > Anoxybacillaceae > Thermolongibacillus > Thermolongibacillus altinsuensis. The sequence goes on from NZ_SLUL01000004.1 coordinate 93,845, forward strand.
AAGCTGGAAATTGCCAAACGTTCATACGATTTGCTCGTTCATCAATACGGATTAGCGCCTGAAGATCTCATTTTTGACCCGCTTGTTTTCCCTGTTGGAACAGGAGATGAACAATATATCGGGTCAGCGAAAGAAACGATCGAAGGCATTCGTCTGATTAAACAACATTTGCCGCATTGTTTAACGATGCTTGGCATCAGCAACATTTCGTTCGGATTGCCGCCAGCTGGACGCGAAGTATTAAACTCTGTTTTTCTTTACCATTGCACGCAAGCAGGTTTGGATTACGCGATTGTCAATACGGAAAAATTAGAACGATTCGCATCGATTCCGAAAGAAGAAGTTGAGCTTGCCGAACGCCTTTTGTTTGAAACAAGCGAAGAAACGTTAGCCGCCTTTACACACTTTTATCGCAATAAAACAAAAGAAGTGAAAAAGCCGAAAACGACCCTTTCCCTTGAACAACGGCTCGCTCAGTGCATTATTGAAGGAACAAAAGAAGGGTTGTATGAAGACTTAGAACAAGCGCTGCAAAAATATGAAGATCCGCTGCAAATTATTAACGGTCCGCTTATGGACGGAATGAACGAAGTCGGACGGCTATTTAATGACAATCAACTCATTGTCGCCGAAGTATTGCAAAGCGCCGAAGTGATGAAAGCAGCTGTTTCATTTTTAGAACCATATATGGAAAAAACGGAAGACAGCTCTAAAGGCAAAGTATTGCTTGCGACCGTAAAAGGAGACGTTCACGATATCGGCAAAAACTTAGTCGATATTATTTTAAGCAACAACGGCTTTAAAGTCGTTGATTTAGGCATTAAAGTCACACCGCAGCAACTGATTGAAGCCATAACATTAGAAAAACCGGATATCATCGGACTTTCTGGTCTGCTGGTAAAATCAGCGCAACAAATGGTCGTAACTGCTCATGATCTAAAACAGGCCGGCATCTCCATCCCAATATTAGTCGGCGGGGCGGCGCTATCGCGGAAATTTACAGAAAATAAAATCGCTCCCGAATATGACGGCATTGTCTTATATGCAAAAGACGCGATGGACGGACTGACGCTCGCCAACCGCTTGCAACAAGGAGAAATCAACTATGCAAAGCAGAAACAACAGACAATAAGCGAAAATATTGCAACAAAAGCCGCTGTCATTCTAAAATCGAACGTTTCAACAACTGTCCCTGTTTTTAAGCCATATGACTTAGAACGTCATGTGATCAAAGACTTTTCTCTATCTCACATTGAGCCATATATAAATTGGCAAATGCTTCTTGGCCATCATCTCGGCTTAAAAGGAAAAGTAAAAGAGTTACTCGAAACAAAAGATGAAAAAGCCATGATGTTAAAAGCGTTAGTCGACGACTTACTTGCACAAGCAAAAGAAAAGAAATGGATTCAACCGGCGGCGGTTTATCAGTTCTTCCCTGTGCAAAACGATGGCAATAAAATTTATATTTACTCCCCTGCTGATAAAAAAACAGTGATTGAAACGTTTGAATTTCCGCGGCAGCAAAAATCGCCTTATCTTTGCCTAGCCGATTATGTCAAATCAGTCGACAGCGGAGAAATGGACTATGTTGGTTTTTTTGCCGTAACAGCAGGGAAAGGTATTCGTGAGCTGGCGCAACAATGGAAAGAAAATGGAGAATTTTTACGAAGTCACGCAATTCAAGCATTGGCATTAGAAGTCGCTGAAGGGTTAGCCGAACGCGTGCATCAAATTATGCGAGACCGCTGGGGCTTCCCGGACAGCCCGGACATGACGATGCAGGAACGATTTGCGGCGAAATATCAAGGTCAACGCTTCTCGTTCGGTTATCCGGCGTGTCCAAACCTTGAGGACCAAGAAAAACTGTTCCACCTATTGCATCCAGAAGAAATCGGCATTGAATTAACAGAAGGATTCATGATGGAGCCGGAAGCCTCCGTATCCGCGATTGTTTTCGCACATCCGGAAGCGAGATATTTTAACGTTCTATAAAAAGTCGAAGTGAAATGCTTCGGCTTTTTTATATTTTTTCATAAATTCCCTATACTACAACTAATGACTGAACACTTTACAGGAGGTAAAAAAAGAAAATGGCCAATAAACTTCAAACCACATTACCGCCGCAGCATCAACTTCAACAACCTGGATTGCAAACGGAAATGAATCCACAGCCGATCTCCGAAGACCCGAACTATCAAGGAAGCGGTAAATTAAAAAACAAAGTCGCTCTCATTAGCGGCGGTGACAGCGGAATTGGCAGAGCGGTGGCGATTTATTTTGCGAAAGAAGGTGCGGATGTCGCGATTATCTACCTTAACGAACATCAAGATGCCGAAGAAACGAAAAAACAAGTGGAGCAAGAAGGCCGGCAATGTTTGCTGATCGCTGGGGACATCGGCGACGAACAATTTTGCAAAGAAGCGGTAAAACAAACGGTGAATACATTTGGTAAACTCGATATTCTCGTTAATAACGCCGCTGAACAACATCCGCAAAACAGTTTGCTTAATATTACATCACAGCAACTAGAAAAAACATTCCGCACAAACGTGTTTGGCTATTTCTATTTAACAAAAGCAGCGCTCCCTTATTTAAAGGAAGGAAATTCCATTATTAATACCGCTTCCATCACGGCATATGAAGGTCATGAGCAGCTTCTTGATTACTCGGCAACAAAAGGAGCGATTGTAGCTTTTACACGCTCATTAGCAAAATCGCTTGTTCAAAAAGGAATTCGCGTCAACGGCGTGGCTCCTGGACCAATCTGGACACCGTTCATCCCATCTACCTTTTCAAGCGAAAACGTTGCAACGTTCGGCTCAAATACGCCAATGAAACGGCCGGGACAGCCTAAAGAAGTGGCACCAAGCTATGTGTTTTTAGCCAGCGATGATGCCTCATACATCACGGGGCAAATGATTCATGTCAATGGCGGGACGATTGTGAATGGATAAGAGCACAAATCCTTGGTTGTGATCCACAGGAAGGAATTCAAAAAATGAATCTCCTTCCGTTCCAACTGCTCTCTCTAAACAACCGAGGCTGTCGACTGGCTTTGTAAGTTACTTATCTCCCCTTTTGGAATTCGATCATTTTTCGTTCGATTTCCTCTATTTTTACGTGACGTTTCACATGGTCGGCTAAACGATCAAACGCTTGTTCACGCATCATTCGATAAGAAGGGCGACCGTATAAAGGTTCAAGCCCTTTTTTACGGCGAATCTCATTTAATAGCCGTTCGCGGAACGCATCATTATGAAAAAGATCATGAAAATAGGTTCCAAATACGCGTTCATCCTCCCTTTTGCATCCTTCCATTCGCCCGTTCATGTTGATAAGCGGACGATACCCTTCAAGTGCGGTGGATTGTCCCATATGAATCTCGTATCCTCGTACATGAAACGTATCTCTTGCAAACGTGAGCACGCCTTCAGAGAGAATCGTCGTTTTTTCTTTTTCCATCGTCGTTTTAATCGGTAATAACCCTAGTCCATCCATTTGCATCAGAGGCGTTTCAACCCCAAGCGGGTCATCCACTTGATGCCCAAGCATTTGGTATCCGCCGCAAATGCCAACAATTGTCAAATTGCTTGTTTCATACAACCGTAAAATGCTTGTCGCTAATCCGCTTTCTTTTAAATAAAGCAAATCTTCTATCGTGTTTTTGCTTCCCGGCAAAATCAGAAGATCGGGCTTCTCAAGCTGTTCAGCGGTTGTGACAAAGCGGACGTGACAATCTGGCTCTAATAAAAACGGATCGATGTCCGTAAAGTTCGAAATGCACGGATATTGAATAACCGCAATATCAATCTCTTTTGCTTCATCTTTTTTCGCAGAAAATTGTGATAGACTGACGGAGTCTTCCGCATCAATATGTAAATTCGGCAAATATGGAACAACGCCGAGCACAGGCACTCCCGTATATTGTTCAAACCAATCCAATCCCGGCTTCAAAAGCGATAAGTCGCCGCGAAATTTATTAATGATCACGCCGATGACGCGTTTTCGATCCTCTTCTTCTAATAGTTGCAGCGTCCCTACTAAACTAGCAAAAACGCCGCCTCGGTCGATATCCCCGATTAAAATGACTGGCGCATTGGCCATTCGGGCGACACGCATGTTGACAAGTTCGCGATCGTTTAAATTAATTTCCGCTGGACTCCCCGCCCCTTCAATGACGATTCGCTCATACTCATTCATTAATACGTCAAGCGATTGTTTGATGATTTGAAGCCCCATTTGAAAAAACTCATTCCGATAAGCAACCGCTTTCATATTTCCGTACGGCTTTCCGTGCACAATAATCTGCGCCTCGTTTTCTCGGCTTGGCTTAATTAAGATCGGATTCATATCCGTTGTGGCGGCAATGCCTGCTGCTTCCGCTTGAATGCCTTGAGCCCGGCCAATTTCTTTTCCATCGATCGTCACATACGAATTCAACGACATATTTTGTGACTTAAACGGCGCGGTCTTCCACCCTTTTTGCGCAAAAATGCGGCAAAACGCCGTCGTAATGATGCTTTTCCCCGCATCCGAATGCGTCCCTTGAAACATAATCGGCAACGCTTTAGCCATTGTTTTTCATCTCCTTCTAACATCAAAGAACTGAATTTTTATTCCAATCATACAATATTTTCTTTTCGATCGTTAGTTCTATTTTGAGAAAATAAAAACCCCCGAATTCTCGGAGGTTTATCGTTTTTGATAATAATCACACGAAAATCGCTTTACAAGCGTATGCGGAATGATGATGCGCTTAATAGGCTCATTTTCGTTTTCAATTTTTTGGATTAAGTTCCTCGCCGCTTCAAAGCCCAGTTGAAAAATGTTAATATCGACTGATGTCAATGGCGGGCGTGAAATTTCCGACAACAACACATTGTTAAAGCTCACGATGGACAAATCGTCAGGCACGCTTAAGCCCATTTCATCCAGCGTATTCAACACTCCAAGCGCCATCAAATCGTCGGCAACGACAAGCGCCGTTGGCGGTTCTTCTAATGAAAGCAGCTCTTTCATCGCCTCTTGTCCGCCTTCTTTTAAAAACTCTTCATGAATGATATATTCTTTTCGATATGGCAAGCCGGCATTTTTCAAAGCTTTTTCATATCCTAACAAACGATCGACCGTCACGACAAAATTTAAGTTTCCGCCGACAAAAGCGATGCGCTCATGTCCAAGTTCAATTAAATGCTCCGTTGCTTCGCGTGCCGCTCGGTAGTTATCGTTATCAACATGCGTAATTTGTTCCGTTTTTTTATGCGGCTTTCCGATCACAACGAACGGAAAATTTTCTTTTTGCAAATACGTCATAATTTTGTCGTTCACTCTCGAGTAAAGCAAAATAACACCGTCGACCCGTTTCCCCTGCACCATTTGGATCACGCCTTCATAAATTTCTTCTTCCGTTTCGCCTGTTGATAATTGCAGTGCGTATTGACGCACATGTGCAGCGGTGCTAATGCCGCGAATGACCTCAGGGAAAAACGGATTTTGAAACGCTTTATCCGCCGAGCTTGGCATGACAAGTCCAATGACTTGTGTCGACTTATTCGCAAGGCTTCGCGCAATAAAATTTGGATGATATCCTAACTCTTTCATCGCCTCGCGTACTTTTTTCTTCGTTTTTTCGCTTATGCGCGGACTGTCGGCAATGACGCGCGAAACGGTCGAAGGCGCGACGTTTGCCCGCTTTGCTACGTCTTTAATCGTTACCGCCATACAAAATTCCCCCCACCCCTTCAGGATGATTTAGGATGATATGATAAACGTGTTTGTCTTCTCATCAAACGACGTTTGTTTGCCATTGATCATCACTTTTGTTTGTTCATTCGCCCCCCAAACAGCGACATGAAGCTTCCAAGTCGGACGATAGGTTCCTTCCGTTTCCATTTGCAAATGAATTTCATCGGCTTTAAATATCGCGTGAACATGTTGGCGCACATATTCTCCTTTTTCATACGCAAATGTTAAACCGTCATCATCATAAATTGTATAAGTCGCTTCTCCCTCATTCAATTTATACACATGAAGCGTCAAACGTTCATCAGGAATGGCCGTTGATCGTTTTGGTTCCCCTAATACAATCATCGAACCTTGCTTGATATAAATCGGTAATTTTTCTAACGGTGCTTCGATGAGATGATATTTTTCTCCTTCAAGCACTTCTCCGCTCCAATAATCCACCCACGTTCCTTTCGGCAAGTACACGACGCGATGTGTTGTATTTGGTCGTAAAATCGGTGCGATGATGACGTTATGTCCAATCATAAATTGATCAGAGATGTTCCACGTGCGCTCATCATTTGGATATTCCATCAATAACGGACGCATGACAGGCGTTCCTGTTTGATGCGCTTCCGCAAACAACGAATACAAATGTGGAAGCCACTGATAACGCAATTCAATATATTGTTTAATGATTGGTTCATACTGTTCGCCAAACGCCCAAGGCTCTTGTCTTGCAAAGCCGATCGCGCAATGGTTGCGGAAGTACGGAATAAACGCGCCGACTTGCGTCCAACGCGCAAGCAATTCCCCATTGCTGTCATGCGCAAATCCGCCGACATCGGCTCCGCAAAACGCTACACCTGAAAGCCCTAAATTCATGCACATCGGCAACGACAATTCTAAATGCTCCCAAAAGCTGCGGTTGTCCCCCGTCCACACAGCCGCATAGCGTTGAATTCCTGAAAAACCGGAACGCGTCAGTAAAAACGGACGCTTTCCGTTTAACAGCTTCTTCATTCCTTTATACGTTGCTTCGCACATCATCAAGCCGTAAATGTTATGCAATTCGCGATGCGTTTTTAGCTTTCCATCGTCATCATGAACGACTTGTTCATCCATTGTTTTCGTTTCATTAAACACGGACGGTTCATTCATATCATTCCAAATTCCTTCTATGCCTAAATCTGTATAGAAGGAATGTTTTTCGCCCCACCATTTGCGTACCTTTTTATTAATAAAATCAGGAAATGAACTTTTCCCAGGCCATACTTCACCGAAATAAACGTTTCCTTCAATATATTTACAAAAATATTGACGTTCTACTCCTTCACGATAAATCGCATATTCCGCATCCACTTTTACCCCGGGATCAACAATTGGAACGACGCGAATGCCAGCTTCTTTTAACTCGCCAATCATTTCTTTTGGATTCGGAAAACGCCGGCGATCAAACGTAAACACACGATATTCATCCATATAATGAATATCTAAATAAATGGCATCAAGCGGAATGCCTTTTTCGATAAATGTGTTCGCTAATTCGCGCACTTCTTGCTCGGTTTCATAGCTGTAACGCGACTGATGATACCCGATCGCCCACTTTGGTGGCAAAGGCATTCTTCCTGTCAAATCGGTATATTGTTCAAGCACATCTTTTGGATGCGGCCCCGCAAATACGTAATAATCGAGTTGACCTCCGTCCGCCGCAAAAGAATAAACGCTGTTGCTGCGAAAATCAAACGTCGTTTTAAATGTGTTATCAAAAAAGACACCGTGTGCTCGGCCGTTTCGCAACACCATAAAATACGGATGAGCTTGATAGAGCGGATCCGTCTCCGGATTGTGCGGAGCGTAGACGTCTGTATTCCACATCGTCCACTTTCCGCCGCGCTTGTTTAAAAAGCCCGTTTTTTCGCCGAGTCCATAAATGTGATCAACTTCTGTCATTTCATGAAAACAAGCGATTTTTCCTTTATGATCAAACAAAGCAGGCTTTGCATCGCGGACAAGAGCATTTCCTTGTTGATCGTAAATGCTGACTAAAAACGGAGCGCGATGAACAATCACTTTTAATTTTTTCGTCTCAAGCACCCATTCCTTTTCCGTTTCTTCTACATGCATTTCCACTTTTTCCGGAGTTTTCACAACCGCAGGGCTGCTTGACATGCTCGCTTCGCCAAACGGATTGAGAACAATGCGAACGACGTCATCGCGATAGAAACAAATTTTGCCCGAACCACGCTCACACGTAAATGAAAAATATTGCTTTCTTTCTGTACCATTTTGTACATTTCCGAACGATTGAAAACCTTCTTGCTCCTCGTTTTTTTCAAGCGGACGAATCGCAAAACTTGTGTCTTCTAACATCGCTCTCCCCCCAAACGCTTTTTATTTTTTCTGTTTTCTTGCATAATACAGGAATAAGCCAAAAGCGCCATAAACAGCAACAAGCGCTGAGATGAACGGAATATTTAAACCGCTTTTCGGTGCGAGCACATAAATCTCGGACGTTTCACGATCCAGGATGATATCATAGCCGTCCTTATCGCTTCGCACTAAATCGCCTGCAAGCAATCCGCGCAATTCTTTATTTGGTGCAAGTTGCTTCTCATCTAAATGAACTTTTTGCGTTTTTGATGTGTTGTTAATCGCAATGACCGTCGTTTCGTTTTCAAACGTTCGTTTAAATACCGCCATGCCGTCCTTTTCATACAACAATTCAAAATCACCGCGCCGCAATGAAGGAAGTTTATTGCGCAATTCTCCTAATTTTGAAACATACTCAATCAGTTCTTTATCAGTACGGAAATTCATCAAACGGCGATTGTCTGGATCTTCTCCACCGTCCATTGCAATTTCCGTTCCATAATACATGATCGGAATGCCCGGCGCAGAGAACAAATACGTTAAACCAAGTTTGATGCGCGTCGTTGGATTTTGGCGGTTTTGCAACGCTAGTCTTGTAAAGCGAACTTGATCATGGTTATCTAAAAAAGTTCCAAGCAAATAAGGCTGTTCATAAAATGCGGCATTTCTGCGCCAAACGTTGTAAAGTGGTTCGAGCGACTGGTCTGGTTTGCTAAAAATGATAGACGCTTCTTTATAAAACGGATAATCAACGAACGCATCGATTCCGTATTTTCCGTAATCGGCGATATAACGAGGGTCATCATGCCAGACCTCACCTAAAAGGATAAAGTCTTTTTTCACGGATTTGACTTCTTTTGAAAACTCTTCCCAAAACCATTTTGGTACGTGCTTGACCGTATCCAAACGATAACCATCAATATCGGTTTCTTTAATCCACCATTTAGCGGCATCGAATAAATATTGTTTTACTTCTGGATTTTCTTGCGCTAAATCAGGCAAACCGAACAACCATCCATTTTCCACTTCGCTTTGGTCTGCCCAATTGAAAATCTCCTTTTTTTCATGAAACCAATCTTTTTTCGCTGGGTCATTTAACCACGGGTGATGGTATCCTGTATGATTGACAACAAAATCAAGAATGACTTTCATGTCGCGCTTATGCGCCTCTTTCACAAGCCGCTTCAAATCTTCAAGCGTCCCGAAATGCTCTTCGACTTTATAAAAATCTTCAATCCAATAACCGTGATAGCCGCTTTTTTCATTAGCAAAAACCGGTGTTAACCAAATGGCGGTAAACCCCATTTCTTTAATGTAATCGAGTTTATCGATAATTCCTTGTAAATCTCCGCCATGATACGCTTTCGGGTCTTTCACGTTCACTTCATAATCATTTTTCGGATTTCCATTATTAAAGCGGTCGACCATGATAAAGTAAACGCTCTCATCTTGCCATTTCCGCTCCCTCTTTTCTTCCGCTTGCGTTGGAAGCGCAAACGAAAGCAAAAAGAACATGGCAAGGAAAGAAATAAACTGCTTTCTCATTCCTTCCACTCCCTATTCGTTCCAAATGATTACTGTTATAATATAGCTTGAAATAGCGAGAAAGGAAAGAATCTTGTATGATTCTTTCCTTTCTTTTTTCATCCTTTTGTTCCGCCTGCTGTTAAACCAGATACGAAGTATTTTTGGAATGAAAGGAAGAGAATTGCAATTGGTACAGCGATGAGAACTGAACCAGCGGCGAACGTTGTAAATTCGCTTCCGAACTGTTTCGCTACTAAATCATACAAGCCGACCGCAAGCGTATATTTTTCTTTGCTGCGCAACAAGACACTCGCTAAAATAAAATCACCGAACGGTGCAATAAATGTAAAGAGCGCAATGACCGCAATAATCGGTTTCGCCAACGGCATGATAATTTGAAAGAAAATGCGCAAATGGCCCGCACCGTCTATTTTTGCCGATTCATCTAGCTCTTTCGGAATCGTATCTAAATATCCTTTCATCAGCCACGTGTTCATCGGAATCTGCCCGCCGACATAAACGAGAATCAATCCTAAATGCGTATCGATTAAACCTGTTAATAAACCTAAGATGAAAATGGCAATCAACGCCGCAAAGTTTGGAATCATTTGTAAAATCAAAAAGACCATCAAGCCGTTTTTTCGGCCAATAAAGCGGTAACGCGAGAACGAATAAGCAGTTAAACTCACTAAAATGACGGAAAAAATCATCGTCAATGTCGAAATTTTTAGCGAGTTCCAATACCAGATTAAATAATCGCTTTTAGACGTATCAAATAGCTCTTTATAGTGAGCAAGCGTCGCGTTATCAGGAATCATTTTCGATCCTGATAAACTTTGTCCCGGGTTAAACGAAGAACCGATAACCCAAAGAAGCGGATATACAATAATGACCGTCATCGCCAAAACGACCAAATACGACAAGGTTAATCGAATGATCTTTTGTCTTTTCATGCTCATATTACATCATATCCTCTTCTTTAAATGATTTTGTTCTTCTAAATTGCCATAAAGCGACTGTCACAACGACGAGCGATAATAGCAATGTAATCGCTGCAGCTTTTGAATATTGAGCTGAAGTCATCGTTAAACGATAAATCCATGAGATTAGAATGTCGGTTGCTCCAGCGTTTTGACCAGATACCGCTGGTCCCCCGCCGTTGAACAAGTAAATGATGTTAAAGTTATTGAAGTTAAATGTATATTGCGTAATTAAAATCGGTGCAGTCGCATATAGTACGAGCGGAAGCGTGATTTTCGTAAACTTTTGCCATGATGATGCGCCATCGACCGTCGCCGCCTCATATAATTCATTTGGAATCGCTTGTAGCACGCCGGTTGTCATCGCAAAAATAAATGGGAAGCCTAACCATGTTTGAATTAAAATAAGAGCCACTTTCGTCCAAAACGGATCCGTCATCCATGCAATATTTTTAATTCCAAACGCTGCTAAAATCGTTTTGTTAATCACACCAAATGATTCGTTGAACATTCCTGAGAAAACAAGGATGCTTACGAATGCTGGAACGGCCCAAGGCAAAATGAAAATCGTCCGTATGATCGCTTTTCCTTTTAAGTCCTTTTGGTTCACGATAATCGCCAAGAAAATTCCAAGCGCAATTTGTAACGTTGTTGCTCCAAATGTCCAAACGAGTGTCCAAGCTAAAACATTAATGAACGTTTTGCGCCAAAGATCTAATTTAACAAGATCAATAAAGTTTTGGAACCCAACCCAGTCGACTAGCTTTGCTGGAGGCGAATGATATAAGTCATAGTTTGTAAACGCCAGTAGCACAACGAAAATGATTGGAAAAATAACGACAAACACGAGCAAAATAAATCCTGGAGAAATCATTAAATAAGGAAAACCGCTGTCAACAAGCGTTAAATATTGCTCACGCAACGTATTTAGCTTTAAACCTAAATCGCGTTTTTGTCCGTTTTTATAAGCATCATATAAATTGAATACATAAAACCCGATTCCAAATAAAAGAACAATGACGGCTAAAATTCCTTCAACAAGCAGGAAAATGGAATGGTCTCGCCCGACCACTTCACCAAGTGTAAATAATCCCCATAAGCCGATGTCAAACAAATCGCGAAATACAATGAAAAAGGAAACGGATAAAATCAGAAACAAAATTCCTTTCACATACTGGCGATTATATAGTTGCCCAATCCCTGGAACAATCGACAGTCCAAGCGCGATCTTCCGGTGATTGGATTGATACATGGTTGTTTCCATACCATTGTCTCCTTTCTAAAGCGTTGCGGGGAGCGAAAAGCAAACCGTATATTTACTCAAAAGGGTGAATGTGAATAAATAAACAAATTGTAGAAAGTTTAAGCAGTACCTCGAAGTGAGGTACCGCTTTTCATTACTTGCTCGGATGGTTTGTTTCAATGTTTGTTTTAATTGTTTTCACTGCTTCATCTAACGCTTTTTTCGGTTCAGCCTTTTGGTTAGCTACTAGTTGAAGCGCAGTTGCCATTGGCGCCCATACTTCAGCCATTTCTGGGATGTTTGGCATTGGAATCGCATATTGGGATTGGATCGCTACTGCTTGCGCACCTTCATTTTCAGCGATAAGCGGATCGTTAATTAACGATTTCACAGGTGGAATTTCTTGGGTTAACTCAAAACGAATTTTCGCATTTTCTTCGTTTGTAATAAATTCAATTAATTTGGTTGCCCACTCTGGATGTTTAGAGAATGCAGATACGTGCCATCCTTTTACGCCCATAAACGTTTTTACAGGTTCACCGTTTGGCAATTTTGGCATTGGCGCAACGCCGATATCAATGCCCGCATCTTTCATGCCTTGGAATGCCCAAGGACCGTTCATGACAGATGCCACTTTTCCTTCGTTGAACAAGCCGTCCATTGCAGAGCCGCCGTTTTCACCGATAATTCCTTTCGGGAATAATCCTTCTTTATACCATTTTTGAATGTATTCTGTACCTTTGACCGCACCATCATTGTTTAAACCGATGTCGTTGCGATCTAAAGCGCCGTTATTTTCTTTAAATACATAGCCGCCCATACCGGCGATGACACCGTGCGCAAAGTAGAAGTTATCCCAAAGCGCTAAGAAACCGTATTGATCGCCTTTTGTAAATTTCTTCGCAAATTCATAAAGCTCATCCATTGTTTCCGGAGCTTTGTCCATTAATTTTTTGTTGTAAATGAATACTGGTGTTTCGACCGATTTTGGCAAACCGTAAAGTTTACCATCATACATTTGCGCTTTAATAGAAGATTCTGTGAAGCGATCGAGCACTTCTTGATCAACCTTAATTTCGCGAATAAGCCCTTCTGTAACAAGCTGACCGATTTGGTCATGCGGCACTGTAATGACATCCGGACCTGTTCCGGCTGGGCCGTCTAAACGCAATTGATCACGCTGCTTTGTTGCCATTTCAACTTCTTTGTACTCAACTTTAATACCATACTTTTCTTCGAACGCTTTAATAGCAGGTTCTAACGCTACCCCGCGCTTAGTGTCTTCCCAAACAACAAGTTTATCTGGTTTTGGCGGCATGCCATCTTCTGTTGTTTCCGTCTTTTTCTCGTTGTTACCTGCTGGCTCTTTTGCTTCTTCATCCGGACCTAGCCCACATCCCGCTAGCACCCCGACCGATAAAGCTAACGATGAGAAAATGGATACGGTTTTCTTCATTTCGACCCCTCCTGATTTATTCCATAAAATCTATACAAACGCTTTCACAAATAAAGAAAAAAAGATAACGCTTACACTTTCTGTGAAAACGATTGCACAACTTTCAATTTCTATTATACTATCATTTCTAATTTTGACAATTCATTTTTTTCTTTTTTTCACTTTTTTTACATATTTTTTTGACTATTTTTTAAATGTCCATTGACTTTTATTTTTATTTTATCTACGCTGAATGTAAGCGGTTTAAAACAATTTCTTTATCAGGAATAGCCTTATTATCTAATGATATTCATCAGCATGAAACATCATTAAAAAATTAAAAATAAAGAGCAATCGCTTGCGCTAAAATTTGATTAGGAGTTGGTGCCATTGTTAAAGGAAGCGATTTATCATCGTCCAAAAGATAATTTCGCCTACGCTTATGATGACAAAACGTTACATATTCGATTACGAACAAAAAAAGACGACGTAAAGAAAGTTTACCTTATTTACGGAGATCCTTATATATGGGAAAACGGAGAATGGCAAACAGAAAAAAAAGAAATGCGTAAAAGCGGTTCAGATGATTTGTTTGATTACTGGTTTACTGCCATCATTCCGCCTTATCGTCGATTGCGCTACGGTTTTGAACTTCATGATGAAAACGACATGCTCATCTACACGGAAAAAGGATTTTATGATGAAGCGCCAAAAGACGACACCGCCTATTACTTTTGTTTTCCGTTTTTAAATAAAATTGACGTATTCAAAGCGCCTGAATGGGTAAAAGATACGGTTTGGTATCAAATTTTTCCTGAGCGCTTCGCCAACGGAAACGAAAAATTAAATCCGAAAGGCACTCTTTCTTGGGGAAGCGCAGATCCAACTCCAACTAGCTTTTTCGGCGGGGATTTTGAGGGAATTATTCAACATCTTGATTATTTAGTGGAGTTAGGGATTAACGGAATTTACTTTACGCCGATTTTTAAAGCGCCTTCGAACCATAAATATGATACAATCGATTACTTTGAAATCGACCCGCAATTTGGAGATAAACAAACATTTAAGCGGCTTGTTGACCTTTGCCATGAAAAAGGAATTCGCGTCATGCTTGATGCGGTGTTTAATCATAGCGGCTATTATTTCGCGCCGTTTCAAGATGTACTGAAAAACGGAGAAAAATCGAAATATAAAGATTGGTTTCATATTCGCGAATTTCCGCTTCAAACAAAACCTATACCAAATTATGATACGTTTGCTTTTGTCGGAGAAATGCCAAAGCTGAACACCGAAAACCCAGAAGTGAAAAAATATTTATTAGATGTTGCGACGTATTGGATTCGAGAATTCGATATTGACGGCTGGCGCCTTGATGTAGCCAATGAAGTCGATCATCAATTTTGGCGCGAATTTCGTCAAGCGGTCAAAGCCATTAAACCGGATGTTTATATTCTCGGAGAAATTTGGCACGATTCCATGCCATGGCTCAGAGGAGATCAATTTGATGCCGTCATGAACTACCCGTTTACAAACGGAGCTTTGCGCTATTTTGCAAAGGGAGAGGTAAAAGCGAGCCAATTTGCCAACATCATTACGAACGTTCTTCACTCTTATCCGAACAACGTGAATGAAGTCGCCTTTAACCTTCTTGGCAGCCATGACACGCCAAGAATCTTAACGATTTGCAACGGCAATAAAGAAAAAGTGAAATTGATGTTTCTCTTCCAATTATCGTTTACCGGCACCCCTTGCATTTATTACGGCGACGAAATTGGCATGACGGGCGGACAGGATCCGGGATGCCGCAAATGCATGATATGGGATGAGGACAAGCAAGATCGCGATTTGTTCGCTCACGTTCAAAAATTAATCTCGCTTCGCAAAACATATAAAGCTTTTGGCAATCGCGGTGAGCTTCGTTTTATTGAAACAAATGATGAAACAAACCATATCGCCTATACAAAAACATATGAAGACGAAACGATTTTATTCGTTTTAAACAACAGCAATCAAGAACTAGAATGGACGCTTCCTCTTCATTTAAAAGGAAAGCTACTGACAAATTTATGGACGAACGAACAATTCGCTGCCGATACGAATGAAATCAAAACAACATTATCACCGTACGGTTTCCTTATTTATAAAGTGGAAAAATGGAAATAAGCGAGGGTTTCCGCCTCGCTTTTTACATGCGCTGAACCGTACGCCGATACTCCATCGGCGTGACCCCTTCTGCCTTTTTAAACAGCCGTGAAAAATAAGCCCCATCCTCCATTCCGACTTGCTTGGCGATAGCAGCGATCGTCTCGTTCGTTGAGGCAAGCAACTTTTTCGCTTTGGACAGTCGATAATGGTTTATATATTGAATCGCGCTCATCCCGATCGTTTTTTGCATGCAACGCGAAATGTAATCAGGATGAAAGCGCAACGCTGTCGCAAGCTGTTTCATATCCAACGGCTCATGGTAATGATGATGAATATATTCTAGCGCGTCCATACATACTTTTTCCGCTGCCGACGGAATCGATAGTGCTTGCTTTTGCAGTTGCAAAATCAATTCAATAAAATACATTTGCTGTTTTAACGGGCTGTCTGGCGCTTGTTCCTCATTTAACTCAACGATTTGCTGCAACAATTGTTCGATTCGCTCTTTTTGGTTCACTTTTGCATATTGGGGCAAATAAAAACGATATTGAACGGGCTCGACATATGTCGCTTCTCTTTCAATGATATCATGCCACCCCAACTCCTCTTTTTCCGTTCCCTCATATTCGCCTTCTACAACGAAATGAAGCCAAACGAAATGCGTATCTTCCATGCATGGTTGATGTCCGTAATGCTCGCGCTCAGGAATTAAAATGACATATTCCCCCTCCCCTACCGCAAACGTCCTTTCTTCTTCTGTCATATACAGACGCCCTTTTTTCACATACAACAAGTCAAACACAGAAAACGTCCGCTTAAAATGCTTTTTCCCTTTAGCAAATACCGCTTCTCCCCCTTTAATAAACGTCGGAAAAGGAGGCACACGAAACATGATGTGCGTCATCTCATTCTCCCCTTTAAGTCGGAAATATCCAAAAAGAATCGACTTTATCTCTTTTCATTATCGGATAAAATCATTAAACTCTGAATATAGTTTTTAAGTCGGAAATATTAAAGGGGTTGTCTATCGATGACGGAACAAAAAAAGCTATCGTTATTCTCGTTGACATGGCCCATTTTTATTGAATTAACGCTGTACATGCTAATGGGAAATGCTGATACGCTTATGCTTAGCCAATATTCGGATGAAGCCGTTGCCGCCGTCGGCGTTGCCAATCAAATTTTATACATGGTCATTGTCATGTTTGGCTTTATCGCAACGGGAACTTCTATTTTAATTGCTCAATACGCTGGAGCAAAAAAAGAAAAAACAGCTGCTGAAATCGCAGCCGTTTCGATTTGGGCAAATTTGTTGTTCGGGATTGTATTAAGCGCACTTTTACTCGCCTTCAGCAAACCGATTTTACAAATGATGAATTTGCCACACGAATTATTTCCTGAAGCGCATTCCTATTTGATCATCGTCGGCGGATTTTCGTTTATCCAAGCACTTATTATGACGATCGGAGCGATTTTAAAAAGTTACGGCTTTACGCGCGACACGATGCACGTAACCATCGGAATGAACGTGCTAAACGTCATCGGAAACTATTTGTTTATTTTCGGTCCATTGGGCATTCCTGTTCTTGGAGTCGAAGGGGTCGCTCTTTCAACGACCGTTAGCCGTGCGATTGGTCTCATCGTTTCTTTTATGATTTTATGGAAGCGAATGAGCACACCGCTTCCGCTGTTCCGTTTCGCATCTTTATCGATGGGGCATATTAAAAATCTATTAAAAATCGGGATTCCCTCTGCAGGAGAACATATCGCTTACAATACGTCGCAAATGGTCATTACGTATTTTATTACAATCCTTGGCACCGAAGCGTTAACAACGAAAGTATATGCACAAAATATTATGATGTTCATCTTTTTATTTAGTGTCGCCATCAGTCAAGGGACACAAATCATCATTGGTCATTTCGTTGGTGCCCAAAAATATGAAGAGGCGTATCGACGCTGTCTCAAAAGTTTGCGCTTGGCGATTGTTATTTCAATGATCATCGCATCGATTTTCTCCTTTTTCTCTGATTCGCTCTTTGCCATTTTCACAAACAACGAGCGTATTATCGAAGTTGGAGGAACACTTATCTTGCTAACCATCATTTTAGAGCCCGGCCGCTCTTTTAATCTCGTCATCATCAACTCGCTTCGCGCCGCTGGTGATGTAAAATTTCCTGTATATATTGGCATCGCATCGATGTGGGGCGTAAGCGTGCCGATCGCTTACATTCTCGGCATTCACTTTGGACTTGGATTAGCTGGCATTTGGATCGCTTTTATTGCTGATGAATGGCTGCGCGGCCTTCTTGTCCTTTGGCGCTGGCGTTCAAACGTATGGAGAGGAAAATCATTTGTAAACAAAGAAGCAGCGGTGATGTAGTTCGACCATCCCCCCTAAAACAACAATCGCCTAAAAAGGCGATTGTTGTTTTTTCACGTTTAACTGTCTTTGATCACAATATGATAATGCGTAAACCATGCATCAAATTGAATAAGATAAGCCAATAATTGCGGTCCCGACATTAGCTGGCCAAACCATGGAATTTTGAAAGCTTTCCCTCCCGTTTCAACAAGCTCTTGCAATTTTTGTCGATCGAAAAATTCATACAAAACAGATGAGCGGTTTTCTAGTACTTCTTTCAGTCGATCTGTCACCATTTTTGTATAAAGCGGATGATGCGTTTTTGGATACGGACTTTTTTTCCGATACAATATTTCATTTGGCAAAATTCCTTCAAGCGCCTTGCGTAAAATTCCCTTCTCGCGATTTTCGTACATTTTCATTTCCCATGGGATATTCCACACATATTCAACTAAGCGATGATCTGCAAACGGAACGCGCACTTCTAAGCTGGCTCCCATGCTCATTCGATCTTTTCGATCCAAAAGCGTCGTCATAAACCAAATCATATTTAAATAAAAAAGTTCCCGTCGTTTCGCTTCAATTGGATTTTCTCCCTCTAAACGCGGCACTTCTCTTAACGTTTCGCGATAGCGCATATGCGCATACTCGTCTAATGTTAATTTTCCCTGCCATGAATCGTTTAATAATCCGATGCGCTCCCCTAGCGAACGCATCCATGGAAATCCCTCGCGCATAAAATCTTCTTCACGATGAAACCAAGGATATCCGCCAAAAATTTCATCGGCACATTCCCCTGATAAACTAACAACGAAGTTTTCTTTTATTTTTTGACAAAACCAAAGAAGAGACGAATCAATATCGGCCATTCCTGGCAAATCGCGAACAAGCATCGCTTCGATCAAATGGTCGGCAAGTTCTTTTTGTGAAATAATGCAGCGATGATGAATCGTTTCGAACGTTGTCGACATTTTTTCAATCCACGGTCCATCTGCATTCGGTTGAAAGAGATTGGCTTCAAAATATTTCTCATTTTCTTCATAGTCGATTGAATACGTATGAAGATGCCCTTTTCCTTCTTTCGCAAACACTTGTGCAGTAACGGCAGTAATGGCGCTCGAATCAACTCCACCAGATAAAAAAGTGCAAACAGGCACATCCGACACAAGCTGTCGCGTAATCGAATCAGTCAGTAAAAAACGAACGCGCGCTACCGTTTCATCCAATGAATCCGTATGCGGCGCGCTTTGAACGTTCCAGTAACGCCAGCGACGTAAGCCATCTTTCGAAACGGTCAACGCATGCGCAGGACGAAGCTCAGAAATGTTTGAGAATACGCCATGCCCGGGTGTTCGCGACGGACCAAGCGCAAAAATTTCACACAGTCCTTCCCGATCAATTTCCGCTTGCACGTTTGGATGGGCTAAAATCGCCTTCAATTCTGAACCGAATAAAAAATCCCCCTGTTCATAGCGGTAAAAAAGCGGCTTTACCCCAAGCCGATCACGTCCGATAAAAAGCTGCTCTTTTTCTTCATCCCAAACCGCAAACGCAAAAATTCCATTTAAATGGTGAACGCATTCTTCTTTCCATTCCATATACGACGTTAATAACACTTCCGTATCCGAATGTCCTTGGAACGTATACCCTCTCTTCAATAATTCATTCCGAAGATCTTCCGTATTATATAACTCGCCGTTATAACAAACCGTATATTTTTTTCCGTCTTTCGTTCTTGTCATCGGCTGAACACCGCCCGCTGGATCAACAACGACAAGACGCTTATGTCCAAAAGCGACATGAACATCGCTCCATATATTTGTATCATCTGGTCCGCGCTTCGAAAGTGTATGTGCCATTTTTTCGATTGTTTCTTTTTCTATTCGTAAATCCCGTTGGAAGTTTATCCAACCAGTAATTCCGCACATCTGAATCATTCCTTTCTTTTTGAACAGGTTTCAAGCATGCTTCTATTTTATGCATGGTTTACATCAGTGATGAATTGTCCATAATATGTGCAGAACTGAAAGAAGGAAAGGGATGGAATGGGCATGGATCGATTCGTCTACATCCACAACCAAAAGCGAGCGCATATTTACGGAACAGTAGAATGCATGAATGACGAGTGGATTTTTTTTGATGAGGAAAGCGAAGAAGCATGTTTACTTGAGGAAAAAGAACAAAGCTCCGTTGAATTGTTTCGATTTGGAAAATGGATAAAAGGAACGCTGCTTGAGCAAGGGGTGATTTCATTTTCGAAGCAACTATATAAACTAAAAAACGGTGATCAAATTCGCTTCCTTAAGCCATTGCCTTATGCGTATGAACAATGGTTAAAGCAGCTGTCTGATCACGCGTTTTTTCACTTTACTCGCCTTATGAACGAGTTAAATTTTTCATTGTATGATTGCTTATATTGCTATAACCATTCCTTATTTGCGAATCAAGGGGTAAACTTTCTCATTTATGATAACACGAAAGAAGTGAGCAACGTCCAACATTATTATGAGCGCGGTGAAAATCATAAAGATCGGTTTGAGATTACCATTCATACAGGAAAAAAATTAATGGGTGCACAAATTGAGTGAGCTCTTTTTTGATTCCATTGCAAAAAAGAAAAGAGGTAAAAAAGCCATTTTACAGATTGCTCATTCTTTCTCGTTTCATCACCTGTTTCTCAAACTCGTCAGCCGCCAACGGTTTAAAAATAATGTACCCTTGTGCATAATGGCATTTCAATCGTTTCAATAGCTTCATTTGCTCGAGCGTTTCAACTCCCTCTGCGACCACTTTTAAACGAAGACCGTACCCCATTGTAATAATGGCTTTGACAATCGCAATATGAGAACGATCCTCATGAATCTGCTGAATAAACGAACGATCAATTTTTAATGAATCGATTGGCAAACTTTTTAAGTAGCTTAACGACGAGTAACCCGTTCCGAAATCATCGATTGACACTTTCACACCAAGCGCCTGCAATTGTTTCATCACATGAATACTGTAACTAATATTGCGTAACATCAAACTTTCCGTAAGCTCTAAGTTTAAGCAATGCGGAGGCAATTTAGATACGTTTAACGCCCATTTTACATCTTCCAAAAATGTCGGCTGTTGAAACTGAGTGGCCGAAACGTTGACGGAAACCGTTAACGGACCTAAGCCCAAATCGTGCCATTTTTTTGTCTGCGTGCATGCCTCCTTTAACACCCACCGGCCTATTTCATGGATGAGACCAATTTCTTCAGCAATCGGGATAAATTCCGTCGGAGAAACAAGTCCGATTTTTGGGTGATTCCAGCGCAGCAATGCCTCACTTCCGAAAATGGCTCCTGTTTCTAGATCAATAAGAGGTTGATAGACGAGAAAAAATTCATCTTTCTCCAACGCCTTGCGCAAATAGCTTTCAAGCTCGATTCGATACAATGCTTGTTCATTCATTTTTGTTGAATACAGTTTAATTCGATTCCCGCCTTGTTGTTTCGCCCGATTCATCGCAATATCGGCATTTTTCAATAACGATTGCGCGTCAAGGCCGTCGTTCGGATAGATGCTTACTCCAATGCTGGCCGTAATAAAAAATTCTTTCTCTTCATAAATGAACGGAACAGCAATTGCTCGTAACATTTTTTTTGCCCATTCAATGATTCGCTGCACATCCACTTGCTGCGTCATTAACAAACTAAACTTATCCCCACCAAATCGACCTAAATAGGAACCATCAGGGATTACTTTGCGTAAGCGATCGGCAATTTGTTTTATGATTTCGTCGCCTGCATAATGACCAATCGTATCATTAATGATCTTAAAGCGATCCATATCAATAAACAAAACGGCCAAACTTCTTTTTTCCTTTTTCGCCTCGGCAATCGCTTCATTGAGTAATTCAGTAAATTTCACGCGATTAGGAAGGCGTGTCTCTGTGTCATAATAGGCTAGGTATATAATTTTTTCTTCCGCTTTCTTTTGTTTAGTAATGTCGCGGCCAATTCCATAAATCCCGACTTTTTCTCCATTGACAATAATCGGAACATTTTTTATTTGAAATAAATAAACTTCTCCTGACTTCGTTGGAATCTCTAAATTGTATTGTTGTACTTTTCCTTTTAATGCACGATAAAAATAGCGACGAACCCGTGAAACATCTTCTTTTTTTATATAATCCAACGCGTTGGTATGCAAAATTTCTTCTGCACGATATCCAAATACTTTTTCAAACGCAGGATTGACGCTCGTAAAATTGCCCTGTAAATCGGTCGAATAAACAATATCAGGATTATGCTCAAATAACGATTTATAGTACTGTTCCGATATTTCGATTTGCTTTCTCATTTCGTCTAGCTGCTCGGTCGATGCTTCGTCCTCTTCTAAGATCATAAACGAAACGATCACTTGATTGCTGAATGTTCCCCCCACCATTTGTAACATGGTTGCTTCGGGTAAAAGCTGTTGAACTTTTTGAATGATCTCTCTTTTTAACCTTTCATCTTTTTCATGAGCAAAAATCGAAATATATACCTTTTTTTTCTCATGAAGACGATGATTTTTCACAAATTGTTCAACTTCTTTTACCGTCGCACAACATGTTTGATATAGTTTCATCCCTTTTTTCACCACTCTTTTTCTCTTTCTCTCTATTTTATGAATAATCAGACAAATAAATCATACCATATGTTAAAATAACAGAAAAGGTTGGCATCTACTGGCCAACCTTTCTTCTTTTTTATGAAAAGATGTAAAATCCAAGTGGGAGTTTCAGTCCAAGATAAAGAACAAGCACGAAGGCAACGGTGAATTGAAGCCAAAATACATTCGTGCTCTTCCCTTTTTTCTTCCGAACAAGAATCATTTCCATCGCGAAGATGACCCATATGCCGACAATCGTCTTGACGACATATAGTGCGGGAATCGACGCAATGCTATGTAACATCCATGCTCCTGTTCCGATAATCAACAAATAAAAGAGTCGTAGAATCATATGAATGATTTTCGTTTTCGCCTGTTTTCTCTCTTGGAAAACCGCAATCATAAATAAAAGGATCGCAACCGCCCAAGCGGTAATATGTGCATGTGTCACTGTATTTCCTCCTTACTTTAAAATCATAACAATATAATAACATTTTTTATATGCCAAACAAAATGAAAACGCTCTATTTTTTCTATTTACTTTCAAAGACTATTTCAAGTATTGTTATAATAGGGAATTTTCCTTACAATTAAGAAAGCAGGAGGATGAAAACATGACGAAAACGATGGAAATTATCGAGCTTACAGAAAAATATGGAGCAAACAACTACCATCCTCTTCCTGTCGTCTTATCGAAAGGAGAAGGCGTTTGGGTAGAAGATCCTGAAGGAAATCGTTATATGGATATGTTAAGCGCCTATTCTGCAGTCAACCAAGGCCATCGCCATCCGAAAATTATTCAAGCGCTGAAAGAACAAGCAGATAAAATTACCCTTACTTCACGTGCATTTCATAACGATCAACTCGGTCCATGGTATGAAAAAGTAGCCAAACTTACAAACAAAGAAATGGTCTTACCGATGAATACAGGGGCTGAAGCGGTCGAAACAGCCGTTAAAGCAGCGCGGCGATGGGCGTACGACGTGAAAGGAGTTCCTGCCGATCAAGCGGAAATTATCGTTTGTGAAGATAACTTCCACGGTCGAACCATGACAGCTGTATCGATGTCCTCCAATCCAGAGTACAAGCGCGGGTTCGGACCAATGCTTCCGGGCATTAAAGTGATTCCATTTGGCGATGTTGAAGCGTTGAAAGCAGCCATTACTCCAAATACAGCAGCGTTTATTTTTGAGCCGATTCAAGGTGAAGCGGGAATTAACATCCCACCTGAAGGATTTTTAAAAGCTGCGTATGACGTATGTAAAGAAAATAACGTATTATACATTGCCGATGAAATTCAATCTGGACTCGGCCGTTCTGGTAAAATGTTTGCATGCGATTGGGAAAACGTTGTTCCAGATATGTACATCCTCGGAAAAGCGCTCGGCGGTGGCGTATTTCCAATTTCTTGCGTAGCTGCCAACAAAGATATTCTCGGCGTATTTAATCCAGGTTCTCACGGTTCCACATTTGGCGGAAATCCGCTCGCATGCGCTGTCTCAATCGCAGCATTAGATGTCATCATTGAAGAAAAGCTGCCTGAACGATCATTGGAACTCGGGCAATATTTCCAAGAAAAACTGCGTGAAATTAAACATCCTGACATTAAGGAAGTGCGCGGAAAAGGATTGTTCATCGGCGTTGAATTGCATGGCCCTGCCCGCCCTTACTGCGAAAAATTGCAGCGCGAAGGCTTGCTCTGCAAAGAAACGCACGATACGGTCATTCGCTTCGCACCGCCGCTCGTCATTACAAAAGAAGAGCTTGACTGGGCGATCGAAAAAGTGAAAAAAGTATTTGAACAATAAAAGATGGCTGGTCTTCCCAGCCATCTTTTTATTGAACGCGATTGCGCAACGTCCCGATGTTTTCCACTGTAATTTCAATGACATCACCCGATTGTAAAAAGCGCGGCGGATTCATTCCTTTTCCCACCCCAGCTGGCGTTCCGGTAGCAATGATATCTCCAGGTTCAAGCGTCATTCCTTTGGAAATCGTCGAAATAATGGTTTCGATCTTGAAGATAAACTGCTCCGTGGAGGCATGCTGTCTCACTTCCCCATTTACTTTCGTTTCAATTCGAAGCGAATTCGGATTGGAAATGGCGGAACGATGAACGATCCACGGTCCCATCGGGCAAGAGGAGTCTAAACTTTTGCCAAGCAAATATTGTTTATGCCGTTCTTGCAAATCCCGTGCGGTCACATCATTGATAATGGTATAACCAAATACATACTCTAACGCTCGCTCTTTTTCGATTGCTTTTCCCTTCTTTCCAATCACAACCGCTAATTCCCCTTCATAATCGAGCTGGCCGGTCACATCCTCATGGCGCAAAATTGGCTCCTCATGTCCGATAACCGTCGTTGGCGCTTTTGAGAAAACAATCATATTCTCCCGGTCAGCCACACTTCCCATCTCTGCCGCATGATCGGCATAGTTTTTTCCGATACAAAAAATATTTTTGGACGGGCGCGGAATCGGCGCAAGCAATTGAACATTTTCTAAACGATACATCCATTCTTCTTTCGGTGTTCGAAGCAGTTGCTCGACTTTATGTATAAACAAGTCTCCTAATGCAATACAATCAAGCATAACGTTCGGAATCGTCTCATCCGCTTTTGGCAAATCGACGACCATGTTCATTTGTTCCAACACCACTCCAACAAACACTCTTTCTCCGTGCTTTGCCGTCACAAACTTCATGAAACCCATCCCCTTTCTAACAAATTCAATGACATCATTCGCCGATTCCTGACAAAACCCTTTTTTTACAAAAAAATTCTTTTTTGACACATAAATCTATTTCCTTTTTTTTGAGAATATGTATAATAATTTATACGTTCACTTTTTTACATCGGATTTGCAAAAATATAAAATGTTGGTGAAACTCATGTCTCTTTCACTTATTGAAAAAAAGCGAAAACAATTAATTGAGCTGGCGTTAACATATGGATTTTCGGCAAAAGAAACGATTCAATGCAGTCAAGAGTTAGATGAGTTGCTCAATATGCATTTAAAAGAAATGATCGCATTCTCCAAGAAAAAAGAGGACAAGCCGTGTACAACATAAAATAAAACGACATGAGCCGAAAGCTTCATGTCGTTTTTTCTCGGCGCAAACGCGGCTTCTCCCCATATGTGATGGCTCTCCATATCCACTCGATTGGCCCTATTTCGAACGAACGCATCCACCAATGGCTATATATCACTTGAACGACATAAATGATGATTGCAATCAATAACGCAACAAATGGGCGAACATTTCCGTATAAACCAAATCCGTAACTATAAAAAAGCGTTGTGCAAATAATGGATTGCAATAAATAATTGGTCAGCGCCATTTTCCCGACCGGAGCAAGCCATGACGATCTTTTTCTTAAAAAGAGGCTGAATGCTGTTAAATAAAAGATGGACAAAGCAGGACCGCCAATCATATCTTGAATGTATTGCGTCACCACGTTTTTTTCCGTCCAGTACGGAAGCGATTTAAAAATGAGAGCAAATAAAAACGAAAACAGACACCACTTTTGAATCGTTAAGCGATGCTCATCCAATCTTTGAAACCATTGTTGTTTTGCGATGTATGCCCCAAATAAAAAAAGCGGTAAAATGGCAACCAAAAAGAAAACCAGCGTCCACGCATTGTTCATATACAACCAATCGTGCCAGCGCTGAATCAACACCTCCATCCACGTTCCATCTCGATAGTGACGAAGCGCTTCTTCAGCAAGTGCTGGTTCGGAAAGATCAACATCTCCCTCGCTTGCCCAGGCAAGAAAAAGCAACACGATCAAGATTCCATTCGGAACAAAAAACAATAAAAGCGACCATCTGAGCAACCATGCGGCGCTCGTGCGCACAAATAAGAAAAGAAACAAGCCAACCATGGCGTACGACATTAAAATATCTCCATGCCAAATAAAGAAAGCATGAATGCAGCCGAATAAAAATAAAGCGGCTAAGCGGCGAGAAAAGATCCGTTGAAACGGTTGTCCCTTCTGCTTCGCTCGCTCAAGCATAATAAACGCTCCCCAACCGAACAGCGTCGAAAACAGCGGATAAAAGCTCGCTTGAGCAAAAAGATCAATGAACATGACTGACCACCGATCGAGCATCCCCTTTGCGAAATGCTCTGGCTCGACGTAAAGCACAGGTGCGGAAAAATCAAAAATATTCACAAGCAAAATTCCTAACAAGGCAAAACCGCGAATCGCATCAACCACTCCAATTCGTTCCACTTGCACCACCTCTCCATATAACTCTCCATATAAGAATAAAAGACCGCTTGTCAAAACACAAGCGGCCTTACGTTATTAATTGACATAGCGTCCTGCTTTTCCATGTGCTTTCCAATATTCATTGCGCAAATGAACTTTTTGAATTTTTCCAGAAGCGGTTTTTGGCAATTCATTCACAAATGTTACGCCTGTAATGGCTTTAAAATGGGCTAGTCTTTCGCGCGAAAAGGCGATTAATTCTTGTTCAGTCACTTCTTTGCCTGGACGAACAACAACGAACGCATGCGGCGTTTCTCCCCACTTTTCATGTGGAGCTGCAATAACCGCAGCTTCAAGTACAGCTGGATGCTCATACAAAACCCCTTCGACTTCAATGGACGAAATGTTTTCGCCCCCGCTAATAATAATATCCTTTTTACGATCGACAATATCAATGTTTCCATATTCATCGACCGTTGCCATATCGCCTGTGTGCAGCCAGCCGTTGCGAATCGCTTCCATCGTTGCTTCAGAATTTTTCCAATATCCTGCCATGACGCCGTTGCTGCGAACAATCACTTCTCCAATCGTTTTCCCGTCATGCGGAACTTCTTGTCCATATTCATCCACCACTTTCACTTCACATCCGATCATCGCATACCCTGCTTTTGCCTTCATCCGATATTGCTCTTTCATCGGCAAATGGCGCAAGTGTGAACGAACCGTTGAAACGAGGCTAAGCGGCGAAGACTCCGTCATGCCGTACACTTGAATAAATTCCCATCCCAACTCTTTTTCGACGCGTGTCACAAACGCAGGCGGTGGAGCAGAACCAGCAATAACGACACGAACATTATGCTCAACCGTTGGCACATTTTGTTCGTAATATTGCAACAGAGAGTTTAAGACTGTTGGGGCCATATGCATAACGGTTACTTTATATTTTTGAATATAGTCGAAAATCATTTCTGGAATCGCCTTTCTCAAACAAACGTGCGTAGCTCCATTCGCCGTATAATAAAACGGCGCTCCCCATCCGTTAACATGAAACATCGGCAAAATATGCAAATAAACATCACGATCAGAAACGCGGAGATGATGCATGGCGCTGAGAGCATGTAAATAGTTGTTGCGGTGGGTGAGCATGACTCCTTTTGGATTTCCTGTTGTTCCGCTTGTGTATAAAAGGCTGCATACATCATTTTCATCGATCTGAGGCCGTTCAAACGGAGTGACTGGGTATTGAGCCAACCAATCATCGTAAGCAATTTCATCTATATCATCATTTTTGCCTTGCACAATTATATGTTCGACCGTTTTTAATTCGTTTCGTACAGGAGCAATGAGATGATACAATTCTTGATCAACAAATAATACTTTGCTTTCGCTATGATTTAAAATAAACACATAGTCATCAGGCTTTAAGCGAATGTTCATCGGCACCATAACGGCTCCTAATTGAAATACGCCATAAAATCCTTCGAGCATTTCTAGCGTATTCGGTGCCAAGTATGCAACGCGGTCTCCTTTTTTCACTCCTAAATCCGCCAATCCGTGCGAAAGCTGGTTAACGCGATCATTTAACTGTTTGTATGTAAGTTCCCTCCCCTCGTAAATGACGCCCACTTTTTCTCCATACAACGAAACGGCGCGATCCAAAAAATGCGTCAATACTAATGGTACATTCATCCCCGATCCCCCTTTTTAAAATTCTAAAAAATAATAAAATTCAAAAATATTATAGCACATCTTTTTAATTGTGCATTTCTAATTCATGAAAATAAGGCAAAAAAGTGCTTCCGCTTCCGTCGGAAACACCCTTCTATCTTTTACTAATTATATTTGTCACGCTATTGATTGTATTGGTCTGTAAAAAGTCTCCCGTATTTCCACCGCCCGCCCCTGAAATCGATTTATTTGCACTTTTTGGTGAAATGCATAATACGTCACCAAAGTTAACAACCGATTCACCGCTTACATTTGTAATTTTGATGGCTCCTAAAATAATTAATGACATCGCCTTCATCCTCACTCATTTGTTTCTATATCATATGCCAATCCAAATCGACGGAAACTGACAGACACCTAACAAGCCTGTTTGCTCATATACTGTAAAAAATGAATGAAAGGACGATTGACATGCCTTCTTACATTGCTGGACCGATTAAAATTACAAGCGTCAGCGGCGACAGCACCGTTAATTTCGGTGATGCGTTGCAAATTGCTCCGAAAAGCTCCACTAAATCGCTCTCTGGATCTGGCGGAGGAAACTCTGGCGATTTTTTGCAAACCAATACACTTGTTAGTTTCACCAATACCATCGATCCGGATCTCGCCGATACGAATACGGTTGCGAATAATTAGTTAAGGAGAATGACGTATGCCAGCCATTGTGGGAGCAGTGAAAATTAATAGTATCGGAAATAGCGGAATTTTCCATATTGGTGATGTATTTGCTATTTCACCATACAGCGTCGTCAAAACATTCGCAGGAGCTGGCTCATTTAACACTGGAGATGGATTGCGCATTTACAACCAATATAGCAATACAAACACAAACGACCCTGATGTAGCGGATTCAAACATTGCCGCAAATGCATAAAGGAGGAATAAAATGAATTTCTACATTCAACAAACGATTGCGATTCATCAATTAAAAATCGGATCAGTCAGCAACTCTTCGGTATTGCAAATCGGGAGCGCAGGCAAAATTCAACCGTTGGCGACATTAAGTAATACAGGGAAGTTTGTAGAACCTGCCCCCGAATCAAAAATCGAAGCAGAAGGTCCGATTATAGGGCCGCTTGTTCCACTGCAATCGTTCGTATAAGAAGAAAATAAGTGATACTCCCCAAAAAACAACCATACATTAAAATAGGTGGATTGTGCGCACAAGGGGGGAGAACGATGTGGTCCAACTACTTCAAACAATTAGAAACCTATTTAAAGTGGCAACAAACAAAAATCATTGCATTGGAACAAAAAATAGCGCAATTACAAAAAGAATATGCTGAGCTAAAAAAAAGGCCGCAAATGAACATTGAAAAAATGGAGTATCATTTTGACCAGTTGAAAGTGGAAACGCTTGAAGGAACACTAAACATCGGATTAACCCCTTCCTCTCTAATCGATGGAAATATTGAAGATTTTTCCGTAACGAAAGGGAAAACGATTGTCTCTCACCCTGAACCTCTTTTATTTCGCACCATTCAAACATCCATTCAAGCGTTTTTACAAGAAGACGGGAAAAAAATGATCCAAAATATAGAGAAACGTTTTTCTTATCAACTAGATGATTATTATCGACAATTTATCTTGCAAGACATTGCTCGGCAATTAGACGAGCGTATTCGTTTTTATTTAAATCAAGTCGAAAAAGCAGGAAAAACGAATGAACAAATTCAAGAAGAAATTATCGGAAAAATCAAACGCGACATTGAACACTCGATTGAATCATTTTTAAAACATTTACCGAGAGAGGAGCAACATGAATGAATTTTACCGTCATTAATCATGACGTTCACGTTGGTCATATTCATATTATCGGGGTGACAAGCTCATCGCTCGTACTTGTTGGCGACAGCGAAACGATTCAACTTGCTTCCGCCTTCGATACACCGCCAGAATCATTAATTATTGGCCCATTCGCTCCCATTGTTGTAACCGACGAAGGAAGCAAAAAATGAGCCGTCTATCACTTGTTCAATGGATTAACACAAATGCTGTTGCATTCGGCTCTGTTCTTCAAATCGGAGACAGCAACCAAGTTATTTTGCGGTCGAAAGCGATCGCTTTACAGCGGCAATACGAATTTTTTGACACTCGTGAACTTCCA
Organism: Thermolongibacillus altinsuensis; assembly: GCF_004341205.1. Classification (GTDB taxonomy): domain Bacteria; phylum Bacillota; class Bacilli; order Bacillales; family Anoxybacillaceae; genus Thermolongibacillus; species Thermolongibacillus altinsuensis. The sequence continues at coordinate 124,318 of NZ_SLUL01000004.1, forward strand.
ATGACATTTCCCGTTTTCACAAAACCGATTCCAAAACCGAATTTTGATGATGAACCAATGGTTTTTCATAAGCTCAATGAATGTCCGACCATTTCCGTTCGTTCGATCCGCACTTTAGGGATTTCTTCCTCTTCAGCCGTTCATATCGGCTCCACTAAACTCGTTCAAACGGAAGTGCGCATTAAACATATTCGACAACTAGCTGAAAAGGGTGAAAAAGATGCCAGCCATCGTCGGGCCGATTAAAATTACAACCGTCAGTAGCGGAGCCGTTGTTCAAGTAGGCGATTCTCTGTACATTTCCCCAAAAACGACAGCGAAAACGTATAGCGGTGCTGGGGCCTTTAATACAGGGGACTTTTTACAAACAAACAACGGTATTAGCTTGACAAATACGTTAGATTCGGATGTATTTGACAGCAACGTTAAGCAAAATAATTAGCGTTGCTTTTTTATTTTCTATACCTCCTGCACAAAAAAAGGTTGAGGGATCATCCCCCAACCTTTTACATCGTTTCCAAACGGACGCGCGTTCCCCTTCCTGAAGGTTCCGCCGGTTCCACAATGAGGCGTTTCGGCAAGCGGGCACGCAATTCTTGGACGTGGCTAATCACTCCGATCGCCATTTCTTTCGATTGCAGCTTCTCTAATGAGGTGATTACAACATCTAACAGCTCTCCATCGAGCGTACCGAATCCTTCATCTAAAAAGAAAAACTGTAACGGATACTCCCCGCGCAGCTGAATTTGCGCCGAGAGCGCAAGCGCCAGCGACAACGATGTTAAAAATGTCTCTCCCCCCGATAACGTCGTCACCGGGCGGCGCACTCCACCATTTGCGTCATCACGAATGATAAAGCCGCCTTCTGAATCGATTTCAATCGCATACCGTTGCCGCGTTAACGCTCCAAGCTGTTGGGAAGCGTAGCGCGTCACGTTAATCAGTTGCTCTTCAGCGATAAATTCGACAAAACTATTTCCGCGCAAAACCGTTTGCAATTCACGATATTGGTTCGCTAAACGCTCCAAATCAAGACGTTGCCGTTCAAGCTGTTCAAAGCGAGCATGCTTCGCTTCCAGCTCATGGACGATTGTTCGCAAAGAAGCGACTTGTTCAATCAATGCGGTCGTTTTCTTTTCCATTTCTTCACGCAATCGCTCTGTCTCTCTCCACTGTTCTTCTGTCATTTCTTCTCCATTCATTGCTTGATTTAATCGTTCCCATTCATTTTGAAGCTTTGTCCATTTTTCTTTATATTGTTCGATCCGCTCGGCGATCATGGCTTTCTCTTCCGCCTTTAATCGCGCAGACCACACTTCCTCATGAGTGGCAAACGAGCTAGCGTTCAATTGTTTTTCCAATTCAGCATCAGCTTGTTCAAGGCGCTTTTCACTTTCCGCAAGCGCTAACTGAGCCGCTTGCTTTTCAGCCTGTAACGACTGGTACTGTCCTTGAATGACATTCCATCGTTCATACGCCTCTTCTTCTTGTTTTTGCAGCTGCGACAGATGTTGTTCCGCTTCCGCAAGCAATTGTTCAAGTTTTTCCCCATCAGTCGAAACAGGCAATGTTTTTTCATACTCTTTATATTGTTGTTGCTTCATTTGTGCTAATGAAGACCGCTCCGCTTTTGTTCGTTCCAGATGTTGCCACATTTCTTTCAATTTTTCCAGTTCCACGCTTTTTTCTTCTAAATAAACAATGCTTTTATCGATTCGTTCTTGTAAGGCTTGTGCTTCCCGTTCATCGGCGCGCAATTTTTCAATCGCAGCTTCAACCGTTTCAAATGATAAATCATCATACGTTTCTTGCCACTTTTTCATTCGCTCTTCGCGCAGACGGATACGTTCGTTATATTTTTCGATTTGTTCATTCACCTGTTGGTGAATCGTCGCAAGCTGATGAGACAAGTCTTGCTTTTGTTTTTCTAACGTTCTTAAATGGTTAAACAGTTCTTTCGTTTCTTCACGGTATTGCAAATAATCTTGATGTAACGCCTTTACTTCAGCGGAAAGAATGCGAATTTGCTCATGAACCGAAACAGCCTGTTCCTTTTCGATTTCGTTTTTTATTTTTTCGACATAACGAAGTTCGAGCGACTGTTCCTTTTCTTCTTGAATGATCGTTTGCGCTAATTGTTCGAGCTGAATTTTTAACGATTGAAGCGGTTGGGCAAGGCTTTGACCTTCTTCCAATAATTGTTCAAGCTCATCCATTTGTTGTCCATCGACATGATCATCCTGTTTGGATGCAGGAGCCGGGTGTTCAAGCGAACCACAAACAGGGCAAGGCGCTCCATCGCTCAAATTTTCAGCTAGCATCGCGGCTAAATGATGAAGCCGGGCTTGTTCAGCTTTCTTTTGTTCTTGTTTTAACTTGTAAAGAAGTTTGCTAAGCTGCAAGTCTCGTTCACAAACGCGATGATAAAGCATTTCCACTTTCTTAAATTGTGCAATCCACTTTTTCTTCACGCTCTCCCACTGCTTCTCTTGACCATCCTGCGCTTTTTTCAACTGCTCATACCCATTTTGTTTTTGCTGCCATTCTTCTTTTAATTCTTGCAATGTTTCATCTAATGATTGAATTTGCTTTTTCTCCTCGTACGCACGATAAAGCCGCTCTTTCACTTTGACGTCGACTTGTTTCGTTTGCCACTCTTCTTTTAATCGCTTTTGCTTTTCTTGCGCTCGCTTATAAAGCTCGGAAAGTTGTTGAAAATCGCTTTTCGCTTTTTCTTCTTGCACGCTAATCGCTTCAATTTGTTTGTTTAATTCATTCATTTCATGCTCGATTTGTTTCATTCGCTCGAACGTTTGGCGCGCTTGCAAAAGTTGTTCTCTTTTTTGCAGCCATTTTGGCTCTTCTTCGCTCTTTTTGGCACGAATGAGGCGATATTGTTCTGCCGCCTGTTCATATTGCTCGGCAAGGTGCTTTAAATGCTGCGATAACGTTTCCGTTTTTTCTTTCCACTTGCTCACTTCCTGCTTCGCTTGTTCGTATTGCTGAACATAAGGAAGCATGCGTTCCGCTTCCTCCGCTTTTCGTTGTTTTTGTTCTAACAACGCGATCATTCCTTCTTCGCGGCGGCACAGTTCTAATTGTTCAGCAATCGCTTCTTTTTCACATTGCCATTGCCAAAGCTGTTTTTCGCGTTCATAACGTTCTTTTATTTGTTGAAATTGTTGTTGCTGTTGTTCAAGTTCGCCTTCTAATGCATGCAGCCGCTTTTTTTGCTCTTCTAGCGCCTCTTTTGATGCATCTCCTACCCCTGCTTGTTCGGCTTTTACCGCTTCCAGTTTGGCTGTCACTTTTGCTAGCTTATTTTTAAGCTTTTTATTTAACTCATCACCATATCGTTCGAGATTAAATAGACGCTGAAGCATTTGCCGGCGCTCTGCTCCTTTTAACGATAAAAACTCGGCAAATTTTCCTTGCGGCAACACAACGGCGCGAGTAAAATCCTTCATTTCTAAACCGAGCAGCTGTTTAATTTGTTCATCGACGTCTCTCGTTTTATCCGCTAAAACAATTCGTTCATCTCCTTCTTCAATCAAGCGGCTTAATGTTGTTTTTACGCGCAGTGCATCGCTTCGCTTAAAGCTTCGCTCAACGGTATATCGCTTTTTCCCGTTTGCATTCTGGAGCTCAAACGTAAACGATACGGACAATTCGTTTTCCGCATGGTTCATAATTCCGTGCGTCTGATTCGCCGCACGTTCGACATTTCCGTATAGAGCTAATGTCATTGCATCTAAAATCGATGATTTGCCGCTTCCCGTCGGACCGAAAATGCCAAATAAACCGCCTTCACATAGTTTTTCGAATTCGATCGTTTGTTTTTCACGAAAGCTATGCAACCCTGCAATGGTTAACCGAATCGGTTTCATTCCTCATCACCATCCTCGTCCTCATCGACAAGAAGCTCGAGAAAAAGCTGAACAAGTTCAGCGGTCGGTTTCGCACCGCCCGTCTGCCTTTCATAAAAGCGTTCAAATAACGTTTCAATCGGTACGTTCGAACGCGCTTCTGTTTTGATTTCTTCTTTTGTCAAATAATTTGGGCGAATGTTCACAAAGCCATCATACAGCTTGCGGAGCCTATGTATTTCTTCGATCGGCAATGAATGTTCCACGTCAATCTCCAAATCAATCCATGCATTTCGATCTTTTCCTTCTTCGATCCAGCGGTACACTTGAGCAATCCCTTCTGTCGCTTTCCATTTCACAAGCGGGCGACCGCACGATAGCGGAATTTCAGAGATGATCGCTTGTTCTTTCGGACGAACATCGACAATCGTAACCGATTTGCTGTAACCGACTTCGGAAAAACTATAAGCAAGCGGAGAACCAGAATAGCGCGCTGGCATCGCTGCATGTTTCACATATTGCGGGCGATGCAAGTGGCCTAGCGCCACGTATTGCGCCTGCGATGGAAAACTTTCAGGTGACACCGTATAGGCGCCACCCATTTCAATCGGACGTTCCGAATCGGATGTGGCTCCTCCTGCGACATAAAGATGACTCATTGCCACATTTACCGTATCATGTCGAAACGATTCATTCATCATGGCAAAAATGCCGCGTACTTTTTCATCGTAGCGCTCGCGCAGCAGACGCTCATCATTTTCGGAAGAAAGCAGCTCAGCCAACCGCGACTCCGAAGGATACGGAAGCGCCGCGAGCATAAGCGTCTCATCACAAGACGGAACGTAAATCGCCTGCACATCGGTCGTTGGCAAACCGAGCAATGTAATCGAATGCTTCGCAGCTAACGTTGCGGCAGCGGATAAACGATCTGGATGGTCGTGATTGCCGGCAATGACGATAACAGGGCGCTTTCCGTAATCAGAAAGGCGCGCTAAACTTTCATAAAATAACTGTTCCGCAAGAGCAGGGGGATTGACCGAATCAAAGGCATCCCCCGCGATCAGAACCGCATCAACGCGTTCTTTTTCAACAATCGTTACTAGTTCATCAATAAATTGTTCTTGTTCAGAAAATCGGCTTCGTCCTTCCAGCGTCTTTCCTAAATGCCAATCGGCTGTATGCAAAATTCGCACTTATCTCCCTCCCTTACATCGGAAAAAGTTGTGCACAATCAAAAACGTATACATAACTTTCATCGATACGCTTTTTCCAAATTTGCTCAACGGCTCGTCGATACAACTCCATCTGCACGCGATAACGCCGTTCTAACACCGCTTGAACGTTGTCCATCCAGCGAACGTGATCCGTTTTAAAGTCAATGAGCACAAGCCCATTCTCGTCTTCAAACAAACAATCGAACACTCCTTGAACCAACACCGCTTCTTCCGCTTCCGCCGTCCAATGACCATATGTTTCTTGGGCAGAAAGCGCTAAGCTAAACGGTACTTCACGCTCAACGCGCGGAGCTCGACGAAGCCGCTGTCCAATATCCGTTTGGAAAAAAGCAACAATGCTAGCTACATCCACTTCTTTTGCCTGTTCTTCCGTCAGCCATTCCCCGTGAACCATCTTCGCTACTTGTTCACGAATGCTCTCTTCCGTGATTTCACTTTTTAAATCGACATGCTGCATCACAAGATGCATGACTGTTCCTTTTTCGGCTGGAGTGAGCTTCTTTGCTTGCATAAAGCGCGGACGCTCAATGATTTCTGTACGGAACGGGCGAAGAAGAGCGAGATCGCCGTCTGCACCAAAAATTTCTCGCTGTCGCTTTAACTCGGATACGCTTTGCTTGGCGCGTGAAACGGTCGCGATTTCATGTTCATACGTCCACTTCATGCGTCGAGCGACTTCTTCCGCATATTCACTTTCGGTGGAAATCGGTTCTAATTTCCTTACCGCTTCGATCAGCGCTTCATTCCGTTCCGCTTCTTCTCGCTCTTTTTCCTCGATATGCGCCGCCGAAACCACTTCGATTTTCCACTTCGCTGGATGATTTACAATTTCTTCAGGAAGTGAACGGGCCATCGTCGGTTGAAGCGCCTCGCTCTGTCTGTGACGGATTAACGCATGACCAATCCAATCCAGATAACTGTTCGCTGAAGCAAGGATGTAATCCGGCAACAGCCAATGGTCCCAAGAATAAGCAGCTTGCCAGCGCTGTTTCTCTTTTTCTAAATCTTTTACGGTTGCGATCAAATACAACTTTTCCTTCGCGCGCGTCAAGGCAACATACAAAATTCGCATTTCTTCTGCCAACGAATGAAGCGCCAATTTTCGTTTGAGCGCAAGTTGCGCAATCGTCGGATAGCTGACGCGCAGCTTCGGATGAACATAACGAGCGGCAAAACCGAGCTCTTTATCCATTAAATAATTTTGGCGTAAATCTTGCGTATTGAAGCTTTTTCCGATTCCCGCAACGAAAACGACTGGGAATTCTAATCCTTTGCTTTTATGGATGGTCATAATCCGCACGACATCTTCTTGTTCGCTGAGCGCTCTTGCTGCTCCTAAATCGTCTTCACGTTGCTGCATCCGTTCAATAAAACGTAAAAAGCGAAAAATGCCACGAAACGCTGTTTTTTCAAATTGTCGGGCGCGGTCATAGAGGGCGCGCAAATTCGCTTGCCGCTGCTTTCCGCCAGGCATCCCGCCGACAAAATCGTAGAAGTTTGTGTCGCGATATAACTGCCAAATCAAATCGGCTAATGAACCTTGGCGCGCTTTTGTTCGCCATGCTTCAAGTTGCTTTATGAAGGTCGATAGTTTTTCATGCAACTCTTTCTCTTCTTCCGTCGGTACTTTTGTTAGAAACATTGTCAGCGCTTCATAAAAACTGCCATCTTTTTTCTCCAAGCGAATACGCGCCAACTCATTTTCATCCAATCCAACGATAGGGGAACGCAATACAGCCGCAAGCGGAATGTCTTGATACGGATTATCGATCAATTTTAATAGCGACAACATAACCGAAACTTCCGTTGCTGAAAAATATCCTGAAGACAGTTCCGCATAAACAGGAATGCCTTGCTTGCGAAACTCTTCCATCATTTGTGAAGCCCACGGCATGGAACGTAATAAAATGACAATGTCGCGATACATAATACGACGCTCTTTTTGCAAATGACGGTCATATACATAGAACGGCTCATCGATAAGCTGCTTAATTTTTTTAGCAATAAAGCGCGCCTCAAGCTGAGCATTTTCCAATTCTTGTTCTTCGTTCTCCACTTGCCCTTCACTTTCGTTTTCTGCGCCATGATCCGCGCGATCAATCCATATGCACTCAATCGGCTGTTCTTTTTCCGGGTAATACGTTGCGCCAAAGCGCAGAGCGGCATCATCGTCATACGCAATTTGGCCAACGGTTTCCCCCATGATTTGTTTAAAAATAAAGTTCGTTCCATCTAAAATTTCGCGGCGGCTGCGGAAGTTTTGCGCCAAATCAATGCGCACTCCTCCGTCTTTTTCATCTGTTGTAAAACGTTGATACTTGCTTAAGAAAAGGGACGGTTCAGCTAAGCGGAAGCCGTAAATCGATTGTTTCACGTCCCCAACCATAAATAAGTTGCCCGTTGCTTCCTCATCATTCGTCACTAAACGTAAAATCGCTTCTTGCACCATGTTAACATCTTGATATTCATCGACGAGCACTTCGACAAATTGCGCCCGATAATCGAGCGCCGCATCGGACGGAATAAGACGATCAACCGTTGAAGACGGATCGCGCAAAATTTGCAAGCAATAGTGCTCCAAATCAGAAAAGTCAACGATTCCTTTTTCCGCTTTTTTCGCCTGCAATCGCTCAGCAAATTGTTGAACAAGCTCCACAATTGTCGCCACAACGGGCTTCATTTCGCGCAAATGCCGAAGCCACGTTTCAGGCTTAAACGAAAACAATTCTTCTTTGACGCTTTTTATTTTTTCTTTTGCTTTATCTCTTAATTTCTTCACTTCATCTACTAAACTTTCATCATATTCTTCGCCTTTTGGTTTTCGCTTGGCGGTCACCCATGCCAGTGATTGAAAGGTTTCATAAAGCCGTTGCCATGAAACGTGTCTTGCTTCTTTTAATTGCTGAATATTGATCAAATCTTGCTCAAGCGTTTCGCGCAAATAATCAGGTCCGTTTGGCTGCTTCGTTTTTTCAATCGCTTGTTTCAACATCTCTTCGGCTGCCTGCAACGAAAAATCAATATATTGGAACAAATAAGAAACATACGGAAGTTGATCAATCGTGACATCATCCGCTAGATCATACATCTCCACAAGCTGGCTTAACCATTCGTTTGGATTTGGATGAGAGCGCGAAAACTCATATAAACGCAATACAATCGTCTGCAAATCGGCATCCGTTCGATCGCTCGTATAGCGATCAACCACATCTAAAAATGCCTCATTATCCGCTTTTCCATAATAATCTTCAAACAGCTCTTCAATGACTTCTTCCTTTAATAGTGCAATTTCGGTTTCATCCGCAATGCGAAATACAGGGTCAAGATCAATGAGATAATAATATTTGCGAATGACATCTAAGCAAAAAGAGTGAATCGTTGAAATGGACGCCTTTTGCAACAAGCTGAGCTGACGCCGTAAATGAAGCGAATGCGGCTCTGCCTCGAGCGCCTTCTCAAGCGCTTCGCCAATTCGCTGCCGCATTTCTGCCGCTGCCGCATTCGTAAACGTCACGACAAGCAACCGATCGACATCGATCGGCTGTTGTTCATCCAAAAGTTTTTGAATAATCCGTTCAACAAGCACCGCTGTTTTCCCTGAACCAGCTGCCGCAGCAACGAGCGTATGCGCTCCAGAGGTCACAATCGCTTTCCATTGCGCATCCGTCCATTGACTTCCTGCTGGTTTCGGAGGAAACGTTTTTTTCATCATTCATCCCCCCTATCATGAAGCCATTCGTCCAATTTTTTCGTTTTGAAAAGTCGATAACGATCTTGTTCCATTGCTTCATCAAATTGGCATACATCGCGAAACTCACAATATTGGCAAGCTGTACGGTCTTTCCATTTATATGGAGCAATAGCAGTGACTCCATCAACAATTTGCTCCCCGACTTGTTGGAATGTAGCGCGAACATGGTTGCGCAACAACTGAAACTGCTGTTCTGTTATAACTTTTGAACCGTTTTTGGAAAATTGGCCGTCTTTTTTCAAACTTACTGGGATAATCATCGAGCTTTTTCCTGCTTCAAGTGTTTCGTCCATCAGCTTCGCTACTTCTTCATCCGCTAACACAACGCCGCCCATTTTAAATTGTTCCAATATCTTCTTCTCGATATCTGCTTCTTCCAATAGCACATCCGCTTTGATGATCGGATTATGAACAGGAAAGTATAACACGCCTGCCGGAAATGCCTTTGTCCCAACTAATTTTTCCGCATATTCGATCACAATGTCTAAATACGCAAGCATTTGCAATGCCAGTCCGTGGTACACTTCGGTAAAATCTAGCGTTTTGTTTCTAGATTTATAGTCAATGATGCGCAATAACATCCCTTTTTTGCTTTCCGCTTTGTCAATGCGGTCAATGCGGCCGATAAATTCCATTACCGTTCCGTCCGATAACGTAAATGTAAGCGGCGGAAGTGGATCGTTGTCACCAAAAGGCAACTCTAAGCCGACGGGCACAAACCCGCTTAGCTTCGCATGTTCGCTTAAAACCGTTGTCGTCCGCGCCATAATGTTTTGCAGCTTTCTTTTCATATAGCGATAGCGATGGGAGCTAAGCAAAACCTCTTGTTGAATATACGGCGCAATTTGTTCGACCGCTTCATACGATAACTGCTCGCACTGTTTTTTTGAGAGATGCGCCCATTCAAGCTGCTCTGTCCGAATTCGATCGGCAATCGTTTTTAAAGCATAATGAAACAATTGCCCAATGTCAGGAGCCGCTAATTGAAACACTTTTCGTTCTTTTAAACGAAGACCGTGCGAAGCAAAATGAGCAAACGGACATTGATTGAACTTCTCAACGCGCGAAATGCTCGCTTTCACTTTTTGACCATATAGCTTTTTCGCCATCTCTTTTTCTAGCTTTTTCGTTTTATTTTCATAGAAAAGAGCGTTAATGACTTTTTTCGCACGCGTTCTCCATTCTTCATGTTGGGTATATACGTTATAGACATCCCACCAAATCGGTTCGATCGGATATTGCCGTTTCCATGCTTCTAGCTGACCGACAAGCAAACCGAGCGTTGTGAGCGGATTCGTAATAAAATGAAGCTGTTCTTCAAGCGGCAATAAAAACGGCTCCGTTCCCCATTGTTTCTCTACAATGGTTGGGAACATCTCTTTTAACCGCTTAATGAACATCGAAGGCAGCAACGCTTTCCCTTCTCCATCGGCGAGCGAATAGGTGATATACAACCGCTCTTTTGGGCTTGCAAGCGCTAAATAAAGCGCAAACGGCTCATCAAGCAGCTGTTCTCGGCTCGTTGGCGCAACGCGGACAGAAAAATGGTGAAGAAGCTCGCGGTCTTTTTCCGAAAGCATGCCGTCATCGCTTTTTTTCGCTGGAATGACGCCTTCGTTGACGCCTGCAATAAAGACGCATTTTACATCCGTAAGACGCGAACGGTCAAAATGAGCGACAAGCACTTGATCGATCGCCGGTGGCACGAGTGAAAACTGCAAACTTTCAAGACCTGTTTCGATGATCGTCGCAAATAACTTCAGCGGCAATGTTTCTTCGCCTAATATTTCAACGTATTGATCCAATAAGTCAATGACAGCACTCCATGCTTGTTCATGATGGCGAGCGATGAGCAGCTGCCCTTTTTGTTCCGCTTCATCGCGAAGTTTTTCAAGCTTTCTCGGGATTTGTAGCTGCTCAAAATACAAGTAAAGCGCCTCGCACATCTCTCGGCCTGTTTTTGCTTTTTGCAATCGTTTTTGCAGCGACAAAAGAGGGGCGGCGACAAGTTCACGCCATGAATTCAACTTTTCTTCATACTCTTTTTCTTCATTTGTTTGCGGAACGTTTATATCTTCCAGCCCGCGATAACGGCGGTACGTCCAGCGCTCCGTCCACTTTGCCCCTTGAATGCCATGCGCCAACACATAGTTTTCAAGCTGATCCATCGCTTCGCGCATCGTTCTCGTGTCGCTTTCAAGCGGGAAAAAGAAATCGGTTTTCACCGCGCGAAAAACCGCTTCATAACGCCAATGGGTATTGATAACGTCAAGACTCGCGCGGATGAATTCGATGAACGGATGATGAACCATCGCCTCTTTTTCATCCATAAAATACGGAATTTGATAGTCAGCAAAAACCGTTGTTAAAACGTCGCGATAATCATCAAAATTGCGAATCAGCAGAGCCAAATCGCGATACCGATACCCTTCATCGCGCACAAGGCGAACGATTTCTCGAGCAATGCCTTCCACTTCCGCGCGGCGATGTGCCGCTTCGCAAATGTGAATAGAATCGGTCTGTTCTAAAAATGGCACAGCAGGCCGAGCGTCGTAATGCGCTTCAAGGTGAAGAAGCGCGCGATCGCGATGGCGCACATTTTCACGCAAAAGTTCAACTTCTTCGATCGCTACGTTATTAAGAAGCGCCATTTCGCGGAGATCATGATACGTCCGCCCAGTCATGCGGAAAAGATGAAGGTCATGCGGAAGCTGTTCGTTATACGGCGCATCGACCGTTAAAGCAATGGTCACTCGTTTACAATGAATCAATAATTGTTCAAGCACCATATATTCTTGTGGAGTAAAATGATGAAAACCATCGACATACACTTCGGCTTCTCTTAAATAGCGAGAGTGTTTTACTTTTTCCGCCAGTAGACGCAAATAGTCTTCAGAGTCGACATATTGACGTGAAATCTCTTGTTCAAACTGTTCGTAGACGAGTCTGACATCGCTTAGTTTGTCAGCAAGCACTTTTTCAGCCGCCGTTGCCTCATTGCGCAATTGTTTTTCCGTTTCTTGCAGCTGCTCGGGCGTGATGCAATAGCGCTTACATTCCGTCATCATTTTTTCTAATTGCTCAATAAATCCATTTTTGTCAGCCGCGCGCCCAAACAAGACAAACTTGTCTTTATTTTGCTCAACAATTTTGCGCAAAAGCATATGTACACCCGTTTGACTTAAATGGTAGCGGCTCAGCCCTCCCGTTTCTTGCAACACGCGCCAAGCGAGGCGAGTGAAGCTAAACACTTGCGCTCGAATCATTCCGCCAAGGTTGGGTGTGCGAATGAGCGCATATTCGGATTGAAACGTCATTTGTTCAGGAACGAGATAAATGATGGGCGAACCGTCTGGCTGTTCAAATAGCTTTTGGCGAATTTCTTGTAAACACCTTGTTGTTTTGCCGCTTCCGGAGCGACCAAGTATAAAGCGTAGCGACATCCTTTTCACCCTTTCTTATTTTCGTCATTGATCGCCAAAATCGTCTCAACCTTTTTTCCAACGTACCAAAGAAGAAAAATGACGAGAGCAACGAACACCGTGCGCAGCGGTTGTTGAATAAGCGCAACAATGTCATAACCAATAAAGCTGATCACAAACACCATCACCATTTTGCCAAAAACGACAGCAAGCATATATTGTTGAACGCTAATGCGCGACAATCCCGCAACCACGTTAACCGCCGCCGATGGCGTAAACGGGAAACAAAGAAGTAAAAAGAGCGGGCCAAATCCGCGCCTCTCGATCCAGTTGATCATGCGCCGAATTTTCGGATGGCGATGAAGAAAAGAAAAAAAGCGTTGTTGTCCAACTTTGCGCACGCCTAAAAAGACAAGAAGCGCGCCAAGACTTGTCCCAAACCATGAGATGAAAAATCCTTTCCAAAGGCCAAACGCCGCTGCATTCGCCATGACGAATACAAACAGCGGCAAAAACGGCAAAAATGCCTCAGCCATCGGCAACGCAATTCCAGGAACAATGCCGAATGAGCGGTATTCGTCTAGCATTTTCAACATATTGGAAATGGTAAACCATTGTTTTAATTCTTCTAACCCCATACGCAATCCCCTTTGTTCGTTAACATCGTGCTTATGCTTCTATTGTACAGGTTTAGAAGGAAATAGGAAATGGGATTGCGTTTAGGAAAAATATTGTTCTTTTTCTCTTAGATGAAACATGTATGCAAGCTTCCTCTCTCGCGCTTCCAATCGTTCTCGCAATTTTGTCCGAAGCTGTGCGGTGCGATGCAGTTGGTTGACAAAGGAATGATGGGAGATGTTCAGCTCGATGATATGACCATTGGAGAATGTCACACGCGTCTTTCCTAAAGCGGCATGTTCATGATGGTGAATGTGCAAATGCGATAGCCAAATGCATTGAGGATCGCTTGGGGAAATCGTTGGGAAAAAGAAAATTTCATTCGATGGTTCGATCGCAAGCGGGGCTTTGTGCGAAATGCCTATAATCTCTTTCGTTCCGTCCTTTCTGCCTTTCAAGCTTGCTCCATAGTAAAGGCAACTTTGTTCAATTACATCGATCGGGCGCATTTGAACCATATACTCCCCGTCTTCTTCGATCACTTTCGACCAGACGGAAGTGTGATGATGAATTGGAAAAATGCCCATCGTATAGCGGCTAGCAGCAAAATCATTCACAACTAAAAATTCGCTTATTTTCACAATTTTTTACTCCTTCCATTTTTATTATCAAAGAAAATATTATTTTATCTATTTTTCTTTCTAAACTAGTCGTATAAGTTAAAGAACCGATATTAAACGGGTATGTGACTTGCCTTCAGGAAGAAGAGGATTTCCTAAAATAAAATTGATTATTCGTAATTAAAAAATTATTCTTATGTTCTTTTAGCGAAAGGTCGAGATAATAATAAAAAGCTAAAAAATTCAAATTTGCACACTAGGTTTCTCGATTAGCCCTTTCCTGTTACTAAGATTGCGTAAGAACCAAAAATGTACCAAACGGCAAATAAGAGTATGCGTTTGATTGAATATTAACTCATACACCACGTGTTACTTGATATGGAGCATCTGTGGGCATGATTCTACACAAAGAGGCAAAGTTGTACGGATTAATTATCAAAATGTACATTTTCTTATTACCTCTAACATCAACCGATATACGAAAATGGATTCGTAATATGTTAAAATCTGCCAAGAGAAAACTACTGGCCATTACGACAATCAGTCGTCAAACTAAACATGAGCGAATAGAACAGAATCCCATTGAGAATTTCGATGTCACTGATCAATTGTATTTTTTGGAATATCGGTAACGTTGAAAATATTCTTTCATAATTTAACACTCTATTTCCAAATTTTTGGTAATTAACTTTAATTGAATGGAGTCGGTTTGACGTATAGGAGTCTATTGCGTTTATAAATAAAGGCGTCCGTTCCAATTAGGAACAAACGCCTTTGAGTCTTTTCTTCAAATTTTAATTTTCAATTCACAAACGGCGAGTTTTTCATATTAATAATTATTAAGATGTTGAATTTTTTTATTGCTTACGAACTTGATTCGTTTGTTCACAGTAAACAATAATATTCTCGAACTTTATGATCGTCTGTCAAACCTCATTTAAAATAAGCAGTTGAACATCTTTCATCCCTTTGAAAGTTCTCACATTTGAACGTGTGTGGCGAAAACAACGATTGTGGCAATAGAAATTGAATAACCGATAATTTTCGAAGCGACTGTTGCTTATTTATAAACTTTCAATATCAAAAGCCCGCAAAATAAGTTCTTCAATTCGATTTTCGATTTCATTAATCTCTTGTGCTTCTTTTTTATTATTCACTAATTCTTTAACTAAACTGATAATTTCTTTAGAGTAAATTGATTCTGGATTTGGAATTGGGTATTTATTCACATATTGTGTCAAATATCTTCTTCTTCCTGCGTAAAGTTTGTTTTGAAAAGCAATATCATGATATTTAGACATGAACTTTGAATTACAAATCCCCATGATTAGAAATAGAATATCGTTATCGTTTTCCTTTTTTGGAATAATCCAATAGCAATTACCGTCAACGATGCTTCCTTTGTCTTCATAAAAAAATTTAGGTTCTGAACTGATATCAGGAAAAATAATTTTAGGTTTGTCCCATAATGAAGGATCATGAGGAACCCAAATTTCATACCAATTTCTATTAGCCTTTAATACATATGTTCGACCCGCAAGTCTTTCTTTGTGGCTTTCAAGGTAGTTTTTAGCTCTAGGAAATTCCTCTAAATTTATAGCTTTTATTTGACCATCTCTAATTTCATGAGTATATAGCACTTTTTTATTACTCTCAATTAAAGAAACGCTCCATTTATTTGCTTGATCAGCCGAAATAATTGGACGTAATAGTTTATCTTCTGGAATTTGTTGCTCGGGCAATTCTTCCCAATCACTTCTAATAAATACTGAATCAGCAGTTGTTTTTATTCCAACTTTTACGTGTGCAAAGTCTTCAATAAAACCATATGCATTTTGATTTACTTTCATAAACCATTCGTATTCATCTTCAGTTGCTAAAATCCAAGGTTCTTTATAATTTTCGGGTGAAATTAATTTTCCTAATGATATCGAATAAGTTTTATCTCTAACGGAATATAATCCAGATTTATTAACTTCCAAAAGTTCTATTAATGAATTAAATTCACTATTGACATTTGTACTCGCCTCTATATCATTTTGTTCATATATTTTAAAGAACTTTGGAACGTTTGAATTTTCTTTTTGATTTTCTTTACTTTTCTTTTCACCAAAGAAAATCGCAGGCAAAACTGCCGCGTCAAAAAATTTCGTATCTCCTAAATCCATTATTTCTAATATATTAAAATTTAAAACTAAAAATTTCCTTATGGATTCCCCTCCTTTTGTAGTTAAGTAACGATTAGATGTAATAACTCCCATAATTCCGTTGCTTTTTAATTGTTGAGTCATAGCTACCAAAAACGCTTGGTATAAATCAACTCTTCCTTTCAAGTTAAATTTTTTCCTCAGTTGTTGTGCCTTTTCTGCACCTAAAATTTGAGTTCGAACATATGGAGGATTAGCAATAATAATATCAGCAGGCTCAAGTTCTTCTGTATTAAATAAATCGTAATTGTCGCCTTCACTCACCATTTCCAAAAAGTCTTTGTTAATTAAGCGAAAATTTTTATGTCCGCTTCTGCTTAATCTTTCATTAGCAATATTTATTGCGTCAATATCAGAATCCACACCAATGAGCTCTAATTGAATATTCATTGATTGTGCTACTTTGTTTATTGCTAGTAATAGTTCTCCATCACCGCAGGCTGGGTCTAAAACTCTAATTACTCGTTTTTCTTCACCTTTAAAATAATTCAAAATCCTTTTTGCAATAACTTCTGCTAATTTATCAGGGGTGAAATGAGCACCTGTTGCTTTTTGTTTTGAAACCTGTTTTACTTTTTGAACACTCATCATTTATTTTCACCTGCAAAATTCTATTATTATCAATTTACTTATTATAACTATACCACACCTAACTAAAAAATAAAAACAAAAATGCTATTCATAGTCTGTCGATTTATAAGCATCAAGAAAGGAAAATATATACATGAGAAATATAAATGATAGGGACAAAGTATTAAAAATAATTGGAAATAATATTCGTTCAATAAGAACCTGTTTGAATTTATCACAAGAAGAATTGGCCTTTAAATCCGGACTTCATAGAACCTACATTGGGGCTG
This sequence comes from Thermolongibacillus altinsuensis, assembly GCF_004341205.1. Classification (GTDB taxonomy): domain Bacteria; phylum Bacillota; class Bacilli; order Bacillales; family Anoxybacillaceae; genus Thermolongibacillus; species Thermolongibacillus altinsuensis. The sequence continues at coordinate 140,897 of NZ_SLUL01000004.1, forward strand.
TTGAAAGGGGAGAAAAAAATATAACAATTTTAAATCTCATCAAGATAGCAAATGCTCTAGAAGTTCGAGTACAAGATTTGCTAGACCTAGATAAAGAGGAGGATAAATAATTAATGCATGATATGATGTCCTTTCCACCAATTTCAAAAGATGCTCTTACACCCCCTGAAGAATTATGTAAACGTCTTTCTAGTTTAATAGGCAAAAAATTTCCGTTATCAGGAAAAACTAGAACAGATGGATCAAAAATGAGAAAATTAATTGAATGTACTTTGATTTCAGAAGGCGGGCTTCCTGCTCCTGCTCCAGAAGGAACGTATCAAATTGTGCCCCCGAAAGCTAAAGGCGTTCCGAAAATAAGATTAGAATTCATTGATTCATATATTGTTACATCTGGAAAATCTTATAATCTACAAGTATGGAACAGAAACCCAGCAACCGATTCTATACAAATTGAATATTCAAATGGTCAATCTCTTTCAGCAAATGACGTAAGATTTGTCTTTACAAAAGTAAATGTAACAACTCACGAAATTGAATCAGTTGTAATTCTAAGCCCAGATTATATAGTCAAAAACTTTGGTCAATTTGGAAAACCGACTATTAAGCACCAACTAATAATCACTGAAACTATGCGACAAAAGATCTTATCTAATAATGAGCCTATATTATTTTATTCTGATTCACAAAGTGTTCAGGGTTTATTGTCCGAAGATTTACCATGTGAGGGAATAAGTATTCACGATGAACCAACAAATGGAAAGATCCTAAAACTAGAGGTTATACGTGATATTGTACTAAAAAATCTAATTGGCACAAAATTAGATGCAATGCCAACAAAAAATAGAGGACAAGCCTTGGAATTAAAAGTTTCGCAACTATTAGGGTATAAACCTAGTGATCAAGAATTACTTGCAGGGGGATATCCTGATATTAGAAATCAAATGTTAGAAGTCAAAGTTCAAGATTCACCAACAGTTGATTTAGGTAAATACAGCCCTCAATTTGAAGAAGAATTACCATCATATCCTAAATTTACAACACTTTCTGTAAGATATCTTATTGCTTTAACAGACAAAGATAGCGGTATCGTTAAAGGAGCTGTATTGTGTCCTGGTGAACATTTAGGGGAACATTTCACTTATGTCGGGGATAAAAGCTTCAAATGTCAACGTTCCATTCCTATGTCTTTTTTTGAACAATTCAAAGGAAAAGCTGTTTATAATCCAGATATATAATCCACTTTTTGATTATGAGTTATTTTGTAATTTGTAAGTGAATGGAGTTGGCTTTGTTGATTCGCTTAAGACTCAAAGAACTGTATGCAGAAAAGAAAAAAAAACGAAAGAGTGTCTCACGAAAGAGGAATTCGACGTCATTATAAATAAAAAACGGGCAGAACTATTTGGAGATATCCTATCTGAAGGTAATAAAGGTTCTATGTTACTTAATTGACACAACATATTTAATCGTGTTTCATGCATTGCGTGGAATGAAATTCTTCACCTTGAAAATAAATCGATTGAAAAGATGCCCTGCGGAGGGGGCGTCTTTATTATTTTACTAAAATATTACCCTTTATAAAAAAATCCCCCTCTTTTTCGGAGGGGGCGTTCCTACTTTAAGCCGTTGTAAATTGTTCTTCTTCCGTTGATCCTTTAAGCGCAACAGTCGATGATTGGCCGCCAGAGATGACTTGAGCGACTTCGTCGAAGTAGCCTGTACCGACTTCTCGTTGATGGCGAGTCGCAGTGTAGCCGTATTTTTCGGCCTCGAATTCGGCTTGTTGCAGTTCGGAGTAGGCTGCCATGCCGCGCTCTTTGTAGCCGTGCGCCAACATAAACATGCTGTAGTTGAGCGCGTGGAATCCTGCCAATGTGACGAATTGGAACTTGTAACCCATTTTGCCGAGTTCGACTTGGAAGTTGGCGATTGTTTTGTCGTCCAACTTTTTCTTCCAGTTGAATGACGGCGAGCAGTTGTAGGCAAGCAGTTTGCCTGGGAATTTTTCGTGAATCGCTTCGGCGAAGCGGCGCGCTTCTTCTAGGTTTGGTTCGCTTGTTTCGCACCAAATTAAGTCTGCATATGGCGCGTATGCTAAGCCCCGAGCGATCGCTTGATCGAGTCCGGCACGCGTGCGGAAAAATCCTTCTGGTGTGCGCTCGCCTGTAATGAATTCTTGGTCGCGCGGATCGATGTCGCTTGTAATTAAGTCCGCTGCATTCGCATCCGTGCGCGCGATTAACACCGTCGGTACGCCCATGACATCCGCCGCAAGACGCGCCGCAATTAAATTGCGAATGGCTGTTTGTGTCGGCAGCAATACTTTTCCGCCTAAATGGCCGCATTTTTTCTCGGAAGAAAGCTGATCTTCAAAGTGAACGCCAGCCGCTCCCGCTTCAATCATTGCCTTCATCAACTCAAACACGTTCAACTGACCGCCAAAGCCCGCTTCCGCATCGGCAACGATCGGCACGAAAAAGTCGATGTCGCCGCTTCCTTCCGAATGCTGAATTTGGTCCGCACGCTGCAACGCTTGGTTAATGCGCTTGACGACATGCGGAACGCTGTTTGCAGGATATAAGCTTTGGTCAGGATACATATGTCCTGCAAGGTTCGCATCCGCTGCCACTTGCCAACCGCTCAAATAAATCGCCTTTAACCCTGCCTTTACTTGCTGAATGGCTTGGTTTCCTGTCAACGCGCCAAGCGCATGCACATAATCTTCCGTATTCAATAAATGCCAAAGCTTTTCTGCGCCGCGGCGTGCGAGCGTATATTCAATATCGATTGAACCGCGCAAACGAATGACATCTTCTGCCGTATACGGGCGCTTAATTCCTTTCCAACGCTCATCGTTTTTCCAGCTTTCTTCTAACTTTTTAATTCTTTCATCATTGCGTGTCATTTCTCTTCTCCCCCTTATTGGTTTACAAAATCTTATACCCCGGAATGGATTGACCTCTTTAAAGCGGCCATTGTGAAACGCTTCTTCACCGACTTCAAGCTTAATTTAGTTCGGCTTTCCGAAGTTTCGCTCAAGCTTTTCGACGAACTGGAGTGCTTCTGGTGTCAAAATTTCTACGTCCCACTCATTCATTCGACCGTGCACTTGAAGTCCAGATATTTACGTCGGCATTCCTCCCATCCTTTTGTTATAATACACATTTAATTAATCACGCTCTTATTGTATAACAGAATTTTAAAAAAAGAAAGTATTTTTTGAAAATTTATCAAAAAAAATTAGAAGGGAACCAATCCCCTCTATTCGTAGCGTTCTAAAAATATAATTCGCTCCAAAATGGTTGGATGACTGTAACGAAACAGCTTTACTAAATACGGTGGATGGACTTGGCTTAAACTGGATCGCGTCAATTCTTGGAACGTAGAAACGGCCGCTTCTTTATTTTCCGTAAGCTCAATCGCATACCGATCCGCCGCATGCTCTTCATAACGCGACGCCGCATTCATCGCAGGACTGACCGCAAAGCTTAACAGCGAAATAAGCAACAAAAAAAGCGGCAGAGAAGACATTTCATTCAACTTACGAATATGCAACCAATCGCCCCAGCGCGCAATGATGCGCTTCATCCAATGATTTGTTATATACAAGCCGATTAACGTTAAGACAATATATCCTCCTACTCCCCAATAAATATGCTTCATCACATAGTGGGCCATTTCGTGTGCCATAATAAACAAAATTTCATCTTCGCCAAGCTGCTGCAGCGTCGTATCCCAAAGAACGATGCGCGAGTTCCCGCCAATTCCTGTCACATACGCATTCAACGCGTTCGTTTTTTCGGACATGTCCACTTCAAACACATGATTCGCTGGAATGTTCGCCTCTTTCGCCAGCTCCAAAATTTTATCTTCTAGCTGCTTATTTTTGAGCGGATAAAAATCGTTATAGAGCGGATCAATGACAATGGGTTGAATGAAAGTTAAAAAAATGGTAAACGGAATTGACAGCAACCACGCATATACCCACCATCGTTTTTCATATTTGCGCATGAGCGTATATAACACATATACAATGACGATCATAATCGCATAATTCACCCAAAAATCGATGATCTCGTCGCGCATCCAGCTTGAAAACGTCTGCGTCGAAATATGATACGCTTTTGAAAAATAGTAGCCTGCATAGCTGAGCGGAAACGTTAAAACAGTGGCAAGAAGCGATAGACAAAACAAATAAATGGATGTTTGTACGAATCGCCATTTGGTTGTCTGTTCGGCCCATTGTTGAAACTTAGCGGACAAACCGAAAACAAGCACGAGGAGATAAATGACCCATTCATACGGAATGGATAAAAAGAATAGAAAATTTTTAATTTGCGAAAACTGCTCGCTCAATAAAAGCTCTCGTTTCGTTAAAAACATGGCAGGGTCCGCACTCGTCCCTTTATATTCGCTCGGAATGGATACATCAGCCCAGGAAAACAAATAAAAAGCAAAAAATAAGGCATATACGGCGTATAGCAATAACGTCCAACGAACAACTTTTTTCAAAAGCCCATCCCCTTTTTGTCCAACTTTTTATTATTAGTTTAGTTTAAAAAACACAATTTAGAACAACGTTAAAAATTCAAATAATGTTCATTCGTTTTTCCCCTCATTGTCATGTTGATTATGTATGATAGAAAAAGGGAGGGATTCATTTGAAAAAGCTATACATTACATTTTTCAGTTTATTAGCAATCTGTATTGGAGTTGGCATTTTTTATTTTACGGTTTACCGTCAGGCAAAAATGGAGTTTCCATCCGATGTGACAATGGAAACGGCATGGGGAAAGCCATATTCGTTTAGCGAAATGGAGCCAAAGGTACGCCTGTTAGAGTTTGTGTATACGAATTGTCCTGATATTTGCCCAAACACCACCTTTCAAATGAAACAGCTAAAAGAGCGGCTTGAAAAAGACGGTTTATTCGGCAAGAAAGTGGAATTTTTAACGATTACGATCGATCCAAAACGTGACACAAGCGAAGTCATGCAAGCATATGCGAAAATGTTTGAAGTCGAAAGCGATGAGGAAGGATGGATATTCTTGCGCGGCAATGAAGATGATACAAAAAAAGTGGCTGATGCCTTTAACTTCCAATATCGTGATCCAGGAAACGGCATGTTGATTCATACAACATTGACATACTTCCTCGATGAAAACAATCGCGTCATCGACACATTCGGCATGGGCGAAAAAGGATTTGATAAGGAGAAAGTATACAAGGCTATTTTAGAAGAAGTCAAGGAATAGGGCCTTGTTGTAAATAAGAGGGTGTCGCTTGAAGACACCCTCTTATCCTTTTAACTTGAATGCACTCATCATATCGGATAATTCATCTGCTAATTGCTCAACTTGTTTTGCTTGTTCAAAAATTTGGTGAGCTGCAGCTGCTTGTTGTTCTGTCGATGCGCTAACTTCCTCAATGCTTGCTGATGCTTCTTCGGTCACCGCTGCAACATCTTGCATATTTTCTGAAATCGTCATGCTGTCTGATTGAATCATTTTAATGCGGTTGATAACTTTTTCACTTATTTTGCTTGTACCTAATAAGTTGTTGGAAATTTGATTAAACGCTTTTTTCGCTTCTTCCATATGTTCTGAAGCCAGCTTCGTTACTTTGCTTCCTTCGGATACAATATGAATAGCTTGCTCTGTTTCAACATACGTCTGTTGAATCATATGAGCAATTTTCTCCGTTGCCCGCTCGGTTTCTTCCGCTAATTTTCGCACTTCATCTGCAACAACTGCAAACCCTCTTCCCGCTTCTCCTGCACGTGCGGCTTCAATGGATGCATTTAACGCAAGCAAATTTGTTTGGGACATAATATGGTTGATGACGTTGACAATTTCTTTTACTTGTTGCGAACGCTCACCTAATTGTTTCATTGCTTCTACCGCATCGTTTGAACTTCTGGCGACAGATGTAATCGTGTCACTCATCGTTTTTAAAACGTTCATTCCTTTTGTCGACACATCGATCGTCTCCAACATCGCTCGTTCCATTTGCTCCGCTTCAGCGATTAAGCAGTCTAACTCGTTCATCATCTTTTTCACCCGTTCGGTTACATCTTGAACGGATTGAGCGATAGCAACAGACCCGTGTGACATTTCACTCATCGTAATCGCTACTTGGTTTGTTGCTTGTTTTGTTTCCTCGCTCGTGATCTCAAAGGTTTGGGCACATTGGTGAAGCCGTTCGGCAGAATCGTGCAACTGATGCAACATATCCCGCATTTTATATACCATATGTTGAAAATGATTGCTTAACTGACCCACTTCATCTCCGCTTTTATGTTCAATTTCTACCGTTAAATCACCGCTCGCTACTTTTTTCGTCAATTGGCTTAACTGCTGTAATGGACGAACAAGGCGAGAAGCAAACATAATGACGATGACCGCAGCGAAAAGAAGCACAACCGCCGCTGTCACGAATGAAAGAAGCGCCAAATAATAAAGCTGTTCCGTTGCCTCTTCAACCGGAACTGTCAACACAAGCCCCCAACCTGTTGATTGAATCGGTGCATAAAACGCATATTTTTTAATCCCTTCAAACTCATATATGCCTTGCCCTTTATGTCCGGCTAATACGCTTTTCAACAGCGAAACGAGCTTTTCATTTTTTTCTTGTAACAAGTTTTTTTCAAGTATATATTCTTTTTTCGGATGGGCGATGAGCACACCGTCTCGTTGTATTAAATAACCATATCCTGTTTTCCCGACTTCTACGTTTAAAACAAGATCGGTTATTTTCTCTGTTTTCACTGTTCCAAACAACACACCGACGATCTTTCCTTGTTCACGAATTGGCGTGGCGATGACAATCACCTTTTCGTTTGTCGCTCGTGAAACAACGACATCGGAAATGACCGTTTTCCCTTTCATCGCTTCTTGAAAATAAGGACGATCACTAATTGAAACCGCTTTCCCATCTGCATGAACTTGACCAGTTGCATCAGCAATAGCAATCATCTCAAAGCTTGTCCATGTTTCTTGCACTTGCTTGAGCCGCTGCAAGTTATGTTCCGAATGCGTTACATCCCATCCCCCTTCTAAACTCAATCCTTCAATTAGTTTTTGATGATAATCAATCCATTCAGAAACTGCAACTTGCAAGCGACCAAGCTCTGCTTCTGCTGTTGCTTCAAACTGTTTTTCTAAAAATTCCTTCGCTTTTTGGTGATTTAAAAAAGCAACCATAAACAACGAAAGCATAACAATTGGTATGATGACGATTAACAACTTGCTGCGAACCGTCCGCATAGCATCCTCTCCCCCTCCCAGTCGTATTCGTAGCTTATATAATGTTAATATTAATCGAAATTAGTATGTAACAAAAGTAAGCAAAAAGGACTATTTTTATGATATTTTTGAAAATTAAAACACAAAAAATAAGTTGTCTCCACAAATCGCTGTGGAAACAACCTCTCACCACGCCGTATACCCTGCTAAAACAATAATCGTTACGAGCACAACAATCGTGACGTTCGCACCTAAAAATGCAACGAGAAAAGCGACAACGAAGCCAATAACCCCAAACAATGGATCATCTTGGACAAGGAAAATGCCAGGAACGATTAACGCACCGAGCATCGCGTACGGAACGTTCTTCAACACTCCTTGCAAAAATGGCGGCAACGACCATTTTTCAAATAACACAAAAGGCAGCATCCTTGGTACATACGTCACCGCTCCCATCGCAAGGATCAACCAAATGAGGTTATCCATCTGTTCGCTCCCCTTTCATCATCCATTCAACCATAAATGCCGAAAGCAATGTTGCGCTTACAATCGCCCAACCGGTCGAAAATTTGAAAACGAGAGCAAAAAGCGAATGAAACAACGCAGCAAAGACAGCAAGCCAAATCGCTTTTTTGTTCACCTTCAACGCAGGGACAAGCAAGCCGATAAACATCGCATAAAGAGCGATAGACATGCTTTCTTGCAAGTTTTGAGGCAAGCTTGCTCCAAGCACGTAGCCAAGCGCAGAATGAATGACCCAGCTTCCGTAGGCAGGAATGATGATGCCGAGCAAATAGGAAGTCGATACCGTTCCTTCTTTTGTTGCCGCAACCGAAAACGTTTCGTCTGTAATGCCGAACGCATACATTATTTTTTTCCAAATTTTATCTTTCTCCATTCTCTCATTCAATGAAGCGGACAGTAAAAAATGGCGAATATTGACGATGAACGTTGTCAACACAATTTCGAACATTCCCGTTCCAAGCGCAAGCAAATTTAAGCAAATGTATTGCGATGCCCCTGCATACACAATCGCACTCATCAGCACTGTTTCGACGAGCGTCAACCCTGTCGTTTTCGCAAGCAAACCAAACGTAAGCGCAATCGGCATATACCCGAGAACAATACTGATGCTCGCTTGCATTCCTTGGCGAAATGGCGAACGTTTTTTCTGCGCATAGGCAATTTCCATTCTTTCACCCCATCCCCAATTATTGTTACTATGCCTCTATTGTTAATCAATTTTGATTAAGGAGCAAGAAAAAATCCGCATGTCTGCGGATTAAACAAGCACAGCTCGATCACTGGCAAATTGGCTGCCGCGTATGCGTTGAAATTCTTGCAGCAATTTTTCAACCGTTAACTTTTCTTTTTCTTTGCCGCTCGCTTCAAAAATGATTTGGCCTCGGTCCATCATAATGAGCCGATTGCCAAGCTGAAGCGCTTGCTCCATGTTATGAGTGACCATTAGCGTCGTGAGCCTCTCCTTCTCAACAATTTGTTTCGTCAACTCGGTAATGAGTTGCGCACGAGCAGGGTCTAATGCCGCGGTATGCTCATCGAGTAAAAGCAAGTGCGGTTTTGTAAATGTCGCTATTAATAACGACAACGCTTGCCGCTCCCCGCCTGAGAGAAGTCCAACTTTTGCGTTTAAACGATTCTCTAGCCCAAGTTGTAACGTTTGTAGCGTTTCTTTGAAAAATTCACGTCGCTTTTTTGTCACACCAAAGCGAAGCGTTCGCTTCATCGTTCGGTTATACGCCAGCGCTAAATTTTCTTCAATCGTCATATTGGGAGCTGTTCCCGCCATCGGGTCTTGAAAGACGCGCCCGATATATCGAGCTCGCTCATGTTCGCTCATATTTGTCACGTTTTCTCCTTTAATGATCACTTCGCCTGTATCTGGAGTTAAACGACCAGAAATAATGTTCATCAACGTTGATTTTCCCGCGCCGTTGCTGCCAATAATCGTCACAAAATCGCCCGGCTCTAACGTTAAATTAATGTGTTTCAGCGCAACTTTTTCATCGAGCGTTCCTTCATTAAACGCTTTTGTAATCTGTTTGAGAGTTAGCAACGCTCTCACCTCTCTTTTCTGCTTGCAGCTTACGCCTTTTTTCCATTCTTGCTGATAAAAATTGCGGAAGAATAAGAGCCATGATGACAATGAAAGCGGTAATCAGCTTCACATCGCCCGTCTCAAGAAATTGTATGCGTAACGCCAACGTAATGACGATGCGATAAACGATCGCTCCGCCGATGACCGCAAACGTCGCACGCGCGATGGTCCGAGCTCCAAAAAGCGCTTCCCCGATAATAACGGAAGCTAAGCCGATGACGATCATCCCGATTCCCATGCCAATATCGCTAAATCCGCTATATTGTGCAATCAGGGCTCCTGAAAACGCCACGAGCGCATTGGATATACCTAATCCAACAATCGTCAATTGATCTGTATTTCCTGAAAAGCTGGCAATCATTTTTTTGTTATCCCCTGTCGCCCTCAATGCTAGACCGATCTCGGTTTTTAAGAACAAATCGATCAACATTTTCAAAACAATGACAAATAAAAACATGACGATGACGATCGCCCATGTCTTCGGCACAAAACTTGGAATGATATTCGCTAGCGCTTGATCGACACCGATCCCTTTCCACCAATCGCTTATGATGGTCACAACCGTTTCTTGTTGTAACAGTGGAACGTTCGGTTTTCCCATAATGCGCAAGTTAATGGAATAAAGGGCGATCATCATCAAAATGCCAGACAAAAGGGGATTAATTTTCCCTTTCGTATGAAGAAGCCCCGTCGCGCAACCTGCTAGAAACCCTGCCAGCAAAGCAGCAAATGAGGCTAAAAACGGATTGGTTCCGTTGACAATCAACACGGAAGCGACCGCCGCTCCCGTGACAAAGCTCCCGTCAACGGTTAAATCAGGAAAGTCCAAAATTCGAAACGATAAATACACGCCAAGCGCCATAATCGCATACAACAACCCTGCTTCAACGGAACTAAACAATGCAGTCAGCATACCATCCATCCTTTAGACATAATCTCGTTGCCTTATTCAATATATTCAGCGATCGAATCCCATTCTGGATTGAGCTCCACTCCCATTTCTTTTGCTGCTTTTTTATTAATCAACAATTTCAATTTCTGTGGATATTGAACAGGAAGTTCTGACGGCTTTTTCTTTCCTTTTAAAATCTCTGCAGCCATCACGCCTGCTTCATAGCCAATATCGTAGTAATCAAAACCATACGCCGCAAATCCGCCGCGTTTCACTGAATCTAATTCGCCGACAAACAACGGAAGATCTTTATCATTCGCGACTTGAACAACAGACTCAAGCGCAGAGACAACGGTATTATCCGTAATAATATAAATACAATCCACTTTGCCAATGAGCGATTCAGCTGCCTGCTTCACTTCGGACGATGTGGAAACCGACACAGGAACAATCGTTAAATCGGTTCCTTCCATCGCTTTTTTGACCGCATCAACTTGTGCCACAGAGTTTTGCTCTCCCGCATTATAAATCATGCCGACCCGATTTCCGTTCACATATTTGTCAATGAATTGAACTGTTTTTGGAATTGCATCCGGGTGTGTATCGGTCGTTCCTGTCACATTTCCACCTGGCTTTTCCATTGATTCGACTAGTTTAGCTCCGACAGGATCGGTCACCGATGTAAACACGATTGGAATGTCTTTTGTCGCATTCAATGCTCCAAGCGCACTCGGCGTCGAGTTCGCAAAAATTAAATCAACGCCATCCGCCACAAAATTGTTGGCGATCGTTTGGTTATTATTCATATCTCCTTGGGCAATTTGAACATCGTACTCCACTTTTAATCCTTGATCTTCCAGCGCTTTCTTAAATCCGTTAAACGCCGCATCCAAAGAAGGATGTTCGACGATTTGTGTCACTCCAACTTTATACGTTTTGTCTCCTTCTTCATTTTTTTCAGACGTTTCTTTCGCTCCGCAGCTCGCAAGGACAATTCCCGCTAACAACAAAGCACTGAACATTTTGATCCTTTTTTTCATAACCCTCATCCCCCTCTATACAAATTACTTTTTCACTGTTTCGCTTTTATGCGTTAAATTATACAAATATATTTTCAAAATATCAAGTAAATTCTGATTTTTATAATAAAAAAAGAAAGCGATGCCTTTACGCATCGCTGTTTTTCTACTGCACGGATGATGTGAATCGCTCTTTTAATGCTCGTCTTAAAATTTTTCCTGTCGTATTTTTCGGAATTTCTTCTAAAAACTCGATCGAACTTGGCAATTTATATTTGGCAAGATGTTCGCTGCAATACGCAATCAGCTCTTGTTCCGTTAAATTCGGATTTTTCGAAACGACGAAGCACTTCACCGCTTCGCCAAAGTTTGGATCAGGTACACCGATAACCGCCGCTTCGACGATATCGGGATGGCTATAAAGCACCTCCTCTACTTCACGAGGATAGACGTTATAACCGCCAACAATAATCATATCTTTTTTCCGGTCAACAATGTAAAAATATCCTTCTTCATCCATCTTCGCTAAATCACCTGTATATAACCAACCATCGCGAATCGTATGCGCTGTCTCCTCCGGCATTTTGTAATAACCTTTCATCACATTCGGGCCGCGAACAATTAACTCCCCGACTTCACCGACAGGCACTTCTTCGCCAAATTCATTCACCACTTTATTTTCGACGTTGATGACGCTTGTCCCAATCGAACCTGGCTTGCGCGGGCGATCGAGCGGATTAAAGCATGTAACCGGTGAAGCCTCAGACAAGCCATAGCCTTCAGAAACAATGACTTGAAACTTTTTCTCAAAGTTTTTCAACAAAGCAACCGGCATCGAAGCGCCACCCGAAATACAAAGGCGAACCGTCGCAAAATCTTCCGCCTTTCCGTCTGGATATTGGTATAAAAAGTTATACATCGTCGGCACGCCCACAAACACGGTCGCTTTCTTTTCCCTGGCAATCTTAAAAATTTCCGCCGGACTAAATTTCGGTATAATGAGCACCGTCCCGCCATTCATCAGCGGAGCGTTTAAAGCAACGGTTAAACAAAACACATGAAACATCGGCAATGTCGCAATGACGCGGTCGCTTTCATTAAATTTTAAATAGTTTGCAACGTCCTGCGCATTGCTGTAAAGGTTTTTATGCGTAAGCATGGCCCCTTTCGGCTTTCCAGTTGTTCCTGACGTGTAAAGAATGACCGCAACATCATCATCCGCTAGCGAAGGGCCTTCAAAAGGAGTATCTCCTTGTTCAATGATAGTTGTAAACGATTTCATTTTTTCGGGCAAAACAATGCCGTTTTCTTTTCCTTGCGGCGTCTCACAAATGATGATATGCTCCACCTGCGGAATGCGCTCGATCATTTTTGCAAGCGTTGGCACAAGCAAATCAATAGCAATGACCGCCTTCACATCCCCATTGTTTAAAATGTAGCTAATCTCATCTGGCGTATAAATCGGATTAATGGGAATGGCGGTCGCTCCCACCCGCATGGCTCCGTACAAGCTGATGACAAAATACGGTGAATTCCCAAGCAATAAAGCGACATGATCCCCTTTACTGATCCCTATCTTTTCCAATCCGCTCGCAAATTTCATCACGGCTCCGTTCAACTCGCGGTATGTACTCTCCGTCTGTCCAAATACATACGCTACTTTTTGCGGCTTTTCTTGCGCAATTTGTTCCAACCGTGAAACCAAATTCATTGCTCCCCCACCCTTTTTATGAATGAATAATCATTCATTTTAAAATTTAAAAAATTCTAAACATATTATAGATAAAAAGAGAAAAGAGAGCAAGAGAAACAATGGGAGTATCTCCTGTTCATTTATATATGATGAGCTTAAATTTCCGACATGAACAAGCTTTTCTGCCTATGGTATTCTATCCATGATGAGATATGTCGGAAACTCAACTTGAATTTATATAAAAATTTAAGATAAACAAATAAAAATAGCTCATTTTTCCTACAATCTTCTGCTCTAAACAAAAAACAGTTCATTTTTCTTACTAAATGTGCTAATATGTACTAGACAAAATTAGACATGATTAGACAAAATTAGACAAAAACACGTTCAAATAAAATCACCAATATTTCCTATAAATCTTTATTTTAAATTTTAAATGATTAAATTTTCCTAATAAACATGCTAGTATATACAACGTGACATTATAGACGACATTATTCGACAAGATTCTATATCGAATTGGCAAACTACTCGAAAGGGTAGGACGCAAAGCTAAAGGGGCTACATCTATTTTCAAAATAGATATGCCAGCCAGCTGCCCTTCCTAGGAAAAATCATTGTGATTTTTTTAGAAGGTTCTTTATTTAGTTGGTATCAACTGCCCTCTTTAGCATTCTAGAGAGGGCAGTTTTTTTAGTTAGTAATTAATTAGAAAGGAGCTGTGATGATGGAGCAAAATATAAAATGTGTTGTTATCAAGCTACATAACGAACAATTTGGAATTGATATTCATCAGGTTCGTTCTATTGAACGATTGAAAAGTATTACAGCCATTCCTCAGACTCCCCACTATGTCAAAGGGATTGTGAATCTTCGAGGAAATGTGATTCCTGTGATCGATTTATGCAAACGCCTTTCAATGAAATCGAGTTCTTATACTGATCAAACTAGATTAGTAGTAGTAACAGTCAAGGAGACAGATGTAGGGCTTATTGTCGATGCAGCAAACGAAGTAATGGATATCAACGGAGAGCAAATTCAACCTACACCTACTATTACACAAGACAAGAAAATAGATTTTTTATATGGAATAGCAAAATTAGAAAATCAAATTTTAATTCTATTAGATGTAGAAAAATTGTTAAGCAATGATGATGTCATTCATTTAGAACAGCTAAAAGAGTTGAAAGAAAACCTAAGAATGGAGGATGAATAATGAAAAGCCTTCGATTAAAGATTATTAGTGGATTTTTAGTTGTCAATTTTTTATTAATCATCGTATCAATTTTTAGTTTAATAGAAATCAATCAATTAAATACAAATGAAGCAGAAAGAGCATATACCTTGATTCTAACTCTTACTATTATTTCTATCATTATTGGCTTAGGGGTTGCCTTTGCCCTTTCTAACATGATTGTAAAACCGATTTTCCAAGTAGTAGATCGTATGAAAATGGTAGCTGAAGGAGATTTGTCGGCAAAGTTACTTGAAACAAAATCCAAAGATGAGATTGGTCAATTAACTCAATCAATGAATAAAATGATTTTAAACTTACGAAATGTCGTTGGTGAAGTAAGAAGCACGGCGGAACAAGTCGCTGCATCTTCAGAGGAATTAACAGCAAGTGCAGATCAGACAACAGCTGCAACGGAACAAATCGCTTCTGCAATTCAACAAGTAGCAAGTGGAGCTGAAACGCAATCGAATGGAATTGAACGAAATTCTACTTCTTTAGAAGAAATTACACAAGGTATTATCCGTGTTGCTGATAGTTCTAATCAGGTTACAGAACTTGCAAAACAAACTACTCAACAAGCTGAAGATGGCGGAGATTCTGTTGCACGTACAGTTGACCAAATGAATTCAATCTATAAATCGGTTATAGAAACTGATAAAATGATTAAGTCTTTATATGAACGTTCAAAAGAAATTAGTCAAATTCTTGATGTGATTAGTGGAATTGCCGATCAAACGAACCTTCTTGCTTTAAATGCAGCAATTGAAGCAGCAAGAGCAGGAGAGCATGGAAAAGGTTTTGCGGTCGTAGCCGATGAAGTACGAAAACTTGCTGAACAATCTCAAGCATCAGCGAAGCAAATAGCTGAATTAATTCTAAAAATCCAAAACGACACCGAAAATTCTGTTAAATTAATGACGGGAGTTACACAAAACGTAGAAAATGGTCTTGAAATATCGAAAGAAACATCTGAAAAATTTGCACAAATCGTCCAAAATATGAAAGATATTGCGCCGCAAATTGAAGAAATTTCTGCCATCTCTCAACAAGTCTCAGCGGAAGTACAAGAAATCACATCTACAGCGCATGAGCTTGCAAAAATAGCAACAGAAAATGCCGCTACATCTGAAGAAGTAGCAGCCTCTACAGAGGAACAACTAGCTTCGATGGAGGAAATTACATCATCTGCAAAAGTTCTTGCGCAGATGGCTGAGGAGTTACGAGAAAGCGTTATTAAATTCAAATTATAAACGGTCCAATTTTATTTTGTAGACAAGGGAGCATATATTTTCACCAAAAGCTCCCTTTATCTACATTTTATTCAGAATAAATTGAATAATAGAAAAGGAAGTGAAATCAATGAATATCGATTTAATCAAAAAAATTATTAAAGAACAATTTTTTACTAATTTTTTTCAACCTATCTATCACCTTGTCAATCAGAAAGTGCTCGGTTATGAAAGTTTATTTCGCTGTACACTTGTAAAAAATCCTGAACATCTTTTTAACTATGCACTTCAACATGGACTTGTACATGAACTTGATACAGCGTCCATTACTAATTCTTTAAGGGAATTTAAAAAATATCATTCACATCACTTATTTCTATCCCTAAATGTTTATCCATCCACAATTTCTATGTCCTTTTTTACACAATTTTTAGAAGAGTTAGTAAATTCCTTTTCCATTCCAAGTAGACAAATTGTATTAGAAATAAATGAATCGGAGCGATTGACAAACTTGGACAAGTTATCAAAAAGCATATGTTTATTGCAAGAAAAAGGGTTTCTAATTGCATTAGATGATTTCGGGAAGGGAGAGTATTCATTTCACTCATTAACAGAAATTAACCCTGATATCATTAAATTAGATCGTTGTTTTGCTAAAAATTTAGCAAATGATCCAAAAAAGCAAGAAACTTTATTATATGCTCTAAATCTTTTAGGAGAAAGTAACAAAATTATATTAGAGGGGATTGAAACGGAAGAAGATATGCGATGTGCAAAAAGTTTAGGGGTTTCTTATGGTCAAGGATATTACTTTGCTAAGCCTCTGCCACTACATATGATAAATGTACATAGTGCTACATAAGTCTGTATTGATTTTTCGACATGTCTCATAATGCCATTAGCGGCAAGATTTTTTTCTTACCGCTAATAGCATGAGACGTGAAATGCATACGATATTTTTATTTGGAGAAGTAGAAGGAAAATTTTAAGCTAATTCTTAAACTATAAAACTTTTTATTTTAAGTTACCAGGAACAGATTTAGAAAGTCTTCCTGAATTAGACGCTGCGACTGGAGATACCGCTGGACGTAAAATACGCATCTCATTCACCTCCCCCTACTTCAACATTTTCTATGTTAGAGTTGCATAAAGATTGCTGCGCATGAATCAAGCGCAACACTTGTTTGATTTTTCGCTTTTCGTAAGAACATGGACGCTTTCCTTTACGTATGCGATACAACGGACAGTGATTTCCTTGACAAGCAGGACGGAAAAAGCATGCTTGACACGTTTCATCCTGCTCTTCGCCCGAAGTAACCCACAATGCCAATTTATCAAAGTCGATGTCCATTGTCCCATCGGCATCAAGCCATCCAACATGGTTGTATTCTTCATGAAGAAAACAAGTACATTTATATACTTGGCCGTTTGAGCCAATCACGAACGAATGTGGTTTGGCAGCATAACAAATCGCCCCAGTAGGCATCAATATCGACTCTATAATCGAACTCATACTTAACCCTTTGTTGATTCCGAATTCCGTAAACTCCCATATTTTCGTTTCTGCTGTACGATGATCGCAGATCGGTAAACCTTCATCGTTCGCTCCTCCCCATCTTCCAACAGGGCGGCAGAAAATTTGAAAACGCGAGTCTCCCGCAAAATAACCTGCAAGCTCTTCTAAAAAAGATGGAACGTGCGAAAGATTATCTTCATCAAAATTAATGCGAATGTAAATTTCAAAGGAGTCATCTAATTTTTGTATTTCTAATAAATGGTTCAAGATCGTTTCGTACGTAGGACCACCGTTCGTCAAAGCTCTGCGGGAATCATGCACATCTTTGCTTCCATCAAGCGTAATCATAAAGCGATTGACTTTATATTTTAATAACTTTTGCAACGTTTCTTTGGATAAAAAGTATCCATTTGTCGACATTTCAGCTTGATAGGTGACGCCATGACGGCTCGTCAATTCTAATACCGTTTCGCTTAATTCTTCAATGATGTCATATGCTAATAACGGTTCCCCACCGAACCAACTGATTGTAAGATGCTCTAATTTAGGAATTTTATTGGTTAAAAAGCGTTTTAAACCGTCGATCACATCACGGCTCATGTTTCCGCGCGAAAAATCTTGATAACAGTATGTACAACGGAAATTGCATGCTTCTGTAGGAAGTATAATTAAATGCATCGCGTCCGTTCTATGTAATGTTTGGTGCAAAAACTGCGCCCGCTTCTCCTCATTTACGTGCTCTGGAACGAGAAACCCACACTCGGCAAGCATTTTTTCAATAGGTAATAATTCTCGATCGATCCCGTTACGCTTTAATGCTTGCAAAACAACCTCTTTCTCTTCCTCTGTCACCGTACAGATTGCCCCTGTATAACTGTTGTATAGAATAAGTTCGCCGTTTTCTGCTTGCGAAATCGCATTAAATCTCGATGGAATCCATTTCATCGGTTCTAACACCCTTCTTTATAAAATCATAGAAGCAAACAAGCGGTTTAACCGTTAAATACGTCACATAACCGAATATCTTTTTGCCTTCTTTTTCATTTCGTCTATCACAAAAGCTTCGACGCTACGGAACTATTGTAAGAAAATAAATAGACATCTCCCCATCACTTTCTTGAACGTTATATGAACATTTTGCAAAAAAAATTTGACATGAAATCAAAAAACGCAACGGAATGAACTCCGTTGCGTTACTATTTCTCCCAAACAAAACCTGATGAAGCGAGATATACGGGACCATCAAAGATCGTTTTTGCTTCACTTACTAGCTGTTGAACATCGCCAAAATGCGGCAAATGCGTTAACAATAAAGCCCCAACCTTTGCATCGCGCGCAATTGTCGCCGCTTCTTCACTTGTCATATGTCCAGCTTGAGCAGCGTTTTGTCCCGCATAAAAATTACATTCGCAAATGAGCAAATCAGCACGGTCAGAAAATGAAACAAATTGAGGTAAATAGCTCGAATCTGCGGTGTACACAACCGTCGCATCTCCAGCTTGAATGCGCATCGCATAACAAATAGCCGGGTGCTCCGTTTTCATAAATTCAATCGTAAACGGTCCGATCGTTAACGGTTTGTCCGGATCATAGGCAATGTTTTTCGTCACCCCTTTATGAGCTAAACGCACAAATCCATCTTTATCAAAATCATGTCCGTAAATCGGTAATTCTTGCAAATCGGCTCCTAAATTTTTCTTAATCAATCGCGCATATTGAAGCGGTCCAATATCAGCAACATGATCGTGATGATAATGCGAAACAATGACAGCATCTAACTGCTCAATATCGACATAATTTTGTAATTGTGCTAATGCACCGCTGCCGCAATCGACCAATAAATGAAATCCATCATGCTCGATTAAATAACAAGATGTCGCTTCGTTTTTTTTCGGAAACGCTCCCCAAAAGCCGACGACAGTGACCTTCATTTCTTTCCCTTCCTTTCGTCTCAATTATTTCTTTCCACTAACGAATATAATCGATTTTCTTTTTCTTTGCACATGCGAAAAAATGTTGTAAAACAGCTATTGACATTTCAAATCCTGTTATAATACAATACAAATAACAACAATACGGAGGGGATGTAAAAGTGTTAGAAAAAATGTCTGAATTTTATAAAAAATTACCACCAAAAACGTGCATGGAATGCGGAAAAGAGATCGAAGAACAACATGAATGCTACGGCAATACATGCTCCAACTGCTTAAAAGTCACATGCTAAAAGAAGAAGCAGCCAATCGGCTGCTTTTTATTTTAGCTTATACACACGCGCTTCATACGGCTTCAATACAATGGTTTCAATTCCCTCATTTTCATCGACAGGGTAGTTGCTAATTAACAATTGCTTTTCTGTAAATTGAATATGGTTCGGCAGTACAAACGTTGGCGTCTCTGCACTAAAGTTTGTGATCACGAGCAGCTGTTCATCGTTTAGCCTTCTCATGTAAGCGTAAATTTGCTCGTCATCTTCTAAAATTAATTCATATGAACCGTACACAATAATTTCGTGTTCCTTGCGCAAGCGAATGAGCTTTTTATAGTAGTGGAAAATAGAATTTTCATCTTTTAAGGCTTGCTCCACGTTAATTTCGCGATAATTTGGATTCACATTAATCCATGGCGTTCCCGTTGTAAACCCAGCATTCTCCGTTGCATCCCACTGCATCGGGGTTCTCGCGTTGTCACGGCCACGATAATGAATCGCTTTTAGAATTTTGTCTGGATCATATCCTTTTTCAACCACTAAATCTTTCCATAAATTATGAATTTCAACATCACGATAATACTCAATCGATGGGAAGGCAACGTTTGTCATCCCGATTTCTTGTCCTTGATAAATGTATGGCGTTCCTTGCATCATATGAAGCCAAGTTGCTAACATTTTCGCACTTTCGACACGATAACGTTTGTCATCCCCAAATCGTGAAACAGAACGCGGTTGGTCATGATTTTCAAGATAGAGAGAATTCCATCCTTTTCCGTGCAACTCTGTTTGCCATTTGCTCATAATTTTTTTCAAGTCGGTTAATTTCCACGGCTGAATATCCCATTTTCCAAGAGGGCTTCCCGGTTTTGAGTCTACATCCATATGTTCAAAATGGAACAGCATGTTCATCACGCCATCTTGCTCATTGGTAAAGCGAATCGCATCCTCTGTATTGACAAACGGCGTTTCACCAACCGTCATAATATCGTATTTGCTTAACACTTTCTCTTTCATTTCTCGTAAATAGTCCATCAACTTTGGACCGTTGACAAAATATTGTCCTCCCCATTGATAGCGATCATTCGGATTGGTCACTGGCGCATCAGGAAGCCCTTCCACTTTTGACAACACGTTGATGACGTCCATGCGAAAACCGTCAACGCCTCGATCGAGCCACCAAGTCATCATCTCAAAAATTTCTTTACGAACGTTAGGATTTTCCCAGTTTAAATCAGGCTGCTTTTTGGAGAAAAGGTGCAAGTAATATTCTCCTGTCGCCTCATCATATTGCCATGCAGAGCCGCTAAAGAACGATAGCCAGTTGTTCGGCTCTTTTCCATCTTTCCCTGGACGCCAAATATAATAATCGCGATACGGATTATCTTTGGATTTCCGCGATTCAATAAACCAAGGATGTTCATCAGACGTATGATTGACGACTAAATCCATCACTAATTTCATGCCGCGCGCATGCATTTGCGCAAGTAGCTCATCCCAATCATCAAGCGTTCCAAACTCATCCATAATCGCTTGATAATCGCTAATATCGTAGCCATTATCGTCATTTGGTGATTTATACACCGGAGATAACCAAACGACATCGACTCCAAGTTCTTGTAAGTAATCCAATTTTTCAATAATGCCTCGTAAATCCCCGATTCCGTCTCCATTCGAATCTTTAAAACTGCGTGGATAAATTTGATAGACAACCGCTTCTTTCCACCATTTTTTTGAAATCGATTCCATCATCCATTCTCCCCCTTATCATTATTCTTTTACTGAACCAGATGTTAATCCTGAAACAATGTGACGTTGGAACAATAATACCATGATGACCAGTGGAATCGTCACGATGACCGTTGCAGCCGAAATTTCACCCCATGGGATCGTGTACTGGCCGCGGAACATCGCAATTCCAACTGGAACCGTCTTATAGCTTTCCGCTGTATTAATGGTTAAAGCGAATAAAAATTCGTTCCACGCTGCGATAAACACAAGAATCGATGTGGTGAAAATTCCCGGAACGGTTAACGGCAAAATGACTTTAAAGTAAGTTTGCAACGGTGTCGCTCCGTCTATTTTTGCCGCTTCTTCTAAATCAAATGGAATTTTACGGAAGAATGTTACCAATAACCAAATAGAGAGCGGCAAAGCAAAGGTTGTATACGGAATAATTAATCCTAAATAACTGTTTGTTAATTCAAACTTTTTCACAAACATATAAATAGGCGAAATCGTCGCAATTTGCGGAAACATCGATACGGATAAAACAATGCCAAGAATGATGGACTTCCCTTTAAAATTAAGCCGAGCGATCGCATACGCAGCAAAGGCAGCCACGAACACCGTATATGCCGTCGTAATCGTCGCAATCACCGTACTGTTCCACAAATATTTTAAAAACGGATAGTTTGCAAAAACGGATACGTAACTTTTTAGCGTTGGATGGCTCGTAAACCAATTAAACGCTTCTTCACCAAACAATTCGGTTAAAGGTTTTATGGAGCTCAATAAAATCCATAAAAACGGAAACATGACTAAAAAGACGAACGCGGCTAAAAACACGTAAAATAACGGACCTGCTTTTTTCTTCATTTTCGCACCCCCTATCATTTTCGGTCAGAAACAAGGTCAGCACCTAAAAGCTTGATATAAATCGTCGAAATAATCGCTACGCAAATAAAGACGATGACCGCTAAAGCTGAACCTTCGCCGAAATTCGTTTGTGAGAACATGACTTTGTACGCTAAAATGGAAATCGTTTCGGTTGAGTTTGCTGGTCCGCCGCCCGTCAAAACGAAAATTAAGTCAAAGACGCGGAATGCATCTAGCGTACGGAACAATAACGCTACAAGAATGCTAGACTTTAAAAGTGGTAATGTAATTTTTGTGAATTGTTGCCACTTGGTCGCTCCATCGATGGAAGCCGCTTCATAAAGCGAATTTGGAATTGTCTGCAATCCAGCGAGCAACAGCAACGCCATATAAGGAGTTGTTTTCCATACATCCGCGAAAATTACCGCAAACATTGCTCCTGAACCTGTTGTTAATAGATCGCTCATTCGTTCAACAATACCGAGATCGGCAAAATATTTTGCCACAATTCCGTTTTGACCATCATATAAAAATTTCCACATTAATGCAGAAACAGCTGTCGGAATCGCCCAAGGAATTAAAATGGTTGCCCGAACAAGACCACGTCCAAAAAAGGCTTTATTAATTAAAAGCGCAATCGCTAAACCAAGCACTAATTCCGCTGCAACGGAAATAACGGTGAAAACGGTTGTATTCCATAGCGCTTTCCACATTCGACTGTCCGAAAAATACTTTTTATAATGATCCAGACCGATGAAGTTTGGTTCAACGATCGTTCCCTTCAGTCCTTCAGCGAGCCCCGTTACTTTATCCCCTTGTTTTAATTCACCATTTTCGTTCAATGTTTTTAACGTTTGTCTCGTTTCTTTGATCGTTTGCTCAAATTTTTTTGCGGTATCTTTATCTAATTCGACAATTCGAATTTCTTCACTTGGGACTTCAAAATTATTTAAAATTTCGTCAACCTGTTCATATCGTTTCGCAACTTCTTGATCCGCACGAAGCTCTTCATCTGCTCGTTTCAAATCTTTTTGTAATTTTTCAAGCGTTTCTTTCGTTTCTCCGCTTGCTTGTGCAGATTCTTGCTTCAATGCGTTCATTAAAAACGGATAGTTTTCTAAATAGCGCTCCAAGTCAAGACTGTAATTTAAATGAAGTGCAGATTTTGCGGGGTTATTTAAACGATAATCAAACAAGCTAAAATAAAAAGATTGAATAACCGGCCAAATCGCGACCGCTAAAATCAGCAATAACGATGGAGCAACGAGCAGATAAGCTAATAAACGCTCCGATTTTTTTTCGTTTTTCACAAGTTGTTCCCCCTTTTCGCAAAGGATTTAGCCTTCAGCGCTGAACAAGCAGGCTGAAGGCTAATGTGCAAACGTTATTTCAATACCGCTTTAATTTCTTTTTCCATATTTGCAACCGCTTCTTCTACTGTGATTTCTCCAGCAATCGCTTTCGATACGTTAATTTGAATAATTTCAGACACTTCTGGATAGTTTGGTACAACTGGACGAGGCACAGCTGCATTTAATCCCTCAACAAATCCTTTTTCTCCAAAGAATGGGTTTGCTTCAAGAACTTCTTTATCTTCAAATAATGCAGGGATGGTTGGTGCTAAACCGCCATAGATCGCAGAAATTTTTTGGCCTTCTGGACCAGTCATAAATTTCACAAATTCCCAAGCTTCTTCTTTATGTTTAGAATATTTGTTGATCGCTGTCATCCATCCGCCTAATGTAGCTGCTGAGCCTGCATCACCAGCTGGCAGCGGAGCCACTCCTACTTTACCAACAATTTTAGATTGCTCTTTGTCGTTCGCTAACGCATATTGATATGGCCAGTTACGAATGAATGGAGCTTGACCTTCGATAAATGCTGTATGAGATTCTGGTTCAGTAAATGTTGTAATGTTGCTTGGAACCACATCAGATTTCACAATCTCAACCATTTTTTTCAACCCTTTGATTGCTTCAGGGCTGTTGATGACGACGTTGTTATTTTCATCAACAATTTTTCCGCCATAAGAAGCGATAAATTCAACCGCATTACATACTAATCCTTCGTATTGTTTTGCTTGCATTAAGTAGCCGAACTTCGTGCCGCCTTTACCTTTAAATTCACGCGCAGCGGCTAACAATTCATCCCATGTTTTTGGCACTTTATCTTTTGGTACAATATCGGTGCGATAGAATAATAATCCTGCATCAATAAATTTCGGCATCGCCCATTGTTTGCCGCCGAAGTTTCCAGCCGCAAGCGCTCCTTGGTTGTATGTACTTAAATCGATGCCGTCTTTTTCGATGAAGCGATCAAGCGGCAATACATATCCTGCTTGTGCAAATTCTGCAGGCCAAACAACGTCAAGGTCCATGACGTCAATTTCAGATGATTGAGCGTTCAACATTGTGACGTATGCATCGTGCTGTGCTCCTGTATCTGACGGCATTTCACGCAATTCAACATCGATGTTTGGATGTTTCTTTTCAAACTCTTCAATGATTTTTTCAGTTGCTTTTGTTGCATCTTGACCGCGAGCATAAACAATTTTGACAACTTCTTCAGACTTTTTCGCTGTATCTTTTTCTCCCGTTTCTTTTTTCGCCGGCTCCGCATCTCCTTGAGAGCACGCCGTTAAGCCTAACGTAAGCGCTAACAAAGCAGAAGATACTTTTGTCACTTTTTTCATTGTGAATCCCCCTTATGTTTTAAAAATTTATTTTTAAGCTTTTGCAAGCTTTTTTGACACTGTTGACTCGCGCACAATCAATTGAAGCGGAAACTCGTAAATTTCTTTTTTTCGATATTTTCTTGACTGGATTTTTTCAACGATGATATCAACTGCTTTTTGTGCCATTTCTTTAACCGGTTGGTGAACTGTCGTAATCATCGGATCCATCAATTCAGTAATCGCTTGATTATCAAAGCCCACAATGGCTAAATCTTCCGGAACGCGATACCCGTGTTTCCGCGCCTCGGACAAAATGCCTGCTGCTACTTCATCGCTTCCCGTAAAAACAGCTGTCGGCGGATCCGGAAGCGTTATCATTTTTTGAAACACTCTCTTGCCATCAGCGATATTAAAGGCATCGCGAAAAGCATATCGCTCATCAAATGAAAGCTTATGTTCGGATAGCGCTTGACGGAAACCGATTTCACGGCTTTTTGCAACATTGCTTCGATATCCGCCACAACAATAAGCGATCTTTGTATGGCCTTGCTCAATCAAATGCTTCGTAGCAATGTATCCACCGTATACTTGGTCAAGCTTAACAGTAGGAACGTTTGCACGATCTTCAAATTCATTGCAAAGGACAATTGGGCCATAATCAAGGAAAGGTTCAATCTTTTCCCAATCATTTTGTAAAGAAGCGAGGATGACCCCGTCCACTTGCTTTGTTTTTAATAGATTCATATAGTTTAACTCTTTTTCTGGCGAATATCTTGTTTGACAAATGATAAGCTGATATCCATGATCAGCAGCAGCGATTTCCGTCGATTCGACCAACTGGCTAAAAAATGGGTTTGTAATTCTTGGAACGAACAGTGCAATGACATCTGTTTTTTGATTCCGCAAACTTCTTGCCGATGAATTAGGAACATACCCCAATTTGTTCATCGCTTCAATGACAAGCTTTCGTTTATCTTCTGATACGTATGGGTGATTATTAATCACGCGCGATACGGTCGTTCGCGAAAGCCCTGTCAATTTCGCAACATCTTCAATCGTAGACATTCTCCCTTACCCCCTTCTTGCAAAAGTGGATCCCCCCCTTTAAATATGAAAACGTTTTCACAAAAATTATAGATTAAAAGAGCTTGTATATGCAAGTAGTCATCGTAAAAAATTTTAAACTTTTTTTGATAAAAAAACTTCTGAAGCTTACATCGCTTCAGAAGTTTCTTTTTCAACGATGGTTGTAAATTGACGCTTATGTTGAATGGTAAAGTAGAAAAGCGTACCCGCAACCATAACGATAATAAACATCGCTAATTTTCCAACGTTTTCCCACATAAATGCGAAATCGCCGCTTGAAATGACCGCTTTAAAGCCAAATACCGAATACGTCATCGGCAACCATGCATTAAATGGTTGCAATGCTTTTGGAATGAGCTCAACCGGGAACGTTCCAGCGCTCGTTGTTAATTGTAAAATCAATACGATAATCGCAATAAATCGTCCCGGATCGCCAAAGACCGTAACGAGAAATTGAATAACAGAAAGAAATGTAATGCTTGTCGCAATGCTAAAGAAAATGAATCTCGGCACACTTTGCACCTCAATGTCTAAACCGATTAATAAAACCGAGTCGGCCAAAAGCGCTTGAAGAATGCCTACAATCACAAGCACACCAAACTTCGCAAAGAACCAGCTAAATGGTGAACGCGGTGTAGCTGCTGGTTCGCGCAACGGGAAGACAATCGATAAAAGAAGCGCCCCTACAAATAAACCTAACGATAAGAAATAAGGAGTAAAACCTGTTCCGTAGTTTGGCACTTCATTGATTTTTTCGTTTTTCACTTTCACCGGTTCAGCAAACATATCATATACATCTTTATTCGCTTTTACATCGCTCGCTTCTTTGGCGCCATCTTTCAATTTTGCTGCCAACTCGGCAGAACCTTCATCTAACTTTTTCATTCCGTCGTTTAGCTCGGTTGTACCATTTGTCAACTTTTCCATGCCGTCCACTAGCTGCCCAGAGCCATCCGCAAGCTGTTGCGCACCATCTTGAAGCTTATGAGAGCCCGAAGCAAGCTGTTCTAATCCGGAGGCGAGTCCGCCGCTTCCCTCCGCAAGTTTTTCTACTCCACTTTTCGCCTCAGCCATTTTTTCATTCAATGTTGTCATTCCTTGCACAAGTTGAGTCTGACCGCTTGCTAACACTTTCGCTCCATCGGCAAGCTGTTGTTGACCAGCAAGCAAGCGTTTCACGCCGTCACTTAACGCTACATGTCCTTGATGCAGTTGTGTGGCCCCTTGCGCGAGCTGATCAGCCCCGCCTTTTATTTTCACGGCTCCGGTCGCCAATTGATCGATTCCGTCCGCTACTTGCTTGCTTCCTGCAGCTAATTGAGCGATGTTCGCCTTTAACGCCTCATATGTTGCTTTTTGTTGCGGATCGGTTGTTTGAGCAATCAGCGCATCCAGTTGAACGACTAATTGCTCTAACCCCCCGCTCACTTTAGCCGCTCCTGCTTTTGTTTGCTCCGCTCCTTGCTGCCATTGAGTAAGGGATGCGGCAAGTTGGTTCGCGCCATGGCTCAATTGCTCAGAACCTTGCGCAAGTTGCGGAAGTTTTTCATCCATTTGCTTCATGCCACCAAGAACTTCATTTAACCCTGAAGAAAGCTGTTTGGAACCAACCTCTGCCTTTTTCGCTCCTGCAAGCAACTGCGATTGCCCTTCTTGCATGCGAACAAAACCATCATTTAATTGCCCTAGGCCGCTATTTAACTGTTCAGAACCGGAAGATGCTTTTTGTAATCCATCTTTAAATGCAATCGATTTTTCCGCTAACAACGTCAAATTTTTATAAATTTCTTCTGAACCATCTTTGGCTTGATTCATTCCATCATAAAGCTGCTCGGTTCCGTCTTTTGCCGAGCGAATGCCATCGTTTAATTGTTTTGCCCCATCACTCGCCTCACTTAATCCGTTTGCCATCTTTTTAATGTTGTCAAACATCGCTTCGGCGTACGTTGTCGTCAACGTGTTCGCGACTTCTTCCTTTATTTTCTCGACAGCAGTTCCGCCGATTTGCGCGGATAAAAAGTTAAAACTTTCATTCGGCATATAAATCAGTTTTAACTTTTCTGGATGATCCTCTTGCAATGTCGTTGCGTTTTTTGAAAAATCCTCTGGAATTTCAATAAGCATATAATATTTTTGTTGTTTTAATCCTTCTTTCCCCTCTTTTTCATCGACAAAATGCCAATCAAATTGCTTATTTTCCTTTAGCTTTTCAACGAGATCATCGCCGATGTGAAGCTCTTCACCGTTGAATGCGGCGCCTTTGTCGTTGTTCACAACAGCCACTGGCAGCTCATCTAAATGATCGTACGGATCCCAAAACGCCCATAAAAACATGCCGCTATATAAAAGCGGAATAAACAATACGGCAATAACAGGAATCAACATTTTTCGATTCGATGCCATCGCTTTGATCTCTTGAAAAAACAATGAAATTCCACGCAAACGACCTACCCCCTTTTTTTAGAATATTGACCATTTTGTTCATTTAGTCATTTTTTCTTAAAAAAATAGAAGGATCATCTATTTTGACAATCCTTTTAAAAAATATAACTCAAACAATTCGGCGATTTGTTCTTTTGACAGCGGCTCATGGGTTTGTTCCCATTCGAATACAAGAGCGATATACATTTTAAACATTAAAAAAGCAGTAATTTCTGGATTGCAATTTTTAATTTCACCTTTTTCAATGGCTGCTTCAATTTTTTGCTTAATGTAAGCGAGAATGGTCGATTCCAGCCGTTTCATGACTTCCTGCACAGCTGGCGTTCCGATTTCTTTTTCTTCCTGCAGCAATTTGATCAATAACTGATGCTTTTTGCGAAATTCTAAAAAACGATATAAGGCCCGATGAGCATTTTCAAAAAAGGAAAGATGCGGATCCACAACCTCTTCAGCCGCTTCTTTCATTTCGACAATCAATGATGACACAATTTCGTCCAATAGCTCTTCTTTGCTTTTAAAAAACGTATAAATGGTTCCTTTACCGACATTGGCAACTTTCGCGACTTGATCCATTGTCGTCGCCTTGTATCCGAATAATGAGAACGATTTCGTGGCCGCTTCAATAATTTGTTGTTTTTTATTTGACATTGTGCATCATCCTCTAATTGACTAAATGAACATTTTGGTCACTACGTTCAAAATCGTAGCATAACGGAAATGAAAATGCAACAAAAAAGAGGCTAACATTAGTTAACCTCTAAAAGCGACTTTTCATTCAAATACTGAAGCACTTTTTTCACCGCTTCTTCTCCTTGGTCAATGCAATCAGGTAAGCCTAGCCCTTCGTAAGAACTTCCCGCTAAGAAAACTCCCGGAAGCTGTTCATTCATTTGTTCTTTCACACGTTCCATTCGTTCGCGATGTCCGACAATGTATTGCGGCATCGATTGTTTCCATCTCGTCACAACAAAAAACTCTGGTTTTTGTGTGATATTCATAATTTTATTTAAATCATCCATCACGACTTTCACAATTTCTTCATCCGTTTGTTCGACAATCGCTTCATCTCCCGCGCGACCAACATAACAGCGCAATAACACTTTTCCTTCTGGAGTCGTATGCGGCCACTTTTTGTGCGTCCACGTACAAGCGGTAATCGTATAATCGCTGTCACGAGAAACGACAAATCCGGTTCCGTTAATATCTTTTACGATCGCTTCTTTCGGAAAAGCAAGCGCCACCGTTGCCACCGATGTGGATGGCATCGTTTGAAACGAAGCAAAGAAAGAGCATTGCGGGAATAAAGAAGGCAATGCCATGTGCGGCACAGCGAGAATAACGCTGTCCGCTTCCATTTTTTCACCGCTGCTTAAAAGCAATTCATAACGATTCCCGCTTTTTTCAATTCGTTCTACACGTACTCCTTTTCGTACCGTTCCGCGCTCCAATTTTTGCTCGATCGCTTCTACTAACGATTCAAGACCTGTTTTTAACGTTTGAAAGATTCCTTTTTCTTTCTTTTCCTTTCCTGTTTTCTTCGGTGTGGAGCGCTTCATTCCCAACACCAGGCTTCCGTGTTTTTGTTCTAAATGGAAAAATTGCGGGAATGTCGCCATTAAGCTTAGTTGATCAATATCCCCTGCATAAATTCCTGACAAAAGCGGTTCAATTAAATGATCAACCACTTCATCTCCTAAACGGCGGCGAAAAAATTGACCAAGCGAAATGTCCCCTTCTGTTTTTGTCGGCGGCAAAATGAAATCAGCTGCCGCGCGCAATTTTCCAAGCGGAGAAAATAACCCTGTCGTCACAAACGGAAGGATTTGTGTTGGAATGCCCATCACAGCTCCGCCAGGGATCGGATACAATTTTCGTTTGACGAGAACATACGATGTCCCAGTGGCGTTATGAACAAGCTGATCATCAAGGCCAACTTCATGGACAAGGCGAGAAGCGCTTAACTTTCTCGCCAAAAATGAATCAGGTCCCCGCTCAATAATAAAACCATCCTGATAAGCCGTTTGAATTTTCCCGCCAAGACGATGGCTTGCTTCAATCAAATGACACTCAATCGGAAGTTGTTTCGTGCGCGCTTCTTTTTGCAAATAATAAGCAGCCGTTAATCCTGTAATTCCTCCACCGATGACGACAACCTTCTGCTTTGCCTCGCTCATTTTGAATCGCCTTCTTTACCTAGATGTTTTAAAACAACGGTTGCTAAAGCATCAATAAATTGTGGTTGAGCATTTGGCATTTCCGGACGATAATAGCTAGCTCCAATTTCTTCAGTCACCTGTTTGCACTCGATGTCATTATCATAAAGAACTTCCAAATGTTCAGAAACAAAGCCCACTGGAATATAAACAAAGGCGGTATACCCTTTTTCTTCGTGAAGTTGACGCGTTAGATCTTGCACATCTGGACCTAGCCAAGGTTCCGGCGTATTTCCTGCGCTTTGCCATCCAATGACATAGTTTTGTATTCCTGCTTTTTCGGCGATTAAATCCGCTGTTTCCTGCAATTGCTGCGGATATGGATCGCCCATTTCAATAATCTTTTCAGGCAAGCTGTGCGCTGAAACGATCAGCACTGCTTTCTCGCGCTCTTCTTCCGACATTTTTGCATACGTTTCTTTTACTTTATTCACCCAATAGTCAATGAATTTCGGCTCTTGATACCAACTTTCAATCGAATGGATGCGCGGCCCGCCTAAACGTTCCGCTTCTGCTTTCGCTCGTCCATTATACGATTGGACGCTAAACGTTGAAAAATGCGGAGCAAGCACAATGCTCACGGCTTCCTCGATTCCATCTTCATGCATTTGGCGCACCGCATCTTCCACAAACGGTTCAATATGCTTTAATCCAAGGTACATTTTAAACTCGATTTCATCTTGCACTTCGTTTAATCGTTCCTCTAATTTTTTTGCTTGCTCAAGCGTAATTTTCGCAAGCGGAGAAATGCCTCCGATCGCTTCATAACGTGCTCGCAACTCTGCAAGCATCTCTTCTGACGGCTTTCTGCCGCGGCGAATATGCGTATAATAACGTTCTAAATCTTCTTCTTTATAAGGCGTTCCGTACGCCATCACAAGCAATCCCATTACTCTTCTCGACATACACCCACTCATCCTTTATCGTCTCCTAATCTTTTCACGCTTTTTTTGCAGAATAATCATGAATAAAAGCGGTTAAACGCTTTAACGTTTCTGGCTTGATTTGTGGGAAAATTCCATGCCCCAAATTAAAAATATATCCGCCTGGATGAGACATGCCCTCATCTAAAATTCGCTTGACACGCTCTTCAATCACTTCCCACGGTGCCAGTAAGACGGCTGGGTCAAGATTTCCTTGCAACGCTTTTGTCATTCCCATCTCCCGCGCTTCTTTAATGGAAAGACGCCAATCAAGCCCAACAACGTCTAACGGCAAGTCATGCCATTCTTTCGCTAAATGGCTTGCTCCGACGCCAAACATAATGAGAGGAACATTTTCTTCGCGAAGCGCTGAAAAAATTCGTTCCATTGTCGGTTTAATAAAGTAGCGATAATCTTGCGCGTTGACAGCACCGACCCAAGAATCGAAAATTTGAATCGCGCTCGCCCCAGCACGAATTTGCGCTTTTACATAGCGAATCGTCATATCCGCTAATTTATCCATTAACGCAAACCATGCTTTTGGCTCAGCGTACATAAACGCTTTCGTTTTATTGTAGTTTTTCGATGGCCCACCTTCAATCATGTAGCTAGCAAGAGTAAATGGTGCACCCGCAAAGCCGATGAGCGGAACATTCAGTTGTTCGGTCGTTAACAAGCGAATCGTTTCTAATACATACGGAACATCATGTTCTGGATCGATTTCTCCCAATCGTTCGACATCGGCAAGGGAACGAATCGGGTTTGAAATAACCGGGCCAATTCCGGCTTTAATATCGACATCGACGCCGATCGCTGGAAGCGGTGACATAATATCTTTATAAAGAATCGCTGCATCGACATTATATTGTTCAACTGGCAAACGAGTAACATAAGCGCACAACTCTGGTTGATGCGTAATTTCAAAAAGTGAATACTTTTCTTTTAACGCTCGATACTCAGGCTGCGATCTTCCTGCTTGTCTCATGTACCATACTGGCACATGCTCTGTTTTTTCTCCGCGACAGGCGCGCAAAAATGTATCGTTAAATTTCATTCATCTTCCATCCTTCCTACTTTAATCACTATACGCCTAGTTTATCGAAAACCGTCGATAGTTTCCACCAACTAAAAATATACCATTTTTTTGTTCTCTGTATAGCAACAATGTTAAACGTTCGAAAAATCGACATGAGTTCAAAAATGGAGCCGTTTATGAAGAAAATGGTAAAATAAACACGGAACAAGTGAATCAGGGAGGAAATTGCAATGAAAAAAATCTTTATCACAAACGGAACAATTGATTATTTGCATCAGCTGCGTGAACGCTATCCATCCGAAACCATGTTGTTGCTTAGCGAAGGCGACGGAGCTCTATTAGTTCATGAAACCGATGGAGAAACCGTTTTTAATGAACCTCGGCCATACGAAATATTAGATGCGGCAGGCGAGCTTGGCGGGGCATTTGCGGTTTTCAACAATATTCCCGTTACCGATGAAGGCCGTCCATTATTTGAACATCGCTTTAGCCAACGCGCTCGCTTGATTGAAAAAGAACCGGGATTTGTCGCCATTCGCGTTCTTCGTCCATTGAAAAGCGATACATACATCATTATGACGCTTTGGGAAAATGAAACTGCCTTTAAAAACTGGCAACAATCAAAAGCATACGAAAAAGCGCATCAAAAACGAGGAACAGAAGAAGGAAGCAGCCAACAACCGTCCATTTTCCCTCGCCCTTCTTATGTAACCACGTATGTCATTGCAAACGAAAAAGAATAAAAGGCTGACTCCCCGTCAGCCTTTAATCATTCCACGCATTCATTCCGCCTTTGACGTTAATGACATTTTTAAATCCATTTTTCACCAATATTTTCGTTGCTTGATTGCTGCGCATGCCACTTTGACAAATGACGACCGTTTCTTTTTCACGGTCAAGTTCATGAAGCCGTGAAGAAAGTTCATGAAGCGGAATATTTTTAAATGGCTTAATGTGTCGAGCACGAAATTCAGCGGTTGTGCGCACATCTACAAACTGGCGATTTTTTCGATCGTTTAACAATGCTTTTAATTCATCTGGAGTGATATGTTTGACCCCTTTTGTTGGCAACATTTTCGTAATAACCAAATAGAATAGCAGCAAAATGAGAATGCCATTCACAATCATGCTTATCATCATTTCACCCTCCACTAATACATATATGGGTATATTAATTTGTTTTTATGCCATTTGTCAATTCCTCATGATATAATGGAAACAAAAACCAAAGGAGCGAATGCCCGTGATTGAAAAGTTATTTGCTCGCTTGCAATCGTATTACGACGAAATGGTCGCCATTCGCCGCTATCTTCATCAACATCCAGAGCTTTCCTTTCAGGAATATAAAACTGCCAAATACATCGCTGACTATTATAAAAAGTTAGGCATTCCGGTGCGCGAGAATGTCGGCGGCAATGGGGTCGTCGCCAAAATCGTTGGAAAAAACGAAGGAAAGACCGTCGCTTTGCGCGCAGATTTTGATGCATTGCCTATTCAAGATGAAAAAGACGTCCCGTATAAATCCACCGTTCCAGGTGTTATGCATGCATGCGGGCACGATGGCCATACCGCCACATTACTTGTGCTTGCAAAAGTGCTACATGAATTGCGTGACGAATGGGAAGGCACGATCGTCCTTATTCACCAACATGCAGAGGAATATGCGCCAGGCGGAGCCATTTCCATGATTGAAGATGGATGTTTGGAAGGAGTCGAAGTCATTTTCGGCACGCATTTATGGGCAACAGAACCAACGGGAACGATTCAATATCGGGTTGGACCGATTATGGCCGCAGCGGACCGTTTTGAAATCGTCATTCAAGGGTCAGGAGGACATGGAGCCCAACAGCATAAAACAAAAGATGCGATCGTCATTGCTTCCCAACTTGTTTTAAACTTGCAGCAAATTGTAAGCCGACGCGTGAATCCGTTGCAGCCGGCTGTTGTTTCGATCGGTTCGTTTGTCGCTGATAACGCTTTTAATGTCATTGCGGATACAGCCAAACTTGTCGGAACCGTGCGCACATTCGATGAAAAAACACGCACGGACATCGAACATGAAATTGAACGCATTGTCAAAGGGACGTGCTTGGCAGCCGATTGTACGTACAGCTATACGTATACGCGCGGATATCCACCTGTTGTCAATCATGAAGAAGAAACAAACTTTTTAATCAAAATAGCCGAACGAGTCCCTGAAGTGACGCATATTGTGGAAGCTGAACCGCACATGGGCGGGGAAGATTTTGCTTACTATTTACAACATGTAAAAGGAACGTTTTTCATCACAGGAGCGAAATCGGAACAAACAACCAATCCATTTCCACATCATCATCCAAAATTTGATTTCGATGAAAAAGCGATGCTCATCGCTGCCAAAACGCTCGGTTTGGCTGCGATTGAATACATGAAAAAATAAGAAGCGGATCTCCCGCTTCTTATTTTTATTTCCATCTTTTCGGTGTATATATAAACAAGAAGATCCAAAGAAAGAACATTCCTCCAGCAAAGGAAAGAAGCGCAGCTAACCTGCTTTCTGTCCATAAAACAATGAGCGAAAAAACGAGCAATTGCACCGTTAGTAAGCAAAACAAGAAGCGGAAAAACGACTTTTTCTTTTGGTGATCATCTAACGGATACAACTGCAATAACGTATGTCCGCGATGATGGTGAAACAACGGAAGCAGCTGAAGTGCTGTGGCGTAAAGAAAAAGGATTGCGATCAGCACTTTTCCGTATGAGATGGCATAAATCAACAATGACCCAATGATCGTCAATCGAACGTATATCCCGAAATAATCACCTGCTCGGAAAAACGTACGGGCATGTAAATAAACATACGCATTTTCTTGTTTTTCGCCGATGAACGACAGCAAAAAATCAAGCCATTTTCTCCGTTTCACCGTTTGTTTTAAATGCGGAACATCCGTAAATAAATTGGCTAAGCGATAAAACGCATGCATTCGTTTTCGTTCCTGTTCAAGCAACCGCTCCCACTTTAATCCTTTTTGTTTCGTCGCTTTATGAAAATAAAGAATCAAAGCAGCCATGATCAAAATCAAACTAACCAAAAAAGGAAAAGATTTCGTTAATGTAAAATAAACGAAAAGGAAATTGAGCATCGCCCGCGCAACAAAACTAAGACGATGCGTAAGCGGCTCCACAAAAAAGTTTCCCTTCCACTCGATCATCATATTCCACGCTTTTAGCATAAGCAAACCGAGGAAAAAAAGCAGCCATGATGATTCCGCAAATTTTAAATGAAGCGGAGTGAAAGCAACAAGTAACATCAACAACACATATGCCTGCATAACAAAGCTAAAAATGCATGCTCGAAGGAAATAAGGCGCTAATGCTTTTTCCGCTGGCAACAAGAAAACAAGATCCGCTTCTTTTGATAACGTTCGTACGGGACTGCGCGTCAAAAAGAATGAAAAAAAGAGCGACGCAACGAACGCATAAGGAAATGACTCGAGCTCATCGACCCATCGTTTATAAAAAACAGCACCTGCACCGATTCCAATCAACAATACAAATAGCAAATGATCGTTCAACATATAGCGTAAATAGCGCTTGATTTCATGGAAATGTGCAATAAAGCGTTGTTTCCATAATTGTTTTCCGTCAATCATCTTCCTCTTCCTTCGTCAATTGTAAATAAATTTCATCTAACGTTGCATTCGGCAACTGCAATTGCTGTTGCAACATCGGCAATGAGCCTTTCGCTTTTACTTTGCCATTATGCAAAATGACGAATGAATCGCAGTAGCGCTCAGCTGTCGCTAAAATATGCGTTGACATTAAAATTCCTGCACCTTTTTCCTTCATCTCGTTTAACAAATCAAGGAGAGATTGAATGCCAAGCGGATCTAAGCCGACAAACGGCTCGTCAATGATATATAACCGCGGCTCTACTAAAAAGGCGCACATAATCATGACTTTTTGCTTCATTCCTTTAGAAAAATGAGCAGGAAACCATTTTAACTTCTTTTCCATTCGAAATTTTTTCAATAAAAGCGGCAACCGCCGTTCATAGTCGGCTTTTTTCACCCCATACGCCATCGCTGTCAACTGAAGATGTTCTTCTAACGTTAACTCTTCGTAAAGCAACGGCATTTCCGGAATGTATGTAAATTGTTTTCGATACTCATGTGGCTCTTGTTGAAACGTTTTTCCGTTAATGGATATCGTCCCTTTTCGCGGCTCCATTAACCCGATAATATGCTTAATGGTCGTACTCTTCCCCGCCCCATTTAAACCAATTAAACCAACTATTTCTTTTTCATTTACTGTAAACGAAAGGTCATTTAAAACATTTTGATTGGTATAACCACCGTAAAGATTTTTCACTTCCAGCAACGCCATATTCATTGATCCCTTTCTACATCATTATTTTTTATTTTAACAAATCCGATGAATAAGCAAAAGTGAAAGAGGATAGGATAATAACCGAAGAGGGACAAACAATCAAAAGTAGTGATTCGCAATGTCAAAAGCAGAGAAGTTCAAGAACATGATGAAATGAGGTGTCTACGGGCCGCACATTTGTTAGCCTGTAACAACTTGCCAATGAGGTGTTCACAAAAGTCACCAAATGCACTCCCGATCAAAAGGGGATGGTCATCTTGAACAAGAAATTGCTCGCATTTGCGTAAAAAATCTACTGATAAATGAGGTGTTTCCAAAAGACACTGAATAACCTTCCCTCTTCAACGCGAGCAGGATGCTTCCTTCAACGGATTTTGCATCCTGCTCTTTCCGTTTTCATCACAAAACAATTCTATGTTAAAATGAAGCTAAAAATGGAAAGAAAGGTGGAATTTTTATGAGCGACTGTATTTTTTGCAAAATCATTAACGGAGAAATTCCTTGTGCAAAAGTATTTGAAAACGAACATGTTCTTGCATTTCTCGATATTAGCCAAGTAACGAAAGGGCATACGCTCGTTGTTCCAAAAGTACATAAAGAAAATATATTTGAGCTTACTCCAGAAATTGCAAGCCATTTATTCGAAGTTGTTCCAAAGATTGCAAATGCCATTCAAAAACAATTTTCTCCTCTCGGTTTAAATGTGTTAAGCAACAACGGAGAAGTTGCCGGACAAACCGTATTCCACTACCATATGCACTTAATTCCGCGCTACGGCAAAGGCGACGGCTTTGGTGCGGTATGGAAATCGCATGAAAGCGAATATACATTCGCTGATTTAAAAGAAATTGCCGAACAAATTCAACAAGCATTATAAAAAGGAGTCGATTTCGTCGACTCCTTT
Source organism: Thermolongibacillus altinsuensis (assembly GCF_004341205.1). Taxonomy (GTDB): domain Bacteria; phylum Bacillota; class Bacilli; order Bacillales; family Anoxybacillaceae; genus Thermolongibacillus; species Thermolongibacillus altinsuensis. The sequence goes on from NZ_SLUL01000004.1 coordinate 178,299, forward strand.
TTTTATTTCGCTTCCTCTAAAGCGCCTTTTAGCGATTCGTCTTTTACTTTGACATCTGCTTTTTTCATTAGTTTCTCTAATTCAGATTGTACTTTCGTTTGGTCTAGCTTGCTTCGTTTTACTTCAAACTCAATTTCATCTTTCATTTCTTCAAATGATTTTTTCTCTTCCTTATCCGTTACCTTAATGATATGGTAACCGTAATCCGTTTTAACAGGGTCGCTAATTTCGCCTACTTTCAATGAATAAGCAGCATCCTCAAATTCCTTAACCATTTTTCCAGGACCGAACCAGCCCAAGTCACCGCCATTCGCTGCCGAACCCGCATCTTTTGAGTATTCTTTCGCTAATTTTGCGAAATCCTCGCCTTTTTCGAGTTTTTCTTTAATTTCTCTTGCCGTTTTCTCATCATCGACTAAAATATGGCTCGCCTTTATTTTCGGTTTATATTCATCATAATACTTTTTCAATTCTTCTTCTGTCACTTTTACGTCTTTCATCGCGGCTTTTTGGCGTAATAAATCTAATTTCACCATTTTACGAATCGCTTCTTCTCCGTTTTGCTGCACAGCGAGCTCATATTGCATGCCATACATTTCTTTTAACTTGTCCATTTCTTTTTCGATTTCTTTGTCTGTTACTTTAAATTCTTTGCTCAACACTTTTTCATGCACGAGATCACGCAACACTTCTTTACCGAAGCGAGCCTTCATTTCGTTATAAAGCTCTTCTTTTGTAATGTTTCCTGCCTTCGTTTCAACGATCACATCCGCATCGCTGTTGCAAGCGGAAAGAGCTAAAATGGTTGCCGCCGTTGAAACTGCAATTACCCACTTTTTCATTTTTTCTCACAACTCCTACTATTAATTTATTCGCATCAAAAATCACAACATTAACTATAATACCATATTTTTTCACGAAGCTAAAACGTTTTAGTCACAAATCCGCCCATACATTTCCTTCACATTGAACATAAGATACAGTGTCGAAAGTGCTACGAAAAGGAGGTGGCCTACATGAGCGCAGGTTGTGGCGGAGGATTTGCGTTAATCGTTGTGTTGTTCATTTTATTAATTATTGTCGGCTGTGCATGTTTATTTTATTAAGCATACTAAAAACGGGAAAGCTGACAGGAAAACTGTCAGCTTTTTTACGTAAATAGCACTTCAATGTAGGAAGAAATAAGCAAAATGGTAATGAGCACATTGATCGTTCGAAAAACTTTCGGCTGTTTTTCTTCCGGGATTTCTTTTTGAATACAAAGCGTATTCGTGAGCTGGTTAATAAAAAATAAAATGACGGTTGCAAGGGGTATGAAATACAAAGTCAATATGATTCCCCTCCTATTTCTCTCTTTCCCTTTTATGTACAAAAGACTTACTCAAATACTTTACAACGATTTTCCTAATAAATCAATAACATCATTTCATTATCGCGCTCATTCCGCTAAAATAATACACATGATGATACAAAAAGGAGCAAAAAAAGAAATGGACACGTTAAAAAAGAAAATGAGCACGTTAGAAGAACGAATAGCGAAACTGGAATATTATCATTCTTTATTGCTGCAAATGATCGACCGTGAAAAGAAACCGTTTTATTATTTAATTATGCAAGCTGGACTAACAAAAGAAGAAGTGGATGAAACGTTAAAGCTATGCGAAACCTTAAGTGAAGAATACGAAAAACAAAAAGCGGAAGGATTGATCGTCTTCACTCCGCTTTTAACTCATTTTGCTGGAATGCTTCATCCGAAACTTCCGCTCGAACAAACAATCGACGCTTTATTGAAACAGCAAATGTTTGTTCCTTTGATGACCGAATTCCAGCAATTATTACAAAAACTTGATGAATTATAAACTCTCTACTTCTTCTTTTTCTTTACGCTCATTTTTCTTTCTTAAACTCCCGTCTTCCTCGATAAATTCGTTTTCGATATTTTGAAAAGAACGCTCAAAGATTTGCATAAAGTCGTCTCCGTAAATATTTCGAATAATACACATCATTTCTAAAAATTCCGGAAATTTTCCGTATAAATCATATAACGGTAACGCTCCATTAAATACAGAGTTATGTTTTGGATCATATGATTCCATTAATTTTAATAAAATTTCTTCCCCTTTTTCGGTTAATTCGATATACGTATTTCGCTTATCATCTTCTTTTTTAGAAAAGGAAAGCAATCCTCGTTCCTCTAATTTTTTTGAAAAGTTAAATGCTGTTGATACGTGCATCACACCAAACTTAGCAATCTCTGAAATAGATGCTCCTTTTAAATGATAAGCAATCCATAAAATGTGATGCTCGTTAATGTTGAGGTCAAAAGGCTTAATCCATTGCTGCCAATCTTTTTCGATCGACTTCCATAACGCTTTGCTTAGTTGTGCAATTCGTTGGCTAAATAGCATTGCCTCTTTTATAGAATAATGTCGTTCCGTGATTTTCATCTCTCCACCCACTTTTCTATGTTCACTTCTTTTATTTCTTATTATGCCAGTAAAATAACAATTAATAAAGATGGAAATTTTAGAATTTTTCAATAATGTTTCAAATAAAAATAGATGATGAACACCCCTTACATAGGAGGAGGGAATATGATTATTGGAAGTTTCATCATCAGTTTTTTTTGTCTTTGTTTCATGATCGCAACACTTTTATCATTAAATAAAGCGCGAATGTATCCACCAAAAAAAGTGTTGAGACAGCGGATCGGGCTATACGGTAGTCTTGCCTTCCTGTTTTTGATCATCGCTCTTATTTCCATCCGTTTTCAATAAGGAAAAAACCGATCGAAAAGGATCGGGTTTTTCTCTATTTTATTGCTGCACAGCCAGTTTGGCACGCCTAAAAATCGATTGCACAATTGGATAAAGAACGATCATGACAATCGTATTGACAACTGTAGCAGGAAGCACGACAGCAACAAATAAACTAGAGAACGTTGTTCCACCTGGCAGACCGACAATGAGAAGCGCTGCCGTCAAGAACACGATTCCAGAAATGACTGTGCCGATCGCTGTAAGTAAAGAGGCTGTTACAGTCGAAGACACCCTCTTTTTCACAATTAATAAAAGTGTAAAAAAGAAGAAAGCGGTCACGAGTTTATCAATTACATTCGGAAGAAAGCCTCCCGGAAAACTCGTTGTCATCCCTGAAATAATTCCTGTCGCTATCGCCAACAAACCGACTGCTGTTTTGTTTGGAAATAGCAAAATGCCCAAAAACATCATCGTTAACATCATGTCAGGCTTCATTCCGAAGAAAAATCCCGGAATAACAGCGTGCAATACCGCCCCGATCCCAACAAACAAAGCTAGTAACACTAACACTCTCGTATTCATTTCTCATCTCTCCTCGTCTAATCTCTTACTCATCTCAAATAAATTTAGTATCATTATATCACTTTAAAGTAATAAGGTGAAGAAAAAATTTTCAGGAAACATTCTTTTTAAATTTCTGCATAAAGTCTACTAGCACTTCGCACGCTTCATAATCGACTGCATTATAAATCGAAGCACGGCATCCACCGACAGAACGATGGCCGGCTAAACCGATCAATCCTCTCTCTTTGGCCTCGGTTAAAAACTTTTTTGTCAGCTCCTCGTTCGGTAATGTAAACGTGACATTCATAAATGAACGGCTTCCTTTTTCTGCATGTGCCCGATAAAAACCGTCGCTTTCATCGATGCAGTTATATAAAAGAGCAGCTTTTTCTCTGTTTCGTTTTTCAATCGCTTTCACACCACCTTGCTCTTCTACCCATTCTAACACAAGCGATAGCATATAAATCGCAAATGTTGGCGGCGTATTGTAAAGCGAACGGCTCTCGCTATATGTTTTGTAGTTTAACATGGTCGGAAGCGAGTCAGAACTTTTCTCAAGCAAATCTTTGCGAATAATGACAACCGTTACACCAGAAGGCCCTAAATTTTTTTGCGCCCCCGCATAAATAAGCGCAAATTTCTCAACATCAATTTCACGGCTCAAAATATCACTGGACATATCAGCAATTAAATTTGTCACTACGTTCGGAAATTCATGCCACTGTGTTCCAGCGATCGTATTGTTCGATGTAATATGCAAATAAGCAGCATGATCGGAAAGACGAATATCATCGATTTTTGGAATATATTTGTAACGATCTTCTTTCGATGATGCCGCAACATGCGTCTTTCCGACTTTTTTCGCTTCTTTCAATGCTTTATCTGACCAAGAGTCCGTTAATACGTAGTTTCCTACTTCGCCCTCATGAAGCAAATTCATCGGTACCATTGAAAATTGCAAGCTTGCTCCGCCTTGTAAAAATAAAATATCATGTGTTTCGGGAACGTTCATTAGTTTTCTCAATAGCGTTTGCGCTCGATTATGTACAGCATCATATTCTTTGCTGCGATGGCTTAATTCCATCACCGACATGCCCGTATTTTGAAAGTTCAGCAATTCTTCTTGCGCTCGCTTCAAAACAGAAAGCGGAAGCGATGACGGACCTGCATTGAAATTGTACGCTCGTTTCACTGTTTTCTCCCCCTCAAAATATTCTCAAAAATTTAATAATATATATCCTAACATGAAAAGAGAAAAAGTGAAGCGAATTTTTTGTGAATTTAGAAAAAATAAAATTTACAAGGACCCTTGCTGTTTTGCACGCGCTTGGCGAATTCGCTCCATATACACTTCTCCTTCTTTTTCAATCATCGCCTCGTCGATTGCTCTTTCTTTCGCAGCTGTCCGAATCGCCATGTATCCGCTAACGATAATTCCCAAAATGATAAGTGCTACAAACATCTTTCTACCTCCTCATTCGCTTGTCTTAGTTCACAATTATGCAAAAAACGAACAAAATAGAAGCATTTTAAGAAGGAAAACGAACATTTTTAACGAATAGTCCATAAAAAAGAGTTTTCACAAAGGGGATGTCGCGGAGATGAAAACATATACATTAACGGTTTTTGAAAAAACGGGAGAAAAATTGCTTGAAGAAACGTTCACAGCGGCAAGCGATGAAGAGGCCAAAAAAATTGGCGAACAAAAACTAAAAGAGAAACATTATGAAGAAAAGACGCACCGTTGCACGTCATCAAGCGGAAAGCTCATTCTTTTTCATCGATAAAAGCCCCGATCAAACGTCGGGGCTTTTAAACAATTCATCCATAATTTTTAATTTTTCATTTGTATAGTGCACATAATTTTCGTTGTATACTTTCGGCTCTTTCGGATTCGCAAAGCGCGTAATTTTTCCTGTTTGCGGATGAACAAATTTGCTCGCTGCTCCACAACCAAGCCCAATAATCGCTTGTTGCTCCTCCATGATCATAATGTTATAAATACTTTCTTGTCCTGGAAGCGCATAACCGACATTTTCAAGGTTGCCGAGAATATTTTTTTGACGATACAAATAGTAAGGAACATATCCATTTTTCTTCGTCCAATGTTGAGCATTTTTCATCATCGCGCTAATTTCATCGCGATCTGCAACTTTGTACTTTTCCTTGTTTTTTGTCATTTCTGAAGCACGCTTAAATGACAACGTATGAACGGTTACGGACTCTGGCATTAATTTTTCTGTCTCCGCTAACGTATAGTTAAACTCGTCGACTCCTTCGCCTGGAAGGCCAATAATTAAATCCATGTTAATATTGTTCATTCCCATTTCCCGCGCCAGATGGAACTTTTCGATCGTCTCTTCCACTGTATGATGACGACCGATCGCTTTTAACGTTTCTTGAATATATGACTGCGGATTAATACTAATCCGATCAATGTTCCACTTTTTTAATACAGCTAGTTTTTCCGGTGTAATCGTGTCAGGTCGGCCAGCTTCAACCGTAATTTCACGAACGTTTTCAACATTTGGAAACGACTTATACATGTGTTCATACAACATGTCCATTTCCTCGGCCGTAATGCTTGTCGGCGTACCGCCGCCATAATAAATGGTCGTAATGTTGATGCCGCGCTCTTTTAAAAAGCGCCCGATTTCTTGCATTTCATAATGAAGCCCGCCAAGAAACGAATCAACAGACCCTTGACGGCCGTTAATCGCATAAGCCGGAAACGTGCAATAAGCGCACTTGGTCGGACAGAATGGAATTCCGATATAAATGCTCACTTCATGAGACAAATTGTACAAATCTGGAACAACTGCTAATTGCCGATCCACAATTTCCTGCATTAATTGGATTTTTTCGTCCGTTACTAAATAGTCTTCTCGCAATTGTCGATGCGCTTCTTCCTTTGTTAAACCGGAACGCAATTTTTGGTGAAGCAATTTAACGGGACGAACTCCTGTTAAAATTCCCCAATGCTGCAACAATCCCGTATAATCTTGAAACAATGTTAAATACACATGAGAAACCGCATTTTTTATTTGCTTCAAACGTTCCTTCTCGTCATTCGTTCTCCATTCTCTTTCATAATGAGCGGTGAACGTTTTTCCTGTTTTCACTTCTTGCAATATTCCTTCAACAACCAAAGAAGAACCTTCATTTATATTCATCGTCACGAGTACATCCGCATGCTCCATCGGCAACAGCGACACTTCTTTTTCTTCAAAAAACAAATCCGTAATGACTTCCATCGGACGCTGAAACAGCTCAATCGGATATAATCCGCTAATTTGAATGCGCAATTGAATCACCTTTCACTTCAAAGTGTCAAACTCATTTAAGTTTACAGAAGAAGTGAAAAGTTCGTCAAGAAACAACAAAAGGAAAGCGGAGAATCATTTCTGCTCCGCTATACGTATTTTTTGTAAAAATTCAGGGCGTTGCTGCTTGCGAAAATGTTCCTTAATCATGTAAGCGACACCGAGCTGCTCGTTTGAACGAGTCACCCAATTCGCTGCTTTTTTCGCTTCGTTCGGCGCATTTCCCATCGCGACTCCCAATCCAGCTGCTTCAATGGCTGGAATATCATCCATTCCATCGCCAATGACAACCATTTCTTTTAGCGAAATGTTCAGTTCTTTTCCAAGGCGGATTAACCCATTTAACTTCGAAACACCGCTTGGTAAAATTTCTATTCTTCCTTGTTGCTGTTTTTTTAATTGAATGCCCGTAAATGCGTTTTGCAACGTTTCAACAGCTTCCTCTCGCTCTTCTTCACTTGCGAAAAAAACATCGATTTTAGCAACGTCAATCGGTTCATCACGCAATACATCACCAAGAGAATCGACAAATTGCGTCGGATAAAAAAACGGATCGCCATAAGTTAAGATCGTCTTTGCGACCATGTTGTTTTGTATTTTTTTACGGTTGCCAAGTGAGTATCGTTCATGCAAAAGACGAATATTGCAATCAAAATTTTCTAATATTTGCACAATATTGAATGCTTTTTCTGCTGGAATCATCGATTCATATAATTTTTCATCAAGCGATCTTCCAATGACCGCTCCGTGAAATGTAATGAGAAATGAATCAAGCTTCAACGCTTTTGCCACTTTTTTGGCGGACATAAAATTGCGCCCTGTCATAAGCGTAATATATACATCTTTTTTCTTAACAAATTCAATCGCTTCTTTCGTTCCTCGTTCCAGACGACCATTATTTTTTAATAATGTTCCATCAATGTTCAGCGCAAGCAACTTATAGATCATTTTGTCTCCCCCTCGATGTCGTCATATCTCTTCATCACCATAGCTATGACAACTTCATAAAAAAAAGAACACTCATTTTCATGAGCGTCCTGCATACAAATCTTCAATCGGGCGAAACATCGCGTTTGTTACTTGTGCAAATAGCTCATTCAAACGCTGTTCCGCTTGAATGAGCTTTCCTAATTTGCCATTTGCTTCGATTGATGCCATTGCCCGTTGTAATGCCTCTATTTCCCTCTCAGTTACTTCGAATCCGTTCATCTGTTTTGTCTGTATCTCCTGCTGCATCGATCGAAAATGCTCGAACATTTGCCTCGCTGCGCTGTCCCGTTGAATCTCCGCATACGCTTGACGAAGCTGCGCAAACGGTTGGCTGTGGCGAATCGCTTCTTCTAAATGTTTCGCTGCTTCAAGAACGGTCATGGACATACAAATGCCTCCCTTATTGTACTCTCCTCTTTACCTTATGAACCCAAATCCATTTGTATGCCTTATTGAATGACCATTCCGATGATTCCTTGCAATAATCCAATGATCCCGCCTAACAAAGCTCCCACATATGTAATCATTTTAAATTCTCGTCGGGAAATCTCTAAAATCATCGCTTCTAATCGTTCGACAGAAAACGACTCTACTTCCGTTCGCACAATCTCTTCTAACTGAAGGCGTTCCACCCACACATCCACTCGTTCTGTTAATGCTTGAATAAACGAACGAACGAGCTTTGGAATCCATTCATTTCGTAAACGTTCATGATAAGGAAGAATAATCTGACCGATTGGTTTGGTAAGATATTGTTCAAAGCCGATGTTTGGAATGACTTTTTCCTTTAAGAAAACGACAACCGTTTCACGATCAATCCAACGCTCCAAGTCCGAAACGCGATACGTTTTTACTTTTTCCCATTCTTGCATAAGCAAATTGAGCAATAATTGTTTTGCACCGTCACTGTGCAAAAATTTAATGATTTCTGGCTGCACTTTGTCGGCTAAACTGACATTGCCAAGAAACATTTGAATCATATTTCCAAACATTCCGCGGCTTTGTAAAAATTCATTAATCATCGCATCAATTCGCTGCTTTCCTTCTTCGCTTTCAAAATACTCGCTTATTTTTGCCAAAATATAGCTCGCTACAGAAGGAATCGTTTCTTCTACTTTATACAATACCGATTGAGGAAATACCTCATGAATCGGACGATTTTGATTTCTTTCTGCTATTTCGCCATATCTTTTTTCCACATATTCGCCTATTTTTTCATTCATTTTTTTGATCGGTTGTTCAACGCCTACCTTTTCAAGCCATTCCGCAATCGTCCGTTCGCTTTGAAGCCACTTTTCAACTTCCTTTTGCGCTCCATTTACCATTTCTTGTATAAACTTCTCATCGTTCATTTTCCGGCGAATTCCTTCCGGTGTCAGTAAATGTTCAACAACCATTCGTCCAAGTTGCTGGGCTAATTCTTGACGTCGTTTTGGAATTAATCCAGGTGTAAACGGCAAACGCTTTCCGCCTATATAAATCGGTTTGTATGGTCTAAACAACATTTTAATCGCTAATGCATTCGTTACCCCGCCGATTAAAGCGCCGACAACAATCATAAACAATAAATAGAAAAAAAGCCCCATAATGATCTCCTTTCTTTCAAAGGATTACCCTAAACATTCATTATAGGGCTTGTCCGTAGGAAGCGCAAATTTAATCGTGACGAATGCGCTGAATGAGCTGTTGAGCGGTATCCATACAATGAGTTAATAACTGAAGAAACATTTCTTTTTCCGTCTTATTTTTCGTATGAAGCAACGCTTGTTCATATAAACCAATTTTTCTTAACTCTTTGATCAATAAGTCAAAATCATTCAAATGGCTTTCATCTTTTTCGTTGTTTTGTTTTTCATAGTAATGTCCCGCATTCAACAAATAAATATACTGAAGAAACGCTTCCTCCTCCTTACTGAGCGCCTCATCTTGTTCCATTAAATTTCGTAACACTTGAACCATCATTGTTTTCACCTCTAAAATATATAAATTCGAATTGCCGATGACATTTTTGTTCGGGGGAAGTGGCAGAAGTTTATCACCTCTTTAAAAGAGCTATGCAACAGAAACAGAAACGATGAATACTTTTTTCGACATCATCCACAATAACGGTTAAAAGGGGGGATCAAATTTGAAGCGAAAAGACTCTTACTATGAAGGTCGAGAGCAATATGAGATGGATATTGATCGAATGATTAATGAAGGAATGGCAGGAGGAAATGTCTACTCTTGTTACAATGCCACCAACATTGAAGAAGCAAGAGATTTACCAGAACAACAACCGCCACATGAAATCAAATAAATCAAACACTGAAGCGGCAAGAGAACAACTCTTGCCGCTTTGAATTGATATCATTGACCTTAAAAGCGCTTTCTTTGATATAATGCATATGACGATGGGAGACGAAAGGAATTGGGGAATCATGATCGAAAAATTGCGAGCACATTATAAAGATGCCATTGTCATTGACGAACCAACAAACCATCCTGAACGATATGAATGGTTTTCATCCAAAAACGGGGAAGTCATCGGCATTCAAAAAGATCGATTGACCGTCAAAGAAAGAGAGCTTTTATCCATTTTCTTAACCCCTCTTGCTCAACCTTCCATATGGATGAACGATGAACAACGAATGTGGTATCGTTTTTTAATCCAAAAAGATCAAGAGGCGTTTGCCAAACTACCATCCAGTTTATATGATCGTTTTATTTATTTTCAGATTCAAAAAGCGGCCGTAGACCAACAAGATTTTACAGAAGCGCTGAAAGGATTATTTCCTCCTGATGTTGTCATCGTCTGGGAAGATGAGCATCAAGTGATTGTCATTGAGAAAAAAAGCGAAGAAGAGAACAACTTCTTTTCTCTCAGCGATCTCATTGATACGTTATGCAGCGATTTTTACATTCAGCTACGTGCCTATATCGGTCAAAAATGCCGACACTCTCCTGAGCTGTTGCATCTCTTTGCCGCAGAAAAGCGCTATTTTCAATTGGCCGCTGCCAACATACCAAAACAAAAAGTATACTCAATTGAAGATGTGTTTCCGCTTTTGTTGATGAAAAATTTCGATTTATCGTACGCCACTTACTTTTTAAATGATGTAAAAGATGATCTACAACTTCTTGAAACCGTCAAAACATTTTTTGAATGTAACTTGAACGCATCGCTAGCAGCGAAAAAATTGTACATGCACCGCAACAGCTTACAGTATCGAATCGATAAATTTATTGAAAAAACAGGGGTTGATATTAAACAATTTAAAGGAGCAATCGCCACCTATTTAGCCATTTTGTATAACGAACAAAATGATTTTTAAGCACATTGCTCGAAAACGTTTTCTTTTTTTGTGCACACTGTCCATTTACGAATGGACTTCTTTTTTTATATGCTTAAAGCGAATGTAAACGATTCCATAAAGGAGGCTGTACATATGGCTGAACTTCGTTTAGAGCATGTGTATAAAATTTACGATAATAATGTTGTTGCGGTTAAAGATTTTAACCTTCATATTAAGGATAAAGAATTTATCGTTTTCGTCGGTCCGTCTGGTTGCGGAAAATCAACAACACTGCGCATGATTGCTGGACTTGAAGAAATTTCAAAAGGTGACCTTTACATTGATGGAAAACGAATGAATGACGTTGCTCCAAAAGATCGTGACATCGCGATGGTTTTCCAAAACTATGCGCTTTATCCACATATGAGCGTTTATGACAACATGGCATTCGGTCTAAAACTGCGCAAATTCCCGAAAGACGAAATTGACCGCCGCGTTCGTGAAGCAGCGCGCATCCTCGGTCTTGAACAATACTTAGACCGCAAACCAAAAGCATTATCAGGTGGTCAACGCCAACGCGTAGCATTGGGACGCGCAATCGTTCGCGATGCAAAAGTATTCCTAATGGACGAACCTCTTTCTAACCTTGATGCGAAATTGCGTGTACAAATGCGTGCAGAAATCGCAAAATTGCATCAACGCCTAGGCACAACAACGATTTACGTTACACACGACCAAACGGAAGCAATGACAATGGCTACTCGTCTAGTCGTTATGAAAGATGGCGTTATTCAACAAGTCGGTACGCCAAAAGAAGTGTATGAAAAACCTGAAAACATTTTCGTCGGCGGCTTCATCGGCTCACCAGCGATGAACTTCTTAAAAGGTGTCCTTCAAGACGGCGTATTTGTGATCGGTGATGTAAAAATTGCCGTTCCAGAAGGAAAAATGAAAACACTTCGTGAACAAGGATATGTCGGCAAAGAAGTCATTTTAGGTATTCGTCCTGAAGATTTCCATGATGAACCTGTCTTCATTGAAGCATCACAAAACACAAAAATTACAGCTCATGTAGAAGTTGCTGAGTTAATGGGTGCGGAAATCATGGTTTATTCACAGATTAACGGGCAAGAATTTGTCGCTCGTGTCGATGCGCGTACAGAAATTAAACCGGGGCAAACTGTTGAACTTGCATTAGATATGAATAAAGCGCATTTCTTTGATGTTAACACTGAATTACGCATCCGTTCGAACAGCGAAAAAGCATAAACAAAAACCCGTTCCACTTCTCGGAACGGGTTTATTCATGGATGAATTTTATTTCGTCTTTCCCGCAATAATAACAATGAAACAAATGTGCACATTGATGACGGCTTTTTGTAGATGGATATCCATCGACTTGTTTCATAAGGTCTATTTCCATGTAAGGGCTGTAATCATCAAAATAATCGGTTACTTTTCCTTCATCTTTCAACAAATGGCCACAATCCTCACATTCAAAAGAAATGGTTCGTAATCCATTACATAATGGGCAAATACTCATGTCATCTTCTCCCTATCATTCATTCGCCATTTTCCATTATCTTGCCCGATTCTCAATAAATTACCACAAACAAAAGAGAATAATAAAAAAATTTTTCACCAAAATAATAGTACAAAGCGCAACAACCATCACACTTCGATGGGTTAAGCCAAGATGGCAGCGTGAATATTCACGCATCGCTGGTGCAAGTCCAGCTAACCCAACCATCAATCTAAAATGAGGAGATGAATTCACTATGGCAACAAACAACACAAATCAATTGTTAGTATACGGTGCGCAACAAGCAATCGACCAAATGAAATACGAAATCGCGCAAGAGTTTGGTGTAACTCTTGGTCCAGATGCAACTTCTCGCGCGAACGGTTCAGTTGGTGGCGAAATTACAAAACGCCTTGTTACAATGGCACAACAACAACTTAGCGGACATTTCCCAACTAAATAACATGGCTAAAAACAAAGCCCCAAGCGATTCGCTTGGGGTTTTTATTGAATCAGTTGCAAGAATTGTTTGGTTCGTTCATGCATTGGGTTTGTAAAGATTTGATTAGGATGGCCACGCTCGATTATTCTTCCTTGGTCAATAAAGATCACTTCGTCTGCCACTTCTCGTGCAAAACGCATTTCGTGTGTAACGACAACCATTGTCATTCCTTCATTCGCGAGATCCTTCATCACCTTTAATACTTCTCCAACCAATTCAGGATCCAGTGCAGAGGTTGGTTCATCAAAAAGCATGACTTTTGGTTCCATTGCAAGCGCTCGAGCAATGCCGACCCGCTGCTGCTGTCCTCCTGATAATTGAAAAGGATATAAATGCATTTGTTCGCCCAAACCAACTTTTACTAATAATTCTTCTGCTTTACGTCTCGCTTCTTCTTTTGGCACTTGTTTGACTGTGACAGGTCCTTCCATGACGTTTTCCAATGCTGTCATGTGCGGAAATAAGTTATAGCTTTGAAACACCATGCCGGTCAAACGACGAAAACGAATGAGATCTTTTTTTGATACTTGATTGGCAAAGTTTAATTCATGGTTATCAATCGTGATAACCCCTTTTGTCGGTATTTCAAGAGCATTTAAACAGCGAAGCAAAGTCGTTTTCCCTGAACCAGACGGCCCAATAATAACAACAACTTTTCCTTTCTCAACCTCTAAATCAATTCCTTTTAGTACATCGACATGCCCAAATTGTTTATGCAATCCCTTAACTACAAGCATGTTTTTTTCTCCTTTGTTTTTATCGCACAATGTAACGGCTTAAACGCTTCTCAATGGCTCCTTGGACAATCGAAAGCAAAAAGCAAATCACCCAGTAAATCAAAGCCGCTTCCGTGTACAATAGTAAAAACTCATAGTTGGTTGCCGCAATTTCTTGTGCCTTTCGAAACATCTCTGACACAAGAATAAGAGAAGCGAGAGATGTATCCTTCACTAAACTAATAAACGTATTCGACAAAGGCGGAACGGATACTCGGGCCGCTTGCGGTAAAATAATTCGCTTCAACGCTTGAGCATAATCCATCCCTAACGAATAGGCCGCCTCCCACTGTCCTTTCGGAATCGATAAAATCGCAGCGCGAATAATTTCTGACGCATATGCGCCAACATTTAACGAAAAACCGATGATCGCAGCAGGAAGCGGATCAATCGTAATTCCGACCGTTGGCAATCCGTAGAAAATAATAAATAATTGTACAAGAAGCGGCGTCCCCCGAATAGCAGAAACATAGATGCGAGCAATCATTTCCAAAAGCTTTATATTCGAAATCCGTGCCAATGCCGTACAAAGCGCCAATAGCAAGCCGATCGTAAACGTAATGATCGTAAGCGGAATAGTATACAGCAAAGCTCCCTTCAACAAAGGGAGAAGGGAACTTTCAGCAATGTTGATTAATCGCTCTAAACGTTGTGGATCGATCGAAATATTATTTAGATACATCTTCACCAAACCACTTCTTAGAAATTTTTAAGTATGTTCCATCTTCCATCATTTCTTTTAATGCTTTGTTAACTTCTTTAATTAGAGAATCGCTGCCTTTGCGGAACATGAAACCGCTTTGTGACGCATCTTTATGCGTTGCAACGATTTTGATCGGAGCGTCTGGTTTTTGTTTTAATAAATCAAGCACTGGCAATTTATCATTAATCGTTACATCTACCCGTTTTGAATTTAATAACTCAATCGCTTGATTAAACCCTTCAACACCAACGATTTCCGCACCATACGAACGTGCTAAATCAGCAAAATTGCTTGTCATTGATTGAGCAGCTTTTAATCCTTTGATGTCCTCAAATTTAGAAACTTGATTATTGTCCTTACGCGTCACTAATACGGCAGAAGATGTTGTATATGGTACTGAGAAGTCATATTTTTTTTGACGATCTGGACGAATTCCTACTTGGTTTGCAATCATGTCAAATCGTTTTGCGTCTAAACCAGCAAACAACGCATCCCATTGTGTCTCGACAAAGACAGGTTTTACACCAAGACGTTTGGCTACTTCTTTGGCAATTTCAACATCGAAGCCAGTCAATTCACCATTTTTGTCATGGAACGTAAACGGAGGATACGTTCCTTCGGTGCCGATACGTAACTCTCCCTCTTCTTTAATTTTGGTTAATAAATCGGTTGTTTCTGCTTTGTCTTTTGTCTGTTGTTGACTTTGGTCACCGCAGCCAGAAAGAAGGGCCCCAAAAATCAACAACAGCATTCCCAACAAAGTAAACGTTTTTTTCATATGCTAAACCCCCATTATTCTTATCGGTTTTAATGCATACTTCATAGTAAAGGAAAGGTGAAAAGATGTCAACAAAAAAGAAGAGCCGTATTCCAGCTCTCCTTCACTATTTATAAACTTTCAGCTACCTATTATACACTTTCGGCTACCGGTTCATGAATGCGGACGAGCACTTTACGAATTCGGCGATTTTCTACTTGCCGAACCGTTACAGTGAATGACTCGTAATCAAACGATTCTCCAACGGTGGGAATTCGTTCAAACATTTCAAACACCCAACCGCCTAGCGTATGCGATGAACTTTCTAATTCATCAATATTCATAATTTCACAAAATTCATCAAGAGGCAATTCCGCATTAAACTCATACTCATACTCATTAATTTTTTGGAATGTTTTCACCGCTTCATCGTGTTCATCCCATATTTCTCCAACAATTTGTTCCAAAATATCTTCTAATGTAATTAATCCAGATGTTCCGCCAAACTCATCAATGACAATCGCCATGTGCACTTTGCTCTTTTGTAATTCCGGTAAAAGCGTCGAAATTCGCATCGACTCAACAACAAATAACGGGGTCCGTAAAAGCTCGCGAACATTTACTTCTTTTCCTTGAACAAGCTGGCTAAAAAAGTCACTCTCTGATAAAATACCAATGACATGGTCAATATCCCCTTCATATACAGGAATGCGCGAATAACGTTCCCTTAAAAAAATATCGCGAATTTCCTCGATCGGCTGATTAACTTCTACAGCGACCATATCAATGCGCGGCGTGAAAATTTCACCAACTAAAATATCATTAAAATCTAGCGAACGATGGACAAGTTCTTTCTCTTTATTATCAATGACCCCTTCTTCTTCGCTTAGATCCACCATGACTTTAATTTCTTCTTCCGTTACCAAAGGAATTTCTGATTTATGCCCAAACAATTTAGACACCATCTTTTTTAATAACATAAGAAGGGCATTGATCGGTTTGAACAATTGAATTAATGTATATAAAACGCCCGAAAACATAAGCGAAAATGTTTCAGCATTTTCCTTCGCAAATGATTTTGGTAAAACTTCGCCAAAAATTAAAATCAAAATCGTCATTCCCACCGTGCTGATAACCAATCCTGTATTTCCGCCAAAAAGATCGGTAGCGACCTTTGCTGAAATCGATGCTGCCGCAATATTTACGATGTTGTTTCCGACTAAAATCGTCGATAACGCTTGATCAAAGTTTTCTGTAATATAAAGGGCTTTTTTGCTTCCGCGTCTCTTTTCATCAACATAATTCCTTAAACGAATCTTATTGACGCTCGAAAAAGCAGTCTCCGCCGAAGAAAAAAAGGCCGATAAAACAATTAAAAAGAAAAGCAAAATAATCAAACTCAGAGGCAACTCTCCCAACGAATATTCACTCTCCTGCGCAAATATTTGTTATTATTATCCAAACTTTCTATAACTATCATAGCAGATTTAAGCAAAAAAGAAAACGACTGCAGTCAGCATGCAGTCGCATCTTAAGAATCGATGATAGCCGTTCCGATAAAAAATGACAAGATTAGGAAAAATGTGATGTTTAACGTAATTGAAAGCTCTTCCATTTTTTCTCCCCCTTCGCCGATGAAGCGCACAATTTTTCCTTGTTTTCATTTTAACAACCTTTTTTATAGTAAAACGAAACAAATCGCACAATTTTTTGTCGGAGAAGTGAACATTTTATGAACAAATATATGTGATAAACCTAATTTTCCGACATGAACAAGCTTTTCTGCCAATCCTCCCGAACGAAAACGCCATCAGAAATGCCATGCGTTTTACGTTCGGGATCGGCACGCTAGAAGCATGCCTAGGCGGCAAGATTTTTCTTGCCGCTAGGCAGAAAAGCGGTCTCCTATTCATGATGAGATATGTCGGAAACTCAACTTGAATCTATCCTATATAGATCAACGTTGGCGGCGACGGAATGCCCAATGATTCGTTGGACCGTGGCCTTGACCAATTCCTAATTCATCTTCAATGGCCGCTTGGATAAACTGTTTTGCCGTGTCAACTGCTTCATAAATGGTTTTTCCTTTTGCCAATTGCGCTGTTATAGCTGCTGCAAACGTACAACCTGTCCCATGTGTATGTTTCGTTTCGATTCGCGGACTCACCCACTCATAGAAACGAACTCCGTCATATAGCAAGTCCACAAGCTGCTCGCCGTCTCCATGTCCGCCTTTCATGACGACGTAGTTGACTCCTAACTGATGCAATGCTTTTGCCGCTTCTTTTCGATCATCGATTGTGCGAATTTCCATCCCTGTCAATACTTCTGCTTCTGGAATGTTTGGCGTGATCACATCGGCGAGCGGCAACAATTCGCTTTTTAATGACGCAATTGCTTCTTTTTGCAATAATGGCGCACCGCCTTTGGCAATCATGACAGGATCCACAACGATGTTTTGTAATTGATGCTCTTTTATTTTGCTGGCTACTAGATGAATGATGCTGCTGCTAAATAACATTCCTGTTTTGACTGCATGTGGACGCAAATCAACAACAACCGAATCAATTTGCTGAGCCACTGCTTCAAGCGGAAGCGGATAGACCCCTTGCACCCCTAGCGTATTTTGCGCCGTCACAGCCGTAATCGCTGACATACCAAACACTTCTAGCTCTTGAAATGTTTTTAAATCTGCTTGAATTCCTGCTCCCCCACCGCTATCTGAACCAGCGATTGTCAACGCTTTATAGACCATCAATCTTCACCCCAACTCCTTCTTCTGTTTCGTTTTCGTACGACGTTCGATTGCTCCTACAAGATGAAAAAATGACATAAAATTCGCATTTAACGCACATCCTTAATCAAAAGATACGGATGAGCAATGGCCAAATAATAAGCGATTAAAGTTACAATCAACACATATAAAAAGAAAAGAACGTCATACTTACTTAATTTCATCTCGTAATAAAACGTCCGCTTCCTTTCATTCGTAAATCGCTTTGCTTCCATCGCCACCGCAATTCGCTGCGCACGGCGAATGCTTTGCGACAGAAGCGGAATGGCGTATCGTTTCATAAGCTCTAACTTTCCGCGAATGCCACGCTCATCGGCAACTCCTCGCACTTTCAATGCTTGATGAACGGTTTGAAATTCCTCAATCATAATCGGAACAAGACGCACCGCCGCTAAAAAGCTATACGCATATTTCGGCTTTAACTTTAGCTGCTGCATCAAAGAATAAAACAAATAAACCGGTCTGGTTGTCAGCGCAAAAGTCAGACCAAGGAGTGCAAAAATAAGAGCGCGAAATCCGAGATGCACACCGCGATAAAAACTTTCCTCTGTAATATGAATCACTCCCCAACGAAACCAAGTCGTTTCTCCATTACCGAATAAAATCATGGAAGAAGCGGTCGAAATAAAAATAAAAAGAAAAGGGAGGAAAAAGAGCATGACGTACTTTAACGGATATCCTGTATAGGCGATAAACAAGATGAAAAATCCAATCGTCAAGTTGATGAGCACGTTCGGATTATGAATAAATACGACTGCAACAAATAGAACAAGCAACAGAAGCAATTTTACACTCGGATTTGTATGATGAAGCCATGTTTCCCGATGAACAATGTTGATTCTCATCTCTTTTCCGTCCTCCCTCACTTGCTGAAAACGACGTCCGCCTTTTCTTCGGATACGAGCTGCTCATCTGCAATTAAACGTCCATTTTCAATTTTCCATCTTCTTGTCGCAAAATGTTTCACAATTTGTTCATCGTGCGTAACCATCACGATCGTTGTTCCTCGCTGGCGATACATCTCTAACCACTCTAATAAGGCGAACGTATTTTTCGCATCTTGTCCAAACGTCGGTTCGTCGAGCAAAAGAAGTTTGTGCTTATTAATGATGGAGGCAGCGACGCTTAAACGGCGCTTTTGCCCCATCGATAATTGGTATGGGTGCTCATCTTTTTGTTCCGTTAAGTGAAACAGTTGCAATAGTTCGTTCACTTTTTCATTCACTTCATGTTCTGAACGCTTTTCAAGGCGAAGGGAATACGCCATTTCATCATAAACCGAATGGGTCACAAATTGAAATTCTGGATTTTGAAAAACAAACGCAACTTCTTTCAACAGTTGCTTTTCGCTTTGAAGCGGTTGTCCGCACCATTCAAACGTTCCATCTGTCGGGATTAATTTCATCATCGCTTGGAGAAGCGTGCTTTTCCCTGCACCGTTTTCACCCGTCACTGCGATCCATTCACCAGAATGAATCGTGATATGTTCGACATAAATTTTTTCTTGTTTTTGGCGATAGCCGCGCAAGTGTTCAATGCGCAATAACGGAACAGGAGAATGAAATGGTTGCTGCGCAGTTATTGGTTTTTTGTACTCTTCCCATATGTTTGGATACCAAATGCCTTGTTCCGCAATCATTTGCTTATATACGGTGAAAACCTCATGCGCGTTTCCATCTGCCACAATTTCGCCATCTTCGTTAAACAGCACAATGCGATCGACAAAATCTAAAACATACTCAATTTTATGCTCTACGATAATAACCGTTCGATCAGCAGCAAGTGTTTTAATCGTTTGCCAAATGGCTTTTGTTCCTTCTTCATCAAGCAAAGCGGTCGGTTCGTCTAAAAACAAAACGTCAGGTTCAAGCGCTAAAACAGAGGCAATAGCTAACCTTTGCTTCATTCCGCCTGACAATGTTTGTATGTTTGTATGCGGCGTTTCAAGCGATAAATGAACAAGGTTTAAAAGATCGTGAATGCGTTCGTTCATTTCATGACGCGGAACGCATAAATTTTCTAGAACAAACGCAATTTCTTCATCAACATACGGCATACAAAATTGTGAATCCGGATCTTGAAAAACGTAACCGAACCGTTCTGGAATTTTGATTTTTTTCGCTTTCATCGGCACTTCAATGGAATGAGGAATCAACCCTGCTAGCACTTGTAGCAAGGTTGATTTTCCGCATCCAGACGGTCCGAGCAACAACACTTTTTCTCCTTTCGCAAAGGAAATGGACAAATCTTTAAAAAGCAGTCTCTCTTTTCCCGGAAATTTCAGACGCAAATTTTCAACGTATGCGACCCGTTCCAATGAATTCACCTTCTAGCGCTCTAGCGAATCGTAATCTTCTTTTGATGCAGGGCGCACCATTTGTGTCACGCCTGTCGCTTCCAATGCTTTCACTAATGAATAAGCAAACACACCTGCAATCAAAATCGCTCCAATAAAGCGTGCTCCAATGAATAACGTTAAGTTCCATACGGCTAATTGTTCAATATATCCTTTGTAAAAATCAAGCACTAATGAGCCGATCGTTGAAGCTGCTGCTGCGAGTGAAACAACAAAAACATCAAAACGTTTATAGCGAAAAGCAGCAAAAACAAGCTCGGCTAACAATCCTTGAATAAGTCCATAAAACAATACTTCCAATCCCCATTCGGAACCAGCAATAAATTCACCTGAAGCAGCAGCCGTTTCAGCAAGCAGCGCCACCCATGGCTTACGAATAATTAAAAATGCTACCGTTGCCGCAATAAACCACATCCCATAAATCAGTTGATCGAGATGAAGTCCAAACGGTTTTACAAAGTAATAAAACGGTCCCCACACTTTGTACACAATTCCAAATACAATCGCAATGACAACGGTCGTTAACACATCAGCTAGTTTTAATCCTTTCGTTTGCATCACATTCTGTCTCCTTTCTTTGAATCGGCCATGTTTCTAAACGATAGGCCATGTCCCAAAATAAATACTCATATTGGCTGCTAATCCAAAAGTGTTGTTTCATCCGTTCGCGTTCCACTTCTGTGACGGTTTCAGCGATTTCATCGAGTCGAGCGATTTGCTCTTCAACTAATTCACGAAACCAATCCGAACCGTATGCTGCAATCCATTTTTGATAAATCGGCTCTTTTGGGCGACACTCTTTTAGTTTTTCACCAATTTCGTAATACAACCAATAACAAGGCAAAATCGCAGCTAAAATATCGCCAAAATGACCAGCAAAGGCGGCGCGGTACATATGCGAAACATACGCATAGGCGGTTGGTGCAGGAACGAATGAAGCTTTTTCTTCATCCGTAATGCCTAGTTGTTTCATAAAATTTTCATGCAAACTGAGTTCGGCTTCATACGTACTTTGTGCATGATGCGCCATGCGCGCCGTCATTTTTAAATCATTTGCCATCGCCGCCCCAAGCGCCTGCACTTTCGCAAAATGAGTTAAATAATACGAATCTTGTAAAACGTAATAGCGAAAACAACGTAAATCAAGCGTCCCTTCTCCAAGTTCCTTTACAAATGGATGATGGAAACTCGCTTTCCAAATCGGATCGACTTCCTTTCGCAATTGCGCTGAAAACGACATACTCTCTCCCCCACTTTTGAATATTTGAATAAATAAAAAAACCACTTTCTTTACAAAGGCGTAAAGAAAGTGGTTACAAACGATGTGAAAAATGAAAATACGCGTCTATTTCGCACCGTCTCCACTTCCCTACGCTGGTATAACCCAGATCAGGTTCTAAGGGTCTCAAAGGCACACTTTGATCTCAGCCTATCTAAAGGCCCCCCTAGTGGATTTCACGATTTATTCTTATTCACTTTTATTGGCTTGAGTCTATCATAACCATGCTTTAAAATCATTGTCAAGAAATTTTATACAATTTCTTTTTACTCTTCTACAACAACTGCCGTGCCATAAGCTAAAATTTCGGATGTATTTGCCATAATCGCTGCGGTTGTCAGCTTTGTTCCAATAATCGCGTTAGCTCCTTTTTGCTTGGCTTCTTCTACCATGCGCCCAATCGCAATTTGCCTCGCTTCATCCATCATTTGCGTATACTCTTTAATTTCACCGCCAACAATGGTTTTAAAGCTTGCCATAAGATCTTTACCGATATGTTTGGATTGAACGGTATTTCCTTTAACAAACCCTTTATATTCTTTAATTTCTTTTCCTGGCACATAATCAGTAGTCACGATAATCATGTTCATCCATCTCCTTCTTTTCTTGTTGACGTTCTTTTATTAAGATTACGATTAGCCAAACGAAGGCAACCCCATCACATGCAAAAAAGATCGCCGCAAGCACGCGGTTAAAAAACAATAAAGCAATCCCCATCAACTGCCCAATGATCGCAATCATAAGCAATATGTATTTTAACTTCGTCAATGATTCATCACATCCTTGCTTATATTATGAGCACTACACAAAATATATGTCCCCTTCATTACATCGTTAACCATTGCTTCTTTCTCTTCGATTATGTATGCTACAATAGTGAGACTATACATATTGGAGTTGAGAACGTGGCAAAAGTATTTCTAAAGAGAAAACGGAAAAAGCGGCTCGAACAAGGTCACCCATGGATTTTTCAAAGCGAAGTGGATTATATTGAAGGAGATTTTGAACCAGGAGACTTCGTTGACGTATATAACCATCAAAAGTTCTTTTTAGCCAAAGGCTACATCAATCCAAAATCGCAAATGATTGTACGCGTATTGACGCAAAATCCAAACGATGAATTAAATGAAGCGTTTTTTATCGAACGGATTCGCAGAGCATGGGCGTATCGCGAACGAATGATTCCTGGCGTTCGCTCCTGCCGAGCGATTTATGGAGAAGCGGACTTTTTACCGGGCCTCATTGTTGATAAATACGAAGATGTGCTCGTTGTTCAAATTCTTTCGCTTGGAATGGAGAAACGAAAAGATTGGATTTTAAAAGGATTGCTTGAGGTATTTAATCCGAAAGCCATTTACTTGCGTAATGACGTATATGTTCGTGAATTGGAAGGATTGAAGCAGGAAAAAGGATTTTGGTACGGAGAATGCGACACCGAAGTGCAAATTGAAGAAAATGGCGTCAAATATATTGTCGACATTGAAAATGGACAAAAGACGGGCTTTTTCTTTGATCAACGCCAAAACCGTGCAGCAATTAAACCGTTAATTACAAAAGATTCAACGGTGCTCGATTGCTTTACGCATACAGGTTCATTTATGTTAAACGCATGTTTATATGGCGCCAAACATGTAACAGCTGTTGACATTTCCGAACATGCCATCGAAACGGCGAAACGAAATGCGGCTTTAAATGGATTTACCAACGTCGACTTTGTTGTTGCCAATGCGTTTGACTACTTACGCGAATGCGTAAAACAAGGAAAAAAATGGGATGTCGTCATCATTGACCCACCTGCTTTCGCAAAATCCGCCCATGCTGTTCCAAAAGCGCTGGCTGGATACAAAGACATTAATTTAAACGGATTAAAACTTGTGAAAGACGGCGGCTTTTTCGTAACCGCAAGCTGCTCTTATCATGTTCATGCAGATCTTTTCAAAGAGATGATTGCTGAAGCTGCTTTTGATGCGAAGAAAATTTTACGCCAAATTCATTGGAGCGGTGCAGGATATGACCATCCGAAACTAATGGCAGCAGATGAAGGAGATTACTTGAAGTTTGCCATTTATGAAGTATATTCACGTCGATGAAAGGGAAGGCTGTAAACGAACAGCCTTCTTTTTTTATGCAACGATTTCCACACAAAAAGTTCATATTTATTTGCACCATTCACGATGATTTTGCCGTATACTATAATTGAAAACGTTTTCTTTATTTTGTTTAGAAAGGGGGAGAAATTCATGGCGTTGAAAACGATTTGTCCAAAATGTCTCGGTAAAAAGAAAATAAAAATTTGCCTATCCATCCATAAAAAATGTTCGCTCTGTGACGGAACAGGGAAATTGCAAAAATATCCGGCGAAAACGGCAAAGAAAATTAGCTAAAAAGCACCCGAATGACCGAAACGTCAAACTGGTGCTTTTTATTTTATGCCGTCAATCTTCTCTGTTTTGCTTTTGCTTGCGCTCGTAAAATTTTAGCCGATAAATAAATTCCTGTTCCTGTCAAAATGATGATGCTAATAGCAACTGCATCAATCATGATGCGATTCCAAATCCCAAGACTTCCAACATGAACCGACCGCACAAAAGAAGAAAATGCATTCGCTTCTTTGCTTACTACTGTTCCATCTGGTGCAATGGTCACCAACGTTCCTTTGTCGTCGTTTAATCTGACCATGTACATTCCATGATTCATCACAACGCCGACTTCATCCATTGAAAACGCCCCCGATTTACTCGCTTTTTTCACCGCATCGATCATGCTTAGTTTGCCATGGTGATGGTGAGCGTGATCTCCTTCTCCATGCGCTCCGTGAGAATGGCCCTTCATTCCCATCAACCAACGCTCCGTTAATAAAAGCCCTGTTGTTGCTTCAAGTAAAAGAAATACAGAACAAATCAATCCGATCCATAAATGAAGATTGCGCGTTTTTTTCATTTTATCCCTCCGACATCAGCAAATTTCACTCTCACTCAATATAAAAAGACAAAATGAGAAAAGAATGAGGAAAATGTGAAAAATAGACGAAAAGCCCTTTTCAGCGAAACCGCCGAAAAGGGCTTTATGCTACTTCATCAAATAAACGCGCGCTTCGTATGGTCTTAACTTGAAACGTGTCGCATTTTTGTGCGGTTTGACATCATAGTTTTGCAGCACCAGTTGGTCTGAAGACAATTTCAGCGCATCATAGCGATATAATGCTGGTTTGTCGGTTAAATTGACGATAATCACCGCTTTTTCGTTGCCAAGCGTACGCGTGTAAGCGTAAATCGCTTTGTCCTTTTCTAAAATTAAATCGTATGTTCCGTAAACAAACACCTCATTCTCTTTACGCAGACGAATCATTTTTTTATAAAAATTCAAAACAGAGTTTGGATCTTTCAACTGTTTTTCGACGTTAATTTCTTTATAGTTTTCATTCACACCCATCCACGGTTTTCCTGTCGTGAATCCCGCATTTGGCGCATCGGACCATTGCATCGGCGTTCTAGAATTGTCACGCCCTTTTTTCCAAATAACTTCCATAATTTCTTCATGCGGACGACCTTTTGCCCGCTCAATGCGATAATAATTTTTCATCGCAACATCATCATATTCATCAATCGTCTCAAACCGAACGTTTGTCATCCCAATTTCTTGTCCTTGGTAAATAAACGGTGTTCCTTGCATTAAAAAGTACATCGCTCCGAGGGCTTTAGCGCTTTCAACCAGATATTCACGGTCATTTCCCCATGTCGAAACCGAGCGCGGCTGATCATGGTTTTCAAGGAATAGAGCGTTCCAACCGATATTTTCCAATCCTTTTTGCCATTTCGTTAATACTCGTTTTAATTTGCGAACATCCACCCCGCCATCCGTTCCCTTTTCCCAAAGGCCGAGATGTTCAAATTGGAAAATCATATTGAAAATACCGTTCTCTTCGCCAACCCATTCTTCCGCCTGTTCCACTTTTACTCCGTTTGCCTCACCGACTGTCATAATGTCATATCGTGCAAACGTTTGCGCTTTGAGCTCACGAAGATACTCCATAATTCCTTCTTGGTTCATATGCCCATCAAATGACGGAACGTAATCAAGTCCCTTTGGATTTGGCAAATCAGGAAGCCCTTCTTTTTTCTTAATATGTGAAATTGCATCGACACGGAATCCATCAATTCCTTTATCCAGCCACCAATTAATCATGTCATAAAGCGCTTGGCGAACTTCTGCGTTTTCCCAGTTTAAATCAGGCTGCTTTGTCGCAAACACATGCAAGTAGTATTGGCCTGTTTTTTCGTCATACTCCCAAGCCGAACCACCGAAAATGCTTTCCCAGTTATTCGGTTCTTTCCCATTTTTCCCATCGCGCCAAATGTACCAATCGCGTTTTGGATTATCTCGGGAAGAGCGCGATTCAATAAACCATGGATGCTCATCGCTCGTATGATTAATGACGAGGTCTAAAATGACCTTCATTCCACGTTTATGAATTTCCTCAAGCAATTGATCAAAATCTTTCATCGTTCCGAATTCTTCCATAATGTCATGATAGTCGCTAATATCATATCCATTATCTGCATTTGGCGACTTATAAATTGGACAAATCCATATGACATCGATTCCAAGGTCTTTTAAATAATCAAGCTTTTGAATAATTCCTTGCAGATCACCAATTCCGTCTCCGTTTGAATCCATAAAACTTCTCGGATATATTTGATACGCAACCGCTTCTTTCCACCAAGCTTTTTTCACGTAAAATCCTCCTCTAACCCATACGATTTTAAAACGCTTTCAAAACCACATTCATATACATGTTAATATACGGAACGTTTTGTTTAAAGAGGAATTGCATATTTTTCACAAAAAATTTCGTTTATCTTGCGCAAACGGTTGATTATTCATCCTTCCTTCTCTTTTTCTCATTTAGATTGAACAGTATAACGTTTATAAATATATATGACGAGATATGTTGGAAATTCAACTTAAAAAGCGCAAAGTGCCAAAAGAATCACGCCCGCGATCCGCGAATGAGACGAAACAATAAAAAGCAATCTCAACTCTCGTGAGATTGCTTTTAGAATCATCCATTATCCTTTCAACACAAACTCGTTGCCATCTAAATCTTTAAAAATGGCGAACGTGCCCCATGGCATTTTTTGTGGTTCTCCTGAAAATTCCACTCCATTTGCTTTCATTTTTTCATACGTACCAAAGATGTCATCTGTTTCAAATACAATGGAAGCTTTCTTTTCGTTCCAATCTTTCATCATGCTTTTCGGATAAAGAACGAGAGCAGATTGAGCTCCTTTTGGTGCCACCTCGATCCAAAAAGCATTTGGTCCCATCGGATGCTCAGCAACCACATCGAATCCGACTTTTTCTGTCCAAAACTCTTTTGCTTTTTGTTGATCTTCTACATACACTGCAACCGTAGCGATCCGCTTGATCATGTCAATCCCTCCAAATCATTCAATCGAACTTGGTTTACGCCCACTTCTTGAAATCGCAATGTTGCCAATAAAGAATGCAAGAAGGAAACCAATCGCTACGAATATTAGACCATAAAGGAAGACATTGCTCAAGGCTTCCACTAATGTTTGTTTTAAGACAGGTACAAACATTTGCTGCATGGCTTGCGGAATCTTTTTCAATGTATCTGGATTCAAGATCATCGAATAGACCCCTTGCGGATTTGATTCAATCATTTGTTTAAATGCCCCCATCATTTCATGCGCTTGCGGCGGCATTTTTTCTAATAATGGAACAAATTTTTCATTCAATAAGTCTTTGGAATGATGGTTCATGACCGCTCCTAAAATCGTCGCACCGAACGTACCGCCGATTTGACGGAAAAATTGGCTCGAAGAAGTGACGACTCCGAGCTGTGATTTCGGAAATGCTTCTTGTAAGGCAAGCGTAATCACTGGGGTAACAAATCCAAGGCCAAATCCTAAAACAGCCATAAATCCCATCGCTGTGAGTTTTTTCGTATCTACATCCATCGTCGACAACAAGAAAAAGCCGAGGCCGACTAAAATCATGCCACCAATAATTTGACGGCGTACGCCAATTTTTTGAACGAGTCTTCCGCCAATCATACTTGCGATAATGAGCGCAAACATCATCGGAAACATCATCGTTCCTGATTCAGAAGGACTCATTCCGATAATTCCTTGCATAAACAACGGAACGAACATGATCGCCCCAAACATTCCAACTGACATAAAGAAGCCGACGCTGTTTAACACGACAAACGTTTTATTTTTCAACAAATGAATCGGTAAAATTGGCTCTTCTGCTTTCCGTTCAATCATGACAAACAAAGCAAAAAATAAAACGGAACTAGCAAACAACGATAAAATTTGCCACGACATCCAAGCATACTTGTCGCCGCCAAACGTCAATGCAAGCAACAGCGATACAACGCCTGCAACCATCGTAAACATTCCGCCAAGATCGAGTTTGACTGGACCAGCCACACGATGATTTTGAAGTCCGATCGCAATTAAAACAACCGCAAGCATTCCTACAGGAAGGTTAATGTAAAAAACCCATCTCCAATTTAATGAATCGACAATCCATCCCCCTATTTGCGGGCCAAGAATGGATGCTAAACCGAATACTCCGCCAAACACCCCTTGCCATTTTGCACGCTGTTCACCGGTGAAAATATCCCCAATCACGATCATCGCCATCGGCATCATCACACCGCCGCCGATTCCTTGGATCGCTCGGAACACAATCAATTGATTCATCGAATCGGCCATACCGCAAAGGGCTGAACCGACAATAAAAATAATCAATCCTGATACGTAAACGGACTTTCTTCCTAATAAGTCCGCTAACTTCCCGGCAATCGGCACAACAGCTGTGGAACTGAGCATATAAGCCGTTGTTAACCACGCCATCATTCCTAATCCTCCAAGTTCTCCCACAATGCGTGGCAGCGCTGTCCCGACAATCGTTCCGTCCAGCGCTCCAAATAACATCGCCACAAGCAATCCTGTAATTAAAATTCCCCGTCTTGATTGCTCTTGATTTACACTCAATGCTGCACTGACTTGTTGATCGTTCATTCTTTCTCTTCCACCTTTCATTCCTTTAATTCATTTGAACAATTTTTTCCAAAATATAGACGAACTGTTTGAGCTCCTCAAACTCTAAATGGCTTAAATAACGTTCAATGATTTTTCTACGTTCGGATCGCGCTTTTTCTAGCGCCTTCATCCCTTCGTCCGATAATTGAACATACACTACTCTTCGATCCTCTTCATCGCGTTCGCGCAACACCAGACCACTTTTGTACAAACGATCGATCATCGTTGTAATCGCACTTGGCTTGACAAACATTTCATCAGCCAACTCGCTTACCGTACATTTCCCTCTTTTAGAAAGAAGATTCAAAACGAAAAACTGCGGTTTCGTCAACCCTATTTCCTGCTTGGCTAAATCGGCTGCTAACTTCCTGGCCACCAGCGAAAAAGCATTCTCAAGACGATCGACATATACAGAAAACTCTTTTTCGTTCATCATTCCCTCACCTTTTTAGTTATCACCATAAATATTTAACAGTGTTAAATATATAACAAATTAAATATTTAATCAACAAATGATTCCTTACGTATCAAAATTTCTCTCCTTTCATACATTGTGATAAGGAGAAAAAAGGGGGGAGATTGATGCGACAAGATCATTTAAACGCACTTGAACGTGCCATTGAAGAAATTACGGAAATCGCCAAAGGATTCGGTTTAGATTTTTACCCGATGCGATACGAAATTTGCCCGGCTGACATTATTTACACGTTTGGTGCATACGGAATGCCGACACGTTTTTCGCATTGGAGTTTCGGTAAACAATTTCATAAAATGAAACTTCATTATGATCTCGGATTAAGCAAAATTTATGAATTAGTCATTAACTCTGATCCGTGTTACGCTTTTTTGCTCGACACAAACACATTGATTCAAAATAAACTCATTGTTGCGCATGTATTGGCCCATAGCGATTTTTTCAAAAACAATTTTCGTTTCAGCAACACGAAACGCGATATGGTCGAAAGCATGGCCGCAACAGCCGAACGCATTAAACATTACGAACATCAATACGGCAAGCAAGAAGTGGAAAAATTTCTAGATGCGGTATTAGCGATTCAAGAACACATCGATCCTTCCCTGCTTCGTCCAAAACTTTCGTGGACACTTGAAGATACGGAAGTTTACGAAGAGGAAGAAACGATCAATCCGACACCATACGATGATTTATGGTCATTAGAAAACAGAAAAAAATCTACTCCGCCGAAAAAAAAGAAAAAGAAATTCCCGCCTCAACCAGAAAAAGATTTGCTGTTGTTTATCGAAGAATACAGCCGCGAGCTTGAAGAATGGCAACGCGATATTTTAACGATGATGCGCGAAGAAATGCTCTATTTTTGGCCGCAGTTGGAGACGAAAATCATGAACGAAGGCTGGGCATCTTACTGGCATCAGCGCATCTTGCGCGAGATGGACTTAACTTCTGATGAAGCGATTGAATTTGCGAAGTTAAACGCAGGAGTCGTCCAGCCATCACGCACAAGCATTAATCCATATTATTTAGGCTTAAAAATTTTTGAAGACATCGAAGAACGTTGGAACAATCCAACGGAAGAAATGAAAGAGCGCGGCGTGAAACCAGGGTCAGGTCGTGAAAAGATTTTTGAAGTGCGCGAACTGGAATCGGATATTTCCTTCTTGCGCAACTATTTAACAAAAGAACTCGTGATGCGCGAAGATATGTACTTGTTCCAAAAACAAGGCAAAGACTACAAAATCGTCGATAAAAATTGGGAAAACGTGCGCGACCAACTCGTGAGCATGCGCGTCAACGGAGGATTCCCGTACATCACCGTCAATGATGGCGATTATTTCCGAAACGGCGAACTATACTTAAAACATTGGTACGAAAGCGTTGAACTAGATATTAAATACCTAGAAAAAGTGCTTCCATACATTTATCAGTTATGGGGACGCGCCGTGCATATCGAAACGATGATCGAAAATAAGCCAATGCTGTTCACCTACGATGGACGGACAGTGCAAAGGAAGTATTTATAATGTTATTCCTCCTTCTTTAAAAAAGCAGATTAGTTGAACAAGGGAATCTCATTCTTAACGAGAAATATTAAACAAAATCTTTAAAGGGGGAAACGACTATGTCCAATAATCAGTCTGTAGCCTCGGAATATTTAAGGGTTGTTAAGGCACGGTTTGAAGATATGAAAAAGACAGCAGAAAAGACATTTGAACAACTTGATGATCAACACTTATTTTGGTTTCCTAATGATCATTCCAACAGTATAGCGGTCATTGTGAAGCATATGAGTGGAAATATGGTTTCACGATGGACAGATTTTTTACATTCAGATGGTGAAAAGCCATATAGAGATCGGGATGGCGAATTTGAAAATACCATTTCAAGCCGTGAAGAGTTATACGAAGTTTGGAATAAAGGATGGGATGTATTCTTAAAAGCTTTAGAATCGTTGAAAGAAGAACATCTCCTTCAGATCATTTATATTCGAAGCGAACCTCATACGGTGATCGAGGCTATTGAAAGACAAATGTACCATTATTCTTATCATATTGGGCAAATCGTCTATATCGCGAAACAGCTTAAATCTAGTAACTGGAAAAGCTTAACGATCCCGAAAAAAATCAATCATTGATTTTGTTTTACAAACAAGAGTACAGTCCATAAAAAAGCATCAGTTTGATCCTGGTGCTTTTTTAATGTTATTCGGTTTGTTATTTTAGTGACAAATTTAGTTTAAGAATAAATATCAGAAAAATAATAATTGTTATATAATTAACAAAAAAGATCAAGGAGATGGAAAAATTGAGGGATAACGTAGTAATCAGACCAACAATTAAGCAAGATATTTCTGAATTATATGAACTAATGATGCTGTATATCGTTGGTTTTTATAACCAACCCGCTCCTAAAGAGAATGACTTGAAAGGGTTGATCAATCACTTACTTGAAAATCCTTCAACTGGTATTCAATTTGTTGCTGAACATCAAGGAAAATTATTAGGTTTCGCTACTTTATATTTTACTTTTAGCACTTTAAAAGTGAAAAGACAGGCAATTTTAAATGACTTATTTGTCATTCCAAATGCAAGAGGAAAGAAAATTGGGGAAAAACTATTTCAAGCTTGTTTAGAATACATACGAGAAAACGAGTTTGCATCTATGACATGGGAAACTGCAAAAGATAATAAAGTAGCCCAATCTTTATACAACAAAATGGGTGGAAAATTATCAGAATGGTTATTTTATGAAATCAGCTAATATGAACATTTTTCAATCCCATGGAAGAATAAAATTTCTTTCATAATCTTTGGTGCTGCAGAGCAACGCATGAGTGGCTAACAGAAAGTAATATTGCAATATTCAAAGAAGAAAATGGGAATATGAATCAAGTGGGAGATTATATTTAGAGAGGAGCGAACACAAGCTTGAATATATATCCGACTTAATACAATCGGCTAAAAAATGCCGTCTAGAGGGCGATTTACAAAGTGCATATGATTTGCTCATTCCATTAGAAAAAACCGAAGCCGACAACCCCTTTGTTCAGTTAGAAATTGGTTTAACTTTAGATTCTATGGGTAAAGAACAAGATGCGATACCTTACTACGAGAGGGCACTGTCTCTTGGATTACCTGCTGAACAACGCTGCATAACATTATTATGTCTAGGTTCAAGTCTTAGAAACGTAAGGCAGTTAGAACATTCAAAACAAATTCTTAAGAGTGCAATAGACGAATTTCCAAATCATATTGGAATACGTTGTTTCTATGCCTTAACTCAATATAGTGCGGGGGAGTATGGAGAGTCTGTGCACACACTCATAAATGCAATACTGCTTCTTTCCCCTGAAAGTGTAAAACCTTTTGCACGAGTTCTTCAGTATTACGCAGAGGAATTAAAATGAATCAGCATTAGGAACTCAGTGTCCTAATGCTGATTTATAAAAAGAAATGTTGTCGTATATTCTTGTTTCGGATAGTTAACTTGTTCCGGATATAGCAGTTCTAATTTTGTTCATTTTCATTAGGTTCGGTGTTATTAACATTGAGTCCGAAGCTTATCTGATTATATCTGAATTTCTCTATAGATTTTTTTATTTATTATCATGAACCTCTCCCACCTACACTTCGTTTAGAGGTGAGAGACTTCTCGGTGAACATGTTAAACATGGTACAAAGCCTTGCTGCTGTTCTTTATGAAGCAAAATGAATTTTTTTATCTTTTGGCAAACATTTTTTGTATAGAACAAATGAAAACAATACTTGAAACAAAGATGATATACGTATAAGCATTAATATAAAAAGTATTTGTATATTGGTTGATCCAGCTAAAACGGTATATTTTGGAATTTACGTTAGATGGAGACCCTCCGAGTTGTTTAATTAAGTCTATAACATATGCAGCTTCCAAAACAGCGCTTATGATTAAAGTGCAGAATGAACCAATGCTTATAAACAGCCAACCTCTCTTTGCAATGTTCATATGATTAAGGACTTTCCATAATTCCATTCCAAAAAATAAAAATGAAAATACAGCGAACATAACCATCAAAAGCCCCGGGTTTCCGTTTCCTGAAATCACGTGAGCCTCTATCGTAAAAACTTCCGTTAAATATAGCATCCATAAACAAACTAAAAAGGATATGACCAACCGCTTAGAGAATAGCCCCAATCTCATTCTCCCCTTATCCATTTTTCCAAATTGACATTGAATCAACATATATTCATCATGTGTCGCCATAATCATTATCCATCTTATACCAAAATTATTGAACAACGTCTATTAAACCAATTATATCGAGAAACAAATTAAATATGGTTGTTAAAATTCGAAACTTTTTTTATCTTTCTGCGTATTAAATAGCAACACGGACCTATCGTTTTAAAAGGAAGGAGAAATCGGTGGATGTTTAAAAATGCTCGCAATATTTATATGTTTGTCGCAGCTGGTCTTGTCGGGATTGTTGTAGTCATTGCTGGCTTGACGACATGGTATACCGTCGATGAATCAGAACAGGCCGTCATTTTAACATTCGGAAAGATCGACGAGGAAGTCAGCACTCCTGGGCTACATTTCAAATTGCCGTGGCCGATACAATCCGTAAAGAAATTGTCAAAAGAAACATTTAGCTTGCAGTTTGGATATAAAGAGGAAGGCGGGAAAGTGGTAGAAGAATATCAAAAAGACACAAAGATGATTACGGGGGACGAAAATATCGTTCTTGCGGATATGGTGGTGCAATGGAAAATTACAGAACCATCGAAATTTTTATACCGTTCCTATGAACCAGAGAAAATCTTGTATAACGCGACATCCGCTTCGTTAAGAAGCGTGATTGGCAGTTCGAAAATTGATGATGCATTGACATCCGGAAAAGCACAAATTGAAGCAGAAGTAAGAGAGCTGTTAACAACGTTAATGAAAAAGTACGATATTGGCATCTCGATATTGGCTGTTAAATTGCAAGATGTGGATCTGCCAAATGATGAAGTGCGAAAAGCCTTTACGAATGTGACCGATGCAAGAGAGACCATGAACACCAAAATTAACGAAGCGAATAAATATCGAAATAAACGCACGAAAGAGGCAGAAGGAGAAAAAGATGCACTTATTTCACAAGCAGAGGGAGACAAAGTCGCTCGGATCGAGAAAGCACGTGGAGATGTCGCCAAATTCAATGCATTATACGAAGAGTATAAAAATTCCAAAGAAATCACGAAACATCGTTTAATGCTTGAAACGTTAGAAGAAGTGTTACCATACACGCAAATTTATATTATGAACGACGATGGAAACACAATGAAATATTTACCAATCAATCCGATGCCGAAAACATCCTCACAGAAAGGAAGTGACGGTCAATGACAACGTCCAACGATTCAACAAACATCGTTTCTCTTGATGAGAAGAAACCAAAACAGCCGAAGCTATTTCGATTCGTTATTTGGATCGTATTGGCGATCATTTTACTCGTCATTCTTCTCAGCAACGTTTACATCGTTAAGGAAAACGAATATAAAGTCGTTCGCCAATTTGGAGAAATTGTGCGCATCGATCAACAGCCCGGCTTATATTTTAAAATTCCGTTTATCCAATCCGTTACAACATTGCCAAAAGCGCAAATGTTTTACGATGTAGCCGAAGCGGAAATTAATACGAAAGACAAAAAACGAATACTCGTGAACCACTACGCGGTATGGGAAATTAAAAATCCGAAAGAAATGATTCAAAACGCTCGTACATTAGAAAATGCCGAGTCAAAGATGGATGAGTTTATTTTCTCCATTGTTCGGACCGAGCTCGGAAGATTGAACTATGATGAAATTATTAACGACGAAAAATCATCAAGAGGCAGCTTAAACGATCAAATCACAGAAAAAGTGAACGAACTTTTAGAACAAGATCGCTACGGCATTAACGTCGTCGATGTCCGAATTAAACGAATCGATCTCCCAGCTGAAAATGAGAAGTCCGTATATAAGCGCATGATTTCGGAGCGCGAATCAAAAGCGCAAGAATACTTATCGATGGGAGATGCGCAGAAGCAACGCATTATCGCCCAAACCGATCGAGAAGTAAAAGAGATGCTAGCGAAGGCACAAGCGGATGCCGAGCGGATTCGCGCATTCGGAGAACGGGAAGCGGCCCGCATCTATAATGAAACGTTCGCAAAAGATCCGGATTTTTATCAATTTTATCGGACGTTGGAATCGTATAAAAAGACGATTGGCGAAGACACCGTCGTCATTCTTCCGGCCAACTCTCCATACGCGAAATGGTTGCTTGGCAACATGAAATAAGTAAGAAAAGAGCTGACTTTGACTGATCGAAGTCAGCTTTTCTCATGCCTTAACAACCATTCTTTCCGTTGCGTTCCCCAAGCGTATCCGCCTAGTTTGCCGCCTGCACGAACGACCCGATGACAAGGAACAATAATGCTAATCGGATTTTGTCCAACAGCGTTTCCGACCGCCCTTACCGCTTTTGGATGATTGATGCTTTTTGCAATCTCCCCATAAGAAATCACTTCGCCATAAGGAATTTCTAAAAGTTTTTTCCATACACGTTTTTGAAATTCTGTTCCGTTTAAATGAAGAGGGACCGAAAATGTTGCTCGTTTCTTTTGAAAATACTCGTCCAATTCCATTACGCATTGCTTGATGCACGAAGGAATATTTTCGCTCGATGGTTGCGGTTTTTCTACAAAGTAAATGCCTCCAATTCCTTCGTCTGTGCCTTGAATTTCGATCCATCCAATCGGTGACTCATAATAAGCGACGAAATTACTCATAGTTTCTCCTCCATTTGCATTGCCAATTCACACAACATTTACAGTGAAAAAAACAGCGTATTCATCGCAAACTAATGATATCTCCTCACGATAAGGAGGCCCAACCTTGAACACCATTGATTATGACAAAGCGCTATACTACACGTACCGCTCAGAATGGGATAATTTACTTATTCTAATGGTGCGGACAAAAGATGATTTACTTTCCAAAAAAATCGAACACTTTCTTCATGCATATAATTTCGAGAAGGACTATTCGATCGTCCAGAAACGTCTAAATGCTCTGTTGCGCTATATCGAACATGCGCTTGAAATAGGCGAAGAAGAAACAACGATCGAACCCCATGTTTATTACCGTTAACAAGTGAAAAGGGAGGGAATGGCCCCTGCCTTTTCACCTTCTTTTAAGCAATCGGATACTTTTGAATAAGCGGATGCAAAACAATTTCATCAATGAGCATATGTTTCGGCGCACTCGCCATATAAACAACGGCATCAGCGATATCCTCTGCTTTTAACCAATCTTGTTTCTCTGGAGCTCCTTGCACCGAATTGGCAAAGTATGTATCAACCATTCCCGGATTAATCGTTCCAACCCGAATTCCGTATTCACGCACCTCTTGTGCAAGCGAACCGGAAAAACCTTGAACCGCATATTTCGTCGCTGTATAAGCGGCACCATTCGGGATCGTATAACGTCCAACATCTGAAGAAATGGTAATAATCGTACCTGATTTTTGTTTTTTCATGTGCGGCAAGACCGCTTTTGTTCCGATAAATACTCCTTGCACATTTACTTCAAACACTCTTTTCCACTCATCGATCGTTGTTTCTTCAACAGGTTTGAAAAAGCCAATTCCTGCATTGTTGACAAGAAGATCAATTCGTCCAAACTTCTGAATCGTTTCGCTCACCATACGATTCATTTGTTCTTCGTTTGCGACATCGACTTGAAATGTTTCCACATCAACAAATCCTTGCTTTTTCAATTCTTCGCCTGTTTTATGAATTTCTTCAGAACTTCCAACGAGCGCTAATTTCGCACCTTTCTCAGCTAATTTATGCGCAATCGCTTTGCCAATTCCACGTGAAGCTCCTGTAATGATTGCGACTTGACCTTTTAACATGAACAACACCCTTTCACAAATCTTTGACAACGATTTCATCTTACCGATTGTTTTGAAAAAAAACAACCGATAAGGCGTTTTATGCCTTACCAGCTGTTTCGTTCAACAATGCCTGAACTTGTTCCATTACGGATGAAGTAAGAGTTTGTAATTGTTGTTTGCCAGCTTCAAGCGAATTTCCTTTTATCCCAAAATAAAATTTCACTTTCGGCTCCGTTCCCGATGGTCGAATGCAAAACCAAGAACCGTCCTCTAAAATGTATTTTAATACGTTCGATTTTGGCAACGTAATCGCACCTTTCGTTCCCGCATGGACATCCGTACGCTCGCTCGTTTTATAATCTTCGATGATGACTACTTTTTTACCTGCGACAGTGGTTGGCGGATTCATACGAAAGGCAGCAAGAAGAGCCTCAATTTGCTCAGCGCCTTCTTTTCCTTTTAACGTTAATGATTGTAAACCTTCCTGATAATATCCATACTGCTCAAATAAATTCATTAATGCCTCATATAAAGACAGCCCTTGTTTTTTATAAAACGCGCACACTTCAACAGCTAACAACGCAGCTTGCACAGCATCTTTATCTCGCGCAAAATCACCAATTAAATACCCATAGCTTTCTTCATAACCGAATTGAAATGCATATTGTCCTGTTTGTTCATACTCCTTCATTTTTTCCCCGATAAATTTAAAACCTGTTAACGTATCGATCGTCTCTAACCCGAACGATTGAGCGATGGCGCGGCCAAATTCAGATGTGACAATGGTTTTTAAAACAACACCGTTTTTCGGCAATTGCCCTTTTTCTTTCTTTTGGGAAAGAATGTAGTGAAGAAGCAGTCCGCCTGTTTGATTGCCTGTCAGGACAACGTATTCCCCGCTCTTATCTTTCACCGCGATCCCTAGTCGATCCGCATCAGGATCGGTGGCAATCAATAAATCCGCATCAACTTCATGACCAAGGAGAATGGCCAGCTCAAAAGCTGCATGTTCTTCTGGATTTGGTGATTTCACCGTTGAAAAATTCGGATCTGGTTTCTCTTGTTCTTTCACGACAAATACATTTCGATAACCTAATGCTTCCAATCCGCGCCGCACAGGTTTGTTTGCTGTCCCATGCAACGGCGTAAATACGATTTTTACATCCACTTCCTGCGCCAACTGTGGATTTAACGAAATCGTTTTTAACTTTTCTATGTATGCTTTGTCAATCTCTTCTCCGATGATGCGAATAAGCCCTTTTTCTTTTAAAGTCTCTTCCGATTCAACATGAATGGCCAATTCATTTTCTACTTCATTGACGTATTGGATCACTAAATCAGCTGTTTGCGGCGGAAGCTGTCCCCCATCTTCTCCATATACTTTATATCCGTTATATTCAGGCGGATTATGGCTAGCTGTAATGACAATTCCGGAAAAAGCATGTAAATGACGAACGGCAAAAGATAATTCCGGCGTTGGTCGCAATTCATCAAACACATACGTTTGAATTCCGTGTGTCGCTATCGTTTTTGCCGCCTCCATTGCAAACTCTGGAGATTTATGCCGAGAATCGTAAGCGATCACGACCCCTCGTTTTTTTGCCTCTTCCCCAAACGATTCAATATATCGAGCTAATCCTTTTGACGCTTTCCGAACCGTATAGATGTTCATTCGATTCGTACCTGGTCCGATTTCGCCGCGCATTCCACCTGTTCCAAATTCTAAATTTTTATAAAAACAATCTTCGAGGAGCTTTTCATCATGTTCCATTGCTTCTAATTGCTCTTTCAATTCTTCGTCTAAATGTTCCGCTTGTTTCCATTGGTTATATGTATGTTGCCAACTCACGATTATCCCTCCATAATATTCGATCATTTTAACCTATTCGTTAAAATGCCAACAAATTCCTCCCCTTTATAAAGAAAGAGAGCTTTCACACTTGGGTGAGAAAGCCCCCTCCACGTTTACGCGTTAGGTTGAGAAGGTTCGGAAATGTTGGATAACGCTTGTTCAGCTTGCTGATCATAAGCATTGTTTGTCGCGATATCCCCTAAAGCAACAATTCCGCATAGTTGATTGTTTTGAACAATTGGCAAACGGCGAATTTGATTTTTGGACATCATTTTCGCTGCCTCGTCTACGCTCATGTTTGGCGTGCCTGTAATCACGTTACTCGACATCACTTGTGAAACGGAAGTCGAAGAATTTAATCCTTGTGCCGTTGAACGAAGCGCGATATCGCGGTCCGTTAAAATTCCTTTTACTTGACCATTTTCCACGACTGGAATCGCTCCAACATTATGTTGACTCATCAGTTGGGCAGCTTCTTGCACCGTTTGATTCGGTGTAACGGTTGCCACTTGTTTTGTCATAATGTTTTCAATCGTATTGTTCAATGCAATCCTCTCCTTTCGCCCCTTATTATTTACGTTTTTTATCTTGTTATGGCTAGCAAATATGTCCTCGAGCGGAAGGAAAGGGGACTGAGTAAAATGTTTATGGTAATTTCTGCCACTTTTTCCGAACGAGAACGCCATCGGACAAATATATTTGTCCGTGGAGCGTTCTTCGTTCGGATTGGCATGCGGTTCGCATGCCCAGTCTGCCAAATTCTTTGGCAGACCGTGGCAGAAAAGAAGGAAGAGGCTCCTACAAAACTTGACTCACACAGAAAAAAGGGATTCATTTACACCATTTCTTTTCTTGACTATAATGGATAAGGAAACGATGCATAAAAGAAGGTGCTTTGGATGAATCGAAGGGAAAATTATTTGTTAGCAGCATGGGGAGTTTCTCTTATTGCGACACTAGGGAGCCTTTACTTTTCTGAAATTATGAAATTTATTCCTTGTGAACTTTGCTGGTTTCAGCGCATTTTTATGTATCCGCAAGTCATTTTGCTCGGAATGGCATTTGTTCGAAAAGACTTTAACATGGCTCGCTATAGCCTTGTCTTATCCATCATTGGCGGAACGATCTCTACTTATCATTACCTTATTCAAAAAGTTCCGTTCTTTAAAGAAAATGCTCCATCATGCGGCATGATTCCATGCACAGGACAATATATTAACTGGTTCGGCTTTATTACCATTCCATTTCTTGCTTTAACGGCATTTATTTTAATTATCTTGCTCAGTTATTTCATTATTCGCACAGAGAAAGAAGGGAAATGACATTGAAAAAATTAATCATTTTTGGATCGATTATTGTCGCTCTGTTTGCTGCG
Organism: Thermolongibacillus altinsuensis; assembly: GCF_004341205.1. Lineage (GTDB taxonomy): Bacteria > Bacillota > Bacilli > Bacillales > Anoxybacillaceae > Thermolongibacillus > Thermolongibacillus altinsuensis. The sequence continues at coordinate 218,582 of NZ_SLUL01000004.1, forward strand.
CTTGCATTTATTACATCTTATCAACAAAAAGAAAAAGCAAAAGGGAATCCGTTTCATAAAGATGAATTACATCCAGCGACGATCGAACAACTAGATGACCCAAATTATCAAAACATCATCTTGCCAGATGAATTAGAAAAAGCTCTTGCCAATAAAGAAACGATGACGATTTATTTTTACAGTTCCACTTGCGAATACTGTAAAAAAACAACACCGATCGTCGTTCCGCTTGCAAAAGAAATGGGAATTGATTTAAAACTGTTTAACCTTCTTGAATTTGAACAAGGTTGGGATACCTATAAAATTGAAGCGACACCAACCATTGTTCGTTACGAAAACGGAAAAGAAGTAGCACGCATACAAGGTTATTACGAAGAGCCGGTATTTCGTAAATGGTTTGAAAAACTTCAATAGAAGCCTTCGAATCGAAGGCTTCTTTACATTACCCATGAATGAAGCGGTTTTTTATAGATGCTTATATACTCATCTTTTTTTTGCTTAAAATGATCAATGGTGAGCGGAAAACTAATTCCATGTTTTTCTAATAGAGCGACATTTCGTTGAAAAAGCGTTTGATAGCGCATTGGAATTTTTTCAGACGGCAGCGATTCAATAATCGCCATTAATGATTGCAAAGAAGAAATAATGGAAAACGCCTCTTTTAATGTGCCATTATACATATCTGGATTAAATGATAGGACGCCTAAATTTTCTAAATTAAAAATTTCTTGATCGGTAAAATAATTAGGAAAAATGTTTGTATAAAATTGCTCAATTAACGAGTGAATATAATCTTTTTGCCCTTGTGTTGCTGCATATACCGTTCTCAATTCTCCCTCACCTTTTTCCATTTTTCTTCCTAATTTCTAGGAAGATTGTATCATAATCCATCACTCTTTTGCTTTAGTAATTATTTGTAAATTTTATTTATATAAACAAGAAAGAAGGAAAAAACGATGAATATATTCAAAAAAGGGGAATGGCTAGATATTCAAGTCCCTGAAAGATGGAATGCATTGTCGCTTGAATACATACTAAAAAACGTTTGGCAAGTACCAAAAAAAATACTCCATGATTGGAAAATGACCAACGGTATTAAATTAAACGGAAATCATGTTCACCTACAAACGTTATTAACAACAAACGATCGACTGCAACTTCATGTTTTTAAGCCCGAACCGCTTGACATCGAACCAACGTGGATGCCGCTTGACATTTTATTCGAAGATGATCACGTGCTCGTCCTTAATAAGCCAGCCGGAATCGATGTTCATCCAACCGATTCGCATCAAAGTCATACGTTAGCCAACGCAGTCGCTTTCCACTTTCAATGTGAGGGAATTACTAGGAAAGTCCGTCACATTCATCGGTTAGATCGCGATACAAGCGGTGCGATTTTATTTGCAAAGCATGCGTTAGCTGGCGCGATCCTTGATCGTTTATTAGCGGAAAGAAAAATCAAACGAACGTATATCGCTCTCGTTCACGGAAAACTAAAAAAGAAAAAAGGAACGATTAACGCACCGATCGGTCGCGACCGTCACCATCCAACGAAAAGAAGAGTGTCCAAAACTGGACAACCTGCTATCACGCACTATGAAGTTTTACAATATGATCAAAATCAAAATGTTTCTCTCGTTCGATTGCAACTCGATACGGGACGTACCCATCAAATTCGCGTTCATCTGAGTTACCTTGGCCATCCTTTAGTAGGAGATGTATTGTATGGAGGAGATCCTTCTCTTCCAAGACAAGCTTTACATGCCATCTCCCTTTCCTTCCCTCACCCATTTACAGAGGAGCAAATCGAGTGCACAGCACCGCCAAACGATTCTGTTTTCGATTTGATCAAAAAAGCATAAAAAAAAACAGAGGCTGCTCTTTCGTTTAAAGAACAGCCTCTTTTACTTCGTTTTCTTGCTCTTCTTTTATTTGTAAATCTTTTATAATTTCTACTGTTTCCACATGATGCCCATCCATCTCAAGCACGGTAAAACAATAATCGCCTATTCGAACACTCTCACCAGGTTGAATGTCATAACGCTCCGTCAAGATCCATCCGCCGATTGTATCGACATCGGTATCATCAATCGTTAATCCAAACAAATCGTTAATTTCGCTAATGAGCACCTTTCCATCGACAATCGCTCGCTGTTCATCAATGATTTGAATGAGCGGCTTTTCATCTGTATCGAATTCGTCTCGAATTTCACCAACAATTTCTTCAAGAATATCCTCGACCGTAACAAGTCCAGATGTACCGCCATACTCATCAACTAAAATAGCCATATGAATGCGCTCTTTTTGCATTTTTACAAGCAAATCATGAATCGCAATGGATTCAATGACTTGAATAATCGGGCGAATGTAGTCCCTCATTTCTTTTTGCTGCGATGGGTTGGTTACTAAATCCGTAAACACTTCTTTAACATTAATCAACCCTAACACATGGTCTTTATCGCCATCAATCACTGGATAGCGCGTATATTTTTCCTCTTTAATAATTTCTAAGTTTTCTTTAACAGAGCGATTAATATCAAGCGCAACAATTTCTTTGCGCGGCACCATAATTTCTTTGGCGACGCGGTCATCAAAACGGAAAATGTTATTCACATATTTATACTCAGTCTGATTAATTTCGCCGCTTTCATAGCTGGCAGATAAGATTAGTCGCAACTCTTCTTCTGAATGTGCTAATTCATGTTCATTTGACGGCTTTAATCCAAACATGCTCGTCACTAAACGTGAAGATTGGTTTAACACCCAAATAAACGGATACATGACGCGATAAAATAAAATAAGTGGTCGAGCCGCCCATAACGTAATCGTCTCAGCTTTTTGAATGGCGAGCGTCTTCGGCGCCAACTCTCCAACGACGACGTGTAAAAAAGTAATCGTTGCAAAAGCGATGGCAAATGAAAAAACATGAGAAAGTGAGCCCGATATCCCCGCTTTTTCAAAAAGAGGGAGAAGCATTTTCTCAACCGTTGGTTCCCCTAACCAACCAAGTCCGAGCGAAGTCATCGTGATGCCGAGTTGGTTGGCTGATAAATATTCGTCTAGATGCGTAATCACTTGTTTCGCCGAGACCGCCTTTTTATTTCCTTCAGCGACAAGCTGATCGATACGTGAGGGACGAACTTTCACAATAGCAAATTCAGAAGCAACGAAAAACCCGGTAAGTGCAATGAGTAAAGCGACTATAAGCAAACTAAATATGTCCAACGAATTTCCGCACGCAAAAATGCGTGCGGGTTACACCTCCTATAAGATGGATTATTTTTAATCCTCATTATTTCCTTGCACAAATATAAGCACATACTTAATTAACTCGAGAACCGAAATGAGAGCAGCAGCAACATAAGTCAACGCCGCAGCGTTTAATACTTTATTCACGCCGCGTTCTTCTTCGTTGCGGATAATTCCTTCCGCAATCATGAAATCTTTTGCACGGGAACTTGCGTTAAATTCCACTGGTAATGTAATGACTTGAAATGCGACCGCAAACGAAAACAAAATGATTCCGAGTCCAATCAATGAGAGTTGCTGCATTAAAAATCCGCCGAGAAGCAAAAATGGTGCAACTCCTGATGTGAAGTTAACGATTGGAAACATGCGATGACGCAATACGAGCGCACCGTATGCTTGCTGATGTTGCACCGCATGACCTACCTCATGCGCAGCAACAGAGATCGCCGCAATGGAACGGCCATAATAAACAGGCTCTGACAACCGAACCGCTCGTGCAATCGGATCATAGTGGTCCGTCAAACGTCCAGGCACAAGCTCTACCGGCACATCATACAACCCGTTGCGGTCAAGGATCATTCGTGCGACCTCTGCTCCTGTTAATCCTGAAGAAGCAGATACTTGTGACCATTTGTTGAAGTTTCCTTGCACTTTAAACTGTGCCCAAATGGATAAACCAAAGGCGATTAAAATAAGGAAATCCATTGGATGAAAGAACATGTCATACATCCCTCCATATATTTTATTTTAAATCATAATTGGATAAAACAAAATATTCAGATGCAAAATTATTTACTCCATTATCTTGCCCACTTTTCACACTTATCTAATACGATTATATTCTCTAGGAGGTTTCATCGAAAAATAAAAAACCTCGCTTTTTGCGAGGTTAAATGAACAAATTGACTTTCCCTTCTGTAGCATCCCCTAAGTACGCAGCGACTCCGCCAAGTTCAACTCCATCCATAAGCTCTTCTTTCTTAATTCCTAATAAATCCATTGTCATTGTGCATGCGACTAATCTCACACCTTGTTCTTTCGCCATTTCGATTAGTTGCGGCAACGGCATTGCATTATGTTTTTTCATGACATGTTTGATCATTTTTGGTCCTAATCCACCCATATTCATTTTCGATAATCCTAATTTTTCTGCCCCTTTTGGCATCATCCAGCCAAACATTTTTTCAAGAAATCCTTTTTTGACAGGAACAGATTCTTCCTTACGCAAAACATTTAATCCCCAGAATGTGAAAAAGATCGTCACTTCATGATCATACGCAGCCGCTCCGTTTGCGATAATAAAAGCCGCCATCGCCTTATCTAAATCTCCGCTAAAGAGAATAATCGTCGTCTTATCTTTCTTTTCTGTCATGTTTTCCCTCCTTAAAAATCATCGCTTTCAAACGAAATCCCCCATCGATTTGGGGTATTTCGTCCATTAATGTGTATGGTGAACGGCACAACGATTTGGTCCAATTTCTAATTCTTGTTGTTGTTCAGGTGTTGCCTCTTTTACACCACGGTTAATCGCAATAATATCTTCAAAGTTTGGCGGTGTTTCAGCAGAAGCTGATTGCGCAACATGCTCAACAAATTCTTCTTCCGTTTTTCCTTGCATGATTTCGTTCATTTGACGAATGTTTCCTAACGTGTTGCCAATATAGCCTTTTTCATTTACTTCTTCATCAAAATTCGCATAGTGTGCTGGAAGAACAATGACGTCATCAGCAATTTGCGCCACCTTATTATAGACGGTGTCATACAAGTCTTTTGCCCATTCTCTTGCCTTTCCGCCGAGGTCTGGACGGCCAAGACCGCTTACAAAAATCGTATCACCAGAGAATAACAACTTGTTGTTTACAAAGAACGATACGCTTCCTGGTGTATGTCCTGGTGTTTTAATGGCTAATACTTCTAAGCTGACTTTTTCAAATTCAATGCGATCATGGTTTTCAAGCGGCTCGAATTCAAATACGGCTCCTTCACTTTTCATTAAGTAGTACTTTGCTCCTGTTTGTTTCGCCAATTCATATCCGCCTGAAATATGGTCTGCATGCAAATGCGAGTCAACGATATGAGTAATCGTTACATTTTCTTTTTCTGCCACTTGTTTATACACATCGATAAAACGAGAAGGATCAACGATAAGCGCTTCTTTTCCTGAAATAACCATGTAAGATAAGCAGCCTTTGCCGACACGAATGAATTGATATACTTTCATATCATCATCTTCATAAGCGATAACCGGATATAAATATTCGCTCCACGCTTTCATGCCGCCTTTTAAATAAAACACTTCTAACCCTTTCTCAACCAACATTTCAGCCACTAACTTAGAAGAGCCTTCTTTCGCACAAACAACAACGATTTTTTGATTGTTTGGCAACCGATCTAATACAGGCTCAACCCCATCAATCAATTCAAAATAAGGAACATTTAAGTAAGAGATGTTTTCCCCTTCAATCTTCCAATCAGCAAAATCTGATTCATTTCGAACATCGAATAAGAAAAACGGTTCTTTATTCACAATCATTTCATTTAATTGTTCAGCTGTCATTGGATACATCGCCATGACCCATCCACCTCTCCTTATACTATATAGGGTATTTTCAAAACCAAAAATTAATGTTGCAACAATTGCATAATGCTTTGCGGATCAAATCCAATAACCCAACGTCCATCAATTTCCGTTTGCGGAACACCTAATTGTCCTGTCGAACGAACAACATAATCAACCGCTTCAGGATGTTGATGAAGATTCACTTCTTTAAATGGAATTCCTCTTTCGCTTAAAAAGTTTTTCAATAATGTACAGTATGGGCAGGTTGTTGTTGTATAAACCGTTACTTGTTTCATATAATCCCCTCCTTACACCGAATCTTATACTCCTATGGGTATTATAACAAATTGATTGAAATATTCAACAGTTTTTACAAAAACATTTAATCATAAAATATCGATCCAAATTTTGATCGCGGTTGCTACGATTAATGCCGCTAAAATAAACTGCAATGCTTTTGTATTCACCTTTTTCCCAACATTTGCGCCCATTGGGGAAGCGATTAAACTAGCAATGACCATGATCAAAGCAGGTAAAAAATCAACTTGACCAGTTGTGATTTTTCCTATGGTTGCTCCAATGGATGAAATAAATGTGATCGCTAACGAAGTGGCAATCGTCATTCGCGTTGGAATTTTTAAAACGACAAGCATGATCGGTACGAGGATAAATGCCCCGGCTGCTCCGACAATTCCTGCGCTAACACCAACAATAAAAGCGAGCAAAGCCGCAAGCCATTTGTTAAACTTCACTTGATCCAGCGGAATATCGTCGATCCCCTTTTTCGGAACAAACATCATGAGTGCAGCGATGGTGGCTAAAACTCCGTAAACAATATTAATGGCACCTTCACTCATGATTTTTGAGCCGTATCCACCAATAAAGCTGCCAAGCAAAATGCTGCTTCCCATGTAAACGATCAGCGTTTTGTTTAAATATCCTCCTTTGCGATAAGCCCATACGCCGCCGATCGTCGCAAAAAAGACTTGCACAGCGCTAATTCCTGATACTTCATGAGCGCTGAACGCAGCGTATCCTAAAAGTGGAGGAATGTAAAGCAACATCGGATATTTAATGATCGATCCACCAATTCCGACCATTCCTGAAATAAAGGAACCAATGAATCCGATTAGAAAAATGGTGATCATAAAACCAATTTCCATCTTCTCCACCTCTTTATACCGTACCAGGTATCAAAAGAAACAAATCGATACCTGGTACAACAAATGAATTATCCTTTACGGATCCAAAACTTCAATACATCGCCTTCCTCAGCCATTTGAATCATTTCGTGTCCAGCTGACTTCGCCCAAGCGGAAAGATCGTTTTTCGCCCCTTTATCTGTCACATGAATTTCTAAAACTTGACCAGATTGTAATCCATCCATTGCTTTTTTTGTACGAACAATTGGCATCGGACACGCTAAACCTTTTGCATCTAACACTTGATCTGCTTTCATTATCTTTTCCTCCTTGCTTTTTAGAATGTTAATGTCACATCGGCATCTTTGGCAAAATCAAGGAATGTCACCGCTCCGCCAATATCAATTCCGTCAACAAATTGTTCTTATCGTTTTACTGTTGTACCTTTCCATTCCACCATGCCTGGAATAACGTTGATTACTTTTGAAAAGCCTTTCGCTGTTAGTTGTTGTGCTGCTAAATCGCTGCGATTTCCTGTACGACAAATGACGTAAATCTCTTCATCTTTATCTAATTCATCGATGTGTTGCTCTAATTCTCCAAGCGGAATGTTGATCGCTCCTGGAATGTGGCCAAACGCATACTCCGCTTCTTCACGCACATCAAGAATCAAAATTTTCTCGTTATTTTCTACCTTCTTTTGCAATTCTTCTAACGGAAGAACATGTGGATGTTTCGTTTCTTCTTTCGCTTCCGAAGGATTGGCTTTACGGAGATAATGTTTCAACACATTTCCTTCTTCAATCGTACCAATGTATTGATGGCCTGTATTTTTGGCCCATCCTTGAATATCCGCTAAAGAACCTCTGTCTGTTGCCTGTACTTCTAGCACTTGACCTGGTTCTAATTCTTCCATCGCTTTTTTTGTGCGAACGATTGGCATCGGACATGCCAATCCTTTTGCATCGACAACCTTATCGACTTTAATTTCCATTTTCAAATCCCTCCTATTTTTCAACTTCACCTGTCCATTCAAGCATTCCGCCAACCATGTTCACGACGCGATATCCATGTTCCTCAAGAAACTGACATGCTGTGCTACTGCGACCACCTGAACGGCAGACAATAATATGTTCAATGTCTTTTTCAATTTCGTTCATTCGCTCTGCTAATTGACCAAGCGGAATGTGACGAGCACCAGGAATTTTCCCAAGCGCTACTTCTTCATCTTCACGGACATCGATGATGCTTAATTTTTTGCCTTCCTTCAACAGTTGTTCTACTTCTTGCGGTAAAATTTGTTTCATGCTTTCTCACCTCTCTATATACTCATAAGGGTATATTTTTGTTTAAAAAATTTTTTCTTAAACAACATTATTACCATTACCTCTATGGGTATACTACAAAATAAAAATGCATTTGTCAACCTTGTTTTTTTATTTATTAAAAAATAAGGCTTAGGCGTTTAGAGCCTAAACCTTATAAAAATACTTTGCTATTCCGCAATTGTCATTTTCGGATCATATGATTTCATCTCTACAGAAGGATGAAATTCGTTCTCCATTTTTGAAACAACCACTGTCGCCACGCCGTTGCCGATTAAATTCGTAATGGCACGCGCTTCCGACATGAAACGGTCGACACCGAGAAGCAAAGCTAATCCTTCAACCGGAATCATTGGAAAAGCTGCCAATGTGGCTGCTAATGTAATGAATCCCGAACCTGTAACTCCAGCTGCTCCTTTCGACGTTAACATTAAAACTCCTAACAACGTGAGTTCTTGCCAAATCGTTAAGTCAATTCCATACGCTTGGGCGATAAACATAGCTGCCATGGAAAGATAAATGGATGTACCATCCAAATTAAATGAATATCCCGTTGGAATGACAAGACCGACAACAGATTTGGAACATCCGTATTTTTCTAACTTCTCCATCATTTTTGGAAGCGCTGATTCCGATGAAGACGTACCTAGCACAAGTAAAATTTCTTCTTTGATATAAGCGATAAACTTGAAAATATTAAATCCATAAAATTTCGCAATCGCTCCTAAAACAATCACGATAAAGAAGAACATCGTAATATATACAGAAGCCATTAATTTTCCTAGTGACACTAAAGAACCTAAACCAAATGTTCCAATCGTATAAGCCATTGCGCCAAAAGCCGCAATTGGTGATACTTTCATAACCATATTAACGATGCCAAAGAAAATATCCGTTAACTGTTCAAAAAGTTTAATGACCGGTTTCGCTTTGTCCCCTAACGCAGCTGTCGCCAATCCGAACAGAACAGCAAAGAATAAAATTGGCAACAGTTCTCCTTTTGCCATCGCTGCCACGACATTATCAGGAATAATGCCAAGTAGAAACTCGATCGCACCGTGGCTGGCTTCTTCTGCCTGTTTCGTATATTGAGAAATGTCACCGCCTTTGACTGCTTCCGTATTAAATCCTACCCCTGGTTTGACGAGATTCACAACAACAATCCCGATCGCTAGGGCAAATGTTGTCACAATTTCGAAATAAATCAACGCTTTACCGCCAATTCGGCCAACCTTTTTCAAATCTCCCATGCTTCCGATACCGATGACAACCGTAAAGAATATAATTGGCGCAATCACCATTTTAATTAATTTAATAAACGCATCGGCAAGCACCTTGAGCTTGGATCCAAACTCAGGAAATAAAAAACCAACTGCAATTCCTAAAATGATTCCGATAATGACACGCACCGTTAAATTTTTAAAGTTAATCCGCATTTCTCCCTCTCCCTCCATTTTTGACAACGCTTTCAAAACCCCTTTGTAAATTTCATGTTAATATAACATTTAGAAAATTTTAATATTATGGTGATAATGGTCTTTTTGTTCATTTTGGTCAATAGAAAGATGATGAAGAATGTCTATTGTTGTAGACAACGAAAAATACTTGGATGAAGATACTTTCCACTAAATGCACCTGTCTCATTCAAGCAGCAAGCTGGACATCAAGAAAAACAAAAGCGCCACGATTAGCTCTTGGAATCAATGTGATATAAAAAAGCCGAGGGATTTCCCTCAGCTCCCTCCGTTTTGAATTTGTCGTAAAAGCTTGTCGCCAAATTCCATTTCAAATTCTTCATATAGAGGCGCAAACTTTTGTTTCCATTTTTCCCTCTCTTTATTTGTTAGCTCATAAATATGAATCTTATTATTTTGCTTGATCTTGGCAAGATCTTGCTCATTTTGCCTTTTCGACTGCTTTAAATTCCAGATCGTCGTTTCCTTCATCGCTTCAGTTATTTTTTGCTGAATCTCTTTCGGTAAACGCTCCCAAAATGATTGATTCACGATCACTGCATAACCAAGATAACCATGATTACTAATGGTCAAATACGGTTGAAACTGATAAAACCCTTTTGAACAAATATTGGAAATAGTATTTTCTTGGCCATCAAACTCATGTTTTTCCAATGATTGATAAACGTGATTAAAAGGAACAATGATCGGTTCGGCTCCCAACAACCGAAATTGTTTTTCGAGAATTTCGCTTGGCATGACGCGAAACTTAAGTCCGGAAAAGTCCCTCGGTTCAATCAAAAGATGGCGATTGCTTATCATTTGTTTAAAACCGTTGCTCCACAACGCCAACCCTTTCATCCCTTTTTTCTCTAACATCGCTAATAGCTGTTTGCCGGCTTCCCCCGTAAACACCTTCTCGACATCATGATAGTCCTCGAAAATAAACGGCAAATCGAGAACTTGCCATTCGGGAATTAATTCCGTCACCTTTGAAAATGAAGGAGCAATCATTTGCACGTCGCCCCGCATAAGCGCATCGATTTCTTCTTCATCAGAGTATAAAGATCCATTCGGAAACACTTCCACTTTGACGCGGCCGTTTGTTTTTTCTTCAACAAGCTGGGCGAATTTTTGTGCCGCCAATCCTTTTGGTGTATTTTCCGCAACAACATGACTGAAATAAATGACAATTTGTTTGTTCAATCCCTTTTGTTCATCATCATAAACGATATTCCGCTCGGAAAAATATCGCTTCATCATAAAAATCACGCTACCGAGCAATGCAAAGAGTAAAACCGTTATAATCAACCATCGCTTTCCCATTTTTCACACACCGCTTATTTCTAGATTTTAAGAAAATTCTAGCACATTATGAGAGAAATGATAAAATAAATGTTGAACAATCCCATCACTTAAAATTAAAGCGATTTCATCATCATTCGATGAAGCCCTTCGCTTTAATGAAAACGGGAAGCTTCTCGCCTATTTAAAAATCAAATCATGAACAAAAAAGAGGTACTTGTATTCATGCGTCGGTTATCAATTCGTTGGAAAATTACCGCACTCATTTTCTTTATTATCAGTTTTTCCTTGCTTCTTGGCGGCATCATCATCGTTGGAAACTTCATTCATACAAAAGAAGAAGAGTTAAGACAACGCGCTTTATTGACCGCACGTACCGTTTCTGAACTGCCGGAAATTAAACATAAAATCGTTGGAACCAAACATGAACGAGATACGATTAATGCCATCGTCGAACGTCTTCGTGTCATTCACGGAGCGGATTATATCGTCGTTCTTGATATGAATAAAATCCGTCTTTCTCATCCTGTCAAAGAGATGATCGGTCATAAATCGAATGGAACAGACGAAGGCCCTGCGTTTGCCGAACACACATACACATCGAAAGCGCGGGGAGAAATCGGAACAGTGATTCGCGCTTTTGTTCCAATTATGAATAGCGATCATAAGCAAATCGGCGTTGTGATCGCCGCCTATAAACGACCAGATTTCATCGAAGTACTTCTCTCCTTGAAAATCGAAATCTTTGTAACTGCCAGCTTTTCGTTGTTGTTTGGCGGGTGGGGGGCATGGCTACTTGCCTCACATATTAAACGACAGATGTTTCATCTTGAGCCACATGAAATTGCGAAACTGTTAGTCGAACGGACGGAAACATTTAACGCGATGCACGAAGGAGTCATCGCAATCGACACAGACGAAAAAATTACTATTTTTAACGATAAAGCGAAACAAATGCTTGGAATTAACGGAGACGTCATTGGTCAACCGATTCGTTCTGTCATTCCCGATACTCATTTGCCAGAAATACTAGAAATCAATCAACCGATTTACAACAAAGAACTGCAAATAGGAAATTTAACAATTTTAAGCAACCGTATTCCGATCAAAGTAAATAATCAAACCGTCGGTGCTGTAGCGGTTTTCCAAGACCGAACGGAAGTAAAAAAGCTGGCTGAAGAATTAACAGGAGTAAAGGCGTTCGTTAGCGCCCTCCGCGTCCAAACCCATGAATATATGAATAAATTGCATACCATCGCTGGCCTTATCCAACTCGGACATAAAGAAAAAGCGTTGGAATATGTATTCAAAGTAACAGAAGAACAAGAAGAAATAACGCAATTTTTAAGTAAAAATATTAAAGATGAAAGCATTTCCGGCCTTCTTTTAAGCAAAATTAGCCGCGGAAAAGAATTAGGAATTCATGTCACCATTGACCGCCATAGTCAATTAAAAAAATTCCCAAAATATTTGGACCATCACGACTTTGTTGTGATTCTTGGAAATCTCATTGAGAATGCGTTCGACTCCTTTCAAACCGTTATCGGCCGAAAAAAAGAAGTATACATCAGCATTGAACAAAACGATGAAATTCTTTCCCTCTCTGTTGAAGATAATGGCTGCGGCATCGATGAGCAAAATATAGATCGCATTTTTGATGAAGGTTTTTCGACAAAAGGAGCAAATGACCGAGGCATTGGCTTATACTTAGTGAAACAAATTGTGGAGAAAGGAAAAGGCCAGATTCGCGTCGAGTCTGAGAAAGGAAAAGGAACGATTTTTACAATTACATTTGAAATGTAAGGAAGGGAAGCAAACCGATGTATAAAGTGTTGTTAATAGAAGATGATCCAATGGTGCAAGAAGTGAACCGGCAATTTATTGAACAAGTAGACCGCTTTACCGTGATCGGAACAGCGGGAAACGGTATGGAAGGAATCGAAATGATCAGAAAACTTCAACCCGATTTAGTCATTATCGATATTTACATGCCTCACCAAGATGGACTTGAAACGTTACAACAAATTCGTACGGAAGGACATACCATTGATGTCATTGCGATTACGGCAGCAAGCGATATTGAAACGGTGCGGCGCGTTTTACAAAACGGTGCATTTGACTATATTATGAAACCGTTTAAATTCGAAAGACTGAAACAATCGCTCGAAAATTACCACGCTTTTCAACAGAAATTAAAAGAGAAAGAAAAACTCACCCAAAAGGAATTGGACGCCCTTTTGCAGTCCAATGAAATAGAGACACGCAATAAGCTGCCAAAAGGATTAAACGATATTACGCTACAAAAAATCGTTCACTATCTTCAAGAACAAACAGAGCCCGTTTCGGCAGAGGAAGTGGCAGAAGGAGTTGGTCTTGCTCGAGTCACAGCACGTCGCTATTTAGAATATTTAGAAAAGATTCAAAAAGTAGAAATCGATATTCAATATGGCGGGGTCGGCCGACCAATCAACCGGTACATCATGAAAAAATGAGACCATAAAAGGTGCACATCAATCAATGCTTCCTTCTATATTCGTTCGCTATACCGATGAACGTTCGATGAGCCGAACCTCTAATTTTTCTGCTTTTACAGTTTCATTGTTTTGAAAGGAATGATAAATCATTCGAAACGCTTTTTTTCCCATAATCGAAAGCGGCAAATCCATTGTTGTAATTTGAAGCGCTTCGGAAATCGGATGATTATCAAAACTTAGGATGGCGAGGTCTTCCGGTATTCTCCAGCCTGCGCTTTGTCCCCATAAAACAATTCCAGCCGCTACTTGGTCGCTCGATACTAACAGGGCCGTCGGCTTTTCCCGCATAGCAAGCAATTCGTTGACGACTCGTTTTCCATCCTCAATATACAAACAATGGTCAAAAATCCATTCTTGTCTTGGGGATTCATTGATTTTTCGTAAAGCGTCACGGTAAGCAGCTTCGCGGTCTTTGCTATTGGTTCCGGTCGTTCTGCCAATGCAATATCCGATTTTTCGGTGTCCTTTTTCGATTAAATACTCCATCCCGAGCATAAACGCTTCATAATGATTAATATAAACGGACAAAAGATCCCTTCCTTTTACATCCTCACACAAGACAATCGGACCATATTCTTTATATGCCTCGATAAATTTCCACCCCAATGTACGCGAACAAATAATCATCCCATCCACTTGTTTCATCTTTAACATCTCAAGCGCTTCGATTTCTTTTTTTTCTTCGTAGTTCGTTTGAAACAAGAGAAGATGATAACCATAACGAAGCGCTTCGATGGAGATTCCCTCTACGATCGTGCTAAAGTACGGATGATTCACATATGGCAACACAACACCGATAATCGATGTTTTCCCTTTCGCTAAATGAACAGCATTAATATTTTTTGTATAATTCAGCTTTTCAACTGCTTCCCAAACCGCGTTCCGCTTTTCTTCCTTCACATAAGGATAACCGTTTAACACTCTTGACACCGTAGCGACAGAAACGCCCGCTATTTTTGCAATTTCCCGAATGTTTGCCATTCCCCTCACCTTTTCAAACAAAATCGCAAAAAATTGATTGCATTGAAACGCATTTCATACATTATAGTCACTTTAAAAATAACACAAGGAGGTAAAAAAATATATGAGTGGTATTTTTGTTTTGATTTTCCTATGCGCTCTAGAACTATTTGGAGCGCACATCGCTTTAAAGGCCTCCCCCAAATCATTGAAAGAATACTACAACGAAAATGACCCATTTCAAATGTTATTTCGACAAAAAAACAACTAATTCGGCTTTTTAACAGCGCATGAAACAAGATTTTCCGCTTATATAACTGTTAGACGATCACGCATGATGCCAAAAGATGATGTTCGTCTCGTCAAATTTCTTGCGCCGGCAAGGATGGTTTTGAAAAACAAAAGCCAGCCGGTTATACGGCTGGCTTTTGCATGATATTTTCCTAACCCATAGAACTGAGTTTTCAACCGATCTCGTCATGAATAGAAAACCGCGTCTATTTTAAGATGTGCCATTATACAAATGCCTTATTTTCTTCTTTTCGGAAGAAACTTTTCATTGCCTGTAACACGTCTGATTTTTGTTTTAAAATGTAGTAACGGAATTTTTCATCTTTTATATGCCTGTAAGCAGACATTAAGGTCGAATGCCGATTGTACTGATTCACTTCCCCATAACCAAACATATTGGACACTTTCATTAATTCCTGCACAAGTTTTACACAACGTGCATTGTCAGACGTTAAATTGTCACCATCAGAAAAATGAAAAGGATAAATATTATACCGTGACGGAGAATATCTCGTTTCAATAAGCTCCAATGCTTTTCGATACGCTGAGGAACAAATCGTTCCGCCGCTTTCTCCTTTTGTAAAAAACTCCTCCTCACTTACAACCCTTGCTTCTGTATGATGAGCAATAAAGGCAATTTCAACCGTTTCATATTTGGTTCGCAAAAAACGCGTCATCCAAAAGAAGAAACTTCTTGCCATATATTTTTCCCATAATCCCATAGATCCGCTCGTATCCATCATCGCAATCACAACGGCTTTTGAATCCGGTTTCACGACTTCATTCCACGTCTTAAATTTTAAATCTTCGGGATAAATAGGATAAAAGCTTGGATTCCCGCTGATGGCATTTCTCTTAAATGCCGCCATCATCGTTCGTTTTTTATCAATATTTCCCATAAGGCCCGTGCGTCGAATATCATTAAATTCAATGTGCTCAAGCACGTTTTGATCGGCTTCTTTTCTTTTTAAGTCAGGAAGCTCCAATTGGCTAAACAACGCCTCTTCTAGCTCCATTAGCGACACTTCGGCTTCATAATAATCTTGACCTGGAAGATCCCCTGCTCCTTGCCCTTTTCCCGGTCCTTGTTTCCCATCTCCGGAGCCGTCCCGAGCAATAACATCTCCAACCTGGCTGTCTCCATCCCCTTGGCCAACATGCTTATTTTTATCGTAGTTATAACGAATTTTATATTCATCTAAAGAACGAATCGGTATTTTTATAACATCACGGCCATTCGACATAATGATGCTTTCCTCTGTAATCAAATCCGCAAGATTGTTTTTAATAGCCTCTTTTACTTTTTCTTGATGTCTTGTTTGATCATCGTGGCCTTTGCGATGGAGGGACCAATCTTCTTTTGACACAACAAAATTACCACTCATCTTTTCCCCTCCTCAAATGAAATAATGGTGCACATTTTAACCGATTGTTGCATATACTATGTTTGGCTTATGAAAATATAAGCTTGAATGGTTGGTTACTTTATCCTATGCAAAAAACAAAAATAATTGACAAATAATTTAGTAAATTCGACGCCCTTTCTTTTATTGGACAAGCCTATCCCTTTTACTTAATAGCTGATTTAAAGCGAAAATTTTCTTAATTTCTTAAGGATAAAAAAAGCATGCCAAGTTTGAAGGCATGCTAGCGATTTAAAAGACTACCAACGTAGCGAAGCAATTCATTAGCTGAAGTAGAATTGTAACCATACTCATCAATTAACCGAGCCACGACTTCATTAATTTTCTTTAAGTGTTGTTCATCTGGTGTTTTGGTCGAAGTTGTAATCTTCACGATGTCTTTTAAATCGGCAAATAGTTTCTTTTGGATCGCTTCGCGTAATCGTTCGTGGGAGTTGTAGTCAAATCGCTTTCCTTTGCGAGCATAGGCAGAAATGCGAATTAAAATCTCTTCACGAAACGCTTTTTTCGCATTTTCAGAAATGCCGATTTGCTCTTCGATCGAACGCATTAATTTTTCATCCGGATTCATTTCTTCCCCTGTCAGTGGATCACGTAATTTTGTTTTATTGCAGTAAGCTTCCACATTATCTAAATAATTGTCCATTAATGTTTTTGCTGACTCCTCATATGAATACACAAACGCCTTTTGCACTTCTTTTTTCGCAATCTCGTCGTACTCTTTTCGAGCAACCGAGATAAAATTCAAATACCGTTCCCGATCTTCATTGGAGATCGAAGGATGTTGGTCAAGCCCCTCTTTAAGCGAACGTAAGACGTCAAGTGCGTTGATCGATGGCACTTCTTTACGGATAATGCACGAAGAAATACGGTTAATGACATAGCGCGGATCAATTCCGCTCATTCCTTCGTCTGGATATTCTTTTTTCAGCTCTTCTACATCGACCGCGTTGAAGCCTTCGACCGCCTCTCCATCATAGAGGCGCATTTTCTTCACCAAATCAATGTCGCCTCGTTTCGGTTCTTTCAAACGCGTTAAGATGGTAAACATTGCTGCTACGCGAAGGGTATGCGGAGCTATATGAACATCGGCTACATCGCTTTCCCGAATCATTTTTTCATAAATTCGTTCTTCTTCAGAAACCTTTAAATTATATGGAATCGGCATCACAATAATCCGTGAATGGAGCGCTTCATTCTTTTTATTGGAAATAAATGAGCGATATTCTGTTTCGTTTGTATGCGCCACAATTAATTCATCGGCACTAATTAACGCAAATCGCCCTGCTTTAAAATTCCCTTCTTGCGTCAAAGAAAGCAAATGCCATAGAAATTTCTCATCGCATTTGAGCATCTCTTGAAACTCCATCATTCCGCGGTTCGCCTTATTTAACTCGCCGTCGAAACGGTAGGCGCGCGGATCCGATTCAGAACCATATTGAGCAATGGTGGAAAAATCGATGCTTCCTGTTAAATCTGCAATATCTTGTGATTTTGGATCCGATGGACTAAACGTCCCGATGCCCACACGTTTATCTTCCGAAAAGAAAATGCGCTCAACCATTACATCTTCAATTCGTCCGCCATACTCTTTCTCCAGCCGCATCATATTCAATGGTGAAAGATTTCCCTCAATCCGAATGCCATATTCTCGATAAAAATCTTCACGTAAATGATTCGGAATGAGATGTAAAGGATCTTCATGCATCGGGCATCCCTTAATCGCGTATACAGCGCCGTGATCCGTGTGCGAATAAGCCTCTAATCCCCTTTTTAACATCGTCACTAACGTTGATTTTCCGCCGCTGACAGGACCCATCAATAACAAAATTCGCTTTCGAACATCCAACCGCTTCGCAGCAGGGTGAAAATATTCTTCGACTAATCTTTCCAAAGCCTCTTCAAGCCCAAACAATTGACCGCTAAAAAAGTTATATCGTTTTTTCCCGTTTACTTCTTCAACCCCTGCATCTTTAATCATGTTGTAAACACGAGAATGGGCGGACTGGGCAATCCACGGTTTTTCTTTCACAATTTCCAAATACTCCGCAAACGTTCCTTCCCATTTTAACTTCTGTTCTTCTTCTCTATATTTTTGAATTTTTCTTAAAATGTCCATAAGGGACCTCCTCTAACTTTGATGTCTAACATTATGATTAATACAATGTATGCGAGGATGTCCGTAATCATTCGTTAAATAATAACGATGTAATTGCTTACAATTTCCTTTCAAACCACTATAAACATAGGCTATAATAAATTTATGTACATGGGCACTTTATAAAGGAGGAGAAAAAACGATGAGAACACTTCTTGTCATGGGCGTCATCATCGCATTTTTAACAGCCATTTTCACAGCTGGATACAATGATAAGCCAGAAGTGAAAAATTAAAAAAATCGAGCGACTTTCTTAGAAAGTCGCTCGATTTAAAATACTCCAGGAAATCCTTGTTGTCTTAACGCTTCATAGACAAGAATGGCGGCTGTATTGGACAAGTTGAGAGAACGAACTTTGTCGTTCATCGGAATCCGCAGACAGCGCTCCATGTTATTTTCAATAATCTCCTTCGGCAATCCGCTTGTTTCTCGTCCGAAAACAAAAAAATAGTCTTTATTTACATCGCTATAGTCAAACGAAGAATAATATTTTTTCCCAAATTTCGTAATAAAATAAAATTCGCCTTCTTTGTATTGATCAAATACTTCTTGTAATGAATCGTAATATTTTACATTGACATATTGCCAATAATCAAGTCCCGCACGTTTCAGCATTTTATCATCCGTTGAAAACCCCAATGGTCGAATCAAATGCAATGTCGTATCCGTCGCCGCGCAAGTTCGCGCAATATTTCCCGTATTTGCAGGAATCTCTGGTTGATATAAAACAACGTGTAAAGCCAATGTCTTCACCTCAAACCGAATGTAGTTCTATGCTAAACGATATTATATCAATAATTTTAATGCCGATCGATAATGTGAAAAAATTTGTATTGAATACTCGGAGTATACGCGGTTGAATCTTCGTACGACCAATATCTCATTCGACTATTGGATGTATGAGCATTGACCAGCGGCATCCCTTTTCGATCCTTCGCCACCACAATCGTTGTATGATCAAAACGCCCATCTCCTTGAAAATCATAACAAATGACATCGCCAAGAAACAACTCGTCTGGAGATTTTTTTTCAATGGTTTGTATTCCTGTTCGCGAACCGCTCAAATGCCAGCGAAACGAATGAGCAACTGCCCAGCTATGGCTCCATTGATTGTTTTTCATCCACCATCCTTTGATCCGGTTGGGATAGCCAGTCATTGGAATGCCGCCCGCATATAAACATTGAGAAATGAAATTGGTGCAATCGACCGCAAATTTTTTGAATGCCGGATTGTAATCATTCCACCACGTTTCCGCATAACGAACAGCAGCTAGACGGTCATATTGATAGCGGACCGGCTCGCCGATTTCTCTTTCATTATTTTTCGTCGGCACATTCATCTCCATATTCGCAGAAACAACCTCATCCTTTACAAGCTCTCCGTTTTCAAATAAAGCTTGGCGCATTTCGATTTCCTCTTCAACGTACATCCAGCCGCTTTGCCGAATAAAAAATTCATAATGAACCACATAGTCAACAACCGTTTGCTGATGGATTTTCTTCTTTTGAATAATGTTTCCTTTCGCCTGACACTTGACGATTTCCGCATCCCGCTTTTTTAGCAATTGCTTTTTTCTTTCAAGCATCCAATCCTCTTTTTTTACATCGTAAACGAAAGAACGAACCCGATCATGTAATATTTTTTGCAAAACTTTTCTCACAACGTTCACCACTTTTTTCTTTTTTACTACTTTACTACCTTATGTGATGAACGAAGGAAAAACTACTTGATCTCTTGAAGCATATGGATTCCTTTTTCAATTTCTTTGATGACTTCTTCATCCTTCTCTTCTTGCTTTGCCTTTTTCAATTCATCGATGACGCGCTTATTTCCGATTTTCCCTAAAGCCCAAGCAGCTGTTCCGCGAATGACTGGACGCGGATCTTCTTTTAATAGCTTCAATAAATCATCAATCGCCGTTTCATCTTTATAATGGGCCAATGCTAAAATGGCATTTCGCTGAATCGGCTTTTTGCCTCGCCATGCTCCTGAAAGATGCCCAAATTTTTCTTTAAACTCACGATTGCTCAAATGAAGCAAAGGTTTTAACTTCGGCTTCGCAATCTCTGGATCTGGTTCCATTTCCGGATGAAGATGAAAGTCTTTCCCTTTGTTTTTTGGGCAAACGAGCTGACATGTATCGCATCCATAAAGACGGTTTCCAATTTTTTCACGAAATTCATCCGCAATAAATCCTTTTGTTTGCGTTAAAAAAGCAATACAGCGTTGGGCATTCAGTTGCCCTCCTTGCACAAGCGCACCCGTCGGACACATTTCTACACATTTATTGCACGTCCCGCATTGATCCTCGATCGGAGTATCAGGCGGAAACGGGATATTCGTGATCATTTCCCCTAAATATACATAAGAGCCAAACTCAGGTGTAATAATGGAACAGTTTTTTCCGCTCCACCCGATTCCAGCCCGTTCGGCCACCGCTCGATCGACCAATTCGCCTGTATCCACCATGGATTTCAGTTTCGCATTCGGAACTCTTTCTAAAATAAACTGTTCCAGTTTTTCTAAACAATCGCGCAAGATACGGTGATAATCTTGTCCCCAAGAAGCGCGGCAAAAAATCCCTCTTCTTTCTTCTCTCGTGCTTCTTGGCGCATTTTTCATTTTGGATGGATAAGCAAGAGCGATCGCAATAATCGAACGAGCATGAGGCAAAAGGAGCGAAGGGTTTGTCCGCTTCTCAATATCAGGCTCTTCAAAACCCGATTGATATCCTAACTGTTGTTGCTGATAAAGCCGCTCTTTTAATTCTGTAAAAGGATCCGCGCTCGCAAATCCGATTTTATCAATTCCGATCGTTCGGCTATATTCAATAATTTCTTTTTTTAGTGCGGCTACATCCATCGTCCATCCCTCCTTTCGAAATGAGAATCCACTTGTGATAAAATTAAAAAAAACAAAAAAATAAGGAGTGGAAAATATGTTGACTCTTTCTAACGAATTAAAAGAGAAGATCCCTACATTTAAAGTTGGAGTCATTACATACAAAGATATTATAGTCGGTCCATCGCCAAAAATGCTAAAGGGAAAACTTCATCAATTTCAAGAGTTGACTTACTTTGACTTGCAGGAAACATCGGTAACCGAATTAGAAGAAATTAAAGAATGGCGATCTGTTTTTAAACAAGTAGGCACAGACCCAAACAGATATCGCCCTTCTTCCGAAAGTTTACTTCGACGCGTTCAAAAACAAAGCTTTATTCCATCGATTCATTCTGCTGCGGATGTGAATAACTTTTTTTCTTTATATTATAAACTCCCGATCGGCATTTATGACCTAGACCGCGTGTCTGGAAACATTTCATTGACAATCGGTTCCTCATCGGATGAGTATATCGGAATTAATGAGCGAACCATGAATTTTGAAAACAAACTCGTAACCAAAGATGAGCTTGGCGCATTTGGAAGTCCGATTGTTGACTCAAAACGAACAATGGTAACAACCGAAACAAAAAACGCGATACAAGTGGTCTATCTATGCCCATCGATGGATCGAAACCAATCTGAACAAATCGTGGATGCGATTCAAAAGATGTTCATTCAAATTCACGGCGGAACCGCAAATGCGGAAGTAATCGAATAAACAAAATAAACAAAAAACGGGGATTGTGCACAAAACAAAAAACGCAATGCCCCGTTTGCCCAAGAAACGAAACACTGCGTTGTCCCCGTATGTAATGGAGCGGGTGATGGGAATCGAACCCACGACATCAGCTTGGAAGGCTGAGGTTTTACCACTAAACTACACCCGCACGTTATTCGGTTTTATAACCATCATTTTCATTTACGCACCTGTCATGCCTCTTCCTCTGCCAGCTTACTCAAAGCAGCCGGATGCGTCGAGGCAACTCGTAGCCTATTCATGGCAGGTTCGCTCGTGGCTGAGGTTTTACCACTAAACTACACCCGCACGTTATTCGGTTTTATAACCATCATTTTCATTTACGCACCTGTCATGCCTCTTCCTCTTCCAGCTTACTCGAAGCAGCTGGATGCGTCGAGGCAACTCGTAGCCTATTCATGGCAGGTTCGCTCGTGGCTGAGGTTTTACCACTAAACTACACCCGCACGTTATTCGGTTTTATTGTCATTGAACGCGGAAAAAGTAGAATTTTGTCGAATGAACATTTAAAATAAAAAACAGGATCAAACCTGTTTTTAATGTCATTCCCTTACTGACACTAAAGATTATATAGTTAGTCTCATTTTGAGTCAATACTTTTTTATTTTTTTATTTTTTATAGTCTGTAATACCTACATTCTTTTATAGTGAAAAATTCGTATTTGGTATTTTACTTTTATCGCTCCAATCATGATCTACTAACCATTTTTCATCACTGTTAATCAACGTAATTTGACCTGTTTTATGAACGGAGTGTACTTCATTTCCATTTTGATCTTTCAACAGAATCGTTACGTTGTAGTCATACATGACTCTGTTTTTTTCTTTCTTTTTCTCTTCAAGAGAAATGTCTTTTACTTCTATATTCACTTTCAAATCTTTTGCTACATCTTGTGCCATGTATCCTTCACGATTGGTCCTAAATCGTTTCAATTGTTCAGGAGTGAGATATTTCTCCGCATTTTTCGCAATATCCGGGATGTTTTCATAGTCGTCTATTTGGTACTTGGCTGTAATGAATTGCTTCGCAACTTCTTTGGGTTCATCTTCTTGAGATTGACTACAACCGTATACTCCTATTAAAAGGAAGCTGATAATGGTTAGAAAGGAAATCATTTTTTTCATGTTGATCAACCCCTTAATTTTTATAATATTCAGTTTTTATTATACAATAAAATCTATATTTAGAAAAATGTCCCCAGAGAATCCCCTACAAAATCCCCATTATTTTGCAATACCAAGCAATAGGATCCCAACCCCCAAATAAAAAACCGATACCTCAACCGATGAACCTCTCCCACCTACACTTCGCTTAGAGGCGGTAGACTTCTCGGTGAACATGTTAAAAATAACCAGTTCATGTATATATCAGTTGCGATCCTGATTCGATCATATCTTTATTCCGTTAAGGAAAAACCAAGATAAATCGCTGTCCCCCACATAACGATAGCCAAGATCTTATTAAGAACCACCATCAAACGCCCGGACTGATCTAAATGCCCTGTTATTCTTCCCACCAAAGCTAACCCTGTAAACCACAGCCAAGAAACAACAATACATGCTGCTGTGAATGCTATTTTCTCCATTCCAGCATACCGCAATGAACTTGTTCCGATTACGCCTACGGTGTCCATGATTGCATGAGGATTGAGTAATGAAACAGAATCAGCAAAAGCCATTTGTTTTTTCGGTGTAAAGATTTCAGCGGATTCACCATTTCGATTAGGTTTACTCTTCCAAGTGATCCACCCCATATATATTAAAAATAAAATCCCCACACCCATAAGCACTGTCTTGAACCAATAAGACTCCCATACGATGACAGACACTCCTAATACAGCTAACAAAATCAAAAAAGTATCACATATCGAAGCGGTAATAACGGCTGGTAATGCTTTGGCCAATCTCCCTTGAACTGCGCCTTGGTTAAAAACAAATACATTTTGTACTCCCAATGGTAGAATTAAACCAAAAGCAAGAACAAAACCATGAACAATTGCACCATCATATCGGCTCTCCTTTTTTATTGCTAAATGTTAATTTTTTACTTGACAGTATATCATTCTTCCAGTTTATTTGCTATAAATGTCTTAAGAGAAACTTTAGAAAATTTAGTATAAAATCATACAACATTTCATGAACGGATTGGAATTGAGGGGATGATTTTGGAGACATCATTTTTCTTGTTGACACTGATCGGCATTTTATCTTCTTTTGTAGGAACATTAGCTGGCGGTGCGGGATTGATTACGTTACCTGCTATGATGCTAGTAGGAATTCCTATTCAAACCGGGATTGCAACGAATAAATTTTCTACTGGTTTTGCCTCGTTAACAAGCATATCGTATTTATTGAAAAATAAGGAATTGGATGTAAAAACCATCATCAGCACCATATTCCTTTCATTTATCGGCGGCGTGATTGGAGCGAGTGTTACTTCAAGTATCAGTGAAAAAACGATGAATTCAGTTGCTCTTGTATTGCTGATCTTTGCGCTGTTTGTCTCATTAAAAAATAAACAATGGGTCTCTTCTGTTCAAGTTCAAAAGAAAAAGCCAAACATGATCAGCAAATGTTTGTCGTTCTTGATCGCTGTATACGACGGAGGATTCGGACCTGGGTCCTCTACGTTTGCGATTTTGCATTATATGAGTCAACAACATACATATATAAAAGCAGTGCAGCTGACGAGAGTTTTCATTTTCGGAAGCTGCTTAGGAGCTTTTATTGTCTATTATCAAACCGGTTTTGTCCAATGGCACTATGCGATTGCGATGGCGATTGGTTCCTCACTCGGCTCGCAGATTGGATTGCTTGCGTTGCCACGCATCCCTTTAAAAGTTGCCCAATTGATGCTTGTTTCGATTATTGTTCTATTAATAGGTGAAATGCTTTATAAGCTTGCATCATCATAAGTCTATTCACAGTAAAGCACCCCGCTGTTGATCGTTAGCGGGGTTGCTGTTATTGTGGTCTATTCCATTATGGAGTTAATTTTAAATCAGCCCAATGTGGATGTGCTTCAAGTCTACGTTCCATATCACGGAACGCTTTGAGTGAACGGCTTAGCTTACTGTAAGCATCGCCGCCTTCACTCCAGCCTTGGTAGCCAATCATTCCGTTATAACCCATCTTTTTTAACTGCCCAAGTAACGCAAAATTATCTAACTCCCCGGAGTCCAAAGGCTCGATTGTTGCCACTCCGCCAAAACCGTGTGGATTGCGGCGGCTGCCAGAAATGTTCACTTGTTTCAAGTAAGGGGATACCGCTTGAAGCGTAGCCGATAGATTGGTTCCATCCACTGCGTACCAATGGTAGCCGCAAAACACAATGCCGAGATTAGGATGATTGAGACGCTTGCAAAGTCTCACTGCATCTTCATGGCGTTCAATCCAGAATGATAGGTGTGTGTAAAGCAAGATATTAATGTTTCTTCGCTCGGCAATCTTCAGTGCTTGTTCCAGCCACTTCACTGCGATGTCGTCCCCTTTAGGGTCTGAAGGGGGGATATGATGTCCGACAGATTGAATCGCCAGCTCGACTGTGGAGCATCCCTCCATAATCTCCAACATTTTTAAAATGCCCTTATTTCTTGGGTGTTCCTCACCTAGTGAAAGATCTAATACAACGTACACGCCAGCGACGTCCAGACCATATTTCTCCTTAACGTTTTTGAGCTTTTCTACATCTCTCCACCGTTCTCCGTGCCAGACGGATAAATGTGTTGCGTCATACCCGATCTCTTTTAACATTTCACACCGAGCTTCAAAGCTATAAATGCCCATTGAGTTATAGAAAGCAAAATCCATTGCATAAAATTTGTAAGCCATATTTCTAATTTCTCCTTTTCATTGAATGTTCCTTACAGCGATTTCAACGCTTCAGCAATCTCTGTATCGCCTGACATTAAATCGAATGCTTTTTTATACGTATTTGGCTCATCAAGAGACTGAACGATTGTTCTTGCTACATCTTCACGTGGAATGCTCCCGCCATTTAAGTTCTCTGCTGCAGTAACCAACCCCGTGCCTTTTTCGTTGCGCAGATAACCAGGACGAATAATCGTATAATTTAATCCGCTATTCATTAACATGCGGTCAGCATAATGTTTGGCGACATAATAAGGCTTAAGGTTTTCCGGCCAGTTCTCACGGTTGTGGGCTTGGAATGAGCTCACCATGATAAATCGTTTAATTCCGACTTTTTCGGCAGCTTCCATTGCTTTTACAGCACCGTCTAAATCGACAAGCAATGTTTTATCTGCTCCTGTGTGAGCTCCTGAACCAGCGGAGAATACGATTGCGTCACAACCTTTGGCTGCTTCGGCAATTTCATCGACAGCACCTTCCAGATCAGCGAGTACCGCTTCAATTCCTTTTTTCTGAAAAGCCTCCAATTGCTCTTGTTTTCGAACCATCGCACGAACGGTGTGTTGTTCATGCGCATGAAGCATGCTCACCACTTGTCGACCTACTTGCCCGTTAGCGCCAATGACCAAAACTTTCATCCCATATCCTCCCTCTCTTATATTGATGGCTTTAAGATTGTTTCTCATCATGATAAAGCCGGAAAATGCGGAAGCACAAATTCACCTAATTCTTCAATCACTTCTTCTACTGGGCGTTGGCCATATTTTAAATTGATGATGACATGGTTCACACCTATATCTTGTAAAGCTGCAAGAAATTCGATAACGAAATTTCGCCCCGCACGGAATCCAAGATGAATCGGGATTGGTGCATGATTTGGGTCTTCTGTTAAATCAATATAAAGCGATTGGGTAAATGGCTTAAATTCCTCTGTTAACGAACGCCAATTGTCGATTAATGTTTTTTGAAATTTGATTCCGCGTGGATAGTAAATCCAACCATCACTATGTTCAGCAATCCATTCAGGAGACTGTCCGCTGTGGCCTGTCACCATTAATGGGATGTCTGCCAATTTCGGTTTTGGTAAAATATCTGCATTTGCCAGATGCACTCGTGTAGAGTCAATGGTCGGAAAATGCTCTTTCCATGCTTTTCTTATGACAGACACTGCTTCTCGGAATAATTCGCTCCGATCTTCTGGATTCACAGCGAACGCTGGAAACTCGATTGGCCGGTCCCCTGTTGCGACACCGAGAATGAGTCTCTCACCAGATAATCTATCTACAGAAGCTGCAGCCTTTGCCACATGAAGAGGGTGGCGCAGCGTTAAAATAATGCTTCCCGTTCCTAAGGCAATCTTTTCTGTGTTGGCCGCAACATATCCTAAATACGTAAACGGATCATACATTTGCCCGACATCACCGAAATTAGGATCGCGTAACGGTACATCCCTCACAAATAATGAAGCGAAATTGAGTTCTTCTGCTCGTTTTGCTAACTTCATTTGCTTTTCTATATTCATCTCAGGGACGTCACCCATATATGATTCAATCGGAAAGAACAACCCTAAAGTCAGTTTGTTTTCTTGATACATGCGTGAATACCCTTTGTGATTTTTGAATTTTTCCATTGTTACCACTCCTTAATCAAAAGGTGATCTATAGCTTAATTACGTTATGCCACACCTGAAAGCTTTAATGCTCACTGAAAACCTCTTCTGGATCTAGCCGATAATACAACACTGATATGAACGATATTTATCTTTTGTAAAAAACAAATATATTAACGATTTTTTTACGATGCGACAGCAGCAATGGCTGCATCATCTTTTATCACTTTGTCAATAATGGCACTGCCAAGACAAATCTCATTGTCATAAAATACCGCTACTTGTCCTGGAGTAACAGCTTTAACTGGTTTTTCAAATTCTACAAAGACTGTTCCATCCGGACGAATATGAACACGTACTTTTTGATCTTCTTGACGGTAGCGGAATTTCGCTGTACATACAAACGTACCCGGGCGAGCATCCCCATTTATCAAGTTAAGGTTAGATGCAATAAGACCGGTAGAGAACAATGCCGGATGATTTTTTCCTTGAGCGACGAGTAAAACATTGTTTTCTAAATCTTTATCGACGACATACCAAGGTTCGCCTGTTCCTTTGCCGCCGATGACAAGTCCTTTTCGTTGGCCAATTGTGTAATACATCAACCCATCATGAGTACCCAGCACTTCCCCATCGAGTGAACGAATTTCTCCGGGCTGCGCCGGTAAATAATTCTTTAAAAAGCTTTTGAAATTTCTTTCTCCAATAAAACAGATTCCAGTACTATCTTTTTTATTGGCGGTAATAAGGTTCAATTCTTGAGCGATTTTTCGCACCTCATCCTTCGTTAATTCTCCTATTGGAAACAGAACTTTAGACAAATGGTCTGCCGTTAATTGGCTAAGAAAATACGTTTGATCTTTATTGGAATCTTTTCCACGCAGCAAGGTGATTTGTCCGTTTTCTCTTTTGATTCTTGCGTAATGACCAGTCGCGATATAATCAGCATCCAGTGAAAGGGCGTAGTCAACGAACGCTTTAAATTTAATTTCGGTATTACATAAGACATCTGGATTAGGTGTTCGACCTCGCTTCAGCTCATCTATGAAGTACGTAAATACACGATCCCAATATTCTTTTTCAAAGTTCACACTATAGTAAGGAATCCCGAGTTGATCAGCTACTCTCCTAACATCTTCATAATCTTCCGCTGCCGTACATACGCCATCATCATTGGTATCATCCCAGTTTTTCATAAATACACCGATGACGTCGTACCCTTCTTTTTTAAGAAGGTAAGCAGCTACAGAGGAATCCACCCCGCCCGACATTCCGACGACCACTCGTTTTTTCTTCAACCTTATTCACCTCTCTTAAACTGAAATGTTTTTTGTTACAGTTATATTTAAAAAAAAATTTATTTTGCACAACTAACAAAAAGTATTAGTTGTGCCTTTAAAGCTAACTATTATTGATTTCATCAACGATATCTTTAATCGTCACACCTTTTAAATAGTTTAAAAAGTGTTCTTCCGCATTGTGAAAAATGCGAATGAGTATATTTGATAAGTTTTTACCTATTGGACAATTCTCATTGGAATCAGGGCATTTCGGTACAAGCGTTCCCTCACTAGTGATTTTAAATATTTTGTCCAACGTAATATGTTCAGGTGGATCGTTTAAAGAAAATCCGCCTTTTGCCCCTTCTTTGGAAGTAATAATATTTTCTTTCCTTAATATGCTCAAAATTTTCCTCAACCTT
The DNA here is from genome assembly GCF_004341205.1 of Thermolongibacillus altinsuensis. Classification (GTDB taxonomy): domain Bacteria; phylum Bacillota; class Bacilli; order Bacillales; family Anoxybacillaceae; genus Thermolongibacillus; species Thermolongibacillus altinsuensis. Next base: position 247,806 of record NZ_SLUL01000004.1, read on the forward strand.
ACTGGGTGGACAGAAACGCTTTGAGCGATGTCTTCACTGGTCACTCGTTGGTTTTGCTTTTGGGCTAGATAAGCGACACAGTGAACGGCAATCGAAAAATCGCTATTCATAATGAACCTTCCTCCTAAATGTAATAATAATGATTACAGTTTATATTGTCAACTCGTAATTAAGTGAATAAAGTTTTGTTTCCGCCCCCTCATGGCATGTACTCTTATTTTACTCCTTCTTTCAAGATTAATCTAATAGGTGTCCGATAAAGCAGTGGGCGTGTTGTCTTGTTGTCCACACTATAAACGAAAAAATCGGCCTCATGGACCGATTTTTTCGCTAAATCTCATTATGCGTGAAAAACTCCTTTTGCGGAAATGGTAATCCACTCGTATTGGCGGAGTTTTACTTCAAACAATGTTAGCGGATCGCGGTACGTTTCCGGATTCGATCTCATTTTCTCCAGCTCTTCTTCTTTTTCCTCGATTTCTTTTTTCGTTTCTTCTACAGCTTGATTCAATACGACAAACGGATTTCGGAAGAAGAACGAAATATCTCGTTCCAGTGATTTCTCAAACAATTCAAATGGCAGAAGCAACTGGTTCATAATGGATTCGGCAACGTCTAAATAATCCTGATTTTCAACAAACTGCTTGTATTTGTGATATAGCATCTCATTGTTTTGCTGGAAGACTCCAAACAACCTGCCGGCACTTTTCAATAAAATTTGATACGGTGTACGGCGGAGAAAAATATTTACCTTCTCCATTTGCACGCCGCTCGTCATCCGGTCTGCATCACGGAGCCAGTCATCAAGCACTTTAAAGTCGCAATTCAGCTTAAGCCGCTCTTCCCCATACATCCCATTAAATCCATCGCTTATTTCATCCAGGAAAGATTGACATTGATTCAGTTCATCATTTGCTTTTAAAATCCATTCCTGAAGAGAACGATAAAGTTCAGGCAAGACCTTATCAGTTACATAAGCATGTGCTCTCCGGTTCATCTCATCATTTAGTTCAAAGTGAATGTTACGGAAATCACTGTCTTCTTGAATCAGATCAGAACATTCTTGTAAAATTTTTGGAATATTTTCCGATAGATCCGCTCTGATTTCCTCCAAGACTTTACGGAACGTTCTCGTGATCATTCGCGTTTTTTCTTCTTTCAAATCAGTTAATTGATTGATTGCGCCACTTAGCTTTGTAGCCATTTCTTCATTCCATTTAATGGACTCGACCAGGCTTTTTTCCATTTCCGTCCATTTATCTAATAAATGCCTGATTAATTTACGAATAAAGATTAATATTTTTTCAATTCGATCCTCTTCAGCAATTGGTCGGTTCAAGTCTTTCAAGAACTCTGCTAGATCATTTTGTTGTTTTCTGCTTCTTAAATGTGATGAATAGGCAAACACCTGAGCACGAGGAAGAAATTCCCGAACTCTCGAACGAGTATCCTCAACAATTTGGGCAGCTTCTTGTTCATCGTAAATTTCATCAATTTTATTGAGCAGAAAATGAATTGGAAGATTAGGCGCATATTTCCGAATCTGCATTATAATCTCTTGTTCTTTTTCGGTAAAAGGATCGTTCGCATCAAGAACAAATAATAAACTGTCGGCAAAATGCAGATATTCCAACGCTTCGCCTTCCATACGATTACGGTCGCTAAATCCAGGCGTATCAATAAGAGCCAGCCTGTTTTCCTGCAAAATTGGCGATGGCAGAGAAAACTCAATAATCGCATTGTTAAAAGCCTTATTCAGCCGTCTATCTACTGCCTCCTGGAATTCATGGAAACCTGAAAATGTTGTTAATTCTTCATCGGATATTTTTCTAATCTCCGTCTCATCATCCCCCTTAAATACAATGACGGAAGATGTCGGAACGGTTAGGATATTTTCTCCGAGGACCGAATTGATAAAAGAAGACTTTCCATTTCCGGAAGTTCCAGCAACCAATAAATGATGTGTTTGAAAATCAACCAGTTCTCGGATGATCCATCTGAAGCGGTGACCTGGATCAACATGCTGCTCCTCCGCCCATTTTACGATGGAATCGAATAATGTTAGGCTGTATTCCAAACCGTCTGTCTCATTGCGAGAATGGAAAATAAGATTTTCGGCATCATTGACAACCTCTGGGCTAATGCTGGATGGAAATTTCTCGCTCCACGCCAATACCGCCGCAGAAGCGAATAAAGCATGAGAATAATCGGCTATTTTGATCCAGTTCGTTAAGAGATTCGGAATAATCTCTTCCAATTCTTTCATTAAATACGTTCCATCGATCAATTCAAAATATGTTTCTTGATAAAGTGCGGACAGTTCTTTCCACGATTGTTTCCGATTTGCGTCCAGATTTAAGAAAAGATGATTAAATTCCCGCAGCCATGAAAAATAGGAACGCTCGTTTCTGTAACCATTCCATAATGCATGGACCATCTGTTCAAATCTTGTCTGATCCACTCCGTATAACACGGCTAAGCATTTTGAAAAATAATGCGGTTCAAAGGCTTTTGTTAATCCTTGTTCTGCATAGGATTTTAAAATATCAAACCAGCGATGGGACTCTGTGCGGATCGCTTCATTTACTGCCAGTTCAATTGCGCTCTTCCAATCCTTGTGTTTTTCGAAAAAGGCACGAGCAATGTCAGTAACATTCGGATAGTCCGGATTAGAGGATACCGCTTTTTTAATCACTTGATCCGCTTTTTCAATCTTACCTTGATCTATGTAAAGCGAAAATAATTGCAGTGCAACTTCTGATTGTAAGACACTGCTTTCCGTATCAATGGATTTATAAATCTCTTCAGCTGTTGATAATTGTCCGAGTTCATAATGACAATCCGCTATATTTTTTTTCGCCCACGGTTCTAAAGCATTATGAACGTTTTCCCATTTGAAAATAGCCGCTTCATAATCTTTGTTATGAAAATATACTTCTCCTTGGGCAAAACGAATGGCGGAAATATCCGCTGTCCCATCTTTATACCCGGCAAGAAAAGCTTCGCCGAGCACACGGACAGGATTTTTTTCACCAGCTTCCATAAATGTTTCATAAAATGTTTTTTTGATCAGTTGATTCTCTAATGTCATGTTGATCACCCAACCTATATATTTTAATCAGTATATTTTACATACCGTATGATATAGTTATGAAAACTTTTGGCCTTAGGTATTCTAGCAGACTTACTTTTATATAAAGTTTCAAAGTGATTTCATTTATAATACAGATTTTTATCATCGTGTAAAATTTCAGCTAAATTATGCTATCAATTGAATTGAAATGTAAAAAAAGCAACACAATCCTTAGTGTAGGACTCTTTTTGCTGTTTATCGGCTTTATACACATTTATTTTTATTACGTTCATTGGCATATAGAGAGAAAAGACTCCGCATACTATGAGTATCGTAGTAACAGAAAGGAGTTGTGGGTCATGGGCAGACGTAGAAGCATCATGTCACAACAGTTAAAAGAAGAAATCGCTAAAGAGTTAGGGTTTTATGATGTTGTGCAAAGAGAAGGATGGGGTGGAATTCGGTCTCGAGACGCCGGAAACATGGTGAAACGTGCTATTGAGATGGCAGAAGAACAGCTGGCACAACGTTCAAAAACATGAATGTTACTACGATAGCCGAAGCGCATTGCTTCGGCTTTTTTCTTCTCGGATCGTATTCGGTATAAACAAAAAGAAGGGTTCCCACAAATGTGAGAACCCTTCAACAGTCTGTGCCGGCTCCTTGATTATTTATATATTTTCACTTTTACTGTTTTGACACCCCATTGGATAGCTTTTTCTTTTGTAGGCATGAATACGTCAATTTTGTTGCCTTTGATGCTTTTTCCTTTATCAGCTGCAATCGCATAGCCGTAGCCTTCCACATAAACCTTTGAACCTAGCGGAATTACCTTTGGATCAACGGCAATTGCTTTAATTGATGGGTTTTTCTTTAAATTTAAGCCAATAGCCGTTATTCCGCTGCATCCTTTGCAATTTACTGTATAAGCATATGCTTTAACGGTAATTGTTTTATACGCTGTGGCTGCTGCCTTTTTTACTGTAGTGTTAGCAGCCGCTTTCGTTGCCGTTCCTGAAATCTTTAAAATCTGCTTTGGCTTGATCATATCGCTTTTAAGGTTATTCCAGCTCTTTAGCTGACTGACAGTCACTTTATACTTTTTAGCAATGCTCCAAAGAGTGTCACCGCTTTTTACCTGATATGTACCGGCTGCCGATGCAGCTCCCGAAAATCCGAATACTAGAAAGAATGATGAAGTTATATATAATAGTAATTTTTTCAAAATACTATTCCTCCCTTGTTTAATTTCGCGACAATAAGAATATCAATAAAATATAACAATTATGTTTCATAGAATTATTAATTATGTTACAAAATGAAGACATAATCGAAACATTAGTAGAGTTGATTTTAAGCAAATGCTCTTGTAGCCCTCAAATATGTATTAACGTTTGTATCCTTTAACCTTTTATCTTGGAGCCACATAATAAACTTATCAATGTGCTTTTTCTCAATCTCTCTAACGTACTCAATCCCTATTTCCTCAAATGCACTAAATTTTGCTCATAAAAACGGATTTGTCATTTCTGATAAGTTTTTCACTCTGCTATCTAACTGAAAATTCTCATACAGTTCTTGCAAAGTTTTTTGTAATTCCGCCCTTTTCAAAGCACGTAATTTTGACAACTTTCCCCCTCCCTTTAAGATCAATCTAATCTTAAAGGTGTCCAATAATGAGGTGGGGAATATCATCTTTTTGTCCACATGATTAGGCTTTGGCTTTAGCACGCTAAAAAACAAAAAAGCCAATGCTCTGAATCGCTCAAAGCATTGGCTTTACAGGCTTTTCGTTATGTATGGTGCCGATGGTGGGAGTCGAACCCACACGGGGGCTACCCCACACGATTTTGAGTCGATTATGAAACCGTGCATCCCTCTCAATTAAAGCAAACCCATATGCGACAAGGGGTTCTTTCATTTTCTCATTTTCTGGTCCATTATTACCGAATACGACTCGAGCCTTCATGCTGTTTGCAGATATTATATAAATTATCTCATTTTTGGTCAATATTTTTTTCTTGCTTTTTCTCTGCATTATTAAGATTCGTAAATTTTTCTGCACTGAGGTAATTAACTAAAAACGAGATTCGATTTTGGAACACAAAAATCTTAAATAGCAACATAAAACAAACGCATATCATTTTGTTGACTATTTAGTATAAAATGAACATACAGTAACCAAATAAAAACGCTTGGAGAAGTTTCAAAAACCCAAGCATTTTCTTTTTGTTCTTCAATTATCGCTTTCTTAGTTTGGTTAAACAATAATGATTTTCTTTAAAAATTTGACCGTCTTTCTCATTTAGTAGAGTACTCGTTTGTCTAATAAGAATTTTCAATATGAAAAACTTTAACCTTATACCAAATATCTTTCCAGTTCTTTTTCGTTATCCGTTCTTCGTAAATCTGTGATAGTTCTTTTGATTCTTTAAAATAGGGTGTCGGTTTTACTTCCAAGTTAATCACATCATCTACTCCCCAAGGAGCAACCAAGATGATGTCATCTTTTTCATCTAATTTTACACCTAAAGATGTTGCTGTTTCTGGAAACTTTGATATAGCATCTACGGAAGATGAATAAGGAGAAATATTATTAACAATGTGCATTCTTGCCTCATTTTTCACTGACCAAGGAATGTTAGGAAGGATATTTCTTAACCTCATTTCTAACTTCTTTTCTTCTAATTCATCCATATTGGTATCATCAAAATAGATAACATCAATATCTGGAATAGGAGTTCTTTCTTTAAAACCATGTAACGTATCCCATATTTTCGAACGAACAAATCCAGCACAGACCCACCAATCAGGTAAATTCAACGACTTTACTGCTCTTAATATATCCATCATCCACTCGTCTTCTTTAATCAGTTGAATGATATCTTTGTCATTTTTGATAATCATCAGTTAATTTCCTCCAATCGAACGTATATCCCTACTATTACATAAAACATAAAATATAAAAAAATTTTTCCACTAAACTACCTTTTACTTCAACAAAAAAGCATTACTTCCTGCTTCTTGAAGTAATGCTTCCGTTAGTTTAATTATTTAAATAACCTCAGGACAGTGTTTTATAAATTTTTTACGTCATCTATTATATACGATTTGAGTTATATCTCCGTAAGGATTATTTGTAATAAATTTTCTTACACAAAGAAGTTTATAATCTTAATTCACTAAGCGTCTCTTAAATAGCCTCTTGAAGTGGCTCGAGAGACTCTGCTGAATCATTGATGTAGTCAACAATTCAAAGCATGTTTGGAAGATTGTTTTTTTGCTTTCTTTTCCCTGTACATATTCTTATCCGCTTGAGCAAACAACTCATTCATATTTCCGATGGAAGTGCTGCTGAAAGCAATTCCTGCCGACATCTTGATTTTTATGTTTGTGCTCTGTTCATTATATTTATGTATTTCTCTTGAAATATCTGCTAATAATTTTTCTACTTCTTCCTTATTCGTATCAGCTACAAGTATTGCAAACTCATCTCCGCCTATTCTTGCCACAATTGTCTTTTCCGAAGAAAACTTATTTAAAACCTTAGCTGCCTCTTTTATTAAAGCGTCTCCTTCTTTGTGTCCAAAGTTATCATTCATATATTTTAGTTCATCTAAATCGCACAAAATAATTCCCACAGAAGTATCTACCTGCTTGTCAAACTTGTCCATTTGTTTTTGAAAGAATTCTCGGTTATAAATATGCGTCAAAGAGTCATGATGAATCCTATATTCCAAATCCTGCTGAAGTTTTATTTTTTCATCGATATTTCTAAGTACCCCTTGAATGGCTACCAACTCACCATTTTCATAGATAGGAGTAGTATATTCCTCAAACCATCTATAGTTCCCATCTTTATCTCGCCAACGTTGAACAATGGGTTGATTGTAATCTATTTCCCCAATAATCTTTTTGTGTAGTATATCATAATAATCTGGATGAATACTTTTGTATACACGGTCCGGGTCTTTATAGTTTCTTTGAACCGCATCCTCTCCAAAAAAAACTTTAAGGGACGGACTAAGATATTTAAACTGCCGCTCTGGCTTAACTTGATAGTAATAAAGGATATCCTTAGTATTTTCTACTACCTCAACAAGTCGTTCTTGATTTTCTATAAGTTCTTTCTTTTGATTATTCCACCTTCTATGTAAATAAAGGGTAAACAACAGTGAAATGCAAATACCTGCCATTAATCCTATAAAGAATTGAATACTCACCATGCCTCGACCTTCTCCATATATTATCCTTTTATTCCAAATATTATATAAAAATGATACAAAAGACAATTATTAATGACAATTAGATGTGTTTTAATGTATTTTATATCCTTTTTCCCCTCAAAAATAGATAAGAAATTTGAAATCAAAATTTTGAATCGAACCTGCTTGTGTAATCAAAAAGACCTTCCCTGAATAGACATGTTTCCTGCACTATTCTCCTGCTTTTTTCTCCCTTTAATCCTTTGATTTATCAGGCTTTGCCTCAATCTTTTTCCTCCAAAAACAAAAAAGCACGAGTGGAATCGGGCATATTACTCGATTTTCACCCATGCTTAAGGAATAACTTTATTTTACTGGAAATAAGTTTTTTTACTCAAAGAATAGTTTTTTTGACGGATAACATAGAATAGAAGCAAGAAGTTAGATTCTAATTCCAATAAAGTTTATTCATTTTGATTTGTTTCTTTTGTCTTGAGAGATTCATACGCCATCATTATAACTGTTAGATAGTACAAAAAAATAATAAAATAGCAAAAAACAATTAAAAAAATTGATCCTTAGTAACCTTTATCCTTCCTTTGCACCCTCCCCAATACCTTTCCCAGCTTTTTTCGTAAGGAATAGGGAGAAGCAAAATCCTATTCCCTATTTACTCTATTTTTTCTCGGAACGCAGCTCGCTTATCATATTCTCCCAAATTTCATCTTCTTCTCTATTGAATTCCTTACTCGCATTTTCAATTGCTTGATTGTCTGCATTCACAAGTTCTACAATCTCGCTATTATCTTGCCAATGTTCTAAAAAATTTTGAACCAATTCCATATTGGAGTAGTCTTTTAACCATTCTCTTTCATCAGAAAAGTTTCTAATGAGTCGACCAATTTCGTTTAAGTACAAAGCGATTACCTTGTCTTCAATAAAGAAATCGCCTGCTTTACGAGCAAAATCTGTCCCGTTAGTATTACGAATTAGCGTCTTGACCGCTTTCAAATGCAAATCTAAACCACCAAAATGTGCTAACTGTTGATCATCTACACCTTCACATGTGATTGTAATTTTATTTCCCTTATCATCTACGTCATGAACTTTAAAATAGCTTTTCTCCATATGATTTCCTCCTGTATTAATTAATCCGAATAGTTTTTTACATGGATATTTTTAACTATCGCCATCAAGATAGTGGAAATGTTCATGATAAAGATTGCCCATTCCACTACATATTTCCCTATTGTTAGTAATCACCCCAAAAAAATCATCGATTGGAATCTCGAACAACTGATAATTATGATTTTTTGGTAGCGATTCCAACTTATTGAGTGCTTTTTCTTGTGTGGCGTGATCTGCGATGAAGATCATCCAAATGGAGTTCATGTCTTACCCCCTAATTGCCGCAACCTAAGTCTGGTGGCATTATCTAGCCCTTTCGCTTAATAAAAAGGATATCTGATGTAACCCCCACAAATTTTATGCACAATTCATATAAAAAGTCTACTATCTTGAAAATCAGATACATTTCCCAACGAATTAAAAACTGTATTCACTATATAAAACTTGAAAATATACAAAAATATATAATTTTTTAAAATTTTGTTAAATAAGAGTATTCCTTATTCCAAATTTAACAATAACTTGTTAATATACACTTGTAAATTCTATCCTTTTTTAACAAAGGATAGGAATTTGCGGAAATTTAAGGAATATATCATCCTTGTTTAACAGGCAGCTTAGCAATCACTTCCGATAAAAAAGTGGTTCCGTGTCCAAGATTAGAATCGGAAGTGCTGATGGATCTTAAAGAACATAACAGTCTGCTTGATTTATTTGACAGAAAAGAAGAAGTCCTGAAATATTGGAAGCTTTCATTGGAAAATATTGAACCTTGTGGTACTTGCGAATTTAAACGAATGTGTATGGATTGCAGAGCCGCAGAGGTTGCTTTTTCTAACAGTTTAACCCAAAAATCTCTTTGTTCTTATACGGGGTTATAATAAGGATAATTAAAAGCCAAGAAGTAGAATGTAGGAGGGAAACAATTGAATTATATTGAACTGCACAATATTGCTAAATCATTTGATAATAAAAATTACATACTAAAAGATATCAACTTGTCGTTACACCAAGGGGATCGTGTGGGCATTATTGGGGGAATTGGTTCTGGGAAAACCACTTTATTAAGAATAATCTTGGGATTGTATACTCCAACATCTGGGAAAATCAATAGAAACATATCCAATCACGAAATTGGGTATTTGCCTTCTACCAAAGGGATTATAGAAGAGTTTACAGTGAGAGAAAATCTCATATTTTGGTCTCAAACTTATCAATCCCCTATCCATGTAGTGGAGGAACTGATAGATAGGCTAAACATGGATAAGATGGCAGACAAAAAGGTGTCTTTGCTTTCTTCTGGAATGAAACAAAAACTTGCTTTTGCTTGCTCTATTATTCATTCCCCAAAACTTCTTATTTTGGATGAACCTACAGTAAATTTGGATGTAGAAAATCGATCTTTAATAAAGAAATTTATACAGGAATATCCTAAGGAAAGTTGCATTGTCATTACATCTCATAATTTTGATGACATTGAACATATGTGTAATCGAATTGTTATGATTGTTGATGGAACGATAAAAGTGAAAGAGGAACTGAATAAATTAAAATCTGATTTTCAATCCTCTCTTGTCAGAATACGAACCATCTCAAAAATCAATCAACAACAATCAATTCTAATTAAAGAAGAATTTCCAAATGTTCTGGTGAAAGATCATGAGGTGATTTTAGATAAACAAATTTATAAATTGAACGATGTTTTATTAAAATTAATCCATTTGAATATAGAAATACGTGATGTTTTAGAAAATGAAGCAATACTTGAAGATATTTACTTACGTTTGAATAAGAAAGAAGGTTGACGGAATGAAGGCTCTATTGTGGAAAGAATATCTTTTTCTGAAGAAGAAAATGCAAAAGATGTTGCTTCTAATAGCAATTGAATTTGTTCTAGTGTTGTACTTCATCTATGGATTAAATTCTATCCCTATTCATATTAAATTTAATCTCATTTTAGGAACGACATCGATTATTTTTCTGTTACAAATACTTTTTGAATCCATTAAGACAGATAAACAAAATCGAGTATATGAGAAAATGTTGCAAATTTTTTCTATACAGAAGATATTAATTGTCAAGGTACTTTTTTCTGTTTTTATCGCAACAATCCTTAGCAGCATGTATTCGTTTCTATTCTATGGATATCAGTTGTACCTGGGGATTCAGATCCCTTCTCAATACTTGCTGTCTTTATTATTATTGCCGTTTATTAACTTGCTCTTTGGAATAGTGTTATGCGTCGTCATGTTTCTGGTTGATAATATTGTCATATTAAAAGTTACTTCTATGTTTGGAGCGATGTTTTATGTATTAACCTTTACGAATATACATCGATACAAGATTATTGGAACCATTATTGGTATATTGCTTTTCCTTGTAATCACGCTCCATTTTCTTTTAAAGAAAATATCGAATGAAAAATTTTTAACGATGTAACCTCTTGGTTATGGAGGTGAGGAAGGAAATTGAAAATATTAAAGTTCTATTTAAAAAAAAGCTTAAAAAATGTTGTTATTCTAGTATTGCTCACCCTATTCATCTCTTTCCTTAGCAACATCATTCCTATATTATCACAAATGGTTTTTGATGAAGGAATTATGAAAAACAATGTTTTTAACATTGCTGTTTACTCATCTATTCTAATAGGAGTATATATTGGAAGAGGTGTTTTAAATCATTTTAGTGATTATTTAATATCTGCAACATCTGCTAAGATTATAGCCAACGTCAAGAACGAAATCATTCAGAAGATATTAAAAATGCCTGTATCATTTTTTGATAAACAATCAACAGCTTATATCTTATCAAGATTGAACGAAGTGAATTCTTTATCATCGATATTTACTCCAACTGTTTTTAACTTTCTTTCCAGCACAATATCAATGATAGGCGCTTTAATGTACATATTGTCCAAAAGCATTGAAATATTCGTTGCATGTGTATCGTTCATTCCAGTGGTTTATATTATTTCTAACACTTCTATCACATCCTTAAACAAATACTCTAGAGAAATGCTTGAAGCTACTGCAAATACGAATAACAAAATACATTCTGCATTAGAGGGGATAATTGCATTAAAAGAACTAAACGAGGAAGAACACATGAATCAGTCTATTACAAAAGAAGTCAACCAATTAGCATTGAAGACAATTCATCAAAGCAAAACTGCCAGTAAAAGTTCCCAAATGCTAAACGTGATGGTTTTGGTGGTTCAGACGCTCATTATAGGTATAATTGGTTTTTTCATAACCAATAAAAAGCTGACTATAGGAGATTATGTGTCCATGACCCAATATGTTGGCATGATATACTCTCCGTTGATTATGTTACAGAGTTTTAAGTTAAGTATACAACCTGCTATTGCTGCTATTTCAAGAATTAACAGCATGTTATCCTCTAATAACACAGAGAACATAGAGGAAAGCACAGGTAAAAAAATAGATTGCATCAAGTTTGTAAAATTTGAAAATGTATCATTTAAATACGATACATCGAATGAAAGTATTCTTAATAATATCTGTTTTGATCTATATTCTGGAGATCGGATAGCATTTATCGGAAAAAATGGATCTGGTAAAACTACTATAGCCAAACTTTTATTGGGTTTTTATAAAAATTATTCTGGGAATATCACCATTAATGATTATGAACTGAAAGAGTTAGATATAAATAGTTTAAGATCCAAAATTGGGATTGTTCCGCAAAATATCTATCTATTCGAAGGAAGTGTAAAGGAAAATATTCGGATTGGAAATCGGGTGTTGTCTGAGGAAGAATTTCAAAAAAGATTAGATAGACTTCTTGAATATGGCTTTTTGGATGGTTTGGATTTAAATAAAAAAATTATTGATAATGGGAAAAACTTGTCCAAAGGACAAATTCAGCAAATCGCTTTTGCAAGAATATTTATGAAGGATGTTGATGTCTTGATATTTGATGAAGCTACATCGAATATGGATCCAAACGCAAAAGAGGCTTTTCAAAACATTTTACTGGATTTACTGTTTGTTTATTAGTCACACTGATGAATTAATGTATCTTGTGAACAAGAAAATTGTATTAAATGATGGAAAAGCTGACATTGTTTATTATAGGGAGGAAATCTCATGAGTGAAATTATTTATATTTTGCTTTTAATTATTTCTTTGTTTATTTTGTTTTTCCAAATAAAAAATAAAAAAATAGACCTAAAGGGCCTTTTCATCAAAATAATCACTATTATTCTCATATTATCGGTATTGGCATGGATGACTAGGCAAACAAATCGCCTCCCAGCCCTTGATACAGAAGGGCTGAGAGGCAATTGGGCATACTTCTAGCGTGTATCTAGGAGCGAGGATGAATGTCTAGGATCTTCAGAGGAGGCTCCAGCCCTAGAGCCACAGAGGTTTTCCTTTGTTTGGTCGTGATCTTTGTACACTGATAGAGGTCACGATATTTTGAAGAAAAATGTCCTAACGTGGAGCGCTGACATTTGTCTCTTACTTTCGGCCACGATTTTACTCTCGATTCGGATCAAGAGGAGGATTAGACCGTGGAGAAGCACGTGAGCATAGATGCAATCCTCCAATTGATGGTACATTGACAGTAACCACGGTTACCCATCGAATGTACATGTCTATATTATAAATAAAAAAACTTTATATTAAAAGGATTAAATTATAAAGCGTGTGCCTATGAAATTCGGCGTTTTTTCCTAGGTTAACCACCGCTAAACCCTTGATATAACGGCATTTCTGGCATTTTCATTTGCCTAAAATGGGCCTCAAACTGTCGAACTCGGGTTAGAGAAGACGAATTGATTAACGTCATCACTAACGATATTCGTCAATTATTTTCATTACTGTCGGTTGAAGAATTTCAAAAGAACATTGAACAAAAAGTTACTAAAATATTAGAACGAGACAAAAAGAAACTTTCAAAAATTAATGACAAGATTGAAGCTTTGAAACAAGAGAAATAAATGCACTGCGGATGAAAGTGAATGGAGAACTTTCAGAAGAGGAATATCAATTACTAATCGAAGATAATAATCAACAACTTGCAAAGTTAATGAGGGAACAACGAGAATTGAACGAAATCTGGTACCGTCAAGAATTTTGTGTAATGCAAGATGGATAGGGTATCTCTGAAATGGATTTGGAATGGATAGGGAACCGATTTCCTCCCCACAGGAGACTGAATATTCAGTCTCCTGTGGGGAAAGGGAGAATCCCCTTATTTTGTTTATTTTCATTTACAATATATGGTTGATTGTAACGTTCTTCAAACATTCGCTGGAGGACTTCCTGCGCTTCGGCAAATCCTCGCAACTTTCGCCCCGCCTATTTCTCATTAAAGTCTTGGATCGTCAAATACACGACTTTTTCCGCGGCTTCTAAACTGCTCAAACTGTTCATCGGTTTTAGACGTTTCCGAATCTCCTTGATCGTTCGTTCGATGGCATTCGTCGTGTAAATTACACTTCGAATACTGTTTGGATAATTCATAAAGGTGAGGAGGACATCCAACTCATTGGCCCAAGATTGCACTTCTCTTGGGTACTTGCTCGACCATTTCGATTCAAGCTGTCGAAACATCTCCAATGCGATTTCTTTACTCGGAGATCGATAAATGAGTTTCAGATCCTCCGCCATTTCGAATTGGTCTTTTTTCCGAACACGGCTGAGGGTGTTACGGACTTTGTGGACGACACAACGCTGTACGTCAGCTTTCGGATAAACCGCCCGAAAGGCTTCCTCCAGCCCCGGAAGACCATCAAATACGCCTAAAAGCATTTCCTTGACTCCTCTTTTGTAGAGCTGTTGGAGAATCTCCCGCCATCCATAGGCGCTTTCTTGTCCTCCTACGAAGAAATCAAGAATTTCACGATACCCTTCTTCGTTCACCCCCAATACCACATAAATAACTTCTTTCTCTACCGTATCGCGGCGAAGTTTCACATACAAACCGTCCAAATATAAGACGGAATAACGCTTGTGTAGTGGACGGTTGCGCCATTTTTCGATGTCTTCCTTTACGACATCGGTAATATGGCTGATCGTCGTAGGAGAATAGGTACTTCCTAGAATTCGTTCGATCCACTTGCCAATTTCCCGTGTACTCATGCCGCTTTGATACATCTTGATGATGGCTTCTTCCAGCCAGCCGGTGTGTCGTTGGTAAGGGGCAAACAGCTGCGTTTGAAATTCTCCATTTCGGTCTCTTGGGGCCAAAAGCCCTTCAATCCGGCCATATTGTGTATCTAGATTTCGTTGATAGTAGCCGTTTCTCATATTGGATGTGTCCGCTTGTTCGATTTCGAGGAAATTTTTGATTTCTTCCCGCATAATCAGCTCTAATTTTTCTTTCACAAACTGACGAATGGCATTTTCCAGTTGATTTGCCCAGTCGATATTCGATATACTTTTAGACATAGGTAGGGTTCTCCTTTCTCTGGAATGTTTTTCGTCCAATCAGAGAATACCCTACCTTTTTTCTTTTGGTCTAGCAAAATGCTTTACACAAAATTTTATACATCATCTTTTTTAGCCCATACATTCTAATGTATTCCTTTAAGATTTTGACTAAATTCTCGCTTATCGGATTGTATTGCGCCTTCCTATTTTTTGTTGTCGTCAATACCACCATTCCATTTTCTAAATCAATATCCCCAACTTTAAGGTTAAGGACTGTATTAAGCCTGTTGCCTGCTTCTAAAAGATAATTGACCAATACCCAATTTCTATGCTCTACAAAGCCACACTCCTTCAAATTCGGCTTTTTGATTAGCTTTTTAATTTTTTCCTCTGTGTATGGCTCTTTTTGCTGTTTATCGGCTTTAATAAGGTTAATAATCTCAAATTTAATTAAATAATTTTCCCTCATAGCAAAAAGAAATGAACTAAATTTTGTTCATAAAAGCGGATTGTCATTTCCGATAAGTTTTTCACTCTGTTGTCTAACTGCAAATCATTGTACAATTCCTTCAAAGTTTTTTCTTCTAATCCTGCTCTTTGCATAACCCGTACTTTTGCCAATTTAATACCTTCCTTTAAGATTATCCAAATAAACATAATCCCAAAGGTATTTAATAGTACGGTGGAAATGCTATCTTTTTTGTCCACACGATTAGGCTTTGGCTTTAGCACGCTAAAAAACAAAAAAGCCAATGCTTTGAATGATTCAGAGCATTGGCTTTACAGGCTTTTTGTTATGTATGGTGCCGATGGTGGGAGTCGAACCCACACGGGGGGCTACCCCACACGATTTTGAGTCGTGCGCGTCTGCCAGTTCCGCCACATCGGCGCGTATGAAAAAGGACAGGTAAATTATAATACAGATAAAAATGGATGTCAACCTTTTTTAATTTTTAAGTGCCGAGGGCCGGACTCGAACCGGCACGGTAGTTACCTACCCCAGGATTTTAAGTCCTGTGCGTCTGCCAATTCCGCCACCCCGGCAAAAAAAAATGAAGGCGGCAACCGGATTCGAACCGGTGATAAAGGTTTTGCAGACCTCTGCCTTACCACTTGGCTATGCCGCCATTTTGAGGAAAGAGCGGAAGACGGGACTCGAACCCGCGACCCCCACCTTGGCAAGGTGGTGTTCTACCACTGAACTACTTCCGCAATTTTGGCTGGGCTAGCTGGATTCGAACCAGCGCATCACGGAGTCAAAGTCCGTTGCCTTACCGCTTGGCTATAGCCCAATGATTAATCATCATGAATTCAATTCTCTGAATTTACTTCGTGAATCAACACCGCAGGATTATTTTGAGAATTTCTGCAGGAAATTCGAGAAATAATCCGACAATGATTTAAGATTTAACAAATCAATCAAAACAGGGCGACTAGTGGGAATCGAACCCACGCATGCCAGAGCCACAATCTGGTGCGTTAACCACTTCGCCATAGCCGCCATATTTTCTATGTTTGGCAGGGGCAGTAGGAATCGAACCCACACCGGAGGTTTTGGAGACCTCTGTTCTACCATTAAACTATGCCCCTATGCTTCATTTTATTCCTAAATGGTGGAGGGGGACGGATTCGAACCGCCGAACCCAAAGGGAGCGGATTTACAGTCCGCCGCGTTTGGCCACTTCGCTACCCCTCCGTCATGGTGCCGGCTGCAGGACTTGAACCCGCAACCTACTGATTACAAGTCAGTTGCTCTACCAATTGAGCTAAGCCGGCATTATCGGAGACGACTTGAACTTTTCAATTGAGCAATATGATCAAAATGGTGGCTCGGGACGGAATCGAACCGCCGACACAAGGATTTTCAGTCCTTTGCTCTACCGACTGAGCTACCGAGCCTCAGCATAGCTGGCGGTCCCGACGGGACTCGAACCCGCGATCTCCTGCGTGACAGGCAGGCATGTTAACCACTACACTACGGGACCATTTGGTTGCGGGGGCAGGATTTGAACCTGCGACCTTCGGGTTATGAGCCCGACGAGCTACCTGGCTGCTCCACCCCGCGATGATAGAAATATAACCTAGATCTTCATGATACATATCATATTTTTCTTTTCTTGGCCGTCCCACTCTCAGATCGCTTTCCCAAGTAGCAGCTCGAGTGGTGCGCTGAAGTTTATTCGCAGAAGCGGATTCGAACGTGCTCCACCCCGCGACGATAATATGGTGGAGGATGACGGGATCGAACCGCCGACCCCTTGCTTGTAAGGCAAGTGCTCTCCCAGCTGAGCTAATCCTCCAAAAAAGAATGACCCGTACGGGATTCGAACCCGTGTTACCGCCGTGAAAGGGCGGTGTCTTAACCACTTGACCAACGGGCCATTATTTATTGTGACCTAAGTGGCTGAGCGGAGAGCAAGGGATTCGAACCCTTGAGGCGCTTATCACGCCTACACGATTTCCAATCGTGCTCCTTCGACCACTCGGACAGCTCTCCGTAATTGGCTCCACAGGTAGGATTCGAACCTACGACCACTCGGTTAACAGCCGAGCGCTCTACCACTGAGCTACTGTGGAATGTTATGCCCGGCAACGTCCTACTCTCGCAGGGGCCCCAGCCCCAACTACCATCGGCGCTGGAGAGCTTAACTTCCGTGTTCGGGATGGGAACGGGTGTG
>NZ_SLUL01000005.1 GCF_004341205.1 Thermolongibacillus altinsuensis
TTTCCTATTGCCTTTTTTTGGTCATTAATAGGGTATCCAATTTGATTGTGGGGTATACCGCTTCAGCCATGGTTAATTGATTTTCACAGAAAAAAGGGGGGACACCCCCTTTTTTTGGTTAGAACGGGGAGGATCTGTTTAAGCCTCATTTGTTCCGCTTTCTTCGTCCAAATGCAAGCGTGTCCTCATCGAAAGCTACTACTTTCACGGATGCGTTCTTAATATGTTGAACATCAAGGAGGGATTGACCATGAAATTGCGTGAACCAATGCCAGAATTGACAGGAGCGACGGCATGTCTAAATGGTGAAGTGACGAGGGAACAATTAATTGGCGAGAAACCGACGCTCATCCATTTTTGGTCCGTTAGCTGCCATCTTTGTAAAGAAGCGATGCCGCAAATTAATGAATTTCGCGATCAATATAAAGATCGACTCAATGTAATTTCTGTTCATATACCACGGTCGGAAAACGATTTAAATATTGAGCTTGTGAAAAAAACAGCTGAGGAGCATGGGATTACGCAACCAATTTTAATTGACAATGAACATAAGATCAAAGAAGCTTTTGACAATCAGTATGTTCCAGCTTACTATGTGTTCGATGCGGAAGGAAAGCTACGTCATTATCAAGCGGGCGGAAGCGGAATGAAGATGCTGATCAAACGTGTCAATCGCGTGTTAGAAGAAAGCGAACAAAACGAATAAACGGTGCAAAGAGATCGTCAAGGAGGAGGCGGTCTCTTTTTTATGTGATTTTTGTCATAAAATGTTCACCTTCCTTTTGCGCAAACGCATTATTTTAAGTTTACAATATAAATATAGTGAAAATATAGTTTTGTATGTAACCTACTCTATACGATAATCTTAGCTTTTTGGCAGAAAAGTGGTTTTTTATTCATGATGAGAGATGTCGGAAACTCAACTTGAATTTATATTATTGCCATATATAGGGGGATCGATATGGAACTTGATAGTGTCGTTTTGGCAAGGATGCTAACGACATTGACGTTAGCCTTTCATATTATTTTTGCGACGATTGGCGTTGGTGTACCGATTCTTATTTCCATTGCGGAATATATTGGAATAAAACGAAATGATCCGCATTATTTGCTGTTGGCAAGAAGATGGACGCGCGGCTTCGTGGTGACAGTGGCCGTTGGAGTCGTTACAGGAACATGTATCGGTTTGCAACTATCGCTGTTATGGCCGAGCTTTATGAAAATCGCGGGTCAAGTGATTAGCTTGCCTTTATTTATGGAAACGTTCGCTTTCTTCTTTGAAGCGATTTTTCTTGGCATCTATTTATATACATGGGATCGATTTAAAAAGCCGATTTATCACTGGTTGTTGTCGATTCCAATTATTATTGGCTCAAGCGCTTCGGCGTTTTTTATTACGACCGTTAATGCGTTTATGAATACGCCGCAAGGGTTTACGCTTGAAAACGGAGCCATTGCCGCCATTGATCCGATTACAGCGATGTTTAACCCTGCGACCCCATCGAAAGTATTCCATGTGTTAACTTCTTCGTACGTTTCTTCCGCCTTTATTTTGGCGATGATTGCGGCATTTCACATTTTGCGCGGAAAAACGGACGAGTACTACAAAAAAGCATTGAAATTAACGATGGTGGCAGGATTTATTTTTGCGTTATCGACCGCGATTGCTGGAGATCTTTCCGCGAAGTTTTTAGCTAAATATCAGCCGGAAAAATTAGCGGCAGGAGAATGGCATTTTGAAACGGAAAAAGGTGCGGACCTTTTGCTTTATGGGATTTTAGATGAAAATCATGAAGTCAAGTACGCTCTTCGCTTACCGAACATGTTAAGTTTCTTATCGTTTAATGATTTCAACGCAGAAGTAATCGGATTAAATGATTTTCCGGAAGATGAACGACCGCCGTTATGGATTCATTACATGTTCGACATCATGGTTACGATTGGTGTATATTTAGTCGTTGTTTCTTTTCTCTATCTTCTGTTTGAGCGGATGAAGCGCTTTAATCCGTATCATAAATGGCTTCTTTGGGCGATTGTCGCAGGCGGCCCGCTTTCGCTCGTTGCCATTGAAACAGGCTGGATTTTTGCGGAAGTCGGTCGACAACCATGGATTTTGCGCGGATATATGAAAGTGGCAGAAGGAGCAACGACCGCCGATCATGTCGGCGAAATGTTTTTATTGTTCCTCGCCCTCTATATTGTTTTAGCGATCATTTGTACAACGGTGTTGATCAAAATGTTTAAAAACAAACCAGCGGAAACGGAGTTAGAGTATCGTTTTAACAAATAAAGAGAGGGGGAAAAGGGTGGATATTCAACTTGTCGGCATGACGGTTTTATGGCTTTTTTTGTACGGCTATTTAATCGTTGCTTCGATTGACTTCGGAGCAGGCTTTTTTGCGTATTACTGTAAAATGAAAAAACAAGATCATTTAGTCAATCATTTAATTAGCCGCTACTTATCGCCTGTTTGG
Source organism: Thermolongibacillus altinsuensis (assembly GCF_004341205.1). Lineage (GTDB taxonomy): Bacteria > Bacillota > Bacilli > Bacillales > Anoxybacillaceae > Thermolongibacillus > Thermolongibacillus altinsuensis. The sequence goes on from NZ_SLUL01000005.1 coordinate 2,475, forward strand.
GAGGTCACAAATGTTTTTCTCGTCTTTTTCTTCGTCGGTTTAGTCGGCTTTTTCCCTGATACCGCATACTATTATGGAACAGCTCTTCTGATCCCGGGAAGCATTGCGCTCGTTTTGTTGAGTATCCGAGGCTCATTTTATGCGTTTGCGAATTATGGCTCAAAGGAAAATAAAGTTTACTTGTTTTTGTACGGCGTATCAGGATTATTCATTCCTGCCTCTTTTTCGACTGTATTGACCATCTCAGAAGGGGGATTTATTGAAAAGCGCGGGGAAGAAATCATTTTTTTCGCAGACCGCTTGTTTAAAAGCCCGTATTCATGGAGCGTTGTTTTTTTAGCAATCGTGAGCGTTTTATTTATTAGCGCCGCATTCTTAACGTACTATGCGGATCGGGCAAACGATGAACAAGCGCGCGAAATTTTAAGAAAATATGCGCTGTTTTGGAGCCCGCCTACCATCATTGCCAGCTTGCTTGTTTTTGCAGGATTGCGTGAGCATAATATTGCCCATTTTGAAAAAATGTTGATGTATTGGTGGGTGTTTGGTTTTTCATTCATCTGTTTTCTCGTCGCTTCTTCGTTAATTTATCAACGAAAGCGATACGGAACGGCCTTTGTATTCGTCATGTTGCAGTTTTTCTTTGCTTTTTTCGGATACGGGGCCTCGCATTTGCCGTACATTTTAGATCCGTATGTAACGATTTATTCTGCCTATACAAATGAGACGATGGGAATCGCTCTTGTTATTGTTTTTATTGCTGGATTGTTATTGTTAATCCCGTCACTTGTTTTATTAATGCGTCTTTTTCTATTTGATGCTGATTACGTAAAGGGAAAAAAATAAGCAAGTTTCCTCCGTTTTTGTGTTAAAATAAACAGTGAAACGGGGGGACTGTTGGTGAAAAAGAAAGAGTTTGCGGTAATTGGGCTTGGCCGTTTTGGCGGAAGTGTTTGCCGCACATTGAGTGAACAAGGAATGGAAGTATTGGCGATTGATATTAATGAGGATAGGGTCAATGAATACGCATCGATCGCTTCCCATGCGGTTGTTGCAGATTCAACGGATGAAGCGGTATTGAAAAGTTTAGGGATTCGCAACTTTGATCATGTCATTGTTGCTATCGGTGATAACATTCAAGCCAGCATTTTAACAACGCTTATTTTAAAAGAATTAGGGGTCGAAAAAATTACGGTAAAGGCAACGAATGATTACCATGAAAAAGTATTGAAAAAAATAGGGGCTGATCAAATTGTTCACCCAGAACGAGATATGGGTGAGCGCATCGCCCATAACATTATTTCGAATAATGTTCTCGATTATTTGGAGCTTTCTGATCGGCATAGCATCGTCGAAATTGTCGCCAACGATCGTTTGCATGGCCATTCGTTGCTCGAGTTAGATATTCGCGCAAAATACGGAATTAATATTGTTGCCATTAAGCGAGATAACGATATTATTGTTTCACCGCTTGCTTCCGAAATTATTCATAAAGGTGACATTTTAATTGTGATCGGTGCGGATGTGGATATTGATCGTTTCGAAAATCAAGTTGTTGGTGATTAAGAAAAGCGCATAAACATCGCATACGAAAAGCACCCTGTCAGGCGACAGGGTGCTTTTTTATACCTCCATAATAATCGGTAAAATCATCGGTCTTCGTTTTGTTTTTTCATATAAGAAAGGTGCAAGCGTGTCAGTAATTTCGTTTTTAATTTCGGACCATTGATTTGTGCCTTGTTCTAATAATTGCTGCAAATGTTTGGTGATCAAACTTTGCGCATCGTTTATTAAATTGCCTGATTCGCGCATGTAGACAAATCCGCGCGAAATGATGTCTGGTCCTGCGGCAATTTTTAAATCTTTCATATTAATGCTAACGACAACGATCACTAATCCTTCCTCTGACAAAATGCGGCGATCGCGCAACACGATATTGCCGATATCGCCGATACCGCTACCGTCAATATAAACAGAACCGGATGGAATTTTGCCGACAATTCCTGCTTCATTTTCGCTTAATCCTAATACTTCTCCGTTGTCCATAATAAAACAATTTTCCTCTGGAACTCCGCAATCGACTGCCAATTTGACATGCATTTTTTGCATTCGATATTCGCCGTGAATTGGCATGAAATATTTCGGTTTCATTAAGCGGATCATTAATTTTTGCTCTTCTTGACCGCCATGGCCAGATGTATGAATGTCGTTTAGCGGTCCATGGATGACTTCTGCTCCAGCCCGATAAAGCAAATTGATTGTTCGATTGACGCTAACGGTGTTTCCAGGGATTGGAGAAGAAGAAAAGACGACCGTATCCCCAGGAATAATTTGAATTTGTCGGTGTGTTCCATTGGCGATTCGCGATAAGGCAGCCATCGGTTCCCCTTGGCTTCCTGTGCAAAGAATGGTGACGCGATGTGCTGGCAGACGATTGATTTGCGTTGCATCCACAAACGTATCTTTCGGGCATTTAATATAGCCGAGTTGTTGGCCAATTTCGATCGCTGCTTCCATGCTGCGACCAAATACAGCAATTTTTCGGCCGTTTAGTACAGCGGCTTCCGTTACTTGTTGCAGACGATGGATATTGGATGCAAACGTAGCAAAAATGATTCGACCTTGTACTTTACGGAAAATGTCATGAATGCTTTCGCCAACGCGGCGTTCTGACATCGTAAAATGAGGGATTTCGCTATTTGTGCTGTCAGAAAGTAAACAAAGAACGCCTTCTTTCCCGATTTCGGCCATTTTTGTTAAGTTCGCTGGTTCGCCAACAGGAGTGAAGTCAAATTTGAAATCTCCTGTATGAACGATTTGTCCGACCGGTGTTTTTACGACAATTCCATAGCTATCAGGAATGCTATGGGTTGTGCGGAAAAACGTGACGGCTGTTTTTTGGAAACGAATGACATCGTCTTCTTTGATTTCAATTAATTTTGCTTGACTGAGTAAGCCGTGCTCTTCTAATTTGTTTCGAATCAATCCGAGAGCTAATTTTCCACCGTAGATCGGGACATTCACTTGACGAAGCAAATAAGGAATGCCTCCGATATGATCTTCGTGCCCGTGAGTAATAAACAACCCTTTAATTTTTTCAGCGTTTTTGACTAAATAGCTGTAATCGGGTATGACGTAATCAATTCCAAGCAATTCGTCTTCTGGAAACTTAATTCCCGCGTCAATGACGATGATTTCGTCTTGAAATTGTACGCCATATGTATTTTTTCCGATTTCGCCCAGACCGCCAAGAGCGAAAACTCCGACTTGATTTTCTTTTAAAAATTTCATGTTTAAATCTCCAATACCTTAAAATCAGCGTTTTGTTTTTCGTACTCTAAATGAGCACCTTCAAGCGGTTGAATGTATTCGATGTTAATGTTACGGTCTTGTAATTTTCGGCGCACATCTCGTTCACTTTCCGCTTCGATGTAAAGTGTTTTTGTTTTTTCTCTCACAGGCACTTCTTCAGGATTCTCCTGATAAAATACTTTAAAAATCATTCTTTCATCTCTCCTTACCCGTTTGTGATGTAGCTTTCTTTATTATATATAAAAAATGAATCATTTTGAAATAAAATTGAAAAGAAGCCCTTCGTCATAGAAGGGCTATGTCAAAATTAGGCGATCGATTTTTTTCTTAACAATTCCTTCCATTGTTTAAGCAGCTTTTGTTTGAGTTTTTTGAGCATGACTCATCAACTCCTTATCTTTTATTGTAAACAATTTTTGTCCAAAGTAAATGTTCTTCTTAATATTAGTATATAAGTTGATCGACATGTTTTGCATAGGAAAAAATGGAACAAAAACGTGACTGAGTAATTATGGGAAGGATCTCCACAAAAACTTGACTCACACCAAAAACGGAATTTCATTGACAATTTTCATCTGTTCGTTTACGGTAGGTTTGTGAAGTTTTACACGTTTAAATCATGAGGGTGGGAAATGATGGATAAAAAAATTGTTTTCTTTGATATCGATGGAACGCTATTGGATCATGACAAGGAACTGCCAGCATCGACCGCTGCCGCCATTCAAGCATTAAAGCAAGAAGGAATTTATGTGGCGATTGCGACTGGGCGCGCGCCGTTTATGTTTAAGGAATTGCGGGAATCGCTCGGAATTGACTCGTTTGTTAGTTTTAATGGTCAATATGTTGTGTTTGAAGGGGAAGTCATTTATGAAAATCCATTGGATAAAGAACGCCTTCATTCATTAAAAGAAGCGGCTCACGCCAATGAACATCCGCTCGTTTTTATGGATGCGGAAACGATGAAAGCAAGTGTTGAAAATCATCCTCATATTCATGTAAGCATGGGAAGCTTAAAGTTTACTCATCCTGAGTTCGATGAATATTATTACCAACATCAAAATATTTATCAAGCGCTTTTATTTTGTAAACCCGAAGAAGAAGAACTGTATGTTCGTACATATAAAGAATTTCGTTTTGTGCGCTGGCATGCCGTTTCAACGGATGTCCTTCCATCTGGCGGTTCCAAAGCGGAAGGAATCAAAAAAATGATCGAGAGAGTTGGCGTTCGACGCGAAAACGTCTATGCGTTTGGCGATGGGCTAAATGATATCGAAATGCTTCAATTTGTCGGCACGGGGGTCGCGATGGGAAATGCGAAAGAGGAAGTGAAACAAATTGCCGATTTTGTGACCAAACCTGTCGATGAAGATGGAATTTTATTTGGATTAAAAAAGCTAGGTTTATTGAAATAGAAAAGGGGAACAGCCCCCTTTTCTTATCTTTCAATCGGTATAGCATTTTCAGGAATTTTGAAAGGGTTTTCTTTATCGATATGATCGTAAAACATAATGCCGTTCAAATGATCAATTTCATGTTGGAAAACGATGGCAGGGAGTCCTTTTAAACGCAATTTCACCGTTTCTCCTTCTAGCGTCGTTCCGGTAACGGTGATTCGTGCATAGCGCGGAACATAGCCTGGAATGGGACGATCAACGGATAAGCATCCTTCACCGCTTGTTAAATAACATTTTTCAACGGAATGGCTAATAATTTTTGGATTAAACAATGCATAGCTATATAAATTTCCTTTCTCATCCGTAACGTGAACAGCAATCATTCGTTTCGATACATTAATTTGCGGAGCCGCTAACCCAATTCCTGGGCGAAGACCGTATTTTTCTGCTAATTCGGGATCTTGGCTCATTTTTACATATTCTAATAAGCTGGCTAAAATTTTCTTATCTTCGTCAGAAGGAGGAAGAGGCACCTCCTCAGCTACTTTTCGCAACGTTGGATGCCCATCCTTAATAATATCTTTCGCTGTAATCATTGGATCCTCACTCCTTATTTTTTGATTTTCAGTAAAGGGAGATGATTTTATGTCATTTCGACAAACGCTGTTCTTCTCTATTTTACTTATTGTTTTAACAAGTTGCAGTATAAACTCTCCAGAAAGGGAATTAAAATCGTTATTAAATGAAGTGAATCAATTAGAACAATCGTTTGCGAAGCACCAACAGCCACTTATTGAATTAGAGAAAAAGGAAAAAGAAATTTATGAAGAAATTATGTCGTTAGGGCTAAAGCAATTTGATCAAATTCAGCCGTTCGTGAAAGAAGCATTGCAAGTCATTGATCAGCGAAAAAAGCGAATGGATGAAGAGCGAAAAAACATGGTTCGCTTAAAAGATGAGATGGCGAATTTGCAACGATTGATTGATCAGATCGATGATCCGACAATAAAAAGTGAAGCGAGGAACGTTTACGAACTATGGGAGAAGCGTTATCGCTCATATGAACAATTATATCAATATTATCATCAAGCGTTGCAACTTGAGTCCCAATTTTATCATCTATTGCAAGAAAAGGATCTAACGTTTGTTGAACTTGAAGAAAAAATAAACGAGATTAATAAAACATATGAACGATTTCAAAAGATGATCGAGCAGTATAATGATTATACCAATCAGTACAATAAAGCAAAGAAAACACTATATTCCTTATGAAAAACAGAAATAATACAGTTTTTCAAAAAATATTATAACAGATTAATAACAGTTTCAATATTTTCCAATTTTAATATAATGCAAAAGCTTCGAGTCAAAGTAATTGACGATTAATATCGGAACGTGTAAACTTGAATATGTAAAAGAATAGTTGTATTAATGAAAACCACATTTTTTATTAATACAGCTTTAAATAAACAATATTGCTGCTTCGAACATTGAAAACGGTGTCTGTTTACTAAAAATTTTGGGTAAATTAAAGCTGCAATTATTTTACGTCTCGAAAAGGAAAGGATGAGGTGAACAAAATGGGTAAAAAGCCCCTATTTGATGTGAAAAAACAACTTGAAAAAGTGGCTGAGCAATTCCCGACGTTTCAAATTTTAAATGAAGAAGGCGAAGTTGTGAATGAAGCAGCTATGCCAGATTTGACGGATGAGCAATTGAAAGAGTTAATGCGCCGCATGGTGTATACGCGCGTTCTTGATCAACGCTGCATCTCTTTAAACCGTCAAGGTCGTCTAGGTTTCTATGCGCCGACAGCTGGTCAAGAAGCAAGCCAACTTGCAAGCCATTTCGCTCTTGAGAAAGAGGACTTTATTTTACCAGGATATCGTGACATTCCGCAAATGATTTGGCATGGATTACCGCTTTATCAAGCGTTCTTGTTCTCGCGCGGTCACTTCCATGGCAACCAAATTCCTGAAGGTGTAAACGTGTTGCCACCGCAAATTATTATCGGTGCGCAAATCATTCAAGCAGCAGGTGTTGCGCTTGGAATGAAAAAACGCGGTAAAAAAGCGGTAGCGGTTACATACACAGGTGACGGAGGAGCTTCTCAAGGAGACTTCTACGAAGGAATTAACTTTGCAGGCGCGTTTAACGCTCCAGCGATCTTTATCGTTCAAAATAACCGTTTTGCGATTTCTACACCAGTTGAGAAACAATCAGCGGCAAAAACGATTGCACAAAAAGCGGTAGCGGCGGGAATTCCAGGTATTCAAGTAGACGGAATGGACCCATTAGCTGTATACGTAGCTGTGCGCGAAGCTCGCGAGCGTGCGATTAACGGTGAAGGTCCAACTTTAATTGAAACATTATGCTTCCGTTACGGTCCACATACAATGGCGGGCGACGATCCAACTCGCTATCGTTCAAAAGAATTAGAAAGCGAATGGGAGAAAAAAGATCCGCTTATTCGTTTCCGTAAGTTCTTAGAAAACAAAGGCTTGTGGAGCGAAGAGGAAGAAAATCGCGTCATCGAACAAGCGAAAGAAGACATTAAAGAAGCGATTAAGAAAGCTGACGAAACACCAAAACAAAAAGTGACGGATTTAATGTCCATTATGTACGAAGAAATGCCGTTCTTCTTAAAAGAGCAATATGAAATCTATAAAGAAAAGGAGTCGAAATAGACAATGGCGCAAATGACAATGATTCAAGCAATCACTGATGCGTTGCGTATTGAAATGCGAAATGATCCAAACGTGTTGGTGTTTGGTGAAGACGTTGGTCTAAACGGTGGAGTATTCCGTGCGACAGAAGGATTGCAAGCGGAATTTGGTGAAGATCGCGTGTTTGATACACCGCTTGCTGAATCTGGAATTGGTGGTTTAGCAATCGGACTAGCATTGCAAGGATTTCGTCCAGTGGCAGAAATTCAATTCTTCGGTTTCGTTTATGAAGTAATGGATTCCATTTCTGGACAAATGGCACGTATGCGCTATCGTTCTGGCGGGCGCTATCATGCTCCAATTACTATTCGCTCTCCTTTTGGTGGCGGCGTTCATACACCTGAATTGCATGCAGATAGCTTAGAAGGGCTAGTTGCACAACAACCTGGTTTAAAAGTAGTAATTCCTTCTACGCCTTATGATGCAAAAGGATTATTAATTTCAGCGATTCGCGACAATGACCCGGTTATTTTCTTGGAGCATATGAAACTTTATCGTTCGTTCCGCCAAGAAGTTCCGGAAGGAGAATATACGATTCCAATCGGTAAAGCAGACATCAAACGCGAAGGAAAAGATGTATCGATCATCACATATGGTGCAATGGTTCATGAATCATTAAAAGCAGCAGCAGAACTTGAAAAAGAAGGAATTTCCGCGGAAGTTGTTGACTTGCGCACTGTTCAACCATTAGACATTGAAACCATTATCGCTTCTGTCGAAAAAACAGGACGTGCGATTGTCGTTCAAGAAGCGCAAAAACAAGCAGGTATTGCGGCAAACGTTGTTGCTGAAATTAACGAGCGTGCAATTCTTAGCCTTGAAGCGCCTGTGTTGCGCGTAGCGGCTCCTGATACAGTATATCCGTTCTCACAAGCAGAACCTGTATGGTTACCAAACTTCAAAGATGTCATTGAAGCAGCGAAAAAAGTGATGACGTTCTAATAAATAAGAATGAAGGGGAAGAACGATTGATTCGTTCGTTCCCCTAGCCCATATTGAATAGGAGGTAGACGAAAGTGGCATTTGAATTTAAATTACCGGATATCGGTGAAGGTATTCACGAAGGTGAAATTGTCAAATGGTTTGTCAAACCTGGCGACGAAGTGAACGAAGATGATGTGCTTTGCGAAGTGCAAAACGATAAAGCGGTTGTAGAAATTCCATCTCCTGTAAAAGGAAAAGTGTTGGAAATTTTAGTGGAAGAAGGCACCGTTGCAACAGTAGGACAAACATTGATTAAATTCGATGCTCCTGGTTATGAAAATTTGAAATTTAAAGGTGATCATGGCGATGAGCCAAAAGTAGAAGAAGCGAAAGAAGAAGTAAAAGAAGAAACAAAACAAGCAGAAGCTCCAGTGAATCCGAAAAAACGTGTCATTGCGATGCCTTCTGTTCGTAAATATGCACGCGAAAAAGGTGTCGACATCCGTCTTGTTCAAGGAACAGGAAAAAATGGTCGCGTGTTAAAGCAAGATATCGACGCATATTTAGCAGGTAAAACAGCGGCTCCTGCAGAAGAAACAGCGCCTGTTCAAGCACCAACTGCAGAAGAAACAGCGGCTCCAGCTGAAGCAAAAGCAGCGGCTCAACCGGTTGTACTTGAAGGCGAATTCCCTGAAACACGCGAGAAAATGAGCGGTATTCGTCGCGCGATTGCAAAAGCGATGGTCAATTCGAAACATACAGCACCACACGTTACATTGATGGACGAAGTCGACGTAACAAAACTTGTTGCGCATCGTAAGAAATTTAAAGAAATTGCTGCGCAAAAAGGCATTAAGTTAACATTCTTGCCATACGTTGTCAAAGCGTTAACATCAGCATTGCGCGAATTCCCAGCGCTTAACACATCCATTGATGATGCGACTGAAGAAATCATTTATAAACATTATTACAACATCGGTATCGCAGCGGATACAGAAAAAGGCTTGCTTGTGCCGGTCGTGAAACATGCGGATCGCAAATCGATTTTCGCGATTGCAAAAGAAATTAACGAGCTTGCAACAAAAGCGCGCGAAGGCAAATTAATGCCAAATGAAATGAAAGGGGCAACATGCACAATTACAAACATCGGTTCAGCAGGCGGTCAGTGGTTCACACCAGTTATTAACCATCCAGAAGTGGCAATTCTTGGAATCGGTCGCATTTCTGAAAAACCGATTGTGCGCGATGGTGAAATCGTGGTTGCTCCGGTATTAGCGTTATCATTAAGCTTTGATCATCGCATAATCGATGGTGCAACAGCGCAAAATGCGTTGAATCACATTAAACGTTTATTGAATGATCCAGAATTATTATTAATGGAGGCGTAAAGCGATGGTAGTAGGCGATTTTCCAATTGAAACTGAAACTCTCGTCGTCGGTGCAGGTCCTGGTGGATATGTGGCTGCGATTCGTGCAGCCCAATTAGGACAAAAAGTAACGATTGTGGAAAAAGGCAACTTAGGTGGCGTTTGCTTAAACGTTGGATGTATTCCATCAAAAGCGTTAATCTCTGCTGGTCATCGTTACGAAATTGCGACTCATTCAGCAGATATGGGAATCATAGGAGAAAAAGTGACCGTTGATTTCCAAAAAGTACAAGAGTGGAAAGCAAGCGTCGTTAAAAAATTAACGAGCGGTGTCGAAGGACTTTTGAAAGGAAATAAAGTTGAAATTGTGCGCGGTGAGGCATATTTCGTTGATGCGAATACAGTTCGTGTCATGACGGAAAATAGCGCACAAACGTATAAATTTAAAAATGCGATTATTGCAACAGGTTCTCGTCCAATTGAACTTCCAGGATTTAAGTTTTCTAAACGCGTGTTAGATTCAACAGGCGCATTGAACTTGCCTGAAATTCCAAAATCAATGGTTGTCATTGGCGGCGGTTATATCGGTACAGAGTTAGGAACAGCTTATGCGAACTTTGGAACGAAAATTACGATTCTTGAAGGTGCTGACGAAATTCTTTCAGGGTTTGAAAAACAAATGAGCGCGGTTGTTAAACGTCGCTTAAAGAAAAAAGGTGTCGACGTCTTTACAAACGCGCTTGCTAAAGGCGTTGAAGAACGCGAGGATGGCGTAACGGTTACATTTGAAGTAAAAGGAGAAACAAAAACAATCGATGCCGAATATGTTCTTGTAACGGTTGGCCGTCGACCAAATACAGAAGAGCTCGGTCTTGAGCAATTAGGCATTAAAATGACAGAACGCGGTCTGATCGAAATCGATAAACAATGCCGCACAAGCGTTCCAAACATTTATGCGATCGGTGATATTGTTCAAGGTCCGCCGCTTGCTCATAAAGCTTCTTATGAAGGTAAAATTGCGGCAGAAGCGATTGCTGGCCATCCTTCTGAAATCGACTATCTTGCTATTCCGGCTGTTGTCTTCTCTGATCCTGAGTGCGCATCCGTTGGATATTTTGAAAAACAAGCGATTGAAGAAGGTATTGATGTCATTACGGCGAAGTTCCCGTTTGGGGCAAACGGACGCGCGCTTGCGCTTAACGATGCAGAAGGCTTCTTAAAGCTTGTGTTGACGAAAGAAGATGGCGTCATTATTGGAGCTCAAATCGTTGGTCCGAACGCTTCTGATATGATCGCGGAATTAGGTCTTGCGATTGAAGCTGGAATGACAGCGGAAGATATTGCGATGACGATTCATGCTCATCCAACATTAGGCGAAATTGCGATGGAAGCAGCAGAAGTTGCGATGGGTACGCCAATTCATATCTTAAAATAAAAATAAGGAAAAAGAGGATGTTGATCAACATCCTCTTTTTTAGCAATTTTATGTGTAGGAAGACATATGTTTTTTATGTAAGGAGGAGTGGACGTGAAAGAATACGTTGTTTTTTTGTTACATATGTTTATTTGGAATTGTTTTTCAATCGTTGAATGGCTTTCGGCTAGAGATCGGCCGATTTTTAAAGCGATGTTGTTTATCATTTTTGTTTATGTTGCTTTTTTGCTTGCCTTACGGTTTCGCTTGCAACGCAAAAAAGCATTTTGGACAACCATTGCCAGCATTACGATTTATTTTGTTTGTCGGCAAGCGGTTTGGCACTATCTCTTGTAAAAATACATCACTCTGCCGTTAAATAAATGGAGTTCTCCTTCTAATTGTTTAGCGATAAATTTACAAAACTCATTTGCCTTTCCTTTATCTCCATGTGTGGCGTTTTTTGGAAGTGTGATTTGAATAAAACTATGTTCGTTTTCGTGCCCAACGCGGCACTCGATCGTTTGATAACGAGCGTCTTTTCCTTTTAATAAGATGGCTTCAGAAGTTTCATCGTATTCGTAAGGAAAAGCGGAATCGATGTAATTCCAACCTAGCTGCTCCCCTGTTTTTTTGCAAATGCTTCTGTAATGTTCGAATAATTGCTTTAATTCTTCAAGCGTAATGGTTTGTTTTTTTGAAGCTGGGACGAGTTTAATGTATGCAACATGAGCCATAACGAATCACCTCAAATTTTACATTTTCTTTCATTCTATCATTTTGTTGAAATAAAAAACAGATGTGAATCTGATTGGATTTATCAGTAGTACAAAAAGTCAAAATATTTTTTATTGTCAATAAATTATTTTTCCTTTATAATGATACTTAATCTATAAATAAGGAGGGAAACTATGCATTTATTTGAGAAGCTGTATGATGAGCATGAAAAGGTCAAAGTTCGCTTTGTTGGCTTTACCACGAAGGACGTTCGCTATGATTTTGGAATTGTGTATACCAATATGTTTTTTGGTAAACCGCTTGTGATTTGTATGCAAACGGGCCGCTCCGCTCTCCTCGATCCGAAAGATATTGAAGACCACGACTATCTGCAACGTATTTTCCGCATTGACACGAAAGAACAAGCTGCTGATTTAGCGGAATTTTTCTCAGATATTTTGCCAAGTACACCAATAGGGGAACAATATGAGTAAAAGAGACTGATATCAGTCTCTTTTTTATTTTAATGTGTTATACAAATTGTTATTGACAAAGAAAATGTGACATATTATTATTTAATTAGTAAAACATTAAAACGTTTTCAAACACATTCAAAAAGAAAAGGGGTTATTGGGGATGGGCACAATCGTATGTCAAACTTGCAATGCAACGATCGATTATTTTGAAGATGAGAAAGTATCTGTGTTGTACGGTCAATGCAATGAATGCGATTGTAACGAGCATGAGGAAGAGTAAGTGATTAAGTGAGAAGTTTTGGGGGATGAGGAGTCTCATACAACGAAAGGCATGCGCGTACTGCGCATGCCTTTCTTTTTTATCGAAGCGGTTTTGCTGGATATTCTTTAATGACGCGCAATGTTTGCAGCGTATCGTCTTCTGGACCTTGCACAGGCAAGCCAACTTCTAAATTCTTTTTAATGTAGTTTAAATTTTCCTCTGTAATAACCTCTCCAGGAATAAAGATTGGGATTCCCGGAGGATAAACCATCACAAACTCAGCGATAATTCGACCTGCTGACTGTTCAAACGGAACAACTTCTGTTTCTGAATAAAAGGCATCACGTGGCGTCAACGCTAAAACAGGAATGTCGGGAAGCAATACTTTTGGTTTGACACCCACATCGGCTTGATGGCGGAATTGTTCTGCTAAATCGCGCAATGCTTTCACTAAAATACTTGTTTCTCTCTCCGTATCACCCGGTGTAATAATACATAAAATGTTATACAAATCTGATAGCTCAACTTCAATGTTATAATTCTCTCTTAACCATTTTTCTACATCATATCCAGTCAAACCTAATTCTTTTACAGAAATAATCAATTTGGTTGGATCATAATCAAACGTTGCTTTTGTTCCAAGAATTTCTTTACCGACGCAATATAAATGGTCAATTTCGTTGATTTGCTGACGCGTTTTTTCAGCGAGGCGAATGGCTTTTTCAGCTAGCTCATGTCCTTCAGTTGCTAAACGTTTTCGTGCTACATCAAGAGACGCTAATAGCAAATAGGAAGTGGATGTTGTCGTTAGCATGCTTAAAATGGCTTGTACGCGTTTCGGTGAAATAAGTCCTTCACGCACATTTAAAATAGAGCTTTGCGTCATTGAGCCGCCAAGTTTATGAACGCTAGTGGCTGACATGTCTGCCCCTGCCTGCATCGCCGAGAGCGGTAAATCTTCATGGAAATGGATGTGAACGCCGTGCGCTTCATCAACAAGAACAGGAACACCATATGAATGAGCGATTTCGACGATTCGTTTTAAATCGCCGGCGATCCCAAAATATGTTGGATTGATGACGAGTACACCTTTTGCATCTGGATGCTGTCGCAACGCTTCTTCAACAGCTTCAGGCGTGATCCCATGAGAAATGCCTAATTCTTTATCAATTTCTGGGTGGACAAAGATTGGTGTCGCACCCGAAAAAACGATGGCAGACATGACCGATTTATGCACATTGCGTGGTACAATAATTTTATCTCCAGGTCCCGCAACGGACATGACCATTGTCATAATGGCTCCGCTTGTGCCTTGAACAGAAAAGAATGTATAATCAGCACCGAAAGCTTCTGCCGCTAATTCTTGCGCTCTTTTAATGATTCCTTTTGGTTGATGTAAATCATCGAGAGGGCCAATATTGATTAAGTCCATGGCTAGAGCATTTTCACCGATAAATTCACGAAACTGTGCGTCCATTCCTGCTCCTTTTTTATGACCAGGAATGTGAAATTGAATTGGGTTCTTTTTTATATGTTCCAATAAGCCAGTGAACAATGGTGTTTCATACTGTGACAATTTCTCTGTACACCTCTTTATTTTTATAATGTATGATGAATGATTATTGATATCTTTATTATAAAACAAGTGAATTATAGCACTTCTTTACATGTTTGCAAAGAAGGAATTTAAGATGAAAAGATTGTTAATGGATGGAACGTGCATAAATCATGGACAGGAGTTTTTTATCGTTTCGACGAATGATAAAGAAAAGGGGGAATGAAGATGAATTGGGAAACAAGAGTAACGAAGTTGTTAAATATTCGGTATCCAATTATTCAAGGGGGGTTGGCTTATTTAGCTTATTCCGATTTGGCTGCTGCTGTTTCGAATGCAGGGGGGCTTGGACAAATTACCGCCATGTCGTTAGAAACGCCAGAGCAATTACGGGAAGAGATTAGAAAAGTAAGGGAAAAAACCGATCGGCCTTTTGGAGTCAATTTTGCAATCGGACAGCATGGTCGTCCATTTTCTCATATGCTCGAAGTGGCGATTGAAGAAAAGGTTCCTGTTATTTCTATGACAGGAGGGAACCCTGCTCCTATTTTCGATCAATTAAAAGGAGTTCCTGTCAAAAAACTTGTTTTAGTTGCTGCTGTTCGCCAAGCGATTAAGGCTGAAGAGTTGGGAGCGGATGCGGTGATGGTCGTCGGTCAAGAAGGGGGAGGGCATCTCGGCAAGCACGATATCGGCACATTTGTGCTTGTGCCGAAAGTGGTTGATGCTGTTTCCATTCCTGTTATTGCCTCTGGCGGAATTGGCGATGGTCGCGGTTTAATGGCAGCTCTTGCACTAGGGGCGGAAGGAATCGAGATGGGGACGCGCTTCATCGCCACGAAGGAATGTGTTCATGCCAACCCTGTTTATAAAGAAATGTTAGTCAAAGGTTCCGAAAGCGATACGGTTGTAATTAAACGGAGCCTTGGCGCACCCGCTCGAGCGATCGCCAATGAATGGACGAAAAAAATTTTAGAAATTGAACAAAAAGGTGGTGGATATGAAGAACTAAAAGAGTATATTAGCGGTGTGGCAAATAAACGTTTTATTTATGAAGGGAAAACGAATGAAGGCTTCGCTTGGGCAGGCCAAGTGATGGGATTAATCAAAGATATTCCAACCGTTTCTGAACTTTTTGAGCGAATGATTACGGAAGCGGAACAAATTCGTCATCGTTGGGCAAACTAAACTAATGAAAAAGTAGGTGAGACATCGATGAAATATGCATATCCGGTTCATTATGATTGGAGCGCACAAGAAATTATTGACGTAACGAAATTTTTTAAAGGAATTGAACAAGCATATGAGAAAGGAATTGAGCGGCAAGAATTGATGAAACTTTATCGTCGATTTAAGGAGATTGTACCAAGCAAAGTAGAGGAGAAAAAACTTTGTGATGAATTTGAGCAGGTGAGCGGGTATTCTTCTTATCGGACGATTCAAAAAGCAAAGGCATCATCACCAGGAGACATCATTAAAATGGAACGATAAGCGATGAGCAGCGGGACGAAATTTAGTTGCATACACCCCTTTCATTACATAGTATATATAAAAAAATAAATTATCTGAAAATTTAACGGTTGGATGAAAGGGGTGCGAATCGATGAAAAAAGTTGTGAATGGATGGAAACGAGCAGACGGAGAAAGACGAATTACAGCATTAAAATTAGAAGTTGACTACGAATTAGCCACCCTATATGAAGCGATGCTAGAAAATGATGAGGAAAAGAAAAATGAATGTAAGCAAAGATTAGAGAAATTACGCCAAGAGCTAATTCGCCTTTCGATTTAAAGGATTGGGCGGCAAGCATCATCGACTTGCCGCTCATGATCACGCTACATAAAAAACTCATTCGCTTTTACTATATGTAGGAGGAAGAAAAATGGATACAATGTGGAACGAGATCGATCAATATATGCAACATTGGATTAGAGAGGCAGGGGAACGAATTCGTGATACCTTTCAAACAAAACTGACGATCGAGACGAAATCGAATCCTTC
This sequence comes from Thermolongibacillus altinsuensis, assembly GCF_004341205.1. GTDB lineage: Bacteria > Bacillota > Bacilli > Bacillales > Anoxybacillaceae > Thermolongibacillus > Thermolongibacillus altinsuensis. The sequence goes on from NZ_SLUL01000005.1 coordinate 18,624, forward strand.
TGATTTAGTGACGAATGTGGATCGCGAAATCGAGCAATTTTTTATTGAACGAATTCGCGAAACATTTCCTACCCATCACATTTTAGGTGAAGAGGGATTTGGCGATGAATTGCGCGCTTTAGATGGAATTGTTTGGATTATCGATCCGATTGATGGAACGATGAATTTTATTCACCAACAAAGAAATTTTGCCATTTCTGTCGGCGTGTTTGCTGATGGGGTCGGGATGCTTGGCTATATTTATGACGTCGTACATGACGAACTGTATTATGCTCATAAAGGAAAAGGGGCATTTATGAACGATACACCGCTGCCGAAGTTAAAAGAAACGACGATTTCTGAAGCGGTCATTTCGTTAAATGCGACATGGGTAACAGAAAACAAACGAATTGATCCGAGCGTTCTTGCTCCGCTTGTAAAAAGAGTGCGAGGAACGAGATCGTACGGATCGGCCGCATTAGAGATGGCTTATGTTGCTTCAGGAAAATTGGATGCCTATATTACGATGCGTCTATCACCGTGGGATTTTGCTGCCGGTTTGGTAATCGTTCACGAAGTTGGGGGGATCGTGACAAATTTATATGGCGAACCGCTCAACTTGCTTGAGAAAAGCTCTGTATTTGTATCGAAACCGAGACTGCATCAAGAAATTTTGACAGAATATATTATGAAAGAGCGCTAAGGGACAAGCATGACTCGTCCCATTAGCGCTCATTTTGTTGCATTCGTTTTTTTGTTGCGAAGCCGAATCCCATCACAGCAAACATTGCAATGATGCAAGCGATGATGCCGATGATGTTTCGTTCAGAAATAAAAATGCCAATCCCCATCATTGTTGCGACAGCAAGAAGAGAAAAGATCAAAAAAATCGGTTGAAATCGTTTCATGATTGACTCCCCCTTGTTTTAGACCGTTACTTTCTAGTTTACAAAAAAATGTTTCGCTTTTCTATTCCGTTTATGCTAGTTTAGTTAAATTTCTGACCATATGTAATCATGAAAAGAAGAGCGCTTTTCTGCTACGGTTGGCAATATTTTCCTTGCCGATCCGGCACTAAATATACCTTCCGATAAACATTTGATTCAGTCTATGCTATAATAAACGCGCAATGATAAAAAGTAGGGGTTGACAACGTTGAACATTCGAAAAGATATTCGTAATATTGCGATTATTGCTCATGTCGATCACGGAAAGACGACATTGGTCGATCAATTGCTGCGGCAATCAGGGACATTCCGTGCCAATGAACACGTTGAAGAGCGAGTGCTTGATCGCAATGATTTAGAACGAGAACGTGGGATTACCATTTTAGCCAAAAACACAGCTATTCAATACAAAGGTACGCGCATTAACATTTTAGATACGCCAGGCCATGCTGATTTTGGCGGTGAAGTCGAACGGATTATGCGCTTAGTTGATGGAGTATTGCTTGTTGTGGATGCGTATGAAGGATGTATGCCACAGACGCGTTTCGTATTGAAAAAGGCGCTCGAACAAAAGTTGACGCCGATCGTTGTCGTGAATAAAATCGACCGCGAATTCGCTCGTCCGAAAGAAGTGGTTGATGAAGTGCTCGAATTATTTATTGAATTGGATGCTTCAGAAGAACAGCTTGAATTTCCGGTCGTTTATACATCGGCGATTAACGGAACGGCAAGCCTCGATCCAGAGAAGCAAGATGAAGATATGACGGCGCTTTTTGAAACGATTATTGAGCATATTCCGGCTCCTGTTGACAATAGCGAAGAACCGCTGCAATTCCAAGTCGCTTTATTAGACTACAACGATTATGTTGGTCGAATTGGAATTGGTCGCGTCTTTCGCGGAACGATGAAAGTCGGTCAACAAGTGGCGCTTATGAAGTTAGACGGTTCCGTAAAAACGTTCCGCATTACAAAATTGTTCGGATTTATCGGGTTAAAACGAATTGAAATTGAAGAAGCAAAAGCTGGCGATTTAGTCGCGGTTTCAGGAATGGAAGATATTAACGTTGGTGAAACAGTTTGTCCGATTGATCACCAAGATCCACTCCCGCCTCTGCGCATCGATGAACCAACATTAAAGATGACGTTTCTTGTCAACAATAGTCCGTTTGCCGGAAAAGAAGGGAAGTACGTCACGGCACGAAAAATCGAAGAACGATTGCGAATGCAGCTCGAAACGGATGTTTCATTGCGCGTGGAAAATACGGATTCACCCGATGCATGGATTGTTTCTGGCCGCGGTGAACTACATTTGTCCATTTTAATCGAAAACATGCGCCGTGAAGGATTTGAATTGCAAGTATCAAAACCGGAAGTCATTTTAAAAGAAATCGATGGAGTGATTTGTGAACCGATTGAGCGAGTGCAAATCGATATTCCTGAAGAATATACAGGAGCGATTATGGAATCGCTCGGAGCGCGCAAAGGCGAAATGGTGGATATGATCAATAACGGAAATGGGCAAGTGCGTCTCATTTTCATGGTTCCAGCACGCGGCCTTATCGGCTATCGAACCGAATTTATGTCGTTGACGCGCGGATACGGAATTTTAAATCATTCGTTTGATAGTTATCAGCCGATGCGTCCGGGACAAATCGGTGGCCGTCGTCAAGGTGTGCTTATTTCGATGGAGACGGGAAAGGCGACAGCCTACGGAATCATGCAAGTGGAAGATCGCGGGACCATCTTTGTTGAACCAGGAACGGAAGTATACGAAGGAATGATTGTCGGTGAGCATACACGCGAAAATGATTTAGTGGTCAACATTTGTAAAACAAAACATGTTACAAACATTCGTTCATCGACGAAAGAACAAACGGTCACAATGAAAAAGCCGCGTTTAATGACGTTAGAAGAGGCGCTCGAGTACTTGAATGATGATGAGTATTGTGAAGTGACTCCAACGTCTATTCGTTTGCGGAAGAAAATTTTAGATAAAAACGAACGCGAAAAAATCGCTAAAAAGAAAAAGTTGGCGGAACAAAGCAAATAAAGAAGGGAGTAGGGAGAAGTGGATGTGATCGAGCGTCTTTCGTTCTTTGCTTCGTTGTACCAAGTACATGAACAGCCAATATCAGGTATGTGGTTTCTTTATATTACAGTGCTCATTTTATCGGCCATCGTTTATCGTCTCGGCTTTGCTAAGAAGCTTCCTTTATTAAAGAATGTCATTATTTATGTGTTGCTTGCACTCGGGTGCACCATTTTAACGTTTTTTGCTGTTTTTTTACCTGTCGCAGAAGGATTGTTTGTTGCGGCTATTGTATTGATTGTGTATAAACTGCGCTTAAAGCAGGCAGGGCGGTGAAAATGATGAAGTTGCAAGACGCTGTTTACAATTGGCTGACCATTAAAGTCGTTGCGGATGCAAGAAAAGATGACGAAGCCGCGCAAGAAACCGAGCAATTTTTTGCCTGCATGTTAAAAGAAGACTACAAGGTTGAAGAAATTGCTTTCAAAAAAGAGAATGAAATGTATATGGTTACATTAAAAAACGAGGAAGGTTCGAAACAATTTCGTTTTCCTGCCGAGTTAATCGAAACGATGCTTGAGCAAATCAATCGAGAGCCGGAGAAGTACGTAAATTACAAATCGCACCGAACTTAATTCGGTGCGATTTTTTTACCAATGATCTTCGTTTGTCCTTGAACGATATAATTTAAATTTTCCGGTTGCGAGTCGCGCTTTTGTTTTTTCGGTAATTCGTTCGTTACATTGTTTGCACATATATGTATGAATCGGACGATTTCGGAGCCGTTTTGCCAACAATGATTCATCAGGTAGTTCGTCGATTTGATCACAAAGAATACATTTTACTCTCATACTTTTATAATCCACCTCATTGTTGTTTTTTTCATTATATCATAAGTTTGAAATTTCGATAAAAAAAGGTATGATATAAATAAAACGTTTGGAGGGATTTTTCATGGCGAATGTCGTTGAGCCGAAGCTCATTGATCCGCTTTTTCGCAGCTTACAAAAAGAACGGTTTGTCACGGTTTGTACCATTGACCACGAAACGGGTGAACCAAATGTGAGCGCGATTTCATGGATCTATGCTCCTAGTCCAGAGAAAATTTATTTCGCAGTTGACCAACGTTCGCGCATTGTACAAAACATTCGTGCGAATGGTGCGATTGCCATCACGTTAATTGCGAATGAATCCACTTATTCCATTAGCGGAAAAGCGCATGTAAAAGTTGAAAAAATCGAAAATGTCCCGCTTAAATTAGCGTTGATTCAAGTGGATATTCGTGAAGTGCGCGATGTGATGTTTTACGGTTCGAAAATTTCCGTTGAGCCGAAATATGAAAAAACGTATGATGCTCAAGCGGCTGCGAAATTAGATCAGCAAGTGATGAACGCTTTAAAAAATGCATAAAACCGAGCGTCGTTTTTGGAACGCTCGGTTTTTCTTATTTCATCTGTTCATCTGGTCGTTTGATTGTTTTTGCTGGCGCTGTTTCAGTTGTTGTTGTTCCTCGTTATTGAGTTGCGCATCATTTTGTTTGGTTGAATTTGGATTTCCCGTTTGAATAAAGTCGCTTGGCACTTCCGGCATTACCCGACCGACAATGGCCGCTAATTCGTCCATAAACCCTTGAATTGGTTTGCCATCCGTTACTTGTTTGGAAATTTGTTTTAAGCGAACGTTCAAATCGGGATCAGCGATAATAATCGCATTCGCACCATAAGGATCTTTTTGTAAGCTTTCAGAAACTGAGTATTTGATTGTTCCAACTCTTGACTGGTCAATCTTTGAATTGACATCAATGCCGACAATTGCATATTTTCCTACGACTAACGCCGTTGCATCATTTACGTTTGGAACGCTGCTTGCTAAGGCGGCAAGATGTTTGGCAATTTGTTGACCTGATTTATTCACTATTTTGTTTTCTGTCGTATTTTTTACATGAATGAGCGAATCATTTCCGTTATTTTGCGGTTGTGCGTTCATTTGGCAGCCGCTCATAATGAGCCCCGTTAAGATGAAAAAAACGAATGCAATATAGTTAAACATTTCCTCACTCCTTCCGTCTTTGACTTTATTTTGTAAAAGTTCTTCTATCTTTATGCGCCTTCTCATATATATAAACAACAATCCCGTCCAAAAGGCCGGACAAAATTAATGAGTAGGGGGCGGAACATTGAATAAGAAAATATATGTGTTAGATACAAACGTGCTATTGCAAGACCCTTATTCGATTTTTTCATTTGAGGATAATGAAGTGGTCATTCCTGCTGTTGTTTTAGAAGAAGTCGATTCGAAAAAACGGTACATGGATGAAATTGGGAGAAATGCGCGGCAAGTATCAAAATTAATTGACCGTTTGCGTGAAAATGGGAAACTTCATGAAAAAATTCCGCTTGAAAATGGTGGAGTGTTGCGCATTGAATTAAATCATCGTTCTTTTCAACAATTGCAAGAAATTTTTATTGAAAAAACAAACGATAATCGTATTTTAGCCGTTGCCAAAAATTTATTGCTGGAAGAGCAGACGAAAGAAAACGGACGTCCTGTTATTTTAGTGAGCAAAGATGCGCTTGTGCGCGTGAAAGCGGATGCGATCGGGCTGCAAGCGGAAGATTTTTTAAGCGATCGCGTCGTTGAAATCGATCATATTTATACGGGATTTTTAGATTTGTACATAAGCGTTGAATATTTAACGCGGTTTTATGAGAAGGGAGAACTTCTTCTTTCAGAAATTACGAACCATCCGTTTTATCCCAATCAATTTGTAGTTATGAAAGATGCATTGGGCGGCTCGGCTTCTGCGCTCGGCATCGTTGACCATACGGGAAAGAAAGTAAAAAGGCTTGCCTTTCATTACGAGCATATTTGGGGGATTCGTCCGCGCAATGTTCAACAAACGATGGCATTCGAACTTTTGCTCCGGCAAGATATTTCGTTAGTAACGCTCATCGGGAAAGCAGGAACAGGAAAAACGTTGCTAGCATTAGCAGCGGGATTAATGCAAACAGAAGATTTACATCTATATAAAAAATTACTTGTTGCTCGTCCGATTGTTCCCGTCGGAAAAGACATCGGTTATTTGCCTGGGGAAAAACAAGAGAAGCTTCGGCCGTGGATGCAGCCGATTTTTGATAATTTGCAGTATTTATTTGATACGAAAAAACCTGGGGAATTGGATGCCATTTTAGCGGGAATGGGATCGATTGAAGTTGAAGCGCTCACATATATACGCGGCCGAAGCATTCCTGAACAATTTATTATTATTGATGAAGCGCAAAATTTGACGAAACACGAAGTGAAGACCATTTTAACGCGAGTTGGAGAAAAGAGTAAAATTGTTTTAATGGGGGATCCTGAGCAAATCGATCATCCGTACTTAGATGAGTATAATAATGGTTTAGCGTATGTGGTTGAAAAATTTAAAGAGCAGAAAGTAGCTGGGCATGTTCGTCTTATCAAAGGAGAACGATCTTCGTTAGCCCAATTGGCAGCAGATTTGTTATAAAAAGTGAGGAGGCTGATCCGTTTTTTCTCGGTCAGCCTCTTTTGGTTAATCAACGATAAATTTTTTTACATGAGTAATCGGACGTTCGCGATTGGAGCCGTCGCCATAGTAAATATGAACAGGTCCGTCTTCTTTGAGCGGTTTTCCATCTTTTGAAAAACCTAAAATAAGGTGATAAGCCTCTGAAAGCGGAAGTGATATTTCGTCATTGGCTGTGACAATCTTTAATGAATTGGCTTCTGCAAGCGGTTCAGCGTTGCGTAAAAACGGTTCAAGCGGCATGCCAAATGTCCCTGTTAAGATGCGCTCTTTCTCAAATTGTTTTTCCGTTTTTAACGTCGGCGGAAAAACAGATCCTTCTTGAATTTCGCGCTCCCAATATTGCGAAAGTTTTCTCACTTCGTCTTCTTGTTCGGATTGTTCATTTGATGAAGGATGTGTAAAATAAGTATGTAGGTCCACTTTGCGATCGTCAAAAATCCATACGCTTGGATCGAGTGTAATCGTAAACTTAACTTTACCTGTAATTAAAATAATGTTGTCCATTTCCATCTTCCCCCTATCTCAATCAATTATAGAATGAAAACGTTTTTTTGTAAAATTGTTCATAGTTATTGATGAAGCGACTGAGTAAAATGTTTATGGGAAGGTAATTTTTTGGAAGACCGTGACAGAAAAACGGAAGGGGAAGGATCTCTCACAAAGACTTGATTCACACTTGATAAAGCATGCAACTTGCATTTTTTTCACTTTCACGATAAGATTTAGAGACAGGACTGAACGGAACGGAGGGGTCAAGGTGACGTCTGAGGTGGCGGTTAACTATCGAGAAAGAGCTTATTCGCTTTTGCAAGCGGATGCGGATAAAATTGTGAAGCTTATTCAAGTACAAATGGATCATTTAACGATGCCGCAATGCCCTCTTTACGAAGAAGTGCTCGATACGCAAATGTTTGGTTTATCGAGAGAAATCGACTTTGCTGTTCGTTTAGGACTCGTCGATGAAAAAGACGGAAAGGCGATTTTAGATCGGCTTGAACGCGAGTTATCGGCACTTCACGAAGCGTGTACAAAGAAAAGAGAGAAATGATTTTGCGTTAAACTCAAACGGTTTTCGTTTGAGTTTTTGTATTTTTTACATCGGTTTTGTAGTACAATGAAAGCAGATTGTAAATCAAGTAAGGAAGATGAACGATGGATAAGCAGCTGTTTAAAAAGATTATCAAATCGTATGATTATCCTTTGATCATAGCGGTGTTTCTCCTTTCATTATTTGGATTAATTATGGTGTATAGCGCTAGTATGATCACAGCAGTTGTTCGTTATCATACAGCGAGCGATTACTTTTTTCAAAAACAAAAATGGGCACTCATACTGGGAACGATTGCATTTCTGGTAACAGCTTTCGTCCCATATAAGATATATGCAACAAAAAAAGTGTTGCAATTCATTTTCTTCGCCCTTCCAATTTCTTTAATTCTAGTTATTTTAATCGGTTATACGGCCAACAATGCGACAAGTTGGTTTAAAATAGGTTCGTTCGGAATTCAGCCAGCGGAATTTGCTAAGCTTGGGTTGATTGTTTATTTAAGCGGCGTTTTTGCGAATAAGCAAAAAAAGCTTCATCATTCTGCCAAAGACGCTCTTTTTCCAATCTACTACATGCTGTTTATTTGTATTCTTATCGCCGCCCAGCCTGATTTCGGAACGGCCTTTATTATTTTTGTCATCGCATCAACCATTATTGTCTGCTCTGCAATTAGCAAAAAACTATTGTTTAAACAAATTTTGTTTTTATTATTTCTATGTTTGCTTGCTTCTCCCTTTGTTTTATCAGTGTGGTGGGACGAAATTTTTTCAGAAGAACGCCTTTCGCGAATCGATGGATTTTTACATCCGTTTGAGCATGCGGAAGATGAAGGATTTCAGCTCATTAACTCGTATTTTGCAATTGCCAACGGCGGATTAAAAGGGTTGGGACTTGGACAAAGCATTCAGAAATACGGTTATTTACCAGAGGCGCATACCGATTTCATCATGGCGGTTATTGCAGAGGAACTCGGTTTGTTTGGCGTCATGTTTGTGTTGCTATTGCTATCATTTATTGTGTTGCGTGGGCTTTTGCTCGCTCGTAAATGTCAAGATGCGTTTGGAAGTTTATTGGCGATCGGCATTTCGACGATGATCGCGATTCAATCGTTCGTCAATCTTGGCGGGTTGACGGGATTGATTCCGATCACAGGTGTAACGTTGCCTTTTGTCAGTTACGGAGGTTCTTCGCTTGTTTTGCTTATGCTTTCCGTTGGGGTTCTTGCCAATATTTCAATGTTTGCAAAGTACGAATTAACCTATAAGCGTCCGTCCGCTCGAAAGAATTTTCAAAAAAATCATGTATCTTTTCACTAATCCTATTTACAAATAAAAAAAATCCGTTATAGTTTTAGTATGATTAAATAGGGGGAGGAGCAAGATACATGGAAAAACGTCACATCCGAAAAGTACTTGTAGCTAATCGCGGTGAAATTGCGATTCGCGTTTTTCGTGCATGCAATGAACTTGGCATCCGCACGGTTGCGATTTATTCGAAAGAAGATGTCGGTTCCTATCATCGTTATAAAGCGGATGAAGCGTATTTAGTTGGCGAAGGAAAAAAGCCGATCGATGCCTATCTTGATATTGAGGGGATCATTGAAATCGCCAAGACGCATGATGTCGATGCGATTCATCCCGGATATGGATTTTTATCGGAAAACATTCAATTTGCAAAACGATGCGAAGAAGAAGGGATTATTTTTATCGGACCGAAGCAAGAACATTTGGATATGTTTGGTGACAAAGTGAAGGCGCGCCATCAAGCGCAAAAGGCAGGCATCCCAGTCATTCCAGGAAGCGATGGCCCTGTACAGAGCTTGGAGGATGTCGTTCGCTTTGCTGAGACATACGGTTATCCGATCATTATAAAAGCGGCGTTAGGCGGCGGTGGCCGAGGAATGCGAATCGTTCGCTCGCAATCGGAGCTGAAGGCCGCTTACGAGCGAGCAAAGTCGGAAGCAAAAGCAGCTTTTGGTAGCGATGAAGTATATGTGGAAAAGCTGATTGAAAATCCAAAGCATATCGAAGTCCAAATTTTAGGGGACTACGAAGGGAATATTGTTCATTTATATGAACGCGATTGCTCTGTGCAACGCCGCCATCAAAAAGTAGTGGAAGTGGCTCCAAGCGTTTCTCTTTCGCCTTCATTGCGCGATCAAATTTGTGAAGCGGCCGTTAAGTTAATGAAAAATGTCAATTATGTCAATGCAGGTACGGTCGAATTTCTTGTTTCAGGCGATCAGTTTTATTTCATTGAAGTCAATCCGCGCATTCAAGTGGAACATACCATTACGGAAATGATTACGGGAATTGATATTGTTCAATCGCAAATTTTGATTGCTGAAGGGCATTCGCTACATAGCGGAAAAGTAGGAATTCCGCCGCAAGAAGAAATTCGGATTCATGGCTATGCGATTCAAGCGCGCGTCACAACCGAAGATCCGCTCAATAACTTTATGCCAGATACAGGAAAAATTATGGCGTATCGTTCAGGCGGTGGCTTCGGTGTTCGTTTAGATGCGGGAAACAGCTTCCAAGGAGCGGTGATCACTCCTTACTACGATTCCCTTCTAGTAAAGGTGACAACATGGGCTCTTACATTTGAACAAGCAGCGGCAAAAATGCTTCGCAATTTGCGCGAGTTTCGTATTCGCGGAATTAAAACGAATATTCCGTTTTTAGAAAACGTTGTACAGCATCCGAAATTTTTGACGGGACAGTACGATACGTCGTTTATCGACACAACGCCGGAACTGTTCATCTTTCCGAAGCGGAAAGACCGCGGTACGAAAATGTTGACGTACATCGGAACAGTAACCGTCAATGGTTTTCCGGGCATTGGGAAGAAAAAGAAACCGGTCTTTGATTCTCCGCGCATTCCAAAAGTGAATCATGTTGAGCCAATTCCATCCGGGACAAAGCAAATTTTAGAAGAACGCGGTGTGGATGGACTTGTTCAATGGATTAAAGAGCAAAAACAAGTATTGTTGACAGATACAACATTTCGTGATGGTCATCAATCATTGTTAGCAACGCGCGTACGGACGAACGATCTTGTGCGTATCGCTGAACCGACTGCGCGGCTATTGCCAAACTTATTTTCTCTTGAAATGTGGGGCGGTGCAACGTTTGATGTGGCGTATCGTTTCTTAAAGGAAGATCCATGGGATCGCTTATTGAAACTGCGCGAAAAAATTCCAAACATATTATTTCAAATGCTATTGCGTGCGTCGAATGCCGTTGGCTATAAAAATTATCCTGATAATGTCATTCGTGAATTTGTTGAAAAATCTGCACAAGCAGGCATTGACGTTTTCCGTATTTTTGACAGCTTAAACTGGGTCAAAGGAATGACTGTAGCGATTGATGCCGTTAGACAAACAGGAAAAATTGCCGAAGCCGCCATTTGTTATACCGGTGATATTTTAGATCCAACGCGAACAAAATATAACTTAGATTATTATAAAAACTTAGCGAAAGAGCTTGAACAATCGGGGGCACATATTTTGGCCATTAAAGATATGGCAGGATTGCTCAAGCCTCAAGCGGCATATGTGCTCATTTCTGCTTTAAAAGAAACGGTTGATATTCCGATTCATTTGCATACGCATGATACAAGCGGAAACGGTATTTATACGTATGCGAAAGCGATTGAAGCAGGCGTTGACATCGTTGATGTAGCGGTGAGTGCCATGGCGGGATTGACATCGCAGCCGAGCGCCAACACGCTTTATTATGCGTTAGAAGGAACGGAACGCATGCCAAATGTCGATATTCAATCATTAGAGCAGCTTTCTCGTTATTGGGAAGACGTTCGAAAATATTATCAAGATTTCGAAAGCGGCATGAATGCACCGCATACAGAAGTGTATATGCATGAGATGCCAGGCGGACAATATAGCAACTTACAGCAGCAGGCAAAGGCGGTCGGTTTAGGGGATCGCTGGGATGAAGTAAAAGAAATGTATCGTCGCGTCAATGATTTGTTTGGCGATATTGTGAAAGTCACGCCATCATCCAAAGTCGTTGGCGATATGGCGCTATATATGGTACAAAACAATTTAACGGAAAAAGATATTTACGAGCGAGGAGAAACGCTTGATTTCCCTGATTCGGTTATTGAATTTTTTGAGGGATATCTTGGCCAGCCGTACGGCGGCTTCCCGAAAGAATTGCAACGGATTATTTTAAAAGGTCGCGAGCCGATTACGGTTCGTCCTGGAGAACTGCTTGAGCCAGTGAATTTTGAAAAGCTAAAAGAAGAGCTATTTCAATTGTTAAATCGCCAAGTGACGGATTTTGATGCGATCGCTTATGCGCTATATCCAAAAGTGTTTGTCGAATATGCGAGAACAGTCGAGCAATTTGGCGATCTATCTGTGCTCGATACGCCTACGTTCCTTTATGGAATGCGCCTCGGTGAAGAAATTGAGGTTGAGATTGAAAAAGGAAAAACATTGATCGTCAAACTCGTTTCGATCGGGCAACCGCAAGCGGACGGGACGCGAATCGTTTATTTTGAATTAAATGGTCAGCCGCGTGAAGTGATCATTAAAGATGAAAGCATTAAGACGACGGTTGCTTCTAGAATAAAAGCGGATCGCAACAATCCAAATCACATTGCTGCAACGATGCCAGGAACGGTCGTTAAAGTGCTTGTTGAAAAAGGAGAAAAAGTGAAAAAAGGCGATCATTTAATGATTACGGAAGCAATGAAAATGGAAACAACCGTGCAAGCGCCATTCTCTGGTTTTGTAAAAGATATTTACGTGAAAAACGGCGATGCGATTCAAACGGGAGATTTGCTAATTGAATTAGGAGTATAAGAAAGTTAAAAAATAAAAGAACGAGGAACTATCCTCGTTCTTTTATTTTAAAATGGTGGAAGGGACTGGAGAAGTTTTTGTGGATTGAGTAGCCGTTTGCTCCTTTTTGCTTCGCGTTGCTAATAAAACGAAGTAGCTGAGTACGCCAAATAAACATGAAATAAAAAAGGCATGAGCTAGAGCGATGTACAAATTGAGTTTTGTAAAAACGACAAGTGCACCAGTAAAAATTTGGCAAGAAACAAGGATGAGCGCAATGATCCATCCCCAGTAAATGACGCGTTGCTGTTTGTAATGTTTGATTGCATGAATGGTAGCGAATAAAATCCAAATAAATAATAACCCAGCGGCAAAGCGATGCCCCATTTGTACCCACTCATGAAGCTGCGTTGGAAAGAAGCGAGTATTCGAGCAAAATGGCCAGCTTGGACAAGCTAAGCTTGCTTGTTTATGGCGAACGAGCGCACCGGTATACACGACGATGTAGCAGTAAATAATGATACCGTAAATGTGCCATTTCATCTTTCGTTCAAGGGCGACCGATTGTGCATCAAATTTTTGATCCACTTCGAAAATAAATAGAGTTAGTAGAAAAACAGCAGCGAACGAAATGAGGGAAATTCCGAAATGAAGCGCGAGCACAAAATCGGATTGTCCCCAAACGACAGCGGCTGCGCCGATCAATCCTTGCAAGAAGAGAAATACGAATGAAACGATCGCTAAAAACTTTGTTTCACGAATGTGTCCGATCGTTCGCCAAGACCAAATGGATAAGATGAGCACCATCAATCCGACAACACCCGACACGATGCGATGGCTTAATTCAATGAGCAATTCTGTATTAATGTTGGAAGGAATGAACTCGCCATGACAAAGCGGCCAAGAGCGACCGCATCCCATTCCTGATCCCGTTTTCGTAACAAGCGCTCCACCGATAAGCACAAAAAGCATGCCGATTGTTGTCAACACAGCAAACCATTTTAATGAACGTTGCAAATCGATTCACCTTCTTAGTCCAATATTTTCAAATATCTATTTGTCAGAAATCTAGTAAAAAATGTATAATAAAATAAAAAATGTGAGAAAGGTGTGAAAAAAATCTATCTCCATCTTAACGGAAAAATTAAAAAAGAGCAAAAAATTATGCGACAAACAATAATATTTTATAATATATGAACGGTTAGAAACAAATATTATATTGAAAAAGGTTGAATATTTGATGCGAGTTTGTTAGAAATATAAATGGTAATAGTTTGTTTTCAATTTTTTCATAGTGAAAATAAAGTTTTGACACAATTTTGACACAAATAGGACAAAAAAAATTCACAATTTAGCACGAAAATGTGCTTTAATATACAGAGACAATATATAATTTTCGTTCAAAGATTGGAAACGCCTTCATTGTCGAAAGGCGTAAGAGAGGAGTGACGATCGATGGCGGATGCACTTGAAGAAGTGGCAACAGAAAAACAAACACAATCAATAACTTTGAAAGATGTTTTAGCGGTCGTTAAAATCGGAATCGTCAATTCGAATTTAATTACAACATTTACGGGTTTATGGTTGGCATTACACTTTACTGGAAAAGGATTTTTAGAACATTTGCACGTTGTGTTTTTTGCTTTATTTGGATCAGCGTTAGTGATTGCAGGTTCCTGCAGTTTAAATAATTTTATTGATCGCGATATCGATCATTTGATGGAGCGAACGAAAGAAAGACCGACTGTTACTGGAAAAATGGAACCGAAACGAGTGCTTTGGCTCGGAGTTTTCCTTGTTGCAATTGGCACTCTTAGCTTATTGATGACTACGGTAACAGCGGCAGTGATTGGTTTAATTGGTGTCGTCATATATGTTTTTCTTTATACGATGTGGTCAAAGCGAAACAATACATTAAATACAGTTATTGGAAGTATTTCTGGAGCTGTTCCGCCATTAATCGGTTGGATGGCGGTTGATTCAAGCTTTCATATGGTGCCGATTATCTTGTTTTTGCTTATGTTTTTATGGCAACCGCCACATTTTTTAGCTTTGGCGATGAAGCGGTGTGAAGAATATCGGGCAGCGGGAATTCCGATGTTGCCTGTCGTTCATGGTTTTGCGATCACAAAGCGACAAATTGTCATTTGGGTTGCCTGTTTGTTACCTTTACCGTTTTATTTATTCTCATTAGGAACCCCATTTTTAGTCATTGCGACATTGCTCAACATTGGTTGGCTTGCGCTTGGATTAGCGGGGTTTAAAATGAAAGATGATTTAAAATGGGCGAAATGGATGTTTATTTATTCGCTTAATTACTTGACGATCTTGTTTGTCACTATGGTCATTGTAACAATTGACTAAATGGTGTTTACAATTCTTTCTTCTTGTAAAGAAAGAATTTATATACTTATTTAACATGAAAGAGGGGTTTGATTAGGCTATGAAAAAGTGGCTACTGAATTGGCGCTTGTTTTCACTTTTTTCACTCATGGCGCTTTTGTTAGCTGGCTGTGGCAAACCGTTTTTATCTACGCTGCAACCAGCTGGAGAAGTAGCTGACATGCAGTATAATCTTATGCTGCTCAGCACGGCCATTATGGTGTTTGTCATTGCTGTTGTAACCATTATTTTCGTTTACGTTGTCATTCGTTTCCGTCAACGTAAAGGACAAGAGAACAAAATTCCGAAACAAGTGGAAGGAAGCCATAAGCTTGAAATCATTTGGACGGTCATTCCAATTTTACTTTTAATTATTTTGGCTGTTCCAACTGTTTCGTACACATTCAAGCTTGCGGATGTAAAACCGATGAATAAAGAAAAGCGCGACAAAGACGTTGTTGTTGTCAATGTGCGTGCAAATCTTTATTGGTGGGAGTTTGAATATCCAGATTATGGAGTTGTTACAAGCCAAGATTTAGTCGTTCCAACGGATGAACGCGTCTACTTTAATTTGAAAGCATCCGATGTGAAACACTCATTCTGGATTCCAGCCGTGGGCGGAAAAATGGATACAAATACCGATAACAAAAACCAATTTTGGTTGGAATTTGACAGTAAACGCGCAGAAGAAGCAGGCGGCATTTTCTACGGAAAATGTGCGGAGCTTTGCGGACCATCTCACGCGTTGATGGATTTCAAAGTAAAAGCTGTTTCAAGAGCTGAATTTGATCAATGGATTGAAAAAATGCAAAACGCAAAACCTGTTGCTTCAACTGATCCAGTTGTGAAACAAGGAGAAGAAATTTTTAACAAAAGCTGTATCGGTTGTCATGCCGTTACTCCAGTTGATAAACGTCCAGAGCAGGCGCGCACAGCTCCAAACTTAGCTAACTTTGCAGATCGTGAGCGCATTGCGGGCATTTTGGAACATAATGAAGAGAACTTAAAAGAATGGTTAAGAGATCCAGAAAAAATTAAACCAGGAAACAAAATGACAGATACGTATGGAAAGTTAACGGAAGAACAAATCGATGCGTTAACAAAATACTTAATGACATTAAAAGTGGAATAAGGGGATTACGATATAAGGGAGGTTAAATCGTGAGTACGTTAGCTCGGAAAAAAGGTGTCGGCGCAGTCATTTGGGACTACCTAACGACGGTTGACCATAAAAAGATTGCGATTTTGTACTTGATCGCCGGCGGTATTTTCTTCCTATTGGGCGGTTTGGAAGCGCTGGTTATTCGTATTCAGCTTGCTGTTCCGAATAACGATTTCATTAGCGCTGGCTTTTACAACGAAGTGTTAACGATGCACGGAACAACAATGATTTTCTTGGCAGCGATGCCGCTTGTATTTGCGATGATGAACGCGGTTGTGCCGATTCAAATCGGTGCGCGCGACGTTGCGTTTCCGTTTTTAAACGCGTTAGGATTTTGGTTGTTTTTCTTTGGTGGTGTGTTTTTAAACTTATCATGGTTTTTAGGTGGGGCGCCTGATGCCGGTTGGACGTCCTACGCATCATTATCTTTAGCGTCTCCAACACACGGAATTGATTTTTACGTGTTAGGTTTGCAAATTTCAGGTTTAGGAACATTAATCGGTGGAATTAACTTCCTTGTGACAATTATTAATATGCGTGCGCCTGGAATGACATACATGCGTATGCCAATGTTCACTTGGGCGACATTCGTCACATCTGCATTAATTTTGTTTGCTTTTCCACCGTTAACAGTCGGATTAATTTTCATGATGATGGATCGCTTATTCGGCGGTAACTTCTTCGATCCAGCTTTAGGCGGTAACACGATTATTTGGGAGCATTTATTCTGGATTTTCGGTCACCCAGAAGTATACATTTTAGTATTGCCGGCATTCGGTATTTTCTCGGAAATTTTCGCGACATTCTCTCGCAAGCGTTTGTTTGGATATTCTTCAATGGTGTTTGCGACAGTCTTGATCGGATTTTTAGGATTCATGGTATGGGCGCATCATATGTTTACAGTCGGTTTAGGACCAATTGCCAACGCCATTTTCGCTGTTGCAACAATGGCGATTGCCGTTCCAACTGGTGTGAAAATTTTCAACTGGCTCTTTACAATGTGGGGCGGAAACATTCGCTTTACTACGCCAATGATGTATGCAGTAGCGTTCATTCCTTCGTTTGTCATCGGCGGTGTGACAGGGGTTATGAACGCGACAGCTGCAGCAGACTATCAATATCATGATAGCTATTTCGTTGTTGCGCATTTCCACTACGTCATCGTTGGTGGGGTTGTCTTTGCGCTTCTCGCTGGAGCGCATTATTGGTGGCCAAAAATGTTTGGCAAAATGTTAGACGAAAAGCTTGGAAAAGTTACATTCTGGTTATTCTTTATCGGATTCCATTTAACGTTCTTTATTCAACATTTCCTTGGCTTAATGGGAATGCCACGTCGCGTATTCACATTCTTACCTGGCCAAGGATTTGAAACAGGAAACTTAATTAGTACAGTTGGTGCCTTCTTCATGGCTGCTGCTACAGTTGTTCTTTTAGCGAACGTTGTCATTACGACAGTAAAAGGAAAACGAGTAGGTGCAGATCCTTGGGGCGATGGACGTACGCTCGAATGGGCGGTTTCTTCGCCAGCTCCAGAGTATAACTTTGCGCAAATTCCACTCGTTCGTGGCTTAGATGCGTACTGGATTGAAAAAATGGAAGGTAAAAAAGGCTTAACTCCAGCAGAACCGCTTGGGGATATTCATATGCCAAATCCTTCATTCTTACCGTTTGTCATTTCGCTCGGCTTGTTTATCGCAGCGCTCGGATTTTTATACAACCAAGATTACGCTTGGGGTAAATGGGTTGGTATTGTTGGTCTACTTGTTACGCTAGGTGCGATGTTCTTACGTTCAGTTATTGACGATCACGGCTTCCATATTCATAAAGAAGAAATTATGGAAGCAGAGAAAAAGGGGGCTGGGGCATAATGCATATCGAGGAAAAATTAACGCCGGAAACATTTCCGGCAGAGCCTGAAAAAGCGACCCTTGAAGGGAAAAATAAGTTTTTAGGTTTCTGGTTTTTCCTAGGGGGAGAAACGGTGCTGTTCGCCTCCCTCTTCGCTACGTATTTAGCATTAAAGGATTCGGTAGCAGGCGGTCCAACATCTGAAGAACTTTTTAAAATGCCGCTCGTTTTTGTGGCAACGATGCTGTTATTAACAAGCAGCTTAACGAGCGTTTATGCGATGTACCATATGAAAAACTTTGATTTTAAAAAGATGCAGCTCTGGCTTGGCGTTACTGTGTTGCTTGGCGCAGCGTTTTTAGCGCTTGAAATTTACGAGTTCAATGAATACGTGCATGAAGGATTTAAATTTTCGACTAGCGCGTTTTCATCTGCTTTCTATACATTAGTCGGCACGCATGGCGCTCACGTTACGTTCGGTCTATTGTGGATTTTGACGCTCATGATTCGCAATGCAAAACGCGGTTTAAACCTATATAACGCACCGAAGTTTTATGTGGCTAGCCTTTATTGGCACTTCATTGACGTGGTTTGGGTGTTCATTTTCACTGTTGTATACTTAATGGGAATGGTGGGGTGAGTGTATGGCGAATCATACAAATTCAGGAAACCCAAATGTCGATTTAGCGTATCGCCGCAAAAAAAATGCGGAAGAAATGAAATTTCAAGTGATTTCATTTATTTTAATGATTTTCTTAACCATTGTCGCTTTCTTTGCGGTTGGATATGAAGGATTTTCACATTGGTTTTCTGTGCCGTTTATCCTTTTGCTTGCAACTGTCCAAGTTGCTTTCCAGTTATATTATTTCATGCATATGAGCCATAAAGGGCATGAATTTCCAGCTCTTTTCCTTTACAGCGGTGTTTTCGTTGCGTTCTTGACGGTGCTTGCGTTTGTAACGATTGTATGGGTATAAGAAGCCAGCAAAATGCTGGCTTCTTTTCTTTCATTGACGATTGCGTTTATAGTATAATGAAATCGGAAAAAAGAGAGGTGAGAGAGGCATGTCTTTAAGTATCTTTGGTTTTCAAGCGATGTGGAGTCCTTATTTCTTCTTGTTTTTAGTTTTTTTGACGGTTCTTTATTTTATGATCGTTGGCCCGTGGAGAACAAAGTTTGCACAAAGCGAAGAGGTACCGACAAAACAAAAAGTCGCGTTTATTACGGCAATGGTCTTACTTTACATTTGCAAAGGTTCGCCTATTGATTTACTAGGACATTTAATGTTTAGCGCTCACATGACGCAAATGGCTGTTCTTTATTTGATCATACCGCCTTTGTTCATCATCGGTATTCCGTCTTGGTTATTTACAGCTTTGTTTCGCATTTCACCTATTCGCATGGTAGTAAAATTTTTAACAAAACCGCTTATCTCACTTATTTTATTTAACGGTCTTTTCTCGTTCTATCATGTTCCGCTTATTTTTGACGTTGTCAAAACAAACATGTGGTTACACGCACTCATGACAACGGTTATTTTTATTACTGCCTTAATGATGTGGTGGCCAGTTATGAATCAAGTGCCTGGATGGGAAACGCTTTCAGGTATTAAAAAGGTAGGGTATATTTTTGCCGATGGTGTGCTTTTAACTCCAGCTTGTGCGTTAATTATTTTTGCGGATACGCCTCTTTATGCGACGTATTACGACCCTGAAGCATGGTTGAATGCTCTTTCCCTTTGCGTACCTGCTGGAACATTAGCATCCCTACATTTAACGGGACCAGAAATGTTTAGCTCCATGTCGCTCCTTCATGATCAACAGCTTGGTGGCGTGCTTATGAAGATCATTCAAGAAATTGTATATGGAACCGTTTTATTCTATATTTTTATTCAGTGGTATCGAAAAGAAAGAGAAGGAGAACATGGGGTTAAGATGCCACAACCAACAGAATAAAAAATGTAATGGAGAGGGGAAATTATGAATTCGCTACCGATTTTACCAACAATTAGTACAGGTTTTATTGTTCTTAGCGCTATTTTTGTAGCCATTGGTTGGTATCTCGTTCGTCGCGGAAAAGTTGCACAACATCAGAAGGTTATGTTGTTAGCTGCGATTTTTGCATTAGCATTTTTTCTTATTTATCTATCACGGACCATTTTTATCGGAAATACGAGTTTTGGTGGTCCGGATGATGTAAAGATTTACTATACCATTTTCCTGTTTTTCCATATTTTCTTAGCCACTGCAGGAGCGGTGTTTGGAATTGTAACGCTTTTAACGGGGTTCAAAAAGAATTTAATTAAACATAAAAAACTTGGACCGATTACGAGCATTGTTTGGTTTTTTACAGCGATCACGGGAGTAGCGGTGTACTTATTGCTGTACGTCTTTTACCGAGGTGGAGAAACAACATCGGTGATTAAAGCCATTTTAGGGTTTTAAAAAAGAGGGTGTTTCACACCCTCTTTATAATTTAAATTGAAATTTAATGATTCCTGCTTCTTTCGCCGATTTAAAAGCGATCAAAAGAAGCGGAAAAAGAATCATACCAACAATGCCAAGAATTTTTACTCCTAAGTACATGGAAATTAATGTCGATAAAGGTGACAGACCGATATGAGCGCCCATGACTTGCGGCTCAATGATTCGGCGTAAAATAATAAGAATGATGCCCAAAATAGACAGCTTTGTCGCTAATACCGTGTTACCTGTAACAAAGTGAAAGGTAGCCCAAGGAGCGATAATGACAATCGACCCGATAATTGGAATAATGTCAACGATCCAAATAAGGAAAGAAGTAAACAAAGCAACGTTTGGTGAAATAAACAATAAACCGATTAATGAGGCAGCAAAAATAATTAAGCTAAGTAGAAATTGGGCTTTCCAAAAGCCGAATGCGACATAGGATAGACGCGACATCATAAAATGTACTTTTTCTTTTGTTTCTTCTTTTAAATGGGAAAAGAAAGCTTCACGTATTTTTGGAAGATCATGCATAAATAAGAACAAGGCGATCAAATAAACGAGAAAGTTAATCACGAACTTTGGAATATTTGCAAATACTGCACTCACTTTGTTTAAGTTAAAAGAAGAAGCGAGTTGTAGTTTTAATTTGTTTAAAAACAAACCAACTTGATGACTTAATTCAGCGACAACAGCTGGTGGCAATTTTTCCGTTTGTTTGTACCATCTTTCCACTAAATGATTCCAAGCAGCCGTCATTTCATTCACATAAAGAGGCGAGTTTTTCAGAAAATGAAATGCTTCTGTCACAATTTTTGTAACAACGAAATACCCTCCTAAGAAAATAAACAGTGTAAACAAACCAAACACAAGTAAAGTAGCGTATTGGCGTTTTAACGTTAGGCGTTTTTGTGCTGCTTTTACTGCTGGTTCTAAAAAGATCGCCGTTACGAAAGCGAACAGTAAAGGAACGGAGATCGGTATAATCCAATATGTTAGTAAGATGATAGCGATGATTGCAAAAAAAATGTAGAGCGATCGTTTCGAGATTTTTTCAAACAATGAGTACACACCTGCTTTCGTTTGTTAATAAGGAGGGAAAAGAATGAAAGAAGTTCATGAACCAATTATAACGATTGTCATGATGTGTTTACAACCATTTGAAGAAGTTGTTTTAGAAGAAACGATCATCAAAGTTGATCAAGATGACCAAGGAATTGTTATTTTTTTAACGATCACATTATTATCTTGTGAAAATATTGTCGCTTTATGTGAAAGGTTGCAACAATATATAATTGAAGAAATATTCACAATGACCGAGCTCATTGTAAGGGCAGTTCATATTAAAGTACGGCGGCTTGTTTACGCAAAAAACGCATGAGTGCACTCATGCGTTTTGGATTTTTGCAAGTCCTTCTTTTACTTGCGCCAAAATGGTTTGGCACTGGTTCACTAAAGATGGTGGAAAGTTCTCGTCTTCTCCATACTCGACTCCGTGCGGATAATAATGTTTTCCAAGAATCGGTTTTAACAATTTGATAACCGCATAACGTGAGCCGACATCTCCTTCAATCGCATAACCTTGGACGCGTAAATAATAAACATCGTTTTTAATCTCAAATTTACGATCGTATGTAACACGTTCATAATCCCATTGACTCGCCCGGACAAATCCAAGACTTTCCATTAAGTCATCCAAATGGGACAATTCAGCCGTTTGGTTTTCGATTCCTGTATTTTCAAATCGCACCGTTTATTCCCTCCTTGCTAAAAAAATAAACATTCCTCCATTAATAATAGTATGAAAGCGGTAAACTTTCAATCCATACTTCATAATTATGATGATTTTGGTCAAACTAAAAAAACGAAAGGAGGGAAAAGTGTGAAACGAATATGGACAATCGCTTTGTTTTTTGTTTTATGGATGGCGATTCCTCAAATGACGCACGGTCAAGGAACGACTACATACACCGTTCAGCCAGGGGATTCGCTATGGAAAATTGCCGTTCGTTATCAAGTTGGACTTTCTGAAATTATTCAGGCAAACCCGCAATTTTCAAATCCACATTTAATTTATCCGGGACAAAAAGTATACATTCCAGTGCTGGATAATATTAAAAGCATTGAAAATGAGGTTGTACGATTGACAAATAATGAGCGTGCGAAATATGGTTTGCCTGCTTTGAAGTTAGATTGGGAACTGGCTCGCGTTGCTCGATATAAATCGACGGATATGCGAGATAAAAATTATTTTTCCCATAACTCGCCAACTTACGGTTCTCCATTTACAATGATGAGAAATTTTGGAATTTCGTATCGAACAGCAGCTGAAAATATTGCCGCAGGTCAACGTACTCCGCAAGAGGTTGTTCGAGCATGGATGAATAGCCCGGGACACCGTGCCAATATTTTGAAACGAGACGTTACACATATCGGCGTCGGCTATGCGAGGGGCGGTTCGTACGGGCATTATTGGACACAAATGTTTATCGGCAAGTAAAGGAGAGATTCGATGCAAACTGCTCAAGACATTATGACAAAAGATGTACAATATTGCACTCCGCTCGACAATGTATATGAAGTAGCGGTCAAAATGCGCGATTTAAATGTTGGCGCGATTCCAATTGTCGATAACGGCCGTTTAATAGGGATGATTACAGATCGTGATTTAGTGATTCGTGGCATTGCTGAAAGGCGTCCAGGTTCCAACTCGGTAATGGATGTGATGAGTAAAGATATCATTACTGTTTCTCCGAGTACGTCCATCCATGAAGCGGCAGAGTTAATGGCGAAACATCAAATTCGTCGTTTGCCTGTTGTGGAAGATGACAAGTTAGTCGGAATGGTTTCGCTTGGAGATTTGGCAACGAATCGTTATTCTGATGAAAAAGCAGGAGAAGCTTTAAGCGAAATATCACAACTTCATTAAATGGGGTAACAAGGTTGTGGGATGAAGCACAACCTTGTTTTTTTTATAACAAAAATGTAAATAGGTTTTTATGGAATCGTGAACAGTATATAATGATAGAAAAAGGGAAATAGAATAAAGGGAGAATGACGAATGAAATGGATGATGGCTATTTTTGTTTTATTCATTGGCTTTTTTTACTTTTTCTTAGACACCCCCTACGTATCAGAACAACAATCTTTCGTTGAGAAAAAAGAAGCAAATGAGCAAATAACTGCGCAAGGGCTTGGAGCTTTGATTGGTGCGACAGAAGAAATGATCGAGAAGCAATTTGGAAAACCTGCGCGAATTGACCGTTCAGCTTATGATTATGTTTGGTGGATTTATAATGGTCATTCATCTTCTTATATGCAAATCGGCTTTTTGAACGGTCGAGTCGTTACTGCTTATGCGTGTGGTGATGAAGTGAATATTGCGCCATTCAAAGTGAACGCTTCGATCAGTGAATTGTTCCAAAAGATCCCTATTCGTGATGAAATTACTGTCCAACTTGATGAAGGAATTTATCGATTCGAACTTTCTGAAGAAGATTTAACCTTTCAACCTGTTGTTCAACTAGGTCATGTTTATGCCCAATTATATATTGATCGCTTTACAGGAAAACTATCAAGCGTTCGATTTATGGATGGAGAAACGTTTGTAAAGTTAAGACCATACGAGCTTGTTTATCGCGGCGAACTTCCTGTTTCGTCAAATGCGAATGGAAGTTTTCAGGCAGAGATTGAACAAGCGAATGCACGACAAATTTTTGATATTACGAATGTAATTAGACAGAGGCACGGGATTCGTTCTTTACAGTGGGATGAACATATTGCCAAAATCGCTTATGAACATAGTAAAGATATGAAGAAAAACGGATATTTTGCTCACGAATCGCCAAAGTATGGAGATCTCAAGGAGCGACTTACAAATGGTGATGTACGTTTTCAAATGGCTGGTGAAAATATTGCAGCTGAATACGTAGATGGAATTGCGGCTGTGGAGGCATGGTTGAATAGTAAAAGCCATCGAGAAACGTTATTAAATGAAGAATTCACTCATTTGGGAGTAGGAGTGTTTGAACGATATTATACGCAAGATTTTATCAAAGTTTTAAGCGATATGCCGCATTAAAAATAGGCGCACGAATTGAATGGAATGTCGTAATATATGGTAGGCAGATGAATGAACAAGAGGAGTGGTATAAAAATGGCGGCGAACAATATCCATCCTTCTGTCGAACAGTTTAAGCAATTTATTAAAAAACATCCAAAATTAGTTCGTGAAGTGCGCAGCGGCAAAAAAACATGGAAAGAGTTATATAATGATTGGTATCTATTTGGTGAAGAAGATGAAATATGGAATGAATATAAAGAGGAAATAGAAACAGAAAGCAGTGCCGCACTTATGCAGAAGCTTGCTACGTATTTGCAAAAAATTGATATCAATCATTTGCAACAACACATTTCCACTGTTCAACAAGCAATTACATCCATTCAAAATATTGTTCGACAGATGCAAGAAACCAATTCAACGAAATCGTCCATCCATCCATTTTCGTTTCGAAAAGATTAAGGGGAAAAAGAATGAGAAAAGACGTTTATGAATATGTAAAGACAAAACCGATTTTACAAAAATTTTTACGCGAACAGCCTTATTGGTATCGACATTTATCGCGAAATCCGACCGATGTAACGAAGCTAGAACGGACAGCATTAAGCTATTATAAACAAACATTTCCGGATAAAGTAGAG
The DNA here is from genome assembly GCF_004341205.1 of Thermolongibacillus altinsuensis. Taxonomy (GTDB): domain Bacteria; phylum Bacillota; class Bacilli; order Bacillales; family Anoxybacillaceae; genus Thermolongibacillus; species Thermolongibacillus altinsuensis. The sequence goes on from NZ_SLUL01000005.1 coordinate 43,543, forward strand.
AAAGTAGCTTATTCATTGGAAATGGCGGCGATGATGCTTTCGATGATGCAGGCGATGCGTAAAAGCGATTAATAATTGCTGAAAGAAACGCAAAGACTATCCTTTGAAAGGAGTGGTGTCTTTGCGAAACTTTTTTTTGGTCATTAGCGGTTTATTATTTTTTTATACACCCTGCCATGTGTCGTTAGCAAAGAGTGAAACGATTGAGATTGTTCCGGTTTCTGAGTTATCCGATCGTCCTGCTCTAGCTGAGGATGGAAAAAAACGGACGTTAGCGGTGAAGCATTATGTAAGAGGAAAAGATGTGCTCATCGAATGCGTTGTTGACCGTTTTTCGTTTGTAAAAGGAAAAAAAATTAAAAAAGACGGAGAAGGTCATATTGACGTATATTTAAATGGACAAAAAGTGAAAGAAGTTTCGACTGCTGCATTTATTGTGAAAGGATTGCCATCAGGAAAACATTCGATTCGTCTCGAATTTGTTCATAACGATTCGAGCAAATATGATCTTTTTCATGAGTTTGAAGTGAATATTCCATAAAAAGTCTGACGACTCAGTCAGACTTATTTGTTTTGTTTTTTTGTTCGTGTTATCATAAAATCGGAGGTGTTGCTGTTGATTGTAGCAACGTTAGAAAGATTAACGATTTTGGATGCTGCAGAAGACCTCGCGAAGATGATTGTGCAATCGGAATTAGCAGACGAATATCGGCGCTGTTTAGATAAATTAAAAAATGATTCATCCGCTCAAGAAATTATTTCGCGTTTCGTTCAGTTAAGAGAGCGGTATGAAGAAGTGCAGCGATTCGGCAAATATCATCCTGATTATAAAACGGTGACGAGGACGATACGTGATGTCAAACGTGAACTTGATTTACATGAAACGGTTGCTGCATTTAAAAAAGCGGAAAATGCATTGCAAGAGTTGTTAGATGAAATCAGTGTCATCATTGGAAAAGCTGTTTCAGAACATGTAAAAGTACCGACGGGCAATCCTTATTTCGATTCACTGTCTTCTTGCGGCGGTTGCGGCTCGGGTGGACGCTGCGGCTGTCGAACAAATTGATTGATGATAAAAGGGGAATGGGGTATGTTTCCAAAACGTCAAGGAATTATTGTTTGGTTGCATTCATTGAAGCACAGTAAACAAATGAGGAAATATGGAAATGTTCACTATGTATCAAAACGATTAAAGTATGTAGTTTTATACTGCAACATGGACGAAGCGGAAACAATCATGAAAAAGCTTTTGGCTTTACCGTTTGTGAAACGTGTCGAACCGTCTTACCGACCTTATGTAAAAGTGGAATTTGAATCAAAGGCGGATAAGGCAAAAGAATATGATTATAAACTAGGATTTTAAAATAGCTTGTCGATCAAATCGACAAGCTATTTTTGTTAGGATAATTTTCGGTGGATTTTCTTGGTATTCGCCAAGAATCTTATTGCAATGGTGGAATAAACCGATTCATTCGCATAATTCCGATTAAATGTTGATAATAAAGTTGAAGATCAGCGAAAAAGTTCGAAGGTTTTACATCTAGATGAATAATTTCTTGATTTAATTCTTTTGCTAGTTCCAAAAATAGTTCGTATCGTTTCGTTATTTTTACAGATGGGTGTGGAATTCCTTCGCGGCAAATATACAAAGGTTGGAAATCCCCAGGATCAGTCGGTTTTAACACAACGACGAATGATGTTACAGCTTTCCCATCTTTAACGGTGTGAAAAGCAAACAGCCCTGATAGACGATGGCGATTTGCTTTGGCAATCTCGATTAATTCGTAGAGATCTGAGTATCCTTCTCCTAATTCGATAAAACGTTGAATCATTTGTTCATCCCCTCGTTATAAGTTCCATTTTATTTTCCGACATGCTTTAGAAGATTTTAGACATCTTCTATCATAATGACTTTAGCGTTGTATTGCAAAGACGAAAATGAGTAAAAGAGAGATCCTCTCCATCTGTTTTTCTTCCAATCCGAACGAAGAACAAATATATTTGTTCGATGGCGTTCTCGTTCGGAAAAAGCGGCAGAAAACTACCTTTCCATAAACATTTTACTCAGTCAAATTTTTTCAATAATTAGTGAAAATGATGTATGACATCATAGGCAAATTTTGATATTGTTAAATATATAAAAATAGCTTTAAAGGAGTATTTCTATGCTCAGAGTTGCAATCATTTCAACTTTTCTTTTTCTCAGTGTGAGCACGGGAATTTTGTACTATCAGTGGGATCACTATGAAAAACAAGAGAAGGCGAACACGGTGCTTGAGCATGAAATTGATGCTCAATTTTTAGGAAAAGAACTTGTGCTGGAGCACCGAGTGAAAGGTGCTTCTTTAGAAAAATATACCATTCATCTTCCCGATCGATTAAAGCAATTCACATGCGGAAAGAAAAAAGAATGTGTCGTTCGTCATGAAAATGGGAAAACGATTATTCAATTCAATAAAATGGGCGAAGCCGTTTTATCTTATCGTATTTCGATTGGAAAACGAATCGATCCGCTTTGGCTCGAAAAATGGTTTATTACATTTGATACGGTACAGCCGCAACATATATATGTTCAACTAACAGATGGCGCACATCAAAGGGGGACATGGGTCGCAGGAGCCTCATTAATTGGGCAAGTACAAAAAAAGACTTTTTCTTTTTATATGTGGGAGCAAAAAAGCGGAAACGCCTTTCCTTTATACTTTCAGTCTGTTCCACTTCAACGAAAGCACGAAAACGGAATAGACCTTTACACAACCAAACAAAATCAATTGGATCGTTCACTTCTTTCGTTTTTACAAGCAAGAGCTGACATTCAAACGATCGTGGTTACTCCTTTTTCTGTTGAATATGTAACGCCGACATTTCTTGTTATTTCAGAAAACGTTTCGCATTCATCGCTTAAAACAAAGTATGCGAACGTTTATTTACGTGAACGTTTTCCAAACAGTTCATTAGACGAATGGATTTGGGAGTTGTTAGCTTCATTGATGACAAAGCAGCTTCCAGCATCCGCAAAAGCAAAAGCAGCATTCAATGAACTGCAAACAACATTAACGGCAGAGGAGCTTCATTCTTTCTGGAAAGAAATCGAAAATAAACAAGGACAATCTCTTTCAAAAGAAAAGCTCGATCACATATTGGGAGATGTATACGGCGGAAACACGACTTTCTTTGTGGAAAATGGACAAGAGCTGGTATTTACGGAAGAAAAAGCGTTGTTCGTCAACAATCATAAGCTTGAAAATGCGAAAGTGCTCATGAAAAATGGAGAACAGCTCATCCCTTTCACCGAGGTGATGAAGACGCTTGGATATACGTTAAAACGTTCAGGGAATGCGTTATTTATTGAAAAGAACGGGCAACGTTGGCGCTTTTTTATTGAACCGATTGAACCTAACAACAATGCTGTCATCCGTCAATGGAATGGGAAGTTATACATTGAACGAACGACATTTCCGAAATGGTTTGATGTGTACGTGAGTGAAACAAGCAAGGAAATTCATGTGATTGGTCAATAAAAAAGCCCTGCAGATGATCTGCAGGGTCCTTCTATTCTTTTGAGACATGCTCAAAAGGAGAAGGGCAAAAAGGGAGAGGAGAAACCGGAGGAAGAACTTATGGGGAAACGTAAGTCTTCTCCGTGGTTGGCAACAACATCGCCATCGATGTTGTTACTATCATTATGACCATTATGTTTCGTTCTATACATTTGCTTAATATTTTTTCCAACGTCCTTTTTTTGATTGTTTCATTTGTATGTATATAGATTCAAGTTGAGTTTCCGACATATTTCATCATGAATAGAAGACCGCTTTTCTGCCTAGGCGGCAAGAAAAATCTTGCCGCCTAGGCATGCTAGAAGCATGCCCATTCCGAACGTAAAACGCATGACAGACAAATTCATTTGTCTGATGGCGTTTTCGTTCGGAGAGGTGACAGAAAAGCTTGTTTATGTCGGAAAATTAAGCTTATCATATATAGGTGCTGTAAAGTAGTTTCTTTTTTAAGAATGTGGTAGGATAATGTTTGTAAAAATTTATGTTGAATGTGGTGAACGGAAATGAGAGTGATATCTGGAAAGTGCAAAGGAAAAAAGCTACAAGCCGTTCCAGGAATGTCAACAAGACCGACAACCGATAAAGTGAAAGAAGCCATATTTAATATAATTGGGCCTTATTTTTCTGAAGGAGTTGGGCTTGATCTGTTTGGGGGAAGCGGGGGGCTAGGAATTGAAGCGTTAAGCCGTGGATTAGACAAGGTTATTTTTGTTGACCATGACCCGAAGGCGGTACAAACGATTCGCAAAAACGTAGAAGCTTGCCGATTGACAGAACAGGCTGAAGTTTATCGCAACGATGCAGAGCGAGCGTTAAAGGCGATCATTAAAAGAGGGTTGACGTTTCGCCTGATTTTTCTTGACCCGCCTTATAAAAGCACAAAGCTTGCATCCATCATTGCGATGATAGACGATTATCAATTGCTACGACATGATGGATATATTGTCGCGGAACATTCTGAGGAAACCATTCTTCCAGAGCAGATCGGCCGTTTGCAAAAAATAAAAAGCGAAACATATGGGATAACGACTGTATCCATTTATGGTTATGTCGATGATGAGAAAGGGGAATAAATGAATGGCGAGCATTGCGGTATGTCCGGGTAGTTTTGACCCAGTTACATATGGACATTTAGACATTATTCGCCGAGGGGCGAAAGTATTTGATCAAGTGTATGTGGTCGTTTTAAATAATTCTTCAAAAAAGCCTCTTTTTTCCACTGAGGAGCGAATGGAATTATTAAGGGAAGTGACGAAAGATTTATCAAACGTCATTGTTGATTCGTATCACGGATTGCTTGTTGACTATGCACGAAGTAAAAACGCAAGCGCGATCTTGCGCGGATTAAGAGCTGTTTCCGATTTTGAATATGAAATGCAAATTACGTCTATGAATCGCGTACTTAATGAGCAAATTGAAACATTTTTTATGATGACAAACAATCAATATGCGTTTTTAAGCTCAAGCATTGTTAAAGAAGTCGCCAAATACAATGGAAATGTTTCTGAACTTGTACCAAAAATAGTTGAAGAAGCATTGCGAAAGAAATTTTCGCAAAACCAAAACAGCGAAAAACCACCTCGTTAAACGGGTGGTTTTACTGTATGTTTTTTTTCCGCTGGGCAACAATTAAAATCATAACGTAACACGTTAACGAGATGATTGTAAGGAGCGAACCGTACTTACTTAACAGTTCCCAATAACGAATCGACCATTCAGCCGGAACGATTGGTAAGAATACAGGCATCGCGTTCGGGTCATTTTCCAATGAATGAAGGTGAATGTATAACGGCTTCCAAAGGACATAAGCAAAGAAAGCGGCAAAAAAACCGTGAAAAATCCGGGCGATCAAGAAAGGTTGAAAGCGAATATTCGCATCAGCCAAAATGCTCGCAACCTGTGCTTGAACGGAAAAACCTCCGAACGCAAGAATAAAACTCGTCACAATTACCTTTTCTAATAAACTTGCTTCTGTCACTTGGCTCGTCATTTGACTGCCAAGCGTAATTTCAAATAACCCAGCAATTAATGGAACACTTAATTGGTTCGGCAGTTGAAATATTTGAAGGAGATATTGAAAAAAATAAGCGATCCATTGTGTAACATGCGTAATATGTAGCAGCTTATTTAAAACCGAAAACAAAATGATAAATCCACCAATCATTAGTAACGTCTGAATTGAAGAGCGTACAGCGTCCCCCAACAATTTACCGATAGCTTGGTCATTTTTTAGGCGTGCTTGGTGCATCGCTCGCAACGCTTCGTGGAACGATATTTTTCGGTATTCATTTTTGGATTGCGATACTTGTTCATTGCGACCGTAAAAACGCATCATCAATCCGACACAAATATTTCCAAGATAATGGGATACAGCTAAAACAATACCGATGTTTGGATTATGAAAAAAACCAACGGAAATCGCTCCGAAAATAAAAAGAGGATTGGATGAATTGGTAAACGATACAAGTCGTTCCGCTTCAATCGCTGAAATTTGTTTTTCTTGGCGGAGTCGAGCTGTTAGTTTTGCTCCTGCTGGATAGCCAGAGGCCATTCCCATTGCCCAAACGAATCCTCCAATTCCCGGGACTTTAAATAACGGGCGCATGAACGGTTCAAGCAAAACGCCGATAAAGTGGACGATTCCGACGCCGATTAAAAGTTCCGAAACAATAAAAAAAGGGAGTAACGATGGAAAGACGACCTCCCACCACATATGTAAACCGCGAACAGCTGCTTCAAATGATGGTTGAGGATAGCGAATTAAAGCGATACATAAAAACGTGATCGCGAATCCGAGCAAGAGTGTTTTCAGTTTTTGGCTCATGAATGGTCGGCCTCCTCGTTTGCTTATGTTGATAGTTTAATATACGAGTATAGGTGCATATTTTAGACCATAGTATTTATTTATTACTTAAAGGAAGGAAAGGGGAAAAACGTGCGACCGAAGATCGGCTTAGCGTTAGGTTCTGGTGGAGCAAGAGGATTCGCCCATTTAGGTGTGATCAAAGTGCTTGAAGAAGAAAACATTCCGATTGATTTTATTGCTGGAAGCAGCATGGGAGCGCTTGTCGCAGCTTTATATGCTTCAGGGATCGGTACGGATCGTTTACATCGTTTAGCAAAAGCATTTCGACGAAATGATTATCTTGATTTTACCGTTCCTAAAATGGGGCTTATTTCTGGGCAGCGAATTAAAGAGTTTGTTCGTGTTGTCACAAAAGGAAAACGAATCGAGGAACTGTCCATTCCGATTGCGATTGTGGCAACCGATTTGCAAAAGGGAGAAAAAGTGGTTTTTCGTCAGGGAAACATTGCCGATGCCGTTCGTGCAAGCATTTCCATTCCGGGGATTTTTGTTCCTGAAAAGTGGAACGGTCGTCTTCTTGTCGATGGAGGGGTGATTGATCGAATCCCGGTTTCTGTCGTTCGAGAAATGGGAGCAGACTTTGTCATTGCTGTCGATGTTGCTCATGTGAAAACGAATGATCGAATTTCCTCTATTTTTGATGTCATTTTACAAAGTTTAGATATTCTCCAAGCTGAGCTTGTGCACCATCGAGCGTTTGCCTCCGATGTGATGATTCGCCCGCGAGTAGAGCAGTACAGTTCACATGCTTTTACACATGTCGATGAAATCATTCGAATTGGTGAAGAAGAAACGAGAAAACAATTGCCAAACATTTACGAAGCGCTTGAAAATTGGAAGGGGTCTTAACATCATGAAAAAGAAAATGTATGTGAAAACGTTTATGGCAGGAGTGATCTTGGCGCTTGTTGTTACGTTTGTTAAACTTCCTTATTACGTTACAATGCCTGGAAGTGCAGAGGCGCTAGCTCCGCTTGTCGAAGTGAAGGGCGGATATGATGAAAAAGGCGACTTTATGTTAACGACTGTTCGGATGGGGAGAGCGAATTTGTTTTCATATGGCCTTGCCCACATTCGCGACTATTACGAACTGCATCCAATTGAAGAAATTCGTCAAGAAGGAGAAACGGATGAAGAATATACGTATCGTCAGCTGCAAATGATGGAAAACTCGAAAGAAACAGCGATTGCCGTGGCATATAAAAAAGCAAATAAGCCATTTTCTTATAAAAATAAAGGGGTGTATGTACTTTCTGTTTTAAAAGATATGCCGGCATTCGGAAAGTTAAAAAGCGGCGACCAAATTATAGCGGTCAACGGGAAAAAAATCGAGAGTGCAGAACAGTTTATTCGCTATGTAAGCGAAAAGAAAAAAGGGGATCAAGTGCATATCACATATAAACGCGAAAAGGACAAGAAAACCGTCACATTATCTCTTGCGCCGTTTCCAAAAGAACCGAATCGTGTCGGCATCGGTATTTCGCTTATAACCGATCGCGAAATGGTGACCGATCCGCCAGTGAAGATTAATTCTGAGAAAATTGGCGGACCGTCTGCAGGATTAATGTTTTCGCTTGAGATTTATAACCAGCTTGTTCCAGAAGATTTGACAAAAGGGTACAAAATTGCTGGTACAGGAACGATTAACTTAAATGGAGAAGTAGGACCGATTGGCGGCATTTCGCAAAAAGTGATCGCTGCTCATAAAGCGGGAGCGCATATCTTCTTTGCGCCAAATGAACGAGGTGCCAAACATTCGAACTACAAAGAAGCGCTAAAAACAGCGAAAGAAATCGGAACAGATATGAAAATTGTTCCGGTTGATACGTTTGATGATGCGTTGCGTTATTTACGTCAACTTCCTTAATGGCGGGGTCGCATATTCCATTTGTAAAGCTTCTGTTAATAGCGGTTCAGGCAGTATGGAAACATAAGCTTGAGCCGCTTTTTGTTCAAGTTTATAGATGGGATCGTTTTGCAATGTTGCTACCTTGGTGATGAGCGGTAATTTGAGTTTCTTTTTCATTTTTCTTAAGTAGCGTTGACCGTTTTCATTCATGCCGAGAAGGCGAATATAAGTAGCTTTTTTATAAGCACGAATGAAATTCATTTCCTTTTTTGTTGTATTTGTTAAAATGTGAGTGCAAACGCGTTGCAATCGCGTCCATGTATATCGTTTTGTTTTTACGCATGTCAGAAATTCACGAAAGCTTTTCGCTTGCTGAATGGCTTTTTTTAAGCGATGTTCAAGTCCCTCTTCTACTTCAGCGATTTGATGCAGCTCCTCAAGATTGATCGTTAAAAGACGATATTTCAATAGAGGAAAGTAGTGTTCCCAATAATGAAATGTTCCGTATACTGTATAGTAGCGCTGTAATTCTTCTTTTGTTGTCGGCGGAACATAAGAAGAAATGGATTGTAGTCCATCGGTTTGTAAATGATGGCGAATGCTTGTTGCGCTGGCGATTGTTTCTTCGTTCGGAAGGTGTGAATCATGGTAATGAGCGACTATTCTTTGAATCGTTTTTGGTGTCATATTGCTTTGTTGTTCAACAATCGCTTTTACGTAATGAAAACTAAGAATGTTATTTGGTTTTGACAAATCGAGGGTTGATTGTTCATTTTGAAGCTGCCCTAGCGCAGTTGCATAGGCTTTTGCATAGCTCATTCCGCTTTCGAGTAATTGCTTTAATCGTTGATTATGCTCTTGCTCATATTGTTTTAAAAGATGGACGGCTTCTAAAAAATGATCGATATTGCCATGTTCGCTGCCGAAACAAATTTCTTGGCAATGAAGAGCATCGAGAATCGAGATGGCTCCATGAGCGAACATGTCGGCGGTTTGAACGGCAAACGGATAAGGAAGTTCAACGACAAGATCGACACCACCAGCGAGTGCCATTTTTGTGCGCGCCCATTTGGAAACGAGTGCAGGTTCTCCGCGTTGAACGAAATGACTGCTCATTACCGCGATCAGACATTCGGCATTCGTTTCTTTTTTCGTTTGCTGCAGGTGGTACAGATGACCGTTATGAAAAGGGTTATACTCCACGACCATTCCAACTGCTTTCATTAGTATGCCCTCCTTTCTTTTTGTTTCAAAACGTGATAAAGTGGATATGAATTGATTACATTATAGTATAAGTGGTGTAAAGAAAGAATATTGACAAAACTAATATCGAAAAGTATAATTTTCTTTGTTGCCTTGAGGTGATTACAATTGAAATGGTCTATTCATCAACTTCATCAGTTACAGCATAAAGGATTAACGATTGATGAAACTGCAGATGTATCTGAATTAAAACAATTGGATTCATCGATTCGAGATATTTCGCCTGTACGTGTTCACGGAAGGGCGGATGTAAGCGCGAAAAAATTTACGTTTCACTTAACCATTGAAGGAACGATGGTTTTGCCTTGTTCGCGCACGTTAGTCGATGTGTCCTATCCTTTCTCCATTGAAAGTACAGAGACGTTTTTATTGAACGATTATGATGTGGCTGATGAAGATTCGCATTACGTTCAAGGAGAAACGATTGATTTATTACCAATTGTAAAAGAATTAATTCTTCTTGAAATTCCGATGCAAATTTTTAGCGACAAAGTGGATCATGAAGATGCTGTGCCGCAATCGGGAAAAGGTTGGGAAGTTATTTCCGAAGAGCAGCATCAGAATAAAATCGATCCACGTCTTGCGGGGTTAGCCAAATTTTTTGAGAAAAAAGATCGATCGTAAGGGAAGACCCGGAACAACCCGGCCTTCATATTTGCCTAAATCTCTTTAAGGAGGTGGAAACAAATGGCAGTACCTTTTAGAAGAACATCTAAAATGAAAAAAAGACTACGTCGTACGCACTTCAAATTACGCGTACCTGGCATGGTAGAATGCCCAAACTGCGGTGAAATGAAGCTATCTCATCGCGTATGCAAAGTTTGTGGAACATACAAAGGAAAAGAAGTTGTAAACAAATAAGAAAAGCGCAAGGGGCGATTCCTCTTGCGCTTTTCTTGTCGAATGGTAGAAAAGGAATAGAGTTTATTCATGTCGAAGAGTTCATCGTGAGCGAAATCGTAACAAAGGGGAGAAAGAGATTGAGCGTTACAGTAGAACAAGAAAAAAACGGAATCGTTTGGTTTACCATTTGCCGCCCGGAGAAGCGAAACGCCATTCATTATGAAGTGATGGACCGATTACAGGAAACGATTGAAATGGTTGAAAAAAGCGAGACAGCGAAAGTGCTAGTCATTACGGGAGAAGGAGAGGAGGCGTTTTGCTCTGGAGGGGATTTAAGTGTTTTTCACCAGTTAACGACAAAAGAAGAAGCCTATTCGATGTTAGCGAAGATGGGAAATATTTTATATTCTCTCCTTACTTTATCTAAACCAACGGTTGCCCTCATCAACGGAACAGCCATTGGGGGCGGTTGCGAATTGGCAACTGCTTGCGACTTTCGTTATGCAAAAAAAGGGGTTCGCATCGGTTTTGTTCAAGCGAATTTAGCGATTACGACCGGATGGGGCGGAGCAACGATGTTGTTTGAAAAGATGCCTTATGATGAAGCGCTCCATTTGTTGCTATGTGCAAACATGATTTGTGCCGAAGAGGCAGAGAAAAGAGGATGGATTCATCGCTGTTTGTCTTCATCGGATCTAAAAGAAGAGTGCAGGCAACTGTTAATGCCATATTTGGAAAAGTCATCTTCCGTTCTTTCAGCGTATAAGCAAGCAGCAACAGCTAAATGGAAAACGAAAGAGTTTTATGAGCGATTTTTTGCTGAAATTGAACGGTGCGCAACTTTATGGGAAGGACCTGAACATGAGCAAGCTGTTCAAGCTTTTTTAACGAAAAAACGTAACTAGCCTTCTATCTTCTCTATTAGCTGCATATAATGAAGCGAGCGCAGCAAGGAGGGATGGGTATGTCGGCTATTCGTCAAGATGCATGGACGGAAGAAGAAGATTTATTGCTGGCAGAAATCGTATTGCGTTTCATTCGCGAAGGAGGGACACAGCTGCAAGCTTTTGCGGAAGCGAGCCGTCAATTATCGAGAACGGCAGCAGCCTGCGGTTTTCGCTGGAATGCTTACGTTCGCAAACAGTATAGGGAAGCGATTGAATTTGCTAAGCAGCAACGGAAAAAGCAAAAAACGGTAGAGAAAAAAGAAATTGTGCGTGACAAAGAAATCGATCTTCATGATGTGATTACTTTCTTACAAGCATTTCAGCCCGATCAACAGTTACAAGAAAATAAAAAGTTAAAAAGAGAGATCGAACAGTTGAAAGAACGCATCGAGAAACTACAAAATGAAAAAGAGGTTCTTGAAAAGCAACTGCAAACCATGCAGCAAGACTATAAATCATTGATCAACATTCTTGAGCGTGCAAGACAATTGTCAGTATAAGTAGCTGATAGACTTCAGCTGCTTTTTTCATTAAAATAAAATAAATGGTATAAATTCCAATTGAGTTTCCGACATATCCCATTATCAATACATAAATAGAAGACCGCTTTTCTGACATAGGCGGCAAGAAAAACCTTGCCGCCCCGGCATGCCTTAGCATGCCGATCCCAAACTGAAACGCCTGGCGGACAAATTTATTTGTCCGATGGCGTTTTCGTTCGAGGGAAGTGGCAGAAAAGCTTGTTCATGTCGGAAAATGAAGCTTATCATATATAGCTTTTCGAATAGAAAGAGGGGAAGTGCGGTGCGGATCGGAATTGTTGGTGGCGGTGCCATTGGATTATTGACTGCTGCTTATTTAAGCAAACAGCACCATGTTACGGTTTATACCAATCGAAAAGAACAAGCGCAATGGCTCATGAGCGAAGGGCTTAAGCTCGTGAGAAATGGAGAACAAGAGACGATTTTTGTCCAAGCAAAGCCATTGCAAGAAAGAATGGATGAAGAAGAAATTTTATTTATTGCTGTCAAACAATATCATTTACCAACACTGTTTGATCAATTTGCTCATTTGTTAAGAAGCCGAACCATTGTGTTTTTGCAAAACGGAATGGCGCACATTGATCAATTGCGCGATTTACCGCACGATCATATTATTTTAGCTGTCGTCGAACATGGGGCGCTCAAACAAAATGATACGACCGTCATCCATACGGGAATCGGCCAAACAAAATGGAGCGTTTGGAAAGGAAAAGGAACGGATTTTCAACAGCTAGCGAACGATGAAATCGACCATTTTTCGTTTCAATATTGCGAGAACTGGGAAGAAATGGTAGTTAAAAAGTTACTTGCCAACGTTTTGATTAATCCGCTCACCGCTTTATTAAACGTACGTAACGGTCAACTAGTTGAACGAAGCGAATATAACGAAGCGATGAAGTTGCTATTTGAAGAAGTAACTTCTGTTCTTCAAGTCACCGATAAACAAGCCATGTGGAATTATATTATGCATATTTGTGAAAAAACCGCTCACAATCGTTCATCGATGTTGCGCGATATCGAAGAAGGGCGAAAAACGGAAATTGATGCTATTTTGAAATACATCATCGATCGTGCGCAAAAGCAACGAATGGCGGCGCCGATTAGTCAATTTTTGTATTATGCCGTGAAGGGAAAAGAGCAAGAGGGTGAAGCGCGATGATCAAACAGTTTATTTCGGGATTGCTCACATTGATGGTTACGATTCCCTTATTTTCGTTTATTTTCATTTACATAGGCGCGAAAAAAATATTTAAACAAAAAGTAAAAAGATCTTTTCAGCTTGCTGTCGATGGATCGACCATTTTTTTTATTTTGTCCGTTCATTTTCTTATCATCGTTATTTTTGGACGATCGTATGGTATGGAGCTACTTCTTTTTTTAATCGTGACCATGATTATGTTCATTATTGGGTATTGGAAGAAAACCGGGGATGTTCAGATCTCTAAAATTTTTAAGATATATTGGAAAGCTCATTTTCTTCTTTTTGCAGCGGCTTATATTAGTTTGCTTGCTTACGGGCTATTCAGTCGAATTTTAATTGAATTATCGTGAGCGTAAATTTTTTTCTTAACCGTAAATAGTGCTATACTTCAAAAAGGAAATGTTTAAGAGAAAGGAAGTTTATGATGGAGATCTTAGAGCTCTCATTGCCAGCAACGAATCGTCTAGCAACGGATTACATAGAAGGACGTTTTCCGATGAAAGAAGGTTTTCATTATGACATCGAAAAGACCAATACATTTCAACAAAGGGCACAGCATTTACAACAGCGAACATATCCTCGTCAGCAACTCGTTCAACATTTGCTCGCTTATCATAAAAAATTTAACGCTAGCGAACAAACGATACAAAATATTGAGAAATTATTGCATTCGCAAAGTGTTGTTGTCATTGGTGGACAACAGGCAGGATTGTTAACAGGGCCTCTTTATACGATTCATAAAATCATTTCGATTCTTACTCTTGCTAGACAACAGGAAAAAGAATTGGGCATCCCGATCGTTCCGATATTTTGGATTGCTTCTGAAGATCATGATTTTGCAGAAGTCAACCATGTATATGTTGCGGAAAAGGGCAAAGTGGAAAAAAAAGTGTATCCGCATTCGTTAAAAGAGAAAAAGATGGTTGCTCGCATTCCACTCGATTATACAACATGTCAAAGATGGATCGAAGAAGTTGTCAAAACGTATGGAGAAACAGATGTGACAAATGAAATGCTCTCCTTTTTGAATGAATGTTTACAACAAGGACGCACAGTGGCTGATTTTTTTGCCGCGATCATCTTACGATTGTTTGCGAAAGAAGGATTAGTGGTTGTCGATGCAGCGCATCCATCGTTAAGAGAGATTGAACGAGAGTTTTTTGCTGCTCTTATTGATCAGCATAAAGCTATTACAAATGCCGTTTTATCTCAACAAAAACATTTGGAGACGTTGGGATACAGAAGAATGATCGAGATTGCTCCAACTTGTGCCAACTTGTTTTATCATCGCGATGATGAACGGTTATTGTTGCACTACGATGAAGAGCAACAATTTTATACAAAAGACGGTTCTGAACGTTTTACAATGGCACAGTTGCTTGCCATTGCTGAAAATGAACCGTCTCGTTTAAGCAACAATGTCATTACAAGACCGCTCATGCAGGAATTTTTATTCCCAACTCTTGCTTTTATCGCTGGTCCAGGCGAAATTGCGTATTGGGCTGAATTAAAGCGAGCTTTTTCGCTTTTTGGCTGGAACATGCCGCCGGTCATTCCAAGATTAACGTTTACGTTTGTCGAGCGATCGATTGCGACGGATTTACATGAAACAGGAATGAGCGTTGAAGAAGTTTTAAAATATGGAACGGAACAAGCGATGGAGAAATGGCTGAGCGAGCAAATGCCGATCCCGCTTGCTGACATTGTAGCGGATGCGAAAAAAGAAATCGAGCGCATTCATCGATCGTTAAGAGAAGTCGGCTTGCAAGTGGATGCAAGTCTTGAACCTGTATTGTTGAAAAATGCCGCATTGATTCAGTCACAAATCGATTTTCTTCAACAGTTTATTGAGCGAAAGCTTGTCGAAAAACATGAAGTCCATTTGGGGAAATTTCGTCGTGTAGAACTGTCATTAAAGCCGAATGGTCTGCCACAAGAGCGTATTTGGAATATTTTTTATTATATCAATAAGTATGGATTTGACTTTTTAGATCGATTGATGAGCGTCGATTATTGCTGGAATGGAAAGCATAAAATTGTTTTTATTTAACAATTTTCGTCGATAAAAAAATCCTGTTTGATACAGGATTTTTTTATCTTATTCTAGAATAGTTCATAAGTAAGTGGTGAGAGAATGGCTAGAATGGTAAAATACAATTGGAGCACTGAGTGAAATGTTTATGAGAAGGTAATTTTCTGCCACTTTTTCCGAACGCGAACGCCATCGGACAAATATATTTTTGTCCGTGGAGCGTTCTTCGTTCGGATTGGCATGCGAACCGCATGCCCAGTCTGCCAAATTTTTTGGCAGACCGTGGCAGAAAAGCGGAAGGGTCTACCATAAAAGCTTGATTCACATATTGTAGCATGTACTAAAATTTTTTTCTTTTTTCATGTATAATAGAAAAACATGTTATACATTGAACAATTTCATTGAAGAGAAGGTAGGTGAGACCGTTGTTTCAACATGTTACAGTCCTATTAAAAGAAACGGTCGATGGTTTGAATGTGAAGCCAGATGGAGTATACGTTGATTGTACGCTCGGAGGAGCTGGACATAGCGAATATTTATTATCAAAATTATCAAGTGAAGGACGTTTATTTGCGTTCGATCAAGATGAAATGGCAATCGAGCATGCAAAAGAGAAACTTGCTCAATACGGTGATCGCGTAACGATTATTAAAAGCAATTTTCGCCATTTAACAGAAAAATTGGCTGAACATGGCGTTCATCAAGTTGATGGAATTTTGTTTGATTTAGGTGTTTCGTCTCCGCAGTTGGATACGCCTGAACGCGGATTTAGCTATCAGCATGATGCGCCGTTAGATATGCGAATGGACCGCGAACAGACGTTGACAGCATTTGAAATTGTAAATAAATGGCCATACGAAGAGTTGGTAAAAATTTTCTTTCAGTATGGAGAAGAGAAATTTTCAAAAGCAATCGCGCGGAAAATTGAATCCGTTCGAAAAGAAAGAGAGATTCGAACGACAACAGAGTTGGCCGATTTGATTAAGGAAGCCATTCCAGCGCCGGCGCGCCGCAGCGGAGGACATCCAGCGAAACGAGTGTTTCAAGCGATTCGAATTGCGGTCAATGATGAATTAAAAGTATTTGAAGAAGCGATTCATCAAGCCATTGATTTGTTGAAACCAGGAGGGAGAATTAGCGTCATTACGTTTCATTCTTTAGAAGATCGCATTTGTAAATTGGCATTTAAAAAAGCAAGCGAAGGGCCAGAGCTTCCGCCTGGATTGCCGATCATACCGGAACAGTACAAACCAAAATTAAAAATCATTACAAAAAAGCCAATTGTTCCGTCTGAAGAAGAATTAGAACGCAATCATCGTGCTCGTTCAGCGAAGTTGCGGATTGCCGAAAAGCTATAAAAAGGAGGAAAAACGCTTGAATAACGCCGCTGTTCAAATTCAACATAAGCATAAGCAGCAACAAAAGCCGAAAGTAACGCCAAAGAAAAAGCGCAAAATTCGTTTGACGCTCGGGGAAAAACTGCTCTTTTTCTCATTTATCTTGTTTGCATTGTATAGCAGCATTACGATTGTTTCGAATCAATTTACGATTTATGAAATAAATAAAGAAGTTCAACAACTAGAAGTGAAAATTCAAGAACAGGAGAAGCATAATCGCGATTTGCAAGTTCAAGTACAAGAACTAAGTACATATGAACGAATTTTAGCGAAAGCGAAAGAACTTGGCTTAACATTAAACGAAAATAATGTAAAAGTTGTACAGGATTGATGCAGACATGAAAAAGCATAAGCATACACACATTGGAGCAGCTGTTTTATTTGCTTTTTTCGGCTTGCTCTTTTTTGTATTGTTTCTCCGTTTTGTTCAACTGCAAGTGACAGGAGTAGCTGACGGACAAGTGTTAGCAATCAAAGCAGAAGAACGTTACACGAAAAAAAGAACGATTGAAGCAAAGCGAGGAACGATTTTTGACCGACGCGGAGAAGTCATTGCTGAAGATATTCCTTCTTACACGGTTGTAGCTGTTTTGGATAAGGAAATGACAACGGATCCGAACGATCCGAAACATGTTGTTGATCCAGAAATGACAGCAAAGAAGTTAGCTCCGTTATTAAACATGGAGGTAGACGAGGTTGAGCGCATTTTAAAGAAAGACGCAAAACAAGTTGAATTTGGTCCAAATGGAAGAGGAATTAGCCAAGCGTTAAAACAAAAAATTGAAGCTCTTCATCTGCCGGGAATTACGTTTATGCGCGATTCCAAACGTTTTTACCCGAACGGAACATTTGCCTCTTATGTGATTGGCTATGTTCAAAAAAGTGATTCTTCCGATGGAAGAGAAAAAGGGATGATGGGAATTGAACAAAGTTTGGATCGCTATTTGAAAGAGGAAGACGGATATGTCACGTTTAAAGGTGACCCAAAAGGGTGGCGTCTGCCTCATCACACGGATGAAAAAATTGTTTCGCCGAAAAACGGAGATGATGTTTACTTAACGATTGATCAAAAAATTCAAACGTTTCTTGAAGATGCAATGAATGAGGTTGAAAAAAAATATCAGCCTGAAAAAATCATTGCGATTGTAGCGAATCCGAAAACAGGCGAGATTTTAGCGATGAGCACTCGTCCTAGTTTCGATCCAAATAAGCGCAATATTACGAACTATTTAAACGACGCGATTGCCTATCCGTATGAACCTGGATCCACGATGAAAATTTTTACATTAGCGGCAGCGATTAATGAAGGAGTATATAACGGCAATGAATTATATCAATCAGGATCTTATGCCGTTGGAGCGCATCGTATTCGCGACCATAATAAAGTCGGTTGGGGAATGATTTCGTTTAACGAAGGAGTCCAACGTTCTTCCAATGTTGCGTTTGCAATATTAGTGCGCGAAAAATTAGGAGAGGATCGTTTTTTGCAATATTTGCATCGTTTCCATTTTAATCAGCCAACTGGAATTGATTTGCCGGGGGAACGAATCGGAAATATTTTATACCGTTATCCAGTGGAGAAAGTGACGACCGGATTTGGCCAAGGTACATCCGTTACTCCAATTCAACAAATTCAAGCGGCGACAGCGATTGCAAATGGCGGTAAAATGATGAAGCCATATGTCGTGGATCGAATTGTTGATTCAGAAACAGGAAAAATTATCGTTAAAAATAAACCGGAAGTTGTTGGGACGCCAATTACGAAAGAGACAGCGGAAAAAGTGTTGGACATTCTTGAAACCGTGGTTACATCCGAAAAAGGAACAGGGCGCCCATATCAAATCGAAGGATATCGTGTCGCTGGAAAGACAGGAACGGCTCAAATTCCTGATCCAGACGGCGGATATTTAACAGGGCATCAAAACTATATTTTTTCCTTTTTAGGGATGGCTCCGCGTGAAAACCCTCGTCTTTTAATGTATGTAGCTGTAAAACAACCGAAAATTTCTTATACAGAAACGGGTGCGGTTCCTGTTTCAATGATTTTTAATAGTGTCATGAAAAATAGTTTACAATATTTAAACATTCAACCAACTTTAGATCAACCAAAGCAGAAGGTACAAGCGAAAAAAGGAATTGTGCTTGAATCATATGTGGGACAATCAACCGAGCAGGCAGTAAAGGCTTTGAAAGAAAAAGGTTTTTCGGTGACCGTCATTGGCACCGGAAAAGAAATTCGGGCGCAAATGCCAGAAGCAGGGGAAGAATTGGCGATTTCTGATCGTGTTTTGTTGCAAACAGATGGAGAGGCAATCATGCCTGACATGACGGGATGGTCGTTGCGTGATGTGATGAAGCTGGCGGATTTATTGCATTTAAAACCAAGTTTCATGGGTAGCGGCTATGTGTTTTCACAAAATATTCGCCCGGGCACTTCTGTGAAAGAAAATGATTACATCATTGTTGAATTAGCAGAGCCCGATCAGCTGCAAAAACGGTTGCAAGAAAACAAGCAACCGGAACAAGAAGAGCAAGGACCAATGGATTGATGATCATGTTCTATAATGAACGGTACAAGCATATAGTGGAACGAGCCTATTTGCGAAGGAGGTTCCACTATATGCGCGTTTCGTATGTTACCGTTCGGAAACGATTAACGTTGGTGCTATTGATTGGCTTTTTTATTTTTGCCATTATTGATGTACGTTTAGGATATGTTCAGTTCGCGTTAGGCGAGATGTTGACGGAACGAGCAAAAGATTTATGGAGCCGCAACATTCCGTTTGAACCGGAACGCGGCGAAATTTTGGATCGAAACGGTGTGCCGCTTGCGACGAATGTAAGCGCTCCGTCTGTCCTTGTCGTGCCAAGACAAATTGAAAATCCAGCAGAAACAGCAGAAAAATTGGCAAACATATTAAATATGCCGGTTGAAAAAGTATACAAACATCTTACAAAAAAAACATCGATTGAACGCATCCATCC
This sequence comes from Thermolongibacillus altinsuensis, assembly GCF_004341205.1. Lineage (GTDB taxonomy): Bacteria > Bacillota > Bacilli > Bacillales > Anoxybacillaceae > Thermolongibacillus > Thermolongibacillus altinsuensis. The sequence continues at coordinate 63,028 of NZ_SLUL01000005.1, forward strand.
TGAAGGAAGGAAAATTTCTCACGAAAAAGCGAAAGAAATTCGCGCTCTCGGCCTAAAAGGCGTTTATATTGCGGAAGATTCAAAGCGTTATTATCCATTTGGAAGCTATTTATCTCATGTGCTCGGATTTGCGGGAATTGACAATCAAGGATTAATGGGATTAGAGCTTTATTATGATAAAGAATTAAGCGGACAAAAAGGATCTGTCCAGTTTTATTCCGACGCAAAAGGAAAAAGAATGCCAGACATGGCAGATGCTTATACTTCACCAGTGGATGGATTAAATTTAAAATTAACAATTGATACGCGCGTGCAAACCATTCTTGAGCGAGAATTAGATATTGCTGAGACAACGTATCGTCCAGATGGAATGATTGCTATTGCGATGAATCCAAACAATGGTGAGATTTTAGGGATGGCCAGCCGCCCAACGTTCGATCCAGCCGATTTTCAAAACGTCCCTCCAGAAGTTTTTAATCGCAATCTCCCCATTTGGAGCACGTATGAACCAGGTTCCACTTTTAAAATTATTACGTTAGCAGCAGCGTTAGAAGAGAAAAAAGTCGATTTATTAAGAGATCATTTTTATGATTCGGGCCATGTCCATGTTGCAGGGGCAACATTGCATTGTTGGAAACGCGGAGGACATGGGAGTCAATCATTTCTTGAAGTTGTTCAAAATTCTTGCAACCCCGGATTTGTTGAACTTGGTGAGCGGTTAGGAAAAGAGAAGCTTTTTGAATATATAAAAGCCTTCGGGTTTGGTGAAAAAACAGGGATCGATTTACAAGGAGAAGGAAAAGGAATTTTGTTTCCGCTCCACCGCGTTGGACCGGTAGAGCAAGCAACGACAGCGTTTGGCCAAGGGGTGGCGGTAACGCCTATTCAACAAGTGGCAGCTGTAGCGGCTGCGGTTAATGGTGGGTTTTTGTACACCCCATATATTGCAAAAGAATGGCTTGACCCTGTTACCGGTGAAGTGGTTCGTCGCCAAACTCCGCAAGTGAAACGCCGCGTTATTTCCGAGGAAACGTCCAAACAAATTCGCTATGCGTTAGAAAGCGTGGTTGCTCAAGGAACAGGAAAAGGAGCATTTGTAGATGGCTATCGCGTTGGTGGGAAAACGGGAACGGCACAAAAAGCAAAGGACGGTCAATACTTAAAAAACAACCATATTGTGTCATTTATCGGCTTTGCTCCTGCCGATGCTCCCCAACTAGTCGTATACGTTGCCGTTGATAATCCAAAAGGAACCGTGCAATTTGGAGGAGTCGTTGCAGCTCCGATTGTTGGAAATATTATGGAAGATAGCTTGCGTGCGTTAGGTGTCAAACCGCGAAAAGAGCAAATGGAAAAAGAAACAACGTGGTTAGATCCGCGTCTTGTTAAAATACCAAATTTGATTGGTTTAACAAAAAAAGACTTGCAACAACAGCTTTTTAACTTAAAATTAGATGTTAGTGGCGAAGGTGATGTTGTCATTGAGCAGGCGCCAGAGCCAGGAGTAAAGGTGAAAGAAGGGGCTACGATTCGCATTTACTTAGGGACAAAAAGGTAAGCCTAGAGGAATTTTCCTCATGGCTTCTTTTTCTGTCATAAGGTAAACTGAAAGAGCGAGAGAGGAATGATGGGCGATGAAACTACAAACGTTATTATCTTATTTGCATGACTTCACCGCATACGTCGGCGAAAATCCTACCATTACATCGATTGAGATGGATTCAAGAGAAGTGAAAAAAGGGTCGCTATTTGTTTGTATTCAAGGTTTTACAGTGGACGGTCACGATTTTGCGAAGCAAGCGGTTGATCATGGTGCTGTTGCCGTCATCGCTGAAAAACCGCTTGATTTACCTGTTCCGGTCATTCAAGTGAAGGATAGTAGACGAGCGATGGCCGTTTTGGCAGATGCATTTTATGGCCAGCCGACTCATCGCCTTCATTTGATTGGAGTAACTGGAACGAATGGAAAAACGACGACCACTCATATCATCGAGCGAATTTTCCGCAACGCTCATAAAAAAACGGGGTTAATTGGCACAATTAACATTAAAATTGGCGATGAAACGTATGATGTAAAGAATACAACACCTGAGTCGCTTATTTTACAAAAAACGTTTAAAAAAATGGTTGATGAGCAAGTGGATGTGGCAGTGATGGAAGTTTCTTCCCATGCGCTTCATATGGGAAGAGTGCATGGCTGCGATTTTGATGTCGCCGTTTTTACAAATTTAACGCAAGATCATTTAGACTATCATCAAACGATGGATCATTACCGTTGGTCCAAAGGTTTATTGTTTGCTCAATTAGGCAATCGTTTTAATCATGAACGTCCAAAATTTGCGGTGCTCAATGAGGATGATCCTGCTTCAAGCGAGTATAAAAAAAGCACAGCTGCCACGATCATTACATACGGAATTGACCAAAAGAGCGACATCATGGCAAAAAACATTCAAATGACAACAAGCGGAACAACATTTGATTTAGTCACTCCAATCGATACGGTGCGCGTTCGTACGAAATTGATCGGAAAGTTCAGCGTTTATAATATTTTAGCCGCTGTAGCTGCATGTCTCGTATCACGTATTCCATTGACGACGATCGTTGAAACGATTGAGCAAATCGAAGGCGTGCCTGGCCGATTTGAAGTAGTGGATGAAGGACAAAATTTTACAGTGATCGTTGACTATGCTCATACGCCGGATAGTCTGGAAAATGTTTTAAAGACGATTCGTCAATTTGCCGAGAGAAGAGTGTTTGTCGTTGTCGGATGCGGAGGAGACCGCGATCGAACAAAACGACCGCTCATGGGGCAAATTGCTGCGCAATATGGGGATGTCCCGATTTTTACTTCCGACAATCCTCGCTCTGAAGATCCATTGGCAATTTTGAAAGAGATGGAAGCAGGAGTAAGCGGAAAAAATGTTCTTTCGATTGTCGATCGAAAAGAGGCCATTACGTATGCGATTGACCATGCGCAAGAAGGCGATGTCGTTTTAATTGCTGGAAAAGGGCATGAAACGTATCAAATTATTGGTGATCAAGTGCTTCATTTTGATGATCGTCTCGTTGCGCGCGAAGCTATTCGACGAAGAAAATAGATGGATGCAAAGGATGGAGAAAGATATGGGAAGGTGGGAACGATCATGAATGAGCAAGTGATTGTTTTCACGATAGGGCTTGCCTTTTTGATTACGGTTTTATTGTCACCGCTATTCATTCCGTTTTTAAGAAGATTAAAATTCGGGCAAAGCATTCGTGAAGAAGGACCAAAGTCACATCAAAAAAAATCTGGAACGCCGACAATGGGCGGCATTATGATTTTGTTGTCGATCATCATCACAACGGTTGTTATAACCAATATGTTTTTCCAATTGACGGTACAAACCTATTTATTGTTATTTGTAACAATTGGTTACGGTTTGCTTGGGTTTTTAGATGATTTTATTAAAGTGGTGATGAAGCGAAACCTTGGATTAACAAGCAAACAAAAACTGGTTGGGCAACTGGTGATTGCATTTGTTTTTTATTTTTCCTTTCAGAAAAATGGATTTTCAACAGAAGTTTACATTCCAGGTACCGACTATTCCATTGATCTTGGAATGGCTTACGTGCTGCTCATCATTTTCATGCTTGTCGGCGGCTCGAATGCTGTCAACTTGACCGATGGATTAGATGGACTGTTAGCGGGCACAGCGGCTATTGCTTTTGGCGCATATGCAGTGCTCTCTTGGAATCAAGGGCAATATGATGTCGCTATTTTTAGCGTTGCAGTTGTTGGTGCAGTGCTGGGCTTTCTCGTCTTCAACGCCCATCCAGCAAAGGTGTTTATGGGAGATACGGGCTCTCTAGCGCTAGGAGGAGCGATCGCGACGGTTGCTATTTTGACAAAATTAGAAATTCTTCTTGCGATCATTGGCGGAGTATTCGTTATTGAAACGTTATCGGTTATTATTCAAGTCATTTCTTTTAAAACGACAGGAAAACGCGTCTTCCGCATGAGTCCGTTACATCACCATTATGAGTTGATCGGTTGGTCGGAATGGCGCGTCGTTGTGACCTTTTGGGCTGTTGGTTTATTGTTTGCGATTCTCGGAATTTATATTGAGGTGTGGATTTGATGATGTATAAGCAGAAAAATGTACTCGTTCTTGGTTTAGCGAAAAGCGGCTTTGCCGCAGCCAAATTATTGCATGAATTAGGGGCGAATGTAACAGTCAACGATCAAAAGCCTCTCAGTGAGAATGAAGAAGCTCGAGTGTTAGAAGCGCTCGGCATTCGTCTTGTTTGTGGTTCCCATCCATTGGAATTGCTTGATGAGCCATTTGATATAATGGTCAAAAACCCTGGGATTCCTTATTCAAATCCAATGGTACAGAAAGCATTACAAAAACAAATTCCAATTATTACAGAAGTGGAAATCGCTTATCATTTGTCGAAAGCGCCGATTATCGGCATTACAGGTTCGAACGGAAAAACAACGACAACGACGTTAATTTATGAAATGTTGCAAGCGGCTAAACGTCGTCCTTTAATTGCTGGCAATATCGGTACAGTTGCTTGTGAAGTAGCTAAAAATACACGAGACGACCAAGTGATGGTCATGGAACTTTCTTCGTTCCAATTAATGGGTACGATCGAATTTCGTCCGCATATTGCTGTTTTGTTAAACATTTTTGATGCTCATTTAGATTATCATGGCACAAAAGAAGCGTATGCGGCAGCGAAAGGGAATATTTTTAAAAACCAGACCGAAAGCGATTATGCGATTGTAAATGCCGATGATGAGCTTGTTATGAAGCTTGCAGAGGATGGGCATGCAACGAAAGTGTTCTTTTCAACAACCAAGCAGCTGAACAAAGGCGCTTATATCAAAGATGAAGCCATTTATTTTAACAATGAAAAAGTGATTGACATCTCCCAAATTGCTTTACGCGGCAAGCATAATTTAGAAAATATTTTGGCAGCTATTTCAGCTGCGAAACTAGCAGGTGCAGACAATGATGCGATTCAACATGTATTAACGACTTTTACAGGTGTAGCGCATCGTTTACAGTTTGTCGCTGATATCAATGGACGCAAATTTTATAACGATTCAAAGGCAACAAACATTTTGGCCACTCAAAAAGCGCTGTCCGCGTTTGAAAACGAACGCGTTATTTTGCTTGCTGGAGGATTAGATCGCGGGAATGAATTTGATGAACTTATTCCGTATTTAAAGCATGTAAAAGCGATGATTACATTTGGTCAGACAGCTTCAAAATTAGAGAGAGTGGCAAGAGAAGCGGGAATAGAAACAATCAAACGTGTCGATAATGTGGAACAAGCCGCGTTTGTTGCTTATGAACTTTCTGAACGCGGGGATATCATTCTTTTATCTCCTGCCTGCGCAAGTTGGGATCAGTATAAAACATTTGAGCAGCGAGGGGACATGTTTGTGAATGCGGTGCATAAGTTAAAGTAGAGTGAATTTTAAAAGAGATCGAGGTGTTCCGCATTGCATGGAAAAAGGTCTGCACCTGATTTTTTGTTGATCATTATTACTTTTTCACTTTTGGCGATTGGGCTTGTCATGGTGTATAGCGCTAGCGCTGTTTGGGCGGACTATAAGTTTCACGATTCATTTTTCTTCGCTAAACGGCAATTGTTGTTTGCTGCCGTTGGCATTATTGCGATGTTTTTTTTCATGAATATCGATTATTGGACGTGGAGAACGTGGGCAAAAGTTCTTTTAATCATCTGTTTCATATTGCTTGTCCTTGTGTTAATTCCGGGCGTTGGCGTTGTACGCAACGGTTCGCGAAGCTGGATTGGCATCGGAGCGTTCTCCATTCAGCCTTCGGAATTTATGAAAATGGCAATGATTTCTTTTTTGGCTAAATTTTTATCGGAAAATCAAAAAAAAATCCCATCGTTTAAGAAAGGGCTTCTTCCGTCATTAACGCTCGTTTTCGTTGCCTTTGCGATGATTATGTTACAGCCCGATCTAGGAACAGGGACAGTGATGGTTGGAACGTGTATCGTTATGATTTTTGTAGCGGGAGCGCGCATCAGCCATTTTGTTGGGCTTGCTTTTGTTGGCATTGCTGGATTTGTCGGACTTGTTCTTTCGGCTCCTTATCGCATAAAGCGGATTACGTCATTTTTAAACCCTTGGGAAGATCCGCTAGGAAGCGGGTTTCAAATGATCCAATCGCTTTATGCCATCGGTCCAGGGGGATTGTTTGGACTCGGTTTAGGGCAAAGCCGTCAAAAGTTTTTTTACTTACCTGAGCCGCAAACCGATTTTATTTTTGCTATTTTAGCTGAGGAGCTTGGTTTTATCGGCGGTTCGCTCGTTTTGCTCTTATTTAGCCTTCTCCTTTGGCGAGGTGTTCGCATCGCCTTGGGGGCACCAGACTTATATGGAAGTTTTTTAGCCGTTGGCATCATTGCCATGATTGCGATTCAAGTCATGATTAATATAGGGGTTGTGACAGGATTAATGCCTGTGACGGGGATTACTCTTCCGTTTTTAAGTTATGGCGGTTCCTCACTTACGCTGATGTTAATGGCGATCGGCGTCTTGTTGAATATTAGTCGCTATGCACGATATTAAAAGAGGCTGACTTAAAATAGTCGTTCGATCACGACTTTTTAAGTCAGCTTCTTATGTTACTTTTTCATAGGGGGGAATGTGATGAAGATCGTTGTGAGCGGCGGGGGCACAGGTGGGCATATTTATCCAGCTCTCGCTTTTATAAACGAAGTAAAAAAGCGACAAAACGACGTTGACTTTTTATATATCGGCACAGAAAGAGGACTAGAGAGCAACATTGTTCGTCAAGCAGGAATCCCATTTCGAGCGATTGAAATTAGCGGCTTTAAACGGAAAATTTCGTTTGAAAATGTAAAAACGATCATCCGTTTCTTAAAAGGTGTACAGGAATGTAAACAAATTTTAAAAGCGTATCAACCAGATATTGTGCTTGGCACAGGCGGGTATGTATGTGGTCCTGTTGTATTTGCAGCTTCGCAATTAGGAATTCCAACCGTCATTCATGAACAAAACAGCATCCCTGGCTTAACGAATAAATTTTTAAGCCGTTATGTGCAAAAAATAGCCGTTTGTTTTGAAGAAGCAAAGGCATATTTCCCAGCTGAAAAAGTTGTTTTGACTGGGAATCCGCGCGCATCCGAAGTGATTGGGAAAGATGGAACGAAAGCGAAAAAAGAGCTTGGCTTAAACGAACAGAAAAAAACAGTCTTAATTGTCGGAGGGAGCCGTGGGGCTCGTCCGATCAATGATGCATTTTTAGAGGTGTTAAAAGAAGCAGGAACAAAGCCGTATCAATTTTTATACGTTACAGGTGAAGTTCATTATGATAAAGTAATAAGGGCGGTCAACGATGTAGGCAATCCATCGAATGTTGTGATTAAGCCATTTATTCACAACATGCCGGAAGTGCTTGCCGGAATCGATTTAATCGTCGCTCGAGCGGGGGCAACGACATTAGCGGAAATTACAGCGCTTGGCATCCCAAGTATTTTAATCCCAAGTCCTTATGTCACAAATAATCATCAGGAAAAAAATGCTCGTGCTTTAAGCGCGAAAGGGGCGGCGATCGTTCGGTTGGAAAGCGAGCTGAGCGGCAAACGATTGCTTTATGATATTGATGAGATTTTGTTAAATGAGCAAACGTTAACGAAGATGAAAGAAGCGTCATTAAAACTAGGAATCCCAGATGCAGCAGAACGGTTGTACCATGTTATGATGGGACTTATTTCGTAGATTTGTAGGCGTTGCATGCATACGATATGATGAACATCTTAATTTTCCGACATGAACAAGCTTTTCTGTCACTTCCCCGAACGAAAACGCCATCAGACAAATAAATTTGTCTGCCATGCGTTTTACGTTCGGGATCGGCATGCTAGAAGCATGCCGGGCAGCACGAAAAATCTTGCCGCCTATGGCATATATACAATGAGTAAAAATCTTGATACCTAATATACGATCAGAGATATCGGAAAGGAAAACTTAACGATCATTGATTTAATCGAACAGAATGAGGAGGTATTTCATGAAAGCGTTGCGTGATGAATTGTTGCTTGCTGATGTTGGAAAAGTGAAAGAAAATGAACCGTTAGCACATCATACAACGATTAAAATTGGCGGTCCTGCTGATTTGTTCGTCGAACCGAAAGATGTTGCAAGTTTAAAAAAGACGATGGAAATTGTAAAGAAACATGGTGCTCCATGGCGCGTCATCGGACGCGGTTCAAACTTGCTTGTTTCTGATCGCGGGATCGAGGGGGTTGTCATTAAGCTCGGAGAAGGATTAGCGGATTTAGTTGTCAATGGAACAGAAGTGACAGTTGGAGGAGGATATTCTTTAATTAAACTGGCAACAGTGATTAGTAAACAAGGACTGTCTGGGCTTGAATTTGCCGGAGGGATTCCGGGCACGGTCGGCGGTGCTGTTTATATGAACGCAGGGGCTCATGGCTCTGATATGTCTCGCATTGTAAAAAAAGCACAAATTTTATTCGAAGACGGAACGATCGAATGGTTGACCAATGAGCAGATGGAATTTTCGTACCGTACGTCCGTATTGCAAAAAAAGCGAAAAGGAATTTGTATTGCCGCTGTGTTGCATTTAAAACAAGGAGATCGGGAAGCAATCGTCGCTGCTATGCAAAAAAATAAAGATTATCGCCGCGAAACACAGCCTTGGAATTATCCGTGTGCGGGGAGCATTTTCCGTAATCCTTTACCTCATTACGCTGGAAAGTTGATTGAAACAGCAGGATTAAAAGGATATACCATCGGAGGAGCAAAAATCTCAGAGCAACACGCCAATTTTATTGTCAATGCAGGAGGCGCTACTGCACAAGATGTTTTAGATTTGATTGATCACGTCAAAAAAACCATTTACGATTTATATGGAATTGAAATGGAAACAGAAGTAGAAATCGTCGGTCGAAAGTAATTCATTTGCCCCATCCTATTTTTTTCTATTTCGTGCTATAATGCTATATAGGGATGCTTTTATGTAGCGTCCGTGTTTTTGACTAACGGCCTGTTTATGTGCCGTTAGTTTTATTGTTATTTTGATTGTTCCCTCGACTGGGGTGAGAATACATGAAAAAAGGAAAAGTCGTTGTTCTTGAGGAGCGAGTGCCAAAATTAAAAGAGCAGCGAAGACAAAGGGCCAATCGTCTTCTCATCGGTTACATAGCCCTGTTTTTTATGCTTATTTTATGTATCATTTATTTTCAATCGCCATTAAGCAACGTTTCTAAAATCGAAGTGCGTGGAAATAAACATCTTACGGATCAACAAATCGTTCAGCTAAGCGGATTGACGAAAGAGACAAGCTTGTGGAAAGTGAAAAATGAGGACATTGAAAAAAAAATTAGCAAACATCCAGAAATAAAAGAAGTTCGTGTTCAAAAGAGATTTCCAAACAAAATGGTGATCACGGTAGCAGAGAGAAAACGAATTGCTTACGTTTTGGATAAGCAAAAATTTTTGCCGATTTTAGAAAACGGACAAGTATTAACCGCAACGAAAGAACCAATCATTCCAAGCGATGCTCCTATTTTAATAGGGTGGAAAAAAGGAGAAGAAATTCAAGAAATGGCTGCACAGCTTGCCAAATTGCCAGATAGCATCCTAAACCTCATATCCGAAATTCATCATACGCCACGTTCCTCTGACCGTTTTCACATTACTGTCTATATGAATGACGGGTTAGAAGTGAGCGCGACTGTGCGAAACTTTGCCGAAAAGATCGCATTATATCCTTCGATTGTCAGTCACTTAGATCCAAATCGTAAAGGGGTACTTCATTTAGAGATGAGCACTTATTTTGAGCCGTATGAATCGTCTGAACAAGGGGATGACAGCGATGAAAGTAAGAGGTAGGCATGTCATTCTCTCTTTTGTTTGTTTAATACTTGGTTTTATGATTTCGTTTTCCTATCAATTTACAAAAAAAGAAACATCCGAACGGAAATGGACCGATAGGCAATGGCAAAAAGAATACGAATACCGTAAACTATTGATTGAGCAGCAAAAAGAAAATCGGAAACTTCAGCAACAGCTGTTTGCCAAACAACAAAAAGTGCGCGAAATTGAAAAAGAATTAGCTGATGAACGACGAATCTATTTTAATCTTGTTGAAGACGCGGAAAAATTGCGCATGTATCTTGGAAAGGTGAGCGTAAAAGGAAAAGGAGTGGAAGTCACGCTTTCTGATGCTTCTTATATCCCGTCTGAAGCGAATGCAACAAACTATATCGTTCATGAACAACATGTTTTTAAAGTTATTAATGAATTGCTCATTGCTGGCGCTTCAGCGATTGCGGTAAATGGGCAAAGGCTTTCCCATCGTTCTTATATTGTTTGCAACGGACCCGTCATTGAAATTGACGGTACCCAGCATCCCGCTCCTTTTGTGATTAGTGCAATTGGGGATCCGAATATACTTATTCCTGCTTTGACGATAGCGGGTGGCGTCAAAGATCAATTGGTGAACGATCATATTGTTGTCAAAATTACAGAGAAGCCAGAACTTATATTAGATCCTCTTCTTGGCAAAAATTAAAGGCCTTGAAAGTTTGGTGATTTCGGTTGTTTAATCAAAAAAAATTACATTTTACGCTTGTTGCGATGATCATCGGATTTATGCTTGCTATTCAGTTTCGGACGACCCAGCAACCTGTCGTTCGCGATACGCGCGATATGTGGGAGTTGCGCGAAGATTTAAAAAAGGAGCAAGAACTTCATGCTCAACTGTTAAATGAAATTCGTAAATATGAAGACGCGCTTGAAAGCTACGAACAAAAACGGTCGGATAGCAAGGGGGCTGTTCTCCGGCGAACATTAGATGAATTAAAAAAAGAAGCCGGTTTGACGGAAGTCGTTGGTTCAGGGATTGTGTTGAACGTTCAACCGCTTTATGATGAAACATATGTTGGACCGATTGTTGAAACGGTGTCCCCTGAATTGTTAAAGCGTTTAGTGAACGAATTGAACATGTATGGCGCTGAAGAAATTTCGATTGCGAATCAGCGGATCGTTAACACAACGGTGATTCGCGATATTAATGGAGTTACAAAAATAGATGGTTATCCAATTAACTCGTTTCCATTTGAAATTAAAGTGATCGCGAAAGATGATGAGAAGTTGTATAACCGTTTAAAGGCATCGACGCTTATGGAAGACTTTGTTGCTGAAAATTTGCAACTGATCGTTTCTGAACCGCTGCATAGAGTAGTGATTCCTCCTTATGACGGTTCGTTACGAATTGAACATATGGAAGCGGTTCAGGAAAAAGGAGGATAAAAAGATGTGGCTTCCATTACTTGGCTTGCTCATCGGTATTATTTTAGGATTGCTTACCGATTGGCGCGTTCCTGATGAATATTCGAACTACTTATCAATTGCCGTTTTAGCGGCATTTGATACGCTGATCGGGGGCATTCGTGCTCATTTGCAAAATATTTATGATGAGCAAGTATTTGTGTCCGGATTTTTTTTCAATATTATTTTAGCTGCAAGTTTAGCTTTTCTCGGTGTCCATCTTGGTGTAGACTTGTATTTAGCAGCTGTGTTTGCTTTTGGGGTGCGGCTATTTCAAAATATTGCTGTGATTCGCCGAATTTTGTTAACAAAGTGGATGGAAAGACGCCAAAAAATGCAAAAAAATCGTTTTTAAAAAAGGGAATGCTGTTCAAATGTGGAATATAGTCTAAAACGCATTTGCGAATGTACATAGCATCGTTCATTTGGGAAAAGGAGGTGCCAGAGAGTGAACAGCAATGAATTTTTTGTAAGTCTTGACATCGGTACATCCAGTGTTAAGGTCATTATTGGAGAAATGATGAATGAGACTTTAAATATCATTGGTGTTGGAAATGTCAAATCACAAGGATTGAAAAAAGGTTCGATTGTTGATATAGATGAAACGGTTCACTCAATTAAAAAGGCGGTTGAACAAGCGGAGCGAATGGTCGGGATCAAGATCAATCGCGTTATTGTCGGAGTGAACGGAAATCACATTCAGTTACAGGACTGCCATGGGATTGTCGCCGTGTCAAGCGAAAATCGGGAAATTAGCAATGATGATGTTGCTCGCGTCATTGAAGCCGCACAAGTTGTTTCCATTCCACCTGAACGCGAAATCATCGATGTCATTCCAAAGCAATTTATTGTCGATGGATTGGATGGAATCAATGATCCACGAGGAATGCTTGGTGTGCGTTTAGAAATGGAAGGGACGATGATTACTGCTTCAAAAACGGTTTTACATAACGTTCTTCGCTGCGTGGAACGCGCAGGATTGGAGATTGCTGATATTTGTTTACAACCGCTTGCAGCGGCTTCCATCGCTTTATCAAAAGATGAAAAAAATTTAGGGGTGGCCCTTATTGATATCGGCGGTGGATCAACGACGATTGCTGTTTTTGAACAAGGATTTTTACAGACAACCGCAGTATTGCCTGTTGGCGGTGAGCATATTACAAAAGATTTATCAATCGGGTTGCGCACCTCAACGGAAGATGCCGAAAAAATTAAAGTGAAACACGGACATGCCTTTTATGATCTTGCTTCAGAAGAGGAAGTGTTCAGCGTTCCGGTCATCGGAACAGATCAACATCAACAATTTAGTCAATTAGAAATTGCCGACATTATCGAAGCAAGAATGGAAGAAATTTTGCAAATGGCTCAATATGAAATACGAAAACGGGGTTTTCGTGACCTGCCCGGAGGATATGTTCTCACTGGGGGAGTAACCAACATGCCAGGCGTTTTAGAATTGGCGCAAACGGTTCTTGAAAATACTGTTCGCGTCGCTATGCCTGATTATATTGGTGTTCGCGACCCGCAGTACACAACAGGTGTAGGCTTAATTCAATTTGCCTATAAAAACGCAAAATTACAAGGAAGGAATATTCCAACTTTCGCTTCTATAAACGATTTTACACATGAGAGAAAAGTGCAAAAAGCAGCACAAAAACAAAAGGTAAAGCAGCCAAAAGCAAAAACGGAAGAAAATTTCGGATACAAAGTAAAAAAATTCTTTGGTTATTTTTTTGAATAGTATGACGTACAATTTGAATTGCTAGGAGGATTATGTCATGTTGGAGTTTGACACTACTGTTGATCAGTTAGCCACAATTAAGGTAATAGGTGTCGGCGGCGGCGGAAACAATGCCGTAAACCGCATGATTGAGCACGGCGTCCAAGGGGTAGAGTTTATCGCTGTTAACACGGACGCTCAAGCGTTAAACTTATCAAAAGCACCAATTAAGTTACAAATTGGCGCTAAATTGACGCGAGGCTTAGGAGCGGGAGCAAATCCTGAAGTTGGAAAAAAAGCGGCAGAAGAAAGCAAAGAACAAATTGAAGAAGCATTAAAAGGAGCAGATATGGTTTTCGTCACTGCTGGTATGGGTGGCGGAACAGGGACAGGAGCCGCTCCTGTTATTGCACAAATTGCGCGTGATTTAGGAGCGCTCACAGTCGGAGTCGTCACTCGTCCGTTCACATTTGAAGGACGAAAACGTGCAACACAAGCTGCAAGCGGAATTGCAGCGATGAAAGAAGCAGTGGATACGTTAATCGTCATTCCGAACGATCGCTTGTTGGAGATTGTTGACAAAAATACGCCAATGCTTGAGGCGTTCCGTGAAGCCGACAACGTGCTTCGACAAGGGGTGCAAGGAATTTCGGATTTAATTGCTGTCCCTGGTTTAATTAACTTAGACTTTGCCGATGTAAAAACGATTATGTCCAATAAAGGTTCCGCTTTAATGGGAATCGGGATTGCGACAGGAGAAAATCGTGCGGCAGAAGCTGCGAAAAAAGCGATTTCCAGCCCTCTTCTCGAAACTTCGATCGATGGGGCACAAGGTGTGTTGATGAACATTACAGGCGGTACGAACTTGAGCTTATACGAAGTGCAAGAAGCAGCCGATATTGTAGCTTCGGCAGCAGACCAAGACGTCAATATGATTTTTGGTTCGGTCATTAATGAAAATTTAAAAGATGAAATTGTTGTCACTGTCATTGCGACAGGATTTAACGAAGAACTAAATCAAGCGAAATCGATTCGCAGCGGTTTGAGCACTGCATCAAAACCAACCGTAGGAGTAAAACGCGAAAAAAGAGATGAGATCATCGATTATCCGCCAATTCGCGGTCAACAAACGGAAGATCCGCTCGACATCCCAGCGTTTTTACGCAATCGTAATCGTCGACGTTAATAAAAAAGGCTCAAGAGGCTCTATCCTCTTGAGCCTTTTTTATTTTTTGACAAAATCTCTTAAAAAATGACGCCATCATTTGACAGACTTTCCATCGGGATGTACTATATACTAATTTCAGAAAATGGATACATGCTGTTTGTGATAAAGGGGGAATTATTGCTGATTTATGCCGATGTCGTTTGGTTATTGAATGTCTGTTTTGATGTGTTGCTATTATGGTTGACGGCGTTAATGCTTAAACGAAAAATCGTTGTTTGGAGAATGCTGATGGCTTCCTTATTCGGTTCATTGCTTGTTTTATTGCTTCTTTCCCCATTTTCATTTTATGCTTCTCATCCGATTGTAAAACTATTTGTTTCATTTTTTATGGTGGTGATCGCTTTTGGATTTCATCGATTTCGTTTCTTTTTTGAGAACTTGTTAGCTTTTTATTTTTCGACTTTTGTGATGGGTGGCGGGATGTTGGCTTTTCATTATTTTTTTCAACGCGAAATCACGATCAATCATTCGGTTTTTGCTACATATTCCACAGGTTTCGGCCATCCGATTAGCTGGCTTTTTGTTCTTATTTCTTTTCCTATTTTATGGATGCTATCCCGTGCACAAATGGCAGCCATTCGCGAAAAAAAGCTTCGCTTTGAACAGATCATCGATGTAACGGTAACGTTTTTTGAAGAAACGATTCATTTAAAAGGGTTGATTGATAGCGGGAATCAATTATTGGATCCGCTTACGAAAACCCCTGTCATGATTGTTGAGTTAAACGCAGTTAAACATATTCTGCCACAATCGATCATTCAAATGATGATCCGCCGCAATGATTTTTTATCTCAACATGATGATTTATGGCTTCCTCGCATTCGATTGATTCCGTATCGTGCGATTGGAAAAGAGCAACAATTTTTAGTCGCTGTTAAACCGGATCTTGTTCAGCTTTTTTATGAAAATGAATGGATCAAAGTAAAAAAAGTTCTGGTTGGTTTAAATACGATGTCGTTATCAACAGATGGTGAGTACAACTGTATTGTCCATCCGCATTTAATCATGACAAAAGCTTCATAGTTACTATATGTAATAAACCTAATTT
Organism: Thermolongibacillus altinsuensis; assembly: GCF_004341205.1. Classification (GTDB taxonomy): domain Bacteria; phylum Bacillota; class Bacilli; order Bacillales; family Anoxybacillaceae; genus Thermolongibacillus; species Thermolongibacillus altinsuensis. The sequence goes on from NZ_SLUL01000005.1 coordinate 78,371, forward strand.
TCCGACATGAACAAGCTTTTCTGCCACTTCCCCGAACGAAAACGCCATCAGAAATGCCATGCGTTTTACGTTCGGGATCGGCATGCTAGAAGCATGCCGGGGCGGCAAGAAAAATCTTGCCGCCTATGGCAGAAAAGCGGTCTTCTATTCATGATGAGATATGTCGGAAACTCAACTTGAATCTATATATATCATACGGCCACTTTTTCAAAAATAGAAGGAGGTTTCTATGAAAACGTTAAAATTGCGACTTATTTACATGTGGTACAAATTATTAGCCAAGCTAGGCATTAAGGCGGATGAAATTTATTATATCGGAGGAAGCGAAGCGCTTCCGCCACCGTTGACAAAAGAAGAGGAAGAATTATTGCTGCAAAAGCTTCCAAAGGGAGATGAAACGGCGCGTTCGCTGCTTATTGAACGAAATCTTCGCCTTGTTGTTTACATTGCCCGTAAATTTGAAAATACAGGAATTAACATTGAAGATTTAATTAGCATCGGGACGATCGGTCTAATTAAAGCAGTCAATACGTTTAACCCTGAAAAGAAAATCAAGTTGGCTACGTATGCTTCGCGATGTATCGAAAACGAAATTTTAATGTATTTGCGGCGAAATAATAAAGTGCGTTCAGAAGTGTCATTTGATGAGCCGTTGAACATTGACTGGGATGGAAATGAGCTGCTGTTATCGGACGTATTAGGAACGGAGGATGACATTATTACAAAAGATCTTGAGGCGAACATCGATCGCAAGCTTTTATTCAATGCTCTTCATCAACTGAACGAGCGCGAAAAACAAATAATGGAGTTGCGTTTTGGATTGACGGGAGGCGAGGAGAAAACACAAAAGGACGTTGCTGATTTGTTAGGCATTTCTCAATCGTATATTTCCCGCTTAGAAAAGCGAATTATTAAACGATTGCGAAAGGAGTTTAATAAAATGATGTAGCAGTGAATGTGCATATTTTTCCCACCTAAGGAGATACTGAAATTTGACAGCATCTCCTGTTAGGAGGGAAAGACGTGACAAGAAATAAAGTTGAAATTTGCGGCGTTGATACATCTAAACTTCCGGTACTAAAAAACGAAGAAATGAGAGAACTTTTTAAACAAATGCAAGCAGGGGATTTATCCGCTCGCGAAAAGTTAGTGAACGGTAATTTACGCCTTGTGTTAAGCGTGATTCAACGCTTCAACAATCGAGGTGAGTATGTAGACGATTTATTTCAAGTAGGATGCATCGGTTTGATGAAGTCCATTGACAATTTTGATTTGGGTCAAAATGTAAAATTTTCTACGTATGCTGTACCGATGATTATTGGTGAAATTCGTCGGTATTTACGTGATAATAATCCGATTCGTGTGTCGCGTTCTTTGCGTGATATTGCTTATAAGGCGTTACAAGTTCGCGAAAAATTGATGAGCGAAACTGCAAAAGAACCGACTGCTGAAGAAATTGCTCAAATTCTTGGCGTTTCCCACGAAGAAATTGTTTTTGCTTTAGATGCGATTCAAGATCCTGTTTCTTTATTTGAACCAATTTACAATGATGGCGGCGATCCGATTTATGTGATGGATCAGTTGAGCGATGAACGAAACCGAGACAATCAGTGGATTGAGGAAATTGCTTTAAAAGAAGGACTGCGTCGCTTAAATGAGCGAGAAAAAATGATCATTCGGAAACGATTTTTTCAAGGTAAAACACAAATGGAAGTCGCTGAAGAAATCGGCATTTCTCAAGCACAAGTTTCTCGTTTAGAAAAAGCAGCAATTAAACAGATGAATAAAAATATTCAATTTTAATAAGCAATTTTAATAAGCTGTTCATCATGAACAGCTTATTTTATTTTTACCAAACATATAGTAGAAATAAAAAGGAAAAGAGGGGTTAACATGGTGAAAATTTCTGATTTTCAAACAAAAGATGTTGTGAACGTGGCGAATGGCAAAAAATTAGGGAATATTGGGGATATCGATATTAACTTAGCAACGGGACAAATTGAGTCGATCATTATTTTGGGAACTGGAAAAGTATTTGGATTGTTCGGTCGAGCAGATGAGACGATCATTCCGTGGAATCATATTGTGAAAGTGGGGACAGATGTCATTCTTGTCCGTCTTCATGAAGATGAACAATAATTTCGTATCACGTCATCATGAAACTGTGATAAAATAGGAAAAAAAGTGATAAAATTCTACAAAGGATGTCGATCATGAGTGATATTTTTCGACTGAAGCAAGATGAATTTTTTGTTTTAAACGATTGGAATCAATTATCATCTGAGCTGATTGTCGGGTTTACGACGAAAAACGGGGGCTTCAGCGATGGTCCTTTTGCATCATTAAATCTTGGCTTGCATGTAAAAGACGATCCTCACCGTGTTTATTTAAATAGAAAAAAGGTAGCAGAGCAATTGGCGATTCCTCTTGAGCGGTGGGTTTGTGCCGATCAAGTGCATGGAAAACGAATTGAGAAAGTCACAACACTTGATGGTGGGAAAGGTGTTTTTTCATATGAGACAGCTGTGGCGCAAGCGGATGGATTGTATACAAGCGAAGAAAATCTTTTATTAGCGCTTTGTTTCGCTGACTGTGTTCCCCTTTACTTTTTTGCTCCTAAACAAAATTTGATTGGCGTTGCCCATGCGGGATGGAAAGGGACAGTTCAAAACATTGCGGGGGAAATGATTCGACTATGGACGGATCAAGAAGGAGTTCATCCTTCTGATATTTATGTTGCCATCGGTCCTTCCATCGGTTCTTGTTGTTATATTGTTGATGATCGCGTCATTGAATTCGTACAAAAGGCGCTAGAAAATCCAACTGTTTCTCTTTATAATGAAACGAGTGAAGGGCAATATGCACTAAATTTAAAGGCATTGAATAAGCAACTTCTGCAGCAGGCGGGAGTGCCTGAGCAGAATATCCTCGTTTCTGATTACTGTACAAGTTGTGAACAGCGCTTGTTTTTCTCGCACCGTCGCGATCGTGGGAAAACGGGACGAATGATGGCATTCATCGGCAGGAGGGTGAAAACATGTCGGTAAAAGAAAATTTGGCAATGATTCAAGAAAATATTGAAAACACGTGTGCGCGCATTGGTCGAAATCCTGCTGAAGTGCAAATCATTGCCGTTACGAAATATGTCAGCATTGAGCGCGCGAAAGAAGCGCTTCAAGCGGGCATTACCCATCTCGGTGAAAATCGGGATGACGGATTTTTACGAAAATATGAAGCGATTGGAAACGAGGCGACATGGCATTTTATCGGAACATTACAATCAAGAAAAGTGAAAAACATTATTCATCATGTTGATTATATTCATTCACTTGATCGTCTTTCGCTCGCAAAAGAAATTGAAAAGCGAGCTAATAAAGTTGTTAAATGTTTTGTTCAAGTGAATGTTTCTGGCGAGCAATCGAAGCATGGAATTGCTCCAGAAGACGTATTGCCATTTATCGAGCAATTGGCGCAGTTTTCCCGTATTCAAATCATCGGCTTGATGACAATGGCTCCCTATACGGATGATGAAGCAACCATTCGCCGTTGTTTTCGAACGTTGCGTGAACTGAAGGAAAAAGTGCAGTCGTTACATATGGCGCATGCCCCTTGCCGAGAACTGTCAATGGGGATGTCGAACGATTATGTGATCGCGATTGAAGAAGGAGCAACCTTCATTCGTTTAGGAACATCGCTTGTCGGTCATGACAATTAGGAGGTGATTAGAATGGGATTTGTTAAAAAATTTCGCAGTTTCTTTCTTGATGAAGAATGGGATGAAATGGAAGAATATGAAGAGGAGCAAGAAGAAGTAACGGAACAAAATCAAAAAAGTCAACAAAAGCAAAATATTGTCAGTTTGCAAAGCGTTCAAAAATCATCGAAGCTCGTTTTATTCGAACCGCGTGCATATGCTGAAGCACAGGAAATTGCCGATCATTTAAAAAATCGTCGTGCGGTCGTCGTTAATTTGCAGCGCATTGAACACGATCAAGCGAAGCGAATCGTCGATTTTCTGAGCGGAACGGTCTATGCGATTGGGGGAGATATTCAACAAGTAGGAACGAAAATTTTTCTATGTACTCCTGACAACGTTGACGTGACGGGGTCGATTTCTAGTGTTTCTGACGAAGAGCCAACATTTAAGAGGTGGTAAGTGACATGTATGGATTATTAAATTTTTTAGCAACGTTAATTGAATTTTACTCGTATGCGATTATTGTTTACATTTTAATGTCGTGGTTTCCGAATGCGCGTGATACAAAAGTTGGGCAGTTTCTCGCCAACATTTGTGAACCGTATTTAGAGCCGTTTCGCCGTTTTATTCCCCCAATCGGCATGATTGATATTTCACCGATTGTTGCTTTGCTTGTATTGCGTTTTGCAACAAACGGTTTATATGCGCTATTTAACATGTTAAATTTAGTGTAGCTGTTCGGGAGTGAGCAATGGACCTTTATCAACATTTCCGCAAAGAAGAACATCGATTTATCGATCAAGTTTTTGAATGGAAAAGATTGGTCGAGACGCAATATTGTCCGAAATTGACCGATTTTCTTGATCCGCGAGAGCAAGAAATTATTCGTTCCATCATTGGTCATCATGATGACGTGCACGTTTCTTTTTTTGGTGGTTCACCGTTTGTCGAACGCAAACGCGCCCTTCTCTATCCGAATTACTTTCAACCAGAACAAGAAGATTTCCGACTAACGTTGTTTTCCGTTCGATATCCAACCAAATTTTTTACGATTGAACATCGGCAAGTGCTTGGCGCGTTGATGGCGCTTGGAGTGAAGCGTGAAAAATTTGGCGATATTCTCATTCAAGATGAAACGGTTCAATTTGTTGTTGCCGAAGAAATTTCTCCTTTTGTGCGCATGCATTTGACGGCAATTGGAAAAGCAACGGTTACGTTGCAAGAAGAACCGTTGTCTAATATTCTTCTCATCGAAGAACAATGGGATGAGGACACGCTAACGGTATCGTCATTGCGGCTTGATGTCATATTAGCTCAATGCTTTCGCCTTTCTCGTCAAAGCGTTCAAACGCTCATTGAAAACGGATTAGCAAAAGTGAACTGGAAAATTGTTGAACAAGCTCATTTTGAATGCCGGGAAGGCGATGTGCTTTCATTGCGCGGATATGGTCGTTGCAAACTTCAATCGATCGATGGGAAAACAAAAAAAGAAAAATGGCGAATTACCGTTGGAAAAGCAAAATAAAGGAAGGATTTAGACGAAATATGTCGAATAAATAGTGAGATGATACTATATATGATAAGCTTAATTTTCCGACATGAACAATCTTTTCTGCCACTTCTCCGAACGAAAACGCCATCAGACAAATAAATTTGTCTGTTATGCGTTTTACGTTCGGAATCGGCATGCTTCTAGCATGTCGGGGCGGCAAGAAAAATCTTGCCGCCTATGGCAGAAAAGAGGTCTTCTATCGTGATGAGAAAGATATGTCGGAAACTCAACTTGAATCTATATAGATGGAGGTGCGCACATGCCGTTAACACCGTTAGATATCCATAATAAAGAATTTAGCAGGGGGTTTCGCGGATATGATGAGGATGAAGTTAACGAATTTTTGGATCAAGTCATTAAAGACTATGAAATGGTCATTCGCGAGAAAAAGCAGCTAGAAGAAAAAGTGAAGGAGTTAACTGAAAAGCTAAACTATTTTACGAATATTGAAGAAACGTTAAATAAATCGATTTTAATTGCGCAAGAAACAGCGGAAGAAGTAAAGCGAAATGCGCAAAAAGAAGCGAAATTAATCATTAAAGAAGCGGAAAAAAACGCGGATCGCATCATTAGCGAAGCGTTGGCGAAAACGCGAAAAATCGCAATGGAAGTTGAAGAATTGAAACGGCAAGCAAAAGTGTTCCGCAATCGCTTCAAAATGTTAATCGAAGCGCAACTTGATATGCTGAATAACGATGATTGGGATCATTTGCTAGATTATAAACTTGACGATGAAGATAAACTTGACAATGAAGCGGTAAAAGAAATGAGCGAATCTTGACGAAGAGCGTTTTCATCACATATAATAACGAGTACAGTTAAACATGGAAAAGACGATGAAGGGGACAGTAGTTCTTTCATCAGCTTATTTTAGCGAGTCGAGGATGGTGGGAGCTCGGCATAAGCGAAAGAACGAAGATCACCCCGGAGTTCCATGCTGAAATAACAGTAGGCATTGGCGCGTCATTCCCGTTACGAATGCAGAGTGGACTATGGGATACATAGTCAATAAGGGTGGTACCGCGAGGCCTTCTCGTCCCTTTTGGGAATGAGGGGGTTTTTTATTTTATATATGTTGGAGGGATGAGAGTGGATTATAAAGACACGTTACTGATGCCAAAAACCGACTTTCCGATGCGCGGCAATCTTCCGCAACGAGAGCCGCAAATCCAAGCAAAATGGGAAGAAATGAACATCTACAAAAAAGTACAAGAGCGGACAAAAGATCGACCTTTATTTGTATTGCATGATGGTCCTCCGTATGCCAACGGAGACATTCATATGGGACATGCCTTAAACAAAATTTTAAAAGATTTTATCGTTCGCTACAAATCGATGAGCGGCTATTGCGCTCCGTATGTGCCGGGATGGGATACGCACGGCTTGCCAATTGAAACGGCGCTCACGAAAAATAAAGGTGTCAATCGTAAAGAAATGAGCGTCGCTGAGTTTCGTAAATTATGTGAGCAATATGCATATGAACAAATTGATAGACAACGCGAACAATTTAAGCGCCTAGGCGTGCGCGGAGATTGGGAAAACCCTTATATTACATTAAAGCCTGAATATGAAGCGCAACAAGTTAAAGTATTTGGCGAAATGGCGAAAAAAGGGCTCATCTATAAGGGGTTAAAACCTGTATATTGGTCTCCATCAAGCGAATCAGCGCTCGCTGAAGCAGAAATTGAATATAAAGATAAACGCTCTCCGTCTATTTATGTGGCATTCCCGATTAAAGACGGAAAAGGGGTGCTTGACGGAGACGAAAAAATTGTGATTTGGACGACAACTCCTTGGACGATTCCTGCGAACTTGGGAATTGCTGTTCATCCGGATCTTGAGTATAGCGTCGTTCAAGTGCAAGATGAAAAATATGTCGTTGCTTCTGAATTATTAGAATCCGTGCAAAAAGAAATTGGCTGGGAAGAAGTAACGGTATTAAAGACGCTTAAAGGAAGCGAACTTGAGTATGTGGTTGCAAAGCATCCGTTTTACGATCGTGATTCGCTCGTCGTTTGCGGAGAGCATGTCACAACGGATGCGGGTACCGGTTGCGTTCATACAGCGCCAGGACACGGGGAAGATGACTTCATTGTCGGGCAAAAATACAACTTAGGCGTGCTTTGTCCAGTGGACGAGCGCGGGTATATGACCGAAGAAGCGCCTGGGTTTGAAGGCATGTTTTATGACGATGCGAACAAAGCGATCACAGAAAAGCTAAAAGAAGTCGGTGCGCTATTAAAATTAAGCTTTATTACGCACTCGTATCCGCATGACTGGCGGACGAAACAACCAACCATTTTCCGTGCGACAGCGCAATGGTTCGCATCCATTGATAAAATTCGCGAGGAGTTGCTAAAAGCGGTCGAAGAAACAAAATGGGTGCCTGCTTGGGGAGAAACGCGCATCCATAATATGATTCGCGATCGCGGTGACTGGTGTATTTCACGACAACGCGCGTGGGGTGTACCGATCCCTGTGTTCTATGCCGAAAACGGTGAGCCGATTATTACGGATGAAACGATTGAACATGTTTCGAACTTGTTCCGTCAATACGGATCAAACGTTTGGTTTGAGCGCGAAGCGAAAGATTTGTTGCCGGAAGGATTTACGCATCCAGGAAGTCCAAATGGGCATTTCACAAAAGAAACGGACATTATGGACGTATGGTTTGATTCCGGCTCTTCTCACCAAGCGGTTCTTGAAGAGCGCGATGACTTGCAGCGTCCAGCGGACCTTTATCTCGAAGGTTCTGACCAATATCGCGGTTGGTTTAACTCTTCATTAACGACAGCAGTTGCGGTAACAGGAAAAGCGCCGTATAAAGGTGTGTTAAGCCACGGCTTTGTCTTGGATGGCGAAGGACGCAAAATGAGCAAGTCGCTCGGCAACGTTGTCGTTCCAGCGAAAGTCATGGAGCAGTTAGGAGCGGACATTTTACGTTTATGGGTTGCATCCGTTGACTATCAAGCGGATGTGCGCATTTCGGACAACATTTTGAAACAAGTTGCGGAAGTATACCGCAAAATTCGCAATACGTTCCGCTTTATGCTCGGAAACTTGTTTGATTTCAATCCAGAAACAGACGCTGTTCCTTTTGAAAAACTTCGTGAAGTCGACCGTTACATGTTAGTCAAATTGTATCGCTTGATTGATAAAGTGAAACAGGCGTATGAAACATATGAGTTTGCGGCGATTTATCACGATATTAACAACTTCTGCACCGTTGATTTAAGCGCGTTTTACTTTGATTTCTCAAAAGACGTTCTTTATGTTGAGGCACCAAACAATCAAGAGCGCCGTTCCATTCAAACGGTTCTTTATGAAACGCTGCTTGCTTTAACGAAGCTTGTTGCTCCAATTTTACCGCATACGGCGGAAGAAGTATGGTCGCATATTCCGCATGTAAAAGAAGAGAGCGTTCAGCTAGTCGATATGCCAGAAGCAAAAGAGGTCGAAGACGCTGATCGCATCGTCGCGAAATGGGATGCATTTATGGAGTTGCGCGACGAGGTGTTAAAGGCGCTTGAAGTGGCTCGAAATGAAAAGTTGATCGGAAAATCGCTAACGGCTCACGTCGTTTTATATCCGACTGCCGAGGCGAAAGCGTTGCTTGATTCCATTGCCGAAGATATGAAGCAATTGCTGATCGTTTCAGCATTTTCAATTGGCGGAACGTTCGATGAAGCGCCGGAAGAGGCACAAAAATTCACGAAAACCGCCATTGTCGTGAAACAAGCAGAAGGCGAAACGTGCGCTCGCTGCTGGGTGGTTACACCAACGGTCGGTCAAGATGCCGATCATCCGACGCTATGCCCTCGCTGCGCACAAATTGTAAAAGAACATTATACAGCATAAAGCTTCCATCCCCTTTGAGTTTTCAAGGGGGATGTTGTTTTTATGTGCGTGTATGGTAGAATGAAAAAAGAATTTGTCGGTGGGGGTTATGTTGTGATTTATTATTTATTAGCGTTGATTGTCATTTTAATCGATCAATGGACGAAATGGCTTGTTGTTCGCTATATGGATCTTGGTGAAAGCATTCCGATCATTGAAAACGTGCTTTACATTACATCGCATCGCAACCGCGGTGCCGCTTGGGGGATGTTGCAAGGTCAGTTTTGGCTTTTTTATATCATTACCGTTGTTGTTGTCATTGGGATTATTGTTTACATTCAGCGCTTGCCGCGGGAGCAAAAATTATTCGGGATTGCCCTCGGACTGATTCTTGGCGGCGCGCTTGGCAACTTTATTGATCGCGTGTTTCGCAAAGAAGTCGTTGATTTCATTCATACGTACATTTTTAGCTACAGTTTTCCGATTTTTAATGTGGCCGATTCAGCGCTATGCATCGGTGTAGCTCTCATTTTTGTTCAAACGTTTTTAGAAGAAAAAAAGCGAAAGGGAATGAGCGATGGAACAAATTCGACTAACGATTGAAGAAGAACATCATCACGAACGAATTGATAAAATCATTGCTGGCATTAATGAAGAATGGTCACGCTCGCAAGTACAACAGTGGATTAAAGAAGGGCTTGTTACCGTCAATGGCAAAACAGTGAAGGCCAATTATAAATGTTCTGCAGATGATGAAGTGATCATTCGCATTCCTGATCCTGAACCGCTTGATGTTGAGCCTGAAGAGATGGATTTAGATATTTATTATGAAGATGCGGATGTACTTGTTGTCAATAAACCGCGCGGGATGGTTGTTCATCCAGCGCCTGGTCATATGCGCGGGACGCTTGTGAACGGCTTGCTTGCACATTGTAAAGACTTATCGGGCATTAACGGCATTTTGCGGCCGGGAATCGTTCATCGCATCGATAAAGATACATCGGGGTTATTGATGGTGGCGAAAAACGATTTTGCACATGAGGCGCTTGTGAATCAATTAGTGAATAAGACGGTCACCCGTAAATATAAAGCGATTGTTCACGGCGTTATTCCGCACGACTACGGAACGATCGATGCCCCAATCGGCCGCGATAAACATGATCGGCAAAGCATGGCGGTGACGGAAGATGGAAAAGAAGCAGTGACACATTTCCGCGTGCTCGAGCGATTTAAAAAATTTACGTTTATTGAGTGTCAATTAGAAACGGGGCGAACGCATCAAATTCGTGTGCACATGAAATACATCGGTTATCCGCTCGCAGGAGATCCGAAATACGGACCGAAGAAAACGTTGCCGATTGACGGACAAGCGTTACATGCAGGCGTGTTAGGCTTTACCCATCCGCGCACAGGGGAGTATTTACAATTTGAAGCGCCTCTGCCAGAAGAATTTGAGCGTTTATTGCAATTGTTAAGAAGCGAAAAATAAATGATTGACAATGAAAGAAAATAAAGGTAGAATTGTCTCAAGTGAATAAAAGTCCTTTAAAATCAGTCCCGTGAGGCTGAGAAGGAGTCGGATAGGATGACTAAACGTGGAATTTTTCTGCCCTCTCGCCGATCGGTGAGAGGGCTTTTTGTGTGGAGGTGAAACAATGCAAAAAGCGGTTGTGCTAGATGAACAAGCGATTCGACGCGCACTGACGCGCATTGCTCATGAAATTATTGAGCGCAATAAAGGAATCGATGACTGCGTGCTCGTTGGGATCAAGACGCGCGGCATTTATTTAGCCAAGCGGTTAGCGGAGCGAATTGAACAAATTGAAGGAACGTCCATTCCGGTTGGGGAGTTGGATATTACGCTCTATCGCGATGATTTAACGGTGAAAACAAGCAATCATGAGCCGCTTGTGAAAGGAACGGACGTGCCGTTTGATGTCACCAATAAAAAAGTTATTTTAGTCGATGATGTATTGTTTACAGGAAGAACGGTGCGCGCGGCAATGGATGCGATTATGGATCTCGGACGCCCAGCGCAAATTCAGCTTGCTGTTCTCGTCGATCGCGGCCATCGCGAATTGCCGATACGCGCCGATTTTGTTGGAAAAAACATTCCAACTTCTAGCTCGGAAATGATCGTTGTCGAACTAAAAGAAGTTGATCAGTTGGACCAAGTAAGCATTCATGAAAAAAAATAACACCCTTTTTAAAGGCAGTCCTGCGAGGCTGACAAAGGGGGAAGGTAGGCGTTTTGTACCCTCTTTGTGCCTTGCGCAAAGAGGGGTTTATTTTTATAGATTAGATGAAAAAGGGGAGAGGAGATCCAATGAATAAACCGGTATTAGATGTAAAAGATGTGCCATCGTTTGGACAGTTAATCACATTAAGCTTACAGCACTTATTTGCGATGTTTGGAGCGACGATTTTAGTTCCGTATCTTGTTGGATTAAATCCGGCGATGGCGCTCATTTCAAGCGGGCTTGGAACGATTGCCTTTTTAATCGTCACCAAATGGCAAGTGCCTGCGTACCTAGGCTCATCGTTTGCGTTTATCGCTCCGATCATTGCGGCGAAAGCAGCCGGAGGACCGGGAGCCGCGATGATTGGCAGCTTTTTGGCCGGTCTCGTTTATGGAGTGGTTGCGCTTGTCATTAAACGCGCAGGATACCGTTGGATTATGAATCTTTTACCGCCAATCGTTGTCGGTCCTGTCATTATCGTTATCGGTTTAGGTCTTGCGAACGTAGCGGTGAGTATGGCGATGAACGGGCCGGATGGAAAATATAGCTTAACTCACTTCTCTGTTGCGCTTGTAACGCTCGCAGCGACCATTGTGTGCTCGATTTTTTCAAGAGGCATTTTTAGCCTTGTACCTGTTTTAATTGGGATCATGGTTGGGTATGTATATGCGCTAGCGATGGGCGTTGTTGATTTGTCGGGAGTAGCAAAAGCGAAATTTTTTGAAATGCCTGAATTTCTTCTTCCGTTCGTTCACTACGATGTGCGTGTAACGTGGGATATTGTGTTATTGATGGTTCCCGTGGCGGTGGTTACATTGTCCGAACATATCGGTCATCAGCTTGTGCTAAGCAAAGTGGTCGGGCGCGACTATATTCAAAAGCCGGGTTTACATCGCTCCATTTTCGGTGACGGATTAGCGACGATGATCTCCGCTTTCATCGGCGGTCCGCCTAAAACGACGTATGGAGAAAACATCGGCGTTTTAGCGATTACGCGCGTCTATAGCGTATATGTGCTGGCAGGAGCGGCTGTGCTAGCCATCATCTTTGGATTTGTCGGCAAAATAACAGCGCTCATCAGCTCTATTCCAACTCCGGTCATGGGAGGCGTATCGATCCTTCTTTTCGGAATTATCGCTTCATCAGGATTAAGGATGCTTGTTGACAGCAAAGTTGATTTCGGTGATAAACGAAATTTAGTCATCTCTTCGGTTATTCTCGTGATCGGAATCGGCGGCGCGTTTATTAAAGTATCTGAACAATTTCAAATTCAAGGCATGGCGCTGGCCGCACTTTCTGGTGTGTTATTAAACTTCATTTTGCCGGGCCGCCCAGAAGTGACTGAAAATTTGTTTGAAGAACAACATGAAAACGATGTCGCATAAATCACCTTTTAATTAAGTCCAGCGAGACTTAAAAGGGTGGAGTTGCGCAAATGGAAAAACGGTTCATTCAAGAAGCGTTTTTGTCTTCATGCGCAAAACACCCTGTCCATTTGACAGGGTGTTTTTTGTTAAAAATGATTGGGAGGCATATCCGATGAAACATTTATTGACGTTATCGCAACTATCGCTTGATGAAGTGCTGCTTATTTTAGAAGAGGCAAGTGAATTTGCAAAAGGGAAGCAATGGAAGGTTTCTGAACCGACGTTTGTGGCAAATTTGTTTTTTGAGCCGAGTACAAGAACGAAATGCAGCTTTGAGGTGGCGGCGCGAAAATTAGGATTGCAACCCGTTCCGTTTGATGTTCAAACATCAAGCGTTCAAAAGGGGGAAACGTTGTATGATACCGTTCGAACGTTAGAAGCGATTGGCGTGCGCGCAGTTGTCATTCGCCATCCGCACGATCGCTATTTTGACTCCTTACAATCGATCTCGATCCCAATCATTAATGCAGGCGATGGTTGTGGTCACCATCCAACACAATCGCTTTTAGACTTAATGACGATTCAACAGCATTTTGGCACGTTTCAGCATGTAACGGTGGCAATCATTGGCGACATTCGCCATAGCCGCGTCGCTCGTTCCAATGCCGAAATATTAACGCGGCTAGGAGCGACGGTGCTTTTTTCAAGTCCAGATGAGTGGAAAGATGAAACGAATCCGTACGGAACATACGTGGACTTAGATTCAGCGATTCGCGAAGCGGATGTCGTCATGTTGTTGCGCATTCAACATGAGCGGCACGGTGAGAAAATAGGGCTTACAAAAGAACAATATCATCAACAATATGGATTAACGGTTGAGCGAGCAAGCCGAATGAAAGCAAGAAGCATCATTTTGCACCCAGCTCCAGTCAATCGCGACGTCGAAATGGCTAGCAGCCTTGTCGAATGTGAACGCTCCCGTATTTTTAAACAAATGGAAAACGGCGTGTATGTGCGCATGGCGGTATTAAAAAGAGCGCTTGAGTCTTATGAAAGGAGAATGCAGAATGGCTATTATTTTGAAAAATGCTCGCTCGCTTAATAAAGAAGGACAGTTAGAGCCGATTGAACTGAAAATCGTTGGTGAAATTATAGCGGAATTGTCTTCTACTATTGAGGTAACGACAGACGACGAAGTCATTGACGTTAATGGTCAATTGCTTGCACCTGGTTTTATTGATTTGCACGTTCATTTGCGGGAACCGGGCGGCGAACATAAAGAAACGATCGCTACCGGTACGCTAGCTGCGGCAAAAGGCGGTTTCACGACCATTGCCGCGATGCCGAACACTCGTCCGGTCCCCGATACGAAAGAGCAAATGGAATGGCTTTATAAACGCATTCGCCAAACCGCTCATGTGAACGTTCTTCCTTATGCATCCATTACCGTGCGGCAACTTGGCAGGCAATTGACGAATTTTGTCGAATTAAAAGAAGCAGGAGCGTTTGCGTTTACCGATGACGGTGTCGGAGTGCAAAGCGCGCAAATGATGTATGAAGCGATGAAGCAAGCAGCTGCGCTTAATATGCCGATTGTGGCGCATTGCGAAGATGAGACGCTGACGTATAAAGGAGCGGTTCACGACGGAACATTTGCAAAAAAGCATCGATTAGCAGGCATTCCGTCTGTATGCGAATCGGTCCATATTGCCCGCGATGTGCTGCTAGCGGAGGCAACAGGCTGTCATTATCACGTATGCCATATCAGCACGAAAGAGTCGGTTCGCGTTGTGCGCGATGCAAAGCGAGCAGGCATTCGCGTGACGGCGGAAGTAACGCCGCATCATCTTCTTCTTTGCGATGAAGACATCCCGGGGCTTAATGCGAATTTTAAAATGAACCCGCCGCTAAGAAGCAAAGAAGATCGCGATGCGTTGGTAGAAGGAATTTTAGACGGCACGATCGATTTTATCGCCACCGACCATGCGCCGCATACAGAAGCGGAAAAACAAGAAGGAATGGAGCTTGCTCCGTTTGGAATCGTCGGGCTTGAGACGGCATTTCCGCTTCTTTACACGCATTTCGTCGAAACAAAAAAATGCACGCTCAAACAGCTAGTGGATTGGTTTACGAAAAAACCGGCAGAAGCATTCAAAATCCATGCAGGAACATTGGCAGTCGGCGCTAAAGCAGATGTTACCGTCATTGATTTACATACAGAAGAAGCGATTGATCCGAACGCGTTTGTATCGAAAGGAAAAAATACACCGTTTGCAGGGTGGAAATGCAAAGGTTGGCCAACGATGACATTTGTCTCTGGAAAACTTGTATGGCAGAAAGGGAGAGAACAATGAAGCGGCAACTTATTTTAGAAGATGGCACTTTTTTCGTCGGTGAAGCGTTTGGCAGCATGGAAAAGAAGATGGGGGAAGTTGTCTTTAACACAGGAATGACCGGCTATCAAGAAATTTTATCCGATCCGTCTTATTGCGGGCAAATTGTGACGATGACGTACCCGTTAATCGGCAATTACGGCATTAACCGCGATGACTTTGAATCGATTGAACCGCACATTCACGGGCTTATCGTCAAGGAAGTGTGCGATGCTCCTTCAAACTGGCGCAATGAAATGACGCTTGATGAATATTTAAAAATAAAAAACATTCCTGGGTTAGCCGGAATCGATACGAGAAAGTTAACGCGCATCATTCGCCAATACGGAACGTTAAAAGGGATTCTTTGCGATTTAGATGTCAGCGTTCAAGAAGCGGTCGACTATTTAAAATCTACCAATTTACCAAACGATCAAGTGAAGCGCGTGTCGACCAAAAGCGCGTATGCAAGCCCGGGACGCGGCCATCGCGTGGTGCTTGTTGACTTTGGCATGAAACATGGCATTTTGCGCGAGCTAAATAAACGAAATTGCGATGTGATCGTTCTCCCGTACAATGCGACAGCGGAGGACGTGCTTCGCTTAAACCCAGACGGTGTCATGCTTTCCAACGGACCTGGGGATCCGAAAGATGTTCCGGAAGCGATTCAGATGATTCAAGGAATACTTGGAAAAGTGCCGATCTTTGGCATTTGTCTCGGCCATCAATTGTTCGCTCTTGCTTGCGGGGCTGATACGGAAAAAATGAAGTTTGGTCATCGTGGTTCGAACCATCCAGTCAAGCATTTGGCGACAGGGAAAGTGATGATGACTTCACAAAACCATGGCTATACGGTGAATGAACAATCGCTAAAACAAACGAGATTACAAGTGACCCATGTCGCGTTAAACGATGGCACGATTGAAGGATTGCGCCATCTCGATTATCCAGCCTTTACGGTGCAATACCATCCAGAAGCTTCTCCTGGACCGGAAGATGCGAACGGTTTGTTCGACGAGTTTATGGCAATGATCGAACAGTTTCAAAAGGAAGGGGACATCATCCATGCCTAAACGCCAAGATATTGAAACGATTTTAGTCATCGGTTCTGGCCCGATTGTCATCGGTCAAGCGGCGGAATTTGATTATGCAGGGACGCAAGCATGCTTAGCGTTAAAAGAAGAAGGCTATAAAGTCATTTTAGTCAACTCCAACCCTGCGACGATTATGACAGATACAGAAATTGCCGACAAAGTGTATATGGAGCCGTTAACGCTTGAATTTGTTTCGCGCATTATCCGCAAAGAGCGCCCCGATGCGATTTTGCCGACGCTCGGGGGACAGACGGGGTTAAACTTAGCGGTCGAATTAGCGAAAACAGGTGTGCTTGAAGAATGCGGTGTTGAAATTCTTGGCACAAAGCTTGAAGCGATTGAAAAAGCGGAAGACCGCGAGCAGTTTCGTGCCCTGATGAACGAGCTTGGTGAACCAGTTCCAGAAAGCGAAATTATTCATAGTTTAGAAGAGGCATTCGCATTCGTCCAAACGGTCGGTTATCCGGTCATCGTTCGCCCAGCCTTCACGCTCGGTGGAACAGGCGGCGGCATTTGTACGAATGAAGAAGAATTGATTGAAATTGTTTCGAACGGTTTAAAAATGAGCCCGGTTCACCAATGTTTATTAGAAAAAAGCATCGCCGGATATAAAGAAATTGAGTATGAAGTGATGCGCGATGCAAACGACAACGCCATCGTCGTCTGCAACATGGAGAATATCGATCCAGTTGGCATTCATACAGGCGATTCGATCGTTGTCGCTCCAAGCCAAACGTTAAGCGACCGTGAATATCAATTGCTGCGAAATGCATCGCTGCGAATTATTCGCGCCCTTGGCATCGAAGGCGGATGCAACGTCCAGCTGGCACTGGATCCACACAGCTTTCATTACTATGTGATTGAAGTGAATCCGCGCGTGAGCCGCTCGTCCGCTCTAGCATCCAAAGCAACCGGATATCCAATCGCCAAACTGGCGGCAAAAATTGCGGTCGGTTTAACGTTAGATGAAATGATGAACCCGGTAACAGGAAAAACGTATGCGTGTTTTGAGCCAGCGCTTGATTATGTCGTCACGAAAATTCCGCGCTTTCCGTTTGATAAATTTGAGTCAGCCAATCGGCGTCTTGGCACGCAAATGAAGGCAACAGGGGAAGTGATGGCCATTGGCCGCACGTTCGAAGAATCGCTGTTAAAAGCGATTCGCTCGTTAGAAACAAACGTCTATCATCTTGAACTAAAAAATGCCGAAACGGTCTCGGATGAATTGCTTGAAAAGCGGATTCGCAAAGCGGGAGATGAGCGATTGTTTTACATTGCCGAAGCGATCCGCCGCGGCTTTACGATTGAACAAATTCACGAATGGAGCCAAATCGATCGCTTTTTCTTAACCAAAATCGAAAACGTCGTTCGTTATGAAGCGGTCATTCGCGATCATGTTGGCGATTTAGATGTATTGCGAAAAGCAAAGGCGCTCGGCTTTGCCGATGTGACGATCGCAAAGCTTTGGAATAAACGTGAACGCGACATTTATGAAATAAGAAAACAAGCCAACATTATTCCTGTTTATAAAATGGTTGATACGTGCGCGGCAGAATTTGAATCAGAAACGCCGTATTATTACAGCACATATGAAGAAGAAAACGAATCGATTGTCACCGAACGAAACAGCGTCGTTGTGCTCGGTTCAGGACCAATCCGCATCGGGCAAGGAATCGAATTTGACTACGCGACCGTTCATTCGGTGTGGGCGATTAAAGAAGCGGGCTATGAAGCGATTATTATTAATAATAATCCAGAGACGGTATCAACCGATTTCAGCATCTCCGACAAACTTTATTTTGAACCGCTAACGATTGAAGACGTCATGCATGTGATCGATTTAGAAAAACCCGTAGGCGTTATTGTTCAATTTGGGGGACAGACAGCGATTAACTTAGCGGCTGAGCTTTCGGCGCGCGGTGTTCGCATTCTCGGCACGTCTTTAGAAGATTTGGACCGCGCTGAAAACCGCGATAAGTTTGAGCAAACATTGTCACAGTTAGGAATTCCGCAGCCAAAAGGAAAAACGGCCTTTTCTGTCGAGGAAGCGGTGCGCATTGCTGAAGAAATCGGCTATCCTGTTTTAGTTCGTCCGTCTTACGTTCTTGGCGGCCGAGCGATGGAAATTGTCTACAAAGAAGAAGAACTTTTGCACTATATGGAAAACGCCGTAAAAGTGAATCCGCAACATCCGGTGTTAATTGACCGCTATTTAATCGGAAAAGAAATAGAAGTCGATGCGATTTCCGATGGCGAAACGGTGTTTATCCCGGGCATTATGGAACACATCGAACGGGCAGGGGTACATTCTGGCGACTCGATTGCTGTGTATCCGCCGCAAA
This sequence comes from Thermolongibacillus altinsuensis, assembly GCF_004341205.1. Taxonomy (GTDB): domain Bacteria; phylum Bacillota; class Bacilli; order Bacillales; family Anoxybacillaceae; genus Thermolongibacillus; species Thermolongibacillus altinsuensis. The sequence continues at coordinate 96,872 of NZ_SLUL01000005.1, forward strand.
CATTAGCGCCGCACATTCAACAAAAAATCGTCGACTATACGATTGCACTTGCGAAAGGATTGCGCATTGTCGGTCTATTAAACATTCAATTTGTCATGTACAACGATGAAGTGTATGTCCTTGAAGTGAATCCACGTTCAAGCCGAACGGTACCATTTTTAAGTAAAATTACGGGCGTTCCGATGGCGAATATTGCAGCGAAAGTGATTTTAGGCGCGAAACTTGCCGAACTTGGCTATGAAACAGGATTGCGACGCGAATGCGAAGGAGTATATGTCAAAGTACCTGTGTTTTCATTTGCGAAGTTGCGTAATGTCGATATTTCGCTTGGACCAGAAATGAAATCGACCGGCGAAGTGATCGGCAAAGATACAACGTTTGAAAAAGCGCTATATAAAGGGTTGGTCGCATCAGGCATTCACATTCGCTCTTATGGCTCGGTGTTGCTAACGGTTGCCGACAAAGACAAAGAAGAAGCGATTGAATTAGCCAGACGATTCCATCGCATCGGTTACCAGTTGCTTGCGACAAACGGAACAGCCGAAGCATTGAAAGCAGCGAATATTCCGGTTACCGTCGTCAACAAAATTCATTCTGAATCGCCGAACATTTTAGATGTGATCCGTCAAGGGAAAGCACAGGTCGTCATTAACACGTTAACAAAAGGAAAGCAGCCAGAAAGCGATGGTTTCCGCATTCGCCGTGAAGCGGTGGAAAACGGCATTCCTTGCTTAACATCGCTAGATACCGCCAAAGCGATGCTGCAAGTGCTTGAATCGATGACTTTTTCGACAACGGCGATGTCAGAAGAGTGGGTGCGCTTATGATGAAACGAGAACATATGATGATTGTCGCTCATGAGCCAATCGCTGAAAACATTTATGCGCTTACGTTAACAGGTCCGTTAGTGCATGAAATGAACAAGCCTGGTCAATTTGTTCATATTAAAATAACTTCGCAAGCGGATCCGCTTTTACGCCGTCCGCTGAGCCTTTGCCAGATCGATAAAGAAACGAGCCAATGTACGATCATTTATCGAAAAGAGGGGATAGGAACGACCCTTCTTTCTGAAAAACGGCCTGGCGAAACGGTGGACGTTCTCGGTCCGCTCGGAAACGGCTTTCCGCTTGATGCGGTAAAAGCGGGGCAAACCGCTCTCATTGTTGGTGGCGGGATCGGCGTTCCGCCGCTTTATGAATTGTCCAAACGGCTTGTGAAAAAAGATGTAAATGTCATTCATGTGCTTGGTTTTCAAAATAAAGATGTCATGTTTTATAAAAATGAATTTGCTAAACTCGGCGAAACGCATGTCGCCACCGTTGACGGCTCCTACGGAACAAAAGGATTGGTGACCGATGTCATCGCTGAATGCGCCATTTCTTTTGACGTGTTGTACGCCTGTGGCCCAAAACCGATGTTAAAGGCGCTCGAACAAGCGTTTCCGAACAAGGAAGTGTACCTTTCGTTAGAAGAACGTATGGGGTGCGGCATCGGTGCCTGTTTTGCCTGCGTCTGCCGCGTACCTAACAGCGAAACCGCGTACAAAAAAGTATGCAGCGATGGACCTGTGTTCAAAGCCGGGGAGGTGATCTTATGAATCGTTTAGCTGTTCAACTGCCAGGCCTTTCGTTGAAAAATCCGATTATGCCTGCTTCGGGCTGTTTCGGATTTGGACGTGAATATGCGCAATTGTATGACTTAAGTCAGCTCGGAGCGATCATGATTAAAGCAACAACGCTGGAAGCGCGTTTTGGAAATTCGACGCCGCGAGTGGCTGAAACGCCAAGTGGGATGTTGAATGCCATTGGTTTGCAAAACCCCGGTTTACAAAAGGTGATGGAAGAAGAATTGCCGTGGCTTGCGCAATTTGATGTGCCCATCATCGCCAATATCGCTGGTTCAACGATGGAAGAATATGTGGAAGTCGCTAAAGAAATATCGAAAGCGCCAAACGTTTATGCGCTTGAACTGAACATTTCTTGCCCGAACGTGAAAAAAGGCGGCATGGCTTTTGGAACCGTCCCGGAAGTCGCCGCAGAACTAACGAAGCTTGTAAAAGAAGTCTCAGAAGTACCTGTTTATGTGAAACTTTCTCCGAACGTCACGAACGTTGTCGAAATGGCAAGGGCAATCGAAGCGGCAGGAGCCGATGGCTTAACGATGATTAATACGCTTCTTGGCATGCGCATTGACGTCAAAACCGCTCAGCCGGTGCTTGCCAATCGGACAGGAGGATTGTCGGGGCCAGCGATTAAACCGATTGCAATTCGGATGATTTATGAAGTGAGTCAAGCGGTCTCTATTCCGATTATCGGCATGGGCGGCATTCAGTCGGCGGAAGATGTCATTGAATTTTTCTATGCCGGAGCAAGCGCCGTCGCGGTCGGAACCGCCAATTTTATCGATCCGTTCGTTTGTCCGAACATCATTGCCGAATTGCCGGCATTGCTCGATGAACTCGGCTTTGAGCACATTTCTGAATGCACGGGAAGGAGCTGGAAAAAAGGTGAACCGTCCGTTTATTGTGGCGCTTGATTTTCCGTCAATGGAAGAAGTGAAAACATTTTTGCGGCGATTTCCACATGAATCGTTATTCGTCAAAGTCGGCATGGAATTATACTATCAGGAAGGCCCAGCCATCATTTACGATTTAAAAGAACAGGGCCATCGTATTTTTTTAGATTTAAAGCTTCACGATATTCCGAATACGGTCAAGCGGGCGATGCAAGGGCTTTCTCGTTTAGGGATTGATCTTGTGAACGTCCATGCCGCTGGCGGAACGACAATGATGGAAGCAGCGCTTGAAGGATTAGAGGCTGGTACGCCAAGCGGGGCGCGCCGTCCGTATTGCATTGCGGTCACTCAATTAACGAGCACAAGCGAACAAATGCTGCACAAACAGCTCCTCATCGAACGTTCGCTGGAAGAGACAGTGCTTCATTATGCGTCTTTGGCAAAAGAGAGCGGACTCGATGGCGTCGTCTGTTCGGCAAAAGAAGTGCCGATCATTCGTAAGTACTTAAGCCCATCATTTTTGACTGTCACGCCGGGCATTCGCTTTGCCGATGATGAAAAAAACGATCAAGTTCGCGTCGTCACCCCATATGAAGCAAGAAAGCTCGGTGCCAGCGCGATCGTCGTCGGAAGAAGCATTACACGCGCCGCCGATCCGTACGCGGCTTACGAACGATTACAACGAGAATGGAATGGAGAGGAAGAACAATGAAAAAAGTAATCGCCACACATTTACTGCAAATCGGGGCCGTATCTTTACAGCCGCATGACCCGTTTACATGGTCATCGGGAATCAAGTCGCCGATTTATTGCGACAACCGGCTCACGTTAGCGTATCCAAACGTCAGAAGCGCGATTGCCGATGGGCTTGCAACGCTCATTCGCACGCATTTTCCAGACGTTGAAGTCATCGCTGGAACGGCGACCGCAGGGATTCCGCATGCCGCATGGACAAGCGAGCGTTTAAGCCTCCCGATGTGCTACGTGCGCAGCCAAGCAAAAGGACACGGAAAAGGGAAACAAATTGAAGGAAAAGTTGAACAAGGACAAAAGGTCGTTGTCGTCGAAGATTTAATTTCAACAGGGGGAAGCTCTTTGAACGCGGTGCGTGCATTACGAGAGGAAGGTTGTGAAGTACTTGGGGTCGTGGCCATTTTTACCTATGGTCTTGAAAAAGGAAAACAAGCGTTTGCCGAAAACAACGTGGACGCCTATACGCTCACCGATTATGACACCCTCATCGAAACAGCGGTCGAAATGGAAGTGATTGCAGAAGAAGATGTTACGATATTACGAGAGTGGCGGAAACAGCCAGAGGGGTGGGGGAAGTAGGAAAATTCGTTTTAGGTGTTTTCGTTAAGAAAACGCCTTTTTTATGTTTTTTGCCAAAAATATAATGTAAATTTATTGAATTTTGAAAATAATTTTTATAATCTACTGTGTGATAGGGGAATGTTTTCTAAAGTATCTATAATGTTCCCAAAATATTTATTAAGGGGGTGCACAATGAAAAGGAACATAATCATTGCTTTCGTTACATTCATGATCGAAACGGTTTTAACATATTTAATCTCTATAAAGCTATCGATTCGATTTATCGAGATTATGTTTCTTGTCGGAGTTGCGTGTTCGTTTCTTATTTTTTGGTTCTCAAGCAGCGGAGGGGCGATTGCTAATTGGATCAATAGCAAAAATAGCGCATTAACTCTTTATATTCAAGAGAGGGAAGAGTTTCAATTTCGCAAAGGACCGGCATTTTATGCTTCGTTGCTATTTTTATTTATAGGATTCATCTTCTTTATTCTTCTCGTTTCAGGAATCATACCGCCAGCCAATCATTGAACTGGTAATAAATTAAGAATGTAAAAACACCTTCATAAACCGCATGTAATAACATTGGCGATTTAGAAGGTGTTTTTATTATGGTTTAGATGCTTTTTTTCATTTTAATCACTAAATCTTCATCCGGTGTAACATAGATCGTTTGTTGGTTTTCGTAAATGACATAGCCCGGTTTGGCGCCGCTCGGTTTTTTGACGTAGCGAATGCGCGTATAGTCAACAGGGACGGAGCTGGATTGCCGCGCTTTGCTGAAGTAAGCAGCAAGATGAGCCGCTTCGATAATCGTTTGTTCCGATGGATTTTTGCTGCGAATGACGACGTGGGAGCCCGGGATATCTTTTGTATGTAGCCAAATGTCGTCTTTGCTTGCTAGTTTTGTCGTTAAATAATCGTTTTGTTTATTGTTTTTGCCGACGAGAATTTCCGTTCCATCGCTTGAAACATAGCGTTCGAGTTCGATTTTCGTTTGCTTTTGTTTTTTTGTTTGTTTCGTTGGCCGCGCGCGCAAATATCCTCCCTCGATTAATTCCTCGCGAATTTCTTCGATATCTTTTGGAGCGGCTGTTTCGAGCTGTTGAAGAAGGTTCTCAAAATAATCGATCTCCTGTTTTGTGCGCTCGATTTGTTCTTGGACGATTTGTAACGAGTTTTTTGCTTTTTGGTATTTTTGAAAGTAATGTTGCGCATTTTCGGACGGCGATTTTTGCACATCGAGTGGAATCGTAATCGTAGCGCCGTTTTCATCGTAATAGTTGATGACTTCGATTTCTTTCATGCCGCGCTGAATCGCGTATAAATTGGCGGTCAACAATTCCCCGTAAAGCCGATATTGGTCTGCATTTTTTGCTTCTTCTAATGTTTGTTCTAATTTTTTTAGTTTTTTCTCGTTTTTCGCTTTTTCGTTGATGATGAATCGCTCTAAGTCGTGTGCCTGCTGTTTGACGCGGTCGCGTTCGGCTTTGCCGAAATAAAAGCGGTCGAGCATGTCGCTCAATGTGTCAAATTGCTTTTTCTCGCCTTCCATATGAGAAAGCGGAAGGACATAAAAAATTTCCTTTTCGTTATTTGTATAAATGCATGGCGTAAACCGATTCATGCGCACATCATCCATGAGCGCAATAAAGCTTTTCGGCAATGTTGTTCGATTCGCCAGACCAGCGCGAAATACCGCTTCTTTCGCTAACAGCGGCGAAATGCCCGCAAACGTGGCAACGAGCTGATCCGCTAATTTGCCGGCGAGGAAATCGAGTTTTTTGATGACGGTTTCTTCCGTTGCCTCAAGCGGATTGATTTTTCCGTGCGATGGCGGTGCGACGTATGGATGACCCGGCAAAACGGTTCGATAGCGATTGACGGCAGGGGAGAGATGCTTCAGGCTGTCAATGATCGTGTTTGTTTCTTTTTCGACTAAAATGATGTTGCTGTGTCTTCCCATAATTTCAATGATTAATTGCTTCGTGGATAGATCCCCAATTTCGTTGCGCCCTTTTGTTTCAATGATGATGATGCGGTCGAAATCAACTTGGCGAATCGACTCAATGACGCTTCCTTCTAAATGTTTGCGCAACAGCATGCAAAACATCGGCGGCTCGGCAGGATTGTCATATGTTTCTTTTGTGATGTGAACGCGCGCGTAGCTTGGATGGGCGGATAACAACAATTTATGATTTTGCCCGTGCGAGCGAATTTGCAATACGAGCTCATGTTTAAACGGCTGATGAATTTTCGTAATCCGTCCTCCTTCGAGCGTTTGCTTTAATTCTTTTGTCATTGCATAGGTAAACACTCCGTCAAATGACATGGTAAACACCTTTCTTTCTATTTTGTCCTTCTATCATTTTATAGCATTTTTTTGGACGAGGGTGAATAAGCTTTCATAGATGAGTAAAGCGGAAGGGGGAGAGGGATGAATTGGCATGCATTGCGCATTCATGATGTTGAAAAAAAGGTAAACACGAACATGGCGAGCGGACTGACGGAAAAAGAAGCGAAAAAACGATTGAAACAATTTGGGACGAATGAGCTAAAAGAAGCGAAAAAGCCGTCTGCTCTTTTATTATTTTTCGGCCAATTTAAAGATTTTATGGTGCTAATTTTACTAATCGCGACGGTCATTTCTGGCTTCCTTGGGGAATACGTTGATGCGATTGCGATTATTGCCATCGTCATCATTAATGCCTTTTTAGGTTTTTTTCAAGAGCGGCGTGCGGAAAAGTCGCTAGAGGCATTGAAACAATTGTCCGCTCCAGAGTCGATCGTGCTGCGAAATGGGGAATGGGTGAAAATTCCATCTACTCAGCTGGTTGTCGGAGATATTGTGAAATTTTCAAGTGGCGATCGCATCGGTGCCGATTTGCGACTCGTTGAAGTAAAAGGGCTGGAAATTGAAGAATCCGCGTTAACAGGGGAATCGATTCCATCGGAAAAGTCATCTGAACCGATAGAGGGTGATCATGTTCAGCTTGGTGATCGGCATAATATGGCGTTTATGGGCACGCTTGTGACAAAAGGAAGCGGAGTTGGCATTGTAGTCGCTACGGGAATGAACACAGCGATGGGGCAAATTGCCGATTTGTTACAATCTGCTCCAACGATGATGACGCCGCTGCAACGCAAATTAGAACAACTCGGGAAAATTTTAATTGTCATCGCTCTTGGCTTAACGTGTTTGGTTGTTATGCTTGGCGTATGGCAAGGGCATGCGTTGTATGACATGTTTTTAGCTGGAGTGTCACTTGCGGTAGCGGCGATTCCAGAAGGATTGCCGGCCATTGTCACCGTTGTTTTGTCGCTCGGTGTCCAACGAATGATGAAAAAAAAGGCGATTGTTCGCAAATTGCCTGCCGTAGAGACGCTTGGTTGCGCTTCAGTTATTTGTTCGGATAAAACAGGAACGATGACTGAAAATAAAATGACCGTCACCCATTTATGGACGAATCGAAAAATGTGGACAGTGACGGGGACAGGATACGAACCGAAGGGAACGTTTTACTGCGACGGACGAGAAAGCAAGGTCGACCAACCGCTGCAGCAGCTTTTACTTTTTGGATGGTTGTGCAATCATTCTCAATTAAAGAAAAAAGGTCGAACGTATTATATTGATGGCGATCCAACGGAAGGCGCTTTAATTGTTGCAGCGGCAAAAGCGGGTTGGACAGAAGAGCGAATGAAAAAAGAGTTTGTGATTGAACACGAGTTTCCGTTCGATTCCGTGCGGAAAATGATGACCGTCATCGTGAAAGATCGAATGAATCGCCGTTTTGTTGTGACAAAAGGGGCACCAGATGTGTTATTAGAAAAATGCCGCTCCATTTTCATCGATGGAAAAGCGCAATTGATGAGTGGACATGAAAGAAAATATGTGCAAGCAACGATTGATTCGCTTGCGGCACAAGCGTTGCGAACGATTGCGATCGCTTATAAGCCGCTTCAAGCGAACGAAAAGATTTTGAATGAAATGGATGTAGAAAAAGAGTTAACATTTGTTGGATTGCAAGGGATGATTGATCCGCCACGCCCAGAAGTGAAACAAGCTGTTGAAGAATGTAAACGTGCAGGAATTAAGACGATCATGATTACTGGAGATCATGTACTGACTGCAAAAGCGATTGCGCGCAAATTAAATGTTTTGCCATCGAATGGAAAAGTGATGGATGGGGCGACATTATCAACGCTGTCAATTGAAGAATTGGAAGAGATGGTTGACGATGTATACGTTTTTGCGCGCGTATCGCCAGAGCATAAATTAAAGATTGTGCAAGCGTTGCAAAGACGCGGTCATATCGTCGCGATGACAGGAGATGGAGTCAACGATGCTCCAGCGATTAAAACAGCAAACATTGGAATTGCGATGGGAATAACAGGAACGGATGTTTCCAAAGAGGCAGCTTCACTTGTGCTATTAGATGATAATTTTGCGACGATTAAAGCGGCGATTAAAGAAGGAAGAAATATTTACGAAAATATTCGCAAATTTATTCGTTATTTGCTAGCTTCGAATGTCGGTGAAATTTTAGTCATGCTATTTGCGATGATTTTAGCCTTGCCGCTGCCGCTTGTGCCGATTCAAATTTTATGGGTCAATCTTGTGACAGATGGTTTGCCGGCGATGGCGCTAGGGCTTGATCCGGCTGAAGAAAATGTGATGAAGCGGCCGCCGCGCCATCCGAAGGAAGGGATTTTTGCGCGTGGTCTAGGATGGAAAATTATTAGCCGCGGCTTTTTGATCGGAGCGATGACGTTAATTGCTTTTATCGTTGTTTACACGCGCAATCCGAATGAGTTAGTGTATGCTCAAACGGTGGCATTTGCTACGTTAGTGATGGCGCAGCTGATTCATGTTTTTGATTGTCGAAGCGAGCGTTCTGTATTCGATCGGAATCCATTTGAAAATATGTATCTCGTCTTGGCGGTTCTTTCTTCTTTGCTTCTTTTGCTTGTCGTGATTTATTATCCACCGCTTCAGCCGATTTTTCATACGGTCGCTCTTCCGCTGACGGATTGGCTGCTGATTGTTGGGCTTTCTGCACTGCCGACATTTTTGCTTGCCGGTTCGCTTTTTCAAAAACGAAAGCGCCCGTGAAATGTTTTACTCATATAGTTTAAAATATGCTATAATAACATAATGACAAAAGGTAATGGAGTCTCTCTATTACCTTTCTTTGTTGAAGGAACTGAATAATGGAAATGATGGATGTGATATAATGATCTTGAGCATGACTGGTTTTGGTCGAAGTAAAAAAGAAAACGAAAACATGTCAATCATGGTTGAAATGAAATCGGTCAATCACCGTTTTTGCGAAATTTCGATTCGTATGCCTAGACAATGGATGATGTTTGAAGATAAAATCAAAAAAGTAGTAATGGAACATGTTTCTAGAGGTCGAGTGGAAGTATTTGTCACCATTCAAGGAGAAGAACTTGTTGAACGAAAATTGCAAGTCGATTGGCGCTTGCTTGATGAATATAACGAAGTATTGACGCAAATGTGCGACCGCTTTGGGTTGCAGCAAGACGTTTCACTTTTACACTTTCTGTCGTTCCCACATGCGATGGAAGTAATTGAAGAACCGGCAAAAAACGAAGAAATTGTTTCGCTTCTTGTTGATGCAACAAAGGAAGCTGCTTTACAATTAAGAAGCATGCGTGAACAAGAAGGGAAAGCGTTGCTCGATGATTTATTGCAGCAACTTGAAAAAATTGAGCAATGTGCAAAACGGATTGAAACGTTGGCGCCGAAGGTGGTTGCTCAATATCGCGAGCGCATTCACAAGCGCGTCAGCGAATTTTTGCAAGGAACGGTCGATGAAAATCGCATTTTAACGGAAGTGGCGATTTTCGCTGAAAAAATTGATATAAATGAAGAATTAAAACGCATTTACAGTCATATCGAGCAGTTTCGGATGACCGTTCGTCAACAAGAAGCCGTTGGCCGCAAACTCGATTTTTTAGTCCAAGAATTAAATCGCGAAATTAATACGATCGGTTCCAAAGCAAACGATCATGAAATCGCCGCTCAAGTCGTCGAAATGAAAAGTGCGCTTGAAAAAATTAAAGAACAAGTACAAAATGTGGAGTAGCTTGTTTATAATAAAATGGTTGCGGCGACACTAGATTCAAGTAGGGGGAGCATTTATGGGGATAAAGTTAATCAATATCGGGTACGGGAATATGGTCTCGGCGACAAGGATTATTTCGATTGTTAGTCCCGACTCTGCTCCGATTCGACGCATTGTCCAAGATGCAAGAGAAAATGGAAAACTGATTGATGCAACGCATGGAAGACGAACGAGAGCGGTTCTCATTATGGATAGCGACCATGTCATTTTATCTTCTGTTCAACCTGAAACCGTAGCACAACGTTTACTCAATCGCGATGATGTATCAGAAGAAGGGTAGGGATTGTTGGTGAGCGAGAGAGGTTTATTAATTGTTTTATCTGGTCCATCTGGAGTAGGAAAAGGAACAGTTCGCAAAGCGTTATTTTCACAGCCAGATATTAACTTACAATACTCGATTTCAGTGACAACAAGAAAACCGCGCGAAGGAGAAGTAGACGGAGTTGATTACTTCTTCAAAACGCGCGAAGAATTTGAGCAAATGATCCGCGAGAATAAGTTGCTTGAATGGGCTGAGTATGTTGGCAACTATTATGGAACGCCGATCGATTATGTCGAAAAAACATTGCAAGAAGGAAAAGATGTATTTCTAGAAATTGAAGTGCAAGGTGCGCTTCAAGTTCGTAAAGTATTTCCAGAAGGATTGTTTATTTTTCTCGCCCCTCCTAGCTTAAGCGAGTTGAGAAAGCGCATTGAGATGCGCGGCACAGAGTCTGAAGAGCTCATCCGCGATCGTTTAAGAGCAGCTAGGGAAGAGCTCGAAATGATGGATGCATACGATTATGTTGTGGAAAATGATCGAGTTGAACTCGCTTGTGAACGAATTAAAGCGATCGTGATGGCTGAACATTGCCGCCGCGAACGAGTCGCATGTCGATACAAAAAAATGTTGGAGGTTGAGTGAAAGATGTTATATCCTTCTATCGACTTATTAATGCAAAAGTTAGATTCAAAATATACGCTTGTGACGGTCGCAGCAAAACGTGCCCGTCAACTTCAAGAGAAAGATGATTTAACGATTGAAAAACCAGTATCGAAAAAGTTTGTTGGAAAGGCATTAGAGGAAATTGCGGCTGGCCACATTGAAGTCGGCAGAGAAGATGAAGCCGAATAAGCTGAACATGACAACCTAATCTTTTAGGTTGTTATTTTTTTACAAAGTCAAATCAGGGGGACTATAGCCATGGTAAAGGGAAAAAACGTTTTATTATGCGTGACAGGCGGAATCGCCGTTTATAAAGCGGCAGCGTTAACGAGCAAACTTGTCCAAGCAGGAGCAAATGTAAAAGTCATTATGAGCGAAGCGGCGTGTCATTTTGTGACGCCGCTGACGTTTCAAGCGTTATCAAAAAATGAAGTATATGTCGATACGTTTGACGAGAAAAAACCAAATGTGATTGCCCATATCGATTTAGCCGATTGGGCCGACCTCGTTTTAGTGGCTCCTGCGACAGCCAATACGATTGGGAAGTTAGCAAATGGGATTGCAGATAACATGCTTACGACGACGCTATTAGCAACGAAAGCCCCGATTTGGATTGCCCCGGCGATGAATGTTCATATGTATGATCATCCTGCCGTTCAAGAAAATATGAAAAAATTAATGTCCTTTGGTTATCGATTTATTGAGCCAGCAGAAGGATTGTTAGCATGCGGATATGTTGGCAAAGGGAGACTAGAGGAACCTGAAACGATCGTTGCTTTGTTGGAACAACATTTTGCCAATGGATCATTATTAAAAGGGAAAAAAGTGCTTGTAACCGCTGGACCAACTCGCGAAAAACTGGATCCGGTGCGCTTTTTCAGCAATCATTCAACAGGGAAAATGGGATATGCGATCGCCGAAGCCGCCTTTGCTTTTGGCGCGGACGTCACATTAATTTCAGGCCCAACTTCTTTGCCTGATCCGCATGGAGTAAAGACGATTCGCATCGAAAGCGCTCAAGAAATGTATGAGGAAGTGATGAACTATTTTCATGATAGTGATATCGTCATTAAAACGGCGGCCGTTGCTGATTACAGACCAAAGTATGTAGCGAAAGATAAGATTAAAAAACAGCCGGGTGACTATACCATTGTGATGGAGCGAACGGTCGATATTTTAAAAGCGCTAGGTGAACAAAAAACAAAACAGTTTTTAGTCGGTTTTGCTGCCGAAACAAACGATGTGGAGCGTTATGCAAAAAATAAGCTAGAAAGCAAAAATGCCGATATGATTGTTGCGAACAATGTTGTTCAAGCAGGGGCGGGATTCGGCACGGATACAAATATCGTTACGCTATTTAAACGAGACGGTTCTAAAAAAGAGTTGCCGCTATTACCAAAATCGGAAGTGGCGAAAGAAATTTTGCTCGAAATTTGTCGTGAGCTTGAGGCGATTGTATGAAAGTAGCATCTGTCATTGTCGATATACCGACGCGCCAAACCGATCGGCCGTTTGATTATTTGGTTCCAGACGAATGGGAAGATGTTGTTCAAGCCGGCATGCGCGTCATCGTTCCGTTTGGGACAAGATTGCTTCAAGGATTTGTCATTGACACCAAATCCGATACAGAGGTTGAAAAGCTCAAGCCGATTCATTCGTTGCTGGATGTCGCCCCTGTATTAAATGAAGAATTATTGCAATTAGGAAAATGGCTAACAGAGACGACGCTCTGTTTTATGATTTCGGCATTGCAAGCGATGCTGCCAGCCGCAATGAAAGCAAAATATGAGAAGGAAATTCATCTCATTCAAGAACGAATCGATCATCTTCATGAAGATGTGCGCTTATTTTTTGGCGACAGAACGGTGGTTTCTTGGCGCGAAATTGAACATACATCTCTGCTGCCGCTGTTGCAAAAAGAAATCGCGAAAGGGCATTTGGAAGTCGTTTATCGTGTCGAAGAGAAGGGGAAGAAAAAAACAGCCAAATGGGTGGAATTAACATCAACGGCTGAACAAACGATGGAAGCGATGAGCCGTTTGTCGGCTCAAGCGGTTAAGCAAAAAGAAATTTTGCAATTTCTGCTTGAGAATGGCCCTTCTTTTCCGTTGAAACAGCTTCTTGAAGAAACAAACAGCTCTTTATCCGCCATTAAATCGCTCGTGCAAAAAAAGTTGGTCGTTGAAAAAGAAATCGAAGTATATCGAGATCCGTTTGCCGATCGAACATTCGCCAAAACGTCTCCTCTTCCGCTTACCGAAGATCAGCAGCGAGCGATTGCTCCAATTTTAGCAGGCATTGAAAAAGGAGAACATGATGTTTTTTTAATGTACGGTGTGACCGGAAGCGGAAAAACGGAAGTATATATGCAGACGATTGATGCGGTCTTAAAACAAGGAAAAGAAGCGATTGTTCTCGTTCCAGAGATTTCGCTTACTCCGCAAATGGTGAAGCGGTTTAAAGGGCGATTTGGTTCAAAAGTAGCGGTGCTTCATAGCGGATTATCGCTCGGTGAAAAATATGATGAATGGCGCAAAATTCAGCGAAAAGAAGTGCAGCTTGTCGTTGGAGCGCGCTCAGCCATTTTTGCTCCATTTGAAAATCTTGGCATCATTATTATTGATGAGGAGCATGAAACGAGCTATAAACAGGAAGAAAATCCTCGTTATCATGCGCGCGATGTGGCTATTTTTCGCGGTCGTTATCATCGCTGCCCTGTTGTTCTTGGCAGCGCGACCCCTTCGCTCGAGTCGTTTGCGCGCGCCAAAAAAGGGGTATATAAGCAATTAACCTTAAAAAAGAGGATGAATGACAAAGCGCTGCCGCCGGTTGACATTGTTGATATGCGTGAAGAATTGCGCGCCGGAAATCGTTCCATGTTTTCGCGCCTTTTATTTGAAAAATTAAAAGATCGACTCGAAAAAGGGGAGCAATCCGTTTTGTTTTTAAATCGCCGCGGGTATTCTTCGTTTGTGATGTGTCGCGATTGCGGACATGTCATTCAATGCCCGCATTGCGATATTTCGCTGACGTATCATCGCGTTCAGCAACGATTGAAATGCCATTATTGCGGATATGAACAAGCGGTTTTGCATCGCTGTCCGTCTTGCGAAAGTGAACATATTCGTTTTTTTGGCACGGGTACGCAAAAGGTAGAGGAAGAGCTAGGAAAGCTGTTACCGGAGGCGCGCGTCATTCGGATGGATGTTGACACGACGAGCCGAAAAGGGGCGCACGAACGTCTGTTAAATGAATTCGGCGAAGGAAAAGCTGATATTTTATTAGGGACACAAATGATTGCCAAAGGATTGGATTTTCCAAAGGTGACATTAGTCGGCGTGTTGGCAGCCGATACGATGCTTTATCTTCCCGACTTTCGTTCGGCCGAAAAAACGTTTCAATTATTGACGCAAGTAAGCGGAAGAGCAGGACGTCATCAGCTTCCGGGAGAAGTGGTCATTCAAACCTATACCCCTGACCATTACAGCATTGAGCTAGCGGCTAAACATGACTACGAAACGTTTTATGAGCGAGAGATGCTGATCCGTAAAAAGCATGGCTATCCGCCATTTTACTATTTAACGCTGATCACCGTTTCGCATCCGGAAGCAACGAAAGCGGTGGCCATTACGGATAAAATTGTCCACTATTTACAAAAGCAATTATCGTCTCAAGCGATCATTCTTGGCCCAGTTGCTTCTCCGATTGCGCGGATGAACGATAGATATCGTTATCAATGCATGATAAAATACAAACGAGAACCAAACTTTTCATCTGTTTTGCGAAAAATTGTTGACCATTATCAACAAGAGATAAACAGAGGCGAATTAACGATTACGATTGATTTAAATCCATATATGATGATGTAAATTGGAGGAACGTGCATTGGCTATATTAGAAATTGTGAAATATCCAGCTCCTATTTTAGAAACACCTTGTAAAAAAGTAACAACCTTTGATCGTCAGCTTGTCAAACTGTTAAATGACATGTATGATACGATGATCGCCGCCGATGGGGTGGGATTAGCCGCCCCGCAAGTCGGCATTGATCAACAAATTGCGATTGTCGATATTGGCGATCGCCATGGGCGAATTGAATTGATTAATCCTGTGATCATTGAAGCGCGCGGCGAACAAATCGGTCCAGAAGGATGTTTAAGCTTTCCAGGGCTTTTTGGAGAGGTAAAGCGCGCCGATTATGTAAAGGTGCGTGCGCAAAATCGCCGTGGCCGTACATATACGCTTGAAGCGAACGGGTTTTTAGCTCGAGCGTTACAGCATGAAATCGATCATTTACAAGGAATTTTATTTACGACAAAAGTGATTCGTTATTATGAAGATGGAGAGTTAGAAGGGTAGGTAGGATCGATGACAAGAATTGTGTTTATGGGTACACCAGACTTTGCCGTTCCGATTCTTGAGCAGCTAGTGAAAGATGGCTACAATGTCGTGGGAGTCGTGACGCAACCGGATAAGCCGAAAGGAAGAAAACAGCAATTGACGCCTCCGCCGGTCAAAGTAAAGGCGGAGCAATACGGAATTCCTGTGTTGCAGCCAACGAAAATTCGTGAAAAAGAGCAATATGAACAAGTGATTGCCTTGCAGCCCGATTTAATTGTTACAGCGGCATTTGGGCAAATTTTGCCGAAAGCGTTATTAGATGCACCGAAATATGGCTGCATTAACGTTCACGCTTCATTATTGCCAGAGTTGCGCGGCGGTGCACCTATTCATTACGCCATCTTGCAAGGAAAAGAAAAGACAGGGATTACCATTATGTACATGGTGGAACAGCTCGATGCCGGCGATATTTTGACGCAAGTGGAAGTGCCGATTGACGAGCGAGATACAGTCGGAACCTTGCATGATAAGCTAAGCGAAGCGGGAGCAAAATTGCTTTCCGAAACGATCCCTCTTTTGCTCTCTGGAAACATTACACCTGTGAAACAAGATGAAACAAAAGCGACATTCGCCTATAACATTAAGCGAGAGCAAGAAAAGATTGATTGGTCCAAAAGCGGGGAAGAAATTTATAACCATATTCGCGGCATGAATCCGTGGCCTGTTGCTTATACAACGCTGCAAGGGCATGTGTGGAAAATTTGGTGGGGCGAAAAAGTAGCCATGCCTCATTCGGCACGGCCGGGAACCATTATTGCTGTTGAAGAAGATGGCATCATTGTTGCGACAGGAAATGAAACAGCGATCAAAATTACGGAGTTACAACCAGCCGGAAAAAGAAAAATGACAGCGACTGAATTTTTGCGCGGAGCGACGGTGCAAATTGGAACAATGTTAGGGGATGAACATGAATAAAGCGAATGTACGGAAATTGGCGCTTGATGTTCTTTTGGCGATCGAGGAACGTGAAGCGTACAGTAATTTATTGCTAAATAAAGCGATCGAAACAAATTCTTTATCTTCGAAAGATGTCGCATTATTAACGGAAATTGTGTACGGGACGATTCAGCGCCGCGATACGCTTGACTATTATTTAAAACCATTTATGAAAACAAAAAAGCTTGAGCGATGGGTTCATATTTTGTTGCGCCTTTCGCTGTATCAAATGATCTATTTAGATCGTATTCCTGATCGGGCGATTTTATTTGAAGCCGTTGAAATTGCAAAAAAGCGCGGCCATAAAGGAATTGCATCGATGGTGAACGGGGTGCTTCGCTCCATTCAACGTCAAGGAGTTCCTTCCCTTGAACGCATTCGCAATGAAGTTGAGCGCTTATCCATCGCGACAAGCCATCCCCGCTGGCTCGTTCAACGTTGGGTCGAACAATTCGGGATGGAAGAAACCAAAAAAATGTGCGAAGCAAATTTGCTTCCTCCTGAGCAAACGGCGCGTGTCAATACATGGAAAACAACGGTGGCTGAAGTGTTAACGATGTTAAAAGAAGAAGGGATCGAAGCTGTTCCATCCAACGTGGTCGATGCGGGAATTAAGATTTTAAAAGGGAATGCGGCACGGACAAAAGCATTTCGTGAAGGATTGCTCACCATTCAAGATGAAAGCTCGATGCTTGTTGGGTATGCGCTAGGCGTTCATGAAGGAGATCGCGTTCTAGATAGCTGTGCGGCTCCAGGCGGAAAGACGACGCATATTGCCGAATTGTTGCGAAATACAGGGCAAGTGATTGCCCTTGATCTTCACGAACATAAAGTCAAACTGATCAAAGAGCAAGCGGAGCGCTTAAATCTTTCCAATGTGGAAGCGATGCAAATGGATAGTCGCGACGTTGGCGCTCGTTTTTCTGAAGAAAGTTTTGATAAAATTTTAGTGGATGCTCCTTGTTCTGGATTGGGTGTGATCCGCCGCAAGCCGGAAATTAAATATAATAAAAAAGAAGAAGATATTGAGCAGCTCGCGTCCATTCAACTTGACATTTTAAGCGCGGTTGCGCCGCTGTTGAAAAAAGGCGGCACATTAGTATATAGCACATGTACGATTGACCGCGCTGAAAATGAACGTGTGATCGCGCAATTTTTAGCCACTCATCCGCAGTTTGAACTCGATCCTACGCTCGAAAGCCGCTTGCCAGCGCCTGTCCAGCGCTACGTTCATAATGGACAATTGCAGTTGTTGCCGCATTATTTTTATTCTGACGGATTTTTTATTGCATCATTGCGAAAGAAAGGTGAATAACATGAAACGATCGATTTATTCGATGCGCTTTGAAGATTTGCAGGCATGGTTACAAGAACAAGGAGAAAAGCCGTTTCGCGCTACACAAATTTTTGAATGGCTGTACAAAAAAAGGGTCACATCGTTTGCGGACATGACGAACTTGCCCAAATCATTGCGCGAACGACTTGAAGAAACATTTGTCATCACAACATTAAAGACACTTGTGCAACAAACATCAAAAGATGGGACGATGAAGTTTCTATTTGAACTTCACGATGGTTATTCAATCGAAACGGTATTAATGAGACATAATTATGGAAATTCGATTTGTGTAACGACACAAGTTGGTTGCCGAATCGGCTGTACGTTTTGCGCATCGACACTCGGAGGATTAAAACGAAATTTAGAGGCTGGAGAAATTGTCGCTCAAGTCGTTAAAGTGCAAAAGGCGCTTGATGAAGTCGGTGAACGAGTGAGCAGCATTGTCGTCATGGGAATTGGCGAACCGTTCGATAATTATGATGAGCTTATAAAATTCCTTAAAATTGTCAACCATCCAAAAGGATTACAGATCGGCGCCCGTCATATTACGGTTTCAACGAGCGGAATTATTCCTAAAATTTATCAGTTTGCTGATGAAAATATGCAAATTAACTTTGCGATTTCGCTTCATGCCCCAACGACAGAACTGCGCACAAAACTAATGCCAATCAATCGTGCATATAAACTTCCAGATTTAATGGAAGCCGTTCGCTACTACATTGAAAAGACAGGGCGACGCGTTACGTTTGAATATGGTTTATTCGGCGGTGTAAATGATCAAATTGAGCATGCAGAGCAATTGGCACAGTTAATTAAAGGATTAAAGTGCCATGTCAACTTAATTCCTGTTAACTATGTGCCTGAGCGCAATTATGTTCGCACGCCGCGCGATCAAATTTTTGCCTTTGAACGAGCATTGAAAAAACATGGAATTAACGTAACCATTCGCCGCGAACAAGGTCATGATATTGATGCAGCATGCGGTCAACTGCGTGCAAAGGAGCGCAAAGAAGAGATGAGGTGAAAAAATGAAAGCGGTATTTCAAACCGATGTTGGAAAGCTTCGACCTCATAATGAAGACAACGGTGGGGTTTTTGTTAATCAAGATGGGGATTATTTGGCAATCGTTGCTGATGGAATGGGAGGGCATCTTGCAGGAGATGTAGCGAGCGAGATGACCATTACACAATTAAAGGAATTTTGGGAGAAAACGTCGAGCATTTCTTCGCCTGAAGTGGCGGAAAAATGGCTGAAAGAACATGTAATGAAAGTAAATGAATTGTTGTTTCAACATTCACTAGCCAACGATGAGTGTCAAGGAATGGGAACAACGTTGGTTACGGCCATTTGCACAAAACAATTCGCAACGATTGGCCACATCGGAGACAGCCGTTGCTATTTGTTAAATGCCAACGGTTTTCAGCAAATGACCGAAGATCATTCTCTCGTCAATGAACTTGTTAAAACAGGACAAATTTCGAAGAAAGATGCGGAACACCACCCGCGTAAAAACGTTTTGCTGCGAGCGCTTGGCACGGAGCAAACGATTCAATTAGACGTAAAAACCGTGACGGTAGAAGAAGGCGATGTATTGCTTCTTTGCTCAGATGGATTGTCGAATAAAGTTTCTGAGCAAACCATGGTCGATGTTTTAACTTCAGAGCAACCGCTAGAAGCGAAAGCGCAAACGCTCATTGATTTAGCTAATGAATATGGGGGAGAAGACAATATTACGTTAGCGATCGTGCAATTTTCATTTGAATGTGAAAGTGGGTGATCGTTCGTGCTCATCGGCAAACGATTAAACGGCCGCTACAAAATTTTGCAGCTCATCGGCGGCGGAGGAATGGCCAACGTATATTTAGCAAATGACATGATTTTAGAGCGAGATGTCGCCATTAAAGTGCTGCGTTTAGATTTTGTAAATGACGAACAGTTTATTAAACGATTTCGTCGCGAAGCACAGGCGGCAACGAGCCTCAATCACGAAAACATCGTCAGCATTTACGATGTCGGTGAAGACGAAGGAATCTATTATATCGTTATGGAATATGTGCGCGGTTGCACGTTAAAGCAATACATTCAACAACACGCTCCTTTAACTGTTTCAGAAGTGTTGCGCATTATGGAACAATTAACAGGAGCGATCGCCCATGCCCATCAAAATCGAATTGTTCATCGCGATATAAAGCCGCAAAATATTTTAATTAATGAAGACGGAACGGTAAAAGTGACCGATTTTGGGATTGCGGTTGCTTTAAGTTCTACGACGATTACACAAACGAATTCAGTTCTTGGCTCCGTTCATTATTTATCCCCTGAGCAAGCAAGAGGGGGAATCGCAACAGAAAAAACGGATATTTACTCGCTTGGAATTGTCATGTTCGAACTTTTGACTGGTCGATTGCCTTTTTCTGGCGAATCGGCTGTATCTATTGTGCTAAAACATTTGCAGGCGGATACCCCATCGTTGCGACAATGGAATCCAAACATTCCACAAAGTGTTGAAAACATTGTGTTAAGAGCGACAGCTAAAAATCCGCTTCATCGCTATGAAAGCGTTTCGGAAATGCAAGAAGATATTCGTACGGCCCTGTTACCTGAACGGCTTCATGAAGAAAAATTTGTCATTCCTAGCGAAGATGACGAAGAAACAAAAATTGTACCGATTATTAAACAAGAAAAAGTGCAGTCACAGCCGCAAGAGGCTGTTCCTGTCAAAAAAGAACGGCGTCAAAAAAAATGGATTCGATGGCTGATTGGAGTATCGATTCTTTTTGCCGTTGCTGGCATCAGCGCAGTCACTTGGATTCCAGCGCTCTTCTTCCCAAAAGATGTTGCTGTTCCAGATGTAACGAATCAAGATTACGACGAAGCTGTTACCAATTTAGCTTCGTTAGGATTTGAAATTAAAGATACGATGAATTTAGAAAATAATGAAATCCCTGAGGGGAAAGTGATTCGCACAAAGCCTGAAGCGGGAGAAATGGTAAAAAAGGGAACAGCGATTACGATTTACAAAAGCATCGGGAAGAAAAAAGTATCATTTGATAACTACATCGGCCAAAACATTCACGATGTAGAATCGGTATTGCAAAAACAAAATTATTTACTGATCGATAAAAAAGAAATCTACAGCGACGAACCACCTGGAACGATTATTGATCAAATTCCATCCCCGGGTGAAATGGTCGTTCCAGAAGAAACAGAAGTGTTGTTTACCGTAAGCATGGGACCTGAAAAAATTATTTTAAAGGATTTAACAGGCTACACAGAAAAAAGTGTTAGAGATTATGCGGCAGATCAGCAGTTGTATGTCATTGTTAAGCAACAATATTCCGATACGGTTGAAAAAGGGTTAGTTATTTCACAAACGCCGCAAGCGAATGCGAGATTGGACAAAGGTTCAACGATCACAGTTGTCATTTCTCTTGGAAAGGAACCGGTTTCGACGAAAAAAGTGGTTCAAGAAATCGATATTCCTTACGAGCCGACAGTGGAAGGGGAACCGTTGACAGCGGAATTGTATATTGAAGATGAAAATCATGATTTCGCAACTCCTTATAAAACGTATCGGCTTACGAGCAGTGTAAAAGAGCGAGTAGAATTTATAATCAAGCAAGGAAATAAAGGGCGTTACCGCGTTGTTGTGAACGGAACGGTTGTTCGTGAAGGAATTGTTCCTTATCCAACTACACCTTAATGATACTATAATAACGATAAAGGAGTGAGGCTATGACAGAAGGAAAAATTATTAAAGCTTTAAGCGGTTTTTATTATGTATTAAGCGACGGTAAAGTATTCCAATGTCGCGGTCGAGGATTATTTCGTAAACAAAAAGTAACCCCTCTTGTCGGTGATTACGTGTCTTTCGAAGCGCAAAATGAACGAGAGGGCTATATTTTGGAAGTGTTTGAACGAAAAAATGAATTGATTCGTCCGCCGATTGCCAATGTTGATCAAGCGATTCTTGTTTTTTCGGCGGTCGAACCTGATTTTAGCTCGGTTCTTTTAGATCGTTTTCTCGTTTTAATTGAATCAAAAAATATTCGTCCAGTGATTGTGATTAGCAAAATGGATTTAATCGATGATGAGACAAAGCCGATCATTGAACGTTACATTTCTGATTATCGCCGCATTGGCTATGATGTGATTGAAACATCGATCACAACGAAACAGGGAATTGATCAATTGCTTCCGTACTTAAAAGGAAAAACGTCCGTTTTTGCTGGACAGTCAGGCGTAGGAAAATCTTCTTTATTGAATGCGCTACGACCTGATTTACATCTGAAAACAGGGGATATTTCCACCCATTTAGGGCGAGGAAAACATACAACAAGACATGTTGAGTTAATTGAAATTGGTGGCGGATTAGTGGCGGATACGCCAGGGTTTAGTTCGTTAGAATTTATCGACTTAGAAGCGGAAGATTTGCCGCTTTGTTTCCCTGAATTTCGCGCGCTTAGTGACGAGTGCAAATTTCGGGGATGTATGCATATGGCTGAGCCGAAATGTGCGGTCAAAGCGGCTCTCGAAAACAACGAAATTCCTTCTTATCGCTACAAACATTATGTAAGTTTTATGGAAGAAATTAAAGAGAGAAAGCCGAGGTATTAAAACATGGTTAAAATTGCGCCTTCGATTTTATCAGCCAATTTTGCGAAGCTTGGTGAAGAAATTTTAGATGTGGAACGCGGGGGAGCGGATTACATTCATGTCGACGTAATGGATGGACATTTTGTCCCAAATATTACAATCGGTCCGCTCATTGTTGAAGCGATTCGTCCGCTTACCTCGTTGCCGCTCGATGTTCACTTAATGATTGAGGAGCCGGATCGTTACATCCCGGTATTTGCGAAAGCGGGTGCCGACTATTTATCTGTACATGTTGAGGCGTGCCCGCATTTACATCGGACGATTCATCTTATTAAAGAACATGGTGTTAAGGCAGGAGTCGTGTTAAATCCGCATACACCGGTTTCCATGATTGAACATATTATTGAAGATGTTGATTTAGTGCTTTTAATGACGGTGAACCCGGGATTTGGAGGACAAGCATTCATTCCTGCTGTGTTGCCAAAAATTCGGCAAGTGGCACAACTTGTCAAAGAAAAAAATGTGCCTGTCGAAATTGAAGTCGATGGCGGAATTAATCGTGAAACGGCAAGGCTTTGTGTAGAGGCAGGAGCGAATGTTCTTGTGGCGGGTTCAGCGATTTATAACGAAGCCGATCGAGCAAAAGCGATTCAATTGATTCGTGAGGGTGTTCCAAAAGTTTAACTTTTGGGACATCCTTCTTTTCATATTAAAGGAAGATGGGGAGTGAAAAGATGATCGTTCATATTTTAGCTGGGGGACCGAGTGAATTTGTTCCTAATTTGCTTGCCTATCATCATGAAGGCGTCTGTTGGGTTGGGGTTGATCGCGGCGTCGTTGAATTGTTGAAAGCAGGAATTGTGCCAAAAAGGGCATTTGGCGATTTTGATTCCATTAGTGAAAAAGAGCTGCAATGGTTAAAAGAGCGAGTGCCGCATTTGGACGTTTGGCCGTCAGAAAAAGATCAAACCGATACAGATATTGCGATCGATTGGGCGTTGGCGCAAAAACCAGAAAAAATTCGCCTATTTGGCGCGACAGGAGGACGGCTTGATCATTTGTTTGGCAATATTCAAACAATCATGAAAGGAAGCGATGGAGCGATTGAATTAATTGATCGGCAAAATATCGTGACCATTCATCGCAAAGGGGAGCATGTCATTGAACAAAGCGATTCATATACATATGTATCGTTTATTCCGATTACCCCTATTAAAGAATTAACGCTCGAAGGATTTAAATACCCATTAACGAGAAAAGACGTTCCCCTTGGTTCCACATTATGCATTAGTAATGAACTCATCCATTCTTTTGGTACTTTTTCTTTTTCTGAAGGCATATTAATGATGATAAGAAGCAAGGATGAAAAGCAGGGCTTCTAGGCACGATTTGCGTGGAGATGAATATATTTATAAAAACCATTGTTATGCATTAGGGGAGGGAATGATGTGAAATTTTATACAATTAAGTTGCCAAAGTTTTTAGGTGGCATTGTTCGTGCGATGTTAAATTCGTTCAAGAAGGGATAAAAAAAGCACCAACGACTGGTGCTTTTTTTATTAGACGCGTTGAACTTTTCCAGATTTAAGTGCACGAGCAGAAACCCAAACGCGCTTTGGTTTTCCGTCTACTAAAATGCGAACTTTTTGAAGGTTTGCTTTCCATGTACGGCGGCTAGCGTTCATTGCGTGTGAACGAGCGTTTCCGAATGATTTTTTCTTACCAGTTACAAAGCATTTTGCCATTTTTGTTTCCCTCCTCACTTGCCAAACTACGTGCTAAAAACACTACTATAATTTATCATACATAAAAAAGGATTGCAATACTTCAAATCAAAGCTTTCAAGAAAATAACCTTGACATTCATTTTTTATTTCGGCTAAATAATACTATGGATGGGGGAATGGCTTTTAAAAATGAACGGAGTATAGTACAATGGCGTTAGCCAACGTGAATAAGAAAGGGGAACTGAACTATGTCCATTGAATTGCAAACGAAATATGGACGCGTCGAAATCAGCAATGATGTGATTGCTACAATTGCTGGTGGAGCAGCGGTCGATTGTTACGGAATCGTCGGAATGGCATCGAAAAATCAATTAAAAGACGGCATCGCTGAAATTTTAAGACGTGAAAACTTTTCAAAAGGGGTCGTTGTTCGTCAAGAAAATGATGAAGTACATATTGATATGTACGTCATCGTTAGTTACGGTACAAAAATTTCTGAAGTCGCACACAATGTGCAAACAAAAGTGAAATATACGCTAGATAAAACACTAGGATTATCTGTTCAATCGATCAACATCTATGTTCAAGGGGTTCGCGTTACGAACCCATAGTGAGGAGGAAACTGTCTGTGGCAATTAAAACGTTAGATGGGAAACGCTTTGCAAACATGGTTTTGCAAGGTGCTGCGCATTTAGCTAACAATGCAAAAGTGGTCGATGCGCTTAACGTCTTCCCTGTGCCGGATGGAGATACAGGGACCAATATGAATTTATCGATGACGTCAGGTGCGAAAGAAGTCAAAAATAACGTCTCTGAACATATCGGGAAAGTCGGAAGCGCCCTTGCAAAAGGATTATTAATGGGTGCACGCGGAAACTCTGGGGTTATTTTGTCACAATTATTTCGCGGTTTTGCGAAAGCCGTTGAACAAAAAAGCGAAATTGACAGTAAAGAGTTTGCTGCTGCATTAGAGGCAGGAGTGCAGACGGCATACAAAGCGGTCATGAAGCCGGTAGAAGGGACGATTTTGACAGTTGCAAAAGACGCGGCGAAGCGTGCGGTTGCGGTAGCGAAAAAAGAAGAGGATATCGTCGTTGTCATGGAAGAGGTTGTGAAAGAGGCAAAAGCTTCTTTGCAACGGACACCACAATTACTTCCTGTTTTAAAAGAAGTAGGGGTTGTCGATAGCGGTGGACAAGGATTGGTTTTTGTTTATGAAGGATTCCTTGCTGGGTTAAAAGGTGAAACCGTTTCTGATGTCCAGACGCCATCGATGGAAGAATTAGTGCGTACGGAACACCATCGCAGCGCACAAAGCCATATTGATACAGAAGATATCGAATTTGGATATTGCACGGAATTCATGGTGAAGTTTGAACAAGAAAAATTAGCGAAACATCCGTTTCATGAAGAGAAGTTTCGTCAAGATTTAAGTCAATTCGGCGACTCTCTTCTTGTCATTGCCGATGAAAACTTAGTTAAAGTCCATATTCATGCAGAACATCCAGGAGAAGTGTTAACGTACGGTCAACGTTACGGAAGTTTAATTAACATTAAAATCGAAAACATGCGCGAGCAGCATGCGAACATTGTTCACGAATCAACCGCTCCTGCTCCAAAAAAAGAAAAGAGAAAGGAACGTTATGGCATTGTAACCGTCGCAATGGGCGAGGGTGTCGCGCGGTTATTTAAAAGCATCGGAGCTCACGCTGTCATTGAAGGCGGCCAAACGATGAATCCGAGCACGGAAGATATCGTCAAAGCGATTGAAGAAGTGAACGCGGAAACAGTTTTCGTTTTGCCAAACAACAAAAATATTATCATGGCCGCGCAACAAGCAGCGTCAGTTGCTGAATGCGAGGTTGTCGTGATTCCTTCGAAAACTGTTCCACAAGGCATGACCGCTTTATTAGCGTTCAACCCGTCCGCTTCGCGCGAAGAAAACGAACAAGCGATGACGGAAGCTCTTCTTCATGTTAAAACAGGCCAAGTGACATTCGCTGTGCGTGATACGAACATCGATGGAGTCGAAATTACAAAAGATGACTATATGGGCATTGCAGACGGAAAAATTATTGTATCCGAAAAAGACTTATTGGCTGTCGTGCAAACATTGTTGTCCCATATGATTGAGGAAGAAGATGAAATTTTAACGATTATTTATGGAGAAGGAGCAACCGACGAAGACGTAACAAAAGCTGTTCAATTTGTTGAATCTCAGTTCCCGCATATCGAGGTAGAAACGCATTTTGGTGGACAGCCGCTTTATCCATTTATTTTTGCAATTGAATAACGAAAGTAGATTGGTAGAAGGGGAATTTCCCCTTCTATTTTAATGAATAAAGGCAATAAAGGGGAGAATAGGAAATGAAATATCGAAGCGTTTTTGACATTATCGGCCCCATTATGATCGGTCCATCTAGCTCGCACACAGGAGGAGCCGCACGCATCGGCAAAGTGGCGCGAAGCTTATTTGGCCGCAAACCAAAGTGGGCGCACATTTCTTTTTACGGATCGTTTGCTAAAACGTATAAAGGACATGGAACAGATGTGGCGATCGTTGGCGGTTTGCTTAATTTTGATACGTTTGATGAACGAATTAAAACATCATTGCAAATCGCAAAAGAAGAAGGGATTGACATTACTTTCCAAGAGGAAGAAGCGATTCCGAATCATCCAAATACGGCGCGCATTCGCCTTGGCGATGAAAAAGGAGAACTCGAACTGGTCGGCATTTCGATTGGCGGCGGAAAAATTGAAATTACCGAATTAAATGGGTTTGAACTAAAACTTTCAGGGCATCATCCAGCGCTTTTAGTTGTTCATAATGATCGGTACGGAGCGATTGCATCGGTTGCGAATGTGCTAGCAAAATATGCGATTAACATAGGCCATATGGAAGTATCTCGCAAAGAAAAAGGGAAACAAGCGCTAATGACGATTGAAGTGGATCAAAACATTGATTCATCGATTATTGATGAGTTGAAAACGTTACCTCACATTATTGAAGTAACGAAAATTATGGATTAATGCTGGCGTGCGGACCAACAAAGGGGGCAATGAACATGTTTCGAAATGTTGCACAATTAGTAGAAATAGCGGAAAAGGAAAACATTAAAATTGCTGAAGTCATGATTCGTCAAGAAATGGAAGTAACGGAACGAAGCCGTGCTGACGTGATGAAACAAATGGATCGTAACTTGCAAGTAATGGAACAAGCCGTTGCGAGAGGATTAGAAGGCGTATATTCCCACTCGGGGTTAACAGGGGGAGATGCCTTTCGTTTACAAGCATACATTCAAAAAGGAGCGTTTTTATCGGGTGAGACGATTTTAGATGCCGTGAGTAAAGCAATGGCGACAAATGAAGTAAACGCTGCGATGGGAACGATTTGCGCAACACCGACAGCCGGTTCGGCAGGAGTTGTACCCGGAACGTTATTTGCTGTAAAAGAAAAGTTAAACCCGACAAGAGAGCAAATGATTGAGTTTTTGTTTACAGCAGGAGCGTTTGGGCTTGTCGTCGCCAACAATGCTTCTATTTCTGGAGCGGCAGGAGGATGCCAAGCAGAGGTCGGATCGGCGGCTGGGATGGCAGCGGCTGCCCTTGTCGAATTGGCAGGAGGAACGCCGAGTCAAGCGGCCGAAGCGATGGCGATCGCGTTAAAAAATATGCTAGGATTAGTATGTGATCCAGTGGCGGGGCTTGTTGAAGTTCCGTGTGTGAAACGAAATGCCATTGGTGCGGCAAATGCGATGATCGCAGCGGATATGGCGCTTGCTGGAATTAAAAGCCGCATTCCTTGCGATGAAGTGATTGAAACGATGTTTCGTATTGGACAAACGATGCCAGTTGCATTAAAAGAAACCGCACAAGGAGGGTTAGCGGCGACGCCGACCGCTCGCCGACTAGAAGCGAGCATTTTCGGCAAGCCATTAAACAAAGGTGAGTAACGTTTTGCAACAATCGGTCATAGCGATTAAAGGAATTGG
The DNA here is from genome assembly GCF_004341205.1 of Thermolongibacillus altinsuensis. Lineage (GTDB taxonomy): Bacteria > Bacillota > Bacilli > Bacillales > Anoxybacillaceae > Thermolongibacillus > Thermolongibacillus altinsuensis. The sequence goes on from NZ_SLUL01000005.1 coordinate 124,762, forward strand.
GGAAGAAACAGCTGAAGCGTTACGGGAGATGGGGATCGTTACGATTGAAGATTTATTGAACCATTTTCCGTTTCGCTACGAAGATTATCGTGTGTGCAACTTGGAAGAGGCCAAGCACGATGAGAAAATAACCGTAACAGGTAAAATTTATAGCGAGCCTTCCCTTACGTACTATAGCCGCAAGAAATCGCGGCTGGTGTTTCGCGTGTTGGTTGATCGCTATTTAATTACGGCTGTTTGCTTTAATCGACCTTATTTAAAGAATAAACTTTCTTTGCACGATACGATCACGATTACTGGGAAGTGGGATCAACATCGTCAAACGATCACCGTCCAAGAGTTAAAAATCGGGACGATGATCGCAAAAAAAGAAATCGAACCTGTTTATTCGACGCGCGGCGAAATAACGGTGAAAGGAATGAGAAGGTTTATTTCGCTGGCGTTGCAGCAATACAGCGATTCCATTGTTGATCCGCTTCCTTTATCGATTCGGCAAAAATATCGGTTGTTGTCGAAAAAAGAAGCGCTCCGTGCCATTCACTTGCCGCTTTCGCATGAACAACTCAAACAGGCGCGACGGCGGCTTGTTTATGAAGAATTTTTGCTATTTCAACTGAAAATGCAAGCATTGCGCAAATTTCAGCGAGAGCACTCAGCAGGTATTTCCCATTCTTTTTCGACAGAAAAGCTGCAAGCGTTTATTGATTCATTACCGTTTCCGTTAACGAATGCCCAAAAGCGGGTCGTGCATGAAATTCTTGAAGATATGAAATCTCCTTATCGAATGAACCGCCTTTTGCAGGGCGATGTCGGTTCGGGAAAAACGGTTGTTGCTGCTATTGTCCTTTATGCTGCTTATTTGTCAGGCTACCAAGGGGCATTGATGGTGCCGACCGAAATTTTAGCCGAGCAACACGCGCAATCATTAAAACAATTGCTGCAACCAATGAACGTGTCGGTAGAATTGTTAACAAGCTCGGTGAAAGGAAAAAAAAGAAAAGAACTGTTAGAACAGCTTGCTTCTGGATCTGTTGATATCGTCATTGGCACGCATGCGCTTATTCAAGACGATGTGAATTTTCACAAGCTTGGTCTCGTGATTACCGATGAACAACATCGGTTTGGCGTAGAACAGCGCCGGATTTTGCGGGAAAAAGGGCAATCGCCGGATGTGCTGTTTATGACGGCAACACCCATTCCGCGGACGTTGGCGATTACCGTATTTGGAGAAATGGACGTTTCGATCATCGATGAGATGCCAAAAGGACGCAAAAAAATTGAAACATATTGGGTTAAACATGATATGCTTGAACGCGTGCTTAACTTCATCGCCAAAGAAGTGGAAAAGGGAAGACAAGCATACGTCATCTGTCCGCTTATTGAAGAATCAGAAAAGTTAGACGTCCAAAACGCCATTGATGTTCATAGCATGTTGACTCATTATTACAAAGGAAAGTATCGAATTGGTCTTATGCACGGACGTCTTTCCGCAGAAGAGAAGGAACGAGTGATGAGGGCGTTCAGTGCGAATGAAATCCAAATTTTAGTATCGACCACGGTCGTTGAAGTTGGAGTGAATGTGCCGAATGCAACCGTGATGGTCATTTATGATGCGGATCGCTTTGGATTGGCGCAGCTTCACCAGCTGCGCGGCCGGGTCGGACGCGGAAGTGAGCAATCCTACTGTATTTTAGTAGCGGATCCAAAGTCCGAAACAGGAAAAGAGCGAATGCGAATTATGACGGAAACGAATGATGGATTTGTGTTGTCTGAAAAAGATTTGCAGCTGCGAGGTCCAGGAGACTTTTTCGGAACAAAACAAAGCGGAATGCCTGAATTCCGTCTTGGTGATGTTGTCCATGATTATCGCATTTTAGAAGTGGCGCGTGATGATGCAGCCAAGCTCATTCAATCGACTGCTTTTTGGCGGGATGATGAATATGCGCTATTGCGCAGTTATCTAGAGCAATCAGGCGTTTTGCATGGAGAAAAATTAGATTAAAGAAGAATTTTATCTTGAAATCTAGCTTTTATAATTATATACTACTATTAGTACCTAGTAATAAAACTGGATGGTGGATCGATAATGAGACGAAACAAACGTGAACGGCAAAGATTGTTGCAAGAGACCATTGAAGAAAATCCATTCATTACAGATGAAGAGCTAGCGGAAAAGTTTTCTGTCAGCATTCAAACGATCCGCCTTGATCGCCTTGAATTATCGATACCAGAACTTCGCGAACGAATTAAAAACGTCGCGAAGCAAACGTTCGCTGATAAGGTCAAATCTTTGCCGATTGAAGAAGTGATTGGAGAAATTATTGACATTCAACCCGATGATAGCGCAATTTCGATTTTTGATGTTAAAAAAGAACATGTGTTTAAACGCAATCAAATTGCGCGTGGTCATCATTTGTTTGCACAAGCCAACTCGCTAGCGGTTGCTGTGATCAATGATGAGTTAGCGCTAACAGCGAAAGCGAACATTCGCTTTATGCGCCCTGTAAAAGAAGGAGAAAGGGTCGTAGCAAAAGCGAAAGTGAAAAAACTGAATGAAAATGGTCGAACGATTGTTGAAGTAAACAGTTATGTCGGACAAGAACTTGTCTTTTTCGGAGAATTCCATATGTATCGTTCAAACGTAGCAAAAAAGGGTGAAGGCAACGATGAAAATAGCAATTGATGCCATGGGAGGAGATCACGCACCAAAAGAGGTTGTGATCGGAGCACAAAAAGCGATCGAACAATTTCCTGATATCGAAATTACACTCATTGGTCATGAACAACAAATTCGCTCATTTTTAACAAAAGATGAGCGAATCAACATTGTACATACAGAAGAAGTCATTGAAGCAACAGACGAACCTGTTCGCGCAGTGCGCCGAAAAAAAAATTCGTCCATGGTTTTAATGGCAAAAGAAGTGAGTGAAGGACGAGCTGATGCTTGTATTTCTGCAGGAAATACAGGAGCTTTAATGGCCGCAGGGCTTTTCATCGTCGGCAGAATTGAAGGGATTGACCGTCCAGCCTTAGCTCCAACATTGCCAACGGTGGGAGGAGAAGGATTTTTATTGTTAGATGTCGGTGCGAATGTCGATGCGCGTCCTGAACATTTGTTGCAATACGCGCTCATGGGAGCTGTTTATGCTGAGCGTGTTCGCCATATTTCCAATCCGCGCGTGGCCCTTTTAAATGTTGGGACAGAAGATCAAAAAGGGAATGAATTAGCAAAAAAAGCGTTCCAATTAATCAAATCGTCCTCTCTCAATTTTATCGGCAATGTTGAAGCGCGTGATTTGTTAGAAGGAGTTGCCGATGTCGTTGTGACGGATGGTTTTACAGGAAACGTTGCTTTAAAAACGATTGAAGGAACAGCGATTTCGCTTTTTGCGATGTTAAAGTCCGCGCTTACGAGCCGTTGGACGAGCAAAATCGCTGCCTCCATGTTAAAGCCGCAATTAATCGAGTTGAAGAAAAAAATGGACTACTCTGAATACGGGGGAGCGGCTCTTTTTGGATTAAAGGCTCCTGTCATTAAAGCGCACGGCTCTTCCGATGCTCATGCTATTTTTCATGCGGTTCGTCAAGCAAGAGAAATGGTGGCGAAAGATGTGGCCTTGACGATTAAACAATCGTTAGAACGGATGGCGAATGAATAAAAAGAGGTGAAATGATGGGGAAAACGGCATTTATTTTTCCAGGACAAGGTTCGCAAACGGTCGGAATGGGAAAAGAATTTGCACAGAAAGATGAAAAAGTGGCTTCATTTTTCAAAAAAGCAGATGAGCGATTAGGGTTTTCGCTATCAACGATTATTTTTGAAGGGCCGCAAGAAACATTAACGAGAACAGAAAATGCTCAACCAGCGCTATTGACCATGAGTATCGCTTTGTTTGAAAAAGTAAAAGAAGCTGGCTTCGTCCCTGATTATGTCGCCGGGCATAGCTTAGGTGAATATAGCGCATTGGTTGCAGCTTCCGTACTTTCGTTTGAAGATGCCGTTTATGTCGTACGAAAGCGCGGTGAATTGATGGAAGAAGCGGTTCCTGCAGGGGAAGGAACGATGGCGGCAGTGCTCGGAATGGATGAACCACTTCTTGCTTCGATCGTTGCAAAAGCAGCAAAGGAAGTGGCGCCTGTGCAGCTTGCAAATTTAAATTGTCCAGGACAAATTGTCATTTCTGGTGCGAAACAAGGGGTTGAGTATGCTGCAAAGCTCGCAAAGGAGCAGGGAGCAAAGCGCGTCATTCCGCTTGAAGTAAGCGGGCCTTTTCATTCGAGCTTAATGAAGCCAGCAGCGGATCGCTTAGCGCAAGTGCTTAATGAAGTTCGCATGCATGATAGCAGCATCCCAATCATTTCAAACGTAACAGCCCAACCGATGATCAAAAAAGAAGAAATAAAAGAAAAGCTGATTGAACAATTATTTTCTCCTGTTCGTTGGGAGCAATCCGTGCAAACGATGATCGAACTTGGTGTTGATACATTCGTGGAAATCGGTCCTGGAAAAGTATTGAGCGGTCTTGTCAAAAAAATAAACCGCAACGTTCGCGTCTATGCCATCCATGACGAGGTCTCACTTGCGACAACGATTGCGGCTTTAAAGGAGGAGTAAAAATGGAAGGGAAAGTAGCGATTGTGACAGGGGCGTCGCGCGGGATTGGGCGTGCGATTGCGCTGGAGTTAGCGCGTCGTGGAGCCAAGGTAGCGGTCAATTATGCAGGAAGTGAAGCGAAGGCAAATGAAGTGGTCGCTGAAATTATCGAAAACGGCGGCGAAGCGTTTGCGATTCAGGCAGATGTTTCAAAAAGCGATGCGGTGGAAAACATGGTAAAAGAAGTATTGGAACGTTACGGCCGCATCGACATTTTAGTGAACAATGCGGGAATTACGCGCGACAACTTGTTAATGCGCATGAAGGAAGAAGAATGGGATGAAGTGTTAAACATTAATTTAAAAGGGGTTTTTAACTGCACAAAAGCGGTTGCGCGCCCGATGATGAAACAACGTTACGGCCGCATCGTCAACATCGCTTCGATTGTCGGGGTAAGCGGCAATGCTGGACAAGCAAACTACGTTGCGGCGAAGGCGGGTGTGATCGGTTTAACGAAAACGGCTGCAAAGGAATTGGCAAGCCGAAATATTACGGTGAACGCCGTTGCCCCTGGGTTTATTACAACGGATATGACCGATCAGCTAAGTGAGGAAGTGCGCACGGAGATGTTAAAACATATTCCGCTTGCTCGCTTCGGAAAGCCTGAAGATATTGCCCATGTCGTTGCTTTCCTTGTCTCCGACGGCGCAAGTTACATGACAGGGCAAACCATCCATGTGGATGGCGGCATGGTGATGTAAAAATCCGTTTTATTTTCCACTAGAATTCAGTATAATGTCTTGAGGGGAGGTGAGCAAAATGGCAGATGTATTAGAGCGCGTAACGAAAATTATCGTTGACCGCTTAGGCGTTGAAGAGTCACAAGTGACGCTTGAATCTTCATTTAAAGAAGATTTAGGTGCAGACTCTTTAGATGTTGTTGAGCTTGTTATGGAATTGGAAGACGAGTTTGATATGGAAATTTCAGACGAAGAGGCGGAGAAAATTGTAACAGTTGGTGATGCAGTCAACTACATAAAAAGCCGCCTATCATAAATAATAGAAAAGTCCCGTTCGTTAGCGGGGCTTTCTATGCTTTTTTATGTTGACAGTGGAGGGTTTTTTATTTATGTCGAAGCAACGACCAATTGGAAACATCAATACAAAATTCAAACAATTTCAAGAAAAAATCGGCATTACATTTCGAAATGAAAAATTGCTGATCCAGGCTTTTACCCATTCATCATATGTGAATGAGCATCGTAAAAGACCGCATGAAGATAATGAACGGCTCGAGTTTTTGGGAGATGCCGTGTTGGAACTCACGATTTCACAATATTTGTTTGAAAAATTTCCGCAGATGAGTGAAGGAGAATTAACAAAGTTGCGCGCTGCCATTGTTTGTGAACCTTCCCTTGTCACGTTTGCTCACTCCCTTTCCTTTGGAGAACTTGTATTGCTCGGTAAAGGTGAAGAAATGACAGGCGGACGAATGCGTCCTTCTCTTCTAGCTGATGTGTTCGAGGCGTTTGTTGGTGCCCTTTATTTAGATCAAGGGATGGATGCGGTTGTAAAATTTTTGGAAAAAACGATTTTTCCAAAAATTAATGAAGGTGCTTTTTCTCATGTGATGGATTACAAAAGCCAATTACAAGAATTGGTTCAACGCGACGGAAGCGGGGTTTTGGAATATAAAATTTTACAAGAAAAAGGTCCTGCTCATAATAAAGAGTTTGTCTCCCGCGTATCGTTAAACGGTCAAGAGCTCGGAATTGGGGTTGGCAAATCGAAAAAAGAAGCAGAACAACGTGCGGCGCAAATGGCATTAGAAAAATTAAAAACCGTTAACAGCGGCGACTGAGATCATTTTCTGCCAAATTTTTCGGCAGACTGTGGCAAAAAATCAGAGGAGAAAGAATCTCCCACAAAAACTTGACACAAACGATAGAGGCTGGCTCCTTGAGTCAGCCCTCTATTATGTTACAATTATCTTATCTTTCCATAGGCGGCAAGTGAAAAGCCGCGTCATGACTCAAGAGGCTGATTCCGAATATGAAACGCATTTTTTCTGATTTTATTTTCGCGCAGTACATAGTTGAAAACTTTTAAGTATAAAGGGGGATATATGTGTTCCTCAAACGATTAGATATCATTGGTTTTAAATCATTTGCCGATCGCGTTTCGATCGATTTTGTCCCTGGAGTGACGGCAGTCGTCGGGCCGAACGGAAGCGGAAAAAGCAATATTACCGATGCGATTCGTTGGGTGTTAGGAGAACAATCAGCGAAATCGCTACGCGGTACCAAAATGGAAGACATTATTTTTTCTGGCAGTGACTCGCGCAAACCGTTGAATGTAGCGGAAGTAACGCTTACGCTTGACAACGAAGACCAATTTTTGCCGCTCGAATACCAAGAAATTAGCATTACGCGACGTGTTTATCGTTCAGGCGAAAGCGAATTTTTTATTAATAAACAGCCATGCCGGTTAAAAGATATTGTTGATCTATTTATGGACTCAGGGCTCGGTCGTGAAGCCTTTTCGATCATTAGCCAAGGGAAAGTAGAAGAAATTCTTAGCAGCAAAGCAGAAGACCGCCGAACGATTTTTGAAGAAGCGGCAGGCGTTTTAAAATATAAAGTGCGCAAAAAGAAGGCTGAACATAAATTAAGCGAAACGGAAGATAATTTGCAGCGTGTAAACGACATTTTGCATGAATTAGAACAGCAGCTAGAGCCATTAAAAATACAAGCTTCGATCGCGAAAGATTATCTTGAGAAGCGAGAAGAATTAGAGAAATATGAAGTGGCTTTAATCGTGCATGAAATTGAACAATTACATAAACAATGGGAAGCCTTAAAGGAACAATTTGCGCAACATAAACAACAAGAAATGCAACTTTCGACACATCTTCAAAAAGAAGAGGCGAAAATTGAACAATTGCGCAATGAAATTGCTGCGCTAGATGAATCGATTGATGGTTTGCAACAAGTGCTATTGATTGCAAGTGAAGAACTGGAAAAGCTAGAAGGAAAGAAAGAAGTATTTAAAGAGCGCAAAAAAAATGCAGCGAAGCAACAAGAACAAATGAACCAAAAAATTCAACAGTTGCTTGAGCGAGAAAAAACATTGAAAGCAGCCGAGCAAAAAGAACAAAACATGCTCGAGCAACTAAAAAAAGAAATTGCATCGCTACAAGCAGCGCTCAAGGAAAAAAATACAGCGCTTTCTTTATATGGTTTGCAGCTTGATGAACAAATTGAACAATTAAAAAGTGAATACATTGAGCTTGTTCATCAGCAAGCCTCTTTAAAAAACGAACGAACTCATTTACAGGCGCAGCTTGCTAAGCTCGAAACAAGAAAGAAAGAACTAGCTGTTACAAATCAAAAACAGATTGATGAACGCGAGCGGATCCAAGCACAAAATCAAGAGAAGAAAAGGATCATTGAACAACTTGAACGAGAGATAGAACAAAACGAGAAGGCGCTTCGTAAGCAGGAGGAGAAGCTAGAGCAGCGCAAAGAGCATTATCGCCAAAAAGAAGCGATGCTTTATGAGGCTTATCAATATCTTCAACAAACAAAATCGCGCAAAGAAATGCTTGAAGCGATGCAACAAGACTATTCTGGCTTTTTTCAAGGGGTTAAAGAAGTATTAAAAGCCAAGGATCGCCTCAAAGGAATTAAAGGAGCTGTTGTTGAGCTCATTCAAGCTCCGAAAGAGTTGGAAACCGCGATTGAGGTAGCGCTTGGAAGCGCCGCTCAGCACGTAGTTGTTGCGGACGAAGAAAGCGCTCGAGAAGCGATTCGATATTTAAAGCAGCACGCTTACGGGAGAGCGACATTTTTACCATTGACCGTTATGCAGCCGAAACGAATTCCATCAGAACATCTCTCTTTATTAGAGCGCCATCCCGCTTACGTTGGAATCGCTGCCAATTTAATTTCGTATGATGCCGCATACGAAAATATTATGATGAATGTACTCGGAACGGTCATCATTACAAAAGATTTAAAAAGCGCAAATGAATTAGCCCGTTTATCGCAATATCGCTATCGTTTTGTTACTCTTGAAGGAGATGTAGTCAATCCAGGTGGAGCGATGACGGGGGGAGCGATCACGAAACAAGCAAGCTCCTTGCTTAGCAGAGCGCGCGAACTTGAAAAGGTGACCGAAAAATGGCGCCAGATGGAAGAGAAAACAAATCAACTGGAACGATATTTACAAAACGAAAAACAAGCGATTTATGACGAAGAGAAGGCGCTTCTCTCTCAGCGTGAACAACTCGATGAGCTGCGTTTTACGTTGCAAGAGCGAAAAAGCGAGTTAAGAGAAATTGAGCTGCATGAACAAAATATTAATGAACGATTGGCTGTGTATGATCACGAAAAAGAAGCGCTCGAGCAGGAGATGAAAGAAATCCAGACACGTTTAAAAGAAGTGGACGAAAAAATTTCTGCTTTACAAAATCAATTAACAGAAATTGATGAACAAGTGCAAAAGTGGACGGAACAAAAAAATGTTGAACAAGTGTCAAAAGAGCGAATTCAAGAAGAAATCACCGCTTTGAAAGTGTCTCTAGCCGAAAAACAAGAACAGTTGAGAAACCAACAGGAACAAATCGAGCGGATGGCAAAGGAATATGCTGAAACAAAACGAGAGCGAATGAACATCCAACATGAGCTTGAACGGTTAATGAGCGAAATGAGCGAACATGATCGAGATGAAGAACAACTAGAACAGTTGCGGCAACAAAGGCTGCAAGATAAAAATGAAACGGTTCAACTGATCGCAAGCAGACGTGAGCAACGATTCGATTATCAAGCGAAATTGGAGCATCTCGAAAAAGAAACGAAAGAGTTAAAGAGACAATATAAACAATTAATCGATGCTCTCAAAGATGAAGAGGTGCGATTAACTCGTACAGATGTGGAACTCGATCATTTATTATCCCGACTTCGAGAAGAATATGCGCTTTCGTTTGAAGCGGCGAAAGAAAAGTTTCCACTTTCTGTTTCTGTTGATGAAGCAAGAAAAAAAGTAAAGCTTATTAAATTAGCGATCGAGGATCTGGGGACGGTAAACTTAGGAGCGATTGAAGAGTACGAACGCATTTCTGAACGACATCGCTTTTTAACGGAGCAAAAAAGCGATTTGCAGCAGGCGAAAGAAACGCTTTATCAAGTGATCGATGAAATGGATGAAGAAATGAAAAAACGCTTTGCGACCACCTTCCAGCAAATTCGCAAACAATTTGCTTCCGTTTTTACAGAGTTATTCGGTGGCGGAAAAGCCGATTTACAATTGACCAATCCAAACGATTTATTAAATACGGGTGTCGATATCGTGGCACAGCCTCCGGGAAAAAAATTGCAACATTTAAGCTTGCTGTCCGGCGGAGAGCGGGCGTTAACAGCCATTGCCCTTCTTTTTGCCATTTTAAAAGTGAGACCCGTTCCGTTTTGTGTGCTCGACGAAGTGGAAGCGGCGCTTGATGAAGCGAACGTCCAGCGATATGCGAAGTATTTAAAAAGCTTCAGCGCCCAGACGCAGTTTATCGTTATTACGCATCGAAAAGGAACGATGGAGGAAGCGGATGTCCTTTATGGAGTGACGATGCAAGAATCAGGGGTTTCCAAACTTGTTTCCGTTCGCTTAGAAGAAGCAATAAAAAGAAAGGAAGGATCACGATGAGCTTTTTTAAAAAGTTGAAAGAAAAAATCACCAAACAGGCCGATACGGTAACAGAAAAGTTTAAACGAGGATTGGAGAAAACGCGAAATTCATTTTCGGAAAAAGTAAATGACTTAATAGCTCGTTACCGGAAAGTGGACGAGGAATTTTTCGAGGAGTTGGAAGAGATTTTAATTAGCGCTGATGTCGGTGTTGCTACGGTGATGGAGCTGATTGATGAATTGAAAATGGAAGTGAAGCGGCGCAACATTCAAGATCCGCAGCAAATGTATAGCGTGATTTCAGAAAAGCTTGTTGATATTTATCGTGGTGGCGATGAACAGCCGACAGCGCTTAACATTCAACCGAATGGATTGACGGTTATTTTATTTGTTGGTGTAAACGGTGTCGGAAAAACAACAACGATTGGGAAGTTAGCGTATAAATTAAAAAATGAAGGCAAAACGGTTATGCTTGCGGCTGGAGATACGTTCCGTGCGGGAGCGATCGAGCAATTGGAAGTGTGGGGAGAACGAGTCGGCGTTGAAGTGATTAAACAATCAGCCGGATCGGATCCTGCTGCGGTGATGTATGATGCCATTCAAGCAGCAAAAGCGCGCAACATTGATGTGCTGTTATGCGACACAGCTGGACGATTGCAAAATAAAGTAAACTTAATGAAAGAATTGGAGAAAGTAAAGCGGGTCATTGAACGCGAAATTCCTGGCGCGCCGCATGAAGTGTTGCTCGTCTTGGATGCAACTACAGGACAAAACGCCATGAGTCAGGCGAAAACGTTTAAAGAAGTGACAAACGTGACCGGAATTGTATTAACAAAGCTGGATGGAACGGCAAAAGGCGGCATCGTCCTCGCCATTCGGAACGAGCTAAACATTCCTGTCAAACTCGTCGGTTTAGGAGAAAAAATGGATGATTTAGAAGAATTTAATCCAGAGCAATATGTTTATGGATTGTTTGCTTCATTTGTTGAGAGAGAGGAATCAATGTAAGGAGAAAAAACTTGACAGTCTAAGAGAAAAAAGATAGACTGGAAACATGTAAAGGCGTTTCACTTAACAACGTTGGAGGGAGTTCGATGCTGGAAAAAACAACGAGAATGAACTATTTATATGATTTTTATCAATCGTTGTTAACACCGAAACAACGTAATTATATGTCCCTTTACTATTTAGACGATTACTCCCTCGGTGAAATCGCCGAAGAGTATGACGTAAGCCGCCAAGCGGTTTATGATAACATTAAGCGAACGGAAGCGATGTTGGAAGATTACGAACAAAAATTATTGTTGTTTGATAAATTTCAAAAACGACAAAAATTATTGCAAAAGTTAAAAGAGCGCATTGAACAATGTTGTGGAAAAGACGAGGAGCTTTTCATGCTTATTGAGGAGCTCGAGAAATTAGAGTAGGGAGCGGTAGAGCATGGCATTTGAAGGATTGGCCGACCGTCTGCAACATGTCATGAATAAAATTCGTGGCAAAGGCAAAGTCACGGAAGCTGATGTAAAAGAAATGATGCGTGAAGTCCGTCTAGCGCTTTTAGAGGCGGATGTCAATTTTAAAGTCGTGAAAGATTTCGTTAAGCGAGTAAGTGAACGCGCTGTTGGGCAAGAAGTGATGAAAAGTTTAACGCCTGGACAGCAAGTTATTAAAGTGGTAAAAGAAGAGTTAACCGCCCTCATGGGTGGAGAACAAAGCAAGATCGCTGTATCCAACCGCCCGCCGACCGTCGTGATGATGGTTGGATTACAAGGGGCCGGGAAAACGACGACGACGGGGAAGCTAGCGAATCTTCTTCGCAAAAAATATAATCGCAAGCCGCTGTTAGTGGCGGCAGATATTTATCGTCCAGCGGCGATCAAGCAGTTAGAAACGTTAGGAAAACAACTAAACATGCCTGTTTTTTCATTGGGTGATCAAGTAAGTCCTGTCGAAATTGCAAAGCAAGCGCTTGAGAAAGCGAAAGAAGAGCATTATGACTATGTCCTCATCGATACAGCAGGCCGGCTTCATATCGATGAAGCATTGATGGACGAACTAAAGCAAATAAAAGAAGTGACAAAACCGGATGAAATTTTTCTCGTTGTCGATGCGATGACAGGACAAGATGCCGTCAATGTCGCTCAAAGCTTTAATGAGCAACTCGGCTTAACCGGAGTCATTTTAACAAAACTAGACGGTGATACGCGCGGAGGCGCGGCATTATCGATTAAAGCGGTCACCAATACTCCAATTAAGTTCGTCGGAATGGGTGAAAAGCTCGATGCGCTTGAACCGTTCCATCCTGAACGAATGGCATCGCGTATTTTAGGCATGGGCGATGTGCTCACGCTTATTGAAAAAGCCCAAGCTGCTGTAGATGAGGAAAAAGCGAAAGAGCTTGAACAAAAAATGCGGACGATGTCGTTTACGCTTGACGATTTTTTAGAACAGCTTGGTCAAGTGCGAAAAATGGGTCCGCTCGATGAATTGCTTAAAATGCTTCCAGGCGCCAATAAAATTAAAGGATTAAATAATATCCAAATAGATGAAAAGCAAATTGGTCGTGTTGAAGCGATCATTCGCTCCATGACGAAAGAAGAAAAAATGAATCCAGAAATTATTAACGCAAGCCGAAAAAAGAGGATTGCGAAAGGGAGCGGTACATCCGTTCAAGAGGTTAATCGCTTATTGAAACAGTTTGAAGAAATGAAAAAAATGATGAAAATGATGACGACGATGACAAAAGGAAAGAAACGGGGCTTTCGCTTCCCGTTTATGTAAATAAAATAAAAATGTAAGGTGTTAAGAAAAAACACTTTACAAACAAAATGATTATTGTTAATATACTATCTTGTGTGAAATATTTTCGGAGGTGCTTAAACAATGGCAGTAAGAATTCGTTTAAAACGTATGGGTGCAAAGAAATCCCCATTCTATCGTATCGTTGTTGCAGACTCTCGTTCTCCACGTGACGGTCGTTTCATTGAAACAATCGGTACGTACAATCCGTTAACAGAGCCAGCAGAAATCAACATTAACGAAGAGCTCGCATTAAAATGGTTGCAAAATGGTGCAAAACCATCTGACACAGTGCGCAACCTCTTCTCTAAACAAGGAATTTTAGAGAAATTCCATAACTTAAAATACGGAAAGTAATAGTTGAACATCCATGAAAGCGTTAATTGAAACGATTGTCCGGTCGCTTGTCGATCGTCCAGAATGCGTCGTTGTTCGTGAAGTGACGGAAGGAAAAACGCTGACGTACATTCTTTCTGTTCACCACGAGGATATGGGCAAAGTGATTGGAAAGAATGGACGAATTATTCATGCGATTCGCGCAGTTGCTCAAGCAGCTGCCAAACAATCCAAGCGCGTCGAAGTGCGCGTTGAAGAGTAAGGGCGAGGGAGAACCTCCCCTTTTTTTCATTCGAAGGGCGGTGGGGGCATGAAAATCATTCAAACCGTTGAAGTCAAACAGAAATTGACCGCAAAAAGTAAAGAAAAGCTACTCCAGAAGTTTTCCGCAGAAAAACAACAGCTACAGCGAGAGTGTGAACAGCTTCTTTTTGAGTTGAAACGGCTAGAAAAAACGAAAAAATTTTCTCCTTTACGTTTAAAAGAACATTTCGATAAGGAAATCGAGCAGCGACGTCAAAAAATCAAACTGCTTGATTTTCAAATCGAACAATTGCACATATTACCGTTAGGAAGCGAATTAAAAGAACAAGAAGTTCAAGCGATTATTGAAGTGAAAGAAGGGGATCGTTGGGAATTGGCAAGAGCCATCATCATTGAAGATGGAATTGTCAAAGAAATTCGTTGAAAAGGGGTGATCGTCATGACTAAATGGTTTAACGTCGGAAAAATTGTCAATACGCACGGAATTCGCGGTGAAGTTCGCGTCATTTCGCGTACCGATTTTGCGAATGAACGCTATAAAGTCGGCAATACTCTTTATATTTTCATGGAAAATGCCGATGCTCCGATTGAAGTAAAAGTGGCGAGACATCGTGTTCACAAATCGTTTGATTTGCTCACGTTTGAAGGATACGACAATATTAATTTAGTTGAGAAGTTTAAAGGAGCGATGATTAAAATTCCGGAAAGCCAACTGCAGCCTTTAAATGAGGGAGAATATTACTTTCATGAAATTATCGGTTGCACCGTTATCACGGAAGAAGGAGAAATCATCGGTCAAGTAAAAGAAATTTTAACGCCTGGTGCAAACGATGTATGGGTCGTCAAAAGAAAAAATGGAAAAGATGTCCTCATTCCGTATATTGATGACATTGTAAAAGCTGTCGATGTCCCAGAAAAAAAGATTACGATTCATCCGATGGAAGGATTGCTTGAATGATGAAAATTGACGTCCTTACTTTATTTCCTAACATGTTTAGCGGCGTGCTCAATGAATCGATTTTAAAAAAAGCGCAAGAGAAACAAGCTGTCACCTTTAACATCGTAAATTTCCGACAATTTGCTGATAATAAGCATCAAACGGTCGATGATTATCCGTACGGTGGCGGAGCCGGGATGGTTTTAAAGCCGCAACCGATTTTTGATGCAGTAGCTCATTTAACGAAAGAATGCGAACATCAGCCGCGAATCATTTTACTTTGCCCGCAAGGAGAACGATATACGCAAAAAAAGGCGGAAGAATTAGCGAAAGAAAATCACCTTATTTTCATTTGTGGGCATTATGAAGGATATGATGAACGCATTCGCGAACATTTAGTGACAGACGAAATATCGATCGGCGATTACGTTTTAACAGGCGGTGAACTGGCGGCAATGGTTGTGATCGACAGCGTTGTTCGCCTGTTGCCAGGAGTGCTTGGAAACGAAGCTTCTCCTGTACTTGACTCATTCAGTTCCGGCTTGCTGGAACATCCTCATTATACACGGCCAGCCGATTTTCGCGGCTTAAAAGTACCTGATGTTCTTTTGTCGGGAAATCACCGTTTAATTGAAGAATGGCGCCAAAAAGAATCGCTGAGACGAACGTTTTTGCGCCGCCCGGATCTTCTTGAGAATTACGAGCTCACGGATCAACAAAAAAAATGGCTAGAAGAATTCAAAAAAAACGAACGGTAACTATTGCATACGGTACATCTTTATGTTAGTATAATCTTTGTGACTTAGGTCGTGTGCTTAAGTCTTTTAAAACGATGTTCCGCTGCTATGGCTAACAAACATAGGCATGAGCATCTGTTGGAAGGAGATGAATACGATGCATCACTTGATTCAGGAGATTACAAAAGAACAATTAAGAACAGATCTTCCTGATTTCCGCCCTGGCGACACGGTTCGCGTACACGTTAAAGTTGTTGAAGGTAACCGTGAACGTATCCAGGTGTTTGAGGGAGTCGTCATTAAGCGTCGTGGTGCTGGAATTAGCGAAACATTTACAGTTCGTAAAGTATCTTACGGCGTAGGTGTTGAGCGTACATTCCCAGTACACACGCCAAAAATTGCGAAGTTAGAAGTAGTACGTCGCGGTAAAGTTCGTCGTGCAAAACTTTACTACTTGCGTCAACTTCGCGGTAAAGCAGCACGCATCAAAGAAGTTCGCTAAAGAAAAGAAAGGTGTAAGCGCAAAGCTTACACCCGTGTATAGCAACCAACGAGGGAGCTTGGCAACCAAGCTCCTTTTTCATAAGTCATGATAAGAAAATGTATAGGTGGGAGTAGGATGGCAAAACAAAAAAATGAAGCGCTAGAGTGGTTGAAAGCGATTTTAATTGCCATTGCTTTAGCTGGTGGCATTCGTTATTTCATTTTCGCGCCGATCATTGTTGAAGGGATGTCCATGATGCCGACCCTTCATGACCAAGATCGCATGATCGTCAATAAACTAGCCTACAAAATTGGTGAACCGAAACGATTTGATATTGTTGTTTTTCATGCTGAAGAAGGGAAAGACTATATTAAACGCGTGATCGGTTTACCTGGAGATCGGATTGAATATAAAAACGATACGCTTTACATAAATGGAAAGGCCTATGAAGAGCCTTATTTGGAAGAATATAAAAAACAAGTGATTGACGGTCCGCTCACGGAGCCGTTTACTCTTGAAGAAATTACGGGCGGGCAAGCAACGGTTCCAAAAGGCCATTTGTTTGTAATGGGAGATAATCGCCGTTACAGCAAAGATAGTCGACATATCGGTTTTATTCCGATGGAGAAAGTCGTAGGAAAGACAAGTATTGTATATTGGCCGCTTTCTGATGCCCGCATCGTAAAATAAAAGGATCAAGTAGGTGGCAATGATGACAATTCAATGGTTTCCTGGTCATATGGCGAAAGCGAAGCGGGAAGTGACCGAAAAGCTAAAATTAATTGATATCGTTTTTGAGTTAGTCGATGCTCGCATTCCGATCTCATCACGAAACCCGCTCATCGATGAAATTGTTGCCAATAAGCCGCGAATCATTCTCTTAAATAAAGCGGATATGGCTGATCCGGATATTACGAAACAATGGGTTGCTTTTTTTGAAAAACAAAATGTATTGGCGCTTGCCATTGATTCGCAAACAGGTACAGGTGTCAAACAAATCGTGACATTGACGAAAGAGTTATTGCGTCCAAAGTTTGAAAAAATGATTGCAAAAGGAATTAAAAAACCACGAGCGATGCGCGCGCTCATTATCGGCATTCCGAACGTTGGAAAATCAACGCTTATCAATCGTCTAGCAGGAAAACATATCGCCAAAACAGGGGATATTCCTGGCGTTACGAAAGCGCAACAATGGATTAAAGTTGGGAAAGAGTTAGAGTTGTTAGATACACCAGGTATTTTATGGCCGAAATTTGAAGATGAAGAAGTCGGTTTAAAACTAGCGACAACGGGAGCCATTAAAGATACGATTTTAAATTTACAAGATGTTGCCGTTTATGCTCTTAAATTTTTGGCAACTTATTATCCTGAACGGTTAAAAGAACGCTATTCGCTCGTAGAAATTCCAGAAGATATCGTTGCTTTGTTCGACGAAATTGGCAAAAAACGGGGCTGTTTAGCTTCTGGCGGTCTCATTGATTACGATAAAGTAGCAGAGCTCGTTTTGCGCGATATACGTACAGAAAAGCTAGGTCGTCTTAGCTTTGAACGACCATAAGAAAAAAGGTTCGCTAGTGAATGCGAACCTTTATTATTTTTTAAAATCGGTCGATATATAAAGTAAGGAGTGGGAAGATGAAACGAACGGTCGAAGAAGTGAAACACTTATTGCAAATCATCGATGATGAAAATGACGAGCGATTTCAAGAAATCATGAAAGATGAACGAAAAAGCGTCCAACAGCTTGTGCAGCGTTGGTATAAGCAAAAAGAAAAAGAGAAACGAGAACAGCAGCGGTTTAGCGAGATGTTACGCCATGAAAAAAGCTTATATGCACAAGGAATTCGTTACATTGCAGGCGTTGATGAAGTCGGCCGAGGTCCTTTAGCCGGCCCTGTCGTTGCGGCGGCAGTTATTTTGCCTTCTGACGTTTATTTGCCGGGATTAAACGATTCAAAAAAACTATCTGAGTCAAAGCGAGAGGAGCTTTTTGAACAAATTCAGGACGTCGCTTTGGCCATTGGCGTTGGCGTCGTTAGCGCAAAAGAAATTGATGAAATCAATATTTATGAAGCGACGAAAAAAGCGATGATGAAGGCAGTAAACAAACTGGCGATTCAACCGGATCATTTGCTTATCGATGCGATGCAACTCCCCCTTTTGATTCCCCAAACGTCGATCATTAAAGGGGATGCGAATAGCGTTTCTATTGCCGCAAGTTCAATCATCGCGAAAGTGACTCGTGATCGAATGATGAAAAAGCTCGGTGAACAATATCCGAATTACGGTTTTGAAAAACATATGGGATATGGGACGAAAGAACATCTTCAGGCGATTGAAACATATGGAGTTACTCCGGAACATCGCAAGTCGTTTGCCCCGGTTCGCGAAATGATCAAATAAGGGGAAAGGTTGAGAAATCGATGAATGTTCAACTTTTGCAAACATTATTAGAGCAGCTTCCGCCCTCCCTAAAAAAAGAATGGTCGCTTCGAAACGGTCAAACGGTTTATGGGAAGGTAGAAAAATTGTTTCCAAACGATATGGCGCTCGTCCAAATTGGCGGCCGCTCGCTTGTTGCTGAGTTAAAAGCTCCTGTAACAAGTGGAGAGCACTACTGGTTTCAAGTGGTTGCAACAGGAGAAAACATTCAATTAAAAATGATCGAGCGCTCCTTCAACGCAAATCAACCGCTAGATGAAACAAAGCTCATTGAACAGCTGCGTTTGCCAAATTCTAAACATGTGCGGGAACTGTTGAAATTTTTAATAAAGGAATCGCTTCCGATTGTGAAAGAGGACGTGCTTAAGGCGGCGGAATGGTTAAAAACAGCGGATTTGAAAACAGGGCTACAAGCCATTCGGTGGATGTATACAAACAATCTTCCATTTACGAACGATGTGTTTCAAGCGATGATCGCTTTTCAAAACGAAAAGCCCTTTCATGAGCAATTAAATCAGCTTCAATCTTCTCTTGCAAAAGCGATCGCGAACATGCCTGAAAAAGAAGGGGCGTTATTCCAATTGCATTCTTTTTTGCGTGATTGGCCATCGGTTTCTGATTTTTCTCCTTCCGAGCTGGCAAAGATGTTCAAAAAAATGATTCAATGGCTTGGATTGCAACATGAGGCGAAAAGCGAGCCATTAACAGATGAGACTAAGGAGCAGCTAAAATCGCTTTTAATCAAGGCATTGCAGGAATGTCCTGAACAAGAGACAAAGAAAGAAATGGCAAACGTACTGCATCGCTTAACGGCACAGCAACTGTTTTCACATGACCAAGGACCGATCCAACAAATTTTTACGCAATTTCCGCTTTTGCTTGGAAAACATTGGACGGATGTTACGATTCAATGGCGTGGAAAAAAAGAAAAAAACGGAAAACTAGACACGGATTATTGCCGCATTCTTTTTTATTTAACATTAGAAACGTTAAAAGAAACGGTGATCGATGTTCAAATTCAACAAAGAATCGTGCAAATTTCAATCGTGAATGATACGCCAAACTTGCAACAAGCCATTTCTTCTTTTCAACCGTTGTTGAAAAAAAATTTAGCGGATCACCACTATACTCTGTCATCTATTAAGGTGATTCCGACAGCCAAAAAACAAAACGAGCGTTTAGCACCGATAGAGCCATCCTCTTACAAAGGAGTCGATTATCGCGTATGAAACGAAAACGTGCCGTTGCGCTGACGTATAATCAACTTGAACATGCCGCTCCCATTGTTGTGGCAAAAGGAGAAGGACATGTTGCTGACAAAATCATTGAAAAAGCGAAACAACATCAAGTGCCGATTTATGAAGATCCAACGTTAGCCGAGATGCTCGGTCAATTAGAATTGAATGAAATGATTCCTGAGGAATTATATCAAGTTGTCGCGGAAGTATTTGCGTTTATTTATCAACTCGAAAAGCAAATCGAGAAGCAATAAATTACTCTCTTTTCTTTTTTCATTGAATTTTCTGTCTAAATGGTAGACAACTTGCAAAGTATCATTATACAATGAAAGCGCTAGTATTTTTATTTTTATACATAGGAGGATGGGATATGAATATTCATGAGTATCAAGGGAAAGAAATCCTCAGAAGTTACGGAGTTAGCGTGCCGAACGGCCGCGTTGCTTTTACGGTTGAAGAAGCGGTCGAAGCAGCAAAGGAACTTGGCAGCAACGTCTGCGTTGTGAAAGCACAAATTCACGCAGGTGGCCGCGGTAAAGCGGGAGGAGTAAAAGTTGCCAAGAGCTTAGAGGAAGTTCGTACATACGCAAGCGAGCTATTAGGGAAAAAGCTTGTCACTCACCAAACTGGCCCTGAAGGAAAAGAAGTAAAACGCCTTCTCATCGAAGAAGGATGCGATATTAAAAAAGAATACTATATTGGTTTAGTCGTAGACCGCGCTACTTCTCGCGTTGTGTTAATGGGTTCTGAAGAAGGCGGCACGGAAATTGAAGAAGTGGCAGCGAAAACGCCTGAAAAAATTTTTAAAGAATACATCGATCCTGCTGTTGGCTTACAAGCGTTCCAAGCTCGCCGCATGGCGTTTAACATCAATATTCCAAAAGAGCTTGTGAACCAAGCGGTTAAATTTATGATGGGATTATATCAAGTGTTTGTTGACAAAGATTGCTCCATCGCTGAGATTAACCCGCTTGTTGTTACAGGAGACGGAAAAGTGATGGCGTTAGATGCGAAGTTAAACTTTGATTCGAACGCATTGTATCGCCATAAAGAATTGCTTGAATATCGCGATTTAGATGAGGAAGATCCAAAAGAAATCGAAGCTTCTAAATATGATTTAAACTATATTTCGCTTGATGGCAATATCGGCTGCATGGTGAACGGCGCCGGTCTTGCGATGGCGACCATGGATATTATTAAATACTATGGCGGTGAACCAGCAAACTTCTTAGACGTCGGCGGCGGCGCGACGACAGAAAAAGTAACAGAAGCGTTTAAAATTATCCTTTCTGATCCGAAAGTAAAAGGAATTTTCGTCAACATTTTCGGTGGAATTATGAAATGTGATGTCATTGCAACAGGAATTGTTGAAGCGACAAAACAAGTTGGATTAAATCTTCCGCTTGTTGTTCGCCTTGAAGGAACAAATGTAGAATTAGGCAAAAAAATTCTTGAAGAATCTGGATTAAATATTACAGCAGCTGAATCGATGGCCGATGGCGCCCAAAAAATTGTTTCTTTAGTAAGCTAATGGAAGGGATGGGAGAAACGTGAGCGTTTTCGTTAATAAAGACACAAAAGTGATTGTTCAAGGAATTACAGGATCACAAGGACTATTCCACACAAAGCAAATGTTAGAATACGGCACAAAAATTGTTGGCGGTGTGACTCCAGGAAAAGGCGGTACAGAAGTAGAGGGAGTACCTGTATTTGATACGGTTTCTGAAGCGGTAGAAAAAACGGGAGCCAATGCGTCTGTCATTTATGTTCCGCCTGCATTTGCGGCTGATGCGATCATGGAAGCGGTCGATGCAGAGTTAGAGTTGGTTGTTTGTATTACAGAAGGCATCCCTGTTTTAGATATGGTAAAAGTAAAACGTTACATGGAAGGAAAGAAAACGCGCTTAATTGGTCCAAACTGCCCAGGTATCATTACGCCAGAAGAATGTAAAATCGGAATTATGCCTGGTTACATTCATAAAAAAGGCCATGTCGGAATCGTTTCGCGCTCTGGTACGTTAACATATGAAGCCGTTCATCAGCTAACGCAAGCAGGCATTGGCCAATCGACAGCGGTTGGAATTGGAGGCGACCCTGTCAACGGCACGAACTTCATCGATGTTTTAAAAGCGTTTAATGAAGATGAAGAAACGTATGCGGTGATTATGATCGGCGAAATTGGCGGAACAGCAGAAGAAGAGGCGGCTGAATGGGTAAAAGCGAATATGACGAAACCAGTCGTCGGCTTCATCGGCGGACAAACAGCACCTCCTGGAAAGCGCATGGGTCATGCTGGCGCGATCATTTCAGGCGGCAAAGGCACAGCAGCAGAAAAAATCAAAAAAATGAATGAATGCGGCATTAAAGTAGCCGAAACGCCAGCGGTAATCGGCGAAACGCTCATCTCCGTGTTAAAAGAGCGCGGACTTTACGAAAAATGCAAAACGCATTAATCTTTTATATTCGTCCCAAGGAAATCCACGCCTTGGGACCATTTTTATAGAAAGGAGAATCGTATGTATCCAACATTTCGAGAACGCCTTATTCATCTGCATCATTGCCGAGGCATTGGCTGGAAAAGCATCTCGCTTCTTCTTCGTTCGGATCCTTCCCTTTCCTCAATCTTTCACCTCTCCTATGACACTTTTTGTCGTCTTCTCCCTCTTCCAAAACAAAAAATCGCATCATTTTTCCAAGATTTGCATTCCATCGAATTGAAAAGTATGATAAAAACATATGATGAGCAAAAGGTTCATATCGTTACGATTATTGACAAACACTATCCTTATTGGCTAAAACATATATACGACCCGCCTTGGGTGTTATATGCGAAAGGAAAAATGGAGCATTTGCAAAATCTAAAAATGATTAGCGTGGTCGGGACGAGGATGCCAACAGAAGAAGGCATCGTTTCTTTACGCAAATTGCTTCTTCCTCTTCTCGAGAACGAATGGGTGATCGTCAGCGGATTAGCAAAAGGAATCGATACAGAAGCGCATCGGCTTTGTTTGCAACATAACGGAAATACAATTGCCGTTATTGCGGGAGGTTTTCAGCATATTTATCCGCGCGAAAATCATTTTTTATCTCGACAATTAATGACAAATCAATTGATCATTTCTGAATTTCCGCCGTATGTACGGCCGCAAAAGTGGCACTTTCCGCTGCGAAACCGCATCATTAGCGGTTTATCGGTTGGAACGGTCGTTGTTCAAGCAAGGGAACGCAGCGGTTCATTAATTACAGCAGACTTAGCTTTACAACAAGGAAGGGAAGTATTTGCTGTTCCTAGTTCGATTGTGACCAATCACTCTGTCGGTACGAATCGCCTCATTCAACAAGGAGCGAAATTAGTGATCACGAGCGAGGACATTGAGGAGGAATTTCGACATATTTTTTCATGATTGAGAGAAAAAATCGAAAAATCTCGTTTGACAAACCGGACAATAATCATTAATAATAGTGAAGATTTTAATTTACGAATTACCTCTTAAGGGAGGATTAATGAATGTCAGACTACTTAGTCATTGTAGAATCACCAGCAAAAGCAAAAACGATTGAACGATATTTAGGAAAAAAGTATAAAGTAAAAGCTTCCATGGGACATGTTCGTGATTTACCGAAGAGTCAAATGGGCGTTGACATAGAAAATGGCTATGAGCCAAAATATATAACGATTCGCGGTAAAGGCCCTGTCATTAAAGAATTAAAGGCGGCTGCCAAAAAAGCGAAAAAAGTTTTTCTCGCTGCCGACCCTGATCGTGAAGGGGAAGCCATTGCTTGGCATTTAGCGCATTTGCTTGAGTTAGATATTCACTCCGATTGCCGTGTGGTATTCAATGAAATTACGAAAGAAGCGGTAAAACAGTCGTTTCAACATCCACGAGCAATCAATATGAATTTAGTCAATGCTCAACAAGCACGAAGAGTTCTTGATCGACTTGTCGGTTATAACATCAGCCCGCTTCTTTGGAAAAAGGTGAAAAAAGGGTTAAGTGCAGGGCGCGTGCAATCTGTTGCGCTTCGTCTTATAATTGATCGTGAAAAAGAAATTCAGTCGTTTCAGCCTGAGGAATATTGGACGATTCAAGGAAGCTTTCTGAAAGGAACAGAAACGTTTGAGGCGCAATTTTATGGGGTTGAAGGAAAGAAAATTGAACTAAAAAGCGAACAAGATGTCCAAGATATATTAAAGCGAATAAAGGGAAATGAATTTGTTGTAACGTCGGTTACGAAAAAGGAACGAAAACGAAGTCCGGTCTTGCCATTTACCACTTCATCACTTCAGCAAGAAGCGGCAAGAAAATTAAACTTCCGCACGAAAAAGACGATGATGCTTGCGCAGCAGCTTTATGAAGGAATTGATCTTGGAAGCGAAGGAACAGTGGGTTTAATTACATACATGCGAACAGATTCAACCCGCGTTTCGGAAACGGCTCAGCAAGAGGCGCTTGCGTACATTGAGCAAACGTTTGGGAAAGAGTATGTAGCAACTGAAAAAAGAAAAGAGAAAAAAAGCGCCAATACCCAGGATGCTCACGAAGCCATTCGTCCTACATCTGTTTGGCGTGAACCAAACGCGATTAAGCCATATTTAAGCCGAGATCAATATCGCCTTTATAAGTTGATTTGGGAGCGTTTTATCGCTAGTCAAATGGCTCCAGCTGTTTTGGATACCATGAGTGTTGAATTAGCGAATGAAGACGTAACTTTTCGTGCGACGGGTTCAAAAATTAAATTTCCTGGGTTTATGAAAGTATATGTGGAAGGAAGCGACGATCAAAAAGACGAACAAGATCGTCTTCTTCCAGATTTGGTTGAAGGGGAGCGCGTGTGGAGCAAAGACATCGAACCGAGACAGCACTTTACGCAACCGCCGCCTCGCTATACGGAAGCTCGGCTTGTAAAAACGCTTGAGGAGTTAGGAATCGGGCGGCCATCAACGTATGCTCCAACGCTCGATACGATTCAAAAACGCAATTATGTGACATTAGAAAATAAACGTTTTGTTCCAACTGAATTAGGTGAAATTGTCCTAGAGCTCATATTAGAGTTTTTCCCAGAAATTTTAGATGTCGAATTCACCGCAAAAATGGAAAAAAGTTTAGATGAAATCGAAGAAGGCAAAGTGGAATGGGTCAAGATTATTGATGAATTTTATCGCGAATTTGAAAAACGTTTAAAAATTGCCGAAAAGGAAATGAAAGAGGTAGAAATTGAAGACGAACCAGCGGACGTACAGTGCGATTTATGCGGCAGCCCGATGGTGTATAAAATGGGGCGTTTCGGGAAATTTATCGCATGCTCGAAGTTTCCAGAGTGTCGAAACACAAAGCCGATTGTGAAAGAAGTTGGCGTAAAATGTCCGCGATGCCACGAAGGCAATATTATCGAAAGAAACAGCAAGAAAAAGAGGGTATTTTACGGGTGCGACCGTTTCCCAACGTGTGATTTTGTTTCATGGGATAAGCCGCTTGCTCGGCCTTGTCCGAAATGCGGCGGAATGCTCGTTGAGAAAAAATTGAAAAAAGATGTGCAAGTGCAATGTGTGCAATGTGAGTATAAAGAAGACCAACAATAAGGTGAGCCTTATGCGCTCACTACTTTTATGCATAAGGAGGAATTTAGGTGGAGTTTGTGAATGTGATCGGTGCAGGTCTTGCAGGAAGCGAGGCGGCATGGCAAATCGCTAAGCGCGGCCTTCGCGTTCGCCTTTATGAAATGAGACCGGTGAAACAAACACCTGCTCATCATACAGACAAATTTGCTGAATTAGTCTGCAGCAATTCGCTTCGTGCCAATGCATTGACGAATGCCGTTGGCGTGCTGAAAGAAGAAATGCGTCGTCTCGATTCAGTCATTATGAAAGCGGCAGATTCTTGCTCTGTCCCTGCGGGTAGTGCGCTTGCTGTCGATCGACATGAATTTGCTGCCAAAGTGACGGAAATGGTAACCAATCATCCAAATGTGACCGTCATTCGCGAAGAAGTAACGGAGATTCCATCGGGACCGACTGTCATTGCAACGGGGCCTTTGACTTCTGAAGCGTTATCGAAAAAACTAAAAGAACTGACAGGAGAAGAATATTTATACTTTTACGATGCGGCTGCTCCCATTGTTGAAAAAGAAAGCATTAATATGGAAAAAGTATATTTAAAATCTCGCTATGATAAGGGAGAAGCGGCTTATTTGAATTGTCCGATGACAGAAGAAGAATTTAATCGCTTTTATGATGCGCTTATTTCCGCGGAAACGGTGCCGTTGAAGGAATTTGAGAAAGAAATTTACTTTGAAGGATGCATGCCTATTGAAGTAATGGCGCGCCGCGGTAAAAAAACGTTGTTGTTCGGACCGATGAAACCAGTTGGACTTGAGGATCCACGAACAGGAAAAAGACCGTTTGCTGTTGTTCAGCTTCGCCAAGACGACGCGGCAGGAACGCTTTACAATATCGTTGGATTCCAAACGCATTTAAAATGGGGAGCGCAAAAAGAAGTCATTCGTCTGATTCCAGGACTTGAAAACGCCGAAATTGTTCGCTACGGTGTCATGCATCGCAATACGTTTATTAATTCGCCGAAATTGTTAAAGCCAACGTATCAATATAAAGGTCGTGCCGATCTTTTCTTTGCAGGACAAATGACAGGGGTCGAAGGATATGTAGAGTCGGCAGCCTCAGGACTTGTGGCGGGAATCAATGCTGCTCATCTTGTTTTAGGAAAAGAGTTGGTGGTGTTTCCTCAAGAAACAGCGATCGGCAGCATGGCGCATTATATTACATCGGCCAATCCAAAACATTTTCAACCGATGAATGCAAATTTCGGTTTGTTCGCTCCATTGCAAGAAACGATTAAAGATAAAAAACAAAAAAATGAGAAGTATGCACAACGGGCATTAGAAATAATTCAGAATTTTTTAAAGAAATTATGAAATCCATTGCAAGGGCTACTAAATTGTGTTACTATTTAGTAGCCCTTGTGAGGTGTTTAGAGTGGAAAATGTGAATTTTACGTTAAATTTGTTCATTGAATATTTACAAATAGAAAAAAATTATTCAGAATATACAATTGCGTGTTACAAGCGCGATATTGGTGAATTTTTTGAATTTATGCAGCGCGAGAAAATCGAGAAGCTTGAAGATGTGACTTATAGTGATGTTCGCCTTTTTTTGACGGAGTTACATACGAAAAAGCAAGCGAGCCGCTCGATTGCTCGGAAAATTTCTAGTTTGCGAAGCTTTTATAAGTTTTTGTTGCGTGAAAAGATAGTTCAAGAAAATCCGTTCGCTCTTGCATCGTTGCCGAAAAGGGAACAGAAAATTCCGCAATTTTTGTATAAAGAGGAATTAGAAAGCTTGTTTCTTGTCAATGATTTAAATACGGCGATCGGCCAGCGGAATCAAGCGCTGATTGAGCTGTTGTATGCGACGGGAATACGGGTAAGCGAATGTTGCAACATTCAGCTTTCGGATATTGATTTTTCTCTGTCGACTATTCTTATTCATGGGAAAGGAAACAAGCAACGCTACGTTCCTTTTGGAAGTTATGCAAAAGAAGCGCTAGAGCGGTATATAAGCGATGGACGGAAGCAATTGCTGAAAAAGGCGAAAGTACCTAATCATTATCTGTTTTTAAATTTTCGTGGCAACCCTTTAACGCCAAGAGGGGTGCGCAATATTTTAGACGAAATGGTTGAAAAAGCCTCTCTTTCCTTAAAAATTAGTCCGCATGTATTGCGACATACGTTTGCGACCCATTTGTTGAATGAAGGGGCAGATTTGCGATCCGTTCAAGAATTGCTCGGTCATGCGCATCTTTCATCGACACAAGTATATACACATGTAACGAAAGAACATTTGCGCAACATTTATTTGCATTCCCATCCGCGCGCATAACATATTGCGCTTTAAAAAAGGAGGTTCGTCCATTTCGATGAATCAGTTTCATGCGACGACGATTTTTGCCATTCGCCATAATGGAAAAGGGGCGATGGCTGGAGATGGTCAAGTCACATTCGGCAATGCTGTTGTGATGAAGCACACGGCCAAAAAAATTAGAAGACTGTTTCACGGCAAAGTGTTAGCTGGGTTTGCTGGTGCGGTTGCTGATGCTTTTACTTTGTTTGAGATGTTTGAAGGAAAGCTTGAGGAATATAACGGGAATTTACAACGCGCAGCTGTTGAATTGGCAAAAGAGTGGCGAAGCGATAAAGTTTTGCGCAGGCTAGAAGCGATGTTAATTGTGATGGATGAAACAAATTTGTTGCTTATTTCAGGAACTGGAGAAGTCATTGAGCCTGATGATGGGATATTGGCAATCGGATCTGGTGGCAACTATGCGCTTGCAGCTGGAAGGGCGCTGAAAAATTATGCAGGTGAGCATTTAAGCGCGAAACAAATTGCAGAAGCGGCTTTAAAAATTGCCAGCGATATTTGTGTATATACGAATGAACATATCATCGTTGAAGAATTATAGAAAGGAGGGAAATGGGATGTTAACACCAAAACAAATCGTTGAAAAGCTCGATCAATTTATTGTTGGTCAAAAAGAGGCGAAAAAAGCGGTAGCGATCGCGCTTCGAAATCGTTATCGTCGCAGCCTTTTAGATGAAAAACTACGCGATGAAGTTGTTCCGAAAAATATTTTAATGATCGGACCGACAGGAGTTGGTAAAACGGAGATTGCACGAAGATTGGCAAAATTAGTCGGCGCTCCTTTTATCAAAGTAGAAGCAACGAAGTTTACGGAAGTTGGATATGTCGGCCGCGATGTTGAATCGATGGTTCGAGATCTTGTTGAAACAGCCGTGCGGATGGTTAAAGAGAAAAAGATGAACGAAGTGAAGGATCGAGCGCAAGAGTTAGCCAACAAGCGTCTTGTTGAGTTGCTTGTTCCAGGGAAATCGAAACAAGCGGTAAAAAATCCATTTGAGTTGTTGTTTGGTTCGACAACGGAGCCGCAAGCGGAAACATATACAACAGAGGAACAACAAATCGCTGAAAAAAGAAGACAAGTCGCTTGGAAGTTGGCGAACGGCGAGTTAGAAGATGAGTTTGTCACCATTGAAATTGAAGAACAACCAGCGATGATGTTTGATTTCCTGCAAGGAACAGGAATTGAGCAGATGGGCGTCAACATGCAAGATATGCTAAGCAGCTTTATGCCGAAAAAGCGAAAAAAGCGGAAGTTAAAAGTGCGCGATGCGCGCAAAGTGCTTACAAATGAAGAAGCGCAAAAATTAATCGATATGGATGAAGTGACGCAAGAAGCGATTCATCTTGCGGAGCAATCTGGCATTATCTTTATTGACGAGATTGATAAAATTGCGCGAAAAGGCCAAAGCGCTTCATCGGCCGATGTGTCACGTGAAGGGGTTCAACGAGATATTTTGCCGATTGTTGAAGGTTCAACCGTGATGACGAAATATGGCCCTGTAAAAACAGATCATATTTTATTCATTGCTGCTGGTGCCTTTCATATGGCGAAACCGTCCGATTTAATTCCAGAGTTGCAAGGACGTTTTCCGATTCGTGTTGAATTATCGAAGTTAACGGTCGATGATTTTGTTAAAATATTGATTGAACCGAATAATGCGTTAATTAAACAATACACAGCATTGTTAGCAACAGAAGGTATACAACTTGAATTTTCAGACGATGCTATTCGTAAAATTGCTGAAGTGGCATTTGAAGTCAATCAAAATACGGAAAATATTGGCGCTCGTCGTCTCCATACGATCATGGAGAAGTTGTTAGAAGATTTATTGTTTGAGGCGCCAGATATTAGTCTTGAAAAAGTGGTAATCACTCCACAATATGTGGAGCAAAAACTTGGGAATATTGTTAAAAATAAAGATTTGAGCCAATTTATTTTATGAGGAGGATGTATATGAACTTACTTGAGAAAACAAGAAAAATTAATGCGATGCTGCAAAATGCGGCAGGAAAACCGGTAAACTTCAAAGAAATGGCGGAAACGCTTTGCGAAGTGATACAGGCAAACGTTTTTGTTGTCAGCCGCCGCGGTAAATTGTTAGGATTTGCAATTAAACAAACGATTGAAAATGAACGAATGAAAAAAATGTTAGAAGACCGTCAATTCCCTGAAGAGTATACGAAAAGTTTGTTTAACATTACGGAAACGTCTCCAAACCTTGATATTAACAGTGAGTATACCGCATTTCCGGTTGAAAATAAAGACTTATTTAAAACAGGTTTAACAACGATTGTGCCGATTATCGGTGGCGGAGAACGTCTCGGTACGCTTATTTTATCAAGATTGGATAATGAATTTAATGATGATGATCTCATTTTAGCGGAGTATGGTGCCACCGTTGTCGGAATGGAGATTTTGCGTGAAAAAGCGGAGGAAATCGAAGAAGAAGCACGAAGCAAAGCGGTCGTGCAAATGGCAATCAGCTCTTTATCATACAGTGAGTTAGAAGCCATTGAACATATTTTTGAAGAATTAAATGGTACAGAAGGCTTGCTTGTTGCAAGTAAGATCGCTGACCGTGTTGGAATTACACGTTCTGTCATCGTCAATGCCCTTCGTAAACTCGAAAGCGCGGGTGTTATTGAATCTCGTTCACTTGGAATGAAGGGAACCTACATTAAAGTATTAAATGATAAGTTTTTAACTGAATTAGAAAAATTAAAACATCATTAATGGAAGGCGTGTTTGAACAGAAAGATGTTCTCGTCTTCTGCCTATTTAGTAGAGCATCTTATCGTGACATAAGATGCTCTTTTTTTTAAGTTTTTATGTAAATGTATGTGAAAAATAGTACTATCTTCCCGGTGTACATTATTTTAATAATTTTTTAAAATAAAGTTGGTTTTGTCGGAGTGTGTCAAATAAAGTTAATTTTGTCGGAGTGTGTCAAAATAAGGGGGATTTTCATTGAAACTATTTTCAAACAGCTTTCAAACGCTTGAACAAGCTTTAGATTACGCTGCTTTAAAGCAAAAAGTGATTGCTCATAATATCGCAAATGTCGACACACCGAATTTTAAAGCGAAAGAAGTTCAGTTTCGAAGCCAATTTCAACAAGCGCTGGAAGCATATCGAACAGATCCGCGTCATTTTGAATTTAAAGCAAATATTAGCAAATTTTTAGTGACAACCAAAAACGATCTCGTTTACAATCATAATAAGAATAATGTCGATATAGATAAAGAAATGTCGGATTTGGCCGCCAATCAAATTTATTATCATGCGCTTATTGAACGCTTAAATGGCAAATTCAATTCCCTTAAAACGGTCATTAAAGGGGGGAAATAATGAATGTCGATTTTTCAAAGTCTTAATACGACGGCTTCAGCGCTTACAGCACAACGTCTTCGGATGGACGTTATCTCTGCAAACATGGCGAATGTTGATACGACGCGCGCTAAAATTGTGGATGGAAAGTGGGAACCGTATCGACGCAAAATGGTCGTTATGGAGCCGAAAGAAACGTTTTCTTCGTTTTTAAACGTAGCAATGAATCGCCAACAAATAGGAAATGGTGTGAGGGTGACGAAGATTATCGAAGATCGAACGCCTTTTAAACTTGTTTATGACCCTTCCCATCCTGATGCAAACGAGGAAGGATATGTTCAATTACCAAACGTTGATCCTTTGAAAGAGATGGTTGATTTAATTAGCGCAACGCGATCGTATGAAGCGAACGTGACCGTCTTTAATGCAACAAAAGGAATGCTGATGAAAGCATTAGAAATCGGTAAATAAAGGAGAAATGAGCAATGATTAACCGCGTTCAGGGAACGCTGTTTCCAACGAATGTTTCGTCTTCACAAACGAAACCGGCGGAAGCGCAACAAGCGTTTTCCGACTTTTTAAAGAAAGCGATTAATCAACTAAATGAGGAACAAATTTCCTCAGATATGTTGACGTCAAAATTGGCAAAAGGTGAAAATATTGATCTTCATCAAGTCATGATCGCTTCGCAAAAAGCGAGCATCTCTTTGCAATTAGCTGTTGAAGTAAGAAACAAAGTGATTGAAGCGTATCAAGAAATAATGAGAATGCAAGTATAGAAGGTTCGTAATAACCAAAAACGGTTATTAAATTCTAGCAATCTTTTTACCTCATGATAACCGGAGGAAGCTTATGAACGAACGACTTAAACAAGCCATTGATCGATTAAAAACCTTTTGGATGGAAAGAACGAAAGCACAGAAAGCGATGATTTTTGGCATCGCTGGATTATTTATTTTTGTTGTGGCGATTACGGCGTTTTTAGCGACACGGACAAATTTTGTACCGTTGTATAGCAATTTATCGCCACAAGAAGCAGGACAAATTAAAGCAACGCTCGACCAGCGTGGAATTAAATCGGAAATTACAGATAACGGAACAACGATTAAAGTTCCTGAAGAAATGGTCGATACGCTCAAAGTTGAGCTAGCGGCCGAAGGAATTCCGGATAGCGGGAATATTGATTATTCTTTCTTTGGGAAAAACTCCGGTTTTGGAATGACAGATAACGAATTTAACGTATTGAAGATCGAAGCGATGCAAACGGAATTAGCTAATTTGATTAAAAGCATCGACGGGGTAGAAGATGCGAAGGTGATGATTAATCTACCTCAGCCGACGATTTTTGTTGGCGATCAGCAAGAAGAAGCATCGGCTTCGATCGTGCTAAAAACAAAACCGGGGTATAAGTTTAACGAACAACAAATTAAATCGCTATACCACCTTGTTTCAAAAAGTGTGCCAAACCTTCCTACTGAAAATATCGTCATTATGAATCAATATTTTGAGTACTTTGACTTAAAAAATGATGACAAATTTTCAACGGGCAACACATTTGCAGAACAACATGAGATTAAACAAGAAATTGAACGTGATATTCAGCGCCGTGTTCAACAAATGCTAGGAACGATGATCGGACAAGATAAGGTTGTCGTTTCTGTTACGGCTGATGTCGATTTTACGCAAGAGAAACGCAAAGAAAACTTAGTCACTCCAGTTGATGAAGAAAATATGGAAGGAATTGCGATTAGCGTACAACGCATTACTGAAACGTTTTCTGGGGCAGGCGCTCCACCAGGCGGTACAGCTGGAACTGGTGAGGATGCAGTAGCTGGATATCAAGGTCAAGGAGCAAATGGCGAGACAAACGGGGATTATGAACGCATTGAAGAAACCATCAATAATGAGGTCAATCGAATCAAGAAAGAAATTGTTACAAGTCCTTACAAAATTCGCGATTTAGGCATTCAAGTCATGGTGGAACCACCAGATCCGAAAGATCCAAACTCATTGCCGCAGCAGACAATTGACGACATTACAAAAATTTTAGGAACGATCGTTCGCACGTCCGTGGACAAAGAAGTAGCGGGGCAATTGACAGATCAAGATATTCAAAATCGTGTGGTCGTTTCTGTGCAACCGTTCAATGGAAAAATTGAATTTGATGAGCCAAAATCAACGATTCCAACATGGGCCTATATTGTTGGCGGTGTGGTATTAGCTCTATTGATTGGTTTCATTGTTTTCCTATGGTTGCGGAAACGTAAGGAAGATGAAGAAATCGAATTACAACCGATGTTTGAATCCGTTGCTGAGCCAAATGTTCCGGATATCAATGAAGAGATTGAGACAGAAAGCACATTGCGGCGTAAGCAGCTTGAAAAGTTAGCGAAAGAAAAACCAGATGAATTTGCAAAGCTATTAAGAACTTGGCTTTCAGAAGATTAAGGAGGGGAGCATATGGCAAAGAAAAATGAATTAACAGGAAAAGAAAAAGCAGCCATTCTCCTCATTTCACTTGGTCCAGATGTATCAGCGTCCGTTTATAAACACTTATCAGAAGAAGAGATTGAAAAACTAACATTAGAAATTTCGAAGGTCCGCCAAGTCGATGCCGAAGAAAAAGAAAAGGTATTAGAAGAGTTTCATCAAATCGCTTTAGCTCAAGATTATATTTCCCAAGGCGGGATTGTTTATGCAAAAGAAGTGTTAGAAAAAGCGCTTGGTCCTGAGAAAGCGATGCATATTATTAATCGTTTGACATCCGCTTTGCAGGTGCGTCCGTTTGATTTTGCGCGCAAAGCGGATCCGGCGCAAATTTTAAACTTTATTCAAAATGAACATCCACAAACGATTGCGCTCGTCTTATCGTATTTAGAGCCGGCTCAAGCGGGGCAAATTCTTTCGGCTTTACCGCAGGAGATGCAAGCAGATATTGCGCGCAGAATTGCGCTAATGGACCGTACATCTCCAGAAATTATTAATGAAGTTGAACAAATTCTTGAGCGAAAATTGTCAACGACTTTTGTTCAAGATTACACGCAAACAGGTGGCATTGAAGCGGTTGTTGAGGTGTTAAATGGCGTCGATCGCAGCACGGAACGAACCATTTTAGATGCCCTAGAAATTCAAGATCCAGAGCTAGCGGAAGAAATTAAAAAGAGAATGTTTGTTTTCGAAGATATTGTTACGCTTGATAACCGTGCTATTCAACGCGTCATTCGCGAAGTGGACAACGAAGATTTGCTGCTTGCGCTTAAAGTGTCAAGCGACGAAGTGAAAGAAATTGTCTTCCGAAATATGTCGACGCGCATGGCGGAAACGTTTAAAGAAGAAATGGAGTTTATGGGACCTGTTCGCCTTCGAGATGTAGAAGAGGCGCAGTCACGAATTGTCGCTGTCATTCGTCGCCTTGAAGAAGCTGGTGAAATTGTGATTGCTCGCGGTGGAGGAGATGATATTATTGTCTAAAGTCATTAAAGCCCCGTTTGCTCATACATACAGTGACAACAAAAAAGTGATTCAAATCAAAAATCTTCTTTCTCCGCCTCATGAGCAACAAGAACAAACCGAACGACAGAGTGATGAGCAAGCGTTTCTTCTCGTTGAAGAAGCAAAACAACAAGCGCAGCACATTCGACACGAAGCTGAAGCGTATTATCAATCTGTGCAACAACAAATTTTACAAGAACAGCAAGCATGGGAACAAGAAAAACAACAATGGATCGAAAAGGCTCAACGCGAAGGATATGAAAGAGGATTGCAACAAGGAAAAGAAGAGGGGTTGCAGCAATATCAACAATTGCTGAACCAAGCGAAACGCGTCATTGATTCAGCGAATCAACAGTTTTATGACATGCTTCAATCGGCAGATGAAACCATTTTGTTAGTGGCGTTAAAGGTTGCTGAACGCATCATCGGTGAGCGTTTAAATGAAAACAAGGAGCATTTTTTATCCCTTGTTAAACAAGTCATTAAAGAGGTTCGGGAACATGAAGAAGTGAAAATTTACGTCCATCCTTCTTATTACGACTTGCTGATTCGCCAAAAAGATGAACTAAAAGCGTTATTTAGCCAAGAGGCTCACCTTTTTATTTATCCCGATCAAGATTTGCCTGAAACGGGCTGTGTCGTTGAATCGCCATTTGGTCGAATTGATGCAAGCGTCGATACCCAACTCGAGCAATTGAAAGCACAATTGCTCGAACGGATTGAGGGGGAATGTTGAGTTGAATTGGCAGGCGCTCCTTCACGAAATTGAAATGATGGACCCATATAAGCGCTTTGGGAAAGTGACGCGCGTCATCGGTTTAATGATTGAGTCAAAAGGACCAGAAAGTTCGATTGGAGATCTTTGCTATATTCATATTGGAAATAAAAAAAAGCAAAAGATTCAAGCGGAAGTCGTTGGCTTTCGTGATGAATATGTCTTATTGATGCCATATTCAACGATTCAAGATATTTCCCCCGGATGTATTGTCGAGGCGACAGGAAAGCCGCTCGAAGTGAAAGTGGGCACTGCATTGATTGGCAGAGTGATTGATGCGTTAGGGGAGCCGCTTGACAATCAACCGTTACCAAAAGGGTTAACGTCTGTTCCAATTGACCAAGCTCCGCCTAATCCGATGACAAGGCCTCCGATTACAGAGCCGATTGAAGTCGGTGTCAAAATAATCGACAGTTTGCTTACCGTTGGAAAAGGACAACGCGTTGGAATTTTTGCTGGTTCAGGTGTTGGAAAAAGTACGTTAATGGGCATGATTGCCCGGAATACAAATGCTGATTTAAACGTCATTGCCTTGATTGGTGAGCGCGGACGTGAAGTGAGAGAGTTTATTGAGCGCGATCTTGGCGAAAAAGGACTGCAACGTTCCATTGTTGTTGTCGCCACTTCGGATCAACCAGCGTTGATGAGAATTAAAGGAGCTTATACAGCAACGGCGATTGCTGAATATTTTCGCAATAAAGGCTTAAATGTCATGTTAATGATGGATTCCGTGACGCGAGTGGCCATGGCGCAGAGAGAAGTTGGTTTAGCGATCGGCGAACCGCCGACAACGAAAGGGTATACCCCATCTGTTTTCGCTCTCTTACCGAAGCTGTTAGAACGGACAGGCACGAATGAGTTTGGAACGATTACGGCTTTTTATACCGTTTTAGTTGACGGAGACGATATGAATGAACCGATTGCCGATACGGTGCGCGGAATTTTAGACGGACACCTTGTTTTAGAGAGAGCGCTTGCGAACAAAGGACAGTATCCTGCCATTAACGTGCTCAAAAGCGTAAGCCGTGTCATGAACCATATTGTCACAAAAGAACACCGTGCAGCGGCAGAAAAACTGCGAGAACTTCTATCCACTTATATTAATTCGGAAGACTTAATCAATATAGGGGCGTACAAAAGAGGTTCATCGCGAGAAATTGATGAGGCGATTCGGTACTACCCAAAAATTATTTCTTTTTTAAAACAAGATATTCATGAACATTATTCGATTGACGAGAGCATTCAATTGTTATTTCAACTCATTCAACAAGGGTGAATAAATGATGGTCCGTCCATTTAAGTTTGCTAAAATTTTATCGATTAAAGAAAGCGAAAAGGAAAAAGCGCTCAGCGAATATTATGAAGCTCGCAAACGGTTTGAAGAAGTAGCAGAAAAATTATATCACTCTTTAAAACAAAAAGAAGATTATGAAGAACTTCATAAACGCAAGCTTCAGACAGGCTTATCCGTTCAAGACATTCGCTATTTTCAACAGTTTATGAAAAATTTAGAGCGCATCATTGATCATTATCAACAACTTGTCATTCAAGCAAGACATCAAATGGAGTTGAAGCAACTGAAACTAGCTGAGCTGAACATTGAAGTAAAAAAATATGAAAAGATGAAAGAAAATCACTGGAAATCCGTCTTGAACTTGCTTCGTGAAGAAGAGCGAAAACAAATGGATGAAATTTCAATTCAACAATATTGCAAACGGGAAATTAGGTGAGCATCATGAACGATTTAGAGAGAAGCGAAGGAACAGAAAAAAAGAATAGCAAAATTCTGTGGTTTTTGTTCGTCGTTTTCATTCCTCTTTTGTTTGCCATTTCAGTAGCTTTGCTTATTTTAACGTTTTCAGGTGTGAACGTATTTGAAGAAGGAAAAAAATACGGCCAAAAAATTCCGTTCGTTTCGCAATTTATTCCTGGAACAGAAGCAAATACGATGAAGCAATTGCAAGAAGAAATTGTTCAATTAAAAGCAACGATTGTAGAAAAAGATAAAGAGATCGAACAAGTAAACCAATCATTAGAAGAGAAACAAAAAGAAATTGATGCGCTTAAACAAGAAATTGCTCGCTTAAATGCAGAAAAAGAGCAACTAGGAAATGAAAGCGGAACGCAATCAGAAACAACGCAACAAACAGAAACGAAACAAGCAGAAATGAAACAAACAGAAACGCCACAGCAAACCATGCGCGACATTATTAAAATGTATGAAACGATGTCACCGCGCAAAGCAGCCGAAATCATTTCACAAATGTCTGAGCAAGAAGCCGTTAATCTTTTATCGCGTTTAAAAAGCGATAAAGTGGCAGCGATTTTAGAAAAAATGGATGCGGCAAGTGCCGCGAAATATACGAGTTTACTAGCGAAAAAAGCCGCGAACACACCGTGAAAGGAGGTGAAAGTATGAAAGTCGGTATGCTTTATCAACCGATGAATCTCCCCATTCAAAGTCAGAAGAGAGTTGAAAATCGAGAGCCGAACAGCAATGTAGAGAATTTCTTTCAGCAGCTTTTATTACAAGCGCAAGAGAAAACTTCGGATCGTTTAGTCGTGAATCAAGATGAAAGTACAAACGCATTAGAACAGCTTTTGTCTGTGCTGAATGAAGCTGATGAAGCGGACAAAGATCATTTATTTAACCCTGAATTATTTCCATTCATAATGGAGAACTTACCAAAAAATTTAATCGAAAAAATAGCTGAACAACTGCCATTAGGACAAACGTTTTCTCCGAAATCAGAGATTTCGGAGCAGAAACAAGCAATCCTTACGTTATTGACTCTTTTTCAACAAGGACAAGCTTCCGTAGGTGAAATGGATGAACAGACTACAACCAAAGTAAAACAACAATTGGAAGCTGTGATCCAGAGGCATTCATCTATGGAAGAGCCGAATGCAATGGAACTCATTCGTGAGTTTCTTGTAAAGTTAAAGAACAATAAAGATCACCATTTTAGTGAACTCCTATTTGCGGAGAGAGTAGTACTTAGCAAAGGAACAAAAGGATCAGCAGAAACATTAAGAAATTTATTGCATGCGAACAGCTATGCCGTTCAGCATCAGTTCAAGAATGTAATCAATCAATCCAAAACAAATTTGTTAGAAAATGCTTCGCTAAAAAATGAAACCAATGGTCAAATGTTGACAGACTACGGGATGTTAACAAATTTTGCTCAATCAGAAAAAGCGCCTGCTATTTCTTTAAATGAATCAGCTCCAAAAACTGTGATGAGTCAGCAATTTGTTCAGCAATTCATGCAGATTATGCAAACAAGTAAATTTACTCGATTAGGAAATGGACAATCACAACTTATCGTCCGTCTGCACCCGGAGCATTTGGGTTCGTTAACGATTAAACTTGTTGAAGAAAAAGGCGAATTAACGGCAAAAATCATTGCTTCAACAGCGTCGGCCAAAGAGTTAATAGAAGCGAACATCCAGCAAATTCGCCATGTAATTCCAACTCAAAATATAATCATAGAAAAGTTTGATGTGTTTACGCAACAGCCGTTTGAGCAAACATTTTATAACCAGCAGCAGGAGCGACGAGAACAAAGACAGGCTCATGATCACCAAAAAGATCGCTCCAACAAAGAAAATGACCGTACATTTACGATTGACTTTGAAGAAGAACTATTAAATTTAAAAGCGTAGGGGAGTTTAGATATGTCAAATACGATTGATCCAAGCTTACTGTTATCCAATTACAAGCCACCTGAAAGAAAAACAGGCAGTCAAATTTTAGGGAAAGATGATTTTTTGAAAATTTTATTGGTTCAACTGCAAAATCAGGATCCTTTGAATCCTTTAGAGGACAAGGAGTTTATTGCCCAGATGGCAAATTTCTCTACGCTTGAGCAAATGGTAAACATGACAACCATGTTAGAAAAGTTTATTCAATCACAAAATAGAAACTTAGTTTTACAATATAGCGAATTAATAGGCAAGGAAGTTCAATGGGAGAAGACAGAAGTGGACGAAAGTGGGCAAGAAGTGACTACAACGATGAGCGGCATTGTCAAATCGGTTTTACAAAAAAATAATGAGATTGTTCTTGAACTTGAAGATGGAACTACCGTTTCAAGCAATCTAATCACAAAAGTATCTGTACCGACAGCAGAGGAGGCGTAAGTCTAATGAATAATGGCGTAATGAAAATCGGTCGCCATTTCCAGACACAAGCAGCCTTCTCAAATAAACCGTCGACTCATTTGACCACATCCTTTAAGGATGTGCTTGTACAGGAACAAAACCGTCCTCTAAAAATTAGCAAACATGCCCAGCAACGATTGGCGGAAAGAAATATTCATATTGATACAGAGCAATGGATGCAAATTCAAAAGCGCGTGTGGGAGGCAAAGCAAAAAGGAATTAACGAGTCGCTTGTGTTAACAAATGAAGCGGCGCTCATCGTAAGCGCTAAAAACAACACCGTGATCACAGCCATGAATCGCGAAGAGGCCAAGTCGCAAATTTTTACAAATATTAGTGGAACGATTTTACTCGACTAACAAGCTGGACCACATTTGTGGAGGCTTACATGCTGCCGACTGACCGACGCAGCAAAAAATGGAAAGGGAGAGGAATGCTATGCTACGCTCAATGTATTCTGGTATTGGCGGAATGAAAAACTTCCAAGTGAAGTTGGATGTAATCGGCAATAACATTGCGAACGTGAACACGTATGGGTTTAAGAAAGGTCGTGTGATATTTCAAGATTTATTTAACCAAACGATTTCTGGAGCAAGTGCACCAAGTCAGGGACGTGGAGGAACGAATCCACGCCAAGTTGGTTTAGGCTCGCAATTAGCGGCAATTGACACGATTCATACTCAGGGAAGTTTACAAACAACAGGTCGAATCTTGGATTTATCAATTTCTGGGGATGGTTTCTTCCAAGTTGCTGAATCCAATAATCCTGCTTCACCATTTACTACTCAACCATTTTTTACACGGGCAGGAAACTTCTATCTAGATAAAGACGGGTATTTAGTAACGAGTGAAGGTTATTATGTTGTTGGATTTGCTGCGTATGCTCAAGGTAATTATGATCCGGACGGTGGCGGTGCAATTCAACAAATTAATAATGTTACGTTAAGCCCAATGCCATCAGACATTGATCCAAATAAATTTAATTTTACTACTAATCCTCCGACATATACGGGGGGGACTGCAAATATTAGTAATCCAACTGGTGCAACATTTTCTGTGGCGAATGCAAATGTTCAATACAAACCAATTAAAATTCCGACTGATGCCAAAAGCATGAGCATCGGTCAAGACGGAACCATCACATACGTAGACCAATTCGGAACACTTAGATGGGCTGGACAGCTTGTGTTAGCTAAGTTTGCTAATAATGGCGGATTAGAAAAAGCAGGGGCAAACTTGTATAAAGATACACCAAACTCTGGTGCACCAACTTTAAACTTTGCTGGTGCGTCAGGTCTTGGTACGATCCAATCTGGTGCTCTTGAAATGTCCAATGTCGATTTAGCAGAAGAATTTACCGAAATGATTGTCGCACAACGCGGTTTCCAGGCGAATACGCGCATCATTACAACATCTGATGAGATTTTACAAGAGCTTGTAAACTTGAAGAAATAACGGATAAAGGAGGGAAGGGTACTAGATTCCGTCTAGTACCCATACATACATAATGATTACATTAACGCGTTTAAACGGCAAAACATTTGCATTGAATGCGATTTACATAGAACAAGTAGAAGCATTTCCAGATACGACGATTACGTTGACGAATGGTAAAAAGTTTGTCGTTCGCGAGTCGGTCGAAGAGGTTATGGCATTAGTGAGGGAGTTCTATCGAAGCATTTCTGTTTTCGGAGTAAATCAGGACGCGGAGGGAGCCGACGTTGAAAGATAATAAATTGTTAAAAATGATGCTGATTATCATGATTGTGATTACACTTGTCAGCGTTGTTGCGCTCGTTGTTATCATGAATTTTAAGGGGAAAGAAGATTCGGGCGAGCCGACGGCCGACGAAATTGTTGCGAGTTCGTTCGACATTCCTGAAATGACGACGAATTTAATGGACGACCATTTCGTGAAAATCGCCTTTAAAATTCAAACCGACAGCGAAAAAGCAAGAGAAGAAGCAGAAAAGCGCGATTTTCAAATTAAAAGCATTATCATCGAAGAATTGTCTGAAATGAAATCGGAAGAGTTTAAAGGAAAACAAGGAAAACTTCTACTTGAAAAAAAATTGCAAGAGCGAATTAACCAGTTGATGCAAGAAGGAAAAGTTGAAAAAATTTATATAACCTCCTTTATTCTCCAATAAGTAATGGAGTAAACGGAGTAGGAGGTGAGAAATTTGTCGGGAGAAGTATTGTCACAAAGCGAAATAGATGCTTTATTAGCGGCGCTGTCAACTGGAGAAATGAGCGCTGATGAGCTGAAAAAAGAAGAAGCAACGAAAAAGGTGAAAGTATACGATTTTAAACGGGCGCTGCGCTTCTCAAAAGATCAAATTCGCAGTTTAACGCGTATTCATGAAAATTTCGCGCGGTTATTAACGACGTTTTTTTCAGCGCAATTGCGCACGTATGTGCAAATTTCTGTTGCTTCTGCTGATCAATTGCCATATGAAGAATTTATTCGTTCGATTCCGAAAATGACCATTTTAAACGTGTTTGAGGTGCCGCCGCTCGATGGACGGATTTTATTGGAGGTTAACCCGAACATCGCTTATGCGATGCTCGACCGCATGTTAGGCGGGAGGGGGACGAGCATTAATAAAGTTGACAATTTAACGGAAATTGAAACGAAAATCATGACCAATTTGTTTGAAAAGGCATTTAGCCATTTGCGTGACGCTTGGGAATCCATTGCGGAAATCGATCCAATTTTAACGGATTTTGAAGTGAATCCGCAGTTTTTGCAGATGGTTTCGCCGAATGATACAGTCGTTGTCATTTCGTTAAACACGCAAATTGCGGATAGCAGCGGAATGATTAATATTTGTATTCCGTATGTTGTTCTAGAGCCAATTATTCCAAGGCTTTCCGTGCATTATTGGATGCAAACGCAAAAAAAAGAGCGTGAACCGCAAGAAGTACAAGCGTTAGAAAAACGATTAAAACGAGCGCACGTTCCTGTTATTGCTGAACTCGGAACTGCAACCATTACCATTCAAGAATTTTTACAGCTGGGAGTTGGAGATGTGATTCAACTAGATCAAACGATTCATGAACCGTTAGTAGTGAAAATCGGGGAAGTGCCGAAGTTTACTGGGCAACCTGGTAAAATGCATAAGCGCTTGGCGGTGCAAATTTTAGATACTATAAAGGGGGGAGAAGACGATGATGAGTGATGATATGTTATCACAAGATGAAATTGATGCATTGTTGCGTGGAATTGATGAAGAACCTGTTCCGTCTAGCACATTAGCAATTGATGAAGTATTAACGCCAATTGAGCAAGATGCTATTGGCGAGATCGGGAATATTTCGTTTGGTAGTTCAGCGACGGCGTTGTCGATGCTATTAAATCAAAAAGTCGAAATTACGACGCCAAGCGTATCACTCATCGAACGTGATCGTGTTGTTGAAGAATTTCCGCATCCGTATGTCGCCGTTCAAGTCAATTATACAGAAGGTTTTTTAGGAACAAATTTACTTGTTATTAAGCAAGAAGACGCATCGATTATTGCCGATTTAATGTTGGGCGGGGACGGAAAAAATCCTTCTGACGTTCTGGGAGAAATTCAGTTGAGCGCTGTTCAAGAAGCGATGAATCAAATGATGGGCTCAGCGGCGACATCGATGTCGACGGTCTTTAATAAAAAAGTCGATATTTCGCCACCGACGCTGCACTTGCTGGATTTAAAAGAAGGGGAAGGATTAGAGCATTTACCGA
This sequence comes from Thermolongibacillus altinsuensis, assembly GCF_004341205.1. Taxonomy (GTDB): domain Bacteria; phylum Bacillota; class Bacilli; order Bacillales; family Anoxybacillaceae; genus Thermolongibacillus; species Thermolongibacillus altinsuensis. The sequence continues at coordinate 167,690 of NZ_SLUL01000005.1, forward strand.
CGGAAGATGTGCTAGTGAAAGTATCGTTTCGTTTAAAGATTGGCGAATTAATCGACTCAAGCATTATGCAACTGTTGCCGGTTGATTTTGCGAAAGAATTAGTCCAAAATTTGCTTAATCCGCCTAGTACAAATGAATCAACATCGGCTACAATGAATATGAGCAATCATACACAATCGGAACAGCGTTCATCTTCGAATGAGTCACCGCAATCGATGGGTTCAACGCATTCAGCCGGTTATGAGCAACCGAGCACTCAATCAACGAACACTCAATCAACGAACACTCAATCAACGAACACTCAATCAACGAACACTCAATCAACGAATACTCAATCAACGAGCACTCAACAAGGTCCGCATCATTTTGGCATGGGTGCGGCAACCAATCAGCCGGTGAACATTCAACCAGCGGCTTTTGCAAGTTTTGAGCCGATGCCTTTACAGGAAACAGAAGCAAGAAATTTGAACATGCTTTTAGACATTCCGCTGCAAGTGACAGTGGAACTTGGACGAACGAAGCGGTCTGTGCAAGAGATTTTAAATCTATCTGCTGGCTCGATTATTGAACTTGATAAGCTAGCTGGTGAACCGGTCGACATTTTAGTCAATAATAAGCTCATTGCCAAAGGTGAGGTCGTTGTTATTGATGAAAACTTTGGGGTTCGTGTCACGAACATTATTAGCCCAAGCGATCGTTTGAACAAATTAAGATAGATAGATTTTTTGGGAGGTTTGGAGAATGGCGAGAATTTTAGTGGTGGATGATGCCGCATTTATGAGAATGATGATTAAAGATATTTTAACAAAAAATGGTCACGAAGTTGTTGCTGAGGCGGCGGACGGATTGCAAGCGATTGAATATTATAAAGAATTTCGCCCTGACTTAGTCACAATGGATATTACCATGCCGGAAATGGATGGAATTACGGCGCTAAAGGAAATCAAAAAAATCGATAGCAATGCAAAAGTCATTATGTGCTCAGCGATGGGGCAACAAGCAATGGTGATCGATGCAATTCAAGCAGGTGCGAAAGATTTTATCGTCAAACCGTTTCAAGCGGATCGTGTCATTGAAGCCATTAATAAAACACTCGGATAACGAAATTAGAGGTGGAGCCATATTGCGTCGTTTGTGCATCATTTTTGTCTCTATTTTGATCTGCGCATTCGCTGTTCTGCAAGCAGGCATGCCTGCTTTTGCAGAACAGTCAAGAAGTGTAAAAGAATGTCTTGAACATCCTGAAAAATGTAAAAATGAAACACTTCCCGATCAAGAGAGAGGAGATTCACCTGTAGCGCAAGGTCAATCCCCTTTCTCTGTTTGGGATTTTTTTAAGATGATTTTGGCGACGATTTTTATTCTCTTTTTAATTTATACCCTTTTAAAGTGGATGAACAGCCGCAGTCGTTTTTATCAACAGCGGCGGGGATTGGTTGAGCATTTAGGCGGGACGAGTTTAGGAACGAATCGTTCCGTTCAGCTTATTAAGGTTGGAAATCGCATACTTGTGGTCGGTGTTGGAGAATCCATTCACCTTTTAAAAGAAATTGATGACGAAAATGAAGTGAAAGAGATTTTAGCAGAGTATAATGCACGGCTCGATCAATTAATCGAACCAAATCAATGGCTGCAAAAAATTGGGGTGTGGTTTAAGAAGGAACAGAGAAAGGAACAAAATGTTGAATCGTTCCGACAATTGTTAAGCCATCAACTGCAACAATTGTCGCAAGAGCGAAAAAAAGCATTAGCAGAGCTTGAAAAGAAAGGGACAACAACCGATGAATGAAGTGATGCAATTTTTCAATAACAGCGATCCAGAACATGTGTCAACTTCCGTTAAATTGTTGCTGTTATTGACCGTTTTATCGTTGGCACCGAGCATTTTAATTATGATGACATCATTTACAAGAATTGTTATTGTTCTTTCGTTTGTCAGAACTTCGCTCGGAACACAACAAATGCCACCAAACCAAGTGCTCATTGGTTTATCGCTTTTCTTAACGTTTTTCATCATGGCACCGACGTTTCAGCAAATTCATCAAGAAGCATTGCAGCCGTTGTTTGAGGAGAAAATTAATTTAGAAGAAGCCTACAAGCGTGCGGAAATTCCGCTGAAAGAATTTATGAGTAAACATACGCGGCAAAAAGATTTAGCGCTTTTTTTGAACTATGCTGGGGCTGAACAGCCGAAAACGGTTCAAGATATTCCGCTTACAACGCTTGTTCCTGCATTTGCGATTAGTGAATTAAAAACAGCGTTTCAAATTGGCTTTATGTTGTTTATTCCGTTTTTAGTCATCGATATGGTTGTGGCAAGCGTTTTGATGTCCATGGGAATGATGATGCTTCCGCCAGTCATGATTTCTTTGCCGTTCAAAATTTTGTTGTTTGTGCTTGTTGATGGCTGGTATTTAGTCGTTAAGTCGTTACTTGAGAGCTTTTAAAGTAGGTGGATGAAGATGAGTCCAGATTTTGTTATTCAAGTTGCTGAACGCGGTGTATATATGGTTCTCCTAATTTGTGGACCGTTGATGCTTCTGGCGCTCGCGGTTGGATTGATTATTAGTATTTTGCAGGCAACGACGCAAATTCAAGAGCAAACATTAGCGTTTGTTCCAAAAATTGTCGCAGTATTGATTGGGCTTGTTTTTTTCGGGCCATGGATGCTTTCACGCATGATTTCTTATACGTATGATATCTTTAGTAATTTAAGTAAGTTTATAGGATGATGCTATGGAAGTTTTGTATACGTATTTTCCTGCTTTTTTGTTAGTGTTTGCGCGCGTTGCCTCTTTTTTTGTGACGTTGCCGCTTTTTTCATATCGAAACATTCCAACAACCCATAAAATTGGTCTTGCGTTCTTTATTAGCTGGATTATGTTCTTTACCATTGAGAAAAAACCGTTGTCTATTGATGGCGTTTATTTTATGCTCATCATCAAAGAAGTGTTAGTCGGATTATTCATTGGATTGATTGCGTTTATGATTATGTCCGCCATTCAAATTGCTGGAGGGCTTATCGATTTCCAAATGGGATTCGCGATTGCCAATGTGATCGATCCGCAGACAGGGGTCCAAAGCCCGTTAATGGGACAATATTTATATACGCTTGCTTTGTTTTTCCTTTTGGCCGTCAATGGACATCACTTATTGTTAGATGGTGTTTTTTATAGTTATCGTCTCGTTCCGATTGATCAACTTTGGTTGCCTTTTGGCCATGAAAACGTTGTTGAATATATAATCAAAACATTTCAAGCTATGTTTGTTGTCGCTTTTCAAATGTCGATCCCCATTGTCGGTTGTTTATTTCTAGTTGATGTTGCGCTAGGAATTGTGGCGCGAACAGTTCCTCAACTCAACATTTTTGTTGTTGGGTTGCCAATAAAAATTCTCGTTAGTTTCATCATTTTCCTCGTTGTTTTTTCCAGTTTATTCGCAGTGACAAAACAGTTATTTGAATTGGTGCTTCTTTCGATGCGCGGAATGATGGAACTTTTAGGGGGAACGTAAATGACTTGGCTCTCATTAGATTTACAGTTTTTCTCAGGGGAAAAGACAGAAAAAGCGACGCCAAGAAAGCGACAAGAAGTTCGGAAAAAAGGGCAAGTGGCCAAAAGCGCCGATCTTAATGCTGCCTTTTTAATGCTCGTTGTGTTTTTAGTATTACTTTTTTCGGGACAAGTTTGGCAAACTACTTTTTCTAATATTTTTCGCCAATCCTTTCAACATTATTTCTTTGTTGATTTAACCGTTGACTCTGTGCAAGCGATATTTGTCGGGATTATTCGACAACTGTTGGCGATTGTTGGTCCCGTTTTTTTAGCAGCCATCGCCGCGGCTATTTTCGCTAATTTTTTGCAGATTGGCTTTCTCTTTACGACTGAGCCGTTACAAATGAAATTAAGTAAACTCGATCCAATTCAAGGATTTAAACGTATTTTTTCATTGCGCTCGGTCGTTGAATTGCTAAAGTCCATTTTAAAAATTTTATTCGTCGGTCTTGTGACATTCTCTGTTTTATGGTTTCGTTTAGATGAAATTTTATTGTTATCTCATAAATCGGTTCAATCGATTTTTCTTACTCTTGGTGATTTGACGATCAAGATGGGATTATATGCCTCCGTCTCTCTTTTATTTCTTGCATTACTAGATTATTTGTATCAACGCTTTGATTTTGAAAAAAATATTCGCATGTCCAAACAAGATATTAAAGATGAGTATAAAAAAACCGAAGGAGATCCGCTCATTAAATCGCGCATTAAACAAAAGCAACGAGAAATGGCGATGCGGCGAATGATGCAAGAAGTACCAAAAGCCGATGTGGTCATTACCAATCCGACCCATTTTGCCGTTGCGTTAAAATATGATGAGCAGCAAATGGATGCACCGATGGTCGTGGCAAAAGGTGTTGATTATATTGCCCAAAAAATAAAAGAAATTGCGAAAGAACACGATATTGTCGTTGTCGAAAATCGTCCTTTAGCTCGTGCGTTATATGAGCAAACAGAAATAGGCATGGTAATTCCAGAACAATTTTTTAAAGCGGTTGCTGAAATTTTGGCCTATGTGTATCGATTAAAGAAAAAAATTTAATTTGATTGTTTGAACAGGAGAGAAAGTTTATGTCTGCAAGAGATTTGTCTGTGTTAGTTAGCGTAGTATTCATCGTTGCGATGCTGATCATTCCACTGCCATCTTGGCTGCTTAGTGTCCTCATTATATTGAATATTTCTCTTGCGCTATTAGTTCTCCTTACATCGATGAATGTGCGTGAGCCGCTGCAATTTTCGATTTTCCCTTCGCTTCTTCTTTTGTTAACGTTATTCCGTCTCGGTTTGAACGTTTCCACGACTCGCTCGATTTTAAGTAAAGGAGAAGCGGGTGGAGTCGTCGAAACGTTTGGAACGTTTGTCGTTGGCGGAAATGTTGTCGTTGGTTTTGTTGTGTTTTTAATTTTAATCATTATCCAGTTTGTTGTGATTACAAAGGGTGCTGAACGTGTTTCGGAAGTAGCAGCCCGCTTTACGTTAGATGCGATGCCAGGGAAACAAATGAGCATCGATGCTGATTTGAATGCGGGAATCATTTCTGAACAGCAGGCTCGTGAACGCCGCGAAAAAGTGGCGAGAGAGGCCGATTTTTACGGCGCGATGGATGGAGCGAGCAAATTTGTGAAAGGGGATGCGATTGCAGGAATTATCATTGTCGTCATTAATATGCTTTTTGGAATGGTGATCGGAGTCGTTCAGCATGGATTAGATGTGGGTGAAGCGGCACAACGATATACGCTTCTTACGGTCGGAGACGGCATTGTAAGCCAAATTCCAGCTTTATTAATCTCGACAGCGACAGGGATTGTGGTCACTCGTGCTGCTTCGGATGAAAATTTAGGCGCCGACATTATGCAGCAATTGTTTGCGTACCCAAAAATGTTATATGTAACAGCAGGAACGATTTTTTTACTTGGCCTATTTACGCCGATCAATGACTTGCTAACGATTCCAGTTGCATCCCTATTGGCTCTTGGAGGATACAATTTAAGTAAGCTATCGAAAAAAGAAGAAATGAGTCAAGAGGTAGCGGAAGAAGAAGTTGAAATGGATCAAATGAAAAGTCCAGAAAGCGTCGTTAGTTTACTGAGCGTTGATCCAATTGAATTTGAATTTGGATATGGTCTCATTCCGCTTGCGGATGCCAATCAAGGCGGGGATTTATTAGATCGAATCGTTATGATTCGTCGTCAGCTTGCTCTTGAACTAGGGATCGTTATTCCGGTTGTGCGCATTCGTGACAACATTCAGCTTCAGCCAAACGAGTATCGTTTAAAAATAAAAGGAAACGAAGTCGCAAGAGGTGAATTGCTGCTTGATCATTATTTAGCGATGAGCCCAGGCATGGATGACGATTCGATTGAAGGAATTGACACGATTGAGCCAGCATTTGGTCTTCCAGCAAAATGGATTACAGAGGAAATGAAAGAAAAAGCCGAAATGCTTGGCTATACAGTTGTTGATCCGCCATCTGTTGTTTCAACGCATATTACAGAATTGTTGAAAGCTCATGCGCATGAATTATTAGGTCGTCAAGAGACAAAGCAGCTCATCGATCATTTAAAAGAGACTTATCCAATTTTAGTCGAAGAGGTCACACCGAATCCTTTATCCATTGGAGATGTTCAAAAAGTATTGGCGAAATTGTTAAAAGAAAAAGTATCGATTCGCAATTTACCTGTTATTTTTGAAACGCTTGCGGATTTTGGACGAATGACAACAGACACGGATTTATTAACGGAATATGTACGACAAGCGCTTGCAAGACAAATTACAAACCAGTATGTTGTCAATGGTGAAACGCTGAAAGTCATTACGTTATCAGGAAAGGTCGAAAAAGCGATTGCGGAAGGAGTGCAACAAACAGAGCACGGAAATTATTTAGCGCTCGATCCAACGATATCACAAGCGATTATTGAAGCCATTGCTTCTCAAATTGAACAATTTTCATTTCAAGATCAAGCGCCAATTTTACTTTGTTCCCCAGCTGTACGCATGTATGTAAGACAGTTGACAGAGCGCTATTTTCCAAATGTTCCGGTTTTATCCTATAATGAACTTGAGACGAATGTCGAAGTTCAAAGCGTTGGGGTGGTGGATATTGAATGAAAGTGAAGAAATTTGTCGCATCATCCATGCCTGAAGCAATGAAAATGATCCGCGCAGAACTTGGAAATGATGCCGTCATTTTAAACTCAAAAGTTGTTCATAAAAAAGGATTTCTTGGCTTATTCTCACGAAAAAATATTGAAGTGATTGCAGCCGTTGATTCAAAGCCGGAGTTAAATGTACGAAAAATCAAGGAAAAAAGAAAAGAAGAAAAGCCGCAGGTTGAGCGAGTACAAGATGATCGACTGTTAAAAGAAATTAACGAGTTAAAGACGATCATGCAAAAGTTATCCGTAGGTGTCGCAACAAATTTTGAGCATTATCCAGAACCTTTAAGAGAAATGAACGCATTGCTAATGGAACAAGAAATTTCTGATGAAATTCGCCAGCAATTGATGTCCGCTCTTTTAGAGCGTTGGTATCTCGAGCGGGCAACAGCATCGAAAGAAGAAGTGAAGCGATGGCTTCATGAGGAAATGGTTAACAAGCTAAGCCCTTTCTCGTTCGGGGGCATTTCGTTCCAAAAAAAATTTGTTAATGTGGTCGGCCCAACAGGGGTAGGAAAAACGACAACGTTGGCAAAGATGGCGGCTGAATGCGTGATTAAGCATCAGAAAAAAGTTGCTTTTATTACGACGGATACGTATCGAATTGCTGCGATTGATCAGTTAAAAACATATGCGAAAATTTTAGATGTACCGCTTGAAGTTTGCTATAACCTCGACGATTTTCGCAAAGCAAAAGAGAAGTTTGCAAGCTATGATATTGTCTTCATTGATACAGCTGGAAGAAATTTTCGCAATCCGAAATACGTAAAAGATTTGCAGGAACTGATCGATTTTAATCAAGAAATGGAAACGTTTCTCGTTCTTTCTTTAACAGCTAAACTATGCGATATGAAAGAGATTTATCAACAATTTTCATTGATTCACATCGATAAATTTATTTTTACAAAAGTAGATGAAACAAGCCGACATGGAGCGATGGTGAATTTAATGATGGATTGCCAAATCGGTGCAGCCTATTTAACACACGGACAAAATGTTCCAGATGATATTATCGAAGCGTCACCAACGATAATTGCAAATACAATTATTGGGGTCGAGCAACGATGAGGGATCAAGCTGAAAGCTTACGCTTACGTTTAAAAAAACTGCAAGAAAAAACAGAAACAAAAGCGATTGCTGTGATCAGCGGAAAAGGCGGGGTTGGTAAATCCAACTTTTCGCTCAATTTTGCTCTGACATTGTCTAAACAAGGACGAAACGTTCTATTATTTGACATGGATATCGGTATGGGAAATATTGATATTTTACTTGGGCAATCTTCATCGTACTCCATTATTGATATGTTTCGTACGAATGTAACGATCCACGATATTATTAAAAAAGGCCCGGAAAATTTATCGTTTATTGCAGGCGGTACAGGATTAACAGAAATTTTTAATATGGACAAAGAAAAAGTGCAGTATTTTATTGAACAGCTACAACTTGTTTCACAAAGTTATGATTATATTATTTTTGATATGGGAGCTGGAATTTCAGAAGATCGGTTGCAGCTGTTAATGGCTGTAGATGAAATTTTTATTATTACGACGCCAGAACCGACAGCGATCACGGATGCTTATGCGACGATGAAATATATTCATTTGTTAGAAAAAAACATTCCATTCTATCTCCTTGTGAATCGAACACATTCGGAGAAAGAAGGAAACGAAACGTTAAGCCGTTTAAAAAATGCTGCAAAGAAATTTTTGGGGAAAGATGTGAAAATTTTAGGGGTATTACCTGAAGATCGAGCCGTTTCGACAGCGGTCATCCGTCAAATTCCTTTTGTTTTATTTGATCCGACAGCAAAAGCGAGCAAAGCGATGCTTCAAGTGGTTGAACGTTACATAACGAATCAAGTTGATGCAGAATGGAAAGAGCGTTCGTTCAACTTTTTTACAAAACTGCGGCAATACTTTCTAGAAAGGTAGGTTGTCATCGGTGAATAAAGCCAAAGTGTTGGTTGTTGATGACTCTGCTTTCATGAGAAAGCTGATTAGCGATTTTCTGTCTGAAGATCCCCGTTTAGAAGTCATCGGCACAGCAAGAAACGGACAGGAAGCGCTTCGAAAAATTGAAGAATTGAAGCCCGATGTAGTGACATTGGATGTCGAAATGCCAATTATGGACGGACTTGAAACGCTCAAGCATATTATGCAACAACATCCTCTTCCTGTCGTTATGATTTCAAGTACAACGAGGGAAGGTGCAGAGAACACCATTCTGGCGCTTCAATATGGAGCGGTTGACTTTATTGCGAAACCTTCAGGAGCAATTTCGCTAGATTTGTATAAAATTAAGGATCAAATTGTCGAGAAAGTATTGCTCGCTAGTCACGCAAATTTACAATGCATGAAAAGAAAGTCAAAAATTCCTATACCGCCACAAAAGCAATATAGTAAAATAGAGTCAAATGAGCCGATAAAAACAAACACGACGAAGAAAAAAATTGTTTGTATTGGCACGTCAACGGGTGGTCCGCGGGCGTTACAACATGTGTTATCGAAATTACCAGAAACGATCAACGCTCCGATTTTAATTGTGCAACATATGCCGAAAGGTTTTACAAAATCGCTAGCCTCTCGTTTAGATTCAATTTGCCGTATTCGCGTCAAAGAAGCGGAAGATGGCGAGCTCATTCAAAAAGGAACAGCTTACATTGCTCCGGGTGGACAGCATTTGCAAGTGAAAAAAATCGGAATGTCCTTGGCCGTTCACCTTGATGAATCTCCTGCTCGCAACGGACATCGTCCATCTGTTGATGTCATGTTCGAATCGCTTTGCACGCTAGCGGACTACGAAAAAATCGCTGTCATTATGACGGGAATGGGCTCAGATGGTACAGAAGGACTAAAACAATTAAAAGCATCAGGAAATACAAAAGTAATTGCTGAATCAGCTGAGTCATCTGTTGTGTTTGGAATGCCGAAATCAGCGATCGCTGCCAATGTAACAGATGAGGTTGTTCATTTAGATAAAATTGCTGATGCGATTATGAAATATGTAGATGCTTAAGGGGGGTAGGAACGATGGATATGAGTCAATATCTCGAAGTATTCATTGATGAAAGTAAGGAACATTTGCAGACGATTAACGAGCAATTGCTTGAATTGGAAAAAAATCCGGAAGATTTGTCTATTGTGAATGAGATCTTTCGCTCTGCTCATACATTAAAAGGAATGTCTGCGACGATGGGATTTGAAGATTTAGCAAACTTGACCCATCAAATGGAAAATGTTTTAGATGGGATTCGGAACCAAAAAATTTCGGTTACGCCAGAGCTGTTAGATGTTGTTTTTCGTGCAGTTGATGATCTCGAAGCGATGGTTCATTCGATTGCGGAAGGCGGAGACGGAAAGCGCGATGTAACAGAAGTTGTTCAGCAGTTAAGACAAATCGAAAAAGGTGAACCTGTTACACCATCGTCCAAGAGCGATGACAAGAAACCAACTTTGTTGCAACAAACGTACGATGAATTTGAATATACCGTTTTACAACAATCAAAAGAGCAAGGATTTAACAGCTATGAAATTCGTGTCAAGCTCCGCGCAGACTGTTTGTTAAAAGCGGCACGTGTGTTTATGATTTTTGAAGTGCTTGAGCAGGTCGGAGAAATTATTAAATCTTCTCCAACGGTGGAAATGCTAGAAGCAGAGCAATTCGATCAAGAGTTTATCGTTACAGTTGTTTCAAAAGAAACAAAAGAAGATTTGTATAAACGGATTATGAAAGTTTCTGAAGTAGAAGAAGTAGTTATTGAACCTGTTCAATTTTCGAAAGCGGCTCCAGCTGCTGAAGAAAAAGAAAAATTGAAAACAGAAGAACTGAAAACAGAAAAACCAAAACAAACACAAGCGCAAACGCAACAAGCTGAGAAAAGCGGTTCTTCATCGTCGAAAGGAAATGTAAGCAATAAAACGATCCGCGTAAACATCGAACGTTTAGATATATTGATGAATTTATTTGAAGAGCTAGTGATTGACCGAGGAAGATTGGAACAAATTTCACGAGAACTAAACAATCCAGAGCTCCATGAAACGGTTGAACGAATGTCACGCATTTCGGGCGATTTGCAAAATATTATTTTAAATATGCGCATGGTTCCGATTGAAACGGTTTTTAACCGCTTTCCGCGCATGGTGCGGCAACTCGCACGTGATTTAGGCAAAAAAATCAACCTTGAAATCATCGGAGCAGAAACAGAGTTAGATCGTACGGTGATCGATGAAATTGGTGACCCGCTTGTTCATCTATTGCGCAACGCGATTGATCATGGCATTGAAACACCGGATGTACGCAGAGCAAAAGGAAAGCCTGAAGAAGGAACTGTTAAATTAAAAGCATACCATAGCGGCAACCATGTTTTTATTGAGATTGAAGATGATGGTGCAGGAATTAGCCGCGAGAAGGTTCTTAAAAAGGCCATTAGTAAAGGAATTATTTCTGAACAAAATGCAGCAAGCTTAACAGACAAACAAGTGTATGAACTAATATTTGCTTCCGGTTTTTCAACGGCTGAAAAAGTTTCTGATATATCCGGTCGAGGCGTAGGGTTAGATGTTGTAAAAAATACAATTGAATCGCTTGGAGGTTCTGTCACAGTTGATTCACAAGAAGGCGTTGGCTCGATTTTCTCTATTCAGCTGCCATTAACATTATCGATTATATCGGTTATGCTTGTTGAAATTCAAAAGGAAAAATATGCAATTCCACTTTCTTCTATTATTGAAACTGCGATTGTGAAAAAAGAAGATATCTTACATGCCCATAATCAAAAGGTAATTGATTTCCGCGGAAAAGTCGTTCCGTTGCTTTTCCTAAAGGATATTTTCGAAGTGCCTGTATCCAAAGAAGATGATGACTTTTTATCCGTTGTGATTGTGCGCAAAGGTGAAAAAATGGCGGGACTTGTCGTTGACTCGTTTATTGGTCAGCAGGAAGTCGTTTTAAAATCGCTTGGAAACTATTTAACATCCGTTTTTGCGATTTCAGGAGCAACGATTTTAGGAGACGGGCAAGTGGCGCTTATTATCGATTGCAACGCGCTAATCAAATAGCGGGAGCGAGAACTTTCAAGCAGTGAAATGGAGGGATCAATGTGGCAGAACTGAAAGTGATTGTCTTTCAATTAAAAGATAAGGAATACGCCATTCCTGTCCAGCAAGTTCGGTCGATCGAAAAAATTCAGCATATTACACGCGTTCCACGCGTTCCGAAGTTTGTAAAAGGGGTTATTAATTTACGAGGAGTCGTTACGCCCATTATTGATTTGCGGACGCGCTTTGGAATTGAGGAAACTGCGTTTTCTGACAACACTCGTGTGATTATTGTGGCGTTAGGTGAAATTGAGGTTGGATTGATTGTGGATGCAGCAAACGATGTCATTGATATTTCAACGGATGCAATTGAACCAACTCCAGAGGTTGTTGATTCGGTTGCGGTAGATTATATCAATGGAGTTGTGAAAATAGGGAAGCGGCTGTTGATTTTATTGAATTTAGAAAAAGTGTTAGAAACAACGAAAGTATAGGAAGGTCGTTCGCATATGTCATATTTCGATCGCATGAACGCTGTTCATATAGACATATTAAAGGAGATTGGAAATATCGGAGCGGGGCATGCCGCAACTGCGCTCTCAAAACTATTAAACAAAAAAATTGAAATGACCATCCCAGATGTGCGGATTATTTCTTTTGACGAAATGATGGATATTGTGGGCGGTGCTGATCATGTCGTTGCGGCTGTCTTTTTGCGCATTGAAGGAGACGCTCCAGGAAACATGTTTTTTGTTTTATCGCTTCCACAAGCGGAGCGGTTTATTCAACAAATGACGGGGGATGCACAATTTAAATTGACAAGCGAGTGCTCAGAGCTGTCATTATCAGCTCTTCAAGAACTAGGAAATATTCTTGCCGGATCCTATCTATCGTCTTTATCCGATTTTACAAAATTAAATTTGTATCCCTCTGTTCCTGAGCTAAGTATTGATATGATTGGAGCCATTTTAAGTTACGGGTTGATTGAAGTTTCACGTGTCGGCGATTGCGTGATTGTGATTGACACGGCTATCCATGAAGAACAGCAACCGGATGATCGTGTCAACGGGCACTTTTTCTTACTCCTTGATCCGGATTCATTCAATATTATTTTTCGAGCTTTAGGTGTGGAGTCAAATGAGTGAAGTGGCTCATGTTGTAAAAATCGGAATCGCTGACATGAATGTTGTCAAAGCACCGAATCTTATTCGTACGTGTGGATTAGGCTCGTGCGTCGGTGTCGTGGTTTATGATTTAGGTAGAGAAATTGCGGGTATGGCACATGTGATGCTGCCTGATTCATCCTTATCGAAAGTCGATGAAGTCAACGTAGCAAAATACGCTGATACCGCAGTTGGTGCACTCATTCAGCGCGTCATTAGGGCAGGGGGAAGAACGAATTTTTTAAAAGCAAAATTAGCAGGCGGTGCACAAATGTTTCAATTTCGCTCAGCGAGTACAGATATTATGCGAATTGGTCCGCGGAATGTCGAAGCGGTGCATGAGCAATTGCGTCGTTTCAATGTTCCGATTGTAGCTGAAGACGTTGGTGGTAACAGCGGGCGAACGATTGAATTTAATCCAAAAACAGGGATGTTACTCATTCGAACGGTTAATCAAGGAGTTCGTGAGATTTAATGGTAGGTACATGGAAATTTAACTTATTGTTTGCCTTTTTTGGATTTTTGATTACGTTTTCTTTTTCGCTTTTACAAAATGGTTTATGGACAACCATGATGCGCTCGATGATTGCTTTTTTTTCCTTCTTTCTCATTGCTTATCTTTTTCGATGGATGTTTTCATTTATTCAAAAAGATCACCAAAAAGAAAAAGTTCAAGAAAAAGTTCGAATAGAGGAATCCAATAATGTGGCTGAAATCGAACATTTATTTGAAGATCTTTCCGAAGAAGAACAACGAAAGGTTGTCGAATATGTTCGGCATCTGTTAAAAAGCGATGGGGAATGAAAGAATCAAAACTCAATTAACGAGCGTATTTTTCCTATCATTTCATTTTGTATAATAAAAAATGTAAAAGCCGTGTTTGCTGAGTGACGAGGAGGGATGGCATGGCTCATATTTTTGCAAATGAAGAACAGCAATGTTGGCAAAAGTGGTTATATTCCCGTGATTCAGAAGCAGGGAATGAGCTTATTCAAAAGTATATGCCACTTGTCGACTATCATGTTCAACGCATTGCAGCATCCCTTCCGAAAAGCGTGAAAAAAGATGATTTAAAAAGCTTTGGATTGCTTGGGCTGTATGATGCTTTAGAGAAATTCGATCCTTCCCGTGATTTAAAATTTGACACGTATGCTTCGTTTCGAATCCGCGGTGCTATTTTAGATGGGTTGCGTAAAGAAGACTGGTTGCCGCGCAGCACGCGTGAAAAAGCGAAAAAAATTGAAGCTGCGATCGAAAGACTGGAACAAAAATATATGCGCTTTGTTACGGCGAAAGAAGTAGCAGACGAGTTAAATATGACCGAAGAAGAAGTCTATACCATCATGAATGAAGAGTTTTTTGCTAATGTTTTGTCTCTTGATGAACGACCGTTAGATGATGAAGAACAGGAACAAACTGCATTTGCGATTCGAGATGAGAAGGCGTTTTTACCGGAAGAATATGTGCTAAAAGAAGAATTATCTTCACAATTAGCGGAAGTGATTCGCCAATTAAACGAAAAAGAACAATTGGTGATTAGTTTGTTTTACAAAGAAGAGTTGACGTTTACAGAAATTGCTCAAATTATGGGATTGTCGACGTCAAGGGTATCACAAATTCATGCAAAAGCGTTGTTTAAAATGAGAAAAATTCTTGAAAAAGCGTTGTAGTTTGCGTTGCAGTCCTTCAACCATTCGCGTGAAGGAAGTGATAAAATGAGTTTAAAGTTGATTGAACTACAGGTAGCTCTCCCAAAAACACATGATGTCGGCAAATTACAGGAACAGCTTCAATATCAAGGGCAAATTGCTCAGCAGCAATTAGCACTGGATATTCAAAAGAAAGATGAACGCATGCGACAACAAGTAACAAAAGCGGAACGAAGCGAGAAAGCGAACTGGCAAAAAGATCGGAACAGAAAAAAGACAGAAGAAAAACATCCATATAAAGGAACATTTATAGATTTTATAGGGTAGAGGGATGAGATGGCAACATTTCTATGGATTACGAGCTTCATTTTTCATATTGTTTCCTTTTTTCTAATCATCTTGTTGTTTTTAAAGTGGGCGAAAGTAAAGGAGATTGAAAAACGACAAGCTGAAATGATTCGTGAAATGGAAACGATGATGACTAGCTATTTAGTCGAGTTTAAAGAAGAGAATGACCGCTTTGTAAGACAACTCGCTTCAAAACAAAATCATTCAAGGCAAAATTCAAGACAAAATAAGAAGATCAAACAAGAAGAACCTTTTCTTCCTTTACCAAACATTGAGGCGATTGAAGACCGTCTAGAGATTTCCGTGCAGGATGAACACCAAGAGGAACCACCGGTACAAGAGTTAGTCGAACAGGCGGTTCGTCTCCAACAACAAGGCAAGAAATTAGATGAAATAGCGAAAATATTAAAAAAAGGTAAAACAGAGATTGAGCTTTTGCTTAAATTTCGCCAAAAGTAGTCAAATATAGCTTGAATGTGCTTTTTAATTGTGATATAGTTCTATTTGGTGTGAATACACACGCTCATTGATTTAAGCAACGGTGCTGCTAGGCAGTCTTGCTTAAAGATGAAGTGAGCGGAGGAATAAAAACCGAATTAGGAGGATGAAAGATGTCAGTTATTTCAATGAAGCAATTGCTTGAAGCAGGGGTTCACTTCGGACACCAAACTCGTCGCTGGAACCCAAAAATGAAAAAGTACATTTTCACTGAGCGCAATGGTATTTATATCATTGACCTTCAAAAAACAGTGAAAAAAGTAGAAGAAGCTTATAATTTTGTTAAAGAATTAGCAGCGAACGGCGGAAAAATTTTGTTCGTTGGTACAAAAAAACAAGCTCAAGATTCTGTTAAAGAAGAAGCAGAACGTTGCGGAATGTTTTATGTGAACCAACGCTGGTTAGGTGGAACATTAACAAACTTTGCAACGATTCAAAAACGCATTAAACGTTTAAAAGAAATTCAAAGAATGGCAGAAGACGGAACGTTTGATGTGTTGCCTAAGAAAGAAGTTGTAAAGTTAAAGAAAGAATTAGAGCGTTTAGAAAAGTTTTTAGGCGGAATTAAAGAAATGAAAGAATTGCCAGATGCGTTGTTCGTGATTGATCCTCGCAAAGAACGCATCGCCGTTGCAGAAGCTCGCAAACTAAACATTCCAATCATCGGAATCGTTGATACAAACTGCGATCCAGATGAAATTGATTACGTTATTCCTGCAAACGATGATGCGATTCGTGCTGTGAAGCTTCTTACATCTAAAATTGCTGATGCGGTTTTAGAAGCAAAACAAGGTGAAGAAGCGGTTGTAACAGCTGAGTAATGAGCGCAAAGGTGATAAGAGGGAAAGCCTTTTATCACCTTTTTTTAAGACAAACTTCGTTTTATGGGTATACTAAATGTAACAAGTTCACAAACAAAATTTGTAAAACGAATTTTGTTTGTATACATAATATTGGCGACAACAAAAGGAGGATATTAAAATGGCAATTACTGCTCAAATGGTAAAAGAACTGCGCGAAAAAACAGGCGCAGGTATGATGGATTGTAAAAAAGCATTAACAGAAACAAACGGTGACATGGAAAAAGCAATTGACTGGCTTCGTGAAAAAGGAATTGCGAAAGCTGCGAAAAAAGCAGACCGTATCGCTGCAGAAGGAACAACGCTCATCGAAATTGACGGAAATACAGCTGTTATTTTAGAGGTAAACTCTGAAACAGACTTCGTAGCGAAAAACGAAGAATTTAAAGCATTAGTAAAAGAGCTTGCTGCTCACTTATTAAAACATAAACCTGCAACTGTAGAAGAAGCATTACAACAAAAAATGGATAACGGTGCAACTGTAGAGGAACATATTAATGCAGCGATTGCAAAAATTGGTGAAAAAATTACATTGCGCCGTTTTGCGATTGTTGAAAAAGGTGAAAACGCTGCATTCGGTGCGTACTTGCACATGGGAGGCCGCATCGGCGTATTAACATTGTTAGAAGGCACTACAAACGAAGAAGTAGCAAAAGATGTAGCGATGCACATTGCAGCAATCAATCCAAAATACGTTTCTCGCGATCAAGTTTCAGAAGAAGAAATTGCTCGCGAACGCGAAGTATTAACGCAACAAGCATTAAATGAAGGAAAACCTGAAAATATTGTTGCGAAAATGGTTGAAGGTCGTCTAGGCAAATTTTTCGAAGAGATTTGCTTATTAGAGCAAAGCTTTGTTAAAAATCCTGATATGAAAGTACGTCAATTTGTTGAATCAAACGGTGCTACAGTGAAAAGCTTTGTTCGTTACGAAGTTGGCGAAGGAATCGAAAAACGCCAAGACAACTTTGCTGAAGAAGTTATGAACCAAGTTCGTAAGTAATGATTGATTTCGGTTTGATGAGTTTAAAAATAGGGAACACAATTGTGTTCCCTATTTTTAAAGAGATAGATGGAGGTTTACAATGAGTAGCCCAAAATATAAGCGCATTGTGTTGAAATTGAGTGGTGAAGCGTTAGCTGGTGATCAAGGTTTTGGTATTAACCCTTCTGTTATTCAATCCATTGCTCGTCAAATAAAAGAAGTAGCTGAATTAGGCGTCGAGGTAGCGGTTGTTGTTGGTGGAGGAAATATTTGGAGAGGTAAAACAGGAAGCGAAATGGGAATGGACCGTGCGACGGCTGACTATATGGGAATGTTAGCAACGGTGATGAATTCCCTCGCTCTCCAAGACAGTCTTGAAAATTTAGGAGTGCAAACGCGCGTGCAAACATCGATTGAAATGCGTCAAGTGGCCGAACCATACATAAGAAGAAAGGCCATTCGCCATCTTGAGAAAAAGCGCGTCGTTATTTTTGCAGCAGGTACAGGAAATCCATATTTTTCAACGGATACGACAGCCGCGCTACGAGCAGCGGAAATTGAAGCAGACGTTATTTTAATGGCAAAAAATAATGTCGACGGCGTGTATAGCGCCGATCCGAAAATTGATAAAAATGCGGTCAAGTATGATGAACTCTCTTATTTAGATGTCATTAAACAAGGTTTGGGAGTGATGGACTCCACTGCGTCCTCACTTTGTATGGATAACAATATTCCTTTAATTGTGTTCTCGATTATGGAAGAAGGAAATATTAAACGTGCGGTGTTAGGTGAAAACATCGGAACAATTGTAAGGGGGAAATAGTATGCCAAAACAAGTGTTAGCGACTGCAAAAGAAAAAATGGATAAAGCGGTTCAAGCATTTACGCGTGAACTTGCAACGATTCGTGCAGGTCGTGCGAATCCTGCATTGTTAGAAAAGCTTACGGTCGATTATTATGGAATGCCAACGCCAATTATCCAGCTAGCGAGCATTCAAGTTCCAGAAGCGCGTTTGCTTGTTATTCAACCTTACGACAAATCCATCATAAAAGAAATTGAAAAAGCTATTTTGTCTTCCGATCTAGGGTTAACGCCTTCTAACGACGGTTCTGTCATTCGCATTACCATTCCACCATTAACGGAAGAACGCCGTCGTGAACTTGTCAAACTTGTAAAAAAATATGCAGAA
The DNA here is from genome assembly GCF_004341205.1 of Thermolongibacillus altinsuensis. Lineage (GTDB taxonomy): Bacteria > Bacillota > Bacilli > Bacillales > Anoxybacillaceae > Thermolongibacillus > Thermolongibacillus altinsuensis. The sequence continues at coordinate 186,128 of NZ_SLUL01000005.1, forward strand.
GAAGCGAAGGTAGCTGTTCGTAATATTCGTCGCGATGCGAACGATGAATTGAAAAAGATGGAGAAAAACGGCGAAATTACAGAGGATGAATTACGTGGATATACGGATGATATCCAAAAACTTACTGACGATCATATCGCAAAAATCGACGCGATTACGAAAGATAAAGAAAAAGAAGTAATGGAAGTATAATCATGATGAAAAACCCCTCTATTTTCATAGGGGGTTTTTTGCTATAATTACGAAATAGGACGATTGACGAGCGACCTACTTTTTCATTAAACTAGCCTCATCACATAAAATGGATAGTTAAAAGCGGAGGACTAGCTACATGTTAAATAAAATGAAAATGTGGAAGAATAAAGCACAGGTACATAGGAAAGAAGATCTTTTACAAGGACCGATGCCTGCACATGTCGCCATCATTATGGATGGAAACGGACGATGGGCAAAAAAACGAGCGTTGCCTCGCATGGCTGGGCATTATGAAGGGATGCAAGTTGTACGAAAAATTACTCGTTTTGCTAACGAACTTGGGATTAAAGTGTTAACCCTTTATGCTTTTTCAACAGAAAACTGGAAGAGACCAAAAGCGGAAGTAGATTATTTGATGAAACTGCCTGAAGAATTTTTAGGAACGTTTTTGCCTGAGCTTGTGCAAGAAAATGTACAAGTTCGCGTAATGGGAAACAAAGAGCAATTACCAGCTCATACATTGCGAGCGGTTGAAAAAGCGATCGAAGAAACGAAAAACAATACGGGGCTCATTTTAAACTTTGCTTTGAACTACGGCAGCCGCGCTGAAATTACAAATGCTGTGCGAAATATCATTCAAGATATTCAATCAGGAAAAGTGGATATCAATGAAATCAACGAACAATTTTTTGCTTCCTATTTGATGACGAATGACTTGCCTGATCCTGATTTACTCATTCGCACAAGCGGTGAAATTCGATTAAGTAATTTTATGCTCTGGCAGCTTGCGTATACAGAATTTTGGTTTACAGATGTGCTTTGGCCAGATTTTACAGAACAACATTTTTTACAGGCGATCTATGAATTTCAACAAAGAGGTCGTCGATTTGGAGGAGTTTAATTCAAGATGAAACAGCGAGTGATTACAGGCGTATTAGCAGCAGCTCTCTTTTTACCGATTGTCATCATCGGTGGATTGCCATTTTTGGTGCTTGCTTATTTATTGGCGACGATTGGTTTATTCGAGTTGATCAGAATGAAAAAAATCAATATTTTTTCTTTCCCGAGCATCGTTAGTTTTCTTCTGCTGTGGATCTTTTTATATCCAGGCAAGCATATACCTTTCATAAGCATGACAAAAATGGAAATTGGCTTACTTGGATTGTTTTTATTGCTCATGTACACCGTCATTTCAAAAAACCGCTTTACGTTTGATGATGTTGGCTTTATGGTCATTTCTGTCCTGTATGTTGGAGTCGGTTTTTATTTCTTCATCCAAACACGCCATGCAGGACTGGAATATATTTTTTATGCGTTATTTTTAATTTGGGCGACAGATACAGGCGCATATTTTGTTGGCCGTGCGTTTGGAAAACGAAAACTTTGGCCAGAAATTAGCCCGAACAAAACGGTCGAAGGAGCCATTGGCGGCATTGTTTGCGCGCTTGTCGTCGTGCTCATCTATCAATGGCTTTCCCCTTTTGCGGAATCAATCGTTTTGCTTTCCGCAGGGACGATTGCCTTATCGGCTTTTGGACAAATGGGAGATTTAGTTGAATCCGCGTTTAAACGACATTATGGCGTCAAAGATTCAGGCGCGATTTTGCCTGGTCATGGCGGCATTTTAGATCGTTTTGATAGTTTATTATTTATTTTGCCGCTGCTGCATCTTTTTCAGCTTATTTAAAGAGGAGTGAATTCATTGAAATTCATTAGCTTGTTAGGAGCGACAGGCTCGATTGGAATGCAAACGTTGGATGTTATTCGTTCGCATCCAGATGAATTTCGCCTTGTTGCCATGTCAGTAGGGCGAAATATTGATCGCGCTCGCGAGATTATTGAGGAATTTTCTCCGCGCATTGTTTCTGTTGCAGATGAGGAAAATTTCAAAAAGCTGAAAAGTGAATATAAAGGGAAAGTAGACGTATGTTTCGGGGAAGACGGATTGATTGAAGTGGCAACTTATGATCAAGCGCACATGGTCGTGAGTGCCGTTGTGGGAAGCGTTGGTTTAGTACCAACCTTAAAAGCAATTGAAGCAAAAAAAACGATTGCGTTAGCCAATAAAGAAACGTTAGTGACTGCTGGTCACCTTGTGATGAGAGAAGCGAAAAAACATGGTGTCGACATCTTGCCGGTTGACAGTGAGCATTCTGCTATTTTTCAATGTTTACAAGGAGAAAAGAAAAAAAACATTGAAAAAATTATTTTAACAGCTTCAGGTGGAAGTTTTCGCGATCGAACGAGAGAACAACTAAAAAACGTAACAGTAGCCGAGGCGTTACGCCATCCGAATTGGTCCATGGGAGCCAAAATTACAATCGATTCGGCAACCATGATGAATAAAGGATTGGAAATAATTGAAGCACATTGGCTTTTCCAATTACCTTATGAACAAATCGATGTTCTGTTACATAGAGAAAGTATTATTCATTCGCTTGTTCAATTTCATGATGGCAGCGTGATTGCCCAACTCGGCACCCCAGATATGCGTGTTCCGATTCAATATGCATTGACGTACCCAGATCGTTTGCCATTGCCAACAACCAAACGTTTGAATTTGGCAGAGGTTGCTACACTTCATTTTCAAACGGTGGACTTTGATCGCTATCGTTGTTTAAAATTTGCATATGAGGCAGGAAAAATTGGTGGAACGATGCCGACGGTTTTAAATGCTGCCAATGAAGAGGCGGTTGCAGCGTTTTTATCAGAAAAAATTTCTTTTCTGGCGATTGAAGAACTCATTGAACGAGCGATGGAGCGTCATGTTCCAATCATGGAACCAGACCTTCTCGCCATACGTGAAACGGATCAGGAAACGCGTGATTACGTGAAATCACTACTAACATAAAAGGTGGTTGGAAAATTGAATACGGTTATTGCTTTTGTTATTATTTTTGGCGCCCTTGTTTTCTTTCATGAACTTGGACATTTAATCTTCGCAAAACGAGCCGGAATTTTATGCCGAGAGTTTGCGATTGGTTTCGGTCCGAAAGTATTTTCATTTAAAAAAGGCGAAACGGTTTACACGATTCGTCTTTTACCGCTCGGCGGATTTGTGCGGATGGCGGGCGAAGACCCCGAAATGATTGATGTCAAACCGGGTCAGCTTGTCGGGTTGTTGTTTGACAAAAATGGAAAAGTGAATAAAATTATTGTCAATCATAAAGACGAATATCCTGAAGCGAAAGTAATTGAAGTAGAACGAGCAGACTTAGAGCATGAACTTTACATTGAGGGCTATGAAAGAGATCATGAACAATTGGAACGGTTTGAATTAAGTGAACCAGCTTATTTCGTCATGAATCGCGAAGAAATTCAAATTGCTCCGTATCATCGCCAATTTGCTTCAAAAACACTAGGGCAACGTACAATGGCCATTTTTGCAGGACCGTTAATGAACTTTATTTTGGCTTTTATCATTTTTGTGGCGATTGGGATGTTACAAGGCTATCCTGTTAATAAGCCGATCATTGGTGAATTGACGAATAATGGTTCGGCTATGAAAGCAGGATTACAACAACATGATGTGGTCCTTTCCATTAACGGTCAATCGGTATCTACATGGACGGATGTAGTGGAGATTATTCGCAATAACCCAGAAAAAGAATTGTTATTTAAAGTGAAACGAAATAATGAAATTCTCGATATTGCGGTAACACCAGAAGCCAAAGAAGTCCAAGGCGAAACGATTGGCTTGATCGGCGTCTATGGCCCGATGGAAAAATCGTTTTTTGGAGCATTTAAGCAAGGAGCGATCGAAACGTACTATTGGACGAAGGAAATTATTGTTGGGTTAGGGCATTTATTGACAGGACAATTTTCGTTTGATATGTTATCCGGACCTGTTGGCATTGCCGTATCTACACATAAAGTAGCTCAATCAGGAGTGTATTATTTAATGAAATGGGGCGCGATTTTAAGCATTAACCTAGGCATTATCAATTTGCTGCCAATTCCAGCTCTTGATGGAGGGCGGCTTACCTTTTTTGCCATTGAAGCATTGCGCGGAAAGCCAATTGATCGTCAAAAAGAAGGACTTGTTCATTTTATCGGCTTTGCGTTGTTAATGCTTTTAATGCTTGTTGTTACTTGGAATGATATTCAAAAGTTTTTCTTATAAAAATTTCAAAGAAGTAAGAGGTGCAAGAGATGAAACAGAGCATGTCGTTTATTCCAACGTTGCGTGAAGTGCCAGCTGATGCTGAAATTAAAAGCCATCAGTTGTTGCTTCGAGCGGGATTTATTCGTCAAAACGCAAGCGGGGTATATAGCTTTTTACCGCTTGGGAAGCGTGTTTTGCAAAAAATTGAAGCGATTATTCGCGAAGAGATGGAGCGGGCGGGAGCCGTTGAATTGCTCATGCCAGCCTTGCAACAAGCAGAGCTATGGCAAGAATCTGGACGCTGGTATTCTTACGGTCCAGAATTAATGAGACTGAAAGATCGCCATGATCGCGATTTTGCTCTTGGAGCAACACATGAGGAAGTCATTACGGCGCTTGTTCGTGATGAAATTAAATCGTATAAACGTCTTCCGCTCATTCTTTATCAAATTCAAACGAAGTTCCGCGATGAAAAACGTCCTCGTTTTGGATTGTTACGCGGTCGTGAATTTGTGATGAAAGATGCCTATTCTTTCCATACATCACAAGAAAGCTTAGATGAAGTGTACAATAAAATGTATGAAGCTTATGCAAACGTGTTTCGACGTTGCGGCTTAAACTTCCGAGCTGTTATTGCTGACTCTGGAGCGATGGGCGGAAAAGATACACATGAATTTATGGTTCTTTCCGATGTTGGCGAAGATACAATCGCCTATTCAGATGCTTCGGACTATGCGGCAAACATTGAAATGGCTCCTGTAATTGTAACGTATGAGCGCAGCGATGAACCGTATGAGCCATTAGTGAAAGTTCACACGCCAGAGCAAAAATCAATCGAAGAAGTAAGCAGCTTTTTAAATGTGCCGAAAGAAAAATGCATTAAGTCGTTACTCTTTAAAGTGGACGGACGTTTTGTTCTCGTTTTAGTGCGCGGCGATCATGAAGTAAACGAAGTAAAAGTGAAAAACTTATTGGAAGCAACGATCGTTGAACTGGCAACACCAGAGGAAACAAAAAAGCTTATGAAGTGTGAAGTCGGTTCACTAGGACCGATTGGTGTTCCAGAAGAAGTGACGGTCATTGCTGACCATGCCGTCAAAGCGATTGCGAACGGCGTATGCGGCGCAAACGAAGAACACTATCATTATACAGGTGTGAATGCCGATCGTGATTTTTCTGTTCAGCAATACGCTGATTTGCGTTTTATTCAAGAAGGAGACCCTTCTCCAGATGGAAAGGGAACGATTCGTTTTGCGAGAGGAATTGAAGTAGGTCACGTATTTAAATTGGGGACTCGCTATAGCGAAACAATGAATGCGATGTACTTAGACGAAAATGGACGAATGCAGCCAATGATTATGGGATGTTACGGAATCGGCGTTTCACGCACATTAGCGGCCATTGCTGAACAATATAACGATGAACACGGACTTGTTTGGCCTGTTGCGGTGGCTCCTTTCCATATTCATCTTATTTCGGTTAATCCGAAGATTGATGATCAACGTCAGTTAGCCGATGATTTATATGAAAAACTGCAAAAAGAAGGATTTGAAGTATTGTACGATGATCGTGCGGAACGTCCAGGGGTCAAATTCGCCGATAGCGATTTAATCGGCCTTCCAGTTCGCGTTACGGTAGGAAAGCGTGCAAGTGAAGGAATTGTTGAAATCAAAATTCGCCGAACAGGTGAAACGGAAGAAGTCCATGTTTCACAATTGACTGAAACGTTACGTCGGTATTTATCATAGTTGCACATAAGGGGCCATATCCCTTAAGTAGCTTTCACTACTTTTGGGACAGCCCCTTCTACTGTTATAAAGGAAGCGAGGGAAAAGCATGGCATTATCAGCGGAGCAAAAAGAACGATTTTCAGTTCTTTTACAGCAGTTAGAACTTGCTTCTTCGGATTTTGCTCACTACTTTACAGATGCAGGAATTCAAAAAGTGGTCATTGAAAAAGAAAAAAGACGTTGGCATTTTTACTTGCTATTGCCTTCTATTTTACCTGCCCATATTTATGCATTATTTATGCAACGGTTAAGCGAAAAGTTTCGTCATATTGCTGATGTCAAATGCACAATCGAAGCAAGGAACACTTCTTTTAACGAAAAGGAAATTCTTTCGTATTGGCCTGTTTTTGTCGAACAGTTAAATCAAATTTCGTCTCCGCTTGTCACGTTACTAGCTGAACAACAGCCTTCTGTACGTGGAACGAAATTGATTGTGTTCGTTCGCAACGATGCAGAGGCGATTGCGGTTAAAAAGCGATTTTCTCAGTTGCTTGCCGAAACGTACCGTTCGTTTGGGTTCCCTCCTTTGCAGCTAGAAACAGAAGTGCGTCATGATCAAGAAGAGTATGAACAATTTTTAGCACAAAAACAAAAAGAAGATGAAGAGCGAGCTCTAGCTGCGCTCACAGAAGCCGCTGCTAAACCTTCTAGCGATGAAGCAATCCAAGCAGAAGAAAGCGGTCCGCTTGTAATCGGGTATCACATTAAAGAGGAAGAAGAAATTCGTCCGCTTGATCAAATTGTTGATGAAGAGCGTCGCGTTGTTGTGCAAGGATATGTTTTTGATGCAGAGGCAAAAGAACTAAAAAGCGGGCGAACGCTTTTAACATTGAAAATAACCGATTATACAAACTCGATTCTCGTCAAAATGTTTTCTCGCGATAAAGAAGATGCACAATTGATGCATCAAATTAAAAAAGGAATGTGGGTTAAAGTAAGAGGAAGCGTACAAAATGACACATTTGTGCGCGATCTCGTTTTAATTGCGAACGATATTAACGAAATAAAGCCGCAAGAGCGTCAAGATACGGCTCCGGAAAATGAAAAAAGAGTTGAATTGCATTTGCATACACCGATGAGTCAGATGGATGCCGTTACGCCTGTGAGCAAGCTGATTGAACAAGCAAAAAAATGGGGACATCCAGCGATTGCGATCACGGATCATGCAGTTGTCCAATCTTTCCCGGAAGCATACAATGCTGGGAAAAAATACGGAATGAAAATATTATATGGACTAGAAGCCAATATTGTTGATGACGGTGTTCCAATTGCTTATAATGAAGCGCACCGTTTATTATCTGAGGATACATTTGTTGTTTTTGACGTGGAAACGACGGGGCTTTCCGCTGTGTATGATACGATTATCGAGTTAGCGGCGGTTAAGGTGAAAAATGGCGAAATTATTGACCGGTTTGAGTCGTTTGCCAACCCTCATCACCCGCTCTCTGCAACAACGATTGAGTTAACAAAAATTACAGACGATATGTTAAAAGACGCACCGGATGTTGAAGAAGTTCTTGAGAAATTTTACCATTGGATTGGCGATTGTGTACTCGTAGCTCATAACGCTAGCTTCGATATCGGATTTTTAAATGTAGGATTCAAAAAAATCGGCCGCGGAAAAGTAACAAATCCGGTCATTGATACACTTGAATTGGCACGCTTTTTATATCCAGAATTAAAAAATCATCGTTTAAACACGCTTTGTAAAAAATTTAATATTGAATTGGTACAGCATCACCGCGCGATTTATGATGCGGAGGCGACTGGCTACCTCCTCGTTCATTTATTAAAAGACGTTCAGGAAAAAGGAATTTTGTATCATGATGAACTAAACAAAGCGTCGAGTGAACAAGGTGGATATCAACGTTCAAGACCGTTTCATGCCACATTGCTTGTTCAAAATGATGTCGGGTTGAAAAACTTGTTCAAACTCGTTTCATTTTCTCATATTCATTATTTTTATCGTGTTCCACGTATTCCGCGCTCTGTATTGCAAAAATATCGTGAAGGAATTCTTGTCGGTTCCGGGTGTGACAAAGGCGAAGTTTTTGAAGCGATGATGCAAAAAGGAATCGAAGAAGCCGAAAAGTTAGCGACATTTTATGATTTTCTAGAAGTTCATCCGCCAGATGTCTATAAGCCGCTCATTGAAATGGAGTATGTACGCGACGAAGCGGCATTGCGTCAAATTATTACGAATATCGTGCAATTAGGTGAAAAGCTTCGCATTCCTGTTGTGGCAACAGGAAATGTTCACTATTTAAATCGTGAAGATAAAATTTATCGTAAAATCTTAATTCACTCACAATCAGGGGGAAACCCGCTTAACCGTCATGAACTGCCGGATGTTTATTTTCGCACAACGAATGAAATGCTCGAAGCGTTTGCGTTTCTTGGAGAAGAAAAAGCAAAAGAAATCGTTGTGACGAACACGCAAAAAATCGCAAACATGATTGAAGAAGTGAAGCCGATTAAAGACGAACTATATACACCAAAAATTGAAGGAGCAGACGAAGAAATTCGCCGAATGAGCTATGAGCGGGCGAAAAGCATTTATGGCGATCCGCTTCCTGAAATTGTAGAAAAGCGGCTTGAAAAAGAATTAAAAAGCATCATTGGACATGGCTTTGCGGTCATTTACTTAATTTCGCATAAGCTTGTGAAAAAATCGTTAGATGATGGATATCTTGTTGGTTCACGTGGTTCGGTTGGTTCTTCATTTGTAGCGACAATGACTGAAATTACAGAAGTGAATCCTCTTCCGCCGCATTATGTTTGTCCAAATTGTAAGCATTCGGAATTCTTCGATGACGGTTCGGTCGGTTCAGGTTTTGACTTGCCTGATAAAAACTGTCCAAAATGCGGTACGCGCTATAATAAAGATGGCCATGATATTCCGTTTGAAACGTTCCTTGGTTTCAAAGGAGATAAAGTACCGGATATTGATTTAAACTTCTCAGGAGAATATCAACCACGAGCACATAACTACACGAAAGTGCTGTTCGGCGAAGATAATGTTTATCGCGCAGGAACGATCGGTACTGTGGCGGATAAAACGGCCTATGGCTTTGTCAAAGCTTATGTCAATGATCACAATCTCCAGTTGCGCGGAGCCGAAATCGATCGCTTAGCAGCAGGATGTACAGGGGTGAAACGAACAACAGGACAGCACCCAGGAGGAATCATCGTTGTTCCTGATTATATGGATATTTATGATTTTTGCCCGATTCAATATCCTGCGGATGATACAAGCGCTGAATGGAGAACAACGCATTTTGATTTCCATTCCATTCATGACAACTTACTGAAATTAGATATTCTCGGCCACGATGATCCGACCGTTATTCGCATGCTGCAAGATTTAAGCGGAATTGACCCAAAAACGATTCCGACAGATGATCCGGAAGTCATGAAAATTTTCAGCAGTACAGAATCGCTCGGGGTTACGCCAGAACAAATTATGTGCAATACGGGGACATTAGGTATTCCGGAGTTTGGTACGCGATTTGTGCGCCAAATGTTAGAAGAAACAAAACCGAAAACATTTTCTGAACTTGTGCAAATTTCTGGTCTTTCCCATGGCACAGACGTATGGCTCGGCAATGCGCAAGAACTCATTCAAAACGGAACATGCACATTGTCTGAAGTCATCGGTTGCCGCGATGATATTATGGTTTATTTAATTTATCGCGGCTTAGAACCATCTTTAGCGTTTAAAATTATGGAATCTGTCCGCAAAGGAAAAGGACTAACACCAGAATTTGAAGAGGAAATGCGGAAACATAACGTCCCTGAATGGTACATTGAATCATGTAAAAAAATTAAATACATGTTCCCGAAAGCCCACGCCGCTGCGTATGTGTTAATGGCGGTACGAATTGCTTATTTCAAAGTCCATCATCCGCTTCTTTATTACGCTTCTTATTTCACTGTACGCGCGGAAGATTTTGATTTAGATGCCATGATTCAAGGTTCTGCGGCCATTCGGAAGCGAATTGAAGAAATTAATGCCAAAGGGCTCGATGCATCACCAAAAGAAAAAAGTTTACTAACCGTGCTAGAAGTTGCATTAGAAATGTGCGAACGCGGTTTTTCGTTCAAAAATATTGACCTGTATCGTTCGCAGGCGACGGAATTTGTCATCGATGGCAACTCGCTCATTCCGCCGTTTAATGCGATCCCAGGCCTTGGTACAAACGTAGCCTTAAACATCGTTCGCGCAAGAGAAGAAGGGGAATTTTTATCGAAAGAAGATTTGCAACAGCGCGGGAAAGTATCGAAAACGATTTTAGAATATCTCGAAAGCCGCGGTTGTTTGGATTCTTTACCAGATCACAACCAGCTTTCGCTTTTCTAAGCGAGTTGCAATTTTTCTGCCAATATGTTATAGTTTTAGTGGAAATGGTAAAGATAATCTACGGAAAGAGTGGGGAAACCCACTCTTTCGCATTGATTTGGCTTTTATCGATCAATGATTCCCTGCGTTTACAGCAAGGGATTTTCTTCATTATGGAGACATGCGGTTAGGAGGAAACAAATGAAAAAAGTCACAGAAATCGTTGAGGAGCTTGTGACACCGATTCTTGATGAAATGAACTTAGAACTAGTCGACATTGAATATGTGAAAGAAGGTAAAAATTGGTTCCTTCGCGTTTTTATTGATTCAGAAACAGGTGTAGATATCGAACAGTGTGGAATGGTTAGCGAACAATTAAGTGAAAAATTGGATGAAGTCGATCCAATTCCGTACAACTATTTTCTAGAGGTATCGTCACCGGGGGCAGAGCGCCCGCTGAAAAAAGCAGCTGATTTTGAACGTGCTGTCGGTAAAAATATTTACGTAAAAACATATGAACCGATTGAAGGAGAAAAAGAATTTGAAGGATTGCTTGTCGGTTTTGATGGAGATACGGTGACAATGGAAGTCAAACATAAAACAAAGAAAAAGACGATCGCCATTCCATATAAGAAAATTGCAAGCGCAAGACTTGCTATTATCTTTTTCTAATCATTTTTAAAGGGGGACTACCGTTTCATGAACACGGAATTGTTAGATGCCTTAGCTGCGCTGGAGAGAGATAAGGGCATTAGTAAAGATGTGTTGATTGAGGCCATTGAGGCGGCGATTGTATCCGCTTATAAACGCAACTTCAATCAAGCGCAAAACGTGCGCGTTGATTTTAACCAAGAAACAGGGACGATCCGCGTTTTTGCACGCAAAGAAGTTGTTGAAGAAGTATACGATACCCGCTTAGAAATTGCTTTAGAAGAGGCACGGCGCATCAATCCGAATTATCAAGTTGGCGATATTGTCGAAATCGAAGTGACACCAAGAGATTTTGGACGCATTGCGGCTCAAACAGCGAAACAGGTTGTTACGCAGCGCGTTCGCGAAGCAGAACGCGGCGTTATTTATGCAGAATTTGTTGATCGCGAAGAAGATATTATGACTGGAATCGTGCAGCGTACCGACTCAAAATTTATTTATGTCAGCCTTGGCAAGATTGAGGCGCTTTTGCCTGTAAGTGAACAAATGCCAAACGAAACTTACAAACCGCATGATCGCATTAAAGTGTATATTACAAAAGTAGAAAAGACGACAAAGGGTCCGCAAATTTATGTATCGCGAACACATCCAGGATTGCTTAAACGCCTTTTTGAACTTGAAGTTCCGGAAATTTATGATGGAACAGTTGAAATTAAATCCATTGCTCGTGAAGCTGGAGATCGCTCAAAAATTTCGGTTCACTCTGACAATCCAGAAGTGGATCCGGTTGGTGCGTGTGTCGGTCCAAAAGGGCAGCGCGTTCAAGCGATTGTGAATGAGTTGAAAGGTGAAAAAATCGACATTGTTCGCTGGTCTGCTGATCCGGTTGAATTTGTAGCGAACGCATTGAGTCCATCGAAAGTGCTCGATGTCATTGTCCACGAAGAAGAAAAAGCGACAACGGTCATCGTTCCTGATTATCAATTGTCACTGGCGATCGGAAAACGAGGACAAAATGCTCGTTTAGCGGCGAAATTAACCAATTGGAAAATCGATATTAAAAGTCAATCGGAGGCAGAAAAATTAGGGATTTATCCTCGTTCTTCATCACTTGTGGTCGATCGTCATGAAGATGAGTCGCTTGATTTGGAAAACAATGAAGCCGAGTGAGGGGTGAGAAAAAGATGGCAACTCACAAAAAAGTTCCGTTGCGCAAATGTGTCGTAACGGGAGAAATGAAGCCGAAGAAAGAACTCATCCGCATCGTTCGTTCAAAAGAAGGAATCGTATCGATTGATCCAACAGGAAAAAAACCGGGTCGCGGCGCTTATTTAACATTAGATAAAGAATGTATTTTATTAGCAAAAAAGAAAAACATTTTAGCACATCACTTAAAAGCAGAAGTCGATGATTCGATTTATGAAGAGTTGTTGCAGTTAGCCGAGAAGGAGACCGGTACAGAAGATGAACAATAAAAAATGGGCTTCCTTACTCGGATTGGCTAATCGAGCACGGAAAGTCATTTCTGGCGAAGAACTTGTTGTGAAAGAAATTCAACGCGGACGTGCAAAGCTCGTCATCCTTTCTGAAGATGCGTCTGACAATACAAAGAAAAAAATTACGGATAAATGTACGTTCTATCGCGTTCCGCTTTGTAAAGTAGCGGATCGTTATGAGCTTGGATGGGCGATCGGAAAGGGAGCGAGAGTGGTTGTCGCCGTTATTGACGAAGGGTTTGCAAAAAAATTGCAAACAATGCTCTAACATTTTGGGGGTGAATCTATGTCAAAGATGCGTGTGTATGAGTACGCAAAAAAGCATAATCTTTCTAGTAAAGATGTCATTCATAAATTAAAAGAGATGGATATTGAAGTTTCCAATCATATGGCAATGATCGAATCGGATGTTGTTGAAAAATTAGATCGTTCATTTAATCAAAAAGAAGAACCAAAAGTACAAGAAAAACCAAAAGTACAAGAAAAACAACCAGTAAAGAAAACTGTCGTTGAAGAGTTCGATGATGATGATGCCGTAATTCAAAAGAAAGTTCCGATTAAAAAAGGCGGAGCGAAAAATCGCGAAGGGAAAAAACACGACTTGCAAATTCAACAACAAGAAAAGAAAATTTTCAATAACAAAAAAAATAAGAATAAAAATAAAAAACAAAAACCGCAGCAAGCTCAAGCTCCGCAACAAGAAATGCAAAAGAAAAAAGAAAAAGAGCTTCCGAAAAAGATTACATTTGAAGGTTCTTTAACCGTTGCCGAATTAGCGAAAAAACTTGGAAAAGAGCCATCAGAAATTATTAAAAAATTATTTATGCTCGGCGTTATGGCAACGATCAACCAAGAATTAGATAAAGATGCGATTGAACTTATTTGTTCTGATTATGGAGTCGAAGTGGAAGAAAAGGTTACAATTGATGAAACCGATTTTGAATCGATCGAAATTGTCGACGATCCTGAAGATTTAGTAGAACGACCACCAGTTGTCACCATCATGGGACACGTTGACCACGGAAAAACAACGCTTCTTGACTCCATTCGTCATACAAAAGTGACCGAGCAAGAAGCGGGAGGAATTACGCAACATATTGGTGCTTATCAAGTCGTTGTAAACGGCAAAAAAATTACGTTCTTAGACACTCCAGGACACGAAGCGTTTACAACGATGCGGGCAAGAGGTGCACAAGTAACAGATATTGTTGTTCTTGTTGTCGCAGCGGATGATGGTGTCATGCCGCAAACGGTGGAAGCGATTAATCACGCGAAAGCGGCGAACGTTCCAATTATTGTTGCGGTCAACAAAATCGATAAACCAACAGCGAATCCAGAACGCGTCATGCAAGAGTTGATGGAATATAACCTCATTCCGGAAGAATGGGGCGGCGATACAATTTATTGCAAACTCTCTGCTTTAACAGGCGAAGGAATTGACCATTTATTAGAAATGATTCTTCTTGTTAGTGAAATGGAGGAGCTTAAGGCGAATCCAAATCGTCGTGCGACAGGAACAGTCATCGAAGCAAAACTAGATAAAGGTCGCGGACCAGTGGCCACATTGCTCGTTCAATCTGGAACATTGCGCGTCGGTGATCCGATTGTCGTTGGATGCACATATGGTCGTGTGCGGGCAATGACAAACGATGTTGGTCGTCGCGTGAAAGAAGCAGGTCCTTCCATGCCAGTCGAAATTACAGGATTAAACGAAGTGCCACAAGCAGGCGACCGTTTTATGGTATTTGAAGATGAGAAAAAAGCGCGTCAAATTGGTGAAGCGCGTGCACAAAAACAATTGATGCAGCAGCGAACAATGAAAACGCGCGTAAGCCTTGACGACTTGTTTGAACAAATTAAACAAGGAGAAATGAAAGAACTAAACCTTATTGTGAAAGCGGATGTTCAAGGTTCCGTTGAAGCGTTAGTAGCGGCGCTGCAAAAAATTGATGTCGAAGGAGTTCGAGTGAAAATTATCCATACGGGTGTCGGTGCGATTACAGAGTCTGATATTATTTTAGCTTCGGCATCAAATGCGATTGTCATCGGCTTTAATGTTCGTCCAGACGCCAATGCGAAACGTGTTGCTGAATCCGAAAAGGTTGACATTCGTCTACACCGCATTATTTATAAAGTGATTGAAGAGATTGAAGCAGCGATGAAAGGAATGCTTGACCCTGAATACGAAGAAAAAGTAATCGGTCAGGCAGAAGTTCGTCAAACATTTAAAGTATCAAAAGTCGGAACGATTGCAGGTTGCTATGTGACAGAGGGTAAAATTACGCGCGATAGCAGCGTTCGCCTCATTCGCCAAGGTGTTGTCATTTATGAAGGGCAAGTTGACACGCTCAAACGTTTCAAAGACGATGTCAAAGAAGTCATGCAAGGTTACGAATGTGGCTTGACAATTAAAAACTTCAATGACATTAAAGAAGGCGACATTATTGAGGCGTACATTATGCAGGAAGTCGAACGGAAATGATTGGCTACGTTCAATGCGAATGTATCATTTATGATGTACAATCGTTAAAAGAAAAGCGAGCCGTGTTACAGCGCATTGTCACACGGCTCAAACAAAAATATAATGTATCAGTAGCAGAAATTGATTTTCAAGATACTTGGCAGCGCACAAAGCTCGGTATTGTCTCTATTACAGCCAATCGCACGGCAACCGAGCAGGAACTGCATCGTGCATTGCAAATGATTGATTCGTTTCCGGAGATTGAACGTACCATTACTACGTTCGAATGGTTTTAATTGTTGCGAGGTGATCAAGATGAGCAATTTGCGCGCAACTCGTGTTGGTGAGCAAATGAAAAAAGAGTTAAGTGACATTATCGGTCGCAAAATTAAAGACCCGCGCATCGGTTTTGTCACGGTAACGGATGTTCGCGTAACGGGGGATTTGCAGCAAGCAAAAGTATATATTTCTGTTCTTGGTGATGAAGAACAAAAGAAAAATACGCTAAAAGGCTTAGCGAAAGCGACAGGATTTATTCGATCTGAAATTGGCCAACGAATCCGCTTGCGCAAAACACCAGAAATTTATTTTGAAATTGATGAATCGATTGACTATGGTATGCGCATCGAAAGTTTAATCAAACAAATTTCGCAAGAAAAAGAAAATAAAGAAGATAAAGAGAATAAAGAAGAGTAATGGATAGACATTCGTCTATCCATTTCCATTATCGAGGAGTGGCTATAAATGGACGGTGTATTGTTGCTGAATAAACCGATCGGGATGACTTCTCATGATTGTGTGATGAAAATTAGAAAAATGTTTAAAACAAAAAAAGTAGGTCACACCGGAACATTAGATCCAGACGTTTCAGGGGTTTTGCCCATTTGCATCGGCAAAGCAACAAAAATTGTAGAATTTTTAACGGCCGAGCGTAAAACGTATGAAGGAGAAGTCACATTAGGCGTGGCGACAACGACAGAAGATGCTTCTGGAGAGGTTGTTGCTGAAAGAAAAATCGAGCGTCCGTTGACGCGAAAGGAAATTTTAAGCGCATTGGAAAAGTTAACGGGAGAAATTGAACAAATTCCACCCATGTATTCAGCTATTAAAGTAAATGGAAAAAAGTTATATGAATATGCGCGAGCGGGAATTGAAATCGAACGACCGAAACGCAAAGTGACTGTTTACGAACTCGAATTGTTAGATAACCGTGAACAGTTTATGGGCGAAACGATTTCATTTCGTTTTCGTGTGACATGTAGTAAAGGTACATACGTTCGAACTTTAGCGGTGATGATTGGTGAACAATTAGGCTATCCAGCTCACATGTCTGATCTCATTCGTACGGCTTCTGGCTCATTTACGCTTGAGCAATGCGTCACCTTTGAACAAATTGAACAAAAAATGAACGAAAATGCACATCAAGATCTGTTATTATCCATTGAACAAGCGCTTTCTCATTTGCCGAAATACGAAATAAGTGATAAAGTAGCAGAGAAAGTAAAAAATGGTGCTGTTTTACCTGCGCCGAGCACGTTTCAAGAAAAAATGCTTGTTGTGAATGCGCACCATGAAGCGTTGGCGTTATACATTCCTCATCCGACGAAACCGAATTACATCAAACCATTAAAAGTGTTTTAAAAGTGGAATTATAGAAGGTGAAGATATGAAAACAGTATGGATTTCCCATCCGCCGTCCGTCAAAAAAAGTGAGCTTCCGCCGACCGTTATGGCGCTCGGTTTTTTCGACGGCGTTCATCTTGGTCATCAAAAAGTAATTCAAACAGCAAAAGAAATTGCTGAAGAAAAGGGATATGCAAGCGCAGTCATGACGTTTCATCCGCACCCATCGGTTGTATTGGGCAAATCAGAACAACATATTCGCTTCATTACGCCCCTAAAAGAAAAAGAAAAATGGATCGAAAAGCTAGGCATAGACTATTTATACATTGTTGAATTTACACCATCGTTTGCAGAGTTATTGCCGCAACAATTTGTCGACCAATACATTATTGATTTCCATGTCAAACATGTTGTAGCAGGTTTTGATTTTACATACGGTCGACTTGGAAAAGGAACGATGGAAACGATGCCTTTCCATTCGCGTGAGCAATTTACACAAACGGTCGTCCCTAAACAGACGTTTGGGGATCAAAAAGTAAGCTCAACCTATATACGGCATTTGTTAAAAGAAGGAGAAGTTGAGAAATTGCCGTTTTTACTTGGCCGTTTTTATACGTTGACAGGAATGGTTGTTCATGGAGATAAGCGCGGTCGAACGATTGGATTCCCGACGGCCAATATTGCTTTAACGGACGATTATATCATTCCGCGCACAGGTGTATACGCTGTTAGAGTGCACATGGATCAACAAACATGGGAAGGCGTATGCAATGTCGGTTATAAACCGACGTTTTATCGCGAAAAAGCGACGGAACCAACGATTGAAGTTCATATTTTTGATTTTTCAGATGATATTTATGGAAAAACAGTTGAAATTGAATGGCATAAACGTTTACGGAGCGAGCAGACTTTTGCTTCCGTTGATCATTTAGTGTCACAGATTAAACAAGATCAGCAAGAGGCGTTGAATTATTTTAAAAATAACCCTTGCATTTTCTCGAAAAAACAGGTATTCTAGATAATGTATGTAAAGCAACCATTGCTGGGCAAGACGATTCACCGACGTTTGCTCGGTAATTGGTGGTTTAAAAATGAGGAGGTGAATAAGGATGGCACTTACACAAGAACGTAAAAACGAGATCATCAACCAATTCAAAATTCACGAGACAGACACTGGTTCTCCAGAAGTGCAAATTGCTATCCTTACGGAAAAAATTAACAATTTGAATGAGCATTTGCGCGTTCATCGAAAAGACCATCATTCACGTCGCGGTCTTTTGAAAATGGTTGGTAAACGTCGTAACTTACTAACTTATTTGCGCAAAAAAGACATCACTCGTTATCGTGAATTGATTAACAAACTCGGATTACGTCGATAAGTAAAAAGCGGGAGCATTCCCGCTTTTTATTAGTATTTAAGCCGATATTTGATTATACTAACAATGGACTATACTGATAAAACAATCATTTTTCCTATTTGTACATAGAGAGGAGTACTTGTTTGTATGGAACAAGAAAAGCACGTGTTTTCTATAGACTGGGCTGGACGTCCATTAACCGTTGAAATCGGTCAACTAGCCAAACAAGCCAACGGTGCCGTGTTAGTTCGCTACGGCGACACGGTCGTGTTAAGTACGGCCACAGCGTCGAAAGAACCAAAAAATGTTGACTTTTTCCCGCTCACTGTGAATTACGAGGAGCGCTTATATGCGGTTGGGAAAATTCCAGGTGGTTTCATTAAAAGGGAAGGTCGTCCGAGCGAAAAAGCGATTTTAGCAAGCCGTTTAATTGACCGTCCAATTCGTCCGCTGTTTGCTGAAGGATTCCGAAATGAAGTGCAAATCGTTAGCATGGTGATGAGCGTTGATCAAGATTGTTCACCAGAAATGGCAGCGATGTTTGGTTCTTCACTTGCTTTAACGATTTCAGATATTCCATTTGAAGGGCCAATTGCAGGCGTAACGGTTGGACGAGTCGACGGTGAATTTGTCATCAACCCTTCTGTTGCCCAAATGGAAAAAAGTGACATGCACCTTGTTGTCGCTGGTACGAAAGATGCGATCAACATGGTAGAAGCTGGAGCGGATGAAGTACCAGAGGAAATTATGTTAGAAGCTATCATGTTCGGGCACGAAGAAATTAAACGTTTAGTCGCCTTTCAAGAAGAGATTGCTGCTAAAGTCGGAAAAGAAAAAATGGAAGTCGTTCTATATGAGCTTGATCCTCAACTTGAGGCGGAGATTCGCGAACTTGCAGAAGCTGATATTAAGCGTGCCGTTCAAGTGCCGGAGAAATTGGCTCGCGAGGCAGCGATTGATGAGGTAAAAGCAAACGTTCTCGCTAAATACGAGGAACAGGAAGCAGATGAAGAAACGTTAAAACAAGTGAACGAAATTTTACATAAACTTGTCAAAGAGGAAGTGCGCCGTCTCATTACGGAAGAAAAAATTCGTCCGGACGGCCGCAGAGTTGATGAAATTCGTCCGCTTTCGTCTGCTGTTGGGTTACTCCCACGCACACATGGTTCAGGGTTGTTTACGCGTGGACAAACACAAGCGCTTAGTGTTTGTACGCTAGGAGCGCTCGGAGACGTACAAATTTTGGATGGGCTTGGAATTGAAGAAACGAAACGGTTTATGCATCATTATAACTTCCCGCCATTTTCAGTCGGAGAAACAGGAGCGATGCGCGGGCCTGGTCGTCGTGAAATCGGTCATGGTGCGCTAGGTGAGCGAGCATTAGAACCTGTGATTCCATCGGAAAAAGAATTTCCATATACGATTCGTCTCGTTTCTGAAGTATTAGAATCGAACGGTTCGACATCACAAGCGAGCATTTGTGCAAGTACGTTAGCTATGATGGATGCAGGTGTTCCGATTAAAGCACCGGTTGCAGGAATTGCGATGGGACTCGTCAAAAATGGAGATCATTACACCATTTTAACAGATATCCAAGGCATAGAAGACCATCTTGGTGATATGGACTTTAAAGTAGCTGGAACAGAAAAAGGCGTGACAGCCCTGCAAATGGACATTAAAATTAAAGGATTGTCGCGCGAAATATTGGAAGAGGCGCTTCAACAAGCGAGAAAAGGACGCCTGGAAATTTTAAAACATATGATGCAAACCATTAGTGAGCCTCGCAAAGAGCTTTCAAAATATGCTCCGAAAATTTTAACGATGCAAATCAATCCAGAAAAGATTCGTGATGTTATTGGCCCAAGCGGAAAACAAATCAACAAGATTATTGAAGAAACGGGAGTCAAAATCGATATTGAGCAAGACGGAACGATTTTCATTTCATCTGTGAATGAGGAAATGAATCAAAAAGCGAAAAAAATGATCGAAGATGTTGTACGTGAAGTTGAAGTTGGAAAAGTGTATTTAGGAAAAGTAAAACGAATTGAAAAGTTTGGCGCATTTGTTGAGTTATTTAGTGGTAAAGATGGGCTTGTTCATATTTCTGAACTTGCCGAGGATCGTGTCGGCAGAGTGGAAGATGTTGTTGCAATCGGAGACGAAATTTTAGTAAAAGTAATGGAAATCGATAAACAAGGCCGTGTGAACTTATCACGAAAAGCGGCGTTACGCGATCAAAAAGATCAAAAAGAAGGGAAAAAACAATAATGAAGGAGCCTTGGGATAGAACCCCTTGGCTTCTTTGCTGTGCATGAAATTTTTGTTTCCACGTTCTACCCTGTCCAGCGTGTACATACGTTCTAATAGAAGGGGAGGGGAGAACGTGCGCCGAATTTTTTTGCTCAGTTTCATTTTTTTAGCTGCTATCGCAATTGTCCAAAATCCTTGGACGGAAATGTATATTCATCATTTACGTTTCGATTCAGAGGCGACAAAACAAACGGATCCACTTTATGTAGAAATGATGGAAAAATCCAAACAATACGAAATTCCGCCACAAGATGCTAAAATTGATCGAGTTTGGAAGGCGATTCCTGGCTATAACGGATTAAAGGTAGATATTAAAGCTTCTTATAAAAATATGAAAACGCTCGGAAAGTTTGACGCGAAGCAGCTTGTGTATCAACAAGTCTCACCGAATATTCATCTTTCTGATTTACCACCATCGCCTATTTATCGCGGTCATCCTGATAAGCCCATGGTTGCTTTTTTAATTAACGTTGCATGGGGAAATGAATACATTCCTGATATGCTTCATACTTTACAAAAGCATCGAATTCATGCCACGTTTTTTTTAGAAGGGAGATGGGCGAAAGAGCATCCAGAAATGGCGAAAATGATTGCGGATGCTGGGCATGAAATTGGGAATCATTCGTATAATCATCCCGATTTAAAAGTGATGAGCAATGATGAGATTCGTGAACAACTGGTAAAAACAAACGAAATGATCGAAGCGACGACAGGAGTGAAGTGTCGCTGGTTTGCTCCGCCAAGCGGGAGCTATCGCGATGATGTCGTCAAAATTGCTCATGAACTTGGAATGAGAACCATTATGTGGAGCGTCGATACAATTGATTGGCAAAAACCAGCACCTTCTGTTATAGTGGAACGAGTAGTATCTAAAGTTCATAACGGTGCGCTTATTTTAATGCACCCAACGTTATCAACGTCCAAAGCTTTAGATTCGTTGATCGTTTCGATTAAGCAAAAAGAATATGAAATTGGCAATGTGTCTACATTATTAAACGAGGAAAGAATTGTAAAAAATAGGAGGAGCGAACTTGATTAGAACATATACGTGTCAAAATGGGGTAAGAGTTGTACTAGAGCATATTCCAACTGTTCGATCTGTTGCCATTGGCATTTGGATCGGCACTGGTTCTCGAAATGAAAACGAGCAAAATAACGGCATTTCTCATTTTCTTGAACATATGTTCTTTAAAGGAACGACCACGCGTACTGCGCGTGAAATTGCTGAATCGTTTGACCGAATCGGCGGTCAAGTCAATGCGTTTACATCGAAAGAATATACGTGTTACTATGCAAAAGTATTGGATAACCATGCGAACTTTGCTTTAGAAATGTTAGCGGATATGTTTTTCCATTCTACATTCGTGGATGAAGAACTGCAAAAAGAAAAAAATGTCGTGCTCGAAGAAATTAAAATGTATGAAGATACACCAGATGATCTTGTGCATGATTTATTGAGCAAGGCGAGCTATCAAAATCATCCGCTTGGTTATCCGATTTTAGGAACAGAACAAACGTTAGCAACATTTACAGGGGATACGTTGCGTCAATACATGCAAGAGACGTACACTCCTGATCGCGTTGTCATTTCTGTTGCAGGAAATGTAGATGACACGTTTATTAAAGAAATTGAAAAATATTTTGGTTCATTTACAACGAAACAAACAAACCAACCACTCACACCACCTACTTTTTATCCGAATAAAATCGCTCGTCAAAAGGACACTGAACAAGTACATTTATGCATTGGGTTCAACGGTTTGCCGGTTGGTCATGATGACATTTACAGCCTCATTATTTTAAACAATATTTTAGGCGGAAGCATGAGCAGTCGTTTATTCCAAGAAGTGCGTGAACAACGTGGGCTTGCTTATTCAGTGTTCTCATACCACTCCGCTTATCAAGACAGCGGGATGTTAACGATTTATGGAGGAACAGCAAGCCATCAATTAGATGTTTTATTTGAAACAATCAAAGAAACGGTGCAAAAATTGAAGGAAGATGGAATTACACAAAAAGAGCTCGAAAACAGTAAAGAGCAAATGAAAGGGAACTTAATGTTAAGCCTAGAAAGCACAAACAGCCGCATGAGCCGAAATGGAAAGAATGAGTTGCTTTTAGGACGTCAACGTTCTCTAGATGAAATCATTGAAAGTATTGATCAAGTCACAAAAGAAAGCGTCGATCGTATAGCAAAAACGATCTTTTCTGAAGATTTTTCGCTTGCGCTCATTAGTCCTGAAGGAGAATTGCCAAAAAGCCTGTAAGTTTCAACACTTACAGGCATTTTTTTACGTATTCCCTCTTACAATAATAGAGAGGGGGGCTCGTGTATGCGGTTAAGTGAACTGAGCGGCAAAGAAATTGTTGATATGAAGCGTGCGGAACGATTAGGAGTGTTAGGGCAAACAGATTTAGAGATTAATGAAAAAACAGGACAAATTCAAGCGCTTATTATTCCGACAACCAAATGGTTTGGATTTCGGAAAGAAGGAAATGAAATACGCGTTCCGTGGGGTTATGTGAAAAAAATAGGGGCAGATATGATTCTGATCGACTTTCCAGATGAATAACGCGACACCGACAAGTTCGGTGTCTTTTTTTATTTATTTTTTATTTACTCACCGTTTTACCGTTTTTTTCATAAGATGTGAGAGTAGCAAGGATAGGCCAAAAACTAGTTTTAAGAGGGTGAATCGATTCATGTTGACAGGAATGCATGTCGCTGTCATTGGTGGAGACGCCCGACAGCTTGAAGTTATTCGCAAATTGACAGAACTTGATGTGAAACTATCGCTCATTGGTTTTGATCAATTGGATCACGGTTTTACAGGGGCATCGAAAGTGAAAATAGATGAGGTTGATTTCTCGGATGTTGATGCGATCGTTTTACCTGTTCATGGCACAAATATGGAGGGTGAAATCAACACGATTTTTTCAAATGAAAAAGTCGTTTTAACTGAACCATTGCTTCGCCAAACGCCGAATCATTGCACCGTTTATTCAGGAATTAGCAATGATTACTTAGATGGGTTAATTACAATAACGGGTCGCAAACACGTTCAATTATTCGAACGAGACGATGTAGCGATTTATAACTCCATTCCAACAGTTGAAGGAACGATTATGATGGTGATTCAACATACAGATTTTACGATTCATGGTTCGCGCGTCGCTGTGTTAGGTTTAGGTCGAGTGGGGATGAGCGTCGCTCGGACTTTTGCTTCCTTAGGTGCTCGCGTCAAAGTAGGAGCACGGCGGTCGGAACATATTGCTCGAATTACAGAAATGGGACTTGAGCCTTTTCATTTAAATGATTTAGAAAATAATGTAAAAGATATCGATGTTTGCATCAACACCATTCCTCACATGATTGTGACCGCTAGCGTCATTTCCAAAATGCCTGCCCATACATTGATTGTTGATTTAGCATCTAAGCCTGGTGGCACCGACTTTCGGTACGCTGAAAAACGCGGAATTAAAGCTTTGCTTGCACCGGGGCTTCCAGGAATTGTGGCGCCGAAAACAGCTGGACAAATTGTTGCAAACGTCCTTTCTCAACTTCTTTCTGATGACTTAAAAAAACGAAAGGAGAATAAAAAATGACTTTAAAAGGAAAACGAATTGGATTCGGTTTAACAGGTTCACACTGCACATATGATGCGGTGATGCCTGAAATTGAAAAGCTAATTGTTGCGGGAGCAGAGGTATTGCCGATTGTTTCCTATACTGTGCAAACAACAAATACACGCTTTGGCAAAGGGGAAGATTGGATCAAAAGGTTAGAAGAGATGACAGGAAATAAAGTCATTGATACAATTGTAAAAGCAGAGCCGCTCGGACCGAAAATTCCGCTTGACTGCATGGTAGTTGCTCCATTGACAGGGAATTCAATGAGCAAACTTGCCAATGCGATGACGGATTCACCTGTATTAATGGCCGCGAAGGCGACGATGCGCAATCATCGTCCAGTTGTAGTCGGCATTTCCACAAATGATGCACTGGGTTTAAACGGTGTAAACTTAATGCGACTCATGTCTGCGAAAAATATTTACTTCATTCCGTTCGGTCAAGATGCACCGTTTACCAAACCGAATTCGATGGTGGCAAAAATGTCGTTGTTAAAAGAGACGGTGGAAGCCGCGTTAGAAGGGCGACAATTACAACCTGTCATCATCGAAACATTTCGTGAAGATGGTTAATAAATAAACATGGAAAAGAAATTTTATGCATGATTAAAAATTTTTTCTCTCCTTTACAAATGAATATGCTAAAATAAATGTTATTAAAATTGTGCTATATGAGTTGGAAGGGGAATGAAAGATGGAACAAAAAGGATTGCATGTTGCTGTTGTTGGTGCTACAGGGGCAGTCGGTCAACAAATGTTGCAAACATTAGAAAAAAGAAATTTTCCACTCGCCAAATTATCGCTTCTTTCTTCTGAACGTTCAGCTGGAAAAAAAGTCATGTTCAAAGGCACCGAAATTGAAGTGCAGGTGGCAAAACCAGAAAGCTTTGAAGGGGTCCATATCGCCTTGTTTAGCGCTGGAGGCTCCGTATCGAAACAATTAGCCCCAGAAGCTGTTAAGCGTGGAGCGGTTGTCATTGATAATACAAGCGCGTTTCGAATGGAAGAAAATGTTCCGCTCGTTGTACCAGAGGTGAACGAGGAAGACTTAAAATGGCATAACGGCATTATTGCGAATCCAAACTGCTCAACGATTCAAATGGTTGTAGCTCTTGAGCCGATTCGAAAAGCGTTTGGATTGAAAAGAGTGATTGTTTCTACTTATCAAGCGGTATCTGGAGCAGGTGCCCAAGCACTTGAAGAATTGAAAACACAGGCGGAAAAAATGTTAAAAGGGGAAGAAGTAACGCCGGAAATTTTGCCGGTAAAATCAGAATCAAAGCATTATCCAATCGCATTTAATGCGATTCCGCAAATTGATAAATTCCAAGAAAATGGTTTTACATTTGAAGAGATGAAAATGATCAATGAAACGAAGAAAATTATGCATATGCCTGACTTAGAAGTAGCGGCTACATGCGTTCGCATTCCAGTTATGACTGGGCATTCTGAATCCGTTTATATCGAAGTGGAAAAAGAAGGCGTTTCTGTTGAAGAAATGAAAGCTGTTTTAAAAGATGCACCAGGTGTTGTTTTACAAGATGATCCAAGTGAACAACTTTATCCAATGCCTCTTTATGCAGCAGGAAAAAATGATGTATTTGTCGGCCGCATTCGCAAAGATTTAAATCGCGAAACAGGCTTCCATTTATGGATTGTTTCCGATAATCTTTTAAAAGGAGCGGCATGGAACTCTGTTCAAATTGCAGAAAGCCTATTAAAATTAGGACTCATTCAAGCGTAAAATTCGCATCGAGGTGTTTACATTGAAGATCATTGTTCAAAAATTTGGAGGAACCTCTGTTCGAGATGAACATGGACGGAATCTGGCACGAAAACATATCGAGAAAGCTTTAAATGATGGGTATAAAGTGGTTGTGGTTGTTTCCGCGATGGGGCGAAAAGGAGATCCGTATGCGACCGATACGTTGCTTAGCCTCGTCGACGGAAGCAACGCATGCATTACAAAGCGTGAACAAGATATGTTAATGGCTTGCGGCGAAATTATTTCAAGCGTTGTATTTACGAATATGCTAAACAAACACGGAATCAAGGCAACGGCTTTAACAGGAGCCCAAGCGGGGTTCCGGACGAATGACGATCATACGAATGCCAAAATTATCGAAATGCGTTGTGAACGACTATTAAACGAGTTAAAAGAGCACGATGTTGTTGTCGTTGCTGGATTTCAAGGCGCCGCAAAAAATGGCGATGTGACAACCATTGGACGCGGTGGAAGCGATACATCTGCCGCTGCGTTAGGTGCTGCATTAAATGCGGAATGGATTGACATTTTTACCGATGTTGAAGGGGTCATGACAGCGGATCCGCGTATCGTGAAAAACGCTCGTCCGCTTGATGTTGTCACTTATACGGAAATTTGCAACATGGCTTATCAAGGAGCAAAAGTCATTCATCCGCGTGCGGTTGAAATTGCGATGCAGGCAAAGGTGCCGATTCGTATTCGTTCCACTTACTCCGATTCTCCAGGAACGCTTGTTACATCATTAGGGAAAAAGGGAAGCGACATAAAAGAACGGCTCGTGACAGGAATTGCCCATGTTGCAAACATTACGCAAATTAAAGTGTTTGCAAAAGAGGGACGCTATGATTTGCAAGCGGAAGTATTTAAAGCGATGGCAAATGAAGGAATTAGTGTAGATTTTATTAATATTTCGCCAAATGGAGTCGTTTATACGGTTTCGAGCGATTTAGCGGATCGGGCGATTCAAGCTTTGAAAAAACTTGGATATGATCCTGTCGTCACGCGGGGATGTGCAAAAGTATCGACCGTTGGCGCAGGAATTGCCGGCGTACCAGGAGTTACAGCGAAAATTGTGACAGCATTGTCAGAGAAAGGAATTCAAATTTTGCAATCAGCCGATAGCCATACAACGATTTGGGTGCTGGTCAAAGAAGAGGACTTAGAAAAAGCTGTAAATGCGTTACATGATGCATTTCATCTATCTGAAGAACCACTCAAAACTGAACAATATGATTTTAGTTAGGAGTGAAAGCAAGTGGTTAATTTCGGGAAAATTGTTACAGCGATGGTAACTCCTTTTGATCATAAAGGAAATATCGATTTTGCTAAAACAACACAATTGGTAAACTATTTAATTGAAAACGGAACGGATTCTCTTGTTGTAGCCGGAACAACGGGAGAATCGCCAACGTTGACAACGGAAGAGAAAGTAGCTTTATTTCGCCATGTTGTGAAAGTAGTCGATGGAAGAGTTCCCGTTATTGCTGGAACGGGCAGCAATAATACCCGCGCTTCGATTGAATTAACGAAAAAAGCCGAAGAAATTGGCGTTGACGGCGTGATGATTGTTGCTCCTTACTATAACAAGCCAAATCAAGAAGGAATTTATCAACATTACAAGGCGATCGCAGAAAGCACAACGCTTCCAATCATGGTTTATAACATTCCAGGAAGAGCGGTTGTAAACATTTCTGTAGAGACAATCGTCCGTTTGTCTGAAATTCCGAACATCGTTGCGGTGAAAGATGCAAGTGGAAACTTGGATGCCATGACGGAAATCATTGCAAAGACGCGCGAAGATTTTCTGCTTTATAGCGGAGATGACGGATTGACCTTGCCGGTGCTTGCGATTGGCGGCAGCGGAGTCGTGTCTGTCGCTTCGCATGTGATCGGTAATGAGATGAAGGAAATGATTGCTGCTTTTGAGAGCGGAGATCATCAAACAGCGGCAAAGCTCCATCAAAAACTATTGCCGATTATGAAAGGACTGTTTGCAGCGCCAAGTCCAGTTCCTGTCAAAACAGCTCTTCAAATAAAGGGATTGGATGTCGGATCGGTTCGCTTGCCGCTCGTTCCGCTTACAGAGCAGGAGCGAGTTCAATTAATGAACTTGTTAAATACACTATGAGGAAAGGGGAATCTCCCCTTTCTTTTTTTCTTGTGTTCCAATTCTTGCATCAGTTATAATGAACTTAAGTGACTTTGAGCGGGTGAGTTTGTTATTGGTTTTAGGAGGAAATTTTATGAAGCAAGCAGAAAAAGTGAGAGTATTTGCACTCGGTGGTGTCGGAGAAGTCGGAAAAAACATGTATGTTGTTGAAGTGGATGAGCAAATATTTGTCATTGATGCCGGATTGATGTTTCCTGAAGATGAGATGCTCGGAATTGATATAGTCATTCCTGATATTTCCTATTTGGTAGAAAATGAAGCACGGATTCAAGGGATTTTTTTGACGCACGGACATGAAGATCATATTGGTGCGATCGCTTACGTGTTAAGAAAAATTACAGCTCCTGTATATGCGACAAAATTGACGCTTGCCCTTGTTGAAGAAAAATTGAAAGAGCACGGTGTCACTACAAAAGCGGAACGGGTGGAAGTACGATCTGATACACAACTTTCATTTAAAAAAGCAAAGATCTCATTTTTCCAGACCAATCACAGCATTCCGGATTCGATCGGAATTAGCATTGAAACTTCACAAGGGGCAATCGTCTACACTGGCGATTTTAAATTTGATCAAACACCTGTTGGAATGGCTCGTGTTGACTTTGGAAAAATGGCTCAAATCGGTGAAAAAGGCGTTTTGTGTTTACTATCCGATAGTACAAATGCGGAGAAGCCGGGGTATACAGGATCGGAAGCGGTCGTTGGCCAAGAGATCTCTGATGTGATTTATAATGCACCTGGACGTGTCATTGTAGCATGTTTTGCTTCAAATATTACGCGCATTCAACAAGTATTAAATGCGGCGAAGGATCATAAGCGTAAAGTGGCCATCGTTAGCCGGAATATGCATAAAATTATTGATATTGCTGCTCGATTGGGTTATTTGCATATCGATGAAAAAATGATGGTTCCGGTGTATGAAGTGGATCGCTATCCAGACCGCGACCTTGTCATTTTAACGACAGGAAATCAAGGCGAACCGATGGCAGCGCTGGCGCGAATGGCTAAACAAACTCATAAGTACGTCAACATTAAAGAAGGAGATACTGTCATCGTCGCATCGTCGCCGATGCCTGGTCATGAACTATTTGTTTCGAAAACAATCGATGCCCTATATCGAGCAGGTGCTAATGTTGTATATGGCCAAAGAAAAGTTCATGTATCTGGACACGGCTATCAAGAAGAGTTAAAACTGATGTTAAATTTAATGAGGCCAAAGTATTTCATTCCTGTTCATGGCGAATATCGCATGCAAAAAGCTCATGCGAAGTTAGCGCAAGCCGTCGGCATTAGCGAAGATCGCATCTTTTTAATCGATAAAGGAGATGTGATTGAATTTCGAGGCGGTCATGCTCGCCATGGCGGGAAAGTTCCATATGGAAATATTTTAATTGACGGTTTAGGGATCGGAGATGTCGGCAACATTGTATTGCGTGACCGTCGTCTCCTTTCTCAAGATGGAATTATGATCGTTGTCGTGACATTAAGCAAAGAAGAAAAAAGAATCATTGCCGGTCCAGAAATTATTTCGCGCGGTTTCGTCTATGTCCGTGAGTCAGAAATTTTATTAGAAGAATCTGTAAAAATCGTTAAAGATATTGTAACGAAATGTATGCAAGATTACGTCATTGAATGGTCTTCATTGAAAACGAATATTCGTGATGCATTAAATCAATACTTATTTGAAAAAACGAAACGAAAACCAATGATTTTACCAATTATTATGGAAATTTAACATAAGAAGCTCAAAGTCAGAAAAACGCCTGCTGAAATGAATGTTTCAGCAGGCGTTTTTTTTGTATGAACAGCAAACAAATAAACCATACTAACGATACAACGTGTGAGAAAGGAGTTTTTGAATGGATGCACAACGATCTACCTCCAATGAAGAAACTACCGAAACAACGACAGAAAATATTGAGCAGTTAGGACAAACGAACATCCCGCAACTATCGCAAGATTCAACGATTCATTGTTTAACGATTGTTGGTCAAATCGAAGGGCATATTCAACTGCCGCCGCAAAATAAAACGACAAAATATGAACATGTGATTCCACAAATTGTCGCTATTGAACAAAATCCAAACATTGAAGGATTACTCGTTGTTTTGAATACAGTGGGCGGAGATGTAGAAGCAGGGTTAGCGATTGCGGAAATGCTTGCCTCCTTGTCAAAGCCAACCGTCTCAATCGTTTTAGGAGGAGGGCATTCCATCGGCGTTCCGATTGCAGTTTCATGCGATTATTCTTTTATTGCTGAAACAGCAACGATGACGATCCATCCGATTCGTCTGACTGGGTTGGTCATTGGCGTGCCGCAAACCTTTGAATATTTGGATAAAATGCAGGAGAGAGTCGTTAATTTTGTTGTCAAACATTCAAAAATTAACGAAGAGAAATTTAAAGAATTAATGTTCTCTAAAGGAAATTTGACGCGTGATATTGGAACGAACGTCGTTGGCACGGATGCGGTCAAATACGGATTAATCGACGAAGTTGGCGGGTTGTCGCAAGCGATGAAAAAATTGCGAGAACTGATTGAATTTAGATCATCCACTAAAGGAAAGATGCTACAATGATTTTACATACCATTGTTCCAGAATCATTAATTTTTCAATCTTCCGATGAAGAATATAAAAAACAACATGTCGTTCAATGCAATGGGGTTTCGTTGCTTGTGCAAAAAACGGAGACGAATGAATATGAAATTGTTCGCTTGTTGAGCAGCGACCCGCAGCATTTTTTACAAGCACAATATGCGCCAGGGAAAAAACTTCATTCTACTGTGCTAACGTTTTTATGATTTATGTTATAATAAGGTTAGAACGAAAAAGCAGCCAATCTTTGGCTGCTTTTTCGCCTTCCATTTTTTATGTTTTGGAGTGGACGATATGGCAAAACAAAAAAAGCGTCGAACAAAAAGGAACGAACAATGGAAAACGACGTTGCGCTTTGAATTGATTGGCTTAACCATTTTTGCTTTATCTGTGATCGCTATGGCCAATCTCGGTTTTGTTGGTCGCTCGTTCGTCTTTCTTGCCCGTTTTTTTATGGGAGAATGGTATATATTATTGTTCATTGGTTCAATGATTTTATCGCTCTATGTCATTTGGAAAAGAAAATGGCCATTTTTTTTTCATCGCGCCGTTGTCGGAGTATATTTGATTGTGATGGCGTTATTGCTTTTTAGTCACGAAACGTTGTTTCAGTTATTATCAAGACAAGGGAAATTTGCGCAACCGAGCATTATTCGAGCTACATGGGAGCTTTTCTGGATGGAAGTGCGCGGAGAAGCGACCGCTTTTTCGGATTTAGGCGGTGGAATGATCGGTGCCGTTTTATTTGCTGCAAGTTATTATTTATTTGATCAGCTTGGAACAAAGTGGATTGCTTCTTTATTGATGATCATCGGTATTGTATTGTTGACAGGAAAATCACTGCAAGAAACGCTCGGAAAATTAATCGGATGGTTGGTTTCTTTTATTCGATCACAATGGAGGGCATTCATTCAAGATACAAAATCATTGATTCATCGAAAAAAGCGGAAGAAGCCGAAAACAGATGTGGAGAAAGAGCAACCTGTTGAAGTCATGATGGATATGACAGAAGAAAGCGAAACATCTGTTCCAGACGATCCGCCGATTATTTCCAATTTTCATGATGCGTTGGTTGAGGAAGAAACAAATGAGCAAGAACAACCTGATGAAACCATTTCGTTTTCTCAAGTGGAAAATGTCGATTATGTTCTTCCGCCATTAGACTTGCTTCACTCTCCTAAACCGGCTGATCAGTCAAAAGAAAAAGAAAGCATTTATGCGAATGCCCGTAAGCTTGAAAAAACGTTCCAAAGCTTTGGCGTCAAAGCAAAAGTGACAAAAGTACATATTGGACCAGCTGTCACAAGATATGAAGTGTATCCAGACGTCGGCGTGAAGGTGAGCAAAATTGTTAGTTTAAGCGATGATTTAGCTCTTGCCTTAGCCGCAAAAGATATTCGCATCGAGGCACCGATTCCAGGAAAATCGGCAATCGGCATCGAAGTTCCAAACGAAGAAATTGCGATGGTTTCATTGCGAGAAGTTCTTGAAGCGAAAGAAGCAGATAAGCCAGACGCCAAATTGCTAATCGGTTTGGGACGAGATATATCCGGACAAGCGGTGTTAGCAGAGCTCAATAAAATGCCTCATCTTTTAGTAGCAGGAGCAACAGGAAGCGGCAAAAGCGTTTGCATTAATGCCATTATTACAAGTTTGCTCATGCGCACAAAACCGCATGAGGTCAAAATGATGATGATTGACCCGAAGATGGTTGAGTTGAGTGTATATAATGGAATTCCTCATCTTTTGACACCGGTTGTTACCGATCCAAAAAAGGCTTCACAAGCATTGAAAAAAGTGGTTAGCGAAATGGAGCGGCGCTATGAGTTATTTTCTCATACGGGCACGAGAAATATTGAAGGGTACAATGAATATATTCAAAAGCACAATCAAACTGCGGAAACTCCGCAACCAACCCTTCCTTATATTGTTGTTATTGTCGATGAATTAGCGGACTTAATGATGGTTGCTTCATCAGATGTTGAAGATTCGATTACGCGACTTGCACAAATGGCGCGTGCAGCAGGAATTCATTTAATTATTGCGACCCAACGGCCATCTGTAGACGTCATTACAGGGGTTATTAAAGCCAACATTCCTTCACGCATCGCGTTTAGCGTTTCATCTCAAACCGATTCACGCACCATTTTAGATATGGGCGGTGCAGAAAAGCTGTTAGGTCGTGGAGATATGCTCTTTTTCCCAGTAGGAGCAACAAAACCGATACGAGTACAAGGAGCGTTCGTTTCTGATCAAGAAGTTGAAGCGGTGGTTAATTTTGTCATTTCGCAACAAAAAGCTCAATATCAAGAAGAAATGATGTTGAATGATACAAACGATGCAGTTGAAGCATTTGAAGATGAGCTTTACGATGAAGCGGTTAAGTTGGTCATCGAGATGCAAAGCGCATCTGTGTCCATGTTGCAACGCCGTTTTCGCATTGGTTACACACGAGCAGCACGCTTAATCGATGCAATGGAAGCAAGGGGCATTGTCGGACCGTACGAAGGAAGCAAACCGCGTGCTGTGCTCGTATCCTCTCCGAAAGACCATGCCCAAACATCATAAAAGAGGCTGTTTTAAGCCTCTTTTTTTCTGTGAAAATCAATTAACCATGGCTGAAGCGGTATACCCCACAATCAAATTGGATACCCTATTAATGACCAAAAAAAGGCAATAGGAAA
>NZ_SLUL01000006.1 GCF_004341205.1 Thermolongibacillus altinsuensis
ACACCCACCCTCTCCCATTTATGGGAACTCTGATTCTAAAAGTGGCTCACTTTTGAAGTGATCGCTCTGGCTCAATTTATTATTGACAAAAACAATGGGATTTGAAATCGAAAAAAACGGAGATAAAAAAGTAGACGGAGTTTCTGTACATACTGATTATGATGGACCAAATCAAGATAGAGTTTTATTTGTGAAGAGGTTAATTTAATGATGAGCTTGTTCAACTAGCGGTTGGCGATAGTTGAACAGGACATACAAAAAAGACCGATTGATTTCGGTCTTTTTCTGTGGTCTAAAAATCAACATTGAAATTGAACAGAGACATTTATTAAAAGATAACACTCTAACGATTTCACTTTTCACTAAACGCAATCTGTATACCAATCAGCCCTAATAGCAAACCTTTTACAATGTTCATTCGCTTTGCTATGAACGAATTAGCAAGCAGGACATGGCGCAGTTTCTCTGAAAACACGCTGACAGCGATAAAAATCACTAAAGCCTGAACCAGAAAAATAATCCCCAGAATAAACATCTGCAACGTAATGTGTCCCATCGATTTATTCACAAATTGAGGCAACAATGCCAAAAAGAACAATGATACTTTTGGATTAAGCAGATTCATGAGAATTCCTTTTTTATACAATGATGGATACTTGAAAGGCTTGTTGTGGTTAAAAGCAAAGCCTGTTTCTTTTTCCTTGAATGATTGCCATGCTAAATACAGCAAATAGGCCGCACCCGTATATTTTATGACGGTAAAAGCCAGAGCGGATTGATAAATGATTGTGGAAATCCCAAGCGTTGCAGCCGTGATATGTACAATAAGACCTGAACAAAGTCCCAGCGCCGTGGCGATTCCCGCTTTTTTGTCCTGCGAAATACTTTGAGTAATCACAAACAGAATATCTGGCCCGGGCATTAACGTCAGCAATATCGCCACTCCTAAAAAAGACATGGTTAGTGCAAAATCCATTTACAACACCTCTCTTGGATGGAATGGACACCATTCTTTGCTTCCTTTTCCTTCATTTGTCTTCCTGATTTATTTCGAGGGAAACCGCTTCATTCCTTCTTAATGGGCGATAAAAAATATAAATTGGTGTTTATCGGAATTAAACATCGCTATCAAGCATGTAGAGGCGCATCCGCATTTGTTAACATGTGCGGGGCAATTTCTCCTTCTTTAAAGGTTCTGTTAAGGAATGATGTTGATTTTCTTGTTAATCTATGGTGAAGATCGTTTCATGATTGGCTAACGAGCAGTATAACGCAAGATTAATGTTTTTAACCAAAGAGGCATTTTATATGTGCTAAATTATGTATATTTGGTATATTATTTACAGAGCTTAGTTCAGATTAGTTAAGAAAGGTGAGTGGAGATGAGTAAAGTTGAGTCAGTTAACAAGTGGGATTTAAATCGCATTGTCTTTATTGGTAGGACTTGGGATGAATACATGCGAATGTTTGGCCTTACCAAAGAAGATTTAGTGGGGCGTAAGATTCTTGATTGCCCTGCTGGGGCATGTTCCTTTACAGCAGTATCCAATCAACTTGGAATGGATGTTACAGCATGTGATATTGCTTATTATCTTCCTATTGAACAATTAGAGCAAAAAGGTTTACAAGATATTGAAACCACCATGTCTAACATGGAAAGGGCTGATATTCAAAAAAATTTTTTGTGGGATTATTTTAAATCAGTTGATGAGTTGAAACAGATAAGAACACAAGCAATGAATCAATGTATCTCAGACATGAAACGGAATAAGAATCGTTATATTTCTGCCGTTTTACCGACCTTACCGTTTGATGATAAGCAGTTTGACTTGACACTTTCAGCAAATTTTCTATTTCTTTATGAAGATAAACTGGACTATGAGTTTCATTTACAGACTATAAAAGAACTTATGCGTGTAACCAAAGATGAAGTAAGGATTTTTCCTACAACTAACTTTGCTTGTGAGAGATATAAATACTTGGATAAACTAATCAGTGATATACACAATTTAGGATGGATGACAGAAGAAATTAAAGTTCCTTATGAATTTCAAAAGAACACCAATACAATGTTAAAAATTATGAGGTAAAAATAACTAAAAGGGGGTGTCTTAAAAGGGATCACTTTTGGGACACCCTCAGTTTTAATACTTTACAAAATCAACATTAAGCATTAACAGAGACACTCATGCCAATTTTTTGGCACAACGATTCATTAAAATAAGTTGTATTGTCCATACTATTCGGTTCATATCTTTGTATACCGCTTATTTTCAGGGGAGCCTTTCATTAAGAAAGAAACTCCAAGCGGTCTTATATAATTAATAAAGTATGCGAACATCTTGGATGGATGAAAGTAGAATACGAAAACTCTGAGAATGCGGATCATAACAACGTAAAAGGGAAGAAAGGAAGAATAGGGACAAAAACAGTCCATAAAACCGAGAAACATTTCACGCCACATGGACTCAGATACACTCTTTCTACTTTGTTTCATGAAATGTGGGTCTCAGATGATGTTATACGCTTTCTGCTTGGCCATTCCAGATATGAGTTAGGCGCTCTTCAACATTACATTTTAAGCGATGCAAAGTATATTAAAGAAATTCGAGCGGCTCAAGTAATAATCGAAACTCTTTTTGAAACTGCGATGGAACTTGAGTCGAATTATAATATCACTCTAAACTTAGAAGAAATTTATGATGAAATTCCTAATGTATTTAGGAATCAATTGAAAAATAAAAATTACATCAATCTGTTTAAAGAACATCTCGTAAAGTATGCATTTACAGCATTACAGCAAAAAATACTTAAGGAATCAGGGAATAATTATTCTGATTATTTCACATTTAAAGCACCAGAACTTTATAATCAGATTGTGATGGCGCAGCAGGGGTATTTTGCACATGCTCCAATGCCTTATCAGCAAACTCATGGAATGAACCCAATGCCATACGATCTTACGCATTCAGTGCCTTTGTATCCGCCAACTCATATTCACACAGGAAAATAACTACCCGGCTAGGGTAGTTATTTCCGTACTAAGCAGGTTTCAAAATATGTTAAATGTTTCAATCGCTTTTTTCTTTTGCTCAAAGTCAACATGCGTGTATACTTGCGTCGTGACTAAACTTTCATGACCGAGTAGTTCTTGTACGGTACGCAAATCAACATTTTCTTTATTTTCTTGTATTAATAATGTAGCAAACGTATGCCGCAAATGATGGAGTGAGAACCGCTGAGGTGGCAGACCTGCTTTTTGTAAGATTTCCTTAAATATCTTATGTAAACCACGCGGGTTCAGTTTTTTACCGTTTTTATTTGTTGAGAAGGATGGAGCTGATATTCTTCTAAACTTCCCATATAGCTTTTCATTAAAGGGACAACCATGGGATGAAGGGGTAGTAAGCGCTCTTTTTTTCCTTTCCCATAAATACGCATCGTGTTGTTAGATAAATCAATTGTTTTTGTTGAGATTAAGAATTATGAAAGAAGGATTGCGGAATCTGCTCTTGTTTCATACAGGACGATGCCTCCACTCAATTTATCAGTAATTGTGAAAAGCAGCCCGGAGCATAAGGAATAAAGCGGCGTGATGAGACAGTACTTGCACTTTACTGTCTCTTTTTTTGTTTTGCGATTTATTTCCATTCATTAATTAAAGTGGGGAAGGGATTATTACGAATATTTTAATTTATATAGACAATAAGAACATTTGTTCTTATAATATATTTTAAATAAATATGGAAGGGGTTTTAAAGATGACAAGAAAAAATATAAAACGAACGTTGGAGATAGACGAAATTATAAAACTTTATCTTGAAGGTGCTAGTACCACCGAAATTGCAAAGCTTTCCAATGTGTCCCCAAGATATATAAGAATGATTTTGTCTGATCATAATATTGAAAAAAGGCCGTTTGGTAGTTGGAAGCGTAAGTATAAGTTAAATGAAGATTATTTCAAGACTTGGTCTAAAAATATGGCTTATATCTTAGGTTTTTTTATAGCGGACGGTTTTGTCTCCAATGATTTTCAGACGATCGGATTCGCGCAAAAAGAAAAATATATTTTAGAACAAATCAGAGACGAATTAGGGTCTAATCAACCACTTTATCAAAATAAGCAAACCGGTGTTTATATGTTATATCTCAATAGCAAAGTTATGAAAAACGATCTAATGGAGATACATGGTATCACACCAAATAAATCATTGGATATAAAATTTCCGTATGTTCCAGAAGTGTATTTAAATCATTTTATAAGAGGCTATTTTGACGGTGATGGAAATATTTATTCTCGTGGCTATTTAGTCAGTTTTGTTGGCGGTTCTCTCGATTTCATGACGGTATTAGAACATCATCTAAAAGCGCGAGGATTTGACGTGTGCTTAACCAAAAAAGAAAAACATATTCGTTTATATATGAGCGGCAGAAAAAACATTAAGGAATTTTACGACTGGATTTATCACGATAAAGGATTATACTTAAAACGCAAATTTGAAGCGTTCCCAGATAAAAATATGGATGCAGAAACATTGCAAAATGCGAAATTAAAAAGAACAAAACAAGCTGTTGCAGCAAGAAAAAAAGCTTTTATCGATGAATATCGAAAAAGTTATTGTGTTCATCAAGCATGTGAAACAGTTGGAATTACATTAGGAACTTATTTTAGATGGTTGAAACAAGACAAACAATTTAGCGAAGAATTTTATCAAATAAAGAAAGAGTAGTGGTAATCAAAAGCCACTCATATATTTTTTAAATTTTAGTAGACATAATATAAATTATAGGAAGTTATAACAATTTTATCTCATTTTAAAAGTAAACTTTATTTTTTGAGACAAAAAAGTTCAGCTATCGTTAGCCAAACATTTTTCCTAATGGTCCTTGTTCGTCAATGATTGTTTGGAGATCATAAATGGATATTGGAAAATAAGGAAATCCGTAAGCATAAGCCGTTAATTCGTAAAGTTGAAAAAATAAGACCAGTGCCTTATCGGCTATATAGTAGTCTTGCTCTGGCGAAATTCCTTTAAATGGCGGTTCAAGCAAAAATAGATCTCTTTCTTCAATTTGGTTTTTAACGATTTCTGAAATTTTTTCTACATAATTGCTGTTTTTTTGAAAAAGTTCAGATAACTTATAACGTTTTCCTGTTGTTACATCGAACGTTAATCCTTCAATAATTGTCATTCCGTGTGCTCCGCCAGAATAAGCATAATTGATTAACGTTAGGCTTAAAATCCCGCGTTCGTTCGTTTTTATTTCGTATGATGCCGTGATTTCTGTTAACGGATTTTCATAAAATCCTTGTTTTTGCAACATTCTTTGAACGGTCATTAAAATCTCATAATTGATTTGTTGTTCGATGTTTTTGTCATGCAACTGGCTTACGGTCGGATAAGATAAATCTAAACGTTGTGTTTTTATTTGCTCGGTATCTATTGATACAGGAAGCGAAATCATTGTTAACTTTCTCCTTAAATTTAAATTTGATTTGTTATTCGTTTTCTTAAAAATATGCAACATAAAATAAAACGTGCAGCCACTTTCAAGAATTTCTTTTCTTAAAAATGGCTGCACAGCGTTCGAAGATACAAGGCGTTCACTTTATAACCATCCTTCCATTTTTTTATTAAGCAATGTCTGCGTTATAATAGCGAACTCCTTTATATTTTACTTTTATCAATACTCCTTTTTCCTTTTTGTATTTTTCGCTTAATGCTTTCGCTTTTCGAAAGGCATCCATCATGCCGGTTGCTGGAATGAATTCCTCCCAAATAACTGGTTGTTCGCTTTGTGTGCTGAATTTAAAAATATACTGTTTCATTTTATCACCTCCATCTATATTATATTAAACTTCACGCATTTTATTATAATACAAACCTGTATTAATTCAAATATATAAACTGTTATAACAACGTAAACTTTGTAAACTTTTTATTTTAATTTGTAATATTTGTAATAAAGGTAAGCACATTTTCGTCATGTTTAATATGTCTGCTTACCTCATGTTTTTTGTATTCCACTGTTAAAAACTTAATCCAACATAAAATAGCTAATGAAATAACAATGAAAGATATAAAAAACATCATTTTTTGGACTTTAGTCCAATTTTTCATCCAATCCCATCTTTTTCGATCGACATCAAGCCAAAAAAATCAACAAGAACAGCTAAAACGATCATGAAAACAGCTATAATAAATAACCCCCTTCCATTTGTTCATACATTTCTTACGTTTTTGTTTAGGAGGAGGTTTCACCCAAATTCCACCCTAATTAAGTTTATTTATTCACAACTTGCGGTAACTATAATAAAAGCTCGCTGTTATGATGCAGCGAGCTTTTATTAAGCTTTTATTATTTGTAAATATTCCCCTGGAAGACTTCCTATAATAACATACATTGTTAATAACATACATTGTGAGTAAATCAACACTGTTTCCTTAATTCTTCTTGAAATAGTGGCTAGAACTGTTAATCTAATAAATGTTAAATTAGTAAAAATAGCGGAAGATTTATTAAACACTTATCATTTCTTATCCCCTTATCCAGAGGCAAAAGAAGTGTTACAAGCGGAAACACTTGTCGTCTTTTCAAACGGTTCTCCTGATATGCTGCTTCCTCTGTTCGACAATACAGGTTT
The DNA here is from genome assembly GCF_004341205.1 of Thermolongibacillus altinsuensis. Lineage (GTDB taxonomy): Bacteria > Bacillota > Bacilli > Bacillales > Anoxybacillaceae > Thermolongibacillus > Thermolongibacillus altinsuensis. The sequence goes on from NZ_SLUL01000006.1 coordinate 6,647, forward strand.
GACAGAGTATTTTGATTACATCATCAGTGTCGATGAAGTAAAGCAATACAAGCCTTCACCATCCGCTTATCAACATGCGGCAAGCCGATTGAACGTAAATCGAGAGGAAGTATTGTTTTTATCCTCGAATACTTGGGATATTTCCGGAGCGAGCAAATTTGGTTTTCAAACTGCATGGATCAATCGCACAAACAACGTAATGGACTTTCTTGATGTTACCCCTGACTATACATTTGCCAGTTTATTAGAGCTTACAGAACATCTAAAACGATATCTTATCTCTGTCAAGGAGACAGAATAAAAATCATGAGGGAGCACTCCCTCATGATTCCAATAATAATTGCTCTGGATCTTCGAGAAGTTCCTTTACTTTCACTAAAAAGCCAACCGCTTCTTTCCCGTCAATAATGCGGTGATCATAAGATAGCGCAACATACATCATTGGACGATTTTCCATGCGCACTTCGTCGATGGCGACAGGGCGAAGTTGAATTTTGTGCATTCCTAAGATGCCGACTTGCGGTCCGTTTAAAATGGGTGTGGACAGTAGCGAGCCAAACACTCCGCCGTTGGTAATGGTAAATGTGCCGCCTTGCAAGTCTTTTAAGCTTAATTTGTTTTCACGCGCTTTTGTCGCTAAGTGTAAAATCTCTCGTTCAATTTCGGCAAAATTTTTCTTATCCGCATCGCGCACAACAGGAACGACTAAGCCTTCGTCCGTCGACACGGCCACCCCGATATCATAGTATTTCTTCGCGATGATTTCGTCCCCTTGAATTTCCGCGTTTAACAAAGGATATTTTTTCAATGCCGCTACGACGGCTTTCGTGAAGAAAGACATAAAGCCGAGTCGTACATCATGTTCTTGATAAAACGCATCTTTTCGACGGTTGCGCAAGTCTATAATCGCTGTCATATCAATTTCGTTAAATGTTGTAAGCATCGCCGCTGTGTGTTGAACTTCCACGAGCCGTTTCGCAATCGTTTGGCGGCGTCTGGACATTTTTATTCGTTCCACTGGTTTTTCCGGTTCAAACAGATCAGGCGTCTCAGGCGTCGTCGGTTTGACTGTTTCTGCAATTGGTGCTGATTGATTCGAATATGCTTCTACATCCTGTTTGCGTATACGGCCAAGCGGATCAAATGGCGTCACTTTTGATAAGTCAATTCCTTTTTCGCGGGCTAGTTTTCTCGCTGATGGTGAAGCAATCGGTCGTTGAGTTGGCCTTGTAACTGGTTCTTCTTTGACAGCTATCGGTTGACTCGGTTTTTTCTTTTCCAGTTGCTTTGGTGTTTCCTCCGCTTGTGGAACATTTGCTTCCGCTTCTTCTGACACAATGGCGATCGTATCCCCTACTCTAACTGTATCCCCTTCATTAAATAGTAATTTGGTGATGACCCCTGAATCTTCAGACACTAATTCTACATTGACTTTATCGGTTTCTAACTCCGCAATCGGCTCCCCTTTATGAATAAAATCTCCCGGTTGTTTGAGCCATTGAAAAATGGTGCCTTCCGTTATCGATTCTGCTAGTTCTGGCACTTTGATTTCTGCCACTGTTCTATCTCCTTTCGCCAATTTCGTTTATATTCAAGAATCACGAACGTGTGAATGCTTGGTTAATAATTCGTGCCTGCTCTTTTTTATGAACAATTGGATCGCCTTCTGCTGTGCTAGAGCGTCTTCTGCGACCGATATAAGAAACTTGAACTCCCGCAGGCGCCAATGTAAGCAGTCGAGGTTCTACAAAATTCCAAGCTCCCATATTTTTTGGTTCTTCTTGCACCCATGCGATTTCTTTTACATTCGGAAACTGCTTGACGTAACGAGAAATTTCCTCCATTGGAAACGGATATAATTCTTCTACCCGTAAAATATGGAGCCAGTCTTTGTCTTTTACTTCTTCTAATTTTTCCGCTAAATCAATTGCGATTTTACCTGAACATAGGATGAAGCGTTCGACTTTCTCCGCGTCATGTCCCAATCCCGGTTGTGGCAGCACCGGTTGGAAACTTTCTTCGCTCAAATCCGCTGCTCCTGATACGACCAATGGATGACGCAACAAGCTTTTCGGCGACATAATGACAAGCGGCCGCACTTCTTCTTTTTGTAAAATCAGCGCTTGACGACGTAAAATATGAAAATATTGGGATGATTTCGTCATATTGGCGATCGTCCAGTTATTTTCAGCAGCTAATGTAAGAAATCGTTCCAAACGGGCGCTTGAGTGTTCAGGTCCTTGTCCTTCATATCCATGTGGAAGCAGAATAACAAGACCGGATTTTTGTCCCCATTTCGCTCTTCCCGATGAGATAAACTGATCAATGATCACTTGGGCGGAGTTGGCGAAATCACCAAATTGCGCTTCCCACAGCACTAACGTTTCGGGTGCGAATACGTTATAACCGTATTCAAATCCAAGCACACTTGCTTCGGACAGCGGACTATTATGAATCGCAAAAGACGCCTTGCTGCCCGATAGTTGATGCAGCGGCGAAAACGTTTTTCCTGTTTTGTCATCATGTAAAATCAGATGACGTTGGGCAAACGTTCCCCTTTCTGAATCTTGTCCTGTCAAGCGAATGGGAATGCCGTCTTGAAGGAGGGTCGCAAATGCGAGCATTTCGGCATGAGCCCAATCGATTTTGTTTTCTTGAAAAGCGGTAATGCGCCGTTTCAAAATTCGTTCCAATTTATTAAATACGTGAAAATCGTCTGGCCATTGTACAAGCTCATGATTTACTTGTTTGAGCAAATTAATAGGTACGCTTGTATCGATTTTTGGAATGCCTTTTTCCGCTACTTCTGGTGGATTCATTTCATAATCGAGTTCTTCTTTTACATCAGATACTTTCCTATAAGCTTCTTGCATCTTCTTCTCCACTTCTTCGGCAAAGCGATCAACTTCCTCTGCTGACGAGATAATCCCTTGCTGTTCGAGACGAGTGGTGTAGAGATTGCGGACAGTCGGATGGTTACGAATGATTTGATACATTAGTGGATTAGTCGGGGCTGGTTCATCCATTTCGTTATGACCGTGTCGACGATATCCAATTAAATCAATTAAAAAATCTTTCTTAAATGTTTGTCGGTAAATGCCAGCCAAATGAGCGGCTGCAAGCACTGCTTCCGGGTCGTCTGCATTGACATGAACAATTGGAATTTCAAATCCTTTTGCTAAATCGCTCGCATATTTCGTGGAACGAGAATCTTCGCTTTCCGTCGTAAATCCAATCATATTGTTCGCAATGATATGGATCGTGCCGCCTGTTTGATAGCCTTTTAACCGGCTTAAATTTAACGTTTCCGCCACGACCCCTTGCCCTGGAAACGCCGCATCACCATGAATTAAAATAGCAAATGACTTACTCTCATCTTGTTCAGGAAAACCAGGTTTGTTGCGAGTTTCTTGAGCTGCCCGCGTATAGCCGACAACAACCGGGTTGACATATTCCAAATGACTTGGATTATTGGCTAGCGTAATAATTGCTCGAACGGTGTTCTCATTTTTGATTTTTCGATCTAATCCTAAATGATATTTGACGTCACCCATCCATCCATATGTAATCCCAATAGAACCTTCGGATGGGATCAATTCTTTGTTTGGTGCGTGTTGGAATTCCGCAAAAATCATTTCATAAGGCTTCCCTAATACGTGTGCCAATACATTCAACCGCCCACGATGAGCCATACCGATATTAATCAGTTTTGTTCCTTTTTGTACAGATTCTGAAATTATTTCATCGAGTAATGGAACCAACGTATCAATGCCTTCAATGGAAAAACGTTTTTGACCAACGAATGTCCGATGTAAAAATTGTTCGAATACCTCGACTTCGGCCAGCCGTTTTAGCAGTTCCTTCTTCTTTTCATTCGAGATAGAAGGTTGATAGTTTCCTGACTCGACCATTTGTAAGAGCCAGTTTTTTTCTTCTGCGTCTTGGACATGACCAAATTCAAACGCTAGTTTCGCTGTATAGACCCCTTTTAAATATTGAATCGCCTCAAACCCATTTTGAATATGGTTAGACAAATACGGGCTTATAATAGAAGAAGGAATGGATTTTAAATCCTCTTCTGTTAATCCGAACTTTTGAATATCAATCTGATGCGAATCTTTTTCAGACGTCTCTAACGGATTGATTTTGGCATTCAAATGTCCGAAAGTACGAATATAATCCGCCAATTTAACTGCCTGAACATATTTTTCTAACAAGTTGGCAGATACATTGGTGCGAGGTACAAAATCTTTCGGCTTATCATCGTTGTTCGGGTTCGGAAACTCGGGCGGACCCCAGCGGTCAAACCACTCTTTCAATTCTGGATCAACCAAACTTGGATCTTGTAAATGCCGTTCGTACATTTCCATAACGTATCCAAGATTGGGACCGTGAAACCTTTCCCATGGATTTCTGAAGCTGTCACTAAGCGTGCTCATTTTTAATGCCCTCCAAAGATAATTAAATACGTCTTACAATTTTCATTTTACTATTGTTTATATGAAAATAAAAATAATATGACTTTTATCACTTTTCAAACTTTTTGTTGTATCATTGTGTAAAAACGAAAGCATAAAACAGACCATGCTGCTCCCCTTTTTGATAAAATATTTATCTCTGTTTTTTATTTTTAATAACAATAATAAAAACAGTCTAATGAGCTCTTAGACTGTTTTGACTCTCTTCAAATTTTTCGTGATTTTAACTAAGTCGTTACTGGTAAAATCATAAATATTCCATTAATCATCTCTTCACAGTCACATTCTACTTCGTTACAATTTGTTCAATAAGTTCTTCCGTAGTAAGAACCGTTGCAAATTCTCCATGTAAAGTGGCAAGAGAAATATTATGAATTTGATTAGCATCATAATATACACCATCAGGACCTTTCATACCAAAGGCGGCAGTGGCATCTGAAATCAGATATGTATTAAATCCTAAGTTCCCACTCATCCTAGTAGTGGTGGAAACACAATGAGGAGTAGTTAAGCCGGTAATAACTACATCGTTGATATCATGTTCTTTTAGGTATTGTTCCAAATTTGTCCCTATAAAGGCGCTATTAACATTTTTTTGAATGACAACTTCCCCATCTAGAGGTTTTACGATCTCTTTAAATAATACTCCCTTACTGTTTGCTGACAGAGGAGAATTAGGATTAGTAGATATATGCTGGATATGTATAATAGGCCATTTTTTCTCTCTCCATATTTTTAATAGACTATATATGTTTTCCTCGGCGTTCGGATTATTACGCTCTCCCCATCTTTTATCCTCAAATCCTTGTTGAACGTCAATAATAATTAGGGCTAATTTGTTGTTTCGCTCCATATTTATCCTCCTATCAAAAGTAATGATTTAGGTTATCAATAATACTGACAAGTCACGGTCCTTTAATCATCCAAACACCTGTGCAGCAATTCCATATAACGAACCATTTCGCCGAGGTAATTGCTTTGAATTTATGATCATGATTGGAGGTTGGCTTACTTTATAAAAACCGCGCTGCTCCAAAAATAACATAAACTCTTCATGCCCTGACGGAACATCAATTCTTAATTTTCCTTGATGATTGCGAGCCAATTCATTTACCAACAAAGAAGCTACTTCAAAACTAGGAGCGACAATTGGACCTAATATGAGATTGATAGGTCCCAAAATAGAAAGACCATAACCTATAATTGTTCCGGCGTGATCTTTAACTACTAAACATTCTTTTGCTTGTTCAATCCTATTAACAAGAAACTTCCTTCTGTCAGCCCCGACAGCTCTCTCGTCTAACTTTATAATTTGTGTTAGGTCTCCTTGGCTAAAAGTGTTTATTTCAATATCTGCTTTATTAATTGAATGGACAGGTATGTAATGATCGCAAAGATATTTATGAACACAATCAATGACCCTAAAACCCATCTTTTCATATAAGGGTTTCCCCTGTTCCGTTGCAATAAGCATAATAGTAGTATCTTTTGAAACGGTATTTATACACGCTTGGGTAACTATTTTTCCAAGCCCCATGCCCCTATATTCTTTATGAACGATTACCATTCCAATAGAAGCTAAAGAAGTATCATAAGGAATTATTGCCGCACTTGATACAATTTTCCCTTCTTCGTTTTTATGTCCATAGATTTTCCCAGATTTCATAATTGTCCGAATTTCATGTTCGTCATAATCCCATCCCACTGATGCCGATAGCGATATCAATTCTGGAATATCCTCATAACTAAATGTTACTAAGTTAACGGATGTTTCTTTCATGCCAATTCCCCTTTTGAAAATTTTAATTCACTTCTTCTTTAACTTCGGGCAATAGGGATTACTGGTGAGCAAGCCTCAACGGTTTATTATTTAAATGTAACCAATCCCTCTTTGTTTTCATCCCATTCCACTATGCAATTTATAAATTGTTTGTTTTCCATAGCTGCTTTAAGAAATTGCCGGTAGTAATGAGGAATATCTTCGTTTTCTTCAAAACCCTTAACCTCAACCCATTCAGGAATTACTTTTTCTTTTTCTTTTTCTTTCGCTTCTATTTCTCCTTGATTACTATAACTAAAGTATACAAAGCAAATCGCGTGATCCTTTTTTGGATAGGTAATAAAAGAAATAACTCCTACAAGATTTAACTGTTCCGCTACAATTCCGGTTTCTTCATATAACTCACGGCGAGCAGCTTCTTCAAGAGTTTCACAGTTCTCTATATGTCCTCCAGGAGGAATCAGTTGCATATATGTGTTAGCTTTGGCTTTCACACGGCGGACCAGGACCATTTTATCTCCTCGAAATGCTACACAACAAGTTTCTGCCATTTTTTCGCTTGATGGTGCATGTCTTGATCTTGCCGTCCATCTGTCTATGCAGCTTCATACGGATGGTCCCGATTTTAGACAACGTTAAGTACTTCCCTTCCAGCTTGAAACCACTTTGCGGATAAGTAAAACTGTCATAACGATTCTTGCCTTGGAAGCGAGGATCACCCGCTTTTTCTCCCTTCTTCAAACGACGGAAAAACGCTTGAAATGTTTGATCAAGCCGCTGACAAACGTCCTGGAGTACCTGTGAGTATACTTCCTTAAATTCCGGAATTTCTTCTTTTACTTTCGGCAGCTCTTTTTTCTGTGTGTAGAAAGTGAAAGAAATCCTCCAAAGTTTATAGGCAAGCTTTCTTTGTTCCAGCATCGAATTATAGAGCCAACGACATAAATGTAAGGTTTGTTCGATCTTCTCAACCTGTTCCGCCGTTGGTTCCAGCTTAAATTGATACGTCCTTCGCATGTTTTCACTCTCTCTTTTTCTGGTTTTCGATATACTTCCGAATCGTTTCCTCAGAATAAGTATTGATTTTATTTTATTACATATGGTATGAGTTAAGGTAAAAAATGGTTGGTCTAAGCATTCCCGGAAAGGGGATAGAGCAATACTCGCTTTCATCTGCCCCATTGAAATGGGGAGGGTTCTCGCTCGTATGTCCCTAATATAAGGGTAAAGCTACAATGGCTCTATATCCTAGAAAACTATAATTTTCACCATATTTTTGAAGCGACGATTCCGAGTAAAATTCCGATCATAGCGCTCGATAGTGTTCCAATCAGATAATATTCCGCAAATTGTTTGTGTTCAAATTGCTTAAATCGGGTTAATGTTTTTAATGCTGCTAAAAAGGCAAGTCCCTGTGGTAAATCGATCATCATCAGGATCACGATCAGAGCCCGCTCTAGCATGCCGATGATTTGACCAATTTTGGCTGGTGAATCATGAAAATACTGCTCTGTTTTGATCGTGGTGATCTCTGTTTCTGTTCTTCCATCACTTTCATATTTCGTTTTTACTTCTGTCTTTTCATCGGATAAGCGATATATTCCTTCTTGCAATTCGCTGTTTGGAGCAATATTTTGCAAGAGAATTCCAAGAAAATAACCAGCTCCATAAGTGGCTAAAATAAAAATGCAAATGACAGCAGCGATCTTTTCATAAATACTAGCATTACCTGTAAACACCGCATAAAACGCTTGGATATTGTCCATAAATGACCATTCTGACGTCGTGGCAGTGAAATAATGAAGTACAAAAATAATGGTCAAAAAGTGAAGAACTTGATCGATGAGAAACAACAGTGCGTGACTACTTACTCTATTCATTTTTTTGCTTAATTTTATTTTTCCGTAATCAATAACAAAGTGAAAAATAGAGATTATTAAAATAGCTTGTCCAAATGACCAAAGGGTTGCACTAGTAATAGATGGATTGACGAATGCAATCACGAGACTAGCCATTGCCATTAAAATCACATGAATAGCAACATGCTTGGCTAGTGTAATGATGGGTTTACTCTTTCTCTGCTCGATGAATGAATCCGATTGAAAAATAAAATCCCCCAGCAAATGAGCAGCATAAAAATAAATCCACAAATTTTATCGCTCCCTACGATTCAAGAGATTTTCATACAGCACTAGCAATTGAGTAAAGCTATCTTCTACTGCTTTGATTTTTTGGTAATCAGCACGTTTCAGTAAGTAACTGACGGTCGAAATGGGTGATTTGTACCCTAAATGTTTTCCGATTTTTTCATACGTCCATTCGGGAAATTGTTCAATCAATTCGATGACTTGTTTTTGCTTATCCGTCCACTTTCGTTTGGTTGTGACGATTACATTTAATAAGGCGTTAAGTGGTTCGTGCGGGACAAGTTCGGATGAAAAATAAAAGCTTGTCTCGGTTTCAACATCATTCCAAATTTTTGCTTGCTCACTTTTTTTCTTTAGTTGTTTGTCCCTTGCTTCAAATGCATGTAACACAGCGCTTCCATTCATCGTATGAACGTTTATTTCATCCGTTTCCAGTTCTCCAATTCCAATGCCTAAATAAAAAGGACAACGATGGAGCCGTGACAGTTGGAAAATCTGGTTGATCAGCGGATAGGCATGCGAAAAGTTTTTCATGACGCCAATGAGTTCATCGCCATTTCGAATGGCAAACGGAACAAGCAAGTCTTGTTCAAATTGTTTGTTGATTGTCTGCTGGCATTCTTTCAGTATGGAAATTAAATGTTCTTTCTCTATCCGTTTGGACTGTTTGACATCTGCTGCGAAACAGATTGCTGGCGTTGGTTTCATAATATCCCTCTTTTTGTTGATGAATATATATCAACATTTTTGATGTTGTTGAAAAAATATCAACATATACTTGCTGATACAAGGATAGTAAAAATTCGTCGCATTTGCAATAACCAATTTGTTGTGAGCAGGATTATACAATCCTTGTTCATCTTACAGCGAATATGGATTCTACAGAGATGGGAGGCACTGTTAAATTTCATTGTTGACTTTCATCAAAAGAAAAAGACCACTTTATTGCGGTCTTCGGTTGTTCTTATTCAATTCAAGCATCCGTTTGTTCAAGAAATTTACACATGTTTAAGCACTTTCAGATTCTAAAGATAAACCTTTTTTGCGAATATATAAATGAACAAAACTAAACAATGCTGAGAACATCAACAAGCCCCCTGACAATATGTAAACGCGACAAACTCCAATCAGAACCATCTGCCTCTCCCGCTGTGACCTGATTGCTGTCATACAAAAAATAACGTTATTATTTGTTGTTTCATAATCTTTTCAAAAATACATAACTGACTTTATCATAGCCCATTTTTTCTTCATAAAAACGATGGGCCTTCACTCGTTACATCCCAGAAGATAACGATACGATTTTATAACCATTCTCTTCAGACCACCGATGTACAAAGGATTGGTATTTCGATTATATGCTTCAAAAATCCTTCTATCGAGAATAACTGCAAAATCGTTGCTCTTTATTATTTTCTTTTCAAACTAGTAATATAATCGATCCCAATGAGTAATCCAAAAGGTAAACTCTCATCATAAATTGTAATTTCTCTTTGGCGTGAAAAATCGAATAGTTTGTAATCAATAACTGCAACGGTTTGTCCCTTTTCATTAGTAACGGTTGTTTTCGTTGCAGCAAACTCATCATGAATCGTAAACACTTGGTTATGAAGGACAAGCTCTTTAGTGTCTCCCAGTTCAAATATCTTTATATTTTTCAAGACACCAATCTCATTGCCGTTTTTTAAAATTTTCCATTGAGGATTACTCCAACGGAAAAGTTCTTTAATTTCGATTTTTGATTCTGCATCTTTGAATACAACATTTACTTCCCATCCAGTCATAAATATCTCTGATATTTTCGTAAATAAACTCGAATAAACTCGTTGAACTTCTCCTACTTTATTTTTATCTTTGTCATATACCCCAAATGGTTTTGTGACCCCTTTTACCAAAGGAAAGGTGTAAAAATATTTTTCCACAATACCCTCTCCTAAAACTCATTTCATATTTTTATATTTACAATATGTAAGCGGACATCCCTTGGATTGTCATTGATGTTCAATCTTGGAACGTAATCTGAAGCAGGATCTGTGTCTTCAACGATCTCGACAAGATCGTATTACATAGATTCACCGCCCCTCCTTTTTTGCTTCGCATCGTACCGCAATTGGATCTTTTCTTTCAGATTGTTCTCTTTGTTAAGAAGTTCTGATACGGGTTGAATAATTCCTTCACCGAATTTTCGTTTTAATTGCTCAATGGCATTCAATAATGCTTCATCTTTTGCATCTTCTTCATAGCTGAACAAATCTAATTGTTTGATCGATTCTTTTTTGTCCAATACATCCAGGGCGGTAATCCCTAACAATCTCACTGGATCTCCATTCCAATGCTGTTTCAATAGCTTCACCGCATATTCAAAAATTTCTTCTGGTTCTTGAAACGGATTCAATAACTTTTTACTTCGAGTCACCGTTTGGAAATCGGCGTAGCGAATCGTAATTTGAATCGTTGAGGAAACGACTCGCTTCCTTTTCATTCGGTTGCTGACTGAATAAGCCAGTTTTCGCAATACTTCAATGAGGGTATGTTCCTCAGTAACATTATGAGAAAGGGTCGTGGAATGGCCGATGGTTTTAAATTTAAGAACGGCTTCAGGATCAACCGGTCGGTGATCGATTCCATTTGCTCGCTCCTGCAAGTAGACCCCTGTGATGCCAAGTAAGTCTTTTAACACTCCTTTTTCCGTTTTTGCCAATTCACCAATGGTAAAAACACCAATGCTTTTTAACTTTTTTGCTGTTTTTTCTCCAATCCCATGCATCGCTTGAACGGGCAAAGGCCAGAGTATTTTTGGCACATCCCGTTTGCGAAGGATTGTAATTCCTAATGGTTTTTTCAGATCGCTCGCCATTTTTGCCAAGAACTTATTAGGAGCAATCCCAATGCTAACGGGAATTTTTAATGTCTCTAACAAACCTTTTTGAATTTGCTGAGCGATTTGAAGAGGAGTTCCCGACGAATAGCAATTGGTTATATCCAAATATCCCTCGTCAATAGAAGCGGGTTCCAAAATCGGCGAAAAAGTTGCTAGAAATTGAAAAACTTTCGTACTCATTTCTCGATATAGGTCAAAATCAGGTTTCAGGATCACCAATTGTGGACACTTTTTCTTTGCCTCCCACAAAGGCATGGTCGTATAGATCCCAAAATCATTTTTCGCTATATAGTTCGCTGCCAAAACAATCCCTTTTCGCTCTTTCGGGTCTCCAGCCACCACTACTGCTTTTCCCTCTAATGATGGATCTCGCGCGATTTCGCAGCTGCAGAAAAAGGCATTACAGTCAACATGTAAAATAACGCGGCCGTTCTTAGGATACATGGATTTCATGCCTTTTCTTCCTTTCCGTTCGTTTTTCATATCGTATTTGATTCGATCTACTTCGGTGTTGATTTTCAAATGAAAGAAGACAATATAACTTTGTTTTATTTTATCATTTCTTATTCCAAGTTCCTCACTTTACTTACATGCTAAACATCAATTTCTTTATTGGATTTTGGTTGTTATTTTGACAATTTCAACTTCTATGTGCATTTCAATGAAATGAAATTCCCCATTATGAACGAGGATAAACTCCTGCTTTTTCTTTTCCCGTAGACAATAAGAATCGCCTTTCTGTTAAAGGTAATGGCATAAAATAAAAAACTCCCCAATCTTCAGCATCGTTTCTCCACTCCATCTAAAGATGTTGGTTTAAAACGATGACCTGTGATTTTTGGGGAATTTTAAACCGCTGTTATTGGCTATTTAACGAAAAAACTGTTTATACTATGTAAAACGCTTCCAAAAATTAAATTCTTGTTTTTAAATTGTCATTCCATACAGGGGTTCTTTTTTCAAAGAATGCTCGAATTCCTTCTACAGCATCAGGATGTTTACTGTTCAAAGCAATGACTTCCGTTGCGTAATTTAAGGCCTGGAAATCTTCCATATGAAGTTGTTGATAGAACATTCTTTTACCTAACTCAATAATATTTAAACTTTGAAATAAATTAAGATTCATATTTTCTATTTCACGTAAACTATGGCCAGCACAAAATGCCTTTGTAGATCCTTCAATAACAACAACCTTTACTTCTCTTTTTTCAGCAACCTCTTGAAGAAGAGAATCTAATTCTTGGAGCAATTTTAATGATAACGCGTTAAACTCTCTTGGATTTTGTAATGTTACATAAGTGATACCCTCGTCTTTCCGAACAGACAAAAATTCCATGTTTTACCTCCGTCTACTTTATTGTTATGCTTATAAATAACATAATTATTTTTCATTTGTCTGTCAACGAATAATCAGAATATTAATAATTTTATTTATTTTATATAATGATTTTTCTGAAAAAAGCTGGTTCATATCATTTTTATTTATATGAAAGAAAAAATGATGAACCTCTCCCACCTCCATTTAGAGGTGGAAGAGGTTCATTTAGTTAACCGAAACCGCTTGTTTTATTTTTTTTACTGGCTTTTGCCAATATTGTTCATTTCCAGGTAAGTCATCGAACCAAGTGGCATCTTTTGGACAATCCAAAACCATAAATTTTCCATATTGACTCTCATCTCTTGCTTGATGATATTTCAGATAGGCTTTGCCATTTTCTATTGCTAATATTTCAATTTTTCCTGAGGTATGACTCATAACGAGGCGAACACGTTTACCTAATCCCGATGTTTTTGCTTTTGCTTTTTCAACAATTCGATAGATTTCTTCCAACGGTAACACAAAATCGCTATTTCCGGCTACCGGTCTATTCACAAAGAAGTAATATGGTGTTACTCCTGCCCATGAAAGTTTATCTAATAATTCGGCTAACACATCAGGATCATCATTGATTCCTTTTAGGATAGGGGTTTGATTCACAACGATAACTCCGGCATCGTGAAGAGCTTGAAAGGCTTTGCGTGCTTCTTCTGTTATTTCACGTGGGTGGTTCACATGTGCCATGACATAAATGCGTTTTTCTGGTGTGGAATATTGACGGAACACATCAAGCAGTTCTTGATCTTCATAAATTCTCATCGGATTAAATACAGGCAATTTGGAACCGAAACGAATGATTTTAACATGGTCAATCGCTCGCAATTTTTCTACAATATATCTAATTTTTTTGGTTGCCAAAATAAGAGAGTCTCCACCAGTCAATAAAACATTATTGATTTCAGGAGTTTGTGCAATATATTCAATACCAGGTGTTACGTCTGCCATCGCTTCTTTTACATCACTGCGAAACAAACGCTTTCGGAAACAAAATCGACAATATGCTCCACAAACTTCTGAAACGATGAGTAATGCCGTTGTTTTATACTTGTGTTGGCACCCTGGCACTACATAGTTGGTATACTCATCGGAAGCGTCCCAACGACCATATTCGTTTAATTCTCCTTCATTCGGTATAACCAATTTCCGTATAGGGTCGTTCGGATCATCCCAATTAATCAGATTAAGATAATACTCATTTACTCTAAATGCAAATTTGTTAGTGATTTCTTTTAATTTTTCTCGCTCTTCTTTAGGGATTTGTGTGATTTTTTCAATGTTTGTAATATACTTCGGTTGTGCCATCATAACACCCCTCCCTTTAAAGCTGACTCTATAATAAGGCTAACAAAAGATAAGGAAGATATGCAAATTTTAATCTGAAAAATATGCAGTATTCTTTATGAATCTTCTAAAGAAAGTTTCTTCTTTATATAAATAAAAGGATAGAAGAAACCTCTTCTGCCTGCTCTATTTATTCACTTTTTAAGGAGCTATTTTAAATTAAATCCTTTACTTTCGACAAACTCCTTCATATACATTCTGACCTGTTTACTAAGCATGTTAGCCATTTGTCTAGTCCATGTATCCTGGCGTTCTCCATTTGTGCGATTTTTATAATATGACGAAATCGTTTCATTGTATTGCTTGAGTTGATTTTCTAATTCGGAGCGATCTTGCTGGTATGTTTCTTCATGGTAAACATGATGAAAAGGTAAGCGCGGCTTTTTATCAGGATTTTGCGCCGGATATCCTACTGCAATTCCGAATAAAGGAATCACCCGTTTCGGAACTTTTAAGAGCTCACACACTTCAGGTAAATTGTTCCGCAAACCGCCAATATAACAAACTCCTAATCCCATGGATTCAGCCGCTATTACAGCATTTTGCGCAGCTAGTGCTGTGTCAATAAGCGCAACCATAAACTTTTCGGTGCTTTCTAATGCAGAAGATAAATCGACGTTTTCCATTTCACCGACAATCTCATGGCGATGTAAATCCGCACAAAATACAAAAAAATGGCCATTATGCTCTACATATGATTGATTTCCAGCTAACTCAGCAAGCTTCCGCTTCGTTTCTTTATTTTTTACTCCAATGATCGAGTAGGCTTGAATGAAGCTGGATGTTGATGCTGCTTGAGCACATTCAACAATGGTACGAATTTGCTCATCGGATAGAGGTCGATCTTCAAATTTTCGAATGGAACGATGCTGTAAAATCGTTTCAATGACTTGATTCATTTTATTCCCCCTCCTACACAAACGATTCGGAATTTCCGAATTGTTCATTATTATCATAACATTATCATAACAAAAAAGGATTCAAAATATTCGGTTTCTAGCTATTATTAAGTTTAATTGATCCTTAGAAAATAGAAAGGCACCGATTGATCTGTGCCTTTCATTCTAATCTAATTATTTACTTCCTCTTTAATTCGTATAGCAATCGGTCAATGATTGTTTGACCTACTGTGGTAGCTTATAATGCTTCTATAATTTTAGATGCTAGGCTCCAATAAACTACAATAAACTATATAACTTACTTTCAAATAAACAATTCCATCTCATTGTTTTTAAAAGTAAACCCCATACTTTTATATAATGGCATTCCATCATTAGATGCATGCAGCCAAATTCGTTTTACTCCGATTTTTTTGCATTCCTCAATGCAATTCTGTAACAATGTTCTTGCTAAACCTTTCCCCCGATATTCAGGAATTGTATACATATTCAGTATATAAGCTTCAAGTCCGTTTAAATTCTCTAAGTAAGGTGGTCGTTTAAATAAAACCATCCCGCTAATACTTATCACATGATGATTGGATAAAGCTAAAAAGGAGATAAATTCATTGTTAGAAAGTGCTTCCTCTAAATATTTTCTTGTAGCCGTGATGGCAAGAGCTTCCTCTTGTACAGACTGTACTTCTCCTAATTCCTTAAAAAGCTCCAAACGCAATCTTACAATTTCTTCTATATCTTGAATGGTTGCCTTACGAATCTCGAATTGCAAATTCATATAAACATCTAAACATCCTTTCATTCATTATACCGTTCGTTCAATCATGAAGAATCATGGTGACTTATTTTTCGTGGACTTTGACATAAACACTTCCAAATAACTTGTCTCCGATATAGGCATCCAATTTCCACATCCCGCTTTTAGGCAAGGACATATTGGATGGAACATGGCGGTCTGCTCCATTATTGGGACCACCTAAAGGGAGATCTTCTAACACAGTGATTGGTTCTCCACCGTTTTCGTGCGTGGCCATCACTTTCAGTTCCCCATCAAACTCTTGGTCATCCCCCCAAAAATGCCACATATACTTTTGAGTTTGATTAGGGTAAAATCTGTCAACTTCGCGATCACTATAAATGAAACCTAAACGCCCTTCTTGCCCAATCATTGTAAAATCTCCTGATTTAAACAGAGGGCTTTCTTGCCAATCTTGACCATCACTGGCCTTCTTGTGTTCGCGATTGGATGGAACACCTTGATCATCCGTTTTCATTTGTACTTCTTTTTCTTGACATCCGCTAATCATCAACAAAACCATTAGGACCGAAAATAACCTTTTAATCAAAAGCATGGTTATCCCTCTTTTCCTTAAAAAATAAAGCTAAATTTTGTAGTTAAGGCTGATCATTTTCATTTGCATCATTTCTCTAATTGCATATTTCACTCCTTCATATCCATAACCAGAAGATTTTACTCCCCCATAAGGCATATGGTCAAAGCGGGTAGTCGGAACATCATTTATGAATACTTGCCCTACCTCTAAACCATGAGCCATTTCGATCGCTTGGTTCAAGCGGTTTGTAAATACTCCTGCATTTAGTCCAAACTCACTGTTGTTCATTTTCTTTAAGGCATCCTTTTCATTTTCTACTTCTTCAATAATCACTAACGGTCCGAATACTTCTTGGCAGGAAACTTTACAATCAGCTGGAACATTTGTAAGTACTGTAGGAGCGATGCCATTGCCTATTTCTACACCGCCAGTTAATACTTTTGCCCCTCGATTGACCGCTTCATCGATCCATTCCATAATGCGTTTTTGTGACTTTTTATTAATTAAACTTGTCACAACCGTTTTCTCATCAAAAGGATCTCCAAAAGAGAGGTTTTTCGTTTCTTTAACGAAAAGATCGATAAATTCTTGGGCTATACGCTGATGAACATAAATTCTTTGAGTGCTGATACAAACTTGGCCGTTATAAGAAAAAGCCCCGATCACCGCTTTTGGAACAATTTTGCTTAATTGTTCTTTTACACTTTCATCAATATACAGAGCGGAATTGCTTCCAAGTTCTAATGTCACTTTCTTTAGACCCGCTTGGCTTTTAATCAGT
Organism: Thermolongibacillus altinsuensis; assembly: GCF_004341205.1. GTDB lineage: Bacteria > Bacillota > Bacilli > Bacillales > Anoxybacillaceae > Thermolongibacillus > Thermolongibacillus altinsuensis. The sequence continues at coordinate 23,663 of NZ_SLUL01000006.1, forward strand.
TTTCCAACCGACGGGCTACCTGTAAAGGAGATTTTTTTAATTCGTTCATCTTCTAGAAAAACTTTTCCAAGTCTCGGTCCATCTCCCGGTACGACATTGATCGCGCCTTTAGGAAGTCCTGCTCTCGTTAAAATTTCCGCCAATTTCAAACTGCTGTAAGGAGTTTGTTCAGCGGGTTTGACAACGATGGTGTTGCCGGCTGCAATCGCAGGTCCAACTTTATGAACGGTCAAGTTTAAAGGAAAATTAAATGGAGTAATCGCCCCAATTACGCCTAACGGTTCATAAATCGTATAGGCGTCTCTCCCTTCTCCCCCTTTTGCAGCATCTAAAGGAATGTATTCGCCTCCTATTCGTTTGGCTTCTTCGGCGGAAAACTGCAAGGTCTGAATGGAACGCTCTACTTCCACCCTAGCTGCACTGATTGGTTTGCTCGCTTCTTTTGTGATGATGGATGCAACTTCTTCCTTTTCTTGTTCTAACAGGCTCGCTGCTTTATATAAAATATCTGCCCTTTTCCAAGAAGGTAGTGTTTTCATATTATAAAAAGCTCGAGAAGCTGCTTCGATCGCAGTGCGCATCTCTTCTTCGGTGGAATCGGCTACCTCTCCAATCACCTCACCTGTATGTGGGTTGTATACTACATACGTATTCGTTGGAACTTTTTCTTCACCATTAATAAATAGACAACTTTTCATAACATATCCCCCTTTATTGCATTAAAAGGCAATGGAAAATCTATAAAGCTTTTTTTGTGTTTTGAATAAACAACCTCGACTCTAACAATCTCTTTATAGAAACTCCTTAAAATTCTTTCAGTTTATATTTTTGTATATATTTTACAACACATATGTATATTTGTCCGTATTTTTATTTATGTCTATGTTACCTCCGTCTAAAAAGACTTTAGTCTCCCTATCGATTATTTCGTTATTCTTTTCTAATCAAAAAAACATCCCTGTTGAAAGGATGTTTTAGTAAAGTTCATTCTTATTTAGAGCTGCGAAATGCAAATTCACATGATCGTGATCCTAGTTGAGGAAATAGCAAAGAAAGTAAAAATATGTTAACGAAACTGGTATAGGAGATACATCAATAATAGATATAAATTCTTATTCTTATCTTTCTATTTGTTTGTCCTTTCTTTCCTCAATGATATCTGCTATTTTATTGATTGCTTCTGTTAGATTATCTATTTTTCTTTCAAATCGTACTAACAGATAAAAAGTTACAACGATAGGAAATCCTAAATTACCAATGAGATTTAACCAATCTTCCATTTCTAGTCCCCCTTAAATAGTAATCTGTTATATTAATATGTGATTTTTATATAAGAGTTTGCGGATTGACCCCCTAAATTTGGACACATCCTATCTTATTTTAGGTTATTCTTAAAATTTCTCGTTTTTTCTTGGCAAGAAGACGAAATCTTTTTGCCTTATAAATAAATGAAAGCCGAGAGAATGGCTCTCTCGGCTTTGGGTAATTTTTACAAAGAGGTTGTTATTCACCTGTTTCCGCAAAACGCTTAATTCTTTCGCCAATCTCATCACGAACACGACGGAATACAGCCCATTTTTCTTCTTCTGTTCCCTCTGCCTTTGCAGGGTCATCAAATCCCCAGTGTACGCGTTTCACATGCGGTGGCGTCACCGGGCAATGTTCTGCCGCATGTCCGCATAATGTTACGACTAAATCAGCTTTGTTTAAAATTTCAGGATCAATGACATCAGATGTTTGGTTCGAAATATCAATTCCTACTTCTTTCATGGCTTTTACGGCGTTCGGATTTAATCCGTGAGCTTCGATGCCAGCGCTATAGACTTCCCACTCATCGCCAAGATATTTTTTAGCCCATCCTTCTGCCATTTGGCTGCGGCAAGAGTTTCCGGTGCATAAGAAGTAAATAATTTTCTTTTTCATGTGTCTCTACTCCTTTTCTTAAATGATGAGTAACCATATATAAAGTCCAACAAGTGTAATGAATAATGTTGGAATGGTTAAAATAATCCCATTTTTAAAGTAAGTTTCCCATGTAATCTTGACTCCTTTTGTTGATAATACGTGCAACCAAAGGAGGGTTGCTAGAGAACCGATTGGGGTAATCTTCGGTCCTAAATCGGAACCAATCACATTGGCATAAATCAAACCTTCACGAATGATGCCTGTTGTGTTGGTATCAGCAATCGCTAAAGCATCAATCATCACTGTTGGCATGTTATTCATCACTGATGAAAGAATCGCCGCAATAAAGCCCATGGAAACCGTTCCAACGAATAGTCCCTGATTAGCTGCTGCTTGAATCACATCAGCTAATACATTGGTCAATCCTACGTTTCTTAAACCATAGACGACGACATACATCCCGATGGAGAAAAAGACAACCGCCCACGGTGCTCCTTTTAATATCTGTTTGACATGAACAGCTGGGCTTTTTCTTCCAATGAATAAGAAAACTAGTGCGACCACTCCGGCAATGAAAGATACAGGAACCTTTGTAAATTCACTTACAAAATAACCGATCAATAAAATGCTTAATACGACCCAAGAAAGCTTAAACATTTTATGATCTTTAATGGCTTCGCTTGGTTTCTTTAAATGCGACAAATCAAATTGTTTCGGTATATCTTTTCTAAAATACAGATATAACATTAAAATACTTGCTCCGAGCGAGAAGAAGTTCGGAATGATCATACGTGATGCATACTCAACAAACCCAATGTGAAAGTAATCGGCAGATACAATATTCACTAAGTTACTCACGACTAACGGTAAAGAAGTTGTATCAGCGATAAAACCGCTCGCTAAAATAAAAGGTAGGACTTTCATTTCATCAAATTTCAAAGCTTGCACCATCGCGAGAACAATCGGTGTGAGAATGAGGGCTGCACCGTCATTGGCAAAAAATGCGGCTACTAAGGCTCCTAGAATGGAAACAAAGATAAACATTTTTACTCCGTTTCCATCCGCCACTTTCGCCATATGTAATGCTGCCCATTCGAAAAAGCCAATTTCATCTAAAATCAACGAAATAATAATAATCGCAATAAAAGCAAGGGTCGCATTCCAGACGATGCCTGTCACATCGAGGACATCTTTAAAATCAACTACGCCTACTAATAAAGCAAGGATCGCTCCTCCGCATGCAGACCAACCAATCGATAAGTTTTTTGGCTGCCAAATAACAAACACTAAAGTTACGAGAAAAATCAATGATGCCAGTATGACCGAAAGCAAACGATCAACTCTCCTTTACTCACACGAGATTTTTGTTCTTTCTTTAAGTTCCTTTAATTTTTCTTGCTGGTCTGGAATATGAGCTAAAATATTTTTGATTAATGAATACAATTCATGTTCCTTGTTCATAGAATAAAAGATCCATTTGGCTTTTCTCGTTTCTTTCACTAAACCTGCATCTTTTAATTTCCGAAGATGTTGGCTAATGGCCGGTTGACTCATTTGAAAAATTTCAACCAACTCACACACGCAACAATCATGATGGTCTAATAGCGCCATCATGGTGAGTCTTGTTTTGTCGCCCAATAATTTTAAGACTGTCGCCACTTCATCCACACTCGCAACAATTTGTTTCATGCTATCCCCCCTATCCTCCAATCATCATATAACAATATAATTATATAAGCAAGTAAAAATATATATAATGCGACAATACATGTATGTGTATAAACTTCACTCTTATATAGAAGAAAAATAAATAAAAACCGAGTTCCTGCGAACCCGGCTTTGCTGGTGGATATTTTATGAAATCAAAGAAAGAAGAGCCCCAGCAGTGGCAGAAAATACAACCACAACCCAAGGCGGACACTTCCAGACCGTTAATAGGCCAAAGGAAGCTAAAGCAAGGCAAAAATCTAACGGACTTTTAATCGCTTTCGTCCATACAGGATGGTAGAGTGCTGCGAGTAAGATTCCCACAACAGCTGCATTGATCCCGTACAGTGCTGCTTGAAAACGTGGATGATGACGAAGCCAATTCCAAAAAGGAAGGGCTCCAAGGATTAACAGGAAAGAAGGAAGAAAGATCGCAATAGTTGCCACCACAGCTCCTTTCCATCCGAAACTAGCCATTCCTAAGTATGATGCGAAGGTAAACAATGGTCCGGGTACTGCTTGTGCCGCTCCGTACCCGGCTAAAAATTGATTGGCCGTTAGCCACCCTGTAGGAACCACTTCGGCTTGTAATAAAGGAAGGACAACATGTCCCCCTCCGAATACTAAGGCACCGGATCGATAGAAGCTATCAAAAAGCGCAATCAGATTCGAGTCGGTGAACTGTCGAATGACAGGAAGCAATCCCAACAAAACAAAAAATAAAATAAGCAAGATACTGGCGATCTTTTTATTAAACGAGATCGAAATCGGAACGGGGGTTGCATCTGGTGTACCTCGGAACAAAAACCATCCAACGATTCCAGCACCTACGATGATTCCCACTTGACTAAAGACGCTCGGAATAATCAAAGTCAAAATCGCCGCTGCGATTGCAATGGTGGCACGCGGACGATCAAAGGCTAAGTTTTTCGCCATGCCCCACACAGCTTGAGCCACAACAGCGACTGCCACAACGAGCAATCCATGAAGCCAGCCTGTTTCGCTAAAGGAAGTTCCTTTTAAAAAGTAGGCAAATAAGATCAGTGCAATCGCGGAAGGGAGAGTAAATCCAAGCCAAGCGGCAATCGCTCCCCAAAAACCAGCTCGTATAAACCCAATCCCCATTCCAACCTGACTGCTCGCCGGCCCTGGTAATAATTGACACAGTGCTACCAAATCAGCATACGTTTTTTCATCTAACCATTTTCGTCGGTTCACATATTCCTCACGAAAATACCCTAAATGAGCAATGGGTCCCCCAAAAGAAGTCAATCCTAGTCGAGTAGCTGTTTTCAATACTTCCCAAACCGAACCTTTTCGTTTCTGTTGCATCTCATTGTCTTGGCTCAACTCTTATTCCTCCTAGATGATATCAATGTCTTCTTACAGACTTTTTAAGTAGCATCCTGTTTAGTTTAGAGAAGATTTCAACCAATGAATGACGAATGGTTGTTCTTTTTTATTTCGACTTAAGCGATACATATAAATCAAGTTATTCTGGCATCGAAAATAAATTCTTCCTTCTTTTGAGAAAGGGTATTCCATGACAGTTTTAAATTTTCCTCCTAATAACTTCTTGAGTTGCTCATTTTATTCCTCCATCTTTTTGATGAACCATTTCCTCCCTAGTAGTTGTCCTTTTTCATATATCTTTACCCGTTTTTGAACAAGTATAAAGTTTTAAAAAAATAAATAATAAGGATTATTTAGAATTAATAATCTTTATTTCTTTAATATATTATTACTTTACCAAAATAAAATAATATTATATTATTTTACTGTCATAAACGAAAATCAGCTAATGCAGAGCAAATTTATATTTTTATCTGGGATTGAACATAAGGAGGAAATCATATGGCAACTAAAAAATGGGGCGTATGGGTTTTAACCGCATTTGTTATTGGTAATATGATCGGTGGAGGCATATTCATGCTTCCAGCTAGTTTGGCTCAAGTAGCAAGTCCAATGGGATCGATCCTTGCTTGGATTGCAACGGGATTGGGTGTATGGATGATTGCTCTTGTGTTCGGAAATTTAGCCACGAGAAAACCTGAGTTAAAAGCAGGACCGCAAAGCTATGCACAAGCGATGTTTTCTTCGCCGAAAGCAGGTAATATAGCGGGATACAGCATGGCTTGGGGATATTGGGCAGCGAATTGGGCTGCAACTGCTTCTGTCATTATTTCTTTTGCAGGCTATCTATCGACCTTTTTTCCGGTTATGCAAAGTAAACAAGTATTGCTGACAATGGGGAATTTTCAACTAGAAGTAGGAAAGGCTCTCACATTTGTTGTATGCTCTCTTGTTTTATGGGGAATTCATTGGATTCTTTGTCGCGATTTCAGTTATGCAGGAAACATTAATGTTCTAGCAACAGGAACAAAAGTAGTTGGCTTTTTAGTTTATATTATCTTAACCGTTTGGATTTTTGATGCTTCTAATTTAGGAGATGGATTTGAATTTGTAAATCAAGAAGGACAGTCTTTATCTGTTACAAGTCAAATCAATGGGGCAGCCATTACGATGCTTTGGGCATTTATTGGAATTGAATCAGCGGTTATGCTTTCCAACCGCGCAAAGTCGCAAAAGGATGTAAAAAAAGCGACTCTGCTCGGATTAGTCATCTCTGTACTCATTTATGCTGGTATTACGTTACTGACAATGGGAGCGATTCCTCAAGAAGAATTGCAACAATCGCAAAAACCGCTTGTTGATGCTCTGCATGCAGTTGTTGGTAACAACGGGGCGTATATTATGGCTATTTTAGCGCTCATTTCATTATTTGGATCTACGGTTGGATGGATTGTCGTTAGTTCTGAGGTACCTTATCAAGCAGCAAAAGAAGGATTATTCCCGCCTTTCTTTGCTAAAACCAATAAAAAAGATAGCCCTGTTCGATCCTTATTTATTACTAATTTTATGACTCAGCTCTTTCTATTTTCAACAGTGTCCGGAACGGTAAATCAAGCATACAACTTTGCGATTGTAGTCGCAACACTCGCCTATTTAGTCCCATATCTTGTTTCTGTTTTATATCAACTCAAGTTGATTATCACAGGAGAAACCTATCAAGCCACTAAGGGAGTGCGAGTTTACGACGGAGTTATTACTATTTTAGCTCTTATTTACTCTGTCTGGGTTATTAAGACAGGAACAGCAGATTGGAACACATTCTTATTAGGGATTGGATTATTTGTTCTAGGGCTCGTATTATACCCTTTTATCATGAAGAAGCCTATCGCTCATGAACAAGCGGAATCAAAAACAGCATAACTTCATGTGACAGGGGGACCAAAAAAATCTAAGGTCCCCTTTTGTATACCATTCCATCGTCTAATGAGATTGTTCATACGGAAGACTATCTATTTTACTCCCCCTTCTTCAAGTCCTTTTATCACCTAGATAGGCACCCGTCAGTTATACATTATGTTTGAATTATGCCGAACTAAACGGATTGTGTACTGAAACAAGCCTCTCCCTTCATACATTTTTATGAATAGACTGTGGGGAGGGAAGGCTTTGATTACGCGTATTAATAAATTAGCGATAGAATTGCCGATGCCGAAAGAACCCGATCCGAACGGCGCCGCTGCTGTGCAGGAGCTGCTTGGGGGACGTTTTGGTGAAATGTCCACTTTAAATAACTATATGTTTCAATCGTTTAGCTTTCGAGGAAAGAAAAAACTTAAGCCGTTTTATGATTTGGTTGCTAGTATCACAGCCGAAGAATTCGGACACGTAGAATTAGTAACAAATACGATTAATTTAATGATTCAAGGGACCACGTTTCAAGGGGATCCAAACATCGCTCCGATGCAAAATGCGAAAGATTTGCGGAACTCTCAACATTACATTGTTACGGCCCAAACAGCCCTAGTGGCTGACTCGATGGGAAAACCGTGGAACGGAGATAATGTTTTTAATAGCGGTAACTTAATTTTGGATTTGCTTCATAACTTTTTCCTTGAGTGCGGGGCACGTACTCATAAAATGCGCGTGTATGAAATGACCAATAATCCAGTAGCGCGTGAAATGATAGGATACTTGCTTGTTCGCGGCGGCGTACACATCACCGCTTATGCAAAGGCGCTGGAGATAGCAACGGGAGTGGACATGACGAAAATGCTGCCGATCCCTAATCTTGATAACAATGTCTTTGACACAACAAGAAAATACGAAGCAATGGGAATTCATCGTAAGCTTTATACATGGAATTTTGAAGGCGAATATAAAGATATCTCTAAAATTTGGAAGGGTGTCAGTCCGATTGACGGTCAGCCGCTTGAAGTGATCGAGGGAACGCCTGAAGGAGGACCGATTCCGGAGCTAGATGAGCTTCCAGAAGAATTCGCACCTGGCATATCCCGAGAAGATTTTGAGGAAATCCTAAAGCGGCTTCAAAGATCAGCTGGATTGTAAACTAAACCAATACAAAAAAGAAAGGCTTGGATATTCCAGGCCTTTTTTGTGAGATAAACTCCCCTCCCCTTAACTTCGTTTGAAGTGCGGGATTTTGGGATTAGATATTTTCTAAAAAGATCCGTACTTTGATTTTTCTACTTACTTTATCGTTATAATTTCTACAGGACCATGATCATCACAATGTCCATTATGAACGTGATGCAAACGTCTATTTACAAGATAGTCGTAATGGCCACCATGAGGCACCATTTCATGGCCGCAGTCTTCATCATGCTTACAGCCACAATCCATTGGTTTGCAAATGTCAGGATTTGTTTCACTAACTTCGATTTTACAATCATCCCAATGCTAAAATAGAAAAATAAGTTTACATAATTTGATTATAGTTAATTCATATCGTTATAAAAAATATTGTAATAATCTGACATGCTTTTTGATACCCACCTTCAACAAACCGCTTTTCTATTAACCGAAGTCAATATTGTTGTTACCGCTCCCACCAATATCACCACTACGACAGAATATAGAAAAATACGGGGGCCGACAATCCAGCTTCCGCAAAGGATGACGATTCCGTCAATGATAAAAATAAGGATCCCGACATTGTAGTTCGTTAACTTTGAGATGAATTGTGCTAATAAATCCGTTCCCCCTGTGCTTGTTTCATGGCGCAACATAAGACCAATCCCTGTACCAACAAGCGCTCCGCCGATTACGGAGCTGAAAAAAATAGGAATCTCGATGCTCCCTCTTAATGGGGAAAGAACATCAATCATAAACGATGAAAAAAGCATGCCATGTAAACTGTTATAAAAATAAGGCCGGTAATAAACCCAAGCAATGATATAAAGCGGAATGCTAAGCAAAATAATAGTAAGTCCGACTTTCAGGTTCCATATGTATTTAATGATTAAACTAATCCCAATAATTCCACCGTCTAAAAGCTCATGCGGAACTAAAAAAACATTAATTCCGATTCCTAACAAAATGCTACCCACCAAAATAGCGATCGCTTTTTCAACCATTTCTTGCCCCCTCGATTGTGGCATTTTCTTTCTATATGTATGTCCTACATGTAAAGAACTTGTCTTTTTAGAAAAAATAAACGGCAGCCGTTATAAGCTGCCGCCTTTCGTTATTTTATGGTTGCTTCTTGTACAGTAAGAGAAGGAGTATTCACGCGTTTTGTAATTTCAACCAATTGAATATGACGTCCTTCCATTTTTAACACTTTAAAGTCATATGAACCGTAAGAAATGACTTCGCCTTGTTGAATGTCAATTTTTTCTGTTAATATCCAACCGCCAATTGTATCGACATCCGTATCATCGATATCGATTCCCAATAGGTCATTGATATCTTCAATCAATACTTTTCCATCAACAACGGTGGTATATTCGTTCACTTTGCGAATCATTGGAACTTCGTCTATATCAAATTCGTCTTGAATCTCACCGACAATTTCCTCTAATATATCCTCAACCGTCACAAGTCCTGCCGTTCCTCCATATTCGTCGACTAAGATCGCCATATGGATTCGTTCACGCTGCATCTTTACAAGCAAGTCATGAATAGGGATCGATTCGATTACTTGTATAATTGGACGAATATAATCATCCAGCTTCTTTTCAAGCGCTTGCGGGTTTTGAATGCAATCTGTCAATATTTCCTTTATGTTCACCATACCAATGATATGGTCCTTGTCTCCATCCATCACTGGATAGCGCGTATATTTTTCTTGTTTTATAATTTCAAAATGATCTACAATCGAATCATTTTTATCTAGTGCGACAATTTCTGTGCGCGGCACCATGATTTCTTTGGCGATTCGATTGTCAAACTCAAAAATATTGTTTACGTATTTATATTCCGATTGATTAATTTCTCCGTGCTTATAACTTTCAGACAAAATGATTCGCAATTCTTCCTCTGAATGGGCGATTTCATGTTCAGATGCCGGTCTTAGTCCAAATAAGCCGGTAATGACACGAGATGATCCATTTAATGCCCAAATAAACGGATACATGATTTTATAGAAAAAGATTAACGGCCTTGAACATAACAACGTAATGGTTTCTGCTTTTTGAATCGCCAATGTTTTAGGAGCTAACTCACCAACAACGACATGCAAAAATGTAATTGTTGAAAACGCAATTACAAAAGAAAGGAAAGATGCTACGGATTCATTCAAATTCATTCGTTCAAATACAGGGTGAAGCAAATGTTCAACGGTCGGTTCACCAAGCCAACCAAGTCCTAGTGAAGTGATGGTGATTCCAAGCTGGCAAGCGGATAAATATTCATCTAAATGCGAGATGACCTTTTTTGCAGCGATCGCGCTTCGATTTCCTTCCGCTATGAGTTGATCAATACGTGTACTGCGCACTTTGACAATGGCAAATTCAGATGCCACAAAGAATGCTGTTAAAGCAATTAAAAAAGCAACCATCAGTAAGTTAATTATCTCCAATGAAGCTCTCTAGCTGTATGCAAACAGCTAGAGAATCCACCTCCTATAATCAATATATTTTATTTTTCTCCGTTCTTGGAAAAGAAAATCAAAATTTTTTTCTAAAGATTAAAATTCTTCATCTTCTCCGTCGAAGAAATCATCAAAAAATCCTTCTTCCATTTCCTCCTCGAAATCAAACGCTTCCTCCACTACATCATCTATGAGCTCCTCTATTAACATTCCAGTGAACAATCCTGTGGCAAAACCGCCAATCGCTTCCATCATACCATGTCCTGGTCCATGAGAATGAGCCATGTAAGAAGATGCTGTATATTGATATGGATGTTCGATCATTTCTTGAATGATCTCGCGAAGTTTGTCAGCTAATACGTTCACATCGTTTGTTTCCGTATATGGGAAAAATACTTCTCGCTTCAATTCTTTTTCCTGTAAACCAAAAGCACCTGCATATACATCGACTTCAAGAAGCAGACGAACTCCCTCTTCTTCTAGAGAGGCGAAAAACTCAACTTCTTGAACACTCTCTCTAAATTGTTCAGTTGGGAACAGTTCAAATTCTTGACCATATGGTTTTAGCGCTCCTGAAGTTGCTTTTTCCCGGAACCCTAATTTTTCAAAAGCCATAAAGATTTTTTCAAGCGGTAATGGTGGGAGAATTTGCACGACATCTTCATCTAAATGGTCAACTCCGCCTGCAATATCAAGACGGGTAACGAACGTGTAGTGAAGACCGTTTCTTGACACCGGCAGAGTTTTTGGTAGTTCGTATGTAAATGGCAACACTTTTTTCTCACCAGCTTGAATGACAAAGGCAGAGGATACTGGGATTGTTGCTACTGTTTTTGTTTGCGTTTGCCCGTTTTGATTTAATGTTAAACGAAGTTCTACATCAATTTTATTAATATGCTGTTCTACTGTTCCCCCTTCGATGAAAAATTCACCGCTAATGGCCTCTCCCAAACGAACTCGGGAATGATGCAAAACGAGGTTAATATTGGCAGAACCAATACCAAGTTTGGATAAAAATTTTCTAAACATCCTTTTCATCTCTCCTCAACATCTATTGATTAAATAAAAGGATTTTCGCCAATCAATAAAGCTAATGTGTGTAATAAAGTGTAACCTTGTTGAGCCAATGGTTTTGTCATCAGCTTGATCTGTTGTTCATCTAATTGTTTAAGTAACGGCTTTAATTCCAGCACTTCTTCTTGAATATGTTTCATCTGTTCTTGAAGATGCTCAATTTTATCTATAATTTCATCTACAGAAGCTGGTTGATTTTTGAGCATTTGTAATCGCTCTTTTATTTCTTCAAGAGTCAAATGTTGTTTTTTTAATGCATGGATTAACTGCAAATGTTCGATGCTCTCTTCGGGATAATAGCGATAATTGGTCTCAGAGCGAACAGGTTCGAGCAACCCTAATTGCGTATAGTAATCAATGGTCCTTTTGGATACGCCAGCTAATTCTGCAAGTTCACCAATTTTAAGTAACTTCCCAATGAACTCCCTCCCTATTATCAGTTTCTAAATGAAATTATATCGTTCAAAAACCGTACAGTCAAACGTTGTGGTGTTAGTTTCTTGTTGCAAATATGTTTTTATAAATACATAGTCGATGATATATAAAAGCTTGCATAAAACCTTTGACTAGATCAAAAAGAAAAAAGGTAGGGTATTCTCTGATCGGACCATACCTTACCTATTTTTAAAAGAGGGATCAAATAAGTCTCTCGGTTTCTTTTATTAAGTGGAATTTATTTATGATTTCTTCTATTTGATTTGTGATCATTTCGATCAATTCTGCAGCATGCAAATGTTTGCTTAGTCGAGGATTTTGTCCGCACCAAAGCGACATCCACTCTGATTTTTTCTGTTTGGCAGCTTCTGAACGGATATCTTGAGTGAGCATATTTTGAATTGGGTAGGCTGGCAAGCTATCCTCATGTTCTTTCATTTTTACGATAAATTCATTTTTTAATCCCCTAGCTGGCTTACCGCTAAATGCCGAAGTGATGACCGTCTGTTCTTCAGTACCATTTAATATGGCTTTTTTGTGCAGTTCATTCGCTCCGCTTTCGACACAGGTAACAAAGGCTGTTCCCATTTGAACCGCTTCCGCCCCCAATATAAGAGCAGCAAAAACGCCTCTACCGTCCATGATCCCTCCAGCTGCAATAATCGGAATTGAAACATGATCTGCTACTTGCGGAATCAGAGCCATTGTTCCGATCATGGAATCATCAAAAGGTTCTGCAAAACTTCCCCTATGTCCCCCAGCTTCACTGCCTTGGACCACAACCATATCCATTCCAGCTTCTTCATTCATGATTGCCTCTTTTACGGTTGTGGCTGTTCCAATTGTGACAATCCCGTTCTTCTTTAATTGATGAATCGTTTCTCTAGGAGGAATGCCAAATGTGAAACTGCAAACAGGGACTTCATATTTTAAAACGATTTGAATTTGTTCATCAAAGACAGAAGTGTTGATTTGCGGAAGATGACTCTTCTTTTTGATTCCCAACCTTTGCCGGATCGGTTCGAGCAGCTGATTCGCTCTTTCGATTTCCTCTTGGATGACAACCGGGTTCTCAGGGACAAACAGATTGACCCCAAAGGGTTTGGAAGTCAATTTTATTATTTTTTGAATATCCGACTCCAATTGTTCCGGTGTCATATACCCCGCGCCAAGCATCCCTAGACCGCCTGCATTCGATACAGCAGCAACCAACTCAGGCGTCGTGATCCCACCCGCCATTCCTGCTTGTATAATCGGAAATTTGATGGATAATTTTTTTGTTACCTCTGTATGATTCCACACGTTTTTTCCTCCTCAATTGATACTCAATTCTATAGGCGACCCATACAGCAAACACCAATAACGTTTTACTTTTTTGAATAGTCAAAAAATAATCCTTGTAACTATTGTATTCCTCCATATATATAGATTCAAGTTGAGTTTCCGACATATCTTTATCATCACGATAGAAGACCGCTTTTCTGCCATAGGCGGCAAGAAAAATCTTGCCGCCCGGCATGCTTCTGAAGTGGCAGAAAAGCTTGTTTATGTCGGAAAATTAAGCTTATCATATATAAATTGGACATACAAACAAAATAATTCTAATTTTATTCCAAGTCATTTGTTTCTTTCCGATATTTTTGAATTAAATTCATTTTCGTTTTCCATACATTTTCGCTTAAATCGACATAATACTCCTGCGGATTTAAAAGACGTAAGGTTTCTTCCCAAATTTGCGATAAGGATTCTTGATGATATTTTCGAATTTCTTCAATGGTAGGAAGCTCATAGACCAACTTTCCGTTTATAAAGATCGGCTGAAGCATTTCGACCGCTTCAAAGTTTTTCACGATTTTTTGTTTGTACGTGTGAACAGGGTCAAACATTTTCAATTCCTCTTTTGGTACGGTCTCATCCACCATGGCGATATAGTCTCCATGAGATTTTCCCGTTGTTTTATCAAGAATTCGATAAAAGGTTAAAACACCTGGTGTTGTAATTTTATTTGGATCTTCGGAGATTTTAATTACGGGATGAAACATTCCATTCTTTTCTTTTGCGACTAATTTATACACCCCGCCTAATGCAGGATCTTCCGAAGCGGTAATGAGTTTTGTTCCGATTCCCCAAGCGTCAATTTTTCCACCTTGCAGTTTGACATGCATAATCACTTGTTCATCTAAATCATTTGATGCTGAAATTTTAACGTCTTGAAGACCGTGTTCATCGAGCATCTTTCTTGCTTGTTTTGAAAGATACGCCAAATCTCCGCTATCTAAACGAATCCCTTTTACTTGTTTTCCTTCTTTTTTTGCTTTATGTGCGACTTTAATCGCGTTTGGTACACCTGAACGGAGAGTATCATATGTATCAACTAATAATATGGCGTTATTCGGGAATACGCTCACAAATTTTTCGAACGCTTCTTCTTCTGTATCATGATCTTGCACCCATGCATGGGAGTGTGTTCCTACTGTTGGAATTCCGAACAGCTTTCCCGCTCGTAAATTGCTTGTCGCATGAAAGCCTGCGATATAGGCTGCTCTGGCTCCCCATATCGCTGCATCCGCTTCTTGTGCCCTTCTTGTCCCGAATTCAAATAATAAATCATCTCCGGCAACTTGTTTGATTCTTGCGGCTTTTGTCGCGATTAACGTTTGATAGTTCATGAAATTTAAAATGGCTGTTTCGATTAGGTGGGCTTCAAATGCTCTAGCTTCGACCCGAATAATTGGCTCATTCGGAAATACAACGGTTCCTTCTTTTACGGCATAGAGGTTTCCTGTGAATGAAAAGTTGCGAAGCTCTTCTAAAAAGGCAGGATCATAATGTTCTTCTTGTTGTTGTAAATATTCGATGTCTTCTTCTTCGAATTTTAAATTCTGTAAATAATGTACAATTCTTTCAAGGCCCGCAAACACCGCAAATCCATTCCCAAACGGATTTTTTCGAAAAAAGGCATTATAGACACGTTTTTCGTTATGGGTCCCATTTTTCCAATGGGCATACATCATATTAATTTGATATTTATCCGTATGAAGAGAAAGGTTGTGATACGTCATATGACTCACTCCTATTGATAGTTTCGGACGACTCGAAATCCAAGGTTGTTTTGAAAATGTTCCAACGCCCATTGATGTCCAACCGGATTAAAGCTTTGTACCGCATCTTCATGAATGATGACGTCAAAATGTTTGTAAAAGCCGTCAATGGCGGTATGAAGAACGCATATATCCGTACAAACTCCTACAAGATGAACTTCTTGAATTTTTCTGGAGCGGAGCTGAAGCTCTAAATCCGTTCCTGAAAAAGCACTGTATCTCGTTTTATCCATCCAATAAATATTTTCTTTATATGTTTCATAAATCGAATGCAATTTTCCATAAAGCTTTCTTCCTTCTGTTCCTTCAATGTTGTGCGGCGGGTACAATGTTGCTTCAGGATGAAACGGATCGTTTTCTTTATGAAAATCAACGGCCATGACAACAAAATCTCCATGATTGATAAACGTTTCTGTCAATTCGCAAATTCGTTTTTCGATTTCTTGCGCTGGCTTCCCACACGTTAACTTGCCATGATCATCAACAAAATCAATCGTATAATCAATCACAATTAACGCTTTTTTCATTCTTTTTATTCCCCCATGGATTTTATTAATTTGACAAGATTCACTTCATTACCTCTTCAACAATGGATTCCCCTTCACTATGATCATGGTCTAACCATTGCCATTTTTCGTATAATCTAATTCTACCATCAGGCAAAAGCTCGGGAATAGATTTACATTTTCCTCCCCTAATCTCATTTTTTATGTTAACGTGATTATATCGAAATTCTAGACTGCCATCATCGTTAACGATTCCTATAAGCATTCCGCTTACGATCTCACCGCCCGAATATGTAGCAGTGATGATATTTCCCTCTTGTTTGTAATGAAAGTAAGTTTTTGAAGAAACTTCACCATTGCTGGTATTTTCAACAGAAACAAAGGTCCGGTTATTATAATTGATCAATGAAATCTCCCCCATAGCAAAGTTTTTGATCATTATAACAGTTTAAAAGCCTTGGTGTGAATATTTTTTAGTTAAAATAAGCCGCTATTGCGGTAACACTATAGTATAGAGCATTCTTTTATATAGATTCAAGTTGAGTTTCCGACATATCTCATCATGAATAGAAGACCGCTTTTCTGCCATAGGCGGCAAGATTTTTCTTGCTGCCCCGGCATGCTAGAAGCATGCCGATTCCGAACGTAAAACGCATGACAGACAAATTCATTTGTCTGATGGCGTTTTCGTTCGGAGAAGTGGCAGAAAAGCTTGTTTATGTCGGAAAATTAAGCTTATCATATATAAGTATGTACATTATGGTCATATAGAGGCAGAAAGTATACTAATGGTTATAATAGACATGGAGGTGAAATAAATGGGACATGTTTGTGGCAAGACGTATAATTGTGAAAAAGAATTAACACTTGCTGTGATTGGTGGCAAGTGGAAAATGCTTATTTTATGGCATCTAGGAAAAAGCGGAACGAAGCGGTTTGGTGAACTGAAGGCTCTTATGCCGGGGATCACCCAAAGAACGCTTGTTAATCAGTTGCGAGAGCTGGAAGCGGACCTTATTGTTGAACGCAAAGTCTACCCTGTTGTTCCGCCAAAAGTAGAATATTCACTGACTGAACATGGAAAAAGTCTAATGCCGATTCTTGATGCGATGTACGAATGGGGCAAAAACTATATGGAGACGGTCGTAAAGGATCAAGTAAAAATCAATGATTCTGTCAAGTAAACGGTTTGGAGTCAATCGATTTATGAATAGATGGAGGCTGACATTTTCTATTTGGTTCAGCCTCTATCGCACATAAAAGCTTGCTCGGTCAATCCATTCAATCTCTGAATAATGTCGCAAATCCTCTACTAAGCGGAATAAAGCTTCATCTTTTTGTTTTGCTTCAATCATACAGTCAATTTGCGGAACAGTTCCTTTTATTTCATTTAAAAACGTAATTAATGGCCGCTTCGCGATTCTGTATTTTTTGAAACCGTGCAAATGTCATGGTCTGTGATGGTGAGCAATTTTGTAAATGAACGCTCATTGCGACATATCCGAGTCTCACAATTGTCATCATTCGCCACCTCAAATTAAGATTAGTTTTAGTATGGCGTTTTCCAGGAAAACTAGTCGATCGGATACGATAAAAAGAGCCTATCTCCCTTTTTTTCTTTGTTTTGAAAGGAGATAGGCTCTTTTCTTTTACAATAAAGTATGAAGTTTTTCGCTTGCCAGTGTCGCAAGTCTTTAGAGCCCTTTCCCTTGAAAAATAACTCAATACCTATCGTGTAAAACTCACTAACGACGATAATTGCCGCTAGCAAAGTAATTTTAAGCTTTCCTTTTGGACTTAATAAATCATCTGACATGAAGTTTTGTTGCACGTTTAACAAAAGAAAAAAGGCAATACAATATGATTAAGTATCGTCGCCACATGTTTTAGTTTAAGTTATTTACGTCCGAAATCCGCTTTAATTTCACCCCAACGATCTGTTTCCCACTTGAGAATAGGATTATTGTAATCGTTATGTTTGAGCCATTGCTCCGCTCTTTCAATGAGCTGCCAAACTCGTTCTGTATCTTTATTTCTTATTAATGAAGTATTCACTTTTTTCGCTTTCACCCATTTGATGGCAGTCTGCGAGTCTGAATAAATCGGCCAATCTTTTCCATGCTGTTTTAGAAAAGCCAAAGCGTGAACAATCGCTAAAAATTCTCCAATATTGTTTGTGCCAAGCGCGGGACCAAAATGAAACAAAATCTCTCCTGTTTTTGTGTATACTCCTTTGTACTCCATTTGTCCCGGATTGCCGCTACACGCAGCATCTACACATATGCTCTCTTCTATATATGCAGCATTTTCAATCGTTTGCGGTGTTCTCTCCTTCTCTGCAGTTCTATAGTATTTCATCCAACCTTCTTGATAAGCTTGCTCCGCTTCTTCTTTTGATGAAAATGATTTATATTTCGCTCCGGCGACTCCTAACACATATTGTTTGCATTCATCCCATGATGAAAAGATGCCTTTTGTTTTTCCTTCCCAAACTACGTAATATTTTGTTTTCTTGCTTTTCATCGTTTCACTTCCCCGAATTTTAGTAATGAACTTTCGCCAAAATTTGATAAAATCCTTCTTTCTGTAACGGAAGGATCCCCCATCTGCGTTTATCCCTAACACGACATCAAGGGATTCTTTCTCTACGGTATCACGGCAAAGTTGTACATACAAGCCACAAAATATACAATCGAATAGACAATCATATCACTTTACAAAAGTAAGTAGGTTACTTTATTATAGTTAGTGTTAAAAATATCCCTTCCCATTCAAATTTCTATTGCAAAAGAATGATGTTCACTTTTTTGAAGAAAATAATCGATGACTTCTGAGTTAAACAAAAAAGGGGGATAAAAATGGCAAAATTACTATATATTACTGCGAATCCGAAAACAGAAGACCAATCGTTCAGTTTATCTGTCGGCAGAGCATTTTTAAATGCCTACAAACAACAAAATCCACAAGATGAGGTAGTGGAATTAGATCTTTATCAAACGGATATTCCATATATTGATGCCGATGTATTTAGTGGTTGGGGTAAACTCCAGCAAGGGCAGTCATTTGAGCAGTTAAGCGAAGATGAAAAACAAAAAGTAAGCCGCATCAATCAATTAACGGACCAGTTTATCGAGGCAGACAAATACGTATTTGTTACTCCAATGTGGAATTTCAGCGTTCCGCCAAAAATGAAAGCGTATATTGATACGATTTGTATCGCAGGTAAAACTTTTAAATATACAGAAAATGGACCTGTGGGATTATTAACGAATAAAAAAGCGGTACATATTCAAGCCCGTGGCGGAATTTATTCCGAAGGTCCAGCGAAAGATATGGAATTTGGAGATCGTTATTTGAAAGCAGTGCTCGGCTTCATCGGAATTACAAATGTTCAATCGATTATTGTAGAAGGTATGGCCGCATTCCCTAATGAAGCAGAAGGTATTAAAGAAAAAGCGATTAAACAAGCTCAAGAAGTAGCTAAAAACTTCTGAATATGTAAAACTTCGGGAAGGGGTATTATCTAATAAAACTTAAGTAACAACAAAAAACGTTTGGGTTATTTTTTAAAACCCAAACGTTTTTTTCTCGATCGTTCTTCGCCACCCGGTTAACGATTAAAAATAAGTGCTTTCACGATTGTTTTGAACATCGAATCCGTTTCTTTATGACGTTTAACCTTTTCTAAAAACGGGAAGTCTTTTGGGGTTACAGATAATTTGGCGAGTGGTTTCACTTTGTTTTCACATATCCATTCATCTTGAATACCGCCTCGTTTGAAAAAATTTTTAGGCATGATATAAATGCATCCATCTCTCCAAAGTTTCCCTTTATACTCTTCGTTAACTGAAAAATAATAAAATCGCTTGATTCCCTTTTTAGTTTGAAGTGTAAAACAAGCATTTCGCAAAGATCCGACATATTCCCTTCGATTAATGACTGCAAAAAACATGGACCAAATGCCATCTGATGCGGCAAAAACGGCTTTTACCGGATTTCCAGTAAAAAGCAATTGCTCTCTCGGCTCAAAAATCTCGATATTTTCGTTGTTCGAGCCATGTACAAGCACGTCTTTATTTTCGATAAGATAATGCAAAAACAAATATTTCGGGTAATTGCTTGTATAAGGAATGAAGTCTCCATTACCCGACGAAATATAATGACTATAAATTCTCTCAAATTCTTCCGTTGCTTGTGCTGGCAAATCCAACTCCGGCACTTTTAAAAAATGGAGTGTATGAAAAAGAAATGATTTCCATACGTAATTGATTGGCATATGAAGTGATCCACCTTTGAGATTTATTGCTCAAACTTCCCTGTTTGATAATCAATAATCGCTTGACGGATTTCTTCTTTCGTGTTCATGACAAACGGGCCGTACGCAACCACAGGTTCGTTGATTGGTTCCCCTGCATATAACAGAATGCGGAGTTTTTCTTTAGTCGTAATCATGATTTCGCTTTTATCAACATCGTTCGCTCGGCTTAAAAATAACACTTGTCCCGCTTTCCCTTCTGTTTGATCGATACCAAAGGTTCCGCTGCCTTCTAAAATATATATAAACCCGTTATAGCTTCCAGGTAAATCTTGTACCACACTCGCTCCTGGCTCTAGCAACATTTCTATCATGGTTACAGGAACATGATTAAGAGTTGGTGCCTGTATGCCTTTGGATGAACCGGAAAAAACACGGATGATGGCGCCTTCTTCTTCCCGAACTGGCATATCCTTGCTTTTTAAATTTTGATAACGAGGTTCAGTCATTTTCTTCGAACTCGGTAAATTAATCCACAATTGCAAACTGTGTACCGTTGACCCCGGTGCTGGATCTTCTTTATGGATGACCCCTCTTCCAGCGGTCATCCACTGTACATCGCCTGGCTCGAGCTTTCCGTAGCCGAATTTGTTGTCGAAATGTTCAAGCGTTCCATCAATCACATACGTAACCGTTTCAATTCCGCGATGTGGATGAAGATCGAACGTGCCTCTTTGGAAGAAATCTTCGGCTAGCATTAAAAAAGGATCATACTCTTCCCAATTTCCAGGCTCCAAAACAAAGCCGTTGCGATGAATCGGACTATTGGTTTGATACTGTACCGTTTTAATTCGGCGAATGCCACGTTGTTTCATCCTATTCCTCCTGACAATGATGAGTGTTTTTTACTTTTGAAAGTAATCCGCAATTCCCATCGCACAAACTTGTGAATCTAAGCGAAGGATGTTATAAACATCTGCTTCACGAGGGATACGGCGTTCATCTAAAAAGGCGCGAATCATCTCAAAAAGACCGTTAAAAATGGCATTCGTTTTTTCTTCAAAAGAAGCGTTAGGATTTTCCTTTGTTATTCTTTCCCCTACTTCCACAAACTTCGGCAGCCAGTATCTTAGTTGTTCAAAAACAGCGCTTGGATTTTCTGACATCCCAAAATGACCAAAGTAAATTCGGTCAACATTTAAATTCTCAAATCGTTCAATGGAATCTAGCATCGCTTTCGGATTAAATTGATTTGGCGATGTCGAAGGCAAATACAATTCTACTCCATAGTCAAGCAATTGCGGATAAAAAACGCCAGCCGTATCTCCTGTGAAAATTCCGTTGCTGCGAGAATCATAAATCGAAAAATGATGATTGGCATGTCCAGGTGTATGAAGGAATGTCAATGTACGATTTTCGCCAATTTGCAACGTATCGCCGTCCTCTTTTACAATTAAGCGTTCTTCTGGAACAGGTAAAATCGGATCGAACAATTCGTCAAATTTCTCACCGTAAACCGCTTTTGCGCCTTGAATTAATCTGGAAGGATCGGCTAAGTGCCGTTTTCCTTTCGGATGAACGATGACGTTTGCATTCGGGCACTTTTCAAGTAAAAGCCCGACTCCTCCTGCATGATCAAGGTGAATGTGGGTGACAATAATGTTTTTAATGTTTTTCGCCTCAAGCCCTAACGCTTCTAGCCCTTTTAGTAAATACGGAATAGATGGACTGGCACTTGTTTCGATAATTGTTAACTCTTCTTCATGAAGCACGTATGTACCTGTTCGCTGTGGCATTCCTAAATCATAAACATCAATGAATGAAATCCCATATCCTAAATCAACCGGTTTTTTCATCATGACCCCTCCTGTTTTTCGAACACTATTTATACCTATTCGATTAATCATGATGTTTTCCTAGTCCTGATTAATAATTTCTATAAAGTGATAAAGAATCCTTGCTGTTAACCCCCAAATCACTTTATCTTTGTAATAATAAAAATACTCGTCCATTTCGCGGAGGCGCCAATTGTAGTTTTTGCCATTCGGAATTTTATCCAATGGAAAATCAGCTTCAGGTTGCGCTTTGAAGTGAACGTGATAAACCTCCGGTGTCGTTTGTTTAAAAAAGGATAACGGAACCGTAAATATTTCCGCAACTTCTTCTTTATTTGGTTTCATAGTGCATTGAGCAATGATGGCCACAAACGGGTAAATGATCGTTCCAAAAGGAGAAATGATGTAATCGAGCGGAAAAATATTTGTAATCTTTGATGTTTCGATTCCTAATTCTTCTGAAGTCTCCCGAATCGCTGCTTCTTGTTCATTTTGATCACAAGCGTCAATTCTCCCGCCTGGAAAACAAATCTCTCCCGGTTGTCTTCTTAAATGAAAGGCGCGAACTTCAAATAAGACGTGAATCTCGTTATCTTTTTCGATTAACGGCAAAAGCACCGCAAATTTCGTAAATTGTTCCTTTCCTAACAAAGTCGGTGTTCGATTGCTTAATTTGGCGAGTATTTTTTTTGTTTCCATCATCTAGCTTCATTCCTTTTCTTTACCGATCAATTTCACATGTTTTTCTTCTTATTCTAGTTTATGTGATTTCTTCTTGTTTTTAAATAAAATATAGAGGGAGTTCATTAATAAACATCACGTCTTGTAAAAACAAGAAATGAAATGATAAGCGCGGCCAGTCCCCAAACGGTGAGAACGGTCATGGAAAATCCAAGTGTCATTCCGTCGATTGGCGGCGCCATGCCGCTCACGTAATCCGTTAGCCGCAGGTTGACCATAAAAAGGTATTTGGCTGATTCCCAAGATGATACCATACTGGACAAAATGGCTCCTGAAATGAGTGCAGCTAACATAATCCCCATGACAGCGGCTGTACTTCTCATTAAAACCGAAAGCATAAACGTCAATGTTCCTACAACGATCGATACGAACCAAGCAAGTCCGAATTCCATTAATAAATATTTCCATTGCGGAATTAAGTGGACGTTGGATGTATCTAATTCTTCTCCTTGTACAGAGAATCCGGTTAATAATGGCAATGTCCAGCCGCCGAAACCAAATACAATTCCAGAAATAAGATAAGAGATCACTCCTAAAGACAATAGAATAAATGAGACAGCTAAAATCATCGCCAGATATTTGCTTAATAAAATTCTCCATCTTTTTACAGGACGTGTTAACAGTAATTTAATCGTTCCCCCGCTCGCTTCTGAAGAAACTAAATCAGCGGAAATGACCATGACCATTAACGGGATAAAAAGGTCAATGGAGTTTTCTACAAACATTCGCATAAACGTAGGTGCGCCCGGTGCAGATGGATTGATGTTATGATCTAAATAATATTGTTGTTGACGGAGGCGAATTTGTAAAAACTTTCGCCATTCTTCTGATATTCCGCTTGAATTTAAACGGTTTTGGGTATCAATGATTTGTTGTTGGAGTTGCGAACGCCAATCGGTTGTTCCTAATCGTTCTTGTATGGATTGAACACGTTTCAATTGAGCGTATGTAAAAAGGGCAACGAGAACCGCAATAATCGCTGCAATGATAAGCAAACGCTTTTTACGAACAATTTTAATCATTTCATTATGAATTAAATTAATCAATGGTCTCGCCCCCAGTCAGCTCGATAAACAAGTCTTCAAGCGTTGGAAGTTTGGTACGGATTTCACTCACTTTGATGCCTGCTTTCACTAACTTTTCATTCCATAATGGAAGTTTTTCAGCATCATAATGGGTAATTAACGTACCGTCTTTTTCTCCTGCGATCACCGTTTCTTTTTCTAAAAGAGCTCTTGCTTTTTCAATCGGATCGACCTTCCAAACAACACGTTCTTGCTCGGAAAGGAGATGTTCGACCGTATCGATTCGTATAATTTTCCCTTTGGACATAATGGCAACGCGATCGCACATAAGCTGGATTTCACTTAGTAAATGTGAAGAAACAAGGACAGTAAGCCCTTCTTTTTCCGCTAAATAACGAATGAATTCCCGCATTTCTCGAATCCCAACAGGGTCTAATCCGTTCGTTGGTTCATCTAAAATGAGGATTTTTGGTTTTCCTAAGAGCGCCTGTGCGATCCCAAGTCGTTGGCGCATTCCTAATGAATACGTGCTTACGCGGTCATGAATCCGATTTTGCAGCCCCACTAATTCAACGACTTCGGATATCCGTTGTTTTGGAATGTCGGGGACCATTCGTGCAAAATGTTCGAGATTTTCCCATCCGCTCAAATAAGGATATAGTTCAGGGTTTTCAACAATACAACCGATTTGGCGAATGGATTTTGAAAATTCTTTATGTAAATCATACCCACATAGCAGAATTTGGCCGGATGTCGGTTTAATCAGTCCAACAAGCATACGAATGGTTGTTGTTTTCCCTGCTCCATTCGGGCCTAAAAAGCCAAATACTTCGCCTTTTTTTAACTCAAAAGAAAGGCCTTTAATGATTTCTTTTTTTCCAATCTTTTTTCTTAAGTCTTTCACGACAAGAGTCGTATTTTCATTCGTCATGGTTTTTCTCCCCTTCCGCAAAGGTGATGAGGGATGCCACACGTTCACCAATGAGCTTGTACCCTTCTTTGTTCGGGTGGAAATGATCGCTATACAAATAATCCTTGACATTCAGTTCGAACAGATCAAATGTTGGAACCACGATGATCTTTGGATAGTTTGCGGCCACTTCCGCTGAATCGAAATTCCACTCACGCACGATGGCGGATGTCTTTTTGGCATCCGCAAGATCATTAAACGGATTATAAAGACTGACGTAAAAAACGACAGCATCCTGATTTAAGTTGCGAATCGTTTTAAAAATGGTATGTAAGTTTCGCAAATACTTCGCTTTTGCTTGATTAATTCGCTCAAGTGAAAAATGACTTAGCGTTTCTCCGCCCTGAAACAAGTCGTTTCCACCGATCGTCATCAAGATGACATCCGCCTGTTTAATTTGTCGTTGCACTTCGACTTGTTGAAGTTGAGAGACTAACCCTGCCGATTTTTGACCTTTAATGGCTAGGTTTTTCACATAGATGGTTTGTTTTGTTTTTGTTTTCAGCTCGTCCAATACATAACCGACATATCCTTTTCCGCTTTCATCTCCCGTTCCCCGCGTTAACGAGTCGCCAAGAGCGACAATTTGAAATCCGTCTTTCTGTTCTTCCGCAACATCTTCTAACGAAATTTCTTTTACTGGGCGAGCGGCTTCGTAAAAAAATTGATCTTTTATCGTAAACCAAAGACCAACAAGCCACACGCCGCTTGCAAGAACCGAGAGAGCGGATATCAATTTTACTGAATTCACTTTCACGGTATCATCCTTTCTATCAGAACCCTTTTATCATTTAAATCATACAACATCAGTTCATATCAAGCACTTACAAAGAGTTGGTCATAAAGACGTCCGATTATGATAAATATAACATTTATTACAAAATATAAAAAACCCTCTTGTTATTACAACAAGAGGCGATGTTTCTTAATATCTTACATCTCACTACATTTCCTTGGGTAAATTTCCCAGTATTTCCAAACAATCTTCCAATTTTTCAACGATTCTGTCAGCACTTTCGTTATTTCCGATTTTATGAGGGTCAATATAGATCGTCTTGCACCCAAGATTTTTTGCTGGAACAATATCGTTTAGTAAATTATCACCGATGCTCATCATTTCTTCATACCTTACTTTAAAATCCGAGCGAATTTCTTCAAAGTGTTTCGCTGTTTTTGTTGGTTTGCCTGCTTCAAATATTTTTTTATGAAAAACGTTCGTTAAACCTAACTTTTCAAGAATAGCTTCACTGTCTGGTTGCGGGCTGTTTGTCATTAAAACTAATGCTATATCATTACGTATTTCCGCTAATACTTCGGCTAACCCATCCATTCGCTTCATCTTAAAACTAGGATCCATCATAAATTTTCTTGTTTCAAGAAATGCTTGATATGTATCCTCATTTTTCAATCCGTAATGACGGCCGATCGAACTTGGTACCCACCATAAATCGCCGATGCTGAACATATGATCTAGGTTTACTGTAATTGGTTTTGGATATAACGCTTGAACTACGATGACTTTTATCTTTTTGGGCTTCATTCTTTTTCTCCTTTCGAGCTTCTTACTTAATAATAGTATGCAATATTTCATCAACTTCAACGAACTTTGGAAGCCAGGATCTTTTTACGCATTTGATTGTTGAAAAGTATTTCAAAAGACAATAAAAAAGCGGGCAATTGTGCCCGCTTTTCTCTATTAAAACTTCGCTTGATAGTGCTCGATTTCCCAAGCGTGTACAGCTGTACGGTAACTGTCCCATTCTGCTTTTTTCATAGCGACGTACTCGCTGAAAACATGATCGCCTAATGTTTTGCGACCAATCGTGCCGTTTTCAAACTCTTCAATAGCCGCTCCTAAGCTACTAGGGAGATTTTCGATGCCAAGTTCAGTGCGACGCTCTTCCGTCATATGGAAAATGTCTTCATCAACTGGAGCAGGAGCTTGTAGACCTTTTTCAATTCCATCGAGACCTGCAGCTGCGATAACCGCGAACGCTAAATATGGGTTAGCAGATGGATCTGGGCAACGAAGCTCTACGCGAGTCGCTAAGCCTCTTTTCGCTGGAATACGAATTAAAGCTGAACGGTTCGAAGCGGACCAAGCGATATAGCAAGGAGCTTCGTAACCTGGTACAAGACGTTTGTAAGAGTTGACTAATGGGTTGGTCACCGCTGCGAAACTTTTTACGTTTGCAAGTAAACCAGCAATGAATTGATACGCTGTTTCAGAAAGTTGATTCTCATCGCTAGGATCGAAGAAGGCATTTTCACCGTCTTTAAATAATGACATGTTGACGTGCATACCAGAACCGTTAATGCCGAATACCGGTTTTGGCATAAATGTTGCGTGTAAGCCATATTTACTTGCGATCGTTTTGACGACCCATTTGTATGTTGTTGCATGATCCGCAGAACTTAATGCATCCGCGTATTTAAAGTTGATTTCATGCTGCCCTTCTGCTACTTCATGGTGTGAAGCTTCAATTGTAAATCCCATTGCTTTTAATGCGCGATAAATTTCTAAGCGAACACGCTCACCAAGGTCTTTTGGAGATGGCTCAAAGTATCCACCGTTATCTTGTAGTTGTGTCGTTGGGTTCCCGTTTACATCCGTTTTAAATAAGAAAAATTCCAATTCGGGACCGACAGAGATGGTAAACCCTTTTTCCGCTGCTCGCTCAATCGTTTTCTTTAATACGTTCCGAGGGTCTCCTTCAAATAACGTTCCATCGGGATTGATGACAGAACAAAGAAAGCGCGCTTCTGCGTATTCTTCCTCTACCGTCCACGGTAATACCGCAAAAGTGTTCAAGTCAGGAAGAAGGTAGAGGTCTGATTTGTTGATTGGAGAAAATCCTTTAATGGACGAACCGTCAAACATGATTTTTCCTTCTACAGCGTCTTCAAGCTGATCAACTGTAATGGTAACTTGCTTTAAAATTCCTTCAATATCAACAAATTGTAAATGTAAAAGTTCTACATGTTTTTGTTCAATCGCTTCTTTAATTCGCTCAAAAACTTCCACATCATAACATTGAGATACGGCTACTTCTGGCATGTTACATTACCTCACATTTTAATGGATAGTTTTCTAACATGAGTTTATTATATTGAAAGATTTTGGTTTTGACAATATATTTTTTATAAAAACCCTTGTATTTTTATAATTTTCTGAAGAAAACGTTTTCATTATTTATTTCATTATTTAGGTGTTTTTCTCTTTAATTCAATAAGGTTCATTGATATTTTTTGTATATTCATACATTATATGGAATAAAAAAGACGATGGCTACATCCCCATCGTCTTTTGATCATATTATCATGTTTAAAAAACATTACACTTTTATGAAGTTAAATCATTGGATAAGGGTGTTTTGCGGTGATTGCGAATTGCCAACCACACGGAAGCAGCCCAACCGAATAAGACAGTGGCATATACGGGTGTATACCAATCTTCAAAAATTCCCCAAGAATGCAGCAATGTTCGCACATTTGTTAAAATGATGAGCCCACCAACAAGGACGCCAAGTAAATGGGACGGCATGATTTTCACAAGCCATGCGGCGATCGGAGCGGCGATGAGTCCCCCTAGCATAAGCGTTCCGACCCAAAACCAATTAACCTCTTCCCATCCTAGTGAAATGAAGAATCCCAGTGTTGCTGAGACTGCTATTGCAAACTCAGCGGTATCTACGGTTCCTATCACTTTTCGTGCTTCTATTCCTTTATTGGCAAGAAGAACTGGTGTAGCAATAGGGCCCCATCCTCCTCCACCCGTAGCATCAAAGAAGCCTGCTAGTAAACCTAATGGAATGAATTGTTTGCTTGATATTTTTTTATGATTTATCTGTTTTTGTCTTGAATGAAGAAAGAGAAAGCGGTACATGATGTAAAATCCGAGTGTTAATAGAAAAAGGGAAACATATGGCTTAATGAGATCGCCAGGAAGGTTGCTTAAAAAGCAAGCGCCGACAAACGCCCCGATAGAACCTGGGAGAATGAGTTTTATCACCATATCACGGTCCACATTTCCGAATTTTAAATGTGATGCACCAGAAGCAGCAGTTGTCACGACTTCCGCTAAATGAACAGAGGCCGAAGCGACCGCTGGGGCAATCCCAAATGTGAGAAGCAATGTCGTCGACGTCACCCCATAAGCCATTCCAAGTGCCCCATCAATCAGTTGAGCAATAAATCCAATCATCACAAAAATAATGAGTTTTTTCATGTTTCCATCTCCTCCAAGCATTATTAGTGGTGACAAAACAGAAAAGGCACTAAGTCGTCACATAGAACGCCTTAGTGCCTTCAGTTTGTCTGATCAGCCTTTTGTTTTCAGAATTTTTGATATTTTGTTTATTTCATGATAAAACCAATTAATCATATTTGTCAAGTTGGTTTTAAAAATTATAAACAAAAAGGAAATGGAAGTTCGATGTTTAAAATTCTATTCACTTTTATGTCGATCGCAATAAACGTGAATGGCTTCGCGTAAAAAGGCGGCCAATCCTTTTTTAAATTGATCGATATTTTTGGTAAATCGTTCATCGTTGACATATAAATCACCAAGCCCGCGGAAAATGTCAAGGGTGCACTCGTAAAAATAGTCGGTGATGAGTTGTCTCCATTCTGCAACCGCTTCTTGAACTTGTGCATCTTCAGGACCATATTCCATTCGGGCGATGATTCGATTGTAAATCTCCTCTGTTTTCGTTTTGATTGTAGCCCAATCTTCTTTCGTATACGTTGATGTTCGTTGTTCTACTTTCTCCACCATTTCTTTACCGTATTTTTCCCTCGCTTCTTGGGCATATTTTTTTTGATGCTCCTCAATTTCTCTCATATCGAACCCTTTAAACATCTCTTTCTTTTCCATTTGAATTCCTCCTTCAATTGATTGAATTGTTTTTTCTACCGTCTTAATCATTTCTTCGAGGCGCTCTTTCTTTTTGATCAGCATTTCTCTATGAGCTTGTAGCGCTTTTTTTCTGTCAAAGTGAGGATGGTCGAGAATATGCTTAATTTCTTGAAGGCGAAAACCCATTTCTTTGAAAAACAAAATTTGCTGCAAGCGCTCTAGATTTTGCTCTGAATAAAGGCGGTAGCCAGACGGTGTGATGGTGTCTGGGACAAGAAGCCCGATTTGGTCATAATGATGCAAGGTGCGTACACTGATTCCCGCCATATCTGCTACTTCTTTCACTTTATAATGCATTGTTTTTCACCTCCAACTTGAGCTTACGCTATAACGTAACGTTAGAGTCAATCAAAAAATAAAAAGTGTTTGGGGAAGACCAAACACCGAGGTTACGACAATAAGTTGTTTTCCATTGCAAGGCGGCTTTTTAATAAAATACACCTAATAAAAACATACCGAAAAACGCAAAACAATGAAAGCCCTACCTCTCTTCCATCCTTGCAGTTCCGAGACTGCGCCAGTGTGAATTCGTTTTTCGGCATAAAAAAAGGCGATACCGCCAAAAGCGGTATCACCTTACTTTTTGACTGTTTTTTTATGCTTTTTGTACGTTTGCTGCTTGCGGTCCGCGATTGCCATTAATAATTTCAAATGTTACTTTTTGGCCTTCTTCTAACGTTTTAAATCCTTCGCCTTGGATCGCTGTGAAATGGACAAATACATCGTTGCCGTTATCCGCTTCAATAAATCCAAATCCTTTTTCTGCATTAAACCATTTTACTTTTCCTGTGTTCATGTCAATTCCTCCAAACAAATATTGACCATCGTTCCATTACTCATAAAATAAAAAAGTCGCGCTTACGAAAGAAAGGCCTTATAAGAGGGCCTTTTCTTCCGATCAGGCACGACTTACAATGATCCTTGATATAACGAACTGAATGGTACTTAGTTAGTATAAATGGTAAAACTTAAAAAGTCAATATTTACTTTTAATTTTTCCATTTAATGCTGCAGCCGATACTTGGCTTTTGTTTTTCCGGTACAGGTTCATTATTGAGTAGTGCGTCAAGAGCAGCACGAATGGATTCCCCAGTAACAGGAATTCCATTATTCGGTCTTGAGTCGTCAAGTTGTCCGCGATAGACGCACTTTAATTCACCGTCAAAGACATAGAAATCCGGCGTGCAAGCCGCTTGATACGCTCTTGCTACCTCTTGTGTTTCATCGAACAAATAAGGAAATGGATATCCGAGTTCTTCGGCTACTTTCTTCATATTTTCTGGTGAATCTTCAGGATATTTTTCGACATCATTTGAGTTAATGGCGATAAAGGTAATTCCTTTTGGTTGATAATCATTTGCTAAGCGAACAAGCTCATGCTGAACGTGCTTGACAAACGGGCAATGGTTGCAAATAAACATAATGACGGTGGCAATATCGGATTTGGCATCTTCTAAGCGAACAGTCTTTCCATCGATCACATTAACGAGTTCAAATGAAGGAGCTTTTTCTCCGAGCGGAAACATATTTGATTCTACAGCTGGCATTTTTCAACACCCTTTCCTGCATTAATAGTTCCACGTTTTATTATAGCAAAACAGTTGATTTTAAGAAAAATGTGCGATTTGCGTAGTACAAGTTATTACTCGGACACATATATATGCAGTACAAATGAAGATTATGGATAAATGAAAGGAGTTCATTCATTAAAAGGAAGTGTTACAAAATGACAGATTCGAAAATAGTGATCACGATCGTTTCCTTTGTGCTAATGATGATGTTCATTTTTTGGAGGCCAAGAGGATTAAATGAAACGGTTTCCGCTACCTTAGGAGCTTTCATGATCGTTATAAGCGGAGTCGTTCACTTTTCTGATTTAATCGCTATAAGTTCTAAAGTAAGCGGTGCTGCTTTAACGATTATTTCCACACTTATTATGGCGTTAGTTCTTGAAAGTATCGGGTTCTTTCATTGGGTAGCGACCATTCTTGTCACTAAGACAAGAGGTTCGGGAATTAGACTTTTTTGGTACACAAATTTACTTTGTTTCTTAATGACCCTTTTTTTTAATAATGACGGAAGTATTCTGATTACGACGCCAATTTTATTAATACTATTAAACCGTTTCCGATTAAAGAAACACCAAAAATCACCTTATTTAATTAGCGGTGCGATCATAGCAACGGCTTCAAGCGCTCCGATAGGTGTTAGCAATATGGTTAACTTAATTTCTTTGAAAATAATTGATATGGATTTATATGTACAGACAGCAATGATGTTTATCCCTTCAATGATTGGACTGCTTTTTTTACTCGGACTGCTCTTTCTAGTATTTTATAAAGATATTCCGAAGAAGTTGCCTTCTCTTTCCATCCCGATCAATTTCCATAATAAGTTGGATCATCCTTTAAAAAATCCTCAAGATGATTACATGAAAATATCACAAAAGAAAATAATATGGGTGCTTGTGTTTGTTTTAGCTGTGAGGGTTAGTTTATTTTTTACTTCTTATATAGGTATTCCTTTAGAAGTAACGGCCATAATCAGCTCAATCATTTTACTTGGATGGAGATGGTACTATTTAAAGATTAAGCCGTATGATCTACTCATGAAAGCTCCTTGGCATATACTACTGTTTGCTTTTAGTATGTATGTTGTCGTTTACGGTTTAAATCGCATTGGTCTAATCCATTACTTAATAAAAATCTTGAACCACTACATTGGAGATGACTTTCTTTATTTAAGTTTTGCTATGGGAGGGACTCTATCCATTTTATCAAACGTATTTAATAATCATCCTGCGCTAATGATTGGAACATTGACGCTTACTGAAATGAATTTACCTTCTCCTATGTTAGAAATCGCGTACCTTGCTAGTATTATCGGCAGTGACATAGGTTCATTGCTTTTACCGATTGGAACTTTAGCTACTTTATTATGGATGCATCTTTTGAAAGAATATAACAATAAAATTGCTTGGTCCACATATGTAAAAATAACATTTATTGTCATTCCACCAACAGTCATTTTCACATTAATTATGCTGTATCACTGGATTTCAATTGTTTTTTTGAAAAGTTAAATAAAAATCCCTCCGATTGTAGACAATTGTTCAGTCAATATTCGATAAGCATAATTTTCCGACATGAATAAGCTTTCCTGCCGCTTCTCGATCGAAAACAGAATCAGTATGCGAGAGGAAGTCTAGGAGGCAAGAACTTTTCTTGCCTCTTAGGGCAGTAAAGCCGTCTTCTATCCAAGATGAGATAATGTCGTCGGAAAAAATATTAAGTAGGTTAGATAGGAGGGATCATTTTATTTTTTAACTAGATTGAGGGAGATGGACAGTTTTTAAATGTGTGATTTTCCAATAAATAGATTCCCCATTGGCTGTTACGAGTTCGACGATATTGTTTTGTACTTGTTTCAATAATCCAATTTTCATTGGGTGATCGCCTAAATCAAAAATAACTAATCTTCCTTCTGTTTTCTTTAATTGCTCTTCTAAAGTTCTCTGTAATGAAAGATTAGTGGGCTTAACAGGTAATAATTCGTTTCCTAATGTATATGGTGTAATATTTGTTTGATATGGTGTTAACCATTTCAAATGATTTAAGGAAACGAACATAGTTTTGTACACTGGAGAATAAAAAACGAAATAATCATTCAAAACATTAACGACGTATCCATGTATAGACTTATTCCCAATCACATAAATTTCGGTAAAATGCCCTTTTGCATTCATTAATGTTTTGCGATAGGAAATGGCAGAGTCTTCATTGCTCAATGGTACCTCTGGAACCGTATTCGATAACTCAGTAATGGGATCTACATCAAATTTAATATAGTGAATGTGCAGATAAGGAATATATAAATATTCTTTACCGTTGTATACTACAACAATGTCTATACCGTAATCAACAAGTATTCCCTGTATAATGCTTTTTCCTGAAATCTCTAATTTGACTGGTTTCCCCAGAAGAAATTTTAATTTGTCCATAATTTCCCTCCTTCTTAAAAGGATGCAAGAGAACGTCGTTGTGTATCTTTTTATTTGCTTATCTTTTATCTTCTGTTTTTCGAACTTATCATCCTATTTTTCTTTATCCTCCTTTTTCTTTTCATCTTTCTTCTCGCCTTTCTTCTCGCCTTTCATTTCGCCTTTCTTCTCGCCTTTCTTTTCATCTTTCTTTTCATCTTTCTTTTCGCTTTTCACTTCGCCTTTGTTCTCTCCATTCTTCATTTTCCCATTTTGTTGTGTATCTTCCATTTGGCTAGTTTCGTTAGATTGTTTTTCACTTTGTTTAAAGACCCCTTTAGGACCACAGCTAATACTTTTAATATGATTTGGATTTAGTCTTATTACTTCATCACTATTTACTAATGTATAGTAATCTCCAGCTCCTGGAACGAGAATTCCTTCGATTGCTTCAGGACCGCCGCGATTGATAGAAACCCACGTATTAGTTAACTCGTTAAATAAATAACGAAAATTTTGTGCATGAACGTAACTTACTATTTCATCTACTTCTGTAATTTTTTCCGCTTCATGTAGTTCATTTTCTTTGTTTGCTACATCTCCTTCTACTTCACTTCCTTCTACTTCATTGCTTATTTGCACGCCAATACTTTTGATATGATGAATATTATAAAATACAACCCCATCATCTTCTGTTAATAAAACGATATAATCATCTGTAATATCTACGATTTTTCCTTGCTTTGCTTCAGGACCGCCTTGGTTCACTTTTATATAACTGTTAACGAGTTCTTCTAATAATCCATGAAAGTGAAGCGATTGAACAACATTTCCTTGTATTTCATTTCCAGAAGATTTTCGTCGCTGAATTGAGTTTATTTTTGCGTTTTCACTAATACTTTGGACATGATACAAACAATAATAAATAACAGAAACTTCTTGTTGATTTTCTACGAGAAGGGTAAGGTAGTCTGATTGCACATCGATTAGTCTTCCAGTTTTTGATTCAGGTCCTCCTCGATAAACGGTAACGTTTTTCCCGATTAAAGGTGCTAAAAATTCATGGTAATTACTTGTGTTTAATTCATTATTTGACATACATAACTTCCTCCTTGTAGTTGTCCATAGGGGGTATTTATACTGTATATATACGCGCCCTATATGAATAATGTATGTAACAATTGCCTAAAAATTTAAAAAAATGAGCCGTGAAAAATAAGCTGACTCTATTGAGCCAGCTTATTTTTTCACTAATTGTCCTCGAGTCACACCAAGTTGGTTAATGGCTTTTAGTGTACGCCAAACACTTGTACCGCTTCTTTTTCCTTCAAGTGCTTCACGGTACAAAGTGATCACTTCTTCAACTTTATTCGCATTTTCCTCCAAAAACTCAATTCGATAAGAGCGGACCCCAAGCTCTAAAAAGTTTGGCAAGTATTCTGCTCCCGATTGTTCAATTGCATTGTAAACGGTATTTCGACATCCGATATCCACACGGACAGGATGAAGCATGCCGATGCGGTCGCGTAGAGATACACGATGTTTTTCGCAAGGACGACCGCAGTTTGTAAAATCGGTTCCTTCGCTTAAAAATGTACAGTATACACAATGTTCTGTATGGAACATTGGCAAATGCTGATGAATGACGATTTCGATCTTTTCTGTCGGTACGGCTTCTAATAAGTCAATCATTTGTTGAATATTCAAGTCGTACGACGGCGTAATACGATCAAGACCGCGAGAAAGGAAAAGTTCAACCGCAAGATGATTCGCAATATTTAATGAAAAATCGCCAATTAATGTTTGATCAATCGCTTGGCTTGTGTAATATTGAACCGCTCCTAGACTGCGAACAAGAATCGCATCTGGTTCTGCCTTGAGAATTCCTTTTAAAATTCCATTTTCTCCAGGCATATGAATGCGCGGAGTTGCTAAGGCAATCGGTTTTCCAGCTTGCCGAGCGGCTTGAACAGCCTTTGGATAGTCCGTTGTAAATTCAAAGTCAGCATAAATAAAGTCTACATCCGTATGGCAAGCAGCCTCAATTTGTTCCATTGTGCGGCAAAGAGCGATCAGATTCGGATTAATTGCCTTTTGTTTTGGTTGTTTGTTTATGGTTACTTCGACTTTTCTTTTTTCATAACGGCGAGGGCATTGCCGCAGCTCGATCAATTGTGCAACAGCTTCTCTTCTCATTCGATTTAACTCTTTTACAGGAAGGATTAAATCACCTGTAAATGTAGCTGACAACTCCCGTAATTCAAAAATGGTTCCGCCAAGTCGGCCAAATTGTTCTTTTACATAATCGGATGTTAATGGGCGTTTATACGCTTGCTGAAGCAATTCTTGCGATTGAACCGTTACAGAATGTCCGGTTGTTTCATCATGCCAAGTAGAAACGAGCGGTTTTCCAAGTTCGCCAGAAACATGAACGGTAAGCGGGAACAACTTATACGGCTGTTCGGTTTCAAATGTTTTTCGTAAACGGCGATCTAATTCTTGGTCGCTTGTTTTCCAAATGCGATCGCCGACGTGAACGCGCGTTAAATTAACATCATGTCGGCCAGGAACAATTTCAACGAGACCGCTTGATACTTCTCCTTCAATTTTCTTTCCATTTTTGCGTAAATCGTAGACCCGTCCACCTTCTTCTTTTTCTTCTGGCCGTCCTGCATCAAACACAATACCGTCGCCACGTTTGAGCGGTGCTTGTAACTCACATAATACAGCATCTTTCAGTACTTTCTTTACCGTACCGAGGAAAACACCACGGCTTTTCGGGAACGTTCCATCGACGAGTTGTTTATTATTGGTTCCTTTTAAAAATCCGTGTGTAAATCCGCGGCTAAAACTTTGTTGGAGTTCACGAATTTCTTCTTCTGACGGCTTGTAATCACGGCCGGCAAAATATTCATCAATGGCTTTTCGGTATTTGCTGACAACGTTTGCTACATATTCTGGTGATTTCAAACGACCTTCGATTTTAAACGTAGACACACCCGCTTCGATTAATTCAGGTACGAGATCAATAGCGGCTAAGTCCTTTGGAGATAGTAAGTAAGCAACGTTTCCCATTTCTTTTTTCTTGCCATCAACGATCAGATCATACGGAAGGCGGCACGCTTGAGCACATTCCCCACGGTTTGCGGAACGTCCTCCCCACATTTCCGACGTTAAGCATTGACCGGAGTAGGAAACACAAAGAGCACCGTGAACAAATACTTCTAACGGTACGTTGGTTTTTTCAGCAATCTTTTTGATGTGAGTTAAGTTATTTTCTCTTCCTAATACGACGACTTCTAAATTATAAGGTTCTAAAAACTCAACCGCTTCTGGAGAAGTGATCGTCATTTGCGTTGAACCGTGAATTGGAAAATCAGGAGAAATTTCTCGAATCAATTTGACAAGTCCCATGTCTTGTACAATTAATGCGTCGACTCCTGCATCGATACAGGCTTCTACGAGTCGTTTGGCTTCTTCTAATTCATCTTCAAATACTAAAATATTAAACGTGACATACCCACGAACGTTGTATTTATGCAAATAAGCCATAACATCCGCTAATTCTTCCACGCGGAAGTTTTTCGCCCGAACACGAGCGTTATATTTATCAACTCCAAAATACACCGCATCAGCACCGTTCGCAACGGCGGCACGGAGAGATTCCCAATCTCCTGCTGGAGCTAATAGTTCAACTGGCTTCACGATCTTCAACCTCTCTCTTCATAAGATGTACTATATATCATAAGATGTACGACAATATATTACTTGATATTTTGACTTTTTGCCACCGAAGAAAAAAGACCCCATTTGGGATCTTTTAACGAAAATGTTCAAGAATAAATGGTGGAATTTGATCATTGCGAAATGCTTGAATGTCGATGGAGCCATTTTCATAGAAAAAGGCGACAATGTAATCTGCATTCTCTTCCCAAGATGAAGCGCGCAAGCATTGTTCAATCTGTTCTTTATCTGTAATTTTCCATCCGCTTCCTTCTTGCACAATCATCTCTTTTTGCCATTCGTAAACAGGTTTCTTTTCTTTATTTTCGATCACCAGCGTATAACGAACATCGTTAGCGGTCATGCGCGCTTTATCTAATAAGTGATTTTCTTTTAACCATTCATCGAGACGATCGTATGATTTTTTCCATGGGATGTTCATTCGCTTATTGTCGGCCCATAAAACTTCGATATCTCCCCACTGATAACCGCGAGCATCAATTAAACTTTCAAATGTTTCATTTTCAAGCTCTTGTTGAACAGTTGTAAGAAATGAATCGATTTGCTTTCGGTCTCGCAACTGAATCATTTTTCCTGACGAAGAAATGGAAACTTGTAGTATATCATCGAAACGATGGACTCGCAAAAGTGGATAGTAGTTTTGCTTATATTCTTTCGATTCAACAATCGCAGCGTAAAAATTTTTATATGGTTCGACTGGAACAGTATAAGAACGCACGATTCGTTTTCCATTTTTTAAATCATAACCGATGACGACATTGCGTAAGTCTCGATCATCATTTTGAAATGAAACCTTTGGCCGATCTTTGATAAGCTGTTGATGGAATAGATAAATATTTTCAATGTTCTCTTTTTGATAGAAAAATGGGCTAATGCCTTCCTCGTTGTTTTCAAAATAATAAATCGAATCACCAAAATATGCCCGTTCAATGTCAGCTAAAGATGGAATCCGCTTTTCATATCCGGTGATATCTGCTTTTAGAAGAAGACCAATGGCAATGATGACAAGAGAGTAACCAACATAACCTTTCCAACGGGCAAATACGCGCCATGTTTTTTCTAAAATCATTTCGGCAATGAAATAACCGATTAACGAAGCAAAGATGTAACCAAAAATCGTCCAACGAATATCGCCTTGCATTTCACCGAAATATAAGCCGCCAACGAGCATAACACAAAACGTAAATCCGTATTTAAATACTGGTTGAAGAGAACGAAAAGCGATTGCATCCGTTGCCGTTTCAATATGACGTTTTTTGTACAACCATATCGACACCCCGTAAAACACAACAATCAATACGATGTATATACTAATTTCAAGCGGTTGAAAAGGCCGAGAAATGAGTTGAGTAACTCGAATAAATGGAACGAGGTTTTCGAGTTTTTGAGATAAGTAATAATCATAGGCAAAACCGTACAAAAAGTATTTTAAATTTAATGTAAACAAAACGATCATGCCAGCGGGAAACAAAAATAAAATATAGGCGAAAATTCCTTGTAAAACCGACATTCCTGTGAACATGCCGACAAAAACGGTTCCGAAATAGAAAAACAAGTCGATGATGATTGTCCATAACGTCCATTCAATGATTTGTTTCATTGAAAATAAATCGATTGAAAAAGCAGGTTGTAATAAAGCAATGATGATGGCAATCGCAACAACAGGGACGATGATGATCGATGCGCCAACGAAAACATGTTGATGAAAAAGGGATTCGCGTTTAAGCGGCAAGCTATGAATATAATCGGCAGAAAGTTTCACTTGCATATAACGAAATAAAAATACCGCCAGTAATATGGGGATGATAAACATAAGCAAAAATTGAATACCACTTGAGACAGCAAATAAATGTTTAGAGTGATAATAAGAAAACCAATTTTCATCGATGTACATCATTAAAATGTGAATCGGCAGTGCAAATAGTAGTCCGAGAAAGTAGATGATGGCAATCCAGCCGACATTGCGGATGCTTTGGATAAAGATTCCACGATTAAAGAATGATATTTTCGATAGCATACCCTTTATCCCCCATTTCATAAATGAAAATTTCTTCTAACGTCAATGGCAGAAGATCAAACAAAATCGGATTGTGCGCTTGAATATGTTTAGTAATCTTTTCTTCTTTTCCACGGACAATACATAATAGCACACTTCCACGTTGTTCTTTATAAAGAATATCCATATTCTGTAAGAATAGATCAGGAATGGGACCTTTGAACGCAACTTGAATCTTATGAATATCTGTTTTTAAATCGTCTAGTTCTTTTTCAAGAATCAATGTCCCTTGATGTAAAATGCCGATGCGGTCACAAAGATCTTCGACTTCGCGTAAATTGTGCGAAGAAATTAAGACCGTCATTTCTCTTTCGGCAACATCTTGGAATAATAGATTTTTCACTTTTTGTCGCATGACGGCATCGAGTCCATCGAGCGGTTCATCTAAAATGAGCACATCGGGAAGGGCTGATAACGTGAGCCAAAAAGCGACTTGTCTTTGCATTCCTTTGGACATCCGTTGAATTTTTTTGTTTACATCAATCGGGAACAGTTCTTTTAATTTATGAAACCGTTCGTCGCTCCAAGTCGGATAGATACTTTTGTAAAAATCAGCCATTTGTTGTACAGTTGTATGCGGAAAGAAATATAAAGCATCTGGTAAAAAAAGCGTTCTTTCTTTTCTTTTTACATTTTCAAAAATCGGTTCTCCGTCAATAAAAATCGTTCCGCTATCTTGTCTGTAAATTCCCGCAATCATTTTTAACAATGTTGTTTTCCCAGCACCGTTAGAGCCGAGTAAACCATAAATGGATCCTTTTGGAACGGTAAAGGTAACCCCTTTTACTGCCTCCATGTCACTGAACCGTTTGCTTACGTTTTCAACTTGGATCATTGCTTTCGCCCCCTTTGACCATTTGCTCTGCTTGAGTAAGCATAATTAAAATTTCTTCCTTTTTAATCCCAATGTATAGCGCTTCTTGAAACAGCTTCATCATTTCTTCTTTTATTTTTTCTATTTTCTCCGTGTTCACCGTTTCTTTTTTAGCTGCTACAAAGTTGCCTTTTCCAGGAATGGAATAAATATACCCTTCTCTTTCAAGTTCACGATACGCCTTTTGAATGGTATTTGGATTGATTGTCAATTCTTTTGCTAATAAGCGAACAGACGGTAGCTGCTCGTCTGGTTTAAATACTTCATGAATAATCAATTCTTTTAATTTCTCGACAAGTTGTTCATAAATTGGTTTTCGGCTGCGCAGATCTAGATCAAACATAGTCCCCCTCCTTTCTTTAGCAATAATACCTTGTTTTTCTAAAACATGAAGTTAAAGGTGTGTCGTGTGTGTTAACTGTATTATAATTTATAATACAGTTTTGGTAAAGAAAAAATTCCTGCAATGAAGCAGGAATGAAGGTACGAAGAAATAATAAAAGCTACCCAAGAAGGTAGCTTTAATGGCTATGACTATTGTTATCATGATCATGATTATTATGACTGTGTTCATGATTGTTATTTTGCATCATTTTTTTCTTCAGATAACGTTCGTGAGCGACAGAGTCGACATCGTCCCACGAAACAATAGAAGCATGTAAATCGCTATGATTGTTCACAAATGCTTCCGCATCCTCTTTCTTTGCAAAGAAGGCATAACCGTAATTCATTGGTGTTTTAATATCCGCTTTTACGACCGTTGCCTTTTCAGCTTCAACCCAATCGAAAGAGTTGTAGTCACGTACGTATTTTTTTATGGCCTTTTGCGATTGATCACGTTCGTAGTTAAGCAAGCATCCGGCATCGTCAAAGAACAATACTTCTCCATTTTCTTTAACAAGTTTAGCCGTGAATTTTCCTAATTCATGATTTTTCGGATAAACTTTCATGTTGCAAAAAGCACATACCGTATTTTCATCTGGTTCTGCCATCGCTGCTTTCGCAAGCATATCTTCATTTTTGTTTTGTTTTTCGCTCGATATTTCTTGGTTTGTTATTTCTGTTTTTGTTTCTTCATTCGCTTTTTCTTTTTGCGAGCATCCCACTGCCAACATAAGCATGGCGACTAGTAAAAGCGACAACCATTTTTTCATTGCGAACATTCCCCCTTGTTTTTTTCAATTCGCTAGTAACCATATCATGTATTTGTGAAAAAAGATTGAAACAAGGGGGAAGGAAATGTGAAAAAAGTGGTATTACACTGTTTCTTCTGTAAAGTAATGTTTGTGATATCCTCCGATTTTTCCGTGATTATCAATGATGAAGTAAAAATCTTCTGTTTCATTTTTCACTTCGTATACTTTTCCAGGGGTGAGCACATTATGAACTATGTATTTTTCTGCATTTGTATGGTTGCATCTT
Source organism: Thermolongibacillus altinsuensis (assembly GCF_004341205.1). GTDB lineage: Bacteria > Bacillota > Bacilli > Bacillales > Anoxybacillaceae > Thermolongibacillus > Thermolongibacillus altinsuensis. The sequence continues at coordinate 65,114 of NZ_SLUL01000006.1, forward strand.
ACTTTTTTGATTGTCGGACGATTATGCCAATTAAGATGAATCATATGTGTTTCCTCCTTCTTTTTCTTAATTAAAAATGATGTGGTGTAATGAAATTTTATTTTTATGATTCCTTATATTTGTTCAAATATTTTGCTAGCTGATGCAATGCTTGCAAAACAGTAAAATTTTTGTCGCTTCCACTTGCTTGAACGGTTGCTATGTCTTTGAATTTTGCATACACTTCGTATAAGTCATTTTTTTTATATACATCGACTCGTACAGTGCCACGCGGATGGGGAACAATAAAAAATTCCATTTGTCTCATGCTTTCACCCCTTTCGGTTCAATTATGAAGAAATGATAAATGGATGTAAGACGAGAACGAAAACTAGTATAACTTAATAATAGTAAAATACATTAAACTTTAAAAGCATTCTTTTTCGCCATGTAAAAACAAAATTTTAATTTTCATGCCTATTTTACAACGGAATCTCTTTGTTTTTAGTTCAAAAATTCAAAAAAAGGGCTGCAAAATTTAATTTTTGCAACCCTTTTAATGTTTTTTGACTCCCTCTTAATTCATTCAAGCCCATGATTTTTCACTTCATATATAGATTCAAGTTGAGTTTCCGACATATCTCATCATGAATAGAAGACTGCTTTTCTGCCATAGGCGGCAAGATTTTTCTTGCCGCCCCGGCATGCTAGAAGCATGCCGATTCCGAACGTAAAACGCATGACAGACAAATTCATTTGTCTGATGGCGTTTTCGTTCGGAGAAGTGGCAGAAAAGCTTGTTTATGTCGAAAAATTAAACTTATCATATATAGTTATTCCCCTTTATAAACTGGCTTTCTTTTTTCTTTAAAGGCTTGTAATCCTTCTAGTCGATCTTTCGTTGGAATTGTTCGTTCATAAGCGATTTGTTCGATCATAAGACCGGTTGCTAAATCAGTTTCCAAGCCGCGATTGATAGCGATTTTTGCTTGTATTACGGCGGTAGGAGCATTGCTTGCGATTTGTTCAGCAAGTCGAATTGATTTTTCTAACAATTGATTAGATGGAATGACGTGTTCTACTAGGCCGAGTTTTTCTGCTTCAACGGCTGTTATTTTTCGAGCAGTGAAAATGAGCTCTTTTGCTCTTCCTTTGCCAATTAAACGAGGTAATCTTTGTGTCCCTCCAGATCCTGGAATTAATCCTAGTGATGTTTCTGTTAATCCAAACACTGTATGTTCCGCAGCCATTCGAATGTCGCAGGCAAGCGCTAACTCCAATCCGACGCCGAAGGCAGAACCGTTTAAAGCAGCAATAACAGGTTGCGGAAGTAATTCTAACTTGGCAACGGTTTCACGAATAATCGAAACCGTTTCACATACTTGTTCTTCATTCATTCGAGCTCTTTCTTTTAAATCTGTGCCTGCGCAAAAGATTTTTTCACCCGATCCGGTAATGATGACAACACGGGTTGTTCGATCATTTTTGATTTCCTCGATTGCCTCATTCAATTCACGGAGAAGCTGTAAGGATAATGCATTCGCCGCTTCAGGACGATGTAGGGTAATAAGAGTTACATGCTTTGTCACTTTAGATAAAAAAACGTTTTTGTTCAACTTTTTCACTCCTTCTTCATAAACAGTGCATACGATGGATTGGAGGGAATTGTCCAGATGAATAAGGCAGCTTGTCACAGCTTTTGTTCGTCAATGTTTGTTTGTATTCTCAAAATATAATTTCTTAGTCCATCATATAAGCAATGTATAAATTTTTATGATAAAAAATGCGGATTCATGAGCATTTGCTGCATGAATCCGCATTTTTTAGTCAAGACGTCGAATGTTATATCCTGCTTCGGTTAATACTTGATGGATTTGATCAATATGGTCTTTATTTTTTGTTTCTAATGAAAAACGAATTTCGGCTTGTCCTGGCAATACGTTTGTTCCCATTCGTTGATGGTCAATGGACATCACATTTGCTTCTAAATCAGCAATAATGCGTAGTAATTTATTGAGTTGTCCAGGTTTATCGGAAATAACTGTGGAGAAGGTGACAAAACGTCCTGATTCGACTAATCCTCGCTCAATAATTCGTGAGATTAACGTAACATCAACGTTTCCGCCGCTTAAAATAGCGACAACATTTTTGCCTTGTAAAGGGATTTTTTTGTATAGTAATGCAGCAAGAGAGCAAGCTGCTGAACCTTCAACGAGCAATTTATTTCGTTCAAGTAAATACAACATGGTTCGAGAAATATCGGTTTCATCTACACAAACAATATCGTCTACGTATTTTTGTATGTAAGAAAATGTAAGATCACCGATTCGTTTAACAGCGATGCCGTCTGCAATTGTATTCGCTGGTGTAATCATGATTGGCTTGCTATGTTTTGTTGCGGCAGTTGTACTTGCGCATGCTGTTGATTCAACACCATATACTTGAATCGATGGGTTTTTTTGTTTCATAGCAATCGCTATGCCAGAAAGCAATCCACCACCGCCAACTGGACAAATAACAGCATCAATGGAGTCAAGCTGTTCGAATAGTTCAACTCCAATGGTCCCTTGTCCAGCAATCACGGCTGGGTCGTCAAACGGGTGCACGAACGTTGCTTTTGTTTCTTCTTTTAATTTTAATGCATATTCCAAGGATTCGTCGAAAACGTCTCCATGTAAAATAACGTTGGCTCCATATCCTTGCGTTGCTTGAATCTTGCTTAGCGGAGCCCCTTTAGGCATCACAATTGTACAAGGGATGCCAATCATGCTGCTTGAGTAAGCTACTCCTTGCGCATGATTCCCAGCAGATGCCGCAATCACTCCACGTTCTCGCTCTTCTTTGCTTAGCGACATAATTTTATTGTATGAGCCTCGAACTTTAAATGATCCCGTCTTTTGCAGGTTTTCTAGTTTCATGTATACGTTATTCCCGGATAATCGGCTGAATGTTTGTGAAAATTCAAGAGGAGTTTTATGTACTACTCCTTTCATTCTTTCTCTTGCTTGCTGGATATCTTGGATTGTAATCATGGTCCATTCCCCTATTAAAAATTTTTCAACGTTATCATTATATTCCATTTTTCTTCTGGCGAGCAACCTTCCCTATTTTCTTTTTTTCTGTTTTAAAGTTGATTATTTAGAACATAGTTTATTTGGAACTATTTTACCCCAAAAAGAGCTATGCCTTAGCATAGCCTTTTTACTCACATTTTTTAATGTTTTGCAATTCCTCGAAAATCTTCATGAGAACTTTTCCTAGTGCGAATTCTTCTAGCACTTTCTCTAGATCTGGAACAGCTCCGCCGAGTGGCCTTCGATTCCCTCCAATTCTCTTCCATCAAAAATTTGTTTTCTGCATCACTTAACGTATACAAGTTTGCAGTTTATCCATTCGTTTTCTCCTTTAAAGTTGTTTTGGCATGATCCAAATAATTTGCTGAATGCGCACGAAAAAAAGAGCATCGCTATTTTGTACGACAATATGGTCTGGTTTCGTATCTCTAAGTACACCTTGAACGTTTCCGCGTACAGTTTCTACAACGATTTCTTTTCCGATTATCGTTTGTAATGTTTGATAAACATATGGATCAATCAACATGAATAATTGAGGAGGCGTTTGATGATTTGAGTAATTCAAAGAAGAACTCCCCCTTTCTTTTTTCATCTTCTTAAATGTATGATAATTACATTGTATGTATTACTTTTTTTTGTTTAGAACATTTGTTATTTAGAACATAGTTTTATAAAAATTTTTATTATCTACTAGCCCTATCAACCATTTTACGTTAAACTAACAAAATAGATGGAAGTGATGAAGGAGTCATGCTTATGGAGCCTTTAACTTACGAACAGCTACAGCAAAAAGTGAAAGAACTTGAAACAGAGCTACAACTATATAAACGCTTCGTCGAACATATTCATTTTCCGTTTACATATACTGACTATCATTTAGGAAAAACTCTTGAAAAACATCGTGGGATTGTCCGGCCATCTATCCAAACGTTTACGCCTAATCCCTCAAAAAAAGCCGAGCTAAAATTAGATATGGATTTACAGTTAGATTATCCATTTGAACAAGTCGAACGATTCCTTTTACCTATTTTCGATCTTGTTCCTCATCATATCGTCTTTGTTGACGGCCAAGGAATCATTACTCTCTGCAATTTACAAGCAGCTAACGATGTCGGTGTAAATCGAGATGAAATCATTGGAAAGCACATTCGCGAACTATTAAAAATTCCTGACGAACAAATCATGATATTACAAACGATTGAAACCAATGAACCAATTTATAATCGCGAAGTGCTTGATCGTTATTATGGAATCATTAACACAAGAATTATTCGCAATCCTGATGGTTCTATTAAGCGAGTCATAAGCATGTTTCAATCATTAAATATGGTTAAAGAGGCAGAAAAATTAGCGATCGCTGGACGAATTGCTGCAGGGATTGCCCACGAAATTCGCAATCCGCTAACAACGGTACGAGGCTATTTACAATTTTTGAGAAATCAATTACCTGAACATATTATAACGTTGATTGATCAACTACTCATCCCGGAGCTAGATCGTGCAAACAACATTATTACTGATTTTTTAAATATTGCTAAACCAGCCGAAATAAAAGCGGAGTACATTTGTATTAACGATTTTATTCAAAATGATCTAGGTATTTTGTTGCAAAGCGAAGCGTTACTTCATAACATCGATATTCATTACGATTTAGACGAACAATTGTGTAACTATACGGTTGAAATTGATAAAAATCAATTATTGCAAGTATTCATTAATTTATTTCGTAATGCGATTGAAGCAAAAACAGAAAAATCATTACAGGTCCGAATTAAAAGCAAATTACATAACAATCTCGTGCGAATTTACTTTTGCGATAACGGCCCTGGCATCCCCCCTACTATTATCGATCATATCTTTGAACCGTTTTTCTCAACAAAAGAATCAGGGACTGGGCTTGGTCTTTCATTATCGCGAAAAATTATTGAACTTCATCATGGGTCAATGAAAGTTAGTAGTCAACCAGAAAACGGAACATGTTTTATCATTGAGTTACCTGTTCATCCGAAGCATAAAAAATAAGGCTGCCAATGGCAGCCTTATTTTTTATGCTTCTTTTCTCAATTCTTCATATTCTTCTTCATTCCAACAATCAACATGGTCAATTCCGATGTTACGAGCGTAGAAAACAGGATTTTTACCTTGTTTCCGCTGTTCCGTATAATCTCTTAAAGCTGCAAATGCCACTTTTCCAAGCGCAAAAATTGCGATAAGGTTGATGATTGCCATAAATGCCATAAATAAATCGGCTAAATCCCAAACGATTTGAATGCTCGAAATCGAACCCCAAACGACCATACCGATTACCGCAAGTCGATAAACAAACAATACCTTTTTGCTTGGTTTAATAAATTCAATGTTTGTCTCGCCATAATAGTAATTTCCAATAATCGAGCTATAAGCAAACAAAAACACACAAATCGCTACAAAAGCTTTCGCCCACTCACCGATATGCGTACTTAATGCGGCTTGTGTTAATGCGATTCCATCAAGTCCCTCTTTTGTATACTCGCCAGATAATAAAATCATAAATGCTGTAGCGCTGCAAACAAGCAATGTATCTGTAAATACACCTAACGTTTGGATAAGACCTTGCTTGACAGGATGTGACACTTCAGCTGTTGCTGCCGCATTTGGAGCACTACCCATACCAGCTTCATTAGAGAACAATCCACGTTTAATTCCCATCATCACGGCTGCACCAAATCCGCCACCAACGGCTTGTTCTAAACCAAATGCATTTTTAAAGATTAAGGCGAACATCGCTGGAATATCTGCAATATGAACCACTAACACATAACATGTTACAAGCAAATATAATCCTGCCATTACTGGAACAATAATGGATGTTGCTGCTGCTACACGTTTCACACCGCCAAAAATAATGATGGCTGTTATGATCGCAATCACGGCTCCAACAATAGCACGATCAATGTGGAATGCATTTTCAAATGCAAACGTAATCGTATTTGCTTGAACAGAGTTAAAAACTAGACCGAAAGAAAACGTAATTAACAACGCAAAAATAAGCCCCATCCAACGTTTATTTAATCCGCGTTCCATATAATACGCTGGACCGCCGCGATATCCATTTTCATCTTTTACTTTATAAATTTGCGCAAGCGTACTTTCTACAAAACTGGATGCCCCTCCAATTAAAGCAATCAACCACATCCAAAATACAGCACCAGGTCCACCAAGAGAAACAGCTAAAGCAACCCCTGCTAAGTTTCCAGTTCCAACACGAGATGCCGTACTCATAAAAAACGCTTGTAAAGAAGAGATGTTTCCTTTTTGTTTAGGTGATTCCACGATCACTCGAAACATCTCGCGGAAATAACGAAATTGAACAAAATTCGTACGAATTGTAAAATATAATCCCATGAAAATAAGTAAGGCGATAATGACCCGTGACCATAACATATCGTTTAAAAACGAAACGACTGACTGCAATAATTCCATGTTTTCACCTCTTTCGATGTTATACGACTATTTTAATGTAACAAAACTTAACATCAAATGCAATATCTTTATACTCGTTGATCTAACAACCCTCTCATCAAAAATATTACATATAAACAAAATATTGTGATATAATGTCTAAAAATGAAGAGAGAAGGAAGATTTTTTTTATGCAGGAAACGTTCACATTAAAAGAAAAGATGATTCAATTTTTTCACATTTTGTTGCCGATTTTTCTAACACAAATCGGATTATATGCAATGAATTTTTTTGATGTTATGATGTCGGGGCGAGTAAGTGCCGCGGATTTGGCAGGTGTGGCAATCGGCTCTAACATTTGGACACCGATCTTTACAGGGGTAAGCGGGATTCTATTCGCATTAACCCCTCTTGTCGCTCAAGCGTTTGGAGCGGGAAAAAATGAAGAGATTTCCTTTTTTGTCGTACAGGCTGTATATTTAGCCATATTTCTGGCGCTTGTCGTAATTGGCAGCGGTTTTTTTCTTTTATCTCCTTTATTGGAGCAAATGCATTTAGAGTCGAAAGTTGAAGCGATTGCTTACCATTATTTAATCGCACTTTCACTAGGGATCATTGCGTTATTTGTCTATACCGTGTTTCGCTGTTTTATCGATGCACTTGGACAAACAAAAGTAACGATGTTGATTACTTTCACTTCTTTACCGATCAACTTACTATTAAACTATGTACTTATTTTTGGGAAATGGGGATTTCCAAAACTCGGGGGAGTGGGAGCAGGATATGCAACAGCCGTTACATATTGGTGTATTACGTTTATAGCTTTTTACATAATCCAAAAACGAAAGCCATTTTCTCAATATAAAATATTTTCTAAATTGCCTTTTATCTCTTTAACAGCATGGAAACAATTGATGAAAATCGGAATACCAATTGGATTTTCAATCTTTTTTGAAACAAGTATTTTTGCGGCTGTAGCGCTGCTTATGAGCCATTTTGGCACGACAGCCATTGCCGCCCATCAAGCAGCAATGAATTTCGCTTCCTTACTTTATATGGTCCCTTTAAGCATTTCGTTGACGTTAACGATTGCTGTCGGTTTTGAAGTCGGGGCCAAACGTCCATATGATGCTAAACAATATTGTACTCTAGGGATTGCGATCGCCCTATCCATGGCACTCTTTGCTTCTTTTATTCTCTTTTTCTTTCGTGAGCATATTGCAGCTCTGTATACACATAATCCAAACGTTTTACAACTGGCGAAACAGTTTTTATTGTATGCGATTTTCTTTCAATTATCTGATGCAATTGCCGCACCAATTCAAGGAGCTCTGCGTGGATATAAAGATGTCAATTCCACTTTTTTTATGGCACTCATTTCTTATTGGGTCATCGGTCTTCCAAGCGGTTATGTACTCGCTCATTATACACAGATCGGTCCTTTTGGTTATTGGCTTGGTTTGATCTTTGGTTTAGCTTCTGGAGCTCTTTTCCTATGGATAAGGCTTCGTTTCATTCAGCGGCAACATTTACAAACTGCCAATGACCAAACCTATCTAAGTTAAATAAAAACAAGAGGGGTTTCCCTCTTGTTTGTTAAAACCATGATGCTCCAACGATAATAAGCAAAATAAACAAGACAACGATCAATACAAAACTGCGTCCACGTCCATAATATCCCACTGGCGCACCATACCCATATCCGCAACTATATCCAAACATGCGTTCTCCTCCTTTATCAGTCAAAACGAATTTTAGTATCCCCAACCACCAATACACGCACAACCAACAATAATTAATAAAATAAATAACACAACCAGTAACGCAAAACCGCTACGATGACCTGGACCTCCACTCACTTTTGAACACCTCCTTTTTTCTTGTACTAACAAACTATTCAATTCCACTAAAAAACGTTATTAAAAAAACGCCCACTTATAAGCGGGCGTTAAACACGCAAAGATTTTTCCTTTCGTTCTGGTAGCATTTTTGAGAAAGAGAAAATGAGCAGTGCACTCCAAATGAAACTAAAAGAATAAACATGAGTATTGGTAAATGGTTCGTGGAATAAAAACACACCTAAAATTAAGCTTAAAGACGGGGCAATATATTGTAAAAAACCTAACAGAGTTAAAGAAATTTGTTTAGCCCCTTTCGCGAAATAAAGCAATGGAAGGGCGGTAGCTGGTCCCGCTCCAATTAATAAAAGCATTGAATGCAAAGAAGATGGACTAAACGTGTTCATTCCTTTTAAGTGCAAGTACACAACGTAGAGAACAGAAATCGGTGCAATGATCATGGTTTCCATTGTTAAGCCAATCGAAGAATCAAAATTTGTCAGCTTTTTAACTAGTCCGTATACTGCAAAGCTGAACGCGAGTGAAAGAGCAATCCATGGAAACTTCCCGTGTTGAACGGTCATAATCAATACCCCAACCAATGCTAAAAAGAAGGAAAGAACTTGCCAACGGTTTAATTTTTCTTTTAATACAATCACACCTAGCAAAACGCTTAAAAGCGGATTAATGTAGTAACCTAAACTCGCTTCGATCATATGATCATGATTCACAGCCCATATGTAAATAAACCAATTCGCGCTAATCAATACAGAAGCAACAAAAATAATAAACATTTGTTTCGGCTGAATAAACGCTTGCCGTAACAATGCAAAAAAAGTTTGCCACTGCTTTTGGATTCCTAACAATATGAGCATAAATAAAAAAGACCAAATCATTCGATGGGCTAAAATTTCCTCTGCTCGGACGTGATGAAGCAACTTCCAATACAAAGGTAAAATCCCCCATAAAAAGTAAGCAAACGCTGCATAAAAAACGCCTAGCTGCTTTTGTTCCATTCTCTTCAATCTCCTTTTACATTCTCTTTCTGTTGAACGAAATTACATTATAAAACACCTTTCTTTATTTTTCCATAAAAAAACTTAAACAAAAAAACGTCTGTATTTTTTCTTTACAGACGTTTTTCACAGACTCATTTCAATTGTCATCATAACCCCACACTTTTTATCCAGCTAATTCTGATTGACGAACCATACTTTCTAATTGTTCAACGGTAACAGATTGAATAAATTGATAGAAACTTAAGTTTGTTGATATTCCATGTTTTTCACAACTTTCCAAAAAGAAATTCCAAGCAATTTGACATTTTTGCATATCCATCAATTCCATCCGCTCCCTAACTGTATTATAACAGTATATATATTATTAATAATTATTATATAACAAAACAACAAAACGTCAACCGCTAAAATCAAATTTTCTGAAAAGAAAAAAGATTATCCATAAAAAGGATAATCCTTACTTCTCTTCGTTTAACACGCGTTCAATTCGTTTGCGAAGCATAGTCATTCCGCTTCCACCTGCTTGGAAATGACGCAGCTTTCCTTCTGCATCGAACAAATAGTATGCAGGAACATATTTATTTTCAAATGCATCCGTTAACTTATGTTCATTATCAACAAAAATCGGCTGGATAATATCATGGGCAAGCGCCATTTGACGAATGACATCTAAGTCTAAATCATTCTCTGAACGCGGCATATGAACGGCAACAACATTTAACTCGTCATCGTACTCGTCGCGAAGTTCATTTAATTCCGGCATCGCTTCTTTGCATAAATAGCAACTTACAGACCAAAAGTGAATAAGCGTCGGTTTTCCTAGCAGTTGTTCTTTTGTCACTTCTCCATTGATCCACTCTGTTGCTCCGATCAATTCTGGCATTTCATCGCGTAATTTCATATTTGATCAACCTCCTGTATTATATTAGATTCAAGTTGAGTTTTCGACATATCTCACCATCAATAGAAGGCCGCTTTTCTGCCATAGACGGCAAGATTTTTCTTGCCGCCACGGCATGCTAGAAGCATGCCAATCCCGAACGTGAAACGCATGGCAGACAAATTCGTTTATCTGATGGCATTTTCGTTCGTGGGAGTGGCAGAAAAGCTTGTTCATGTTGGAAAATGAAGCTTATCATATGTAATGCTGTATGATAAATGGTGTATTATAGTGTTTTTTGTCCTGGCTTCCAGTTTGCTGGACAAAGTCCTCCTGTTTGCAAAGCTTGCAATACGCGTAATGTTTCATCGACATCTCGACCGATATTGTTATGATTGATCACTGCGTACATCAATTCCCCTTCTGGATTAATGATAAATAGTCCGCGTAAAGCAATTCCTTCTTCCTCTATTAATACGCCATAGTCTTTTGAAACTTTCATATTTTTATCGGCTGCTAACGGAAAGTTTAACGGGCCCAAACCGCCATCGTTTCGGCTTGTTTCGATCCAAGCGCGATGGGTGTAAACGGAGTCTGTAGATGCGCCAATAACTTCAGCATCCAAATCAGCAAATTCATCATATCGATCACTTAAAGCGGTAATTTCTGTTGGACAAACGAACGTAAAATCATTTGGGTAGAAGAATAGAACGGTCCACTTACCTTTTTTCATATTTTCTTCTAAAGATACTTTTCCAAACTCTTTATTTGGCATCACTGCCTCCATTTCAAAGCGTGGAGCTTGTTTACCAACCATTCTTTCCACCATTATCATTACCTCCTGAAAATTAGAATCATTATCACATTACACCGATTATTATATCAATATTAATTTAATAGTCAATACTTTTTTATAATTATTTTAAATAAATTTTTGTTACAAAAAAAGCTTGGTTATTGTTTATTAACCAAGCCATCCCTTTTCAAACCTCTTCCTATTTGTTATAAATGAAAAAGGAAGAAAGTTTGGACATGTTTCAATGCGTTTTTTCATCCAATGTTGAATACGGTTCAATATGAACATGGGTTTTTGTAACATCGTGCTTTTCTTGCATAAATACCTCAATGCAATCTGCAATTTCGTGGCTTTTGACAACATTTAAGTACGGGGAAACTTGGATTGTTACATCAAGTATTACTTCATTTCCAAGCATGCGCGCCTTCACGTCAGTTACTTGTTCCACTCCAGGAATCTCGGAAATTTCCTGCTTATATTGTCGCAACTTTTCTTCGTCAAATCCATCGGTTAATGTGTACGAGGCTTCCTTAAAAATATCCCATGCCGTTTTACAAATGATGAGACCAACAATCAAAGCTGTCAAAGAATCTAGCCAAATTACTCCTATGTGAGTACCCATAATTCCAATCACTGTTCCAATGCTAACAAGTGCATCAGATAAATGATCTTTCGCAGCTGCTGCGATCGCCTGGCTGTTTGTTCGCTCAGCCAGCTTCTTGTTAAATAAATAAACGAAAAACATGAAGCAAGCAGCGAAAAACGCCGTCCATGCTGCGATCGCATCGGGAACCATTTTCTTATCGCTTTTGAGAGCCAATGCGGCATCCATCAAGACTTCCATTCCGATCGTCATCATAATAAAAGCGGCTAATAAAGAAGAAATATGTTCAGCTCGAGAATGACCATACGGATGATTTTCATCTCGAGGTTTTTTCGCAATGAGCAATCCAATTAAAATCGCAATCGAAGAAATTATATCTGTGAAATTATTAAGTCCATCCGCTTTAAGCGCTTGAGAGTTCGTCCAATAACCAACGGACAATTTGACAGAGGATAGAACAAAGTATGACCCAATGCTTACCCAAGCTCCCACTTCTGGTTTCATCTGTTTCATATTTCCACCATCTTCTCCTTATGTTCTAGCATAAACAAGTTTACCAAGTCTTGATCGTGTGGGTCTATAGCAACAAAATTGGTTTACTGAAGAACAGTGGGAAACATTCAACAACATTGGTCTTAGCCAAAATATATTTATTAACTAAAAAGGCTACTCAATACGAGTAGCCTTTTTAGTTTAAAATTGTCGAATCTTTCATTGATATTCCGACAATTTTTTTACTCAATTTATGTTAATTTATTGTAAAGTATATTTCAACATTGTAAATACTAAGGAGGGATTTTTTATGACGATTTATGAATTTATTGGAAGAACCGATTTGGCCATGATCCGCTTTTCGATTTCGCTACTAAATGAAATCGAAACAAAAATTATAAAGAAGCAGTTTATTTCGCAAAACCAAGCGTTAAACTACGCGAAAAAAAGAATCCATGGTTTCTTAAGACAAACCCATTTAAAAAGAGCGGTCATCGCTGTTTATAAATATGAGTTATATCTTTATATCAAACGTAAACTTTTACCGATCTTTCAAAAGTATAATGTGTTGACGTGTGCATAATCTACACTTTTTTCACGATTTGGAAATATTCTTCAAGCGTAATTCTTTTTTCAAAAATGACTTTGGCTGCTTTTTTGCCAACATATCGTAAATGCCAAGGTTCATACTGGTATCCTGTAATTCCTTCTTTTCCTTTCGGGTAGCGAATGATAAAACCAAATTCATGAGCATGTTCAGCTACCCATTTTCCCTCTTTCGTTTCTCCGAATGCTTGCGTAATCTCATACTGTACACTTGGGCTTGTAATATCAACCGCCAAACCTGTTTGATGCTCACTTCTCCCTGGAATCGCTACCGCCATGACCGCTTTGTCTTTTCCTACCCGATTCACTTCTGCATCGAACAAGGCTTTTTGGCGTTCATATGATCGATAGCCAGATACCGCATATAAAAAAATTTGCTCTTCTTTCGCTTTCGCAAACATTTCTTCAAGGGCTTTGGCTGCTTCCGCACGCATATAACGTTTTTCGACATTCGTTTCTGCAAACGTAAACGGAACATTTGGGATGACCAAATCGTTCGGCTTATAGTTCGCAGGCAAGCTTTGTTCTTTATTCACTAAAGCTAAAATATTCTCTGGGTTCACAATCACTTTGATTCCATTTTGCACTTCTATTTGGTTCCAAAACTTTTCTTCTAGCAAAAGTTCAGAAGGAGTTTCATTGACTGTTTTTTCCTGTGGGTTCACTTGTTCTTCCTGCGGTGTCACTTTTGTTTCTTGTTTTTGAGCGATTGGATGTGCCGATGAGGAACGATCACATCCACTTACATACACGATCATCGCTAAAATAAGCATCCATTTTTTCATTTCCATTCACCTAACTTTTAAACATAAGGAAGCTCCTCGGAATTTTGCCAAGGAGCTTCTTTATTTTTACTGTTGGATCGCCGTTTCTAACGCCAGTTCGATCATTTCATTAAATGTCGTTTGACGTTCTTGCGCTGTTGTTTCTTCACCAGTTAAAATATGGTCGCTTACCGTTAAGACGGTGAGTGCTTTACGTCCAAATTTTGCAGCTAATGTATAAAGAGCGGCTGTCTCCATTTCAACAGCTAAAATGCCGTAACGCGCCCATTTTTCCCAATCCGCATTATCATTATAGAACATGTCAGCCGTAAACACGTTTCCGACCTTTAAATCTAATCCTTTTGCAGTTCCGATATCGTACGCTTTCTTCAATAATTCAAAGTTTGCCGTCGGTGCGTAGTCAATTCCACCAAATGTTAAACGATTGATCTGTGAATCCGTTGAAGCACTCATCGCTAAAATGACATCACGTACTTTCACGTCTTTTTGAATCGCACCGCACGTACCAACGCGAATTAATGTTTGTACATTGTAGCTTTGCATTAATTCTGTAATGTAGATGGAGATGGAAGGAACACCCATTCCTGTTCCTTGTACCGAGATGCGATGCCCCTTATATGTACCAGTAAATCCAAGCATTCCGCGAACGTTATTATAGCAAGTAGCCCCTTCTAAAAACGTTTCCGCAATATATTTAGCGCGAAGAGGGTCGCCTGGAAGTAAAATTTTATCAGCAATTTCATGTTCTTTTGCTTCGATATGAATGCTCATATAAATCCTCCTTTGAAATGTGTGCTGCATATATACTATAACACACTACTATCATTCGCTAAAGCTTTCTTTTTCATGTGTAAAAAAGAAAAGAGGAGCATCCTCCTCTTTCACGACGTTTTTTTATAATGCTTCATCGCTAAATATTTTGGTTTAATGTATAGAACTTTTTTGTCTTCGCTTATCGTATATTTCTTTTTTGTTCGCTCATATTGTTCATACAACAAGTAGCATACGACATACACAGGAAGAAGGCATTCTAATGAAGCGAGATAAACAATATAAAACGACTGGGAATTCGTTTCAAACATCCCGCTAAAAATATAATAAGAGCTTGCAATCACGACATTTGTTATACAGATATTAGCGAAATGTAACAAAAAAATTTTCTTTCTTTTACCGATCGCTCGCTCGAGTTCAAATTTCACAAATAGCGATGCGAAAATGGCGATGATTCCAATTACTGCAGAAACGATAAGCGCGAACATGAAAAACTCCCCCGCTCCCGTACACATATTTTTTTATATTTTAGATTAATTTAATAACGAAGGTGATGAAAAGGAGGATCAACCATGGGAAAGAAACATCGAAGTCGCATTAATAGTCCAAAGAAAAACAATCATATTCCCAAAGAAGCGTTAATCGCTGAAGAAGAAGCACATGGTAAAGAAGATTCAGCTGACAAACGAAAAAAATAATGAAAATTGATAAAACCCCTTTGTTCGCACAAGGGGGTTTTTATAAAAAATATATATTACTTCACCTTGTGCTATTTGTCTATATAAAATATAGCACAATTTTGTGAACATTTGAAGACATATTTAACTAACGAAGATGAATGCGGTGAATTTTCTCCCATCCATCTGGGCATAATCGGTAGCAAAACTGTCCATTTCTTCCCTCATCGATCAATAAGATATCTCCTGTTCCCATGTAGCGAGCCGTATAATCTTTCGGAACTAAGTCTGGAACATTAAACATTCGATACACTTCCGCTAACACATCATCATGATCTTCGCCAACAACCGTTAATCGATAAACTTGTTTATATCCTTTCGTTTGACCAAATTGCGGTGTTTGAAAAATGGTGACATCATAACATTGTTCATTTTTTAAAATCTTCCCCATCAACGCTCGAATCATCCTATCCACTCCTTGCTCCTTTTTCTTGATCATTCATATTTGCTTTTCGCTTTGTCGATTCCTTTAGCAAATTTTTTGTTGTTTTGTCGAGCGGATGTAAATTCAACCGATGATCTATAAAAAAGATTGAGCGATCACCGCTCAATCCCTTCATTGTTTAGCAATATTTTCGGATGACAGAGGCTAGTTTCTGTTCCATCACCGGCATATCGTTTTGATAAACTTTCATTCGCACAAATGTTTCATCTAAATCAAGCGCTTCAGCAAATAAACTAACTAAACCGCGAGCGCGACGATCGATTTGAATCAGCATCTCGACCTCTTCATGCGAATGCGGGAAAAACATAATTTCAACTTCATCCAATTTGCTACGAAATTCCCCGCTTATTGGCACAAACTCAAATTCCTGTATAAAAGGAAGGCGTTTACGTAAATGATAAGAAGCTTCTTTACATTCTGCTTCTCTTAAACGAAAACCAAGTCGATCCATTGCCGTAAACACGGCATTCATAAGCGGAAACGGTTGAATGTGAACGTAGTCGCTATCTGTTGGATCGATTGCATTTTTGATATCTAGTCCCGTATGAAGCCAAACCCTTGTTCTTCCGACCGTTAAAGGAGTATCTGCTGGCAGTTGAACCGAAAACGGAATTTCTTTTCTTTCTCCAATCCCAATCGTGAATGGATCAGACAACTTCCATTTTTCAACAATCGCTTGTTTTGTTACTTTGCGATCATCAACTTCTTTTACATACGTTGCACAAAGAGATAAATAGATATCGTCGATCGTTTGTTCTACATTTCCGCCTACAATTTCAACAACCCCTTTTAACGGATCTCCGGCTGTTAATCTTGACTCATATAGTTTCGTATCTACTTTTGCCGCACCAATTCCGACACTTGCCAACATTTTGTTAAACAAAGACATATTTGCACCCTCCATTTCACTTGATAAACATACTACTCTTATGCATACGAATAGAACAAACAAAAAGTTTCAAAACATTAAAAAAACGACGGTTTATCCGTCGTTTATTCGTCTTCATTCATTTCTTCGTCAATAATACACTTTTCAATTAAATAATCAAATGTAATATCAGCGAGCTCCTCTAATTCCGCTTCCGTAGGCGCAAAACCACGGCGAACTAGTTCATTGTAAAAGAACTCCGCAATTTCTTCCGTATCAATCACTACTTCAATTTCTTTCACAACATCGCCCCCTTTATATTGTTTTATGTTGAAGATCATCCATTTATGCCAAATGTTTTTTTCGTTTTTATGTATATTTCCCAACGAACAACCATACCTCTAAAGTAAAAGACGATAAAATGGAGGATTTTCAAAATGAATGAAAACGAACAAATCGACGTTTGGATGGAAACGGTCACGAATAGATTGTTTACAATCATTGTTTTCTTTGGCATTCCTTACTTTTTATATGTTTTTGTACAATTTCTCAATTTGTAAATCATTCGCGCCGTTTCCGTTTCGTCAGCTTCTCTAAATGGCGAACCGCAAGTTCCATAACCCGTTTATATTCTTCATCACCAAACCATTCATACAACCATTTATAATCGTTATAAACATCTAACAATCCATCAATAATTTCTTTCTTTTCTCGCTTTAGTTGCAGTTGTTCTTGTTCTAATTTTCGAAATGGATTCATCCTTTTGTTTCACTCCAGCCAACAGATGATGTGTACATATTATATGCGAATGAAAAAGAGCCGACACCAAAAGTCGGCTCTTTATCTAGAGTGCATAGACAGATGGAGCAAAATCAATCTCAAATCCTAAATCCTCAAGCATTTTATAATCCTCTGATTTTTCTTGCCCCGCCGTTGTTAAGTAATCGCCTACAAAAATCGAATTAGCTGCATATAATCCAAGCGGTTGTAAACTGCGCAAATTTACTTCACGGCCGCCTGAAATACGAATTTCTTTTGTTGGATTGATGTAGCGAAACAAAGCGAGCACTTTCAAACAGTAGCGTGGATTTAATTCGTTCGTGCCAGCGAGCGGAGTACCATCGATCGCATGCAAAAAATTAACAGGGATTGAATCCGCATCAAGCGCCTTCAAACTTCGCGCCATGGCGATGACATCTTGTTTCGTCTCTTTCATTCCAACAATGACGCCGGAACACGGAGAAATTCCTGCTTCTTTCACCGTTTCAACCGTGCGTACGCGATCATCATATGTATGTGATGTCGTGATGTTCGGATGATGTTCTTTCGAAGTGTTGATGTTGTGATTATAGCGATCCACCCCTGCTTCTTTTAAGCGAAGTGCTTGTTCTGGCTTCAAAATCCCTAAACAAGCACATATTTTTAATCCGTATTTTTCTTTAATTTCTTTGACAGCTGAAACAACTGTATCGATTTCTTTTTCGCTAGGGCTTCTTCCGCTAGCAACGATACAGTAAGTGCCGATTTTCGATTGATACGCTCGTTCTGCTCCGCGCAACAGCGTTTCTTTGTCGACCATTTTGTACGTTTGAACAGGAGCGCTTGAAACCGCTGATTGTGAACAATATCCGCAGTTTTCTGGGCATAATCCTGATTTCGCATTCATAATCATATTTAGTTTTACTTTATTTCCGTAATACTTTTTACGAATTCGATAAGCTCCTTGCATTAATAACAACAATTCGTCATCTGGACAGTCTAAAATTGCTTCTGCTTCCTCATTTGTAATCTCTTCACCTAATAAGACGCGATCAGCCAACGCTAACCAATCCATCCTTCTCCCCCTTTACTTATTATTACCAATAATCGTATGCGATCAAGTTATTTATGTCAACATTATTTTTTAAAAAGTTAACAAAAAGCAGCGGCATTTATGATGCCGCTGCTCTTACTTTTGTTAATTTTTCGACAATGTCTCTTGCAATCCAAACGCCGCACGCACTTGCTTGAGCAAGACCGCGCGTAATTCCTGCTCCATCTCCTCCGACATACAGACCTGAAATCTCTGTTTCAAAACGATCATTTAACTTTGGACGAGCCGAATAAAATTTCGCTTCCACTCCATAGAAAAGTGTATGTTCAGAAGCAATTCCCGGTGTCACATGATTAAGAGCTTCTGTCATCTCAATCAAGCTTTTCATCGTATTATACGGAAGAACTAACCCTAAATCGCCAGGAACCGCTTCCTTCAATGTTGGTTCAATAAATCCTTCTTTAATTCGTTTTGCAGTCGAACGTCTGCCTTTTAAAATATCACCGTATTTTTGTACAATAATTCCCCCGTTTGATAACGCATTCGCAAGACGCGAAATTTCATGAGCATATTCATTCGGTTTGTCAAATGGGTCCGAAAATTTATGGGAAACAAGGAGAGCAAAGTTTGTGTTATTGCTTCCGAGCTTTGGATCTTTATAAGCATGGCCGTTGGCAAGCATAATTCCCGAATGATTTTCAACAACAACATGGCCTGATGGATTGCTGCAAAATGTACGTACTTGCGTGCCGACCGATGTATTAAAAATAAATTTCCCCTCATATAAATGTTCATTAATTTCTTCCATCACAACGTTCGTTGTTTCAACTCGCACGCCGATGTCTACTTGGTTGTTGATCATTTTTAAACCGCGTTTTTTTAATAGTTTTGTTAACCATGCGGAACCGTCACGCCCTGGCGCAATGACTACTTTCTGTGCGTAAATCGCTTCGCCATTTTTCAACTGAATTCCTTTCACTTCATGAACGCCGTCGATTTTTTCTGTGATCACATCATCGACTTCCGTTTTAAATACCATATCAATTCGCTCACGTAAATATTCATAAATACTTTTTAAAATTTCTAAATTCTGCTCGGTTCCGAGATGTCTCACTTGAGCACGTAACAACTTTAACCCAGCGGCATAGGCTCTTTTCTCAATTTCCCGAACTTTATCTGTTAATGGATCTGTAATGGTATTCGTTGCCCCGTGTTTTAAATTAATTTCATCGACATAACGAATCAATTCAAGTACCTTTGAATCTGGTAAATAATCGGTCATCCAACCACCGAATTCACTTGTAATGTTAAATTTTCCATCAGAATAGGCTCCAGCCCCGCCGAATCCATTCGTGATTGAACAAGCTGGTAAACAACCAGCATAATCTTTTTTTCCCGCTGGAGGCGGACATTTTTCAATTCTTTTTTGAAGAATCGGACAACTTCGTTTATAAATGTCATGCCCTTTATCGATTAACAGTACATTCGCTCCTGGCAGTTTTAACGTAAGTTCATAACAAGTAAAAATGCCAGCCGGACCAGCGCCGACTACAATGACATCATATTGCTTTTTCATTGAAATCCCCCATCTTATTTTCTTTCCGAATGTTACTATACTAAATAATGGGAGATTAGTCAATGAAAAAACGAACTTTTTTAAATAAAATAAAAAAAACGTTCGTCTTTAAAACGTTTAAAAAAACGGATGAAGCTCTCTTCATCCGTCTAAAAATATCGTTTTTTCCAAAAAATAAACGCTGTAATTCCTGATAGTGCAAGTGAGATACATAAGGCAACAATATAAGCATACGGTTGATCTTGATAAGGAATCGGTACGTTCATTCCGTAAAAGCTCGTTACCATCGTAGGGAACGATAGCACAATTGTAATCGCTGTTAAAAATTTCATTACCATGTTCAAATTGTTAGAAATAACAGAGGCGAACGCATCCATCATTCCGCTTAAAATGCTGCTGTACACCTCAGTCATTTCGATCGCTTGTTTATTTTCAATAATGACATCTTGCAACAAATCTTGATCATCTTCGTACATGCGCAAATAATTTAGACGAAGCAATCGCTCCATCACAATGTTGTTTGCCTTTAATGATGTTGTAAAATAAACTAAACTTTTTTCTAAGCTTAATAATGAAAATAACTCTTTATTTTTCATTGATTGATGCAGCTGTTTTTCGATTTCGCTTGTTTTTCGATTGATTTGCTTTAAGTAGCGTAAATAATAGGTGGCAATCATATATAACATTTGTAGCGCAAAGCGTGTTTTCATGTACGTATAGAAGTTTTTTACTTTATTTTTTGTAAATTCTTCGAAAATAGGGTTTTCTTGCAAACAAACAGTAATAAAGCATGTATTGGTAATAATCATTCCGATTGGGATCGTTTCATATGTTGGAATATTTCCTTCATCATACGTAATAATCGGAATATCGACAATAATCAATACATGATTATCCTCTTTTTCAATGCGCGAACGCTCTTCATCATCAAGCGCATCTTTAATTGAATCAATCGGAATATTTAGATGGTCAGAAATATAACGAATTTCACTCTCCGTCGGAGCCACTAAATTAACCCAGCAACCGTTTTTAAGCTCTTGAATTTCTTCTAGCTTTCCATTTACATCGGACAAATAAATGTTCATCATTTTTTTTCGATTCCCCCTCTTCTTAAAGAGGAGAGCACCGTTTTTTTGTCGTCGGAGCGTCAGTTTCGTTCCTGAGCGGCTCGTTCCGTCGCCAAAAAAACGAGGCTACTTCCCCTATTATTCCTGGTTCTGGTTCATTCGAACTCGGCCTACTCATAAACGAAAACTTCACTCCTTTCTGTTCAAACGTTTATTACGGATTAATGATACATCGTCGTCAATTTTTTGTATAGTGACTTTGTTAAAATTTCTCGAAACAAATCAATTGTAATCGTTTTCTCAAGTCATGTTTAATGGTAAAAGTTGTTTGATTCCTTTATAATGGTTTTGAAGGAAGGTGAAATGATGAATATTAACATGTCGGAGAAGGCGTTTGCATGGTATAAAGACGAACTGCAATTACAAAAGGGCGATCACGTTCGTTTTTTTGTCAGATACGGTGGATGCAGCACGGTGCAAAAAGGCTTTTCTCTAGGTGTTCATAAAGAAGAACCGATCGATGCGGGGGCTATTTTTGAGAAGGAAGGAATTACATTTTTCATTGAAGAACGTGATTTATGGTATTTTGATGGTCGAAATTTGCATATTGATTTTGATGATAAACTCAATGAACCGATTTTTATATACGAGTAAAGCGGAGCGATTTATGCTCCGCTTTACACTTTTTCTCGAATGGCCATTGTGCAGCGAGAGATGCAGATTAATTCGTTTTTCTCATTAACAATTTCAATGTTCCAAACCATCGTTGTTTTTCCACGATGAACGATCGTTGCTGTTGCCGTTACAATTCCTTCATAAACTGGACGTAAATGATTCGCATTAATTTCGAGACCAACCGCTATTTCTTTTTGCGGATCAATTAATGCGTAAGCGCCAACGCTCGCTGCCGTTTCCGCCAGCGCAACGGAAGCTCCCCCGTGCAAAATTCCAAATGGTTGCCTTGTTTTTTCGTTGACAGGCATTGTCGCAATCACTTTTCCTTCAGAGATATGTATAATTTCAATATTTAATGCTTCTAACAACGTATTTTTGATCCATTCGTTCATTTTCCCATTCATTTTCGTCTTTCTTCACTTCCTTTCTTTTTAGCGCGCTCATATGCCTCGTGCCAATCTGGAAAGTACTTACGAATCAATACTGGTTGAAATGTTTCTTTTGTCACGCAAACATGTTTTGATGTTGCTGTCGCTGCGATCTCTCCTGTTGGTGTCAAAATTTCATATCCATAAACAACTCGAATGCCATCGTATGATTCAATCCATGTTTTAATGGTTGCAGTCTCCCCATAACGAAGCGGCTTTTTGTACGATATTTGCAAATCGACTACCGGTGAAACAATCCCTTGCTTCTCCATATCCGCATAATTAAAACCTAATTGGCGAATCAAATGTGCTCGACCAATTTCCATCCAAACAAGATAATTAGCGTGGTAAACGACACCCATTTGGTCTGTTTCCGCATAGCGCACTTCAATCTCTTTTGAAGAAATCACCATTCCCTTTTTCACTCTCCATCTCTCTATATCATGATAAAACTAGGTTATCACTATATTATCATAAATAACAAAAAGCCGCACTCACGCGGCTTTTTTACAACTGTCCATTTTCTCTTGCGCTTGCTTCATCCTTGATCTCGGCACGCATCGCTTCAATCGCTTCTTCACGACGATGGTTTTTCTCCTCAATTTTTTCGCGTTCTTCCGGACTGGAAAATGCCATCGTTTCTTCAGCTTCTTCAATATTTTCGATCGTGTTTTGTACCATTTCTTGTAGTTTCTCAACATTATCCCGACGATCGTCATGGTTTGGTCGATTCATGATAAAAACCTCCTCTTAAAGTTGAATACACATGATTAGATTACGCTGATCTTTCATTTTTATACGCACCGGTAAAGTTTTCTATAATTTAATTATGTAAACTAAAAAAGGGCGCTACAAAAACGCCCTTATTCTCCCTTGGTCTGTATGACTTGGGCATGTTGCCCTGATTGATCTTGCATTTGTTTCCCTTTGTTTCCACCTGCTGCTCTCGGTTGTGTGCCGATATGACTTGGAACAAAATGTTTAGTGCTTTTCTTTGGATTACCCATTGATTCATCCCCCTCTCTCCCTTATATTATCTCTTCATTCTGCTTTATTAAGCATACGCGCTTCAATTTTTTCTTCCAATTTTTCTAATGCTTTTTGATCATTAAGCAACTGTCGTTTATTTTCAATCACAAGCTCTGCAAATGTTCGTTTTCTTATTTTTCTCAAGTTCGCTCACCTGCTTTTTTATTTTTTGTTTTTTCTATCTTTTCCGAACAGAAGGAAAAATATACAAAAAAATAGTCGGTTTACTTAGTAAACCAACTATTCACCCCACTGTTCCATATATTCCACCATTTTTTTATAAGGCATAGGACCGACAAATTTATCACGAATAATTCCATCTTTATCAATGATAAATGATGTTGGGATCGGCTGAATTTCATATTGCTTCATTGCCGCCCCTTTTGTATCTAGCACAACAGGAAACGTTAAACCATACTCTTTGATAAAAGCATCCACTTTCTCACGGGAATCGCGAACCATTAAGTTAACAGCAACGATTTCCATCTTTTTATGATATTTCTCATAAAATTTCTGCATATCAGGCATTTCTGCTCGACAAGGCGGACACCATGTTGCCCAAAAATTCACAATAACCGGTTTCCCATGCAAATCGGATAAACGTAATGTTTGTCCATCAAGTGTTTGCAATGCAAAATCGGGAGCTTTCATTCCAATTTTGGAACCTGTGGCAACCGTTTGATTTTCGGTGATTAATTGCCAAAGTACATAAGCGGTTAAACTAAATAACAGGACCGTTGCCAACCATTTTTTCAATCAATTGCACACCTTTCTTTATGTATTCATTCTACATAATAATATATATTCGAATGATGTGGACAAAATCAAGAAAAAGGCGCAAAAAGCTGCGCCTTTAACGGATATTTTTATGCTCATTTTTCATTTTTTTCGCTTCTACTTCTACATACGAAGCAAATTCATTATTAAAGTCGTTTTTTTGTTTCGCGTTATTATTTCGTTGCGCATTGGCATTCCCTAATTTCGTACGCCCCATTTACTTTTCCTCCCTTTAGATGATTGACAACGCATCTTTAGTATTCGTAGCAAAAGGGGCCTTATTCACCCGTTTGAATTGGGTTTTCATCATACGAGATCCAATCACTCCAACTTCCTACATATAAACGAACGTTTGGAAAGCCAGCTTCAGACAATGCTAAAACGTTCGCGCACGCCGTGACGCCAGAGCCACAGTACACAATCACAGGCTGTTCCGGTGACAAAAAGGAAAATCGCTTTTTTTGTTCTTCAGGGCTTTTCCAGTTTCCTTCTTCCGTCAATCCCTCTTTCCAAAAAACGTTTCGAGCACCAGGAATGTGTCCTGCTTTATAGTCGATCGGTTCTTCGATGCCTAAATATCGTTTTCGTTCCCTTGAGTCAATGAGAATCGCCCCTCCGTTTTGTACCGCCTCTCTCACTTCCTCGATAGTCGCTAAAAGGTGGGGTTGAACATTTCCTTTAAACGACACGCGCGGATAAATAGGTACATCTTGCGACAGAGGATATCCAGCTTGTTTCCATGAAGAAAATCCTCCATCCAGTACATACACATGTTCATGACCGAGATAACGAAGCATCCACCAAAATCTCGCAGCCATCGCTCCAAATTGATCGTCATAAGCCACCACAGTTGTATTTGAATGTATTCCGGCAGCCGATAATTTTTCAACGAATTCATCTATATTTGGAAGCGGATGACGTCCGCCATGTTTTTCTATTTTTGCGGATAGATCTTTCTCAAGATCGAAGTAAAAAGCGCCAGGAAGATGCGCTTGAACATATTCTTTTAAGCCGCGAACAGGGTCATCTAAATAAAACCGACAATCGATGATTCTGACATCTTCACGATGCAACTGAGAGGCAAGCCACTCTTTTGTAACGATGTGCTTCATTGTACGGTTCCCTCTTCTCCCTTTAACTTTTTGACATATTGCTGCACCATTTCGATGGTGACATATTTTCGTTGTGGAACAATCCCAGTTTTCGACAACTCGTTGATTAGTTTTGTCACTTCATTGATGCGTTCAACCGAAAACGGTTTGCCATTTTGACAAAGGGAAACAGCTTCTTCAATGTACATTTCACGTTTTTGATCTAACTCAATAAATCTTTTGACAATCGCATGTTGCTTTTTAGAATGAGCCGTAATGGCGTGATGTACTTCACTCATTCTCGATTCCTCCTATCATTTCATAAGCGTTTTCCAATTCTTTGATTGGCATTTGCTCTGTTAATGCGGCCGTTAATCCAGCAAAATGCTCATTGATTTGTTCTTTCATATTTTTATGAAGTTGTTTCATGACATGAAGCCATTGTTTCGTATAATGTTCAACCATTCTCTTATGATTTTCCCTTAAATAGTTAGAAACAGGCTGTTGTAATTGTCGTTCGATTTCTTCTTTCATCCATCGCTTCTCATCTTTTTCAAAAAAAGATTTCGCATTTTTGTAAAACGAAAGGGCTTTTTTGAATAAAGAAGCATCTAGTTGTTGTAAAGCGACTGAGAACTCCAATGTTATAAATGAAGGCATCTCTGCTTTTGTTAAGATGAGCGTACTGTGTATTTGTTTCAACTGTTTCTGGATATTCTCAAAATACAGATCGTGCTGTTTCGTTAAAAACGCCTCCATGCGTAAACTAGTTGCTCTCATTTCTTGCGCCAAGTCAAATCCAATCGAATAAAGAAGCTCATCTAAACATGCTTGCAATGCTTTTTTAATGTTTGGATGATCGTCATGCAAAACAGATGGATGAAACGCTTCTTTAAACCAATCATGGAACCGGAAGAAAATGCGCTGCTTAATGTAATAAACAAGTTCGGACAGTTCTTGTTCAAGAGCGCGAAGATCGCTAGCGGCATCCTGTTGTTCAATTATTCGCACCATTTTCTGCCGCTCGCTCTCTAAAGAAGCAAGTTTTGCCCGTTTTGCTTCATCGCTTAGTTTCGCTTTGGCAATATATTCTGCTATTCGCTTTTTCGCCTGCTCGATTTGCAAACGTGCAGAAAAAATCACTAATTGAGCCAATTCTTGATTCATAAACTGTCTAAATTGTTGTTCAAACACATTCATTCCCGAATTTTTTAACACGTCATTCCCATATTGAATTCCCTGCTTTTCTGCAAGTGCCCACTGGCTTGAAAGCGGATAGAGTCGCGGTTGCCGAATGCCAAAATGAAGCAGCTGCTCTTCTACATACTCAACGACTGCTTCCAATTCTTCCGAAGATTGCGCCAAATCTGCGGCATTGATAATGAAAAACATTTTATCAAGGCTAAATGTATCCTTTACTCGCCCAAGCTGAATAAGAAATTCGCGGTCAGCTTTTGAAAATGCATGATTGTAATACGTAACAAATAAAATGGCATCGGCATTTTTAATGTAGTCAAACGCTACTCCCGTATGTCGAGCATTAACGGAATCAGCCCCCGGTGTGTCGACAAGCGTAATCCCTTGTTTCGTTAATGGACAATCATAATAAAGCTCAATCCACTCAACAAAGCAAGATTTTGTTTCGTTTGCGACATATTCACTAAATTCGTGAAAATCAACAAATAAAGAAAGTCCAAGATCTTTGTGCATATGTTCATAGCCATCCACAACGGCTTTTAAAAATGCATAGTGCACTTTTTCTTTTACCTCAACAGATTCAATGGCCAAAGCCTTTTTACTTTGATTCAATGCTTCTTCTAATGAGTTAGCCTGCAACCCGAAAAAACGAAGAGAATGTTGTAAATCTTTGAACAGCTGTTCATTTGTTTTCATTTGAACAACAACCGTTCCGTGTGGCCGTTCTGCTGTCGGCGGCACAATTTTATTAATGGTTGCTGTCGTCGGATTAGGCGAGACCGGTAATACTTTTTCACCGATCAAAGCATTGGCAAATGAAGATTTTCCTGCGCTAAAGGCTCCAAATAAGGCAACCGTAAATGTACGATTCTCAAGACGATTTGCTTTTTCCGCCATTTCATTCGCTAAATGAACGAGCCCTTTAAATGGAAGAATGAGTTCGCTGACTCGTCTCAGTTGAGTAATGACTTGTTCGAAGTTTTCATACCGATCCTGTGCTTCAATCTTTTCTTTGTACGCTTCTTTCTTTTTCTCTCTTATAGTTTTTTCTTCTTTTAGAAATCCTTCACTTCTAGTTTTTTCCTCTATTAGAAATCCTTCACTTCGCTGAACAATGAACGTTTCGTCCAAAAATGAAGCGATCGTTTCGTCGGAAAATGGTGAAACTTCTTTTTTCTCCATTAATTGAAGGAGGTCGGTCCGAATTTGTTCCCGTTTCAGACGATATGTATGTAGCTCTGCCAATCGTTGTTGTTCTTTGCGTACTCTCTCGGCCTTTTCACGCCATTTTTGAATGACCTTTTCTTCTTCCATTTTTCCTTTATCAATCATTTCATCCACAAGTTCAAGAACGGCCAATCGATAGCGGCGCTTCAATTCGTTTGCAAGATCATTCGTATATGTCAATAGATAGTTACCTGTCACGAACGGATTGTTCTGACGTAACTCGATTAAAAGCTGTTCTGAAAAAGGAACGGCCAACTGTTGTGTTTTTGCCAGCAACGTTTCGTCTTTTAGTTCATGCTCTCTGTAAAAACGACCGAGAAGATCGCGGATATGCCATTCCAGTTGCGAACGAACTTTCTCAGAGAGATCTTCATAAAAGGTTTGCAACCGTCTTTTTCGTTCCTCTTCTGTTTTGGTTTTTGTAAATAAAAAACCAACTTTAAAACCATCTCGAAATGCTTCTAAAAAAGAACGAGCCTTTTCTCGCGTTTCGTACGACATGATATAAGCGTTATCCACTATTTTATTTAACTCTTGTTCAAAGGAAGGACGCGCCTTCATCCACTTCTGTTCCCAATGTTTAATGGCCTCCTCCGCTTCAGCCATTTCTCTAGAAAGTTGATCTTCATCTGTTGTTTGTAATAATTGTTGCAAATGCTGTTCTTTCTCCGCATCTTTTTCTTCAAGAAAACGGATATGATCGTGAATGATTTGCTTCACTGCTATGGCAATGCCATCTAACAATCGTTCGTCCTTTCTGCGAAAAATCGTCTGCAATGTTTCTTTCAATGCATTTAAATCATTATTTGAACATTCTTTTTGTTTTAGCGATGTATAAAAAATACGCTCGATCGAAACATTCCAATTTTGAAACGCTTGACTGACCGATCGCTTAAATTGCGAAAAAGAAAGTTCCTCTTCCCGATGTTTATCGATTTGATTCACAATGAAATACAGTTTTTTCCCATGCTCTGTTAAACGTTTTGTAAATTCAAAATTTAACTCGGCTTGAACATGGTTATAATCCATCATATAAAAAATGACGTCTGCTAAATGAAGAGCGGATTCTGTTGCCAGTCGGTGAGCGTCATCCGTCGAGTCAATTCCGGGTGTATCCATAATGACGACACCTTTTGGAATCGCATTTGTTTCATGACTAATTTCAATCGCAGAAATGGCATCTCCGTCTTTACAAAATGACTTAATCTCCTCATAATCATACGGAGCCACATACTCAATCGGCGCGCTATGTTTGTAAAATACTCGAGCATAAGCCTTTCCCGCTTTTACTTTTACTAAATTAGCGCTTGTTGGAATCGGGCTCGATGGCAAAATAGCGGATCCAATGAGCTCATTAATCATGCTTGATTTTCCCGCTGAAAAGTGCCCGCAAAAAGCGATGATAAACTCCTGTTTATGTACCTTTTGAATGAGTTGTTTCACTTTGTTTGCCTGTTCGGTATCACCGCTTTCCATCAATTGTGCATGAAGAGCGATCAACTTATACACCCATTGTTGTAAAGATTGTGTTGTCGTTGTTTGAACCATAATCTCCCATACCCCTTTTAAAAAATCTACCTCCATTTTACTGCACTTTAACGGAAAAATATATGAAAAAATCCTCTGTCTTTATGATTTAACAGAGGAAGTCGGAAAAAAGCGCTTTTTTTGTTGAAATTCGTCTGCGTAGTTCGTAAACATGTTCAATGCTCTTTCTTCTTCACGTATACGAACGAAAAGAACAAGACCATTTAAAATAGTAAAGATGCATGCTGTCCAATAAGCTTGAAACAAAAGCGGAATCAATAAAATTTCCGTTATAACAATGATATAATTCGGATGACGCATAAAGCGATACGGACCTTTAGAAATGGGGCGGCTATTAGGCAAAACGATGATTTTTGTATTCCAAAATCGCCCTAACGATCGAATGGTCCAAATACGTAAAACTTGAACAATAAAAAATAAAACAGCCAAAAACGGCCAAATCGGCGATAATCTCGTTTTTTTCCACAACCCTTCAAACAAAAGGGAGACAAAAAACAAACTATGAACGAGGACAATATATTTATAATGAGATTGTCCAAACTCCTTGCCGCCTCGTTCTTTCATCCATCGTTCGTTTCGCTTAGCAATCCACAGTTCACCGATTCGCTGTAAAATGACCAAAATAAAAAACAATAAAAACTTCATGATTTACCTCCACTCTAACAAAAGAAGCTCACAACTAAACCCAGGGCCAAGTGCTACCATTAACCCTATCTCTCCTTTTTTGATTCGTTGTTTCATAAATTTTTGCAAGACCACATACACCGTCACCGAAGACATGTTTCCATAATGTTTTAATACCTCTACTGAATGTTTGATTTGATCATGGCTGAGCTGCAAACTGTCGCGATAGGCATCAAGAACCTTTTTACCGCCTGGGTGAACGATAAAATGGTGAATATCCTCAACCGTTAAGCGATGTTTTTGTAAAAACGATGCAACCATTTCTTTGAATGATTTACGGATAATACTTGGAATATCTTTTGAAAAAACGACATAAAAACCTTGATCCTTTATATCCCACCCCATGACATCTTCTGAATGCGGCATGAGTGTTGATTGCACATCCATAATCGATGGGGGTGAATCCGAAAGTAAAACGTTGTCGCCGGCGACGCATACACATCCCGCACCATCTGCAAAAAGCGACGTACCAATGAAATTGCTTTTTGAATGATCATCCAGTTGAAATGTTAAGCTGCAAAATTCAACTGCCAGTACAATCACCTTTGCTTTCGGATACGCGCGGCAATATTCAAATGCGCGTGCAAGCCCCGCCGCTCCCCCTGCACATCCTAATCCCCAAATTGGAATGCGCTTGGCATGCGCTGAAAATGGCAGTTGATTCATAATCCTTGCCTCAATGCTTGGAGTGGCAATCCCTGTACTTGAAATGTAAAAAATTGCTTCAATGTCCTTATAATCGATGTTTTGCTGTTTTAAACATTGTTCAATCGCCTCCGCTCCATATCGAACCGCACATTCAATGTACAAATCATTTTTTTCAGAAAATGAATGCTTTTGGATGTACCATTCTAACGGTTGAACGAAGCAACGCGATTCAATTTGTCCATTCGAAAATATACGCAACAATCGATCGATATCGTCATAATCGTTTTCAAATAATTGTCTAGTTAAGTTCATAATTTCCTTTTGGGTAAAGCGATAAGGCAATGAAGCCAATCCAACAGATACAATTGCCGGCACACGCACACCCCCTATTGATCGTTGATTATAATATTTTTCTAAAAAAGGAATTTTATTCACAAAAAAAGCTCTCCTAATCTATTTAGGAAAGCTTTCGACGTTTTGAAAGGAGGTGTGTTGTTGTGCAATTCCATTATATCGCAAATAGAAAATTCGTCACTATCTTTTTTCATTCTTTACAATCGTTCAAATGTCGAAAAGAGATGTAAAAAAAACCTAAATTTTGCTATGATGGAAATATAGTTTGGGGGGGATTTTATTCATGTCTTTAAGCCAAAAAGTAACAACCATTTTAAATGGAACCATTGATTCCGTAAAATCCATTGTTCCAATGACATTAACGATTGACAAACCTTCTTTATTTACCGAGCCGTTTACCCAAACGTCGATCGGTGTATTGATTGGGATGACTGGCGATGTACGTGGTCGACTTATGATTGAAGGAGATGAAAACATTTTTGGCGGCATCGGCGAAACCATGTTCGGCATGCAGCTAGAAGGGGAAATGCTCGAATCATTCACTGGTGAACTTGGCAATATGATTGCAGGAAATTTAGCGACGATTATATCACAAAAAGGGATTACAATCGATATCACTCCGCCAACTGTTCTCGTCGGTCAGACGAAAATATACGGTTTTGATAAAGCATTTCGCGTTCCTGTTCACATCGAAGGAAAAGGAGAAATTCAACTTATTTTAACAATGGATCTCAATGATTAAGGCTAGCTCAATTTCGGAGCCAGCCTTTTTAATGGTTAACCATCCTCAAGGGCTTCTTGCACTTTTTTTGTAATGATGTTATGACACTTTTTGTTCATTTACAGCCGGCATTTGTCTTACTTTGTTTGGAATCATATGAAAGAAAACATTAAGAACAATGGCGGTTACACTTCCGGCAACAATTCCGTTATCCGTTAAAATACGAATGCTAGCCGGCATCTTTGCAAATAAATCCGGAACGACTGTCACGCCAAGTCCCATTCCGATCGAGCATGCGATAATAAGCAAATTTTCTTGCGAAGCAAACTCGACGCGGCTTAACATTTTAATGCCGTATGCCACAACCATGCCAAACATCGCTACCATTGCACCACCTAATACAGGGGCTGGAATAATCGTTGTCATTGCCGCAATTTTTGGTACAAGTCCTAAAACGACTAGCATGGTACCAACCACATAAATGACATTGCGCGTTTTCACGCCTGAGAGTTGAACAAGCCCAACATTTTGTGAGTACGTCGTATACGGAAAAGCGTTCAATAAGCCACCAAGTAAAATCGCTAATCCCTCTGCGCGATATCCGTTTGCTAAATCTTTTTCTTCTAATTTCCGCTCACAAATGTCACTTAGCGCAAAATATACACCTGTCGATTCAACAATACTAACCGCAGCTACAAGAATCATCGTCAAAATCGATGTAATTTGAAAAGTGGGCACACCAAAATAAAATAACTTTGGCAGATGAATCCAAGATGCTTCACTAACAGCACTGAAATCCACTTTTCCCATCCATGCCGCAACGATCGTTCCAACGACCATACCAATTAAAATGGCAACGGAACGAATAAACCCTTTAAAAAAGCGATATAAGAAAATAATGAAAAACAATCCCCCGAATGAAAGAGCGATGTTGCTTAAATCACCGAAGTCTTTCGCTCCTTGTCCTCCAGCCATATTATTCATCGCTACAGGAATGAGTGTCACTCCGATGACGGTGACAACCGAACCGGTAACAATAGGCGGAAAAAATTTTACTAGCTTTCCGAAATATTTTGCGAATAAAAACACAAATGCTCCCGCTGCGATAATGGCTCCATAAACCGCTGAAATGCCGTATTGATTGCCGATCGCAATCATGGGACCAACGGCTGTAAAGGTACATCCAAGAACAACAGGAAGACCGATACCGAAAAAGCGATTTTTCCATACTTGTAATAACGTCGCAATCCCGCACATCAACAAATCAATCGATACTAGGTAAGTTAATTGTTCACTCGTCAATCCAAGCGCCCCACCAACAATAAGCGGAACAATAATCGCTCCCCCATACATCGCTAAAACGTGCTGTAAACCTAACGAAAATGTTTTCATTGGACTCATTGCGCCGTTACCTCCTCTAAAAATGTCACTTTTCCGTCTTTCAAGGATTGAACACGCACAAGCGATTCTACTCGAATCCCACGGCGGCGCAACTGCTCTCCACCTGCTTGGAACGCTTTCTCGATTACGATTCCAACGCCAACGAGATGAGCTCGAGCCTGTCTAATAATTTCAATCAATCCTAGGGCTGCTTGGCCATTGGCTAAAAAATCATCAATCATTAAAATGCGGTCGTGTTCACTAATAAACTTTTGCGAAATGGAAATTTCCGTTTCTTCTTGTTTTGTAAAAGAAAATACTTTAGCAGTATACACATCGTTTTTTAAAGTCAATGATTTTCGTTTTCTCGCAAAAATAAGCGGTACATTCATTTCATAAGCCGTCATAAGCGCTGGACCAATACCAGAAGATTCAACGGTTACAATTTTTGTAACATTTTCTCCTCTAAAACGTTTAGCAAACTCCTCGCCAATTTGTTTCATTAAAGACGGATCCATTTGATGATTTAAAAATGAATCCACTTTTAATACTTCGCTTGAGAGAACGATTCCTTCTACTTGAATTTTTTTCTTTAAGCTTTCCACGTTTTTCCCCCTTTTCCTAAATAAAAAACTCAAAAAACGCTGCCTCACTCTATGAGTGTAGGCAATGTCTTTTGAGCTGTTCGGAAAACGGGAATAGCAAAAGAACGTACCAAAATGTACGCTTGCTATCCGCTCTGACATTGCCACTCATAGTCGGTCGATTTACGGTCGACCGGTAGAGACTCGCGAGCCATATTCCCGCAATTATATGAGTGAGTCAGCCATATGAAGTTATTAGCAGTATAGCATGTTTCTTCAAAATTGAAAAGAGAAAAACCGAATAATTTTTTATTATTTTTCATAAACATTCGCCTTTTTCTATTCTCTTTTATGCTGCATAAACCGAAAGAAACGGATCATAAGTAAATCCAAGATTTACTATATATTTCACACTTTTTTCACAATCCCACAAAAAACGTGTGATAAAAGTCACTGTTGCACACAATTTTTACGCTTATTATGGTGATAAAGTAATCAATGAACAATTTGTGAAACATTTGAAAAAACGATGGAATTTCACAAATTGTCTTGTATGATGTAAGTGTATTCATTGTTATTTTAGGGATATTTAGGAAAGGAGGGGGTGGAAGAATGGCTAAACAACAGTTAAGTACACAAACAAAAACAAAAGTAGAAAAAACTTCTTCGCTCAAAGGAACATTAGCTTCTGTTTTCTTCTTAGGGTTTTTCCTCATTTTCACGTGGGTAAGCGTGTATTTCTTGTTTTTAGACCGGCTATAAAAAGAAAGGAGAGAAGACGTTATGCACATGCATAAGTATGAAAAAATCTGGCTGTTCTTCGGCATCGGCTCTTTATTCGTCTTCCTTGCCGTGTTAGGAGTCGGAGCATTTGCGCAAGGAAATCAACCTCCAAGTTGTTTAACAACGATCGACCCAGAAAAAGTCGATCAAACGCCGCCGTTTGATAAGCCAGGCTTAGTGAAAACAGGAGACAATGAATATCAATTAAACATTGTAGCTTCTGCGTTCTCTTATACACCAAATCAAGTTGAAATACCTAAAGGTGCAAAAGTAACTATTAACGTCGCAACAAAAGACGTCATTCACGGTTTTGAAATGGCAGGAACAAACGTGAACATGATGGTCGAACCTGGCTATGTTAGCTCCTTTACCCAAACATTTGATAAACCAGGCGAATATGTCATTCTTTGTAACGAATATTGCGGCGCAGGTCACCATTTAATGACCGCGAAAGTTAAGGTGGTGGAATAATGATGAGCGAAGTACGGAAAGTAGACGCACGCGATGGAAAATTGGCGATGGCGCATATTTATGTCGCTTTTATTGCCCTTGCTTTAGGTGGATTATGTGGTTTGTTACAAGTGCTTGTACGTTCAGGAAAATTTACGCTACCCGCTAATATTAGCTATTATACGATTTTAACAACACATGGTGTTTTGCTTGGACTTGTTTTAACTACTTTCTTTATTATCGGTTTTCAATTTGCTGCACTCAGCCGAACAGCAGGAACACTGTCAGATAAAGTTCGCTTTTGGGGCTGGATTGGCTTTTGGACAATGACAATCGGTACAGCGATGACTGCATATTATATTCTCATTGGTGAAGCATCTGTTCTTTTTACATTCTATGCGCCACTACAAGCGCATCCGGGCTTTTACCTTGGCTTGACGCTCGTTGTTGTCGGAAGTTGGATTAGCGGTTTCGCGATGTTTGCTCACTACGCAAAATGGAAAAAAGAACATCCTGGTCAAGTGAGTCCGATTCTTACATTTATGTGTGTTGTTAACATGATTTTATGGCTCGTCTGCACATTAGGCGTTGCGGCAACTGTTCTTTTCCAATTATTACCTTGGTCTTTAGGTCTTGTTGATCGTATCAACGTTCTTGTGAGCCGCACGTTGTTCTGGTATTTCGGTCACCCGCTTGTTTATTTCTGGTTGTTGCCAGCTTATATGGTTTGGTACGTTGTGATTCCAAAAGTGATCGGCGGGAAAATGTTTTCTGATTCGTTAGCTCGTCTAACATTTATTCTGTTCTTAATTTTCTCAATTCCAGTTGGATTCCACCATCAATTAGTGGAACCGGGAATCGATCCAGCATGGAAATACTTACAAGTTGTTTTAACGTTTATGGTTGTCATTCCATCATTAATGACTGCATTTTCAATGTTTGCGACATTTGAAATGTATGGACGTTCAAAAGGAGCAACAGGGCTTTTCGGTTGGTTGCGAAAGCTTCCTTGGGGAGATGCTCGTTTCTTTGTACCGTTTGTCGGAATGTTATTCTTTATCCCTGCTGGCGCAGGTGGACTTGTCAATGCTTCACACCAATTAAACCAAGTTGTTCATAATACGATTTGGGTAACAGGTCACTTCCATTTAACATTAGCGACAACGGTTGTTTTAACATTCTTTGGCGCAGCTTATTGGCTCATTCCGCATTTAACAGGTCGCGTGATGACAAAAGCAATGAATCGTTTAGCGATTATCCAAGCAGTCGTATGGGCAATCGGAATGTTCTTTATGTCTGGTGCGATGCACTTTGCCGGCTTGCTCGGTGCTCCGCGTCGCTCTGCTTTCTCAACATACGGAAACGCACCGCAAGCGCTTGAATGGATTCCATATCAAATTGCTCAAGCAGTTGGTGGAGCGATTCTGTTTATCGGAATTATCCTTGTGCTCATCATTGTGACAAATCTAGCGTTCTTTGCGCCAAAAGGCGAAACAGAATTTCCTGTTGCTGAAGTTGCAGAAGAAGCAGAACGTACACCACTTGTATTTGAAAACTGGAAGTTATGGCTTGGCATCACGGTTGCGTTAATTTTAATTGCTTATACTGTTCCATTTATCGATATGATTCAAAACGCACCTCCTGGTTCAAAAGGTTTTAAACTTTGGTAATAGAAATGCCAAATGCCCCCAAGCTTAAGTTTGGGGGCATTTTTATTAGAGTCGGTAAATTTCTTTATACTTTTCCTCTAAGTAACGAATTAAATAATCTGGATTTAATCCTTCCCCTGTTACGTCCTGCAAAATTTCAAGCGGTTTTTTCATTTTGCCAAAACGATGAATATGTTCAGTGAGCCACTCACGAATTTTAATCAGCTCTCCTTGTTCAAGCAACTGATCAAAATTCGGCAAATCTTTTTCCATCGCATGTTTAAATTGTGCAGCATACATGTAACCAAGCGCATAGGATGGAAAATATCCGAAGCTGCCGCCGGACCAGTGCACGTCTTGCAGAACACCATTTGCATCATTGTCAGGGCGAATTCCTAAATACTTTTCATACTTTTCATTCCAAATATCCGGTAAATCTTTTACTTCGATATCTCCGCTGAACAAACCTTTTTCAATTTCATAACGAATGATGATATGTAATGGATAGGTTAGTTCATCTGCTTCAATTCGAATTAGCGATGGCTTTGATTCGTTAATCGCACGATAAAAGTCATCAAGCGAAACATTCGCAAAATGCGGAGCATATTGCTTAAAGAGATCATAATAACGTTTCCAAAACGAATAGTGACGACCGATAAAGTTTTCGTAAAACAACGATTGAGATTCATGAATTCCCATCGATGTCCCATCACAAAGCGGTGTTCCAATTAACTCTGGAGAAATATTTTGTTCATAAAGCGCATGACCACATTCATGAATCGTTCCAAATATAGCGGTTCGGAAGTCATTTTCATCGTATTTCGTTGTAATGCGCACATCGCCAGGGTTTAAACTAATCGCAAATGGATGTACCGTTTCATCTAAGCGCCCAGCATCAAAATTATATCCGAGTTCTTTTAAAATAGCTAAACTAAATGCGCGTTGTTTTTCTTTAGGGAATTTTTGAAATAAAAAGCTTGTTTCCGGCTTATGGCTCGATTCATTAATTTGCTGGACAAGCGGAACAATTCGATCACGCAATTGCGTAAAGACACGATCTAACACATCGACCGTTATTCCTGGTTCATATAAATCTAACAACGTATTATATGGATGCTTTTCATATCCCCAATATGTAATAAAACGTTTGGTAAAATCAACGAGTTTTTGTAAATATGGCTCAAACATGGCAAAGTCCGATTTCGCTTTTGCTTCTTCCCAAACCGCCTCTGCCTTCGATTGCAAAACAACATACTCTTTGTATTCGTCAGCCGGAATTTTCTTATTTCGTTCGTATTCTTTTTTACATTCCGCTAACGTATGACGAACAACAGGAGATAGTTGCTCTTGTACATGTTTTGGCGAAAGTTCAGCAATATACGCGGCCATTTCTTCATATGTCGACATTTTAAATACTTCTTGCGATAACATTCCAATCACTTCAGAACGTTGATCCACTCCGTTTTTCGGTGCGCCTGTTCGCAAATCCCAGTACATCAAAGAGATCGCTTCATTGTACGCCATCATCTTATTAACATAGTTTAAAAACTGCTTCTCTATTTTCGAAATATCTTTCTTCATCTTTTTCCCTCCATTTCCCTCTTATCATTCGATCATATATGTAAAAAATCCTGTTTTATGACTGAAAAGATTGATAAAAAAGTAAAGGAAGAATCATTGTTCTTCCTTTACTTCAGTCGGTAAAACTTGCTTAATCGCCTCTATGACCTTTTGCGGTTCGTCATCTGTGACGAAAATTGAAACAATTCCACGATCATCACGTTGACGAATTAAGCGCCCTACCCCTTGGCGCAAGCGTAAAATCATATATGGAACATCCACTTCCCAAAACGGATTTTCACTTTGTTTTCGTTTCGCTTGAAAAACAGGATCGTTTGGCGGATATGGCAATGACCAAATAATGACATTGCTTAAAGACGGTCCAGGGATATCTAAACCTTCCCACAAATGTTCTGCACATAAAATCGTTTCTTCTTCATTTTGGAATCGGGACACAAGTTCGCTAATCTCTTGATCTCCTTCAAACAAAAATGTTAAACCCTCTTCTTTTTCCGCCAATGCTTTAAATCGCAACAATTCTTCGCGCGTCGGGAATAAAACAAGAGCCCGCCCATTCGTTTCGCGAATTTTTTGTAATGCATACGCATATTTTTGCTGAAATTCATCTTGAGTTGTTGAAAACACAGGCATGTAAATGGTCATTTGCTCATCGTAATCAAATGGCGAATCAACACTAAACGATAAATATTCATCAATTCCGAGGCTTTTCGCAATATAATCAAATGATTTTTGGTTCGATAATGTCGCCGAAGAGAAAATGAAAGGAATTCTCTTTGAAAACACTTTTTCACGCAGCACTTCTTGCACGGTTCGCGGCATAATCACAAGCGTATTTCCTTCAAGTGACGATTCAAGCCACGTAATGGCTTCGCGATTATGAATAAACAAATGCAAAGAATGATCAATTTGATCTAAATATTCATCAACAATTTTTAGTTGATAATGATCAATTGTGTACGTTTCACTTTCAAACACCAGTTCATCGCCAATTTGTCCTATTTTCACTTGCATTTTTTTCGCTAAATCTAGAAGTTTGTCTGTAAATGTGATTTCTTGGCGATTAGAACCAGGAACAGCTTTTGCATGATTTAATAATTCATCAAAGAAACGCACGCTCAACTCTAATGTTTCTTCAATTAAATAAGCAAGCTCTTCACGAATATCGTTTTCTAATAAACGAGAAAGCAACGTTTCTAATGTTGTCTCTTTCATTCGATACGTAAGAGCTTTTTGCGCTGCAAACTCTAATAAATGTCCTTCATCAAAAACAACACAACTTGCTTCAGGCAAAAGCGGCAATTGTCCTTCACGCTTACGAGCTTCGTATGTCCAAACATGCTCCATATAAAAGTCATGTGAACAAATAATTAAATCCGTCGCTTTACGATAATGTTCACGCGACAACGTTTGACCACAACGATGCCGTTTTTCGCAGGCTAAACAATCTTGGAATGGATCCCACGCAATTTTTTTCCATTGTTCATCGCTCAAATGGGCATAATCTTTACGATCACCGTAATGATAAAACGATTGTAGCGGAGTATGATCATGAACAAAGATAGGAAGT
The DNA here is from genome assembly GCF_004341205.1 of Thermolongibacillus altinsuensis. GTDB lineage: Bacteria > Bacillota > Bacilli > Bacillales > Anoxybacillaceae > Thermolongibacillus > Thermolongibacillus altinsuensis. Next base: position 104,278 of record NZ_SLUL01000006.1, read on the forward strand.
TCGTCAAAAATTTGTTCGTATAGTTCAATTTCCTCTCCATCTTCCATTAATACGTCATCTAATTTATTTAAACATAAGTATTGATCTGGTGATTTAGCGAGACGAACATCAATATTCAAACCTAAAATTTTAGAAATTTTAGCAATATCTCCTTCTTTTTTAACAAGCTGCTCAATTAATGTTTCATCCGCACAGGCGATAATCGCTGGTTTGCCAATATACCGTGCATAACAGATCGCATAAAGCAAATAAACAATCGTCTTTCCTGTTCCGACTCCCGCTTCCGCAAACATCACTTTTTTCTCTTTAAAGGCTCGTTCAAGCTGAAAGGCCATAAAAATTTGTTCGTCACGCAATTCAAATCCTGCTTCAGGCAAAATATCGTAAAAAACATCCCCGATCCATTCATTTAATTTATCAAAGAAACTCTCATTTTTTCCCAATGAAAACGGATATCGTTCACTGCTCATTGCCTCTCTAGCCCCTCCATCTATATAGATTCAAGTCGAGTTTCCGACATATCTCATCATGAATAGAAGGCTGCTTTTCTGCCATAGGCGGCAAGAAAAGCTTGTTTATGTCGGAAAATTAAGCTTATCATATATATAAAGAAGTAAACAAACAATAATTATCAAATAAAACATAAAAGAAGTCAATTATTATGCAAAGTGTTATACAAAGAAAAAGCTGTCTCTAGAAAAGACAGCTTATTTTATAATATTCGATAGCGCATGAGCAAATGCCTGTTTCCATTCATCTTGCGCTTGTTTTAGCTGCTCGATTTGTTCCTCTGACCATTGTTCTTTTACTTGTTCATACGTATTATGCAACGCTTCCGAAATTTTTAATAGATCCATCATCCGCTACCACCTCGCATCAAACATCACTTTTCAATAATAGTTACATTGTATGCGCAAATATCTCCATTTATTCATAACGAGGTGGACGCGGTCCCCAAAACTGATAATATTGTGTTTCAATAAAACCGTTAAACAACTTTCTCCGTTTCGTTGCTTTTTTGCCATAAAGACTTTCGAATTGTCGGTGAGACGTAAGAATATAAATCGACCATGTATCTAACGATGCGAATGTCTTTCCCATGTCTTGATACATTTGTTCTACTTCTTTTCGCTCTCCTAATCGCTCGCTATAAGGCGGGTTGCCAACAATCACACCATACTGTTTTTGTGTTCGAAAATCTTTTACTTGCATTTGCTTAAATGTGATAAGATCGCTCAGCCCCGCCTCCCGAGCGTTCATTTTTGCCATCTCCACCATACGGTGATCAATGTCAAATCCAGAAATATCGAGAGGTTCATCATAACGAGCTAAATCTTCCGCTTCTTCTCTTGCTTCTTCCCATAGACGTTTTCCAATCCAATCCCACTGCTCTGATACAAAATCACGGTTAAAGCCTGGAGCGATGTTTTGACCGATTAACGCAGCTTCAATCGGAATGGTTCCTGAACCGCAAAACGGATCGACAAACGGTCGATTGGGCGTCCAATTCGTCAGTTGAACTAATGCAGCAGCTAACGTTTCTTTCAAAGGTGCTTCCCCTTGTTTTATGCGATACCCTCGTTTATGTAACCCTGCACCGCTCGTATCGATCGTCAACGTGGCAATATCTTTATGCAAAGCGACCTCAATCCGAAAGAGGGGGCCTGTTTCTTCAAACCATGAAACGCGATAACGTTGTTTCAAGTTTTCCACAACTGCTTTTTTGACGATCGCTTGACAGTCGGACACGCTAAAAAGCTTCGATTTTACCGATTTTCCGATAACAGGAAATTGTGCATGAACCGGAATAAAATCTGCCCAAGGAAGCGCCCTTGTTTGTTCGAATAGTTCTTCAAACGTAGTTGCTTGAAATTCCCCTATTTTCAATTTTACTCGATCGGCTGTGCGCAACCATAAATTTGCACGGCAGATCGCTCGTTCATCCGCTGAAAATGTCACTTTTCCATTCTCAACTTGACAATCATAACCGAGTTTTCTGATTTCATCTGCAACGACAGACTCAAGTCCCATCGCCGCTGTCGCAATGAGTGTTATTTTTCCCATTATCTTTTTCACCTTACTTTTTTGTTTCTGTATTTATATTTTTTGTTTCTGTATTTATATAGGTATTCCACTCACACAAAAAAACTTGTAACTCTTCCAAAGGCATTGGTTTAGAAACATAATATCCTTGCACAAAATCACATTGTTGTTTCTCCAAAAATTGATATTGTTTTTGCGTTTCGACTCCTTCAGCAACGACACGCAAATGAAGGCTATGGGCCATTGTAATGATCGCCGTCACAATCGCTGCATCGCCTTCATACTTTGATAAATTGCGGATAAAAGATTGGTCGATTTTCAAAATATCGATCGGAAATTTATGCAAATAACTTAATGAAGAAAAACCTGTACCAAAATCATCAATGGCAATTTTAAAACCGAGCTGCTTTAATTTGACGAGTTTATCAATCGATTGACGAGCGTTAGGCATCACGGTGCTTTCCGTTAGCTCTAACTTAATCGAACGCGGATGAACATTCATTTTCTCCGTAATCATCGAAACCTTTTTCACAAAATCACCTTGTTGAAAATGGACAGCGGAAATATTAATTCCCATTTTCAACTGCTGATCAAACTGGTGCAATATTTTTAAATCTTGACAGGCTTGTTTCAATACCCATTCACTGATCGGGATAATTAATCCTGTTTCCTCTGCTAACGGAATAAATTGTAATGGAGAAATAAAGCCGATATCCGGTTGATTCCAACGCAATAACGCTTCAACAGCATATATTTTCTTTGTTTTTATGTCCATTTGCGGCTGATAATATAACACGAATTCCTGGCGTTCGATCGCTTTCCGCAAATAGTTTTCAAGTACAATAATCTCACCGTTTCCGTCTAGTTCTTTATGATATACTTCAAAATGATTTCGTCCGCTTTTTTTCGCTTTTCGCATCGCCCGATCGGCATTGCGTAAAAGCGTTTCGACATCGTTTCCGTCATTTGGATAAAAACTGATGCCGATGCTGGTTGAAATATATACTTCTTTCCCATCAATCGAAAACGGTGCTTTTAACATTTCAATAATGTTTTCTGCTACTCGAACCGCCTCACGCAAATGTTTTAAATTCGGTAAAATAATGACGAATTCATCACTACCGATGCGTGCAATCGTATCTTTGGTTTTTAATATTTGTTTTAATCGACTAGCTACCTTTTTTAGCAACAAATCGCCGCTGTGGTGACCTAGCTCATCATTAATGTACTTAAATCGATCTAAATCGAGAAATAGAACAGCAAATTGTTGTTGATGACGACGTGAAGTTTCAATTAAATTTTCTAACCGTTTTTTAAATAGTTGGCGATTTGGTATGTTTGTCAATAAATCGTAATTTGCTAATTTTGTTAATTGTTCTATCGTCCGTTTGTGATGCGTAATATCAGAAAAAATAGCGACATAATTGGTCGTTTCGCCTCGTTCATTTTTGACCGCTTTAATCGTTAACCATTCAACGAATATCTCACCGTTTTTCCGTTTATTCCAAATTTCCCCTTTCCACATCCCTTTTTCTTGAAGATCGTTCCACATTTGACGATAAAAGATGTGATCATGCAAGCCAGATTGAAGAATATTTGGATTTTTCCCGATCACTTCTTCAAGCGTATACCCCGTCACCGTTTCAAAAGCAGGGTTTGTTAAAAGAATATTCCCTTGCGCATCTGTAATAATAATTCCCTCATCTGTATGCTCAATAATCGCTGCAACGATCTCTGAAAACATGGATGTTTGTGACAAGGCCGATGGTATCTCCTGCACGAATAGCTCCCCCTTATTGCCGAAAATAAAAAACTCTCCTGATCGAGCAGGAGAGTTTTTTATTTTGAATGATTTGCATTCCGCTCACATTAATAATGTTCTGTAAGCCATGTTCTGTACCGTCGTACTGCAAACGGCTTTCGCCTCGTACTCCGGCGGTAATCATCTATCTACAGGCAAACGCCTGTCCTTCTCTCCGTTCATTTCCTTCGAGAAGGTGCCCCTACCATGATTTGGGTTTCTCGCTCGTGGGGTTTACCGCGTTCCACCTCTAAGGTTTCCCTTAGAGCTGCGTCACTGTGGCACTTTCAGGGTAATCGAACCATATCCCAATGGGACTTAGGTTCTTTCCCCGCCGTCAGCCCAGCATGCTGCCAGACTGCCCTAGCTTATGGTTTCGCTAGGCACGAACACTACGGGCATCTCAGCACCGTGCGAGCATGGACTTTCCTCTACGATGCATACGCATCGCAGCGATTACCCGAACATTATTAATGTGAGCATAAGATAGTATATACAAAACGAATAAATGAATCAATAGGAAATCATGTAAAAAATCATTCGTACAACTTGTTTCCAAACACATGTTTTTCTAGGTTGGATAATCGTTGCAAAATATCAAAATTCGTTGTTCCTGCTTGCGATGGTTGGCGTTTTTGCGCCTCCTGCAATTGGCGCTTTAAACGCATATTCTCTTGTTGCAACTGCTCGATCTCTTGATGAAACGTCTCATAGTCTTTAATAATTAAATCAAGAAATTGATCCACTTCGTCTTGGTTATATCCTCTCATGCTTATTTTAAATTCTTTTTCAAGAATGTCTTTTGCCGTCAAGTTAATTCGGTCTGAAAGCACATTAGCTCACCTCAAATCATCAGGTCCATGTCTATGTCTATTTTTCCAGAAAAAACGGCGATTGTCAATTTACCTAAAGAAGAATTACAGTCAATTTTTCGAACGAATTTCGACAGATGCCTCACAGAAAAAAACCGAAGGCTAACACCTTCGGTTAAAAGCGCCCAGGAAACGGTCCAAATCCTGGACAGTGTACATGCTGATGGGATACATCGCTCACTACTGATTGCGTATGCGGAAAATAATGTTGGTGTTGATATAAATGATGGTTCACATATGTCGTATGCGATGGATGAATATGTGGTACAATCGTCATTTGCGCATGATGCTGTGCACAACACTGTGTCGGATGAACAATCGGTGCTAAAACGTGCGGTCGATAGTGCATGTTCATACCCCTTTCTTCATAAAGTTTTCCTACACTAACAACCTATGAAAAAAGGGGTGTACATGTACTAATACAAACACCTATTTTACATGAACGTATAGACGCTATGCTTAAAATTCGTTAAAACCACTGCGATTAAACCGACAATAACAAAAAATAAGTATAAAATTTTTTTACTCACCGCTCTTCTCTCCGTTTGCTTATTTATTCACTCACAAATCACTATTCTACATTCTTCTACACGTTTCTACAAGAAGGGAAAACATTGTCAAATTGTGCGCTTGCCAAGGAAATAATCATAGAAATGATTCCTGCCTTTCCATCTTTCTCCTATCCCAAATGTGTTATAATAAAATATGAAGGGGGATCTATTTCTATAAGGAGGAGACTGCATGTCAAAATGTTTATTCCATTCGCTTTTAAAAAATGAAAAAGGTGCTATTCAATTATTTCGCAGTAAAAAAGAAAAAGAGAAAAATACGTCTTCTTCAGTTACTTCAGAAGTTCCATCCGCACACGTAACATCGTATTATCGTCAGCTTACATCTGGAAAAGAAAAAGACAAAGTATTTTTGATCGGTCTAACCGTCGAAGATTTACAACGTTTAGCAAGCATTCGACCGCTTTTTGAAAAACATGTTTATAAAATTGTTGATACGTTTTATGACCGCATCGGCAAAATGCCACATTTAGTGCAAATTATAAATAATCATTCGACCATTGATCGTCTCAAACAAACGTTGCGCGCTTATTTAATGGATATGGTTTCAGGTGAAATTGGTGAACAATATGTTTTGCGCCGTAAAGTCATCGGTAACGTACATAATCGCATTGACTTATTCCCAGAATGGTACCTCGGTGCCTATGCCATTATTCAAAGTGAAGTGTTACGGATGCTTATGAAAGAATTGCCGCCTCACGAAGCAACAGAGGTGTATGACTCATTTTTAAAACTTTGTTCATTTGATATGCAAATTGCCATTGAAACATACATTGAATCATATACATCGTCGATGATGAAATTGAATGAAATCGAAGAACTCCAACATCGTTTAACAGAATCTTCAATGACGCTTGCTTCAAGTGCAGAAGAAACAACCGCTTCCATTATCGACTGCAAGAAAATTGTAAAAACGATGTTAGATGAAATTAACGCCTTTCAAAAAGAATCGAGCGAAATGGTTGAAAAAGCGGAAAACGGAAAAAATGATGTTGCTCGCACATTAACGAAACTAGATGATGTCGTCCAACTAATCGAAGGAACAAAAGCGCTCACCGCTGAATTGGCAGATAGTTCAGGAAAAATCGGCGAAATCGTCAATACCATTCGTAACATTTCCAATCAAACAAACATCCTTTCTTTGAATGCAAACATCGAAGCGGCACGTGCCGGTGAACACGGAAAAGGATTTGCGGTCGTCGCTAATGAAGTTCGTAAACTAGCTGCTCAAACAGAACAATCGCTCGACTACATTCACAATCATATTCAAATTGTTCAAGAAACGATTCGTAAATTTGAAACCGCTTTCCAACGTATCGTTCAAGAAACAAGCGCTTTTCGCGAAGCAAATGAAAGCATCATGCTCGTCTTCGAGGAATCGGTTGCAAGTGTAAAATCAAACAGCGAAAAAATCGATAAATTTTCTTCGTTTGTCGAAGACTTCCAACAAACATTTGATGAAATCGCAAAAGCATCTCATCAAATTGCCGAAATGGCCGAACAATTGAACTATTTAAATAACGAACTGACAGAAAAATTTAAAAAATAAACTCCTCGATATTAAGGAAACAACAGGCACATTTCCATGATCGGCGCGTCTACTCCAGTTAAAAACATTTTATCAAACTGTAAATTAGATCAATTGGTCGATGTGAAATAAGCGACTTCCATGTTGGAAGTCGCTTATTTTATGTAAATCTATATAGACTGAAAAGCACTCTTTTTCATTATATTACTATTGCATAAATATTATTATTTCGATATGATTTTAATTGACAATTTTGAAAAATAAGACACAACAAAGGGGTGGGACACACCATGGTATTAACTTCTGTCATCATTTATATGGCGGGAATGCTTTTAATTGGTTATTGGGCGTATAAACGTACTTCCAATCTTTCAGATTACATGCTCGGCGGACGTACATTAGGCCCAGCTGTGACGGCATTAAGTGCCGGGGCTTCCGATATGAGCGGTTGGCTTTTAATGGGGCTTCCAGGTGCGATGTATGCACAAGGCATAAGCGCGGCATGGATTGTTATTGGTTTGACGCTTGGTGCTTATGTAAACTGGTTATACGTTGCACCGCGTTTACGTGTGTATACAGAGGTCGCGAATAACTCCATCACCATTCCAGAATTTTTAGAAAATCGCTTTGGCGACCATTCCAAACTATTACGTTTAATTTCCGGCCTTGTTATTATGATTTTCTTCACATTCTATGTATCTTCCGGTCTCGTATCTGGAGCGGTATTATTTAAAAACTCCTTTGGTTTTGACTATCATACCGGTCTTTGGATTGTTGGAGGCGTAGTTGTTGCCTATACGCTTTTTGGCGGATTTTTAGCGGTAAGTTGGACAGACTTCGTTCAAGGCTTAATCATGTTTATTGCGTTAATTCTCGTTCCTGTCGTTACGCTTTTCCATACGGGTGGAGTTGGCGATACAGTTGCAACGATTCGCGATATTGATCCAGATCTTTTAGACCTATTTAAAGGAACAAGTTTCCTTGGTATCATTTCACTTTTCGCATGGGGACTCGGTTATTTCGGTCAACCTCACATTATTGTCCGCTTTATGGCGATCACCTCAGTAAAAGAAATGAAGAGCGCTCGCCGTATCGGCATGGGCTGGATGATTTTCTCTATTGTTGGAGCGATGCTTACAGGATTTTTTGGAATCGCTTACTATGCGAACAAAGGGCTTAAACTTGACGACCCTGAAACGGTGTTTATTAAACTCGGCGAAATTTTATTCCATCCACTTATTACCGGTTTCTTGCTTGCAGCTATTTTAGCAGCGATTATGAGTACGATTTCTTCACAATTGCTTGTAACATCCAGCTCTTTAACAGAAGATTTATACAAAGTGTTATTCCGTCGTTCCGCTTCTGATAAGGAACTCGTTTTTGTTGGTCGTCTTTCTGTTTTAATCGTAGCAATCGTAGCGACGGCACTTGCTTACGAACAAAACGATACGATTTTAAGGCTTGTTGGTTACGCGTGGGCTGGATTCGGTGCATCATTCGGACCTGTCATCTTGTTAAGCTTAGGCTGGAAGCGCATGACAAAATGGGGCGCACTTGCTGGTATGATTGCCGGTGCGAGCACGGTAATCATTTGGACACAATTTGACTACTTGAAAAACCTCTTATATGAAATGATTCCAGGTTTTGCTGCAAGCTTGCTTGCGATTGTCATTGTAAGTTTAATAACAAAACAACCGTCTGACAAAGTGCTTGAGCATTTTGATCAATTTAAGAAATCTTTATCATAAAAACCCTTCTCATAACGAGAAGGGTTTTTATGATACCTTTTGCAATTCTTCTCCTAAAAATTTTGCTAACTCCAACATGCCATATTTCCCCGCTGCCGCTTCCGCATCAGAATTGTAATTGGTGTTCGTGTTCACATCGTACGTAAAAATGTTTCCTTGTTCATCGCGAATAAACTCAATGCCAGCGACATCAACTTGATTTTCTGCCAAGAACCGTTCGTATTTTTCAATAATCGGATCATCAAATCCATCAATACTTTGCGACCGTGGCGTTCCAGCCAAGCAAGCACCGCCTCCGTCAATTCGGGAGCAAATCGATGTCCGCGCGTATGCGATGACGCGCTCATGCGATTATAAAATACTCCTTCTGGTGGAGTGGTTGTTAAATCAACGACCCCTTTGTCTAAATGCCATTCTTCATAAGGGAGCCCAAGCTCATCTAATCTTCTCGTTAAATGAATCGTCCATTCTGTGTTTTCGTGGATAATGTAAATCTTTTTCATCGCTGTATAGCCTCCATTTTCTGTGAGTATAAACTTATTATACAATGGTAACTTATTTTAAAGTTGTCTGACGAGGTGTCTTATTTAAACACAGTTTAATAATAATATAAATTGTATTTATCAGAAATATTTTATATTTTAAAAAACTATTTACAAATATATTTATCTTGTATATATTAAAAACGATCAAGCGGATTTTTTAGAAAAATCAATATTACCAAACATTATTTTTTACAACATTACAACAAAATGTAAACGCTTTACTTTTTGATCTTTTCTAAAATACTTTTGGAGGGAATCATATGCAGAACACCACTTCTAACAAGGAACTACATCGAGGATTAGAGGAAAGACATATTACGCTTATGTCCCTCGGCGCAGCTATTGGAGTTGGATTATTTCTTGGTTCCGGATCCGCTATTAAACTAGCAGGGCCAGCAATTTTACTAGCCTATGCCGTCGGTGGACTTGTCATGTTCTTTATTATGCGCGCACTTGGAGAAATGGCCATTGAAAACCCTGTCGCCGGCTCATTCAGCCGCTATGCACGCGATTATTTAGGTCCTCTTGCCGGCTATTTAACAGGTTGGAACTATTGGTTTTTATGGGTTATCACTTGTATGGCGGAAATTACAGCTGCCGGAATTTATATGCAATATTGGTTTCCAGACACTCCGCAATGGATTTGGGCGTTAGCTGCCTTAGTCATGATGACTACTGTTAACTTCCTTGCTGTAAAAGCATACGGAGAGCTAGAGTTTTGGTTTGCTCTGATTAAAATTATAACCATTTTATTTATGATTTTTGTCGGCATCGGCATGATTGTCTTCGGCTTCGGTAACGGAGGCGTTGCAACAGGAATCAGCAACCTTTGGGAACATGGAGGCTTTTTTGCAAACGGAATCACCGGAGTGTTAATGTCTCTGCAAATGGTCATGTTTGCTTACTTAGGAATTGAAATGATTGGCGTTACAGCCGGAGAAGTAAAAAATCCGCAAAAATCATTGTCTCGTGCGATTGACTCTGTATTCTGGCGCATTTTGATTTTCTATGTAGGTGCATTATTCGTGATCATGTCGATTTATCCATGGACAGAAATCGGCGAAAAAGGCAGCCCATTCGTACTTACATTCGAGAAAATTGGTATTCCTGCCGCTGCGGGAATTATTAACTTTGTCGTCTTAACAGCCGCTCTTTCTTCATGCAATAGCGGGATCTTCAGTACAGGACGCATGTTATTTAACTTGGCGCAACAAGGCGAAGCTCCGCAGCAATACGCTAAGTTAACGAAAAGCGGAGTACCTGGTACAGCGATCCTCGCTTCCGCAGGAGCGTTATTAATCGGTGTTTGCATGAACTACGTCGTTCCTGAGAAAGTATTTACATGGGTGACAAGTATCGCTACATTTGGTGCCGTTTGGACTTGGGCGATTATCCTATTGTCGCAAATTCGTTTCCGCAAACGCTTAAGCGCGGAGCAACAAAAACGATTAAAATACAAAATGCCATTATTCCCATACAGCTCGTATGTAGCACTTGCATTTTTAATCGGTGTTGTCGGTCTTATGGCGTACTTCCCTGATACAAGAATCGCTCTCATTGTCGGGCCGATTTGGTATGCGATTTTAATCGCGTTCTATTACATCAAAGGACTGCATAAACGCAACAAACCATTCGCTCAAGAAAACAAAAAAATTAGCTAATGAAAAGGACAGACGGCGTCTGTCCTTTCTTATTGTCCAATAAAGTTTGGCTGACGCTTTTCTAGAAACGCGCGAATTCCTTCGGCGTGATCTTTTGTTTGGCGCATCTTTTTCTGATTCTTCGTTTCTAAATCAAGCGTTTGGATAAGTTTTTCCTCACTTAATTGAACATAAATTTGTTTCGTTGCGATCATCGCTTGAATAGGTTTATTCAACCACTCTTTCACTTTGTTTTCAATTGTATTCGCATTTGCAATCTCATCAATTAAACCTAGTTGTAACGCTTCTTCGGCCGTCATTACTTTTCCTTCCCAAATGACTTGTTTAGCCTTCGCCTCCCCTAGTCTTTTTTCTAGAAAGAAGTGCCCGCCACCATCAGGAATTAATCCGATCCCGATGAAATTCATGGCTAAACGCGCCTCTTCCGTTGCTATAATGTAGTCGCATGCCAATGCTAGGCTAAAACCTAATCCAGCGGCAGGACCATGGAGATAACTGATTGTTAACTTTGGCAAACGGTATAAAGTCATGATTAATTGCTTGATCGTTTCCATGATTTTTGTGAATGAATATTCATTCGTTGATTGCAACATGGATTTAATATCTCCTCCTGACGAAAATCCCCTTCCTTTTCCTTTTATTAACAAAATAGCAACATCGCTTTCTTCAACGATTTTTAATTTATCCAAAAGTTCTGCTAACATTTGCTCATTCAGTGCATTTAACGTTTCAGGACGATTCAGTTCAAGCGTAGCTACTCGATCCTCAATAGTTAAAAGTACATGCTCCATTTTATTTTCCTCCTTTACACTTTTCGTGATTTCACCATTAAATTCATCATTTTGATCAAAAAATCCTGTTTATTTAAAATATTTTTTTAAAAAAATATATAAATTTTTAATTATTTCTGATTTATTTTACAAAACTTACTTTTAAAAATAATATTGACTATGTTTTCATTTAATTTTAAAATCGTTACATCTCATTAATTATTTTTTTAAAAATTTTTTCAAAAAAATTAAAAAAGTTTTAAGGAGGAAGATGTATGCAAGCAACTTTAGAAGCACAGCAAACAGAAGAAAAAGCAGCGAAAAAAAAGCATCCTCCCGGCTTATATTTATTGTTTTTCACCGAAATGTGGGAGCGATTTAGCTATTATGGAATGCGCGCTATTTTGGTTCTCTACTTGACAACTGCTTTTGTAAGCGGCGGTCTAGGAATGTCTGAAGCAGCAGCAATGAGTTTATACGGATTTTTTACAGGAGCCGTCTATTGGACACCAATTGTGGGTGGATATTTGTCTGACCGTTTTTTAGGCAGAAGACTTGCCATTACAATCGGCGGAATAGCAATGGCGCTTGGAAACTTTGTGCTTTTTGCCATGCATAGTAAAATGGGCTTATATATTGGCCTTGCCCTTCTCATTATCGGAAATGGCTTTTTTAAACCGAACATTTCCACACTCGTTGGTGAATTATACGAACCAAACGACAAACGTCGAGACGCTGCATTCACAATTTTCTACATGGGAATTAACTTAGGTGCTTTCTTTGCTCCGCTTGTGGTTGGATTTTTAGCTGAGGACTTGTTTAAAACAACGTTCAATGGCGTTGTCCAATATGGATTTAAATACGGCTTTTTAGCAGCAGCAATCGGTATGGTCATCGGACAATTGATTTTTAACATATTCGGTCCACGCTATCTTGGTGAAATTGGAAAAAAACCAGTTGGAAAACAACAGAAGTCCGCACAAACAATTCAGACAAATCAAAAATTAACGAAAGAAGAAAAACGGAGAACAACGGCCATTCTTATTCTCGCTTGCTTCGTCATTTTCTTCTGGGCTGGATTTGAACAAGCAGGAAGTTCATTAACTCTTTATACTGACAAATTTGTCGACAAAACGGTTGGAGGTTGGGAAGTTCCAACTTCATGGTTCCAATCATTAAATCCGCTCTTTATCGTTATTTTAGCGCCGGTTTTATCCGCACTATGGATTAAATTAGCAAACTCGAAGCGCGGTGACTTGCCAATTCCAGCAAAAATGGCGCTCGGTATGATCTTGCTCGGTTTAGGATTTGTCGTACTCATTCCTGCCGTATTACAAACAGGCAGCGATGAACAACAAATTGTTGAAAAAGCAAATGTATTGTTTATTGTATTCACCTATTTCCTCCATACGCTCGGTGAACTTTGCTTATCACCGGTTGGTTTGTCAATGGTGAGCAAATTAGCGCCTGTGAAATTAGCTTCCTTATTGATGGGAGTTTGGCTTGCTGGTGTAGGGGTAGCAAACGTTTTAGCTGGACAATTAGCAGCATTTACTGAATCATTAGGTTTCTTCCAAGTATTTAGTTTAATTGGCGCATTAACAATCGGACTTGGTATCGTTTTACTTCTTCTCACCAAACCATTAATGCGCTTGATGGATTAAAGGTGTCTCGTCGTGAGACGCCTTTTTTTATTTCCACTATGTTCCGCGATACAAGATCCCCTCATTGAGAAAGATAAAGAAAAAAGGAGTGAGAACACAAATGAGAATTTTTCTTCTTTTCATCATTTTTTTATTGCTCACTCCCCGTTTGGTTGATGCTCCAACATTTTCTTCAGGCAAGCGAATAGAACCGAATAAAAAAATAGAGAAGGAGCATGTTCAAGAATCACCCCTTCTCTTTCCTTTACCTTTACTTGAACGAAAAACGAAAACGAAGCCCATTACCTTTTTGTTGATTGGGAACGATGCGCATCTGAAAGAAAAAGCTCGAAGCGATACCATAATCGTTGCCCGATACAATCCAGAACATCGTTCCATTCATCTCGTTTCATTTATGCGTGATATTTATGTTGAGATTCCGACTTATCGTCATCGTTCTCACAAACTAAATACCGCTTATTTTTTAGGTGGTGAAACGTTATTAAAAAAGGCATTAAAACATAATTTTGATCTCGACATTGATTACACCATTTCTGTTGATTTTAACGGTTTTGCTAAGTTGGTGGATCTCATCGCCCCAAACGGAATTAAAGTAAACGTAAGCGAAAAAATCGTAAATGACCGACGAATGAACGTTGCCCCCGGTCAACAATATTTAAAAGGTCAAGATTTGCTTTCTTATGTTCGCTTTCGCCATGATGCCGAAAGCGACTTTGGACGCGTTCAGCGTCAACAAGAAGTGCTTTTATTGTTAAAAAAGGAACTGGAGAAACAAATGAGTTCATGGGAAGGGATTCGTAAGCTCCCATTCGTTATTCAACACAGTTTTCAACATGTTCAAACGGATGTACCGCTTTCAGAAATGTTGATCATGGCGAACGATCTTTCGCATGTTCAAACGGTCAAAACGCTGCGCATTCCTGTAAGCAGAAGTTTCAAAAATGAACGAGTTCCGCGTGCAGGCGCTGTCTTGAAAATCGATATGTTAAAAAATAAGCAGGCTTTGCAAACATTTTTCAATTCTGATGTTTCGCATGAATGACATGTGCATATAAACGCTTCGTTTTTTCTGTAATATGATCCGCATGACAAATTTCCGAGATCACGGCAATTCCATCTGCACCTGCACGAATCACATCAGCCGCCGTTTGTTCGGTAATTCCGCCAATGGCGACGAGCGGAGCATCAATTTTGTTTTCGCGAAGATATTGAATCATTTCTATCCCGCATGCCGCTTTTGCATCTTCTTTCGATTTCGTTGGAAAAATAGGGCCTAATCCGAGGTAATCTGCTCCATCAGCAAGAGCGGCTTGCGCTTCTTTCAAGTTATGAACAGATACACCTAGTATCTTATTTCCAATTTTATCCCTAACGCGTTTCGCTGCTTCATCTTCTTGTCCGACATGAACGCCGTCTGCTTCTAATGATAAAGCTAAATCAACATCATCATTAACGATAAACGGAATATGATGTAAACGACAACGTTCGAATAATTTTTCTGCTAAACGATATTTCTCTAAACCCGTTAACGCTCCTTTTCCTTTTTCACGAAATTGAAAAATCGTAATGCCTCCTTGAATGGCCTCATCTAACACATCAAGCGGATCTTTTTTGCAGTCTACGCTTCCCATGACAAAATACAAGGAAAGAAAGTCACGAACATCGCTCATCCTCTATTCCCCTTTCGTAATATAACGAATGCGCGCATGAATCTCAACATCCTCTTCTGTCGTTTCAGAAAGCGCATTTAAAAAATCGAGTTGAAACGAACCTGGAAGCTTTGTACGTTCTGCTGCTTTCTCCGCAGCAACCCCATAAAAGGCAAGTGCCGCAACAGAAGCATGAACGAAATTTTTTTCGACTGCTGCAAACGCACCGAGAACGGAACTAAGCAAACACCCTGTTCCTGTTACTCTTGTTAAAACGGCGTCCCCGTTTGCAATCACCCAAGTTTCATTTCCGTCTGTAACGATATCTTCTTTTCCAGTGATAACGACCGTACACTGAAATAAACGGGCTGCTTTTTCCGCTAACGCAACGAGATCTCCTTGAACTTCTCCTGCATCAACCCCTTTTGTTTGCACGGTTTCTCCAACTGTACTCGCAATCTCTGATGCATTCCCACGTAAAATAGAGATTTTCACTTCGCTTAGGATACGCTTTGCTGTTTCCGTCCGATAGGACGTTGCTCCTGCGCCAACTGGATCGAAAACGACTGGAACATTTGCTTCATTTGCTGCTTTTCCAGCAACCATCATCGCTTCCACTTCTTCTGGAGTCAACGTGCCGATATTTAATACGAGAGCGCGAGACAAACGAACCATTTCCGCCACTTCTTCTTTCGCATACGCCATAACCGGTGATGCTCCAAGCGCAAGCAAACCATTCGCGACGAAATTCGTCACAACCACATTTGTCATGTTGTGGACAAGCGGTGCTTCTTTTCTTACTTGTTCAAGTAACCATCCCATTTTTCTCATCATCCATATCCTCCTTTAAAAAATAAAAAACTAGCCATAAAGAACCTGACTAGTTTTTGTACACAAAACGAAGTCTACTTCCCTCCGCTGGTATTAACCAGATCAGGTTCAAAGGGTTGGAAAACTTTTTGCGCGTTTTCCTCTCAGCCGTCGCATATCAGGCACCCCTAGTAGTGCATATTTATATTTTTTCTTCATCTTACGCAATTTTTGAACGTTTTGCAATAAAAATATATTTTCTTCTTGTCATATTTTTATCTATCGATTATAATCGTACACGTTAACAAGTTCATAGTTTCCTCATTCACCCGATGAGGTAGAGGTCGCAACTTTTAAGAGTACGTCGGACGAGGCGCAGAGAACGTCAAAGACTCCGGCGGAAAGGAAAAGTTGCCGAAGTTTGTCTATGTTCTCTGCATAGACAAGCTGGGGCTGTTTCCGAATAGGGACAGCACTGCCACGTTGTTTAACAACGTGGAGCGCTATCTTCACGGAAGGAATGATACGGATAATTGCCGTCGAATTTCCTTCGACGGCTTTTTTTATTCGTCACTCCTTCCAATAAAAAACAAAAAGGAGTGGAAATCATGCAAAACGCAGTACAAAAAACAACAATCACAACAACAGAGGCACCAACAGAACTCAAAAGAAAATTAAAAGCTCGACATTTAACAATGATTTCACTCGGTGGAACCATTGGTACGGGGCTTTTTCTAGCAAGCGGAGGTGCCATTCATACCGCTGGGCCTGGAGGCGCTCTTGTCGCTTATATCGCCATTGGAATCATGGTGTACTTTTTAATGACAAGCCTTGCAGAAATGGCCGCCTACATGCCTGTAGCTGGATCATTTAGTACGTATGCTACGAAATTTGTCGATCCTGCTTTAGGGTTCGCGCTCGGTTGGAACTATTGGTACAACTGGGCCATTACGATTGCCGCAGAACTATCGGCTGTCACGATGATTATGAAGTTTTGGTTTCCAAATAGCCCATCCATTCTTTGGAGTGCACTTTGTTTAGCCATTATGTTTCTTTTAAACTATTTATCTGTTAAAGGATTTGGCGAGGCAGAATATTGGTTTTCTATAATTAAAGTTGCGACCGTTGTCGTCTTTCTCATCGTCAGCTTTGCGATGATTTTCGGAATTATGGGCGGAGAAGCCGTTGGGTTTAAAAATTTTACAATCGGCGATGCTCCATTCCATGGCGGCTTTATGGCGATGCTTAGCATTTTTATGGCAGCGGGATTTTCGTTCCAAGGAACAGAATTGCTTGGGGTCGCTGCTGGAGAAAGCGATGATCCTGCACGCAATATTCCACGTGCCGTTCGTCGAGTGTTTTGGCGCATTTTATTATTTTATGTATTGGCGATTTTAGCAATCGGGCTTCTTATTCCGTATACAACTGAAAGTTTAGCAAGCGATGATGTAACGGTTAGTCCATTCACACTCGTGTTTGATCGCGCAGGCATCGCCTTTGCTGCATCCGTGATGAATGCGATTATTTTGACCGCTGTTCTTTCAGCAGGAAATTCAGGAATGTACGCATCCACACGAATGCTTTGGGAACTTGCTCGGGATGGAAAAGCACCAAAATGGTTAGCTAAATTAAATCATCGCGGCGTGCCTGTTCGTGCTCTCGTTGTTACTTCTCTCGTCGGCACACTTGCCTTTTTAGCTTCGTTTTTTGGTGACGGAGTTGTATATACGTGGCTGTTAAACGCTTCTGGTATGTCTGGTTTTATCGCTTGGCTCGGTATCGCGATTAGTCACTATCGCTTCCGCAAAGCCTATATTGCGCAAGGTCGTGATTTAAACGCTCTGCCTTATAAAGCAAAATGGTTTCCATTTGGCCCGCTTTTCGCTTTTGCGCTTTGCCTGATCGTCATTTTAGGGCAAAACTATACCGCATTTACAGGTGGAGAAATCGACTGGAACGGCGTGCTTGTTTCTTATATTGGCTTACCTTTATTTATCGCTGTTTGGCTTGGCTATAAATTCATTAAGAAAACAAAAGTTGTCCCGCTTCACGAATGCGATTTTGATCGTCCATAAATGAACGGCTGTCTGAAAAAGGCAGCCGTTTTTGTCATTTTTTCTCCACATTTCCTATTTGAAGTGTGATACAGATCACTTACACTGGAAACCTTTTCTTATATTTTTACAGTATCAACAATTTAGGGAGGGAAAATGATGTTTTGCCATCAATGTGAACAAACGCCAATGGGAGGCTGTACAGTCGTTGGCGTATGCGGAAAGGATGAAACCATTGCAAGTTTACAAGACACCATTGTTTTTGCTTTAAAAGGAATTGCGGCGTATCGCACTCACGCTCATCAACTTGGTTACACCGATCCTTTCGTTGACACAACGACACACGAAGCGCTCTATATGACATTAACCAACTCAAACTTTAATGTTCAAGAACATTTCGATATGGCGATGAAGGTTGGAAAAGCAGCCATTCGCGTCATGGAATTGTTAGACCGAGCGCATACTGAAAAACTCGGTATTCCTCAACCTGTTCGCGTCACACAAAATAAAATTGAGGGCAAATGTATTCTCGTGACAGGCCATAACTTATTTGCATTAGAACAATTGCTCAAACAAACCGAAGGAAAAGGAATTAACATTTATACTCATTCTGAAATGTTGCCAGCTCACGGTTACCCTGAGTTAAAAAAATATCCGCATTTAAAAGGAAATGTCGGTAAAGCATGGTACGATCAACGTCGCTTATTTGAAAAGTTCCCTGGCGCGATTTTAGCGACAACCAACTGCGTGATGCCGATTAAAGGATCGTATGCGGATCGAATGTTCTCATATGATGTAGCTGGATTAGAAAACGTTCGGAAAATTGAAAATGATGATTTTACTCCGCTTATTGAAAAAGCATTAGAACTTCCAGAAGCCAATATTGATTCTGATGAAACATTGTTGACTGGATTCCACCATGAAACCGTCCTCAGCATTGCGCCAGAAATTATTGAAGCAGTAAAAGACGGTAAAATCAAACGATTTTTTGTTATCGCCGGCTGTGATGCGCCTGGAAAAGGCGGAGAATACTATCGCTCATTAGCTATGTCACTGCCGCCAGAAACCGTTATTTTAACGACATCATGCGGAAAGTTCCGCTTTAACGATGTTGATTACGGAGTGGTGCCTGGAACGAACATTCCTCGCTACATTGATTTAGGGCAGTGCAACAACTCGATTTCAACAGTAAAAATTGCCATGGCTCTTGCGGAAGCGTTCGGCTGCGAAGTGAATGAACTTCCAGTAAGCATCGTCCTTTCTTGGTTTGAACAAAAAGCGGTTGCGATTCTACTTGGTCTTTTCAGTTTAGGAATTAAAGATATTCGCATCGGTCCAAAAGCACCGCACTTTATTTCTGAAGGAGTCTTACGCGTATTACAAGACATGTTCGGCTT
This sequence comes from Thermolongibacillus altinsuensis, assembly GCF_004341205.1. Lineage (GTDB taxonomy): Bacteria > Bacillota > Bacilli > Bacillales > Anoxybacillaceae > Thermolongibacillus > Thermolongibacillus altinsuensis. The sequence continues at coordinate 123,389 of NZ_SLUL01000006.1, forward strand.
AAAACTCATTGGCAATGTCGAAGAAGATATGAAAGCGATGCTTGCCCATTAAGAAAAGGCTGACCGTAAGTCAGCCTTTTCATTACGAAGCGTTTTCTAACCAAACACTCATATCAAATCCTTCTTCCGTGACATATCCATCGACACTCCAAACGCCCCGTTTCGCTTTGCGCGCTTTTTCTTCTGCCTCATATAGCCTTTTGGCATATTTGGTATCCGGTTCAAACAAGTACGCCACTCGCGCCAATCCTTCTTGTAAAACCATTTCTTCATAAAGCGTGTCTTCATCAACCCATATGTATGCTAACAAACGTCCATAACGATCGTATGGATTTTCTTTGGCGCTTAATTCAATCGTCACTTTTTGATTGAGCAGCACTTTTTTCGCGAATTGTTTCGCTTCTTCTCCATATGCTTGTTTTTCGCGATACGTTTCCGGAGTGTCAATATTTAAAATTCGAATGGTCACAAGCTTTCCATCTTGTTTGATTTTGACCGTATCGCCATCGACTACTTGAACGATCGTCGCTGAAAACGTCTTTCCTTTTTCTTCAACTGTACAAGCTGTGCTAATGAATAGAATCAAAAAAAGAAAACAAACGAGAAAAAGCCTTCTCATTGATTCACCTCTTCCTTAAGATGAGAAATGTCCGCTTCAAGCTCTATGATAAATTTCTCTGGTTGAACGCGGACCTTTGTTACGCTTGTTCCGTAAACGCGCGGACTGTCCCAGAGGCGCTCAATGGATTGTTGTTTCCAATAAACAAGCAATGTACGAATAACGACTCCATGTGTAACGACTAACAGATTACCCTCATGATGCTGATGGATCATTTGCTCAATCGCAGCGATTGCGCGTTGTTGCACATCGCCAAACGTTTCCCCTCGCAAAGGTTGATATAAATGCGGAGCATGATAAAAGTGATAATGATTTTGTTGATCGATCTCGGCAATTTCATCAATCGTTTTTCCTTCCCAGTCCCCTAAATGAATTTCGCGTAAACGCTCATCAAAATACATCGGGATATCCCGATCGCCACGAATGATTTTCGCTGTTTCCTTCGTTCGTTCGCTTGGACTTGAATAAATCGCAACAAATGGCACAGATGCGAGGTGATGATGAAGCAAGCGCGCATCGTTTTTCCCTTTTTCCGTTAACGGTGAATCTTGCCATCCTTGCATTCTTCTTTCCGTATTCCACTTTGTTTCCCCATGTCGAACAACATACAATGTTAGCATATGAATCTCCTTTCTTGCAAACTAAAAAAGTAAGCTTCTACACGCTTACTTTTTTAGTATGACATAGATTGTGAGATTTGTGCAAAGAACAATTCTTCTAAATTTTTTCCGTTTGTGCACAACGCAGAAACGGAATCGCAAAGAATCATCTCGCCTTGATGAATAAAAGCAACCGTATCAGCAATATCTTCCACAATCGACAAAATATGCGTTGTGAAAATAACCGCTTTCCCTTTCTCTTTCTGGTCGCGAATCATTTGTTTAAACTTCATGACCCAATACGGGTCCAAACCGTTTGTCGGCTCATCCAAAATGAGAAGAGGAGCATCAGCAAGAAGCGCTTGCGCAAAAGCAAGTCGTTGTTGCATTCCTTTTGAATAGTATTTGACTTGTTTATGTTGATCTTCTGTCAGTCCGACCGCCTCTAACCATTCAGAAACGCGTGATTGCGGTACCTGTTGCCATTCAGCAAATAAAGATAGTATTTCGTACCCTGTCAACAATGGCGGAAATTGAAGATGATCGGGCATAAACGAAAACCACGCTCTGTCATTTCGCGTTATCTTTTTTCCATTCACTAAAATTTCCCCTGCCGTCGGCAATAATTGCCCGATCAACATTTTTATAATCGTGCTTTTCCCTGCCCCGTTTCCACCGCATAGCGCAAAACATTCTCCTTTTTTCACGGAAAATGAAATATTTTTAATTTGATTGGACTCATTGTATATTTTTGTTAAATTTTTCACTTCAAGCATCGCGATTCCCTCTTTTAATCAAAAAGTTTGCAAAAATAAGCGGAATGACCATCCAGATGCACGCAACACCGAAAAAAACAAACTGACCATTCATGCTTTCAGCCCATTTTGTCCATTCATATAGCTGAGGCCCGAAAATCGTTCCGCTTTTCATAGCTGTAATCGTCCAAACACGCACAAGTTCAACGGGATTCATGATGATTGACAAGGCGAATAACGGAAGCACCCATCCTTTTGGGACCATCGATAAAATTCCTACTATGAAAAATTCATAGAAAAGCACGAAAAACGCCCAAATAAGCAAACTAACACCAATCGCTTGTAAACGGTTGGAGGTATATAAGCCAATAAACATCGAAATGGCTAAAAATATTCCCGCTAGAAGCACAGTCAAAAAGAAAGAGAGAAAAAAGAATGATGACCATCCTCCACCAATGAGAAAGAGAACAATGCTTGCCCCGCCATAACCGAAGCTAATGACGGTAAGCAGCGATAAAAAGCTTCCGATGTAAAGACCGCCAATGAGTGCGCGAGTAGAGATCGGATATGTAAGCAAAAGCGCTAAACGTCCATCCTCTTTTTCTCCTGAAAGAAACAAACTTCCCGTCAACAATGTGACAAGTGGAATGAGAAGTAAAGAAAGATTCAACAATGCAGCGGTAGAACGAGCAAAACCAGAAAACGATTCATTACCGCTGCTGCCTACGAGAATCGCAGCTAAAATGGTAAACAAAACGCCAAAGCTAATGAGCCACTTGCTGCGAATCATCATCATCCATTGATACTTCATTGCTGTTTTCATTGCTCAAATCCCCATTTATGTTGTAATAATTGATCGTACGTCCAAAGTTGTCCTTTTCCTTCTTTTTCTATGTACTTTTTCGCATTCTCTTCGCTTGCAAAAGAAACAACGCCATAATTCATTGGTGTCCAATAGTCACGATCATAAGCGAAGAATGCTTTTTCTAATTCAATCCACTCGCCCGTTTCGATGTCACGAACATATAATTTCGCGATGTTTTCTTTATCTTCTTGCTTCATAAACTCAAACATGCAGCCAATATCATCAAATTTATGAACCGTTCCATCTTTTAAAATCGCCTCTGTTGCATAGTTTTCTGCTGTAATGCTCATATTGCAAATCATGCAAACATCAATATCCGGATTAATTTCTTCTGGTTCGTATGCTTGTTCTCGCTGGCAAGCTGTAAGCATAAGCAAGATGCATATGAATAGAAATGTTTTTCTCATCTCATTCTCCTCCCATATTGAAACATCCATAAACTAAAAGTAAGTAGAATGCTACCGAATGCAAACAATCCCCACGATCTCTTTTCTTCTGTTTGGCGGACATACGGAGAAGAAACAAGCGGAAAACGATCTTCTCCTAGCGCTGGAGCTTGTGTGAAGAAGGACTCCGTTGTTTCAAGCAAAGCAAGAGCTGGACTTTGAAAATAAAATTGAACAGATGGCCATTGCCGTAACAGCCGGTTATAAAGCGAACGAATTTTGTGCGGCGAATCGCCAATTCCATCACCATTCAAATCGTAAAAACGATAAGTATCCCAATAGTTCCCTTTTATTCCATTATCAAAATGAAGAGGAGCGCCTTGAATTTTTGTCTCTGTCACATTCCCTAAAAAAGCGTTTTCACTAATGGTCGTACCCTTGTTTTCATATAAGCTATGAACAGCTGTATGATTAGCGGAAATGAGATTTCCCTGAATGACACAGTTACGTGCATTTTGCAATGAAAGAGCCGTGCTGTTATAGAAAAGCTCATTATCGCTCACAACAATCGCGTCGCTATCATAAATCAGAACGCCGTATCCTCGATAGTCTAATTGCTTTTCGATCGTATTTTTTATGATGTTAATGTTTTTGGTCGCCATCACCATCAGACCAGTAATATTTTCAGTAAGATCATTTTCTGTTACTTCCCCACCATCTGCATACATAAAATGAATCGCATAACGAGAGGATGTAATATGGTTCTTTGTGATGGTCGTTTTTTTCGCCCAATCGAGATAAATTCCGTCTTGAACGTTTGTAATTGTATTCCCATTCACTTCGCTTTTTGTTGTTCGAAAAAGGTGAATGCCGTTGCCCCGCTTTGAAAAATGAACATTTCGTCCAGAAATGTGATTGTCGATTAGACGCGTTTGCTCTCCTTTTTCAACATAAACTCCGTAATGAACATCTTCAATACGGTTGTTTCTCACCACAACTTGAGAAGCGTTTTGCAATAAAATGCCCGCTTCTTTTCCACCGCTTCCTCGAATCGTCACATTTTCAATCGTCACATTCGAAGCGGTAATCGTCACGACATTCCCTTTCTTTTCACCATCAATGATCACTCCCTTTTCCCCCACAAGATGAAGGGATTTGTCAAGGTGAATCGCCCCTTTATAAATTCCTTTTTTCATGAACAACGTATCTCCATCATTCGCACGATCAATCGCCTGTTGCAACGATTCATTCGGCATGATTTCATACGTTTTCGCGTATGCTTCATGACTGACAAACAATCCAAAATAAATCATTGCCAATACGACAAAAAAACGAATCATTTTTTTCATTCCCTGCTATGTAATCTTGCTTCATCTGTTAAGAATAAGCAAAAAATGTGAGAAAAAAAGGAAATCTTTTTGAAAAAATCATGAACGAAAAAGAAAAAACGCGGCATTCGTGAATTTTCCTCATTTGAATGATGACCTACAAGCTACTGCACTTCAAGCGATTTTTCGATTCAGTAGAACAACGAAAAAAAGGGACTGCATCGCATGCAATCCCTTTTATTGGACATCATATCCTTGGTCTTCAATCGCTTCTTTCAATTGGTCCACTTTCACTTTATTGGCATCAAATTCGATCGTCACCGTTTTATCGGCAAGTGATACAGAAACATCGCCAACGCCATCCAGTTCTGCTAATGCTCCTTTCACCGCCTTCTCACAATGACCACAACTCATTCCAAGTACAGTAAGCGTGATTTTTTCCATTACTCCTCATCCTTTCGTATAAAATTTTCTATATCATTGCCTAATGGCAGTGATTACAATTTAACTCGTTTTAAACGCAACGCATTAAGCACAACCGACACAGAACTAAACGCCATCGCGGCTCCAGCCATCCATGGTGCTAAAAGTCCTGCGGCAGCAACAGGAATGCCGATCGAATTATAGGCAAGCGCCCAAAATAAGTTTTGCCGGATATTTTTCATCGTTTGACGACTCATTTCAATCGCTTTGACAATTAATGTTAAATCCTGTCCTAAAATCGTCACATCGGCGGTTTCAATGGCTACATCTGTCCCTGTACCAATCGCAATGCCGACATCGGCAACGGCTAAAGCCGGAGCATCATTGATTCCATCTCCTACCATCGCCACAATATGGCCTTGTTGTTGCAATTGTTTAACATAATTCGCTTTTTCTTCAGGAAGCACTTCCGCAAACACATTGGTAATCCCGACTTGTGCCGCAATCGCCTGTGCCGTTCGAATGTTATCCCCTGTTAACATATAGACAGACAACCCGCGCTTTTTTAATGATTCAATAGCTTCTTTCGCACTTTCTTTCAATGCATCCGTTAAAGCGGCGACACCGCATGCTTGACCATTGATGGCAATGAGCAACGCTGTTTTTCCTTGTTGTTCAAATTGTTCTAATTCTGATGAATAGGTAGAATAATCAATTCCGTGATCATTCAATAGTTTGCGCGTGCCAATCCACACATCTTGGCCATCCACGATGGCATGGACTCCGTGTCCTGGAATGGCTTCAAATTCACTCACTTCTTTTAACATTTCCCCTTGTTCTTCTGCATAACGAACAATCGCCTCAGCAAGCGGATGTTCGCTATATTTCTCTGCGGAGTATACGTAAGATAATACGTGCTCATTGGCCGCAACCCAGTCGGTCACCACCGGCGTTCCTTTGGTAATCGTTCCCGTTTTGTCGAAAATAATCGCACTGATTTTATGAGCCATCTCTAAATGTTCGCCGCCTTTAAATAAAATACCATGGTCAGCCGCTTTGCCAGTGCCGACCATAATCGATGTCGGCGTCGCAAGCCCTAATGCGCAAGGGCAGGCAATGACTAACACGGCAATGGCTGTTTCGAGCGCGCGCGGCCAATCGTTTGGAGCAACAAAGAAATACGAGATGATAAACGTAACGACCGAAATAGCCACAACGATCGGAACAAAATAGCTCGAAACGACATCCGCCAGCCGTTGAATCGGCGCTTTGGACCCTTGCGCCTCCTCCACGAGTTGAATAATGCGGGAAAGGGCGGTATCTTTTCCAACTTTCGTCGCTTCGATCGTCAATGTACCGTATTTATTGATGGTGGCTCCAATGACCGTATCCCCTTCTTTTTTTTCGACTGGGATCGACTCCCCTGTAATCATTGACTCATCCACAGCCGATTGTCCAGCAATAATGATGCCGTCAACCGGAATCTTTTCTCCTGGTTTGACAATGAGTTGATCCCCAACCACAACCGAGTCGATCGGAACTTTTACTTCTTTTCCATCGCGTAAAACGGTGGCTTCCTTTGCCTGTAAGCTAAGCAATTTCGTCATGGCTTCTGTCGTTCTTCCCTTTGCGATCGCTTCAAGCCACTTTCCGACTAAAATAAGCGTGATTAATACCGCGCTTGTCTCATAATATAGATGCGGCATATAGCCGGGTTGCAATGAGCGAATGCTTTCGATCAAACTATAAACGTACGCAGCGGATGTACCGAGTGCCACTAATACATCCATGTTGGCGCTTTTATTGCGCAACGCTTTCCATGCGCCAATATAAAAAGGGGCGCCAATATAAAATTGCACAGGAGTGGCTAACAAAAATTGAAACCATGGATTCATTAATACATTCGGCATCGGTAGCGGTAATTGCCACGGTGCGTGTGCGACCATTGTATAAAGAAGCGGCAGAGATAAGAAAATGGAAAGAATGAGCTTTCGTTTTTTCTCATTGATTTCTTCTTCTTTATGAGCTTTCTTTGCTTCTTGTCCTGCTTTTACACTCGCTCCATAACCAAGCTTTTTAATTTTTTCGCAGATCATTTCTTGGGTCATCAGCCCCGATGGATAATAAACCACCGCTGATTCAGTTGCTAAATTGACCGTTGCTCGCACCCCATCCATTTTATTTAGCGCTTTTTCGATCCGAGCTGAACAAGCGGCGCACGTCATCCCTGTAATATCTAGCTCCACTTTTTCTTTTGCAACGCCATAGCCGAGTTTTTCAATTCGTTCCACAATTTCTTTGGCTGTTACTCGATTCGGTTCATAACGAATGGTTGCTTTTTCTGTTGCTAGGTTGACGGTAGCTTCAACGCCCTCCATTTTGTTTAACGCTTTTTCGATCCGGGCTGAACAAGCGGCACATGTCATTCCTGTGATTTGCAATTGTAGCTCTTCCATTTTTTCACCCCATTATTTGGAGAATTGTTTGAAAACCTCCATCAATTCTTTAATGGCTTCATCGCCCGTTCCAGCTTCAATCGCTTCGCGGACACAGTGGTTTGTATGGCGTTCAAGCAGCTGAAAACCAACTTTTTTTAACGCTGCTTGAATGGCTGACATTTGAATTAATATATCAACACAATAACGATCATCTTCAATCATTTTTTGAATTCCACGCACTTGCCCTTCAATCCGTTTTAAGCGATTCATCAGTTCTTTTTTCTCTTTTTCGTCTCGTTTGGTCGTTCGGATCTCTTGTCCGTGAGAACATTTTTCCATACGAATCACCTCTTTATTTATACTATACCCCCGAATAGTATAAAAAGCAACAAAAAAAGCCGCCTCATGACGAGACAGCTTTCCGTTCCCATAAAATTGTTAAGCTAAGCAAGCTAACCAAAATCGTTGCTCCCATGTCGGAAAGAATCGCAATCCACAGGGTGAGCCATCCTGGGATCGTTAGCAATAAAGCAAATAGTTTTAAACCGAGCGCTAAAGCAATATTAAAGCGAATCGTTTGATTGACACGTTTCGCAATCGCGATGGCATTTGGAAGTTTTCCGAGATGGTTTTGCATTAAAACCACATCCGCAGTTTCGATGGCGCTATCCGTTCCTTTTCCCATTGCGATTCCGATATCAGCTGTGGCTAATGCGGGCGCATCGTTCATACCATCGCCAATCATCGCGACTTTTCCTGTTTTCATCAATTCCTTTAATTTTTCAACTTTTTGCTCCGGAAGAAGTTCAGCCATCCAACTTGTAACCCCGACCGCTTTCGCCACCTTTTCCGCTGTTTTCGCATGGTCACCTGTTAGCATAACAGTTTGGCGAACGCCTGCTTGATGAAGGCGAGCGATCACTTCTTTGCTTTCTTCGCGAATTTCATCGGCTATGCCGAATAAACCGAGAATTCGCTGTTCATCCGCAACAATGACGACCGTCCATCCTTCTTTTTTTAACATGCGTAAGTCGTTTTGAACATGTCCTGGGAAAGAAAAACCCTGAAACATTTTTTCGTTGCCGATTCGGTATGTTTTTCCGCGCAGCGTCGCCTGAATTCCGCTTCCTGTCAACGTTTCAAACTGTTCGGGCTGTTCTGGAACAATTCCATATTCTTCTGCTTTTTCAACAATCGCTTTCGCAAGCGGATGGGAAGATGAAGATTCTAAAGAAGCGGCAATCGATAACACTTCTTTTTCGTCTTCATAAGCAATCATATGCGCAACATGCGGCTTCCCCTTTGTAATCGTTCCTGTTTTATCAAAAGCAATCGTATCAATTTTACCGAGTTGTTCTAGATAGACGCCGCCTTTGATCAACACGCCGTTTCTTGCATTCCGCGTAATTCCCGCAAGAAGCGCAATTGGTGAAGATAAAATGAGCGCGCACGGACAACCGACGATTAACACCGCTAACCCTTGATAAAGCGATTCACGCCAATCAGCTTGAAAAAAGAGCGGCGGAATCGTAATGACCAGCAACGAAATGAACATAATGAACGGCGTATAGTATTTTGCAAATCGATGAATAAACAATTCAAGCGGTGTTTTCGTTTCTTGTGCTTCTTGAACTAAATGTAAAATTTTAGCCAAAGAAGAGTCTTTATAAGCTTTTGTAATTCGAACATTCAATATTCCTTCATTATTGATACTTCCGCCATAAACGCTCATTCCTTCTTCCTTTTCAATCGGTAGCGATTCTCCCGTAATAGCCGCTTCATTGACGGAACTTTTCCCAGCTACAACAATCCCGTCTGATGGAATTTTTTCACCCGGTCGAACGAAAACGACATCTCCGACTTTGAGCGACTCAATTGGGACGATACGTGTCTGTCCATCTTCCATGATCGTTGCTTCTTTTGGAGCGTTTTGAAGCAACATTTCCATCGAACGACGCGCCCGCTCCATTCCTAGCCCCTCTAAATATTCATTAATCCCAAATAAAATGGCCACAACGGTCGCTTCTTTCCATTCACCAATTCCGAATGCACCAATGAGTGCAATCGTCATCAATGTATCCATATTAAATTGTAGACGGGCTAAGTTTTTCATTCCTTTTATAAAGGTTTTATAACCGCTTAAGGCTGTTGATGCAAGATAAAATAGGATGGCCGTTTCTTGGTTGATGGTTCGCTCGACAAGTAAAGCAAGAATCAATAAAAATACCGATATCGCAATGAAACGTTTAAGCGGATTGGAATGTTCATGATTCGGATCATTTTCAATATAAGCGCCATCGGTAGCTAAAATTTTGCGAACTTCCTCTAAATCTACTCGTTCATCAACACGTAATTTTCCTGTATGATAACTTAATGTTGCCCCTTTTCCATAAGGAATGGAGTGAATTTGCTCCTCTAAAGCTCGAGCGCAATTTGCGCACGTTAAACCTTTGACACGATACTCTTTCATTTTTTCACCTCTTAATGATCACGCGCATGACGAATCGTTTGTTCAAGAATATTTAATACATGTTCATCATCGTAAGAATAGTAAAGGGTTGTTCCTTCACGACGATACTTAACGAGACGCAAATTTTTTAAAAACCGAAGTTGATGTGATACCGTCGACTGCAAAAGAGAAAGACGATTGGCAATTTCCGTGACAGAGTATTCTCCCGATGAAAGCAAATGTAAAATGCGAATTCGTGTTGGATCTGATAATGCTTTGAACGTTTGAGATACAATGAATAGCGTTTCTTCATCTAGCGATTCATATTCTTTTTCCATTTTCTCGCCCCTCTTTCAATATATGAATATATGTTCATATTTGTTATGTAAATTGTAGAAAAAGAAAAACAAATTGTCAATGCAAATGTTTGGATAAACAAAAAAAATCAACACGAATTCCAAATGAAGGAATCAATGTTGACTGAACAACGCATATCAATCATGAAGGGTTTAATTTAAATTAAAAACATTGCAACGATCGTTGTGGCGACTAAACCAATGGTCACAGGAAGAAGATTTCTTCTCGCTAATTCAAACGGATCAACCCCACAAATCGCCGCGGCTGGTATAAGCGCCCATGGGATAAGCGTTCCTCCTCCAACCCAAATCGCCGCAATCTGTCCGAGCGCTGTCAGTGTCGCCGCACCTGTTCCGATTGCCGTTGCGAACAATTTCGCTATAGAACCAACTAACGAAATGCCGGAAAAACCGGATCCATCTAATCCTGTAATGGCACCAACTCCTGCCAATGTCACAGCTCCAATTTCTTCATTTAATGGAACGATCTGAGAAAGTGCTGCTCCTAAGTCATTGACAATTCCATGTGATGATTTTGGCAAAAAGTCACCGATGATCGCATGAAATCCTGAATCCCCTAAGTAGAAAAAGGCGGCAATCGGAATCACTGGACCAAATACTTTAAACCCAAATTGAAAACCGTGAATAAAGAGATCCGTAATTTGTTCCAAACTTTTCTTTTTGTAAGCTAAAACGGAAAGGAGAGATAAAATGAAGATAACGGTCCCTCCAATTAATGCGGTAGCTTCTCCTCCTTGTAAGTCCAAATACGACATAGCGATGACATCTAAAACAAATAAGAGAGGAATGAGTAACGCAAGCATGGCCTTCATCCGTTTTGATAACAAATGAGGTTGCGTTTCTGTTTGTGACATCGAAAGCAATGTCGTTTGTATAAATTTTCCCCTCTTCATATCCCGCCGCAACAAAAAGAAAGCTGTTGTGACGGTTATAGCTCCCATCACAAACACAAGCGGTACACTTGCAGAGACGACTTCAGATACTGGAATCCCAGCTGCATCTGCTGTTAACTTCGGAGCTCCTTGAATGACAAAATCGCCGGACAAAGCAATCCCGTGGCCAAACAAGTTCATCGCCATCGCTACCCCTAATGCTGGAAGACCGACGCGAACAGCAACCGGCAACAATACAGCTCCTAATAACGCTACGGCTGGTGATGGCCAAAAGAACCAAGAGATCACCATCATCAATATACCGATCGTCCAATACGCTAAAGCTGGTGTACGAATCCATTTCGTAAACGGTTCAATCATCACATCATTCATTCCTGTTACCGTGAGCAATTTACTCATCGCAACAATAATTGAAATGACAAGAATCGTCGGAAGCAGCTCGGTAATCGCGTAAATAAAACTTTGAAAAATGCTGCTAATAGATGCTGTGAGCGAACCTGTTGCTGTAACCGCTAACAAAAAGATCCCGATCATACAAACGAGCGATGTGTCTTTCCTCATCACCATGAACGCGATAATGAGCAAAATAAATGAAACGTAAATCCAATGCAGCGCCGTTAATTCCACACCCATCGATTTCTTCCCCTTTTCTAGCAAACTGTAATACAGCATATGAAAAGTTCATTTGGGTGTGCGAAAGCCTCAAAAATTTTCAGTCAGATTAGAACAGCGAGATAAACACAAAGTCGTTTAGATCTGCCCGGCATAAAATCACTCAAAATAAAAAAGCACCACACTTGGTGCTTCATCTTGTAGACAAAGTCGACAAGCTAAAAATAGCTCAAGCGTTCGCTTGTGCTATTTTGCTTTTTTCATCGTGTTTATGCGAAAGAGTGGATAAAGAGGACAAAATTTTATAAGTGCTGTTACAATTAAGATTATTCCAATGATACCAAAATATTTGATGCTCCCTTCAAGAAAAAAACAGACAGAGTAGAGCAAAGCCTAGAATAAAGCGAACAGTACGATCGACAGGACCAACATTTGCTTTCATTTTTCTCTTCACCCCTTATATAATTTTCTATACTTTTATGATAAGGAAAGAAACGTATTTGTTCAGTGACAAAGTCACATTGTTTCTATTGTCCACCCTTCCTAATACAATTTGATACAATGTATTCAATATGGGCTAGAAATGACACAAATAACCTAACTAACAGGGTGGTTTGGTGAATAAGGAAAATTTTATGATAAATGTCCGTCCCATAACTTGTGTCAATGTTTATGATTTCATATCGATCATGACTCTCTGGGACCAAATTGCCGCCTATGGCAGAAAAGCGGTCTTCTATTTATGATGAGATATGTCAGAAACTGAACTTGAATCTATATACTCAATAAGAGAAAAGGAGGCATTCTCCTACATTTTTTACATTTTTTATTCATCAAATATTGACAAAAACCAATGAATCATCATTAAGATTTCATTTTTGTGTACAAAAAGAAAAGCACCCTGCTAGGTGCAAAAATGTTCAACTTTCTCAAAAAAATTGACATAAAGTTCCTTTGTTAAAAATATAACGATAACAAAGGGAGGTGAAAATGATGAGAAAACTGTATTTAGCTTTTTCTACTTTCTTATTTTTTATCATTACCTTTCTTGCTCTAATCGTAGTTCTTGTCGGTTAGAAATTCATTCCTCCACCTGGTACTGCCATACCGGGTGATTTTTTTATTTTCACGGTTATATATTTATACACGAAATGAACCAAAAATGACAAAAATAATAAAAAAATTATGGCTTCTTTGCAACAAAACCTTTTTTCACTATATAGCGGCAGTGGTATTCCCTTTTTCTTCTTTCTCCTTATGTCATTTCGTTTCTTTCATCTAGCTTTGCATTTAGAACATACTTTATTCAGAAAAATACTCGTCATTTAGACAAACGTTTTCGGTTTTCTCTTCTAATTCCTTTGTAGTAAACAAGCTAATCAAACCATATCTCATGATCATTTTGCTAACAACATAAAAAAGTCAACATCTTTTCAGATGTTGACCTTAGTTCTTCAACTTACGCCCTCTTTAGTTCATCAAACGTTTTTCAAGAATGATTTTGGGCTCCCCCTTTTCATCTGTATATGTTCCAATTACATCAAAACCATGTTTAATATTCAGTATTAGCATATTTCGCCATTTATTTTTTGTTTTTGTCCGAACAACTTTGTACCCAGTGTGACACCAACATGATGCTGGATAAAACCGTGAAAAATTTTCTTTCCATGTACCGAAGTAGTCATAGGCGAATATAATATGACGAATGGTGCATGAAAGGAGAACTAGCGATGGAACAAAGCCTCAAAATCGGTGATCGTTTTCCGCAATTAATCGCGCATACAACACTTGGAAAAAAAGCGCTCCCTGATGATTATAAAGGACGATGGTTCATTCTTTTTAGCCATCCAGGAGATTTCACGCCTGTATGTACGACCGAGTTTATTTCCTTTGAACAATGGAGTGGGAAGTTTCGACAATTGAATACAGAACTTATCGGTTTATCAATCGATCAAGTATTTTCTCATTTGAAATGGATCGAGTGGATAAAAGAAAAGACAGGCGTTCACATTACATTTCCGATTATCGCAGATCCATTAGGAGAGATCGCGAAGCAGCTTGGAATGATTTCCCCTAAGAAAGGAACTCGAACGGTTCGAGGAGTATTTATCGTTGATGGGCGAGGGGTCATTCGACAAATTCTTTATTATCCGCAAGAAATTGGGCGGAATGTTAGTGAGATTTGGCGTTCCGTTTATGCCTTACAAACTGCTACCGCTTATAAGATTTCCACACCAGAAAATTGGCCCAACAATCCCTTTCTTGGAAGCCATGTCATCATTCCGCCAGCTGATACGGTTGAAAAAATTAATAATCGTTACAAACAACAGAAAGAAGGAAAAATTCAATGTTTAGACTGGTGGTTTTGCTATCGGGCAGTTGAGCAATAACGTTCAACTGCCGCTTACTTTTAATGAATTGGAAATCGAAGACGATGGACAAGATCAGGTTGATCGATAAACGGATTGCGGTTTCCTTGAATGCGAAAAATGGCTGCATTTCGATGCTTTTCGTACGTGGTTACCGGAAATTGTTCGTGCCATTGAATCAGTAAGGAAAGATTGATTTTTTCACGAAACGGTTTTTTGATCGCTTTTGGATAACGGAGAATGAAATAAAACATCGCTCGAGCAACCGCGCCTTTTCCGTGTTCAGGTTCAAAATATTCATAGGCAGCAACCCCACAATGATTTTGAATAACCTCCAGTGGAGATTCCGGCTCATAAAACGGAAAATCCGCATACGGAAAATTTGAACGGGTCGAATTGCATTTTGGCTCACAAACGAATAAGTGATGCAAGTCCCCTTTCATTGGTTCTTTCGCCCCGAACCAAGACTGTGGAACAATATGTTCTGTATTAAACTTCAATTCTTTCTCAATCTTCCTCACTTTTTGCTCTAAATCATCAAAATCTCCTTTTTTTGCTTTTTTCAATAACTGCAAAAATTGTTGGTATCTTTTTTGAATGGTCTCGTAATCTTGTAAAATGATGGCGCGGGGATCTTTCTTTTCCCCCGAATAGATGCTTTTCACCGTACCATCCGGTTGAAGATCAACCCATGTGTATAAATAACAGTCTTTGCTTAAAAAGTACGGAAGTCGTCGAATATGTGTTCGTTTCACCAACTCATGATATCGAGTAAATAATTGAGCTCCATCTCCATTTTCGTCTAATACATGTTCATAGTATCGCTTCATAATCTGTTGATCTTCTTGTTCGTTATAGTAAAGTTCGTCGTTTGTTTTCAGCTTTTGTTGATTTTCTGCTAATTCTAATAAAACTTCTTGTTGTTTTTCTTCCCAATGCTTTAATTGTTCGGCATGTTGAAGTAATACGTCATTCATGATTCCTCTCCCCTCTATCTTCAAAAGTGCTATTTTTACATTTTATTCAATTTTCTTTCTTAAGGGAATCCATTCCCCTGTCATGCACAGTTTTTGTTACTTATAATAATAGATTATAATGTTTTTTGTATAAAATCTAACCTATATTTAGATATTTCTGATAATAAAAATGTGAATAATTTCACATTTTTTGTCAAGATTACAAAATAATAAATTGAGAGGAGAAAGAAAACATGGTAATATTTTCATAGTTTATAAAAGGAAGGAGCCAATCTTTATGCCGGTCGCCAAAGTTGTTTCCTTAAATATCGGCCAACCTAAAACAGTGATGCTCGATGGAACAGAAATGACAACCGCCATTTATAAGTCTCCTGTTGATTCTCCCCTTCTCTTAACGAAAACGAATATTGTTGGAGATGGTCAAGCGGACTTAGTTCATCATGGTGGTTTTGATCAAGCGGTATGCGTGTATTGTTCAGAACATTTTTCATTTTGGGAACATTTATATCAACGTCCTTTTGAACCTGGAGCCTTTGGTGAAAATATAACGCTGTTCGGACGAACGGAAGAAGAAATTTGCATTGGCGATGTGTTTCAAATCGGTACAGCGATTGTTCAAGTGTCTCAACCGAGGCAACCATGTTTTAAATTAGCGAAACGGCACGGGATCAAAGATCTCCCATTGAAAGTTCAACAAACAGGTTACACCGGTTTTTACTTGCGCGTGATCAAAGAAGGCATGATCCAGCGTGGAGATGAATTACATTTATTGGATCGAAGCAAAAATCCTTTGTCGATTCAATATGTAAACAAAGCGAAATATGGAGAACAAACGAATGTTGAGGCATTGCAAGAAATCATTGAAGAACCAGCGTTGTCAGAAGCGTGGCGAAATTCCTTTCTCAAAAAACTGCAAAACTTACTCAAAAAATAAGCGTGTCGTTTTGATCGACACGCTTTACAAATATGGGTGTTCATGCATGGCTTTAAGGCGGCGCCATCTCCGTTCTACTTCTTGTTCGAATTCTTCTAAAAGATCACGGTTTTCTTCTTTCAACAAATGCTTCGCTTTCCCCATATATTTTAACCATTCGCTCAATGGGATGCGTTTGTTTTTTTCCTCTGGATCATACGTAATCGTTGTTTTTCCTCGTTCCACTTCATAGAGCGGGAAGAAACAAGAATCAACCGCTGCTTTCATAATTTTTTCGCCGTATCTCTCTTCCGACTTCCAGTTTAATGGGCAAGTAATCAAGAGCTTTCCGTAAACCGTTCCTTCACGTTTGGCATACCATTGCGCTTTTGCTGCTTTTTTAATTAAATCTTGCGGAAATGCTTCTGTTCCCGTGAATACATAAGGGATATTTGTCGCCGCCATAATTTGTGGCGTATCTTTATGGTGGAATGCTTTTCCTCTTTGTGTTTTACCGACGCCGGTTGTGCTTGTCATATGCCCCATCGGAGTCGAATACGACATTTGCGATCCTGTATTCATATACCCTTCATTGTCATATTCCAAAATAATCAATTTATGATTGCGAAGGGCTGTGCCAATCGCAGAACCCATGCCAATGTCCATTCCACCGTCTCCCGTGACCATAACAAACGTTACATCATCAGAAACATCGATTTCCCCACGGCGTTTTAATTCCAAAAAGGCTTCAACCGACCCTGATAATGTGGCAGGACCGTTTTGGAATAAATTGTGGATCATCGTTTGTTTATGAGAACTATATGGATAAGCCGTTGTTACAACATACGCACAACCCGTCTGGAATAAAACAACGACATCCCCTTCGATTCCTTTGAAAAAGAGCTCTAATCCTGGGAAAATGCCGCAACCAGGACATGCACCGTGACCGGAAGCAATTCGTTTCGGTTTCGCTGTTAACGCTCGAAGCGGTGGAATTTTTACTTTTAATCTCTTCGTTTCTTCGTCTTGTGTCACTTGAATCAATCCTGTCTTAAAGGCGTCCCCATGCATCGGCTCAATCGCTTGTTTTAATTTATTTTCTGGTCGTCCTGGCACGTGTCCGAAGTAATCAAACGGCTTTTCCGCATATCCTTTTTCCATCGCTTCAATGGCTAAATTGAAAAAGGCTTCCGCATCATCAGCGTAAAAATCTTTTCCACCAAGTCCAAATACGCGGCTTAATACAATCGTGCGATTATCTGGATCTTCTTGCAAAGCTGATTTAATTTCATGCGTCATGTTTGCACCGTTTGCCCCGTAGGAATCCGCGCGCTCTCCAACAAGAAGGGCTTTCACATTTTTTAACGCTTTGCGAATTTCTTCGCTTGGAAACGGACGAATAATGTTTGGACTAATCACTCCTGCCTTAATTCCTTTTGCACGAAGCTTGTCGACAACATCTTTTGCCGTTTCTGCTGCGGAGTTAATCAAAAATAGAGCCACTTCTGCATCGTCCATTTGATATAAATCAAGGACAGGATATTCTCGTCCAGATAGAAGCGCGTATTCGCGTGCGACTTGTTTAAATACGTCTCCTGCTCGATATAGCGCTTCAGACTGTTGATAATGGTTGTTAATTAAATCATCACCGTTCATATGTGCTCCGATCGTTATTGGCTTTCTCGGATCCGCTGCGTTTGGAAAGTGAGTTGGACGTTCGCCGACAAAAGCTTGTACGACTTTTCGGTCTTTAAAATATTGGACTTTCCGTTTTTGGTGAGATGTAAAAAATCCATCATACGCAACAATGACAGGCAAACGAACGTCCTCGTGTTCGGCAATTTTCAACGCCATAATATTCAGATCGTAAACCGCTTGTGGGGTACGAGCGGTCAAAATCACCCATCCTGTATTGAGCGAAAAATATAAATCGGAATGATCCCCACGAATATCAAGAGGGCCGCTAATGGAGCGAGTCACTAAATTCATCACCATCGGAAAGCGCGTTCCTGATTGCACTGGCAATTGTTCAAGCATATACATTAAACCGTTCGCACTTGTAGCGTTAAAAACACGCGCCCCCATGACAGAAGCCCCATAGCAAATTCCCGCTGATCCATGTTCCCCGTCTGCAGGAATCAGTTGAATATCGTGTTCACCGCGCGCCTTCATCTGGTCTAACAATTGCGCAATTTCCGTTGAAGGAGTAATTGGAAAATAACCCATAATATGATAGTTGATTTGTGCAGCTGCGAGCGCCGCCATTTCGTTTCCGGATTGAAACGCTGTCACTTGTTCTGCTTTCGTTGTCACTTTTTCTTCTAATAATGCCATTAATAGTTCCCCCCTAATACCATTGGGAATTTTTGCTTCACTGTATGTTTTTCCGCAAACCCAATTTCCTCACGACATTCTGTTAAGGCAGCTGTTGGACACGCTTCAACACATTTTAAACAACCTTTACAATATTGATAATCAATTCCTTTTAAAAACATTTGTTTTCTTCCTTTTTTATCTTCTCCTTCTTCCCATACGAAGCAAAAGTCAGGGCAAACTGTATCACAGGCAGCACAGTGAATGCACTTTTCCATCTCCCACTTTGGCAAAAATCCTTGACGCGATCCGCTTAAATCTTTGAAAATACTATTGGCGTTCGCTGTGATAATCCCGCCAATTTCTTGTGTTTCATAGCCTAAAAGCGGTTCAGGACGAGAAAACGATTTTCTTTCCGCATTCGCAGGCGCTTCATACGTTTGAAAGCGCACCTCATGATAGCCTCTTTCAAATGTACGAATGTTCGCCTCGACGAGATGCGGATATTTTTTTTCAAATGTTTTGCGAATGACTTCCTTCATCGCTTCCGGATCAAGAAAGTCACAAACGCGGAATAACGCTCCAAGCATCGCTGTATTGACTTTTGTTTTTTCTTCAACCGCAATTCCAAGGGCGTCGACAACCGCAAGAGTTCCGTAATCTAGTTGTAAATCGCGCCGAATGTCATCGAAATTTCTTACAGAGTTGACCAATACAATTCCATCGGGAGCTAAACCGCTAACGACATCCACCATTTTATAAAGCGCTTCATGAAATACTCCGATGACATGAGGTTCTTCGATCGGACTATGCGCCCGAATTTCTGTATCTGGATCGCAAAAGCGAATATAACTTTTCACTGGAGAGCCTTTTTTCTCTGAACCATATGTGGAAAAATTTGAACCATTTAACCCAAGCCCCAACACCCCTGCTTCCGCGAGCATTTTCCCTGCTAGGTTTGCTCCAAGTCCTCCAATGGATTCGAGACGTATTTCAAAAAAACCTAATTGATTCTTTTTTGGCAAAATCGACATGTTATCCCCCCTATGAAACCTAAAAATCAATCGATAGGCTTATATTATTTTATAAAAAAACACAAAAAAAAGATGTGACAAAAATCAAACATTTGCGAATTATTTATAGTACACATAAGAAAAATTTTTAAAACCTCTTGTATTATAACAGATTAAGATACTTTTACAATTATATAACAGGAGTAATTTTGCGTTATAACAGTTTTAAAAAGCACTATTTGTTGCAAAACAAAGAAAATATTTGCTATTTTGAACATGACTGAACATCTGCAAGGAAAGAAGGGTAAAAAGCAATGATTCGAAAACGCTACGAAAATCTTGATTCCGTTCAAACAACAAAAAGATTGGTTGATCTTCACCGCTGGTATCGAGAAAGAAAAAGAAAACAAAAAGATTGGTCCTATCAAATTCCGCATGTCGAGCATTACGAAACGGCATTGCTGCATACAAACCGTACACACACTCTTCTTTCTTGGATTGGTCACTCCACATTTGTCATTCAAGTAAATGGACTGACCATTGTAACGGATCCCATTTGGGCAAAGCGTTTAGGAACGATTAAACGTTTAAGCGACCCGGGCATTTTGCTTCATGATATGCCGAATGTAGATGTCATTTTAATCTCACACAGCCACTATGATCACTTACATTTTTCAAGCATTAAAAAACTAAAAGGAAACCCGCATATTTTTGTGCCAATTGGGCTTGCATCTTTATTTCGCAAAAAAGGGTTGATCAACGTTACAGAATATGCGTGGTGGGAACAAAAACAATACAAAGGAGTGACATTCACATTTGTTCCTGCACAGCATTGGACAAAAAGAAGGTTATTCGATACAAATACATCCCATTGGGGTGGTTGGGTCATCGAGGCAGAAGAAAAACCGACATTTTATTTCGCTGGAGATAGCGGTTATTTTCGTGGCTTTAAAGAAATCGGTGCTCGCTTTTCCATTGACTATGCCCTTCTTCCGATTGGCGCATACGAGCCAGAGTGGTTCATGGGACCACAACACGTCACTCCTGAAGAAGCGATCCAAGCTTTTATTGACTGCCAAGCGAAAACATTTATCCCTATGCACTACGGGACATTCCCTCTTGCTGACGATACCCCAAAAGAAGCACTGGATCGCCTATTTGCCGAATGGAAACGACGTGACCTTGCTGATGAACGCTTAAAAGTGCTTAAACTTGGTGAAATTTTACGTTGTGATTCATAAAAAACGATGCTGTTCATTATGAATAGCATCGTTCCTTGCTAAAACAAAATACGCGATAGGTAGACAACAATGGTCACAGTAATACTGCTAAAAAGAGTGGAAAGTAAAACAGCTTGTGCTGCATATTCCGGATAGTTATCATATTCTAAAGCTAAAAGAGCCATGTTTCTCGAAGCTGGGTATGAACTTGCGATGAATAATGCTTGAGCCACTGTTCCTTTAATTCCTAAAATAAAGATGAAAATGAGCGCGATCATTGGAGAAAGGGCTAATCGACCGAATATGCTGATCAAAAGAGGCAACGATGGACGAGTAATCTTTAAGTGCGCTACTTGCGCACCAAGCGTCAAAAGGGCAATGGCAAGAAAAGCATCCGCTACATTTTCAATCGGCTTCCAAATGAACGAAGGAATTTTCACTTCAAATGAATGAAGCAATAAACCAAGCAAAAGCGCATAGATGACAGGAACTTTTAAAAATTGAACGATCGCAGCAGAGCCTTTATGATTCGCTGACACCGAATTAAATACCCCATAAGTATTGGTAAGAAAGCTTTGAAAATAGGTGATTAACTTTGATAATGTATTCAAATCGAAATGGAATTTTCTATGCAGAAACACCCCTGCTCCAATCAAAATAAATACAGGTACAATGACATTGAGAATAATTAGGAATAAAATCTTCACATCGAATCCCCCTCAAGTGAAGATTCAACAATTTGTACGAAATTCCTTTTTTTATTGCTTTCTAGCATCTCAATGAATTGAATAAGGGATGTTTCGTCAATGACCAAACATCCCCTTACTTACCTCCATCACTTACATAGAATCCTCTTTTCGGAATTATTTGCTTTCTAGCGATGTTGAATATGTTCAACATCCTCCACCAATCCATTTTGCAATAAATACATTTTATAATACAATCCTCGTTTCGCTAATAGTTGCTGATGGTTGCCTCGTTCAACGATTTCTCCTTGGTGTAAGACGAGAATTTGATCGGCATCTTGAATGGTTGACAGACGATGAGCGATGGCGATGGTTGTGCGTCCTTTTCTCATTTTTTCCAGCGCGAGCTGAATGGCTTCTTCTGTTTCTGTGTCAATATTCGCTGTCGCTTCATCGAGCAGCAATATTTTTGGATTGGTTGCGATCGTCCGCGCAAATGCAATGAGTTGTCGTTGTCCGCTTGAAAACGTTGTCCCGCGCTCAACGACTTGATGATCATATTGCCCCAGCAGCTTTTCAATAAACGAGTGAGCTTGAATAAATTGAGCAGCGCGAATGATTTCTTCCTCTGTCATTTCTTTATTGTGGAGACGAATGTTGTCGCGAATCGTTCCGAAAAACAAAAACGGATCTTGCAAGACGAGGCCGATCTTTTTCCGCAATTCTGCTTTCGGATATTCTTTAATCGAACGACCATCAATCAAGATATCTCCGCGATCAAATTCATAAAAACGCATCAGTAAATGAATGATGGAGCTTTTTCCGCTTCCTGTATGCCCAACAAGCGCAATCGTTTCCCCTGGTTTTACTTTAAACGAAATGTTTTTTAGCACATCTCGTTTTCCGTCGTAACTAAAATAAACGTTTCGAAATTCAATCTCCCCTGCTTCTATCTCAATGTTCGCTTCACCCTGTTTCGGTTCATGTTCTTTTTCATCTAATAAATTGAAGACGCGCGAAGATGCCACAATCGCTTGCTGAAACATCGATAATCGCATCATCATTTGGTTGACAGGTTCAAAAAAGCGATCTAAATAATTGATAAACGCATACAATACACCAATTTCCACAGGACTATTCAATGAAGAAATACCAAAATAGCTTAAAACGAGAATTAAAGAAAAGACATAGACGACGTCGGTCGCTGGCCTGAGCAATAAACTGTCTAGTTTAATGTTTCTTATTCCAGCTTTATAATGCTTTTCATTAATTTGTGCAAATTCATTTCGCAATCGCTGTTGTTGGCGAAAAACTTGAATAATAGCCATTCCCTGTAATGATTCGTTTAGTTTTGCATTCAGTTGGCTCAACCGCTCGCGCAAATCGCTATAAAAAACAGAACTGTATTTTCGATACGTCCGTATAATGAGAAAAATGATTGGTAAAATGAACGTGCAAAATAACGCTAGCTTCACATTGAGCGAAAACATGGCAACGAACACACCAATGAGAAAAAAGCCGCTTTGAATAAAATTGACGAGCACCTCGACAAACATCTCTTTAATCGCTTCTGTATCGTTTGTAATTCTCGATACAATACTTCCGGCCGGAGTTCGATCGAAATATCGCATTCCTAATGATTGAACTTTTGAAAACACATCGATTCGCAATTGTTGAATGATGTTTAACGCAATTTCTTGAAATTTCAATAGTTGAAAATAGGAAACAACCACCTTCGCAATATGAATCGTTAAATAAGCAACAGCTAAAGCGGTAATCGGACCAACCGGAAATGTTCTAGGGGTCAAATAATCATCAATAAACATTTTCACTAAAATCGGCCCGAGCACTTCCCCAGCCGTCGTTAACAACAGGAGAAAAAATGCGAACAATATGGACTTCCAATATGGTTTGGCATATTTCATTAATCGAAAAAACACTTGCCTTTGATTGATTTCCGTTTTCATGCTGAACCTCCGCGCTCAACTAATTCTTCCAGCTGCTGACGAAGATACATTTCACGATACCATCCGTCTTCGGCGATTAACTGCTCATGGGTGCCACGTTGAACAATTTGCCCATCTTCTAAAACTAAAATAAGATTCGCATGTTGAACCGCGCTTAAACGATGAGTGGTAATAATCGTTGTCTTCCCAGCGCGATTTTCTTTCAATGACTGCAAAATTCGCTCCTCTGTTGCTGCATCAACCGCTGATAAAGCATCATCTAAAATAAGAAGCTCTGGGTCTAACATTAACGCCCGCGCAATCGAAATTCGCTGTTTTTGTCCTCCTGATAATGATACCCCCCGTTCACCGACGACCGTGTCATAACCTTCCGTAAACTGTAAAATGTCCTCATGAATATGGGCAAGTTTCGCCGCTTTTTCGATCTCCTCTTGACTAGCGTCTGGACGCGCAAACGCAATATTCTCTCGTATGGAAGCGGAAAAAAGAAAATGATCTTGCGGTACATACCCAATCGCTTCGCGCAGCCGTTCCAATCGATATTCATCAATCGAATGATCCCCAAAGAAGATCTTACCGTCGATCCCTTTAAATTCCCGCAATAATATTTTTAATAACGTTGTCTTTCCTGCTCCAGTTTTCCCAACAATTCCCAACGTTTCACCTTTTTTTAATGTAAAGTGAATATTTTTTAATGTCGGTTTTGTCTCATTTGGATAAGTAAAGGAACGAATTGCATAAGTGATGTCACCTGTCGGGATTTGATCGATGGCTCCTTCTTGATCTTCAATTTCTGGCTTTTCATTTAACAAACGAGAAACGCGGTCGTATGAAGCACGTCCACGCTCCACAATGTTAAATAACCATCCAAACGCCAACATCGGCCAAATAAGAAGACCTAAATACGTCGTAAAAGAAACGAGTTGACCGAGCGTAAGTTCCCCGCGAATGACAAACTGTGATCCAAACACAATGGCTAAGAAAAAAGAAATTCCGACAATGAGGGAAATCGTTGGATCAAATAACGAATCGATTCGGGCGACGGCAAGATTTTTTTGCACAACATCTCCCGACTGCTGGCGAAATGCTTCAATCTCTTCTTTTTCTTGCCCAAATGTTTTGATCACTTTGATTCCTGCAATACTTTCTTGAACTTTATCATTCAAAGAAGAAAACGCCTCTTGTGCTTGATGAAATCGCTTATGTAATAAAGATCCATAATAGTTTGTTAAATAGGCCATGATCGGCATCGGAATTAAACTAATCAGCGTCAATTTCCAACTGATTGTCACCGCCATTGTGAAAATGACAAACCCGCCCATCGCGAGTGAATCAACAAGAGTGAGAATGCCGACCCCGGCCATTTGTTGAATCGCTTGCAAATCATTCGTCGCATGAGCCATTAAATCGCCAATTCGGCGCTGCTGATAAAAAGAAGGCGTCATCGTTGTAAAATGATGATAAAGACGATCACGCAATAGACGAGATAATTTCGCAGCTGATCCGAAAATCATCGTTCGCCAAACATAGCGACAACCATACATCAGTACAGCAATAAACGCTAAAATCCCTAACCATCGTAACAGCATATCGCCCGTCAACCGATCTTCTTTAATTGCATCGACAACGAGACCAATGATTTTCGGAGGAATAAGCTCCATCAATGCCACGATTGTTAAAAGGATTATTCCTGTTATATACGCTTTTTTCTCTTGTTTAAAAAACCACATCAAGTCGAAAAACACTTTCATGGGACAGTCCTCCGCTTCCCCAAATTCACGTGATTGCGTTTAATTTTATCAAATATTCCAAAAATAAGAAAGTTTTTTGTTATCATGATGAATCTCTATTTTAATATAATGTTCATTATTAAGAAGTTAATTATATTTATGAAAGCTATTTTCAATAAAAAACGCTGCCATCATGGTGACAGCATAACGAATGAACACATATAAAACTTTTTATAGAGATTCAAGTTGAATTTCCGACATATCTCATCATCAATGGCAGACCGCTTTTCTGCCATAGGCGGCAAGATTTTTCTTGCCGCCCTGGCATGCTAGAAGCATGCCGATTCCGAACGTGAAACGCATGGCAGACAAATTCATTTGTCTGATAGCGTTTCCGTTCGGGGAAATGGCAGAAAAGCTTGTGCACGTCGGAAAATGAAGCTTATCATATGTAGATCATAAACATCTTTGTTGAAAAAATAGTTTATTGGTTTATAATGTTAATATGTTGCCAGTTCATTTTCGAAATATTCAGTCGGAGGTCTTTGTGATGCAAATAAGCGTTCAAAATCAAACGACATTGCAAAGCACTGTTTATCGTATTTTAATTGCCATTAGTATTGGACATATGCTCAACGATTCAATGCAAGCAGTAATCCCTGCTATGTTTCCAATTTTGGAGCGATCTATGCATTTGTCTTATACAGAAATTGGGTGGATGGCCTTTACGCTCAATATGACTTCTTCCGTCATGCAACCCGTTGTTGGTTTTTTTACTGACAAAAAG
Source organism: Thermolongibacillus altinsuensis (assembly GCF_004341205.1). Lineage (GTDB taxonomy): Bacteria > Bacillota > Bacilli > Bacillales > Anoxybacillaceae > Thermolongibacillus > Thermolongibacillus altinsuensis. Next base: position 149,108 of record NZ_SLUL01000006.1, read on the forward strand.
CCATCCCCTTATTTTCTTCCTCTCGCCATGGGAGCCAGTTTAATTGGGATGATTGGTTTAGCATTTTCATCCAACTATCTTTTCATATTAATATCCATCCTGTTTGTCGGGCTTGGTTCAGCCATTTTCCATCCCGAAGGTTCACGAGTCACTTTTTTAGCCGCTGGCTCCAGAAGAGGTTTTGCTCAATCGATTTATCAAGTTGGTGGAAATACGGGAAATGCGCTTGCTCCCGTTTTTACCGCACTCATTTTTGTCCCGTTTGGGCAATTTGGTGCCATTTGGTTTACTGCTTTAGCCGCTCTCGGTCTCGTATTGCTCTTCTCTGTTTCGCAATGGTATTCACTGCAACTATCTACATATGAAACGTTGAAAAAACAATTAACAAAGGCAACCGCTCATACGAAAAAACGAAGAAACGTTATATTTGCGCTTTCACTTTTAATCTTTTTAGTTTTCGCAAGATCATGGTACCATGCAGGGATTTCAAACTATTATCAATTTTATTTAATTGAACATTATCATTTATCGATCAAAGAGGCGCAATTCTATTTGTTCATTTTTATGATCGCTGGTGCAATCGGTACGTTTTTTGGCGGACCGTTAGCGGACCGCTTCGGAAAAAGAAATTTAATTCTTGCTTCTACGCTTGGAACTGCTCCATTTTCAATCATATTGCCTCATCTTTCACTAACATGGGCATGGCTTGTCGTTTTTTTGGTTGGCTTTATTTTGTCGCTTAGCTTTTCGACCCTTGTCATTTACGCACAAGAATTGTTGCCAGGCAACATCGGCATGGCTTCTGGATTAATTGTAGGTCTTGCTTTTGGGTTGGGGGCCATTGGTTCTGTTTTTTGGGGGAACGTTGCCGATCATTACAGTCTAACATTTCTCATGTTCATTTGCAGTTTTCTCCCGCTGCTCGGAGTATTAACGTGGTTGCTTCCATCAGACAAGATTTCACACCATTGAATCATTTATTCAAAGGTGTCACACACTTTTGACCTTGTCAAAAAACGTACACCTTCTGCTCCTTCGAGCGAAAACATACCGCCTCGTCCAGGAACAACGTCAATGATGAGCTGCGTATGTTTCCAATACTCGTATTGCGCTTTCGCCATATAAAAAGGGCAGCCACCGATTTCACCTAGAAAAACATCATGGTCTCCAATAAGAAGTTCACCAGCCGGGTAACACATCGGTGAACTGCCATCGCAACACCCACCTGATTGATGAAACATGAGTGGGCCGTATTTTCTTTTCAGCTTTTCGATCAGCTGTAATGCTGAATCAGTGGCAATGACTTTCGGTTCCATTGTCCTTCCCCTTTCTTGTAAAATAGGCAGCGTTCCAATACGAACGCTGCCTGTGTAATTAGAAGAATCCTAATTTTTTAGGTGAGTAGCTGACGAGTAAGTTTTTCGTTTGTTGATAATGTTCAAGCATCATTTTGTGCGTTTCTCGGCCGATTCCAGACATTTTATATCCGCCAAATGCTGCATGAGCTGGATAGGCATGATAACAATTCGTCCAAACACGCCCCGCTTGAATGCCGCGTCCGAAGCGATAAGCCGTATTGATATCACGCGTCCAAACGCCTGCACCTAAGCCGTATAACGTATCATTGGCGATCTCCAACGCTTCTTCCGCATCTTTAAACGTCGTTACGGCAACGACCGGACCAAAAATTTCTTCTTGGAAAATCCGCATGCGATTATGGCCTTTAAAAACAGTCGGTTTCACGTAGTAGCCGTTTCTTAAATCTCCTTCGAGAAAATTGCGTTCTCCACCGATAAGAAGCTCAGCCCCTTCTTGTTTTCCAATATCAATATAAGCTAAAATTTTTTCAAGCTGTTCCGAAGACGCTTGGGCACCGATCATCGTTTCTGTATCGAGCGGATTTCCTTGCTTAATTTGTTGAACGCGCTTGAGTGCTCGTTCCATAAATTCATCGTAAATCGATTCTTGAATGAGCGCACGTGAAGGGCATGTACACACTTCCCCTTGGTTTAACGCAAACATTGTAAATCCTTCGAGCGCTTTATCAAAAAATTCATCATCTTTTTCCAATACATCTTCAAAGAAAATGTTAGGTGATTTTCCACCGAGTTCTAATGTGACTGGGATAATGTTTTGCGATGCATACTGCATGATGAGTCGTCCTGTTGTTGTTTCACCAGTGAAGGCAACTTTAGCGATGCGGTTACTAGAGGCGAGTGGTTTTCCTGCTTCTAAGCCAAAACCATTAACAATATTGACGACTCCTGGTGGGAGGAGATCTTCAATTAACTCCATTAATACAAGAACGGAGGTAGGAGTTTGTTCCGCCGGTTTTAAGACGGCGCAATTGCCCGCTGCAAGCGCTGGCGCTAGCTTCCATACTGCCATTAAAATCGGAAAGTTCCATGGAATAATCTGGCCAACAACACCAAGCGGCTCTTTGAAGTGATAAGCAACCGTATCATGATCTATTTCGGCAAGCGATCCTTCATGTGCCCGAATGCAACTAGCAAAATAACGGAAATGGTCAATAGCTAATGGGATGTCCGCCGCTAACGTTTCACGAATTGGTTTGCCGTTTTCCCATGTTTCGGCAACCGCTAACATTTCTAAGTTTTCTTCCATACGATCGGCAATTTTGTTTAAAATGCGTGCCCGTTCCGCAACCGATGTACGCCCCCAAGCTTCTTTTGCTGCATGAGCCGCATCTAACGCAAGCTCAATATCAGCTGCTTTAGAGCGAGGCACTTCACAATACACCTCTCCGGTTACTGGCGAAATATTTTCAAAATACTCTCCATCAACCGGCGGCACCCACTTTCCGCCAATAAAGTTTTCATACCGCTTCTTAAAAGTAATAAGCGAATTCGAATGTCCTGGTTGAGCATAAATCATGTCATTTTCCCCCTTCGTATGGCGTGATCACCAGAAACTAAAGACGACAAAAACCTTTATTGTAAACGTTATCAAAAATAACCGACCAATCCCCTCCTTTTCAATGTTTATATATTCATTCAGTGTTCGGAAAATGACAACAGTATGCTTTCTAATCTCTTTTTTCTTTATAAAGATTCGACAGATTAATACGATTAGAAAATCGGGTAATTTTCAAGCGAATATTGATTACGTGTGCTAGATAGACTGTTGATGGTATCACATAAAATTTTCATAGATTGTTTTAATCCATCTAGAGGGAGCCCAGCAAAACTGATACGAATATACTGATTCGGGACGTGCGTTGGAAAGCAGGCACTTCCAGGTAAAAACGTCAGTTGTTTCGTATGACAATATTCCAAAAGAAGATCAGCATGAACATTTTGCGGGAGTTTCACCCAAACGGTATTTCCCCCACTCGGCGAGCGATAAGTAAGAAGCGAAGAGCATTGATGCAATAATTGGACGCATTGTTTTGCGCGATTTTTTAAATCTGTACGCAAGTTTTGCAAAACTTTGTTTAATTCTTTCGATTGCAACAGTCCAGCAATGATTTTTTGTGTTAACAGCGGCGACCCTAAATCAGAAATACTTCTAGCCGCGACGAGCTTTTCTAATAATGGTCCTTCAGCAACTAAAGCACCGATGCGGCAAGATGGCGATAAAAATTTGCTGAAGCCTTTTAAATAAATGACATGCCCGGACGTATCAAAACTTTTAATCGGGGCTGGAGGTTTTTCTTCAAAGTACAGCTCGCTCCAAGGATCATCCTCTAAAATGAGAAAATGATAGCTTTCAGCAATATCGACAAGTTCTTTTCGTTTCTTCACGCTTAAAGTCGTACCTGTTGGGTTTTGAAATGTTGGGTTAATGTAAAGTAATTTCGGATGGTATTGATCACAAAGCTTCAACAGCATTTTTGTATCAATCCCATCCTGCTCAACGGGGATCGGAATGATTTGCGCTCCTCTGGATTTAAAAATATCGATGCTTCCTGGATAAGTAGGAGCTTCCATCAATACAACATCATTTGGACCAATAAAGGTTTTTGCAACGAGTTCAATTCCTTGTTGCGCACCGCTGACCGCTAAAATATGCTCCGGTGCAATCGAAAGCTGTTTTGATTGAAGATAATCGCTTACTGCTTTTCGAAATTCGAGATCCCCATTGGCACTGCTGGATTGTCCTAGCATGTGCGGATTTTCTTCAATCACTTGCATGGCAGTCTTTTTCATCCACTCTGTATGCAAAAGGTTCCCATGAATACTGGCAGTCCCCAAATTATAGCGAATATTTCGCATCGGTTGTGAGATGGACAATGATTGCGCTCGCGGTACGTAATCTGGGACAAGCATATGCCAACTCGTGTGTAGATCGTCAACGTCTTCTTTTTGATTAGTGGATTTCACAAATATTCCTTTTCCTTGAAAACTTTCGACATACCCTCGTTGCTGCAACTGTTGATACGCCTTCTGCACCGTTACAAGAGATACCCCTAACTCTTTAGAAAGCTGACGAACAGACGGCAGCTTCTCACCATGCTTCATCATTTTCGAAGAGATACGATCAATAAAATACTGGCATATTTGTTCATGAATGGGAATATTATAGTTTCGTTTCTTTAGTAGGTTATCTAATGATGTGTCTGATCTTTGGAACAACGTTTTTAGCTATTAAAATCGGTTTAGAAGCGGGATGGACACCTTATTTTTCTGCAGGATTCCGCTTTTTTATTGCTGGATTGCTTGTTGTGTTATATGGTACCGTTACAAAACAATTTCGAATTCCTACAAAGAAGAATATCATTGAATTTCTTATTACGGGCGCATGTATGACAGGTATAACATTTGGAGCACTGTATTGGGCAGAACAGTATATTCCTTCTAGTTTTGCCGCTCTATTATCAGCAACAGGTCCGCTTTTTGTCTCATTGTTCCATTCAAGAATAGAAAAGATCAAAATTACAAAAGCGCAGTTTGTCGGGTTAGCGCTAGGGTTCCTCGGAATCGGATTGATTACGGGACCTTCGCTCTCAGTCCAATTCCATTTATTTTGGTTTATTGCTTGTTTCGTCATTATCGTTGGTGAAATTTTTTACGCATTTGGCACGATTTATTCCAAAATGGTGTTAAAGCAAGGTACATCCCCGCTGATGCTAAATGGTTATCAAATGTTATTCGGGGGTTTGTTTTTAGTCATCATTTCCTTTGTGTTTGAAAGTCCTAGTTTTTCAGGAATTCGTTATAATGGATGGATGTCTCTTTTATATTTGATTGTGATTGGTTCTATTTTAGGACACGGTTTATATTATTGGCTCATTAAAAAGACAAATCCATCCTTTCCTTCTACATGGCTCTATGTTTCTCCGTTTATTTCACTTGTGCTTGATATATGGATAAAAAAAGAGTCATTTCATCCTCTATCGATTATTGGTGGTTTTGTCATTATAGCCGGAGTGTATTTAATCAACAGGCAAACTTTACGAGAAGCGTTTGCAAAGAAGCCAAAAAGTATCGCTTCATAAATGAGCATCAAAAATGGAAATCGTTCCAAAAGCAGTCCATAAACGGGCTGCTTTTTCTTTTTTTATTAATGCTTGGAGTATATGTCCTGTTTCGCTTTCTCTTTCAATTCAATCAAGGCAGTGAAAAAAAAATCGATTAACTTATCTAGAAAGCAATCGATTTCATTAGGATTCATTGCCGGATTTGCAGATGCAACTGGTGGGGGCGGATGGGGCCCCATCACGACCCCGGTGCTATTATCCAGAAAAGGAACTTCGGCTAGAAAAGTAATTGGTACGGTGGATACAAGTGAGTTTGCCATTGCTGTTTCTGCCTCTATCGGATTTCTTATTTCGCTAGGTTGGAAAGAAGTCAACTGGTTTTGGGTAATCGCCCTTATGTTAGGTGGGATTATTGCAGCCCCCATTGCTGCGTGGTTAGTAAAAAAATTGCCGTCTCATTTATTAGGTGTCCTTGTAGGAGGTTTTATTATATTAACCAATGCCCAAACATTGCTCAATGCTTGGTCTATTAATCATTTATGGATCCCTATTATTTACTTAGTTATATCAGTTGTTTGGGTAGTTACGATTATCTTGGCAGTACGGAATAACAAAAAACTTGTCAAGCTTAACGAAACAAGATCTTCACAAATTCTAATCATTAAAAAGTAAAAGCTTGCGGCATCGCAAGCTTTTACTTTTAACAATTTAAAAAAATTTTCCCTATATACACCAAGGATGTAAGCGTTATCTTTTTGGGCGAATAGAAAAAATATATTGACAATTATTTTTTTTAAGAATTATGATTTATGTAAAAATTGAATACAGTCAACCGCTTATCAAGAGTGACCGAGGGAACAGGCCCTATGACGTCCGGCAACCTCCTTATAAAAGGAACGGTGCCAAATCCTGCAGAATGGTTTCCATTCTGAAAGATAAGTCGTGTACATAGATACCCGATGCCTCTTTCTGAATGGAAGAGGCATTTTTTATTGCAACATTTTCAAGAGTAATCATGAAATGTACTCCAAAACAAAAAATAGGAGTGAGGGATTCGATGATTGAAGTAAAAAATTTGGTAAAAGTATATTCCACTAAAAAAAATAAAGTCATTGGCGTAGACAATGTGTCTTTAACAATTAAAAATGGTGAAATCTTCGGCATTGTCGGCTATAGCGGCGCCGGAAAAAGCACGCTTTTACGATGCTTAAATCTTTTAGAACGCCCAACATCCGGTCAAGTCATTATTGATGGTGTCGATTTAACCACGCTAAATAAAAAGGAATTGCGGCAAGCACGCTTAAAGATCGGAATGATTTTTCAACATTTCCACCTTGTTAGTTCAAAAACGGTATTTGAAAATGTCGCATTTGCTTTAAAAGCTGCGAAAAAATCAAAAGACGAAATTGAGAAAAGAGTGAATGAACTACTGGAAATGGTAGGTCTTTCTGATAAACGGGATGCGTACCCTTCCCAACTAAGCGGCGGTCAAAAACAACGAGTCGGAATCGCACGTGCACTCGCAAATGAACCCACTGTTCTTTTATGCGACGAGGCAACATCAGCGCTTGACCCAAGTACGACAAAGTCGATTCTAGCCTTGTTGAAAAAGATTAACCGCGAACTTGGAATTACCATTGTTTTAATTACTCATGAGATGGAAGTCGTCAAGGACATATGTGACCGTATTGCCGTGATGCAAGATGGAAAAGTGATTGAGTTAGGAACAGTATATGATATCTTTACGAATCCGAAAGAAGAGCTGACAAAATCGTTTATTAACAGCGTTCTGCAATTTGATCTTCCGGATCATTTACTGAAAAAACGTACAGGAACGATTGTAAAAATTCAGTTCAAAGGCGAGATTGCCGAAGAAGCGATTGTTTCCGATATGCTCCAAACCTTTAAAGTAAAAGGGAATATTTTACACGGAAAAATTGAGTACATTCAAGACATGCCGCTTGGAATTTTCGTTATGGAACTTACAGGAGATCCTGATGAAATTCAGCGAGCGATTGATTATATTTCCCTAAGAACAAACGGATTGGAGGTCATTGCAAGTGCTGCTTGATTCGCTTATGAATTTAATTCCTGAACTAAATAAAGCGTTCTTAGAAACGCTTTATATGGTTGCTATTTCTCTTTCGGTGGCGATTATCGCTGGACTTCCTTTAGGAATTTTGTTATTCGTCACCGACCGCGGTCTATTTTTAGAAAATACGACCGTTAAATCCATTCTTGGATTTGTCGTCAATATGATTCGTTCGATTCCCTTTGTGATTTTGCTTGTCGGACTATTGCCGCTCACTAAACTCATTACAGGGACAACAATCGGACCTACCGCCGCTTCTGTTTCGCTGTCCGTTGCGGCAATTCCGTTTTTTGCTAGAATTGTAGAAACTTCTTTGCGAGAGATTGACAAAGGGGTGATCGAGGCAGCTGTTGCTGTCGGTGCCACGCCTTGGATGATTATCAAAGACGTCCTCTTGCCTGAAGCACGTCCCGGTATTGTGCACGGAATTACGATTACAACGATCAGTTTAGTCGTATATTCGGCGATGGCAGGAATTGTTGGCGGCGGAGGAATTGGGGACCTTGCGATTCGCTTTGGTTATTACCGCTACGATGATACTGTCATGATTACGACCATCGTCATTTTAATCTGTCTTGTGCAAATCATTCAGTTTGCAGGAGACCGTATTGCTCGTCTTGTTGATAAGCGATAAGGTCTTTGATAATAAAAAATTTATATATAGGGGGTTTTTTTATGAAAAAACGATCAATCTTTCTCGTTTTACTGCTATCCTTCGGGCTTCTTGTCGCCTGCAGCGGAGAGAAAACAACATCGAATACGCAAGAGAAAAAAGAAATTACCATCGGAGCTACTTCCGGTCCTTACAGCGATATGGTGAATAAAGCGATTAAACCAATTCTTGAAAAGAAAGGCTATAAAGTAAAAGTTGTAGAATTCAGCGACTACATTCAACCAAACTTAGCTCTTGCTAATGGTGATTTAGATGCTAACCTATTCCAGCACAAAATTTATATGGAGACATTCGCGAAAGAACATAATCTTGATCTTTCGGAAGTGATTATCGTTCCGACTGCGCCAATGGGCATTTACTCAAAAAAATTTAAGTCGCTAGACGAAGTGAAAGAAGGCAGTGAGATTGCGATTCCTAACGACCCGACAAACGCAGCACGAGCGTTCTTAATCTTACAAGATGCAGGATTTATTAAGCTCGACCCATCAGCCAATCCATTAACGGTCTCTGAGAAAGATATAAAGGAAAATGTAAAAAACCTTCAGTTTAAGCCAATCGAAGCAGGTCAATTGCCTCGTGCGGTCGAAAGCGTTGATTTAGCTGCCGTTCCTGGAAACTATGCATTAGCAGCAAAAATGAACCTTCTTGACGCACTGGTATTAGAAAAGATGCCTGATCAATACCGCAACCGTGTTGTAGTTAATACAAAAGATTTGAACAAACCATTTGTAAAAGATATTAAAGAAGCAGTTAAATCCGAAGAGTTTGAAAAAGTGATTGATGAACAATTTAAAGGTTTCGGCAAACCGGAGTGGATGTTAAAACGAAAACAGTAAATCCGTATGGCAAACGCCGCTCTTTTGCGGCGTTTTTCCCTATCTACAAAAGGAGGAATAATAATGGACATCATCGAAGTTCGCGGCGCTCCTAATTATTATGTATGCGAAAACGGAGTATTAACTCATCTTGAAGCTTTGTTACAAAGACATGGCTTTACAAATGGTTTTGTCATTTGCGGAGAACGGTCATGGCAAGCAGCTGAACCATATTTCCCTAAAAGCGGTAAATTCGCTTATTCCTTTTTCCCATATAAGGGAGAATGTTCATTGTCTGAAATTGAACGATTATCTGCACTTTGTACTCATTTTGACGTAGTCATTGGAATTGGTGGCGGAAAAGTGCTAGATTTGGCCAAAGCTGTTGCCAATCAAGTGCATCTTGATGTGGTACTAATCCCAACCCTTGCTTCTACTTGTGCAGCTTGGACACCTCTTAGCGTGATTTATGACGAAAATGGAATATTTATTCGCTATGATGTTTTTCCAAAATCTCCGTCAATCGTTTTAGTAGATACAAGAATATTGTTACATTCACCAGTCGCTTATCTTCGAGCGGGAATTGCAGATACACTTGCCAAATGGTATGAAGCCGATTGCATCATTCGCCAAGTAAACAACCCTCCCCTTTCCGTAAAAATCGCTCACCAAACGGCCTATCTTTGTAAAACGGTGTTGCTCGAACACGGTCGAGCAGCCATAAACGACTTAATAGAAAAACGGGATACCTCATCGTTTCGCCAAGTAATTGAAGCGATCATTATGGCCGGCGGAATGGTTGGAGGGTTTGGGGATCGATATGGAAGAATAGCTGGAGCGCATTCCGTTCATAACGGATTAACGAAGATACCCGAAACCCATCATTTATTGCATGGCGAAAAAGTGGCATACGGGATTCTCGTTCAGCTAGCCCTTGAAGAAAATTGGGATGAAATTCATCGTTTGCTTCCATTTTATCGCGATTTAAAGCTGCCTTATACGTTAAAACAACTCGGTCTTGATGCAACAGAAAAAGAAAAACTCATGTACATTGCTGAAGAAATCATCAAGCCACATGAATCCATTCATCTCATGAATATCCCTGTTGATCGCGAAAAAATCGTAGAAGCATTTGATCAACTTGAGAAGTTTGGATCCTTATAAACGATTTTGAAAGCCAGGAGGAAGGTCTTATTCTTCCGGCTGGCTTTCGATCACTAGACAGATTTTACGTCATCCTGATAAGTCAAGATATCTATAGTTTGGATGCATTTTTAGCAATTCTGATACGGTAACGAATTTGTATCCTCTTTTTTTAAGTTCAGGTAAAATTTTTTTGAGGGCTTCGATCGTTTGACGACGATTTCCACCTTAATCATGAAATAAGACAATATCTCCATTTCGAGCATTAGACAAAACCTTTTTTACAATATTCCGGACGCCCGGTTGTTTCCAATCATATGTATCTTGATGCCATGACCACATCACGACTGTATAGCCTTCTTGGTTTGCAACATTGATGATGATTTCATTATAATATCCTCCTGGCGGACGAAATAATTTAGGAGAAAATCCAGTCAATTCAACAATGATTTGTTTTGCTTTTCTTAATTCTTTTCTGATTTCTTCTTCTGTAAGCCCTCTGAAATTTGAATGATTGTATGTGTGGTTAGCCAATTCATGACCATCTAAAATTTCCCGTTTTACTATATCGGGGTGAGCTTTTACACGGGAACCAACTACAAAAAAGGTGGCCTTGGCTTTGTATTGTTTTAAAATATCTAGAATTTGCGGAGTATATGTTGAACTTGGTCCATCATCGAATGTCAATGCAATGACTTTCTCTTTGGTTGGTACTTCCCAAATCGCTTTTCCTTGTTCTTCATAAAACCTTCGTCCTTTATTATGATTCGCTTTTATGGATAATACAGAAATAAACGACAGAACAACAGAACAACTTATGATGAAGATTAACCATTTAAAAAACTTTTTCTTTTTCATCAGCACCAACACTTTCTGGTATGAACTCGTTGTTTGTATTCGAAGACTTAAAAGTGATGATCGTCACCGTCTCCAAGCGCACCATTTGCCATTGTAGTTCCACTTCTTTTCTCTTCTGCACGCTCTTCACAGCCTTTATAGTTAATCACACCAACCGGAACATGATTGGCTTCTCCAAGTTTTTTAAGCTCTGGTAACATATACCGAACTTGTGACCCTAAGAGAAGAACGTCTGCATCGTTGATATGATTTCTTACTGCATCGCCTGGGACTGCCCAAATTTTGCATTTCATCCCCTTCTCAGCTGCACTTTTCTCCATTTTTGTTACTAATAAGCTTGTAGACATTCCTGCTGCACAACAAAGCAAGATATTCATATGCAATACTCCCTTCTTTGCAACGATATTGGATTCATCTTTCTGTGTTTTCATTGTATTGTAATAACGCTTACATCTAAACACATCCTTTTTCCGTTACCTAAAGGAAAAGTTTTAATAAGTATCAAAATGCATATGTAAAACAAAAAAACCAGTATGTTTCGATCAAATAACAAAACATACTGGTTAATGAGTGTATCTATCTACTTTGTTCAGTCTATTTTTTCTTTAGAAATACGGTGATAAACTCTTGATAAGTCTTACATTTCAACAATTGTTGCACCTTTTTATGATCATCGACAAGACTGCCTAGCAATTTTTTGTGAGACGATGACTAACCTCATAATAAGGTTCTAACGCTCTATTGATAAACATTATCATTTTCAATTTCCTTTATGATAACAGAAATCAATTCACTCGAGAAAACAAAAATTTTCATTTTTTAAAGCATTTATGGTTGTTTTTTGTCGATTTTAGTAGATTAGTTCTTACAATAAATTCCGAAAATATTAAATATTTTTAATTAAATACGGAAAGGAGGGATTTCATTGATTCATTTTCGCCAAGTCAATAAACATTACGGGAACTTCCATGTCCTTAAGGATATAAACCTTTCGATTCATCAAGGAGAAGTAGTCGTAATCATCGGACCGTCTGGTTCTGGGAAAAGTACGTTAGTTCGCTGTATTAATCGCCTTGAAACCATCACAAGCGGCGAATTGATTGTCGATAGCGTAAAAGTAAACGACAAAAATACGGATATTAACAACTTGCGGCGTAACATCGGTATGGTGTTTCAGCACTTTAACTTGTACCCACATAAAACCGTGCTTCAAAACATTACATTAGCACCGATGAAAGTATTAGGAGTTTCGGAGAAAGAAGCAAAAGAAACCGCGATGTACTACTTAGAAAAAGTAGGAATTCCGGATAAAGCGAATGCTTATCCGGCGGAATTGTCAGGCGGACAGCAACAACGTGTCGCCATTGCCCGCGGGCTAGCGATGAAACCGAAAATTATGTTGTTCGATGAACCGACATCGGCACTCGATCCAGAGACGATCGGAGAAGTGCTAGATGTCATGAAAAAGCTTGCGAAAGAAGGCATGACGATGGTCGTTGTGACCCATGAAATGGGATTTGCCCGTGAAGTAGCGGATCGCATTGTATTCATGGACCAAGGGAGAATTCTCGAGGAAGCTCCACCAGAACAGTTTTTTGCCAATCCTCGCGAAGAACGAGCCCGTCTGTTTCTCAGCCGCATTCTTAACCACTAATAATAAAGGGGGATTTTCAAGTGAATTTAAAAAACATGTGGAAAAAAATCATTGGAATTGGCCTCGCTACGATGCTTAGCGCAATTGCTTTAGTTGGTTGCAGCAGCAGCGAAACTTCGACAGGAAGCAAAGAAAACGACTCGAAAACAACGGAAGCGCCAGCAACAGAAAGCACGTTGGATAAAATCAAAGAAAGAGGCAAACTCATTGTTGGTGTCAAGTATGATTTGAATCTCTTTGGTTTAAAAAACCCACAAACTGGAGAAGTAGAAGGATTTGATATCGATATTGCCAAAGGATTGGCAAAGAAAATTCTTGGCGATGAAAACAAAATTGAGTTAAAAGAAGTAACGTCAAAAACTCGCATTCCAATGCTAAATAATGGAGAAATCGATGCGATCATTGCGACAATGACTATTACAGAAGAACGGAAAAAGGAAGTTGACTTCTCTGATGTCTACTTCATGGCTGGTCAATCCTTACTCGTCAAAAAAGACAGTAAAATCAACAGTATTAAAGATATTAAAAAAGGCGTAACCGTTTTAACGGCTAAGGGATCTACCTCCGCTCAAAACATTCGTGAAAAAGCCCCAGAAGCAACCGTTTTGGAGTTTGAAAACTACGCGGAAGCGTTTACAGCCTTAAAAGCTGGACAAGGTGATGCGTTGACGACGGACAATGCACTACTCTATGGTATGGCGAAGCAAGACCCTAATTACCGAGTTGTCGACGAAACCTTTACTGAAGAGCCATATGGAATCGCTGTACGAAAAGGCGATCAGGAACTTCTAAACGTCATCAACGAATATCTCAAAGAATTGAAAGCTAGCGGTGAATATGACAAAATTTATGAAAAATGGATCGGAGAAAAGCCGAAACAATAAAAAATTTTGGTATATAAACAGATGAGCGGATTCCCTTCCGCTCATCTGCTTCTTCTAAAGCGTAAAGGGGGATCACAACAAGATGCTTAATTATTCCATTCTTATTGAACATTGGGATATGTATATGCAAGGGTTCACAAACACGTTGAAATCTAGTTTCCTTGCCTTAATCAGCAGCTTAGCACTCGGAACAATCATTGCTGTTTTTCGCATTGCACCCGTACGTCCGTTAAATTGGTTAGGGACGGCATACGTCGAATTTATACGAAACATCCCGCTCATTCTAATCGTATTTGTTTTCTTTGTGGGCCTCCCCACAATCGGCATTCGTTTGGATTCGTTCACGGCCGGAACTTTAGGGCTTACCGTTTACACCGCCGCTTTCATCGCCGAAGTCATTCGAGCAGGAATTCTCGCTGTTCCGAAAGGCCAGATGGAAGCAGGACGCTCATCAGGGCTTACCTATCTGCAAACGATGCGCTATATTATCTTGCCTCAAGCGATTAAAATGGTTATACCACCGCTTGGCAATCAATTTATCAATCTCGTCAAAAACTCTTCCGTCCTTGGCGTGATTGCTGGACTTGACCTCATGTACTTTGGAGACTTAATCTCCTCGGAAACGTTTGTTACCTTTGACGTGTATATTTTCGTCGCCATGTTTTATCTCATTTTAACCGTTCCGCTCAGCCTCGGCGTTGGTTTTCTTGAGCGCCGCTTGGCCAGAAGCCGATAAAAGGAGGATGACAAATGGATTTTATCGGTGCATACTCTCCTGCTCATTTGAAATTTTTGCTCGAAGGTTTTTTGGTTACGCTTGAAGTCGCTTTTATATCCATTGTGTTCAGTTTTGCCATTGGCATCGTGATTGGAGTGTTGCGCTATGGACGAATTCCTGTCGTTTCCCAAGTTCTAGCGGTAGGAGTGGAAACGATTCGCAACCTGCCGCTGTTGTTGATTATTTTCTTTACCTACTTTGCCCTTCCAGAGATCGGTTTGAAACTCGACAAATTTTATGCGGCCATTTTAGCGTTGGTCATTTTTGAATCAGCGATGCTGTCGGAAATTGTCCGCAGCGGATTAAATTCAATCGAAAAAGGACAGATTGAAGCCGCTCGCTCATCCGGACTTACTTATATGCAAACGTTATGGCACATCATACTGCCGCAAGCGCTGCGCCGTATGGTTCCGCCGATTGTAGGACAGTTCATCTCTTTATTGAAAGACACCTCGTTAGCGGTCGTCATTGCGTTACCGGAACTGATGAATCACGCTCAAATTATTAACGGCAGAAATGTGAATTATGTGATTCCTATTTTCTTGCTAGTTGCTATCATGTACTTTATCGTAAACTACTCATTATCATTGATTTCTAGACGATTAGAGAATAGATACCTATAAAACAACAAAAATTCCAATATCTTCTTAATCTCCGTTTCCTGTATAATAGGAAATGGGGATTATTCGTTTCAGAATGGAAAAGGAGAAAACGATGCGTGAACGCCTTTTAATATTCGTAATTCTTATGCTAGCTACCGCCCTTTTCGGAGAAATGAAAGTGAATCCGTTCGGAAGCTTTTTCCGCTTTTCATTAGGGAGCGCTGTGTTCTTTTTTGGTCTCATCTGGTTTCAGTCCATTCCGATCCTGCTCACCGGTTTTTGCACGGGACTGTTTATTATGGGATTCCGAATCGCTATTGATATGCTGATGGGACAAGCATTATGGTTCGATAGTCTATTGACCCATTTACCGGCCGCTTTTTACTATTTTAGCTTTGCTTTATTTGTGCATGTAACTAGGATTCTCCAATACATGGAGTTTCCAATTCGCGTAGGGTTGCTTGGTGCAGCAATTGATTTCGCCTCTAATATCATTGAATTGCTCATTCGGCAGCTTCTTGGGGAATCTCTTGTGGTCACACGCGAGATCATTTTTATGTTACTTTTATTCGGCACTTTTCGAAGTTTCTGCGTGGTAGGATTGTACAATATTTTAAAGATTCAGCAAATACGAACTTTTGGAGAAGCGCGTCGGCAGGAGTTGGAGCGTCTTGTCATGATTAATACGAGCCTCTATGAGGAAATGTTCTACTTGCGTAAGTCCATGAGCCACATGGAAGAAATTACACGAAAAAGCTATGAACTTTATATGCAACTAATGGAATCAGAAAAAGTGGAACCGAGCACAGCCCTCTACATTGCAGAACATGTACACGAAGTAAAAAAAGATTCGCAACGAATTTTGGCTGGTTTGTCCAAACTAATGAAGCAAGAACAGTTGAATTTGCGTCTTCCGATAACGGAGCTTTGTGGAATGGTCATTCGCGCCAACCAAAAATATGCGGAACTATTAGGAAAATCGATTCGTTTTAGTGAGGAATGCAGCGTGAATTTGTCCACTAACCATGTATATGCACTTCTTTCTGTGTTGAATAATTTAGTATCAAATGCTGTCGAAGCCATTTCCTCTTCAGGATGGATTGGACTTCGTGCTGAGTTGGATCAGGAAGAAATCGTGTTCTACGTTACCGACTCCGGTCCGGGAATTCCTAAAGAAGACTGGGATTGGGTGTTTCAACCGGGATTTACGACAAAATATGATGAAAACGGAAACCCATCAACAGGGATTGGATTAACCCATGCGCAGGAGATTGTCCAAAGTTTCAAGGGGCGTATACAGTTAACGTACGATGAGTACAATCGAACACAGTTTCAAGTCAGAATTCCGGCTGATCAACTGTTTCGAAAGGAGGCTACCTAATGTCGCTACGTTTTTTTCTAATTGAAGATGATGCTGTTATTCGAAAAATGCTAGAGAAAATCATTACGGAAAGCGGACTTGGTGAAGTAGTAGGACAAGCAGAGGACGGCCTTCACGTATCGATCGACCAGTTGTACTCAGTCGATGTAGTGCTAATCGATCTGCTGATGCCGGGCCTTGATGGGATTCAAACAATGAAAAAATTAAAGGCGGAAGGATTTACTGGCCCGTTTGTTATGATTTCTCAGGTAGAAAACAAGGAGATGGTGGGGCAAGCTTACCTTCATGGCGTAGATACATATATTCAAAAACCGATTAACCGTTATGAAGTCATATCCGTATTAAAAAGAGTAGCTGATCATCTTTCTCTCGTTTCTTCACTTGATTCCATTCGCCGATTTTTGCAAGTGGTAGATGACAAAAGAAAAAATAGCTATGATTTCGACAGCAATTATTCATTGCATCGTTCCATTACTTATACTTACGAGAAAAATAGTCTTGAACAGAAGGTACGACAACTTCTTCTTGTATTAGGCATTGCCGGTGAAGCTGGGTCATCTGATTTATTGCATATTATGAAGTGGTTGTCAGAAAGAGAACGGAGAGGAAAAACGATACACGATTTGCCACAGCTGAAAGAATTATATATGCAAATATTGTGTCAAATGCACAGTACCCAAGATGAACATTCGCTTCAAAAAGAAATGCGCGCCATGGAACAGCGAATTCGTCGGTTGGTCTTTCAAGCCTTTACCCACTTATCTTCGCTTGGTTTAACCGACTACGCGAATCCCACCTTCGAGCACTTCGCCCCACGCTTGTTTGATTTCGAGGAAATCCGCCTTCGCATGCAGGAACTAGAAGCTGGCGAAAAAACAACGAAATGCCGAATCAATGTGAGAAAATTTTTGTCCGCCTTTTATATGGAAGTGAAAAGCATTTATGATTAGTACATAGATTCAAGTTGAGTTTCCGACATATCTCATCATGAATAGAAGACCGCTTTTCTGCCATAGGCGGCAAGATTTTTCTTGCCGCCCCGGCATGCTAGAAGCATGCCGATTCCGAACGTAAAACGCATGACAGACAAATTCATTTGTCTGATGGCGTTTTCGTTCGGGGAAGTGGCAGAAAAGCTTGTTTATGTCGGAAAATTAAGCTTATCATATATAGTTCTCTTTTTAAGAACCGATGGTGTTGCAAAACTAGAGTAAAAACTCAAAATTGTGCATAAGAATGCATAATTGTACATGCAGTAAATAGCGATGAAACCCATACCAACGTGGTTGTTCTAAACCATCATTCTTTAAACGGTTAAATGTCTGCTCGATTGAGTTGCGAAAACGAAACAACCACTTTCCGAATTCTGTTTTCAAAAACGGAGGAATCACTCGACCATAGGCATCTTTTCGTTTATCACTATTTCGAGGATTAATTGGTGAAACAAAAAAGATTCCGATTTATTTGGCCATTTGACGGACTTTTTCACTGTCGTAGGCGGCATCTCCAAGGGCAAACTCAATGTCCCATTCCTTCACAGACGGAAATAATTTGAGCGCAACGGCTGCATCATTTCGATTGGCCGTCGTGAAGACATGGGATAAGATGATTCCTCTAGTAGTTGTACAAAGGTGCAACTTATATCCTTTGAACCAGTTATACCGAGTCGAAATTCCCCATCTCGCTTGAGAATCATAGAGACTGCTTCGGAGTACGGTACTGTCGATGATGACGATTTTTGGATACCGAACTCCTAAATCTTTGAGAAGTTGGGCGTTAAAAACGGAAAAGCCTTGTTCTCGAAACCACTTACCTGCACGTGAAAACGTAGATAGATGGGGAACCTCTTTCAGGCCGCAAATCCACCGGAGATAGCCAAATCGATCGAGTGTATCAACTAACTGGCGTAAAGAGTCAATGGAAAAATAGGTTTTTAAAAAGAAACATTTTAATAATGATTTTTTCGAAATCGGTGGTCGTCCTGTCATATAAGATGTTTCTGGGAAAGAAAGTTGATCGATGTATTGAAATAACGCCTGTAAAAGAGGATCCATTTCGCTATTTATTGCATGTTCAGTAACAAAATTGGAAATCATGATAGTGTCCATCCCTTGGAAATGTGTTTTTTGGTCACTGTATATGATTTCCAAGACGGTGGATTTTTTCTTCCTCCAGCCTTTTGATTTCAGCTGAAGAAGGAGAGGAAACGATTTCTTGCCCTAGTTGTCCTTCTTCGTATGCCTTCACCCCTCTTTGTACGAGATTAGGGCTAAGCTCGTATCTTCTAGCTACCAATGCTTTATTTCCGACTTCTAATGCTTCTTTCACTACTTGTAGCTTAAATTCCTTCGAATGTTTTCTTCGTTTCATGTATATCAAAAGCCCCCTTCATTTGGTCACTTCGATTATAAAAAACACCTTATCGAGTGTCCAAATTCATTAGCGGGCTAATGAGTGATCAAGTATTTTACTAAAAAAGAAGAGCCCATTCGTAAGGCTCTTCTTCGCTATGCAAGGACATCTTTTTAGAAAAAAGTTTATTCTCTGTTCTATGATGAAACACTCCCCCGATATATAAAGAACAGAGCCGTCAACATGAACCCTAAACCAAGCAAACGGTTTACATTCATCGGATTTTTTTGCACGCCGAACAAACCAAAATGATCAATGATCATGCTGATGATCACTTGCCCAATGATGGCTGCAAAAATGGTTAATGCCACCCCTATATTCGGTACAGAAATAATCGCGAAAGTCACGAAAAGGGCCCCTAACAAACCGCCAAGCAAATTCCATTTAGGTACTTGAAGCAAATGAGTGATTTGCCCTTTTCCAATAAATAAAACCAAAAATGTTAAAAATAGCGTTCCGACAAAAAATGAAGTAAACGCGCCTTCAACACTGCCGATTTTTTTGCCGAGACTTCCGTTTATAGGAGCCTGAATCCCCGCCATCATTCCGCCTAACAAAGCTAAAATGATATACAATATTTTCATTTTATCCTCTCCTAATAAGTGATTCATGACAATCTATTGTTTTGGGACTTTACTCTTCTGTCGGTTTTTCAGGACCATTCAGATCCAACTGGTAAAAAACAAGATCAAGCCATTTGCCAAACTTAAAGCCTGCTTTTTTGATTGTTCCTGAATAGGTAAAACCTAATCGTTCGTGTAATTTTATGCTTTCTTCATTAGCCGAATCAATTCCAGCAACAAGTGTGGCATATTCTTGTTCATTGGCAATTCTTATAAGTTTCTTTAACAATTTGGTGCCAATTCCTTTTTTTCGATAATCTTTATGTACATAAACGGAATGCTCAATGGTATATTTATATGCTGGGCGTGTTCGAAATGGACCAAAAGTAGCAAAACCAATAACCTTATTATTTTCCTCGAACACTAGAACTGGATACCCGCCTTCGATCTTCTGTTTATACCATGACTTTATATATTCCATTGTATAAGGTTTATAGTCATAAACGGCCGTCGTATTGATGATTGCATCGTTATAAATCTCTAAAATATCGTTTAAATCCTTCTCTTGAATATGTCTAATCATGTTGAGTCCTCCTCCTCAAATCGAATTTCGATTTTCGCATCTATTTCGCATCTATATAGATTCAAGTTGAGTTTCCGACATATCTCATCATGAATAGAAGACCGCTTTTCTGCCATAGGCGGCAAGATGTTTCTTGCCGCCCCGGCATGCTAGAAGCATGCCGATTCCGAACGTAAAACGCATGACAGACAAATTCATTTGTCTGATGGCGTTTTTGTTCGGAGAAGTGGCAGAAAAGCTTGTTTATGTCGGAAAATTAAGCTTATCATATATACTCCAAAATAATATGTTATCCCTCTCTTCTTTCTCTCTTCTCTCCCCACCTTCCTTCAAACCTCTCGCAAAAACTTGACTTACACGAAAAATGAAAGAAGAAATATACACCAAAATATGTTATATTCATTCTATACGATTTTTCAGAAAACATTTGGAAGAATCACCAACCAATTCATTCACAGAAACATTCCGTATTCGGGAGAGAGAAAACATGAAAATGAAAGAAATAGGGGCTTTATTCCTTCTTGCTGCTCTATGGGGGGCATCCTTTTTATTTATGCGGATTTCCTCCCCTGTGATCGGTCCGGTTTTAACAATCGAACTGAGAGTGCTTCTTGCTGGCATCGTCCTTTTACTCTATGCCTGGCTATTCAAAAAGACGACGAATATGAAAGAGCATTGGAAGGAGTATTTAATACTCGGCGCTTTGAATGCAGCCATTCCGTTCACATTCATTGCCACTGCAACGTTGTACTTAAATGCTTCTTTGGCGGCGATCTTAAATTCAACGACTCCTTTGTTTACTGCTCTCGCCTCAATGTTTTTTTTAAAAGAACCGTTGAATGCAAAAAAATGGTTAGGAATCGCGATGGGGACATTGGGCGTTTTCGTTTTAGTCGGATGGAGCCCAGTGCCTTTTTCAACACAAACAGCGTTTGCAGCATTATTATCGATTTTGGCAGCATTATCCTATGGATGTGCAGGGATCTATGCCAAAAAAGCATTTACGGGCATATCCTCTTTAACCATGGCGATCGGCCAACAACTTGGAGCTGCGGTTTTGTTGCTTCCTTTAGCCATCATCTATGTTCCAACAAAGCCGATTCCCTCCATCGTTGTATATTCTGTTATTGGGCTTGCCGTATTTTGCACATCCATCGCATACTTATTCTATTTCTACCTTCTTGCCAACGTAGGCCCGACAAAAACGTTGAGCGTGACGTTTCTTGTTCCATTATTTGGTGTAATCTGGGGAATTGTTTTTTTAGATGAGAAAGTAACATCGGGGATGATGGTTGGATTAATCATTATTTTAACAAGCATCTTTCTAATGTCCGATGTAAAAATCGCATTAAAACGTAATGAACTTTCCAATGAATAGTATCTTTCCTACTTCCTGATCAGTACAAAGTTAAAAAAGTTTTCTTATGAACGTTATTTCTAAAACACCGCAACTGCCATCCATATTTCTAATCATCGCATCGTTTTATTACAGACCTAACTCCGTAAATAGATTAACGGGAGGAGAAAAAGATGAAGGTTTACATTCGCGAAGTACAACGTGCTCCATGGTACTTTTACGTTCCTGTTATCTTGATCGCTTGTCTATCATGGTACGAATTTTTCCAACAAATTATTTTTAGGGTTCCGTTCGGGAACACCCCTGCCAGCAATACAGAAATATGGATTATTTGGATTGCATTTGGAATTCTAACTCCTTTTATCTTTCTCTACATGAAGCTAGTTACAGAAATCCGCGAAGACGGCATTTATGTACGCTTTGTTCCATTTGTCAAACGTTTTTTCGCTTACCATGAAATAAAACATGTCAAAGCGTGTACATACAACCCTTTCGTTTACGGCGGCTGGGGAATCCGCTGGCATCCAACAAAAGGCTGGGCTTACAATATGCGAGGAAACAAAGGGATATTGATTGAATTCAAAAACGGCAAACAGGTTTTAATCGGTTCGGAAAAATCGGAAGAACTTGTGCACTATATAAAATTGGATTAACAAAAACAGGTTGCTTGATTTCCGGCAACCTTTTTTCTGTATTTTTGAGAAAAAATGAACCATCTTCTCCTCCACTTCGCCTACATAGTAGAAATCAATTTTGGTAAAGAAAGGAGGGGTCTGTATGAATAGCGATCAAGAGCTTTTGCTCAAGTGCAGAAGCGGCATAAAAGACGCTTTTTATGAGTTGGTGTCGCCTCATTTAGCAAAAGCGTATCGCATTGCGTTTACGATTTTGCGTTCCCATCATGATGCGGAAGATGCCGTGCAGAATAGCTTATTGGAAGCATATCGTGCCATCATGGAAAATAAGGAAATTCACAACTTTTCCGCATGGTTTCACCAACTTATCGTTCATCGATCCATCGACTTGGCAAGAAAGCACTTAAAAGAAAAAAATTATGCAGAAATAACGGATATTCTTTCGTTCATACCCGATCATAAAAATTTACCGATTGATGACTTAATTGATAAGGAATATAAAGGCGAATTAATCTCCTACATTTTAAGGCTCGATATGAAATATCGCATCGTTATTGTGCTGCATTACTATCACGACATGAAAATTAGCGACATCGCCAAGTTGTTAAATATAAAAGAAGGCACAGTCAAATCACGGCTATTCCAAGCGCGGAACTTGCTGTATCGCTATTACCAATTAGATCGAAAGGAGGAACTCCATTGAAATTCCAAGATGATTTTTTAAAACAAGAAGTACAAAAATCAATCGATCAAATAAAAGTTCCGGAAAGTATATTTACTTTTGCGAAAGAACTTCCTTATCAAATAGAAGAACAGGCAAAACCAAAACTGCTACGTAATTCAAAGTGGAAAAAGTGGTTAACCATTGCTGCCGCTTCGGTAACGATTGGCATCTCAGCGGGCGCTTATCTGTCTCCAACGTTTGCCGCATATATCAAATCGTTTTTTGTTCGTCCTGACCTCGATGAAGGATTGCAAACAGCCGCAAAAGAAGGGTTTTCCGAAAAAAAAGAATACTCCGTTACTGATAACGGCATTACATTAAAAGTAAAAGAAGTGATGGCAGACACAAACCGCCTCATTCTCACCTACAGCTTAGAAAACGAAAACGGTGAATTCATCGACCCAACCATCCTTTTCGAATCCGAGCAATGGGCACCAGGAAGAACTGAATATTTTGTGAAAGATTTAAATGCGTTTTACATTACAGATAAGGATGGTGATATTGTATCGCGAAGCACAAATTATGGAACAAAAAAAGGACGATTTGTAACCCAACATATTCATCGTGTGTTTCCGCACCATCCTTACGCCGATCTGATGTTTGAGTTAAACCATTCAGCTGTCGATTCTAAACAACTTTTCGCCAACATTACAATCAATAAAATCGGTTCAATCGAAGGAAAATGGAATTTAAAAGTTCCTGTTCATATTGAGAAAAGCATGATGGCAACAAAAACGTTACCTGTCGACAAACAATATGTAACACGTGAAGGATTGGCTGTTACATTTAAAAATGTTGTTTATTCCCCTACTTTAACAAGTTTAAATTTTGAAACAAAGTGGACAGAAAAAGGGAAACAATTAATAGAAAGTCATCGCGAATATGGAGGAATGGAGAAATCCTTCCATAGACTTCTTTACGATATTATTGACAGCAAAGGAAACATAGTTGCTACAACATTTCCGAAAAAACTCGATTATAATTCAACAGGTCTCGTCTTCTCTGAACATAATCAAGTCTCTTCTCAACAAACTGAGACAATTCATTGGCGCAATTCATTTATCCCACTTCCAAAGGGAGAAAAGCTGACATTTGTTTTTCGTGGAATTGAAAGAATGGAGTATCCAAATAAATCGATTACCTTTCACCCAACCAAATTAAACGAGAAACCTGTTTCGCTTGATTACAAGGGTAACTTATTGACCATTCAGAATTTTAAACTGGAAACAAACAAAGACGGTAAACGAGTAGGAATATTAGAAATAGAAGAAAGAATACCTCTTGGAGGAGTTAGTTACGAGCTAAGCGACGAGAAAGGAAATATATTAGAAATTAACTACAAGAGCTCTTCCAGCGTATTTACAATCGACTATGATGAGCATTCAATGACCTATCGAGTAAAAAACAAATTAGAAATAGAAGGAATCGAGCAAATGCCAAAACAACTCACCCTCACATTAAAAACGGCAACGGTTTTATACAAAGATGAAAATTGGAAAGTTCCAATTCCATCTCCTTCAGAAAAGTAAGAATCACTTTCATACAAAAGGACAGATCGCGGATCTGTCCTTTTGTATTTTCAAACCACCCATTCACGAGTCAATGAGTTTTCATGTCACCTTGTGGAGAATTAATAACCGCCATATCCTCCAAATCTGCCGAAACCTGTACAAGCACATCCCACAATAACAAGTAAGACGAATAAGACAACAACTAAGGCAAACGTACCGCGAAATCCATCACTCATCTATATCACCTCCCATCCATAGTGGATAATCAATTTTTTATGAGAATAACGGTTTGTTACTAGCTCATAAAAACGAATGATTGGAATGGCTAAATATGCAATCCTACTTTTAAGATATGTTCTTAAAAAAAATTGGATTGG
This sequence comes from Thermolongibacillus altinsuensis, assembly GCF_004341205.1. Taxonomy (GTDB): domain Bacteria; phylum Bacillota; class Bacilli; order Bacillales; family Anoxybacillaceae; genus Thermolongibacillus; species Thermolongibacillus altinsuensis. The sequence goes on from NZ_SLUL01000006.1 coordinate 173,590, forward strand.
ACGAACTCATCAATCGAAGGAAAATTCCTCATTTATCCAATCTTTATGATTTATTTTTTACTGCTAATCACCCAAATATTTGCATTTTTCTGCTTTTTTTGCTTCCTCGTGCCGCTTTTCTTCTTGTCTCTTTGTTTCTTCCGCACGTTTGCATCTTCATTATCTTCATAAACAACATTAGACTGTTCTACATTATCCTCATAAACAATGTTAGATTGTTCTACGGCTTGCTTCTTATGTTCACTTTCACGTTTTGGAGTAACTTTTTCTAATATTTCTTTTGATGCTTTATCAACTTGTTCATGAGCTTCTTCAACGATTTTCGCGCGCATCTCAACTAATTGTGTTTGAATTGCGGCTTGTTCTTTCTCATATTCTTCCTGGCCAATCTCACCGGATGCCAGTGTTGCCTCTAACTCAGCGATTTTTTTCTTGCCTTCAAGCTCTTTTTCTTCAAGCTTTGCTAATTTTTTCTTCATTTTCTTTTCTAGTTTTTCTTTTGCGATATGCTTCGCAAGCTCTTCTTTCTCTTCGGCTTTTTCTAATTTCGCTTGTAAAACTAAAACGTTTTGCACAAAGTTTGCCTCTAATTGTTTACGAATGGAAGCCATTTCAGCTGATACATCTAGTACTTGTTCCTTCGTACCTTCTTCTGTTACCGATTCAACTGTTACCGCTTCAACAACATGTTCTTCATCCGTTTTTTCTTGTTCAACTGCTTTCGATTGTTCCCAAACTTCAAGCAGCTCGGAAGCGACTCTGTCCCACTGGTAACGAGAAACAGCCAGTTCTCTTCCTTTTTCCCCCATTCTTCTCATCAATGACTTATCCGATAATATTTGTGAAATCTTTTCTGCAAAACAGCTCGGATCCTCCGGATTCTCCACGACAAGACCGTTCTCATTTATGAGAATCACTTCTGGATTGCCTCCCCTTGCCGTTGTTACGATTGGAAGACCTGCTGCCATCGTTTCATAGTGCACCCGCGCCAACGGTTCCTGCCATTGCGAAGTACATACAAATAAATCCGCTGCAGCAAACCAATTTTGTATTTCATCCGGTGAAACAAATCCTGTCGTTACAACGGGTACTGGCAGTTTTTTTGCTAATGCCCGTACATAGGCTATATAATCGGTCACAGCTTCTTGGCTAAACCATTTACTTCCTACTATGACGAGAGCTAAATCTTTAAATTTTTTTGAAAGCTCCGGTAACGCTCGAATTAATTTATCGACCCCTTTATTACGCGAAAGCCTTCCTGCAAATAAAATAACCGTTTTGTTTTCTAAACCATTGGCTCGACGGATTTCATTGCGTATTTTTTGCATCTTTGGATGATTTCCTGGTAAAAACCTCTCCGTATCCACCCCGGAATAAATCGTGCGTATCTTTGGTGAAGCTTCTGGATATAGATCACGTATGACATTTCCAACATAATTACTAACCGTTACAATATTTGATACTTCTCCTAATACTGCTTTTGCTTCTTCTGGATCAATTTTTTCTGGATTGAACATGTCATTGTGCATGCTTAAGGTAATTTTTGCTTTGGGAGCTACATTTCGGATGGGCATGACGAGGCGTGGACGATTAAAAATGTGGATAAGATCGAATTGATTCGATTCAACATAACGAACAACGCCCTCTCGATAGATTTCGAATATTTTTCCTGGTACGCGCACATAATGAATTCCGTTGATCGTTTCTTGTTCTGGAAGGGATGAATCACTAATTCCCAAAACCGTAATATCATGAAATTTGCTTATATGTGGAAGAATACCGGCAATATAAGTTTGGATCGCTCCTCCTAATACAGGAGGAATCGGAAGTTTTTCAGTACAAATCATCAAAATTTTCACGTTTATTCCACTCCCTTCCAGTCATTTTCGATTTCTTCCAACACAGGCCACTTGGACTGATCGGTTTCGACAATCGTTTGAATTAATTGTGTTGTTGTTGGTTCATTGAGAAATAGCTCAGGTTCATACACGACTTCTTTTATATTCTTATAAAATTCGGTTGGCAGCGACAAATCAATCATTAAAACCTCATATAATGAAGCGGAGATCGGATTTGCTTCATGGTACGCCTTAATCATTTCCCGTACCCACTCTACATCCCACCTATATAAATCTGCCATGGTACCGGAAATCAACTTTCTTAAATCACGAATCGGAAGGTCAAATGCGACACCGTCAAGGTCAATAATCCACATTCCGTTTTCTCCCATTTGTCCGTTGGACCAACCATAGTCCTGGTGAACTAACCCCCAATACGCATTTCCTTGCTTGATTAATTCAAAATAGCTGGATTGATTGATTCGTTCTAGACTCCTTTTTGCTTGCTCCTCAAAGATATCTACCACATTCAATAAGTGTGAACTTGCCGCTGTTTCCTCATAAGCTTTAGCAATGCTTCGAAACCAATCCATTTTCGTAATGACCTTTTCATAGCTTTTTGGCCACTTGCGCAATCTTGAAGCAATTTCAGCCTGTTCAGGAGGAATATACCCCTTGCTTAAACGATGGAATTCACCGAGAGCGTAACAAAGCTGCTTGGCTCCTTCCAAATCTTTTGTAACAGGTGCCAATGGTTCGATCCATTCGGCAACGAACCATAGCTTCCCACCCGCTTCAACATAATTGCTTCCGTCCTTTGTTTTTATAATGGGCGGCACCCTTGCTTTCTGAACATCAACCAAATATTCTTGAGCCCCCAGACTGAACAAACTTCTAGTTGGTCTTCGGTGTAACAGTTTCAAACTTTTTGGCCCTGAATTTGTCTCAAGCTTCCAAATAGCTCCGCCTTTGTCCGGCTTAGTTGTGACTACTTGAATGCTCCGAACGGATAAATCGTAACTTTTAAGAACCTCTTCTGCTAATTGCTCAATATAGTCGGGTACAAAAAATTCATGCGTAAGTTCATCAACGATCCACGGTTCGATTACGATCTTTTCCATACGATCCCTCCCTCTATCAAATAACGATTTTTTTCATGCCTTCTCGCAATTCGGCATACATCCCTTCCGGAAGGATTGACTCGTTGTATCGTTCTTCTTTCACCCGTTAAGAAATTTGATCATTTTGATATGATTTTTTATTCAAATCTCTTCATTCCAGAAATGCTCCTATCGAGTATGGGAAAATGACTAAACATATGTGTCCATAATAAGGTATGTTATTAAGGAAGAATTGGATTAGGCTAAATCATTAGTTGATCGGAAAATTTCACATGGATGTATATCTAATAACCAAAAGGACGTAAATCGTTGAAGGGACGTTTGTATGTAAGAAGTAAAAAAAACGAAGGCAAATAAAAACTGCCTTCGTTCTTGGGAATTTAATTTTCGCTTTGTCTTGTCACAACAACGAATGCTCCGGCTAGGATAAAAAATCCTCCGATAAAAAAGTTTTGATCCAAATGTTCTCCGAGTAAGAGCCAACCGAAAAATGAGCCGACGAGCGGCTGGAAAAAGAAAAATAAAGAGCCTATTCCCGCATCCATCATTTCCATTCCCTTATTCCAGAGAAAAAACGCTCCAGCCGTTGAAACAACGCCGAGATAAAGAATTCCTAATATAACATAAATGTTGTTCAGCACCACATCACTCGACTGAATTTCCCAGATCATGAACGGGGTGGTAAAGAAAATGGCAAAAAGAATCGCGTACGTGGTGATGGTCAAAACAGAAAAACGGGAAGATGCTAACTTCACGTACACAGACAGCAACGCCCAAGTAACAGCCGCACCAACTAAAATGATATTCCCCCAAAAAAAGTGCATCGCATTTGTATGTAAACCAATCACGATGACAACCCCGATCGTCGCTAAAAAAAGAGCCAACAGTTTTCGAATGGTGATCGATTCTTTCAAAATAAATCTTGCGAACAACACAATAAATGCCGGCGTTGCAGATGTAATAAGCGCACCGGTATGGGCATCGGATAATTTTGTCCCGATAAATTGCAGCGAAACAGAAACAAAATAACCAATAAACCCGATCCATCCGATTAAAAGCCAATCCTTTCGTTTGAAAGAAGGACGAATTTTCGTTTTCATTTGATTGACTTTCAAGATAAGAAACAACACGACAAAAGCGATGATGTATCGAAGCCACACTAATGTGATGGGCGGCACGAAATCAAATACATATTTGCTGACGACAAACGTTCCACCCCAAATACTTGCCGCCAATGATAGATAAATCGCACCTAAAAAACGATGCTTCACCATAACCAACCTCCGTTTTAACATTAGCCGAAACTTGCCACAAGTGGAAATATCGCTACCCAAATACTAACAAAATTCTCCTCAAATTAGTATAAAAAAAATTTTGTGTAAAGTTGCTAGATCAAAAGAAAAAAACAGGGTATTCTCTGATTTAGCCAACATTTCAGAGAAAAAAGCGCCCTGCCTATGTCTAACAGTCTATCGAATGTAGAAGCAAAAAATTCATAAATTCAAACATGGGAGATTTCAAATTTCTTTTGATAATGACTAAGTGCTAGTAAAGGAAATACATACGGATAACTGTGATAATGGATATAAAATCCCCCTGCCATTCCTTGCCCTGTCGGATAAGAAGTTGTCCAGTCTTCTCTTTCAGCGGATTGAAGCAGAAATTTGATTCCGGCCTGAATTTCCGGTATAGGTTCACCAAAGACAGCAATGAGTGCACCCAGCGCCCATGCTGTATGTGTTAACGTACTTGCTCCTAACGGAACGTACGTTTTCTCGATATCGCTTTTACATGACTCGCCCCACCCGCCATCGTTGTTCTGAATTTTTAACAGCCATTTTACCGCCTTTTGAATGACTGGATGCTTCGGAGAGACTCCCACTGAAATCAGCCCGGTGACAGCAGCCCATGTTCCATATATATAGCAAATCCCCCATCTTCCATACCAAGCCCCGTTTTTCTCCTGATGATCCATCAACCACTCCACTTCGCGCTGAATAGCTGGATGTTGTTTAGATAAATTCGTGAAATTTCCGAAAAAGTCTAATGTTCTTCCCGTTAAGTCTGCGGTAGACGGGTCTGTCAGTATAAACTCAGCCCCTTGAATCGGGATATGATGTAAAACGCGCTTATTGACATTCTTTTCAAACGCCGCGTAACCTCCATCGTCATTTTGCATGGAGAACAGCCAATTAAGTCCTCGATCCCATGCCTGGCGGAATAAAGGTTCTTTCATCACCCATTTGTGGATCGCTCGTAAAGAAGCGGTTGTGTCATCCACATCGGGATTGATTGTGTTCACGTTCGAAAATCCCCATCCTCCCGGCATGCTGTACGGATTATGAACCGTCCAATCGCCATATCGAACGTGCTGCCGTGAAAGGAGATAGCGGTTTGCTTTTTGAATGACGGGATCTGCAGCGGAAACTCCTGCTTCTTGTAAAGCATAGCTCACTAAAGAAGTGTTCCAAACGGTTGCGGTTGTATATTGCATATGGGGATTGCCGTTTATTTGACAGATAAAAGATTTTAAGCCGTTTATCGCTTTTGTAATGGTTAGGTGATTTTTTGGATACCCAAGCGACAATAAAGCAAAAATCATGAAGAACGTAGAACTGAAATAACTATAAAATGTTCCATCTGGCTCAATGCGGTTTAACATATATTGCTTAGCATGTTGCACGGCTGCAGAGTGAATAGATTTCGGTAAATCAATGAAATGTTTGATTGCCTGTTTCACATAAGAAAGAAAAGAGCGATCCGCTTGGAACGATGACCAATCATCCTCTTCTTTCAATCTTGAAACAAATAAGTCGGAAAGATCAGGGCTTCTTTTCGTTTTCACACGATATTGATTGTCAGCTAAAATGAAAATAGGTGTAAGATTGGCTCTTCCATAAACGGAAAAATCGAAAAAGTTAATAGGAAACGAAAGCGGCAAAAGGATCATTTCAATGGGAATAGGAAAAAACTTTGGCCACGGATATTGTCCTGTTAAAGCAAGCATAAATTTGGCAAACATCTGCACGCTTTCGATTCCACCCATTTCTAAAATCCGCCGTTTTGCCGCTTGCATGTTTGGATCACTTTTCTTTCGATATCCGGAATAAAGAAGTGCATAATAGGCTTCAACGGTGGCCGTTACATTTCCTCCCCCTTCGTCATAAAAGAGCTTCCACGCTCCGTTCTCTTCTTGCTTCCTTTCAATTCGCTCCACTAACGCTTGGATCAAGTCTTCATCATTTATTTCCAACGTGCGTAATAAGATGATCATATAAGCATCTGTTGAAATGCCCGTTTCAAAAGGATAATGCCATGATCCATCTGAAGATTGTTCATATTTCAATTTATTTACGATTCGGTTCATTTCGTTTTGAATGCTTAACCTCACATTCGCCATCCCTTTCATTTAAAAAAAGTGAGCACTTATCTATACTTATTCCTGCATATGAAAAACGATTCGTGAAGGAGGGATCGACATTTTTTGGATCATAAAAAAAACAGTTATACCACCAATTCTTTTTGAAATAAAGGATGAGTTAAAGAAAAAGCGCAAAGGCTTCAAGATAAAAACAATGAAAGAATCCGATTTAACCAAAGAGGAAAAAAGGTTAGTTCAACAGATACTCACTCAAACAAAAATAAAAAATGAAAACAACATTACAAGAACACAAGCATACTTTGATTTTTACCAGCGTCATCCAGAAATTCATTGGGCGTTTTTAGGACATATGGTATCAAGAAATGGCGGCTGGAATATGACCGACTTAAAGGGAGAACTGCTATCCAATTTATTAAACGAACAGGAACAACAATCGTTCTTTTCCTTTTTGGAGCGCGGAAATTGGCTTATTTTTCAGGATGTATATCCGCAGTTTTTGCTTTATGAAGAAAGCATAAAAAGGAAAAAACCGCTTTTTTACCTTCTCCCTATTTTTCATGTATCCACATTTATGGAAACGATCTGGAACCACTTTTGGAAATATGGCGACCCTTATATACTCGCGATTGCTCTTGTCATTAACGAACAAAGCTACTTAGAAAAACGAGTCATCCAAAATCCCCTTTTTCAAAAAGAAGTATTTCATACAATCGAGTTTAAGCTTCAAGATCTCCTTAGCTTAAATCATATTCTTTTTCCTTACTATGACGAATACAAGAAGCAAAAGATCGGGCTTATCGGACAAACATTGCATCATTTCGGTTCGCTTCATGAACGGATTTTATTAGGAAAGCGGTTATATTCCTTACTTTTTCATAAGCAAGATATGTTATATAAGTTGGTTCGGTGGGCTGCTTCTTGCCCTCACATGGGAACTCGCAAAGATTACTGGCCTCACCTATTTAATGACGTTTATGAATCGGTGCCGGGGAAACCCTATAGACGCCGCATTAAGAATTGCCAAATACAACAAGGAATCCCTCGAATCTATAGTCCAAGATTAGCGTACGCATGGAAAAACGTTACACATGAAGAAGCAGACAAAGGAGATTGGTTCGATGACTGGACCATCATTCATTATTTAAATAAACAAGATGAAGAGATAAATGGAGAGATTGCCGATGAATACTGCAAAACACTCGAAAAAATGGAGCTTGCCATTATCGCGAAAAAAGCCATTTTTCGCCCGCAGTAAACATGTTTCCGCTTATATTTCTACCGTTCTGTTTGCCTCATGGGTCGGAACGTATTTGGATCTTTATTTTGTCGGAAAACAAATGTACAGCTTTCCGGCTAGGCCATATCCAGCTATTTTTTCCATCAACATTGCCTTTACGCTGATTGGCCTACCGATCCTAACAACTTTTTTCCTTTATTTTATAGAAAAGATGAAAACTTGGAAAAAAGGAGTTTTTATCGTAACAATTAGTCTAATCATGATGATTAGTGAAAAACGATCGGAAGCAATCGGATGGTTTGCTCACAATGACCAATGGGACCATCTTTATTCCTTTTTTGGATATTCACTTTTTTTAACAATTATTTGGAAGTTCTACCGATGGATGAGCTCACTCTAGACGTTCCAGTATACATCCCGTCAATACAACAACCTACTAAAAAGATACAATATAAAGGTCAGTATGTCCAGAAAAGGAAACTGTTTGGACAATGCCTGCATGGAAAACTTCTTCAGTCATTTCAAGTCAGAGTGTTTCAATCTGTACTCTTTTCGCACAGCCGAAGAGGTGAAGGATGCCGTACACAAATATATTCGTTTTTATAACCACCAACGTTTCCAAAAGAAATTAAACAACCTGAGTACTTATGAATATAGGACTCAGGCTGCTTAAATGTGCTTTTTTATTCCTGTCTACTTGACAGGGGTCACTTCATTCGAGAGGGACTTCATTTTGTTCTGTACCTTTTGTAATTTTAATAACTTTGTATAAATCAATAACGAACCACAAAAATAAAAACAGTATGTATGTAATAAAATCCTTTTACAAATCCCATTGTAAAGCTAGTTATACACAAAATTAATATTGCATGTCAACAACGATTTAAAATTCTCCAATTTCAACTAAATGAAATTCCCCGTTATGAACGGTTAATTAGATAATTGGATAGGGATAAATCCCCCTGTTTTTTTCTTTTCCCGTAGGCGGTAAGAATCACCTTTGACGATCTAAAATCGCTGTCGCTAATACATCGTCGCCGAATACTTTTCCCCATTCGAGATAGGATTTATTCGATGTGAGAATCATAGAAGCCTTACTCATATCGTTTCGATACGACCTGAAAAAAGACATTCGCCGTTAGCTCATCAAAAGGAAAATAACCTACTTCATCAATAATGAGCACATTCGGACAACTCCAACGATTCACTAATCGTTGGAGAGTCCCTTTTTTCGTTTGCCTTTCGACATTCTGCTACTAAATCATCTGCGGTTTGTATATCATGTCATGCTTTGTATTACACTAAAATTTTTATATTGTTCTGCCAGATTTACTAATATTATATTGACTCTTGTGCTCTGTAATTCTTAGCCAGTAACCTCCAAGGAATATAAATAAAGCTAATAGAAAAAGTGGAATTTTATAACCTTTAAAAAAATCAACTAGTATGCCAAATAAAGAAGGAGAGATAACTATGAATATTTGATTTAAAGTTAAAGCAACGCTAACAGTTAAACCTATAAAATTAGGATTGGATTTTTCCGATATTAGAACAATAAATAAACTAAACCAACCTATTCCTAAAAATCCTATTAGAAAGCATAAAAGGCCGTTAGCCCATATTGGTAGGTAAGTGGGGAAAAAAATCAAACCCATTATTGTAATTACAGTTAACCATATGGTTAGCTGTAAAGGTTTACTTCGATTTCCTTTAAATATCCTGTCACTGATCCACGCCAATATAATTCTTCCAAACATTCCCCCTACTAAAGAGAGGCTTAAAAAAAATCCAGCCAAGTTTATATTTATTTTTAAAGTATTAGTAAGGTAACTCATTAAATGGGCTACTATAATAAGCTGTAAAGAAACCATAGTGATGCCAATAAAAAATATAGGATAAAGGTCAAAATTGTTTTTTATTATATTTATCTTTTGAATAAAACTAAATTTTTCTTCTTGATTTTTGTTTATTCCCGGATCTTTATAAAAAACAAGAAATACTATTCCACCCAAAATAGCCATTATTGCTTGTACTAATATGGCAGATGATAAACCATATTGATAAAAAAAGAATGGCAGTATTGCTGATGCCAAAGCACCTCCAATAGGTATACCTGTTTGACGAATTCCCATTGCAAGTCCCCTGTGTTTTTTAGGAAACCATTTTACAATCGCGCTACTTCCTCCTGGTTGTGCCGTACCATACCATATCCCCACAAAAGTAAGAATAAATAACAAAAGAATATATTTATCTATTGTATATGCTGCAAGAATATTTATTCCAAGAAGAATAGAACCTAATCCTACTACCCACTTTTCTCCATATTTGTCCATGATATTTCCAAAAATAATCATAGAAAATATTGGACCTATGTTTACTGCTGATACTATTAAACCTGTTTCAAAATGTGATAGGCTATATTCTTTTTGGTAAAAAGTTGCTAGTGGTCCCATTCCATAAGTTACAAATGTTGCGCAGGTTTGCGAGAATGTTGTTATAAATAAAATAATCCATTTGTAATTTTCATTTTTCGCAGATGGATCTTTGGAAAGCATAGTATCTTCCTTTCATTCATCATAATTATTACTTGGATTAAAAACATAACTAGATCCTGTTGTAATCTAAAAATTAAACACCCGTGGTTATTTATCTATCCTATATAGATGAGACGACCAGGAGCAACGTCAATACCAAAGGATACCTCACGAATTGCTTCATGGAAATTTCGCAAAGCGATAGCTGCTAAATCGTTTACAGGCATTACCATGTCGGGATAAAATGCGACAGCAACTTCTGGACGGTTAATGTCCCCTTGAATAATTGGTACTAGATCGGTTTTTTGCATCTCTCCTGGTATGGATGAACGCCAACGATACGGTACCTTAATGCGATAGAGTGGTTGGCTTAGTTGATCAATATCGCTCTGTGCCAAGAGGCGTAGCGCTTCACGTGCATCGGCGATACGAGTAAGAGGTCGCTCGGGATCATGACGTACACCTGTGAGCAACAAACCACACGGAGAGAAGTTCCTATCTCCCATGAATTTTAATGCCGCATTTTCAATATGGAAATCTAATTCGACCTCCGATCCAAGGCCGGTATATTCCCTTTTGGCTTCTATGCTGGGTATCAGGTTATTCACGATGTCATGTCCCTCGTGAAACATAGAGTAAGGTTCTCCAATTAAAGACGCAACTGCAATCGCAAGGTTCTCGCTGATAAAACCAGATTTAGCACTAGGTGTAAAAGTCTGTGGATCCGGCGTCGTAAACACATTATCATCTACTGGGAGGTTCTCCAAAACAATGTATGGGCGTGGATTTAATGAAGCTTTTTGCTCATTGAGACATTCAATGATACGGCGAGGCATGGCCCGAAATGCGGCCATTCGAACTTCTGTGATATAACGAGTACTTCCAGTTGGATCGTATTGGATTTTGTTGAGTTCCTTATATAAAACTTCCTTTTCATCATCGCTTAGTTTGAAAACGTATTCCTGTTTCATAATGTTCTTAATTCCCCTTTCATCATAGTTAATATTTTTAATATGACATTTAACAATTAAAAAATATCCAACTGATGATGCTATCTCTGAGGGAGGTTATTTGGAATTATGAATCAATTATGCATGTTTTTGTTTTGAAAATTTTTTCCACAATCTCTCATCTCCTATAAAAATTTTTCCATAATTGTTGTGTTCAAGGTTAAAATACAAAAAAATTCACAAATAAATCAATATATTTTCTAAAAATTCGATATAAATTTAATATTTAATATTTAATATTTAATTGACGTTTCATGGCGTTCAATTTATATAAATTTGTTAATGTTTTTGCTATTCTATAAGTAATCACAATGAATTTTTGACAAAACGTTAGGAAGGTGGAGCTATGTTAGCGCAATGGTTAAAGACGTCTAGGTATACGGTTGTGCTTACAGGTGCTGGAATGTCGACAGAAAGCGGACTTCCTGATTTCCGTTCAGCGCAGACAGGATTATGGAGTAAGAAAAACCCGCAACAGCTGGCAAGTACGTACGCACTCGAGCACAATCGGGATGAGTTTATCGCATTTTACCAATATCGTATTCGTACGCTTCACCAATGCAAACCGCATGCAGGACATATCATTTTAGCCGAGTGGCAAAAACGCGGAATCGTCCAAAGCATCATTACGCAAAATGTGGACGGATTTCATCAGCAAGCAGGCAGTGAAAACGTGATCGAACTTCACGGATCATTGAGAACGGTTCACTGTCAACGATGTCATAAAGTGTATGATAGCAACCTGTATATCAATGAACAATTTAATTGCGCTTGTGGCGGTTTTTTGCGACCGTCTGTCGTCTTATTTGGCGAATCTCTTCCATCAGATGCGATCGATCAGGCATGGTTGGCTGCACAAAAAGCGGAATTATTGATCGTATTAGGCTCTTCTTTACAAGTATCGCCAGCCAATCAACTGCCCCTCATAGCGAAACGAAACGGTGCCAAGCTGGCCATTGTCAATATGGAACCGACGGAATTGGATGAATGGGCGGATTTCGTCGTCCATCATCGAAAAATCGGTGAAATCCTTAAAGAAATGGATCATGAGTTAAAAGTGGGGGAATGAAAACATGAACGTTTTGGACATTTTGCGGAAGGCGCTTGACGACATTGGTGACCGAACAGCAATCATCCAATACCAAAGCGTGTCTGGGGGCGATATTAACTCCGCCTATTATGTCAGAAGCAAGCATCGCTCGTATTTTGTAAAAGTAAACAAAAAGATTCCTCCTCGTTTTTTCAAAAGTGAAGCAGCTGGTCTCGAATTGCTTCGAAAAACAAATACGGTTAAAGTCCCAAACGTATATTACGTCATGGAAGAAGAAAGCGGGGCATATGGTTTGCTTTTGCTTGAATGGATTGAAGGGGAAAAAACAGAACAAACAGCCGTATTGCTTGGTCAAGCAGTCGCTCAACTTCATCAATGTTATGGTCAGCATTTTGGTTTGGCTGAAGACAATTATATCGGCCGACTACCACAAAAAAATGGATTATATGAAAATTGGATGGATTATTTTGTGAAATGCCGGCTTCTTCCGCAAATCCAATTAGCCGAACAAAAAGGAAGAATGCCGACAGCTAGACGAAATAAACTAGAAAAGTTGCTAGTTTCGCTCGAACGATGGCTTCCGCAGCAATGCCGCCCTTCTTTACTGCATGGTGACCTTTGGGGAGGCAATTGGATTGTCGGTGCAAAAGGGATGCCTTACTTAATTGACCCTTCTGTGTTTTATGGCCATTATGAATTCGAGATCGCGTTTACGGAATTATTTGGCGGATTTCCAGATCAATTTTATGAAGCGTACAATGAGATTCAACCGCTTTCTCCCGAATATGAGGAAAGAAAAGAGCTGTATCAACTGTTTTATCTGCTCGTTCATCTCAATTTATTTGGAGAAACATACGGTTATTCCGTCGATCGAATTTTGCAAAAGTATGTTGGATAATTTTACTAAAACAAGAAAGAGAGCGAAACACGGTTACAGTGAAGCTCTCTTTCTTGTTTTAGATGAACATTCCGGTACTCGATATCAATGCCCTCCAAGATACGCCATCTTTACCTGTTCACTAGCGTTCAACTCTTCCGCTGAACCAGACAAGACAACACGGCCGGATTCAATGACATACGCCCGATCCGCCACAGAAAGTGCCATATTCGCGTTTTGTTCCACTAGCAAGATGGTCGTTCCCGATGAATTAATTTCTTCAATAATTCGGAAAATCGTTTTGACTAGCAAAGGGGCAAGGCCCATAGATGGTTCATCTAAAAGGAGGAGACGCGGACGTGCCATTAATGCGCGGCCTATGGCCAACATTTGTTGTTCACCACCCGACAACGTTCCAGCAAGTTGCTTTCTACGTTCATGAAGCCGAGGAAACAGATGATACACTTTCTCAAAATCCTTCTGAATTTCATTTTTATCCTTCCTTAAAAAAGCACCCAACTCTAAATTTTCTTCCACAGTCATATTGGCAAAAATGCGACGGCCTTCCGGAACATGAGAAATTCCTTGTTTGACAATCATCTGAGCGGCTTTGCCTGCAATCGATTGCCCTTCATACAAAATATCTCCATTTTTTGGTTTTAACAATCCGGAAATCGTCTTTAACAATGTGCTCTTGCCAGCGCCGTTTGCTCCAATGAATGTGACGATTTCTCCTTCATTTATTTCAAGTGAAACCCCTTTTAACGCTTGAATATTCCCGTAAAATACATCGATGCTATCTACCTTTAGCATTATGACACCTCCTCGCCGAGATACGCTTCAATGACTTTAGGATGATTCCGGATCTCTTCAGGTGTACCATGCGCGATGAGCTGTCCGTGATCAAGCACGTAAATTCGTTCGCATACTCCCATCACAAGAGACATATCATGCTCAATAAGTAAAATGGTTAAATTGAACTTTTCTCTTATAAAAGCAATTAAATTCATCAGTTCCTTTGTTTCCTGCGGATTCATTCCCGCTGCAGGCTCATCAAGCAACAATAATTTTGGATGTGCCGCCAACGCTCTGGCAATTTCTAAACGCCGTTGCTGACCGTATGGCAAATTTTTCGCTTTTTCATACATAAAACCCTCAAGCTTAAAAATTTTTAAAAATTCGATTGCCTTTTCTTCGATTTCTTTTTCACCGGAAAAATGAGAAGGTAAACGAATAATGGAACTTAAAATGGAATGACGAGCCAGAGAATGGTATGCAACCTTTACGTTATCAAGTACGGAAAGTTCACCGAACAAACGAATGTTTTGGAACGTACGACTAATCCCTTTTCGTGTAATTTTGTAAGGGGGTAGCCCGTTTAGCTTTTCATTCCCTAATACAATGCTACCTTCTGTCGGTTCATATACACCTGTCAGCAGGTTGAAGAAAGTCGTTTTACCAGCCCCATTTGGTCCAATTAAACCAATCAATTCCCCCGGATATAATTCGATGTTTACGTCAGACAATGCTTTTAAGCCGCCAAATTGAATGCCGACATGATCAGCTTTAAGCAACGGTGTGTTTGTTGTCATTCTGCTTTCCCCCTTCAACCGCCTTGCGTAACCTGAAGAATGAAGTCAATTCTTGCGTACCTAACAATCCTTTTGGACGGTACAACATGACCAATATGAGCACGATACTGTATATAATCATTCGAGTCTCCGGATATTCTTGAAGGAACGTAGAAACAACCGTCAACAGAATCGCAGCTATTACTGCGCCAGACATGCTTCCTAATCCTCCAAGCACAACAAAAATCAAAATATCAAATGACTTCAAAAAACCAAAATTCGTTGGCTGAATAATATAGAAGTTATGCGCATAGAGACCTCCAGCAATGCCGGCAAAAAAAGAGCCAATCACAAACGCTGTCACTTTATAGTACGTTGTATTAATCCCCATAGAATCCGCTGCAATTTCATCCTCACGAATCGAAATGCAGGCACGGCCATGAGTGGAATTTGTAAAGTTTGCAATGACAATAATGGCGATAAGCATGCAGGCAAATACCCACGGCCAAGTTGTGAGGTGAGTTACCGTCATCCCGCTGGCACCGCCAACATAGTCTACGTTTAACAGAATAATACGTACGATTTCTCCAAAACCAAGTGTAGCGATCGCCAAATAATCCCCCTTTAGACGAAGGGTAGGAATACCAATTAAAAGCCCCGCTACAGCAGCAGTAACACCGCCGGCCAGTAAAGCAAGTGAAAACGGCATTTGCAGTTTCATTGTCATAACGGCAGACGCATAGGCGCCCACGGCAAGAAATCCGGCATGACCAATGGAAAACTGTCCTGTAATTCCAATAATGAGATGAAGACTGACGGCTAGGATAATATTAATAGCCATATAAAACAGGGTATTGATATAAAAGGAATTAAGTATTCCTCTCGATATCAATAGCTGAACCACTATAAAAAACACAATCGCTAACACCATTGACAGCCAAAATCCATTGATTCGTTTGAAAATTGTCATGCTCTTCTACCCTCCTTACACTTTTTCTTTTACATTTTTTCCGAATAAACCCGATGGTCGGAAAATTAGAATAAGTATAAGAACGATAAAAGCCACTCCGTCACGCCAGAGTGAATATCCAAGGCCGCTTACAAGTGATTCAATCACACCAAGCACAAGACCGCCGACCATAGCCCCCGGAATGATGCCGATCCCACCTAACACTGCCGCTACGAAGGCTTTTAGACCTGGAATAATCCCCATAAGCGGTTCAATTTTAATATAGTAAATCCCGAAGATGACACCCGCAGCACCTGCCAAGGCGGATCCGATTGCAAACGTTGCGGATATTGTATTATCCACGTTAATCCCCATTAATCGAGCTGCTTCTGCATCATAAGAAACAGCACGCATGGCTTTCCCTATTTTCGTTTTATGAACGATTAACTGAAGGAGAATCATCAATACAATGGAAGTACAAAGTATTAATATAGACTGACTGCTAATTGTTACGCCAAATAGTTCAATTTTTTTATCTGGTAGTATTGTCCCAGGATATGCTACTGGCTGAGCACCACGTGCATAGATCATCCCGTATTCAATTAAAAGTGAAACCCCGATTGCAGTGATTAGAACTGCAATTCTTGTAGCGTTTCTCAAAGGCTTATAAGCAATTCGTTCAATGAATACGCCCAATAATGCGCAGACAACCATGGCCAATAGCAGCGCTGGGAAGAATCCTAGATGTAGACCTGTAATCGCATAAAATCCTACAAACGCACCTACCATAAACACGTCGCCATGAGCAAAATTAATAAGCCTCACTATTCCGTACACCATCGTATATCCGAGAGCGATTAGCGCATATATACTGCCAAGAGATATTCCGTTAACGAGTTGTTGAATGAGTTCCATATTTGCACTCTCCTTGGGAAGTACTGTTATTTCTTTTAGAAGGATTAGACGCTATTAAAATAGGGGGACATGCCCCCTATTTGATTCATACCATGATGATGGTATTATGGATTCACTTTTGTTTTAAACTGCTGCTCACCGTTTTTATATTCAAGAATAGCGGCAGATTTAATTGGGTCATGGTTCTCATCAAGAGTCAATGTTCCTGATACAAGAGAGAGGTCTTTCGTTTGTGCGAGTGCTTCTTTAATTTTCACCGGATTTGCATCTCCCGCGCGTTTAATAGCATCAGCAAGGAAATACGCCGTATCATATCCAAGCGCGTTAAACGCATCCGGAGATTTGTTGTATTTCGCTTTAAACGCTTTTACGAAATCCTGGATTTTAGGATCTGGATCGCCGGAAGAATAGTGGTTTGTAATAAATGTATTATTTAAAGCTTCTGGGCCAGCTATTTCGACAAGAGTTGGAGAATCCCATCCGTCACCGCCCATAATCGGAACTTTAATACCAAGTTCACGGGCTTGCTTCACAATTAGTCCTACTTCTTCATAGTAACCAGGTAAGAACAAAAATTCTGGATTAGCTGATTTAATCCGTGTAAGAGTCGCTCGGAAATCGGTGTCTTTTGCAACATAGGCTTCTTCCGCTACAATCTTTCCGCCGTTTTCCTCAAATGCTTTCTTAAAAGAGGAAGCAAGTCCTTTTGAATAATCACTAGAACTATCAATGAGAATAGCTGCATTTTTTACTTTCAAATCATCAATTGCGAATTTAGCTGCTACCGTACCTTGGAAAGGATCAATGAAGCATGTTCGGAATACAAAGTCGTTTACTTTGCCGTCTTTATTGGTAACAGTAGGATTCGTTCCAGTAGGTGTAATTAACGGAATTTTGTTATCCTGTGCAACTTGGACCTGAGCGAGCGTATTTGTACTTGTTGCTGCTCCTATAATCGCTACAACTTTATCTTGGCTAATCAGTTTAATAGCTCCGCTAGTCGCTTCCGCTGCATCAGATTTATTATCTACTTTTACAAGTTCAATTTTTTTTCCGTTAATGCCTTCTTTATTAATCTCCTCAATCGCTAGTTCCAGACCTTCAGCAATGGATTGTCCATATGAAGCCACTCCACCAGACAATTCAAGGTTAGCGCCAATTTTTATTGTATCGCCGCCCCCTCCATTATTGTCTGATGAATTCGTTCCAGCATTTTGAGTTCCACCATTACATCCTACCATTAGACCAGCAGTGATCATAAGTGACATAAAAACTCCAACTAATTTTTTCTTTTTCATCATTTACCCCCATCATAAAAAATTTTGTAAAATTTTCGACTACCTACAGATCCCTTCTATAACTAAATCCACATCCCCCCCATACCTTTTTATAAACAACAAATAGAAAAACTTTTCTTAATTAATTTAATTTTATAAAAATTCTTTCTTTTCGTCTAGATGTATAATAAAATTACTTAAAAAATTACGAATCATTTTGAATGCATATGTCTTTTTTACTATCTAAAAATTAATAACCAATCTACATATAATGAACGTTTATAACCTTTATTTCCCTTTCTTAGCTTTTTTGATCCATCCATCGTTCTTTATCAACTGTTACTTTTGGGTTAAAATTAATTTGCTTTTAAGGAATAATTTGTTAATGAAAATAATAAAGAAGCTGACTCATCATCGCTCAAAAGCGATGTTTTGAGTCAGCTCCTCGCTGTTGTTCATATAGTTTCAAATGATGATAAACCGCTTTTAGCAGCGGTGTGTCAATATGATACTGTTGGGCAAGTTTCAATAAATAACCTTGAAGATGGTCTGCTTCCACCATTTGTCCTTTTTCCATGTCACGCTGCATCGAGGACTTCATCTCTGGTGCCAATTTGTTTATTTGCTCTAACTGTTTCTCCTCAATCTGTTCGGCGATCGGCGCCCCGTGCGCTCTCATCACGGCCGCGATTTCTTTCAACAATCTCAAAATGATTTCTTGTCCGTATTCTCCAGCGCGAATCGGACCGATCGGAGCACGGAATAATGTCGTAACTCCCGACATCGTCGCAATAAACAAATATTTATGCCACATATCCGTGACAATCTGATCACTCAAATGAAAATGTGCATTGCAACCCGTGAATAACTGTTCGAGTTTCTTCACTCTTTCCGTGATTTCCCCTGACCATTCACCAAACTTTACGTCATGTGACGAACTAGATTGAATAATCGTTCCTTGCTCATCTAATGTCGTTTCGATAAAACAGAGACCGCCTAATACGTTCTCTTTCCCAAACTCGCTCCAAAGCAGATCCATATGCGCCATGCCATTTAACAACGGCAAAATGATCGTCTCCTTACCGACATATGGTTTAACATCTTGAATCGCTTCGTGCAAATGATAAGCCTTATTCGAAAAAATAACAAGATCAAATGCCTCTGCCTTTTCCCCTGCCATGATCGTTTTTGGCGTTAACACGGCATTCCCATGAACGCTTTGAATCACTAACCCTCGTTCTTGCAACTGTTGTTTTCGCCGTTTACGCACAAGAAATGTCACATCAACCCCTTTTTCCAACAACCGACCGCCAAAATATCCCCCCACTGCACCGGCACCGACAACTAATACGCGCATCCATGATTCCTCCTTATAAAATATAGCTAACAATCAATATCGATAGATGGAACAATTTCAAAATCCGTCTTCATTCACGCAAGAGAAAAGGGAGACGATGGCCTCCCTTTTCTCTTTAGCAACAACGTGACACTTTCCCGCCTTTGCCGTTATATCTCGCTTCTTGTGCCTCGCAAAAAAACTCTTTACGCGACTTAATCGGTTCTCCGGGATGGTGTGTTTTCATATGCTCAACATATTTTTCGTAATTCGGCACCCCAACAAGCAAGTCAAGAAATTGTTTGCGATAGGCAAGAATTGTCTCAAAAAACTTACGCATAGTGTTTTACCTCATCTCCTGGTTCACGTGGTATATAAGGTGCTTCTTTTAATGGAACATTATTGTTTTTCAATACTTTGATCCACACATTAACTGAGAAAATAAGCATCGCTAAAACAACAAGCATGAAAATTGCACATAGCGTTGCATCAATATAGTCGTTTATAATGATTTGCTGCATTTGCTCCTTTGTTGTAGCAGGAGGTAAGATATTTCCTTGCTGAAGCTCATCTTTAAATAGTTTCGCATGAGCCAAAAAGCCGATTTTTGGATGATCGTGGAATAATTTTTGGAATCCGGCTGTCATCGTTACGACTAAAATCCAAGTAGTCGGAACTAATGTGACCCATACATAGGCTTTTTTGCCCATTTTAAGAAGAATGGTCGTACCTAATAACAAGGCAATTGCTGCAAGCATTTGGTTTGCGATGCCGAAGAGCGGCCATAACGTATTGATTCCGCCAAGCGGATCAATAACCCCTTGATACAAGAAATAGCCCCAAGCAAGTACGCACAATGTTGTTGCGATAATATTCGCAGGTAAAGATTCGGTTTTTGCAAACGGTTTATAGAAATGTCCGAGAATATCTTGAATCATAAAGCGACCAACACGCGTCCCCGCATCAATCGTCGTTAAAATAAACAATGCTTCAAACAAAATTGCAAAATGGTACCAAAATGCCATTAACGCTTTTCCGCCAATGATTTCGGACAAAATCACCGCCATGCCGATCGCTAAAGTCGGCGCTCCGCCCGTACGTGATAAAACGGTTTCTTCACCGACATTCTCCGCTAATTTTTTTAAATCGTCAGGAGTAACCGTAAATCCCCAAGATGAAACCGTTTGTGCCGCTTGAACAACATCTTGACCAATGGCTGCAGCTGGGCTGTTAATCGCGAAATACGTACCCGGTGTTAAAACGCATGCCGCAATTAATGCCATGACAGCAACAAATGACTCCATCAACATGGCACCATAACCGATTGGACGGGCATGGCTTTCGCGCTCGATCATTTTCGGCGTCGTTCCCGAAGATACGAGAGAGTGGAAACCGGAAACCGCTCCACACGCAATTGTAATAAACAAGAACGGGAATAAATTGCCGGCAAACACCGGACCTGTGCCGTCAACGAATTTCGTAATCGCCGGCATTTGCAAATCAGGTGCAACAAAAAGAATTCCTAATGCCAAACCAACAATCGTTCCAATTTTTAAGAACGTGCTTAAATAATCGCGCGGCGCAAGCAACAACCATACCGGCAATACTGAAGCGACGAAACCGTAGCCAATCATTAAAAGTGCGATTGTTTCACCTTTAAATGTGAACATATTTGCTAATGTCGGATTTTCCGCTACATATTGGCCAGCTACAATAGAAAGCATTAATAAAACAAAACCAATGAATGAAGCTTCACCAACGCGTCCCGGTCTCATGTAGCGCATATATACTCCCATAAAGATCGCGATTGGAATAGTCGCCGCGATCGTAAACATTCCCCACGGACTTCCTACAAGCGCTTTCACAACCACTAATGCTAATACAGCTAACAATATAATCATGATTCCTAAAATGCCCAGCATCGCGATAAAGCCCGTTACAGGACCAATTTCTTCCTTAATCATTTCGCCAAGCGATTTGCCGTTACGACGCATCGATGCGAATAAAATGATAAAATCCTGCACCGCACCTGCCAACACAACGCCGACAATGATCCAAAGCGTTCCGGGCAAATACCCCATTTGCGCTGCTAAAATCGGACCGACAAGCGGACCAGCTCCAGCAATCGCAGCAAAGTGGTGGCCGAAAAGCACCCATTTGTTTGTTGGAACGTAATCTTTTCCATCGTTAAAAATTTCCGCTGGCGTTTTTCGATTGTCATCAAGTTGAAATACTTTTTTGGCGATAAATTTGCTGTAAAAACGGTAAGCAATGGCGTATACGCAAACCGCAGCAACAATCAGCCAAATCGCGTTGACTGTCTCACCGCGATTTAATGCCAACACCGCAAAACCAGTTGCTCCGAGAGCAGAAATAAGTCCCCAAAGCAAAATCGATTTAAGACCTTTCAATCTTTTTTCCCCCTTTGTGTCTTTATTTAATAAACATATTATACTAATAATTCTGAATATTAACAAGAATTTCTCTAATTGCAAATAGAGAAATGCTTTACATGTTTTATTTATGTTTTCAACACTAACTAACGATGAAAAAATCCGATCAAATCATGTAACAAAAACAAAAAAACAGAAGCACAAACGGCTTCTGTCATGATTCGAACGGTGACAACACCTAACATCATACCAATTACTAATCAGCACGAAGTTATTTCTCATTTAGAAGATGGACTAGGACAACCATTTCTTCTTCCGGATTTTCTTTCGAATAGATTCTTGCTGTTTTATTTTTCTCATCGACATGTTGAATAAGAACTTGTCTTCCTTCGTACGTTACGGGTACAATCTTCCCTGATTCCGCAATTTGCTTCGCTCGAGTGACTTCCATTTAATCATTCCTCCTTTTCCTCATTATTTTCCTTTGTTTATTCGGCTATTCATCGTTCTTCAGATGATCTTTTGATCTTTCGCTATGCAACCGTTCGTTTTATGTAGTTCGTCTTTTTCTCGCACAGAAAACCTCCAGAAAAAATTTTTGTAGTAATATTTTTCTCGGATGATAAAGTGATACATTTTTCCTGTTTTAAATTACTTGCAGAAGATTAGAAGTTATATGTTAATATAATACTTTGTGGAATGATCATACCTTCAAATCTATTTGTTTAATGACGAGGGAGGATATATGCGAGAACGAGATTATTATTTTGATAACGCGAAGTTTTTTTTAATCATCTTAGTGGTTTTTGGACATTTCCTTCGTCCTCATATTTCTGAAAATACATTTTTACACAGCTTGTACAATTGGATTTTCTTTTTCCACATGCCAGCGTTCATCTTAATTTCTGGGTATTTCGCCAAAAACTTTCATCAAAAAGGGTATTTAAAAAAAGTAGCTAAAAAAATACTGATTCCTTATCTCATTTTTCAACTGCTCTATTCTTTGTATTATTCATTTTTATATGAAGAAAATATATCGTTCGATTTTTTCACACCTCGCTGGGGGCTATGGTTTTTGTTAAGCCTGTTTAGTTGGAACGTCATGCTGTACGTTTTTGCAAAAATTCCAAGAACGTATTCATTATCTTTAGCCGTATTATTCGGATTATTAGTTGGATTTGTTGAAGTAGAAAAATGGCTAAGTCTTTCACGAACATTGATCTTTTTTCCGTTTTTTTTACTTGGTTTTTTATTAAAAAAGAAGCATTTTGAATGGTTATTTCAGAGAAAATTTCGTGTTTTCGCCTGTATGATGCTGTCATGTATATTCTTTATTGTTTATTATCTTTTTCCAGATATACAGAAAGAATGGTTGTACGGATCGAAATCTTATGAAACGTTGGGAGTTCATGGAGAAATCGCTATCGTTTTAAGGCTAACATTTTATGCCGTCAGCATTTTGATGACTTTCTGTTTTCTGTCGCTGATCCCAAACCAAAAACTATCCATTTCGTCTCTCGGAGCAAGAACTTTTTATGTATATATCCTTCATGGTTTTGTTCTAAAATATTTGCATGCAACTGAATTTCCGCAATTCATCACGGAAACACGCAGCTACCCGCTGTTGTTATTCATTTCAATAGCCTTAACCATGATTTTAGGAAGTAAACCTGTTGTTGAATTGATTCAACCGCTGGTCGAATGCCGTTTTACGCAATGGAAACAGGCGATTGACCGCTGTAGCTCTTTTATTCGCCATTTACACAAAAAATCGGAAACAGCTATGAAACACTGAAAACTTATCAAACTGAAGACCGCCAATTCATTTGGCGGTCCTTTTTTATTCGTTTTAGCTTTCGTATTTTTAACATGTTCATCGAGAAGTCTCCACCCTCTAAACAACGTGTAGGTGGGAGAGGTTCATTTGGAAAAATAGAATTTCGTGAAATATATAAGTTATAAATCTAGTCAACGCTCATTTCCAGCTCCTCAATACGTTTTTCAACGTATTTTTGATCTTTTTGAGCATGGAATGTCTCTGCTTTTTCGACGATGGCAATCGTATTGTATTCTGGAATTTGGGCGTATGCTTCATAAACGCCTTTTGGAATTAGCACATTTCCTTCCGGCCAATACACCGCGATGTTTCCTTGTTTCACATCCTCAAACTTTGCACGGCCTTGCATCATTCCATGACAGTTGTAAGCAACGATGGACTCTCCTTCACGAATGCCGAATTTCGCTGCATCATCTCGGTTCATTAAAATATGATAGCGCTCTGCTGCATTAAACGGATCTTTGTCGCTGTAAATCATCGAATTAAATTGCTTCCCGCGCCTGGTCGTCACAAAAAATTGTCCTTCCGCTTTTCGCAGCTCCGGCAATTCAATCGGTATGAAATGGCCTCGTCCGTCCGCTGTCGGACATACACCGTCTTCACATAACCATGCACCGCCCCATTGGAAGACGTCGCCTTTTTTCTTTAAATGCTGGATTCCGTCGTAGTTTGGATTCGCCACGGCAATCTCGTCGCGAATTTCTTGGGCATTATGAAAATGAATCAAATGTTTCACTTCCGGTTTGATGCGCGAAGCAAGATCGATATAAATTTCCCATTCCGCCCGTGCTTCTTCGATTCGCGGCCCTTCAATTTCCGGACTGAAATACACCATTCGCTCCGTGCTTGTCGATGTGCCGCCGCCCGGCTGTTCATAGCGCGTCATGGCCGGTAAGATGATCACTTCTTCTTTGGCGTCCAATAATGTCGATGTATTAAAAATAATATCTTGATGAACGCGCAATTCCGCGTTTTCTAGCGCTTTTCGGATAAAATCTGGATTCGGCATCGTTTCTAAGAAATTACCGCCGCTCGTATATAACACTCTTACTTTTCGTTCGTGACCATTAGGAAGCAAAATGTTTTCTAGCGTTTGTCCGATCGTATCCCCCTGCCAACGTGGAATCGGAAATCCCCAAATTTTTTCGATGCGCTCGATATTTTCTTCATCAAATTCACCGCCCGGCAACACGAATGGGTCCGCCCCCATTTCTCCGGATCCTTGAACACCGCTGTGACCGCGAATCGGCATAAGCCCACAATGAGCACGTCCGATAAAACCGCGAAGCATCGCAAGGTTCGACACTTGCGAAACATTGTCCGTCCCGAAACGGTGCTGAGTAAGCCCCATGCTCCAAACAAACACTCCTGATTTGGCCTCAGCCAATAATTTTGCAAACTCATACATTCGCTCTTTAGAAAGACCAGAAGATTTCTCTAACGTTTCCCAATCGTACTTTGCAACATGCGCCTTTAATTCCTCTATTCCATTCGTATGTTCCTGGACAAACTGCCAATCGATGGCTGACCCCGGATTTTTTTCTTCCATTTCAAACCAATGCTTCATGATCCCATTCATAAAGGCGATATCACCACCGATATTGACTTGATAAAAATCATCGGCTATTTTTGTCCCGAACAACGCGCTTTCCCAAATCGATGGAATCCAATATTTCTCCATTGCCGGTTCTCGGTATGGATTGATGACAATAACCTTCGTACCCGCTTTTTTTGCCGCATACATGTATTTCGTTGATACCGGCTGATTGTTCGCCGCAACAGAACCCCAGAAAACAAGGATGTCCGTTCCAATCCAATCTTTATAACTGCAGCTCGATGCACCGATTCCAAGCGAACGCTTCAACGCCGTTTTGCTTGGTGAATGACAAATGCGTGATGCGTTGTCAATATTGTTTGTTCCTAAAAACCGCGCCACTTTTGCCGCTGTGTAATACACTTCATTCGTAATGCCGCGCGCCGTTAAATAAAAAGCCAACTGTTTCGGATGAATGCTCTTTATTTTCAAAGCAATACGATTTAACGCCTCATCCCAACTAATTCTTGTAAACTTTCTTTCTCCCGGTTTTCTTGAAAGCGGATATGGAATTCGCCCTAATTTTCTTAGTTCCGTACTATTGAATTCTCTTAGTTTATCAACATCTTCTAACCACTTCGGATCCATAGCAGGCATTGTATTCAATCGAAGCACATTTAAACGCGTCGTGCAAAGATGCGGACCAGTCAACGTTTGATCGCGTAATCCGGAAACTCCGAGAGCGCAACCGTCACATACTCCTTGCGTCAAGATGCGATACGCATAAGAAAGCTGATCTTTATTTTCCCAGACGACTTTTAATGTATCGCGAACATGATGAGGTTTTACCTTTCCTACCCCCATCGGCATAAAACTTGCCCAAAGAGAAGGTTTTGGGCTTTTGTCCAATTTCATTGGTCCAGTATGTTTCGTTTCCCCCATGGTTAACACTCCTCAAAAACAAAATATACACAATTTTAAAAACATTTTTACTATTTTTATAGTATGATTGTACCACAAAAACATAATTTTTAACTCTGAATGGTTTACTTGATGCAAAGAAGGTGAAAGAATGGAGAAGAAAATAACTGTAAAAAAGAGTATATTGAAATTTACCGACGCTTCATTCATCCATGAGGAAGACGAAATTGTTGCCGAATTTCCGCTAACGCTAGTTGTAAACGGTGAAGAATTCGCAACCATGGTTTGCTCGCCCGATCATCTAGACGAATTAGTCATTGGGTTTCTTGCTTCTGAAGGTCTGATCCGTTTTAAAAGCGATATAAAAAATCTGTCTATTGATGAAAGCCGCGGATTTGCCTATGTCGATTTGCATGCAAAACAGCCCATCAACCAGCAATATTTCTCTAAACGGTTTATCGGCTCGTGTTGCGGGAAAAGCAGGCAATTTTATTTACACAATGATGTAAAAACAGCTAAAACGGCGATCACGAACATCAACATAAGCGTAAAGCAGTGCTTTCATCTCATGAAAAACATGCAAAACGGAAGCATCATCTTTCAGAAAACAGGCGGGGTTCATAACGCGGCGATTTGCAGTAATTCCGAAATCATTGTAGCAAGGTCTGACATTGGAAGGCATAACGCTCTAGATAAACTTTACGGATATTGTTTGCTTCAACAAATTCCCGTTCGTGATAAAATGATTGCTTTCAGCGGCCGAGTTTCTTCTGAAGTGTTGCTAAAAGTATCAAAAATCGGCGTTGGCATTTTATTATCCAAATCCGCTCCTACCGATTTAGCATTACAGTTAGCGGAAGATTTAAATATAACGGTCGTCGGCTTTATTCGCGGAAATAAGTTAAACGTATACACTCATCCAGAACGCATCTTAGAAGCAGATCAACCAAACTATATATGATAAGTTTAATTTTTCGACATAAACAAGCTTTTCTGCCACTTCTCCGAACGAAAACGCCATCAGACAAATGAATTTGTCTGTCATGCGTTTTACGTTCGGAATCAGCATGCTTCTAGCATGCCAGGGCGGCAAGAGACTTGATTTTAAAATTCTCCATCTTCGCTCATAAGAGGTGGAGACTTTTCAAAAAATGTTAAAACGGCAGCGATTTCACTGCCGTTTTTTGGTTTTATCGTAACAACTATTTTGTTCTTGATCATTCACTGCCATTTCCTTTTCTTCTGCTTTCCGTCATTTGCTTCCACACAGATCCTTTTGCCTCTTCGCCGCCTTCAATACGTTCAATCGCCATTTTTACTTGCATGCTTACTTCAAATTCCGGGTCATTTTCTGCCGCTTTTAAAGCTGGAAGAGCTGATTCATCACCAACTTCGTATAAAAACATGGCCGCGCGCCAGCGGACCAATTTGCTTGGGTCTTTTAACGCCTCAATCATGACTGGCATCGCTTCAGGATCGCCAATATCAGATAGACAGTCTCCAGCTGTACGGCGCACGGAGACCGCTTTATCTTTCAGCGCTTCATAAAGATATGGGAGCACTTTTTTGCCGCCAATTATTCCTAAATAAGCAGTGGCAAGGCGGCGAATCGCCACTTTTTCGTCTTTTAAAGCCTTTGCCAACACCGGCAAATCTTCTTCGGTTGGTTCTGCCATTTGTTCTAAAGCCGCATAGCGTTTTGTCCAATCTGGGTCATCAAGCATTTCTTCCGTTACTTTATAGCTCACTCGTTTTTGCGTTTTCGCTTGCTCGCCGCTTTTAAACATTTGTACCATCCGCTCTAACCGTTCAGGCGGATAAGCAGCAGACAGTTCTTCAACGATTTCTGCACCGATTTCTTCAAATGTGCCATAACGCACCCCTTTTTCGACCCATTTTCGCTCAACGACAATATTTCCGGCATGTTTCTGAGCTTCTAAAACCGCATCCATAAATGGCTTCGGCAAGCCGACTCGTCTTTCTTCTTGACCGTCGGTTAACTTCACCTGCATCGGTAATCCGTAAAGCATTTGAACGTAGACTTTCACTTCGCCAAAATGTTCGTTGCGCACTTGTTTATGTTCTTGAATGTGATCAACATCTTCACCAAACACTTCACGCACTTTTGTTAAAATCTCTTTCCAATCATATTTTGGATTTCGTTCAACCGCTAAAAAATCGGCAACATGGTAAATGCCTTTGACTCCTTCAATTTTCATTAATTGTTGAATGATTGAAGGCGCATTCGCCACATTGTCCGGCTTATAGTTATGGCTTGTTCCAAACGGAAGTTCTTCATCTAATAGAACCTTCATTGTATTTGGACTTGGCGTTGGTTCAATGGATTTAATGTTCATTACCCATCCCCCTCATTCATTTATGACTGCAATGATTCCACTAATTCAGAAAGCTCCGCCCAGCGTTCAAGCAGCGCATCGAGCTCTGCGCTTAATTGTTCATGTTCGGACGCTAATGCCTGCACCTTTTCATAGTCGCTCGCTGATTGTTCCATTTCCAACGTAATTTCTTGCAATTTCGCCTCTAATGCAGCGATTTTGTCCTCGATTTCTTCCCATTCTTTCTGTTCTTTATAGCTTAGGCGTCGCTTGGCAGGTTTCGCTTTCTGCGCTTGTTCTTTTGCTGGGATCGGCTTTGATTCTGCGTTCTCCGCTTTTTTCTTAAGCTGCTCCTCTAAATAATCGGAGTACTCTCCAAAATATTTTTCCACCTTCCCGTTTCCTTGAAAGATGAGCAATTGTTCTGCTACTTTATCCAAAAAGTAACGGTCGTGAGAAACGGTGATGACCACGCCTGGAAATGTCTCTAAATAGTCTTCAAGAACCGTCAATGTTTGTGTATCCAAATCGTTCGTCGGTTCGTCAAGAAGCAACACGTTTGGTTCTGTCATTAAGATTCGCAACAAATACAACCGGCGTTTCTCACCGCCTGACAACTTGCGAATGGGCGTTCCGTGCGTATTCATCGGGAACAAGAAACGTTCCAGCATTTGCGCCGCCGAAATCGTTTTTCCATCGGTCGTATGAATGACTTCCCCGGCCTCGCGAATGTATTCAATCATTCGTTTATTTTCATCCATATCGACATTTTCTTGCGTGTAATACGCAATTTTCACCGTTTGCCCGATTTCGATTTCCCCCGCATCAGGCTGGATTCGGCCAGCAAGCAAATTCAACAACGTCGATTTACCGCTTCCGTTCGGCCCGACAATGCCGATGCGGTCTCCTGGTTTTACGAGGAAGCTAAAATCGTCTAAAATAACTTGGTTGCCGAATGCTTTGCTTACCTGTTTTAACTCTAACACTTTCTTGCCAAGACGGCTGCCGCTTAACGAAATATCGAGACTGCTCTTTTGTTCAATTCCAAGCGACTGCTCCAGCTGTTCGAATCGTTGGATGCGGGCCTTTTGTTTCGTGGTCCGCGCTTTTGCTCCGCGGCGAATCCATGCTAATTCCCGGCGGTATAAATTTTGCCGTTTGGCTTCTGCTGCAAGTTCCTGCTCCTCTCTCAGCGCTTTTGCTTCTAAAAATGCTGCGTAATTCCCCGGATAGCTGTAAAGTTTTCCGTTATCTAGCTCTAAAATGCGGTTGGTTACACGATCTAAAAAGTAACGATCATGCGTGACAAGCAAAACGGCCCCGCTGTAACGAGCCAAATAATCTTCCAACCAGCGAATCGTTTCATAATCGAGATGGTTCGTCGGCTCATCTAAGATAAGCAAATCAGGCGTTTCAATGAGCGCTTGCGCCAAAGCAACGCGGCGCTTTTGACCGCCGGAAAGCTCTCCGATCGTTTTTGTCATGTCATCAATGCCTAATTTCGTAAGAATCGCTTTGGCGTTGGAGCTTGCTTCCCATGCGTTCATCGCATCCATTTGCTGCTGGCAGCGAAAAAGGCGTTCTTGTAATTGATCATCAAGAGGATTTTTCTCAAGTCCCGCTAACACGGTTTCGTAATCACGCAATAAACGAATCAGCGGCGTATCTCCGTGAAACACTTGTTCCAATACCGTTAAGTTTTCTTGAAAATCAGGCTGTTGCGGCAGATACCCGATTGAATAGTCTTTCGAATGTGTAATTTGTCCCGCATCGGAAAGCTCAACGCCTGCAATAATTTTCAGTAACGTTGATTTTCCTGTCCCATTCACGCCAATAATGCCGATGCGTTCCTGTTCTTTAATCGTGAACGAAATATCGCGAAATAACGTTTTTTCCGCATAACTTTTAGATAAATTTTCAACCGTTAACATCTTCATATGACTCATCCCACTCTTTATAAAATTGTTGCAAAAAATGTTTCATAAATTCATGGCGTTTGATCGCGATTTGTTTCGCACTTTCCGTATTCAACGTTCGATGTTTTTTATCGTTAACTATTGTAACAAAGGAGCATTTGGTTTGCCTAACAAAAAACTGTCTCTCCCATCGGAAAGACAGCTTTTGTATTTACGCATTTAATAGCTTTTCAATCTCCCCTTTTAAATCGCTTGGTTTGGTTTGCGGGGCAAAGCGGCCGACAACGTTTCCGTTTTTATCAACTAAAAATTTGGTGAAATTCCATTTAATTATCTTTGTCCCAAAGATTCCTAGCGCTTTTTCTGTCAAATAGACAAACAATGGATGCGCATGCTCGCCGTTTACATCAACTTTCGCAAACATCGGGAACGTGACCCCATAGTTCACTTGACAAAAGCTTTCGATTTCGCTTTCTGTGCCCGGTTCTTGTTGACCGAATTGATTGCAAGGGAAGCCAAGCACTTCAAAGCCCTTGTCTTTATATTCATCATAAAGTTCTTGCAGTTCTTTATATTGCGGGGTAAAACCGCACTTGCTTGCGGTGTTGACGATTAACAATACTTTTCCTTTATAATCCGCCATTGACTTTTCTTCACCGCGAATCGTTTTAACCGTAAAGTCATAAATGCTCATCAGTCAATCCTCCTTTTGATCTATAAAAAATAAGCAAAACTTCTTTCATATAAATATAGTCAGAAAAGACCGATCGCATTTCCGTTTTCATCGACATCCATATGTAACGCCGCTGGTTTTTTCGGCAATCCCGGCATCGTCATCACATCACCGGTTAACGCGACAAGGAATCCCGCACCAATCGACGGTTTGAATTCACGTACTGTAATCGTAAAGTCCGTTGGTCTGCCAAGTTTCGTTGGGTCATCAGACAGAGAATATTGCGTTTTGGCCATGCAAATCGACAGCTTGTCCCATCCAAATACCGTAAATTGCTCGATTTGTTTTTTTGCCTTTTCAGAAAACTCTACATCTTTTGCTCCATAGACGATTTGCGCGATTTTACGAATTTTATCAGGAATGGATTCATTCACATCATATAAAGGAGCGTATGTATTGTTTCCATTCTCGATGGCCTCTAATACTTTTTCCGCTAATTCAATTCCGCCTTCTCCGCCTTTTTCCCATACTTCCGTTAACGCCACTGGATAACCGTGCTCCTCGCAAAACGCTTTTAACGCATTAATTTCATTTTCTGTATCGGTTATAAAACGATTAATCGCAACGACAAACGGTAAACCGAATGCTTGAATCGTTTCAATATGTTTCCGTAAATTGTCCAAGCCCGCACGCAACGCCTCGACATTCTCTATATGTAATTCTTGTTTCGGAACGCCGCCGTGCATTTTTAACGCACGAATCGTTGCGACAATCACAACCGCTTCCGGTTTAATTCCAGCGAAACGAGCCTTTATATTTAAAAACTTTTCCGCTCCTAAATCAGCTCCAAAACCTGCTTCGGTCACAACGTAATCACCAAGCTTTTGCGCCATTTTTGTCGCAATCACGCTATTGCAACCGTGGGCAATATTCGCAAACGGACCACCGTGGATCAACGCAGGCGCATGCTCGACCGTCTGCACAAGATTCGGTTTTAACGCATCTTTTAACAGAAGCGTTAACGCTCCTTCAACGCCGAGATCAGCCACGGTAACAGGCTGTTTATCAACGTTATACGCTACAACGATTTTTGCGAGTCGGCGTTTTAAATCTTGTAAATCCGTTGCCAAGCAGAAAATGGCCATAATCTCAGAAGCAACCGTAATATCAAAACCATCCTCTCGCGGCACGCCTTGAACCGGTCCGCCTAAGCCTACGACGACGTGCCTTAACGCCCGATCGTTCAAATCGACAACGCGCTTCCAAACAATGCGGCGCGTATCAATGCGCAGTTCATTGCCGTGATGGATATGATTATCGATGAAAGCCGCTAATGCGTTATTCGCTGTTGTGATCGCGTGTAAATCGCCTGTAAAATGAAGATTAATATCCTCCATCGGCAACACTTGCGAATAACCGCCGCCTGTCGCTCCCCCTTTTATTCCCATTGTCGGCCCAAGCGAAGGTTCGCGCATGGCAATGATTGCTTTTTTTCCAATTTTGCGCAACGCTTGTCCAAGCCCTACCGTTACCGTTGATTTCCCCTCTCCAGCAGGTGTCGGATTAATCGAAGTGACTAAAATGACTTTTCCATCCGGCTTTGCTTCCAATCGTTTCATCAAATCGAGTGAAATTTTCGCTTTATAATGGCCATACGGCTCAAGTTCTTCTTCTAAAATGTCGAGCTCTTTTGCGATTTCTTGAATGCGCTTTAATTTTGTTTCTTGAGCAATTTCGATATCCGTCTTCATCTTTGTCATCGTAGCCATCTTTCATCCCCCAACATGAAAAAATCCAAAATTTCGCAACCCATGATTATTTTATCACAATCATTTTCTTTCCCAATAAAAACATCCATGAGTAATTTTACTCCCCACCCATGCATGAAAATCCATCATTCCTTCCCATAATGGATATGAACGCAAACAGTTTTGAAAGACGTTCTCTTTAATGGTGGTTCGACCCTGTAATAAAAACTGTTTGAGTCCATTTGGTGTTCCACCCATTGTCAGCCCTTTTCGTGCGAAAAGGTGACTACGAACAGAAAAATGCCTAACATACAAATGGACTCTCTGTTTGCGAATTCATCAATGGAAGGAGTAAGAATCATGGATGTTCTTTATCATCGTTGTGCGGGATTAGATGTCCATGCCGAAACGATTGTGGTTTGTGCGCTTCTTGGAGAAGAAGAACACATTCAAAAGGAAATCGAAACATTCCCTACTTTCACGAAAGATTTGTTTCGTCTTCTGAAATGGTTAGAAGATCGCGGTGTTACTCATATTGCGATGGAGAGCACGGGCGTTTACTGGAAACCTGTATTTAACATTTTAGAAGACTACTTTGACATTACCCTTGCTAACGCTCAGCGAATCAAAAATGTTCCAGGGAGAAAAACGGATGTGTCCGATGCCGAATGGATCGCCAAATTGTTGCGTTATGGGCTCATCGAGAAGAGTTTTGTGCCTCCTGCGGATATTAGGGAACTGCGAGATTTAACTCGCTTACGCAAAAAATGGATCGGGCAATTGACCGCCGAGAAAAATCGTATACAGAAAGTGCTGGAGTGCTCCAATATCAAGTTAAGTTCTGTGATTTCGGACGTGTTCGGGGCATCTGGACGAAAGTTATTAGAGCGCTTAATGAAACGAGGATATATCGAGGAACAAGAGATCGACGCCTGCATTCACGGGAGAATGAAAGGAAAAAGACAACAAATTCGAGATTCTCTCTTCGGAACATTGACCAACCATCAACTGTTCATGATTCGCCAATCGTGGAAGCACATCGAATCGTTGGAAAGTTTACTTCGGGACATCGAAGAACGAATCGACCAACTCTTACAAGCCTACAAACAAGAGATGGGGCTTCTTGTGACCATACCGGGAGTCAAAAAAGAAACCGCTGCCGTGATCATCGCTGAAATCGGGGTCGATATGGGACAGTTCCCAACGTCTCAACACCTCGCTTCATGGGCGGGAGTCGCGCCGGGAAATCATGAAAGTGCTGGAAAACGAAAAAGTACCCGAACGACGAAGGGGAATCCGCATATCAAGTCGGCGTTATGTGAGGCGGC